>JAGYIF010000001.1 GCA_018402735.1 Pelagibacteraceae bacterium
TCGTTAAAAATAACTACACGATGCCATTCAGTTTTTTCTTTTTTTTCTCCAGAATTTTTATCTTTCCAATTCTCACTGGTTGCAACGCTAAGTCTTGCAACGCTTTTACCATTTTGCATCTGTTTAATTTCAGGATCGTTTCCTAGTCTACCGATCAATAAAACTTTATTTAAACTTCCAGCCATATATATAACTTCATTTGTGTTAGTATTAATAATAAGATGATATATTTATACCATATACCGCATGTTAAATGAATAAAATTACTTATATCCACAAGCTAAATGCTTAAAAAAATTGTTGTTAAAGGTGCAAAAGAGCACAATTTAAAAAATTTATCTGTTGAAATTCCAAGAGATCAATTTGTCGTGATCACTGGTCTTTCTGGATCTGGAAAATCTTCGTTAGCATTTGATACAATTTATGCAGAAGGTCAGAGAAGATATGTAGAAAGTTTATCCTCCTATGCAAGACAGTTTTTAGATCGTATGAAAAAACCTAACGTAGATTTAATCGAAGGTTTATCTCCTGCTATTTCTATAGAACAAAAAACGACATCTAAAAACCCAAGATCAATCGTCGCCACAGTTACTGAAATATATGATTATATGAGGGTATTGTATGCTAGAGTTGGTATTCCCTACTCTCCTTTCACAGGGCTTCCAATAAGATCCCAAACTATTTCCGAGATGGTTGATAAAATCATGGATTTACCAAAACCATCACGAATATCAATTTATTCTCCCATAGTAAGAGGAAGAAAAGGTGAATACAAAAAAGAAATACTATCTTTAAAAAAGAGAGGTTTCGCAAAAATAAAAATTGATGAAAAACTATATGATATTGAAAAAACACCCGAGCTTAATAAAAAAATTAATCATAACCTTGATGTCTTAATAGATAAATTTTTAAACAAAAAAGAAGAACAAAAAAGAATGGCAGAAAGTTTGGAAAGTGCACTAAGCTTATCTGACGGCCTAGTTTATGTTGAACATGTCAATGAGAACATGCCCAAGGAACATCAAAAGGACGAAAAAATGATTTTTTCATCAAAATTTGCATGTCCAGAAAGTGGTTTTACAATAGAAGAAATTGAGCCAAGGCTTTTTTCATTCAATAGCCCCTATGGTGCTTGTTCAGAATGTGAGGGTTTAGGAGTTGATTTATATATTGATCCAAAATTAGTTGTTCCAGACGAGAGGCTTTCATTAATAGATGGAGCAATTAAACCTTGGGCAAATTCATCAAGTTTATACTACGCCCAAACTTTAGCCGCTTTAGCTAGTCATTACAAATTTTCATTAGACACAGAATGGAAAAAATTATCAAAACAACAGCAGGATATAATTTTGTATGGTTCAGATAACGAAGAAATTAAATTTAGTTATGATGATGGTTATGAAAAATACTCAAATAAAAAAAAATTTGAGGGAGTGATCAATAATTTGGAGAGAAGATATCTAGAAACTGATAGTGATTGGAAGAAAGAAGAGATTGAACAGTATCAAAATGAAAAAATATGCGAGCGTTGTTCTGGATTTAGATTAAAAGAAGAGGCTCTTTGCGTAAAAATTAACAACAAAAATATAAGTGAAGTAGCAAAATTTTCAATTAAAGATGCTTATACTTGGTTTAAGTCTTTGCACACAATTCTTTCTGATAAAGAAAATCAAATAGCCTCACATATTTTGAAGGAAATTAACGAAAGATTAAATTTTTTAATCAATGTAGGTCTAGATTATCTAAATTTATCCAGAGGATCTGGAACTTTATCAGGAGGAGAATCTCAACGCATACGTCTTGCGTCTCAAATTGGATCAGGTCTTACAGGTGTTCTTTACGTTCTAGATGAACCGTCAATAGGATTGCATCAAAAAGATAATATAAAACTTATAGAAGCTCTTAAACGATTAAGGGACCTTGGTAATACTGTAATAGTTGTAGAGCATGATGAAGAGGCAATGCTTCATTCAGATCATATAATTGATATAGGTCCCGGAGCAGGAATTCATGGGGGTCAAATAGTTTCACAAGGTACATACGAATATATTGCAAAAGACAAGAATAGCTTAACTGGGGACTATTTATCGGGAAGAAAAATTATATCTTTACCAAAAAATAGACGATCAGCTGTTAATGGAAAATATCTCCAGCTAATTGGTGCAACCGGAAATAATTTAAAAAATATTTCAGTAAAAATTCCACTAGGAACCTTTACATGTGTTACTGGAGTTTCTGGCAGTGGCAAATCAACTTTAATTTTACACACTTTGTATAGAGCGTTAAATTTAATGATTAACAAAATCATTACTCGGAATATGCCTCAACCATTTAAGGGTTTAAAAGGATATGAGTATTTAGATAAAATTATTGATATAGATCAATCCCCGATAGGAAGAACTCCAAGATCAAATCCAGCAACCTATTCTGGAGCATTCACACCCATCAGAGATTGGTTTACCAATTTACCTGAATCAAAATCACGCGGTTACAAACCTGGTAGATTTTCATTTAATGTTAAAGGCGGAAGGTGCGAAGCCTGCGAAGGTGATGGTGTTATAACCTATGAAATGCATTTTTTACCCGACGTTTATGTGGAGTGCGATATTTGCAAAGGGAAAAGATATAATAGAGAAACGTTAGAAGTTCGTCACAAAGATAAAAGTATAGCAGATGTTTTGAATATGTCAGTGGATGAAAGTGTTGTTTTTTTTGAAAACATTCCAACTATTAGAGATAAATTGTTAACACTACAAAAAGTTGGTTTGGGTTATATGAAAATCGGACAGCAAGCGACGACCCTATCTGGTGGTGAAGCGCAAAGAATTAAACTTGCAAAAGAACTGTCCAAAAGGTCTACTGGAAGAACAATTTACATCCTAGATGAACCAACAACTGGTCTTCATGTTCATGATGTTAAAAAACTACTAGAGGTGTTGCAAGCATTTGTTCAAAAAGGAAACACTGTTATTGTGATTGAGCACAATATGGAAGTTATAAAAACAGCTGACTGGATTATTGATATGGGACCAGAAGGAGGTGATAAAGGTGGAACATTATTGTTTGAAGGATCTCCAGAGCAAATTATTAATGTTAAAGAAAGTTATACCGGACAGTATTTGAAGAAAATTTTAGAAAAAAAATATTCTAAGAGTGCATAGTATTTTAAGGTGTGTTATCGATTACTTCTTCCCAATTTCGTTTAACATTAAAGTATATTAATATTGGTGATGCAATAAATATAGACGAGTATGTTCCGATTATAATTCCCCATATTAATGCAAACGAAAAACCTTTTAAAATTTCACCCCCAAAAAAATAAATAGAAATTAAAGCCAATAAAGTTGTGCCGGATGTTTTTAATGTTCTGGATAAAGTGGAATTAATAGAATCGTTAATTAATTCAATTATATCTTGCTTATCATCTTTTCTTAGAAACTCTCTTATTCTGTCATAAATAATAACAGTATCATTCATCGAGTAACCAACAATTGTTAAAATTGCTGCTACAATAGATAAATTGAATTCATACCCTATCAAGCTAAAAACGCCGATAGTAATAATAACATCATGCACCAGAGCTATTATCGATCCCAGGCTAAACTGCCATTCAAACCTAAACCAGATATAAACTAACATTAATGTAAGCGCTATAATTACAGAGTAAATCCCATCCATGGTTAATTCTTTGCTAACTTTAGAACCGACTACTTCAATTCGTCTAAAATCAATTTTTTTATTCAAGTCTTTCTCTAATTGGATTTTAATTGAGTTAACGAAATCATTATTTTTACCTTTTTGCTCAATAGTTGCCAAAAATTCCTTATTAGATCCAAATTCTTTTACTTTAACATCTCCAAGATCAATTTTTAATAATGATTTTCTAATATCATCAGAATTATTTGGTTGATCAAATTTCATTTCTATAACTGTTCCGCCTTTGAAATCAATACCGAGATTAAGTCCTTTTATATAAAATAACAAAATAGAGAGAACAAAAAATATTAACGAAACAGCCATAAAACTTTTTTTATATTTTAAAAAATTATATTTTTTACCGTATAAACTCATACTTAAATCCTGACTAATGCTTCTTTATTTTTTTTAATATAAATAGACACTAGAAATCTACCAAATACATAAGTGGTGAAAAAAGTTGAAATTATTCCTATTGCTAGTGTTATGGCAAAACCTTTAACTGGCCCAGAGCCCATAAAGTATAAAACAATTGCTGCTATTAAAGTTGTAATATTAGAGTCTAGAATTGTTGTTAAAACTTTTTTATAGGCGGTATCAAAGGCTATTAAATTATTTTTTTCTATTTTTAATTCTTCTTTAATTCTTTCATATATTAAAACATTTGAATCCACAGCCAAGCCAACTGTTAAAATAATTCCAGCTATACCCGGCAATGTTAATGTCGAACCTAAGATGCTTAAGGTCGATACAATCAACATCAAATTAAATAGAAGAGAAATATTAGAAAACAAACCAAAAATTCGATAGTTATAAAACATATAAATGACTACTAATAAGAAACCAATTATGAGAGAAAAAATTCCGTTTTGAACAGATTCTTTGCCAAGATCAGGGCCGACAGATCTTTCTTCGATAATACTCAAAGGAGCTGGTAAGGCTCCAGATCTAAGTAAGATAGCTAACTCATTTGCTTCTTGGGCCGTAAAATTTCCAGAAATCTGTCCGTTGCCAGTAATAATTGCGTCTCGAATTACTGGGGCACTAATCACTTCATTATCAAGAACAATTGCTAAATTTCTGCCAATATTATCTTTACTAGCCATTGCAAATTTTCTTGCTCCAAGATTATCTAATTTAAAATTTACGACGGAAGAATTGGTTAATTGATCAAAACCTGGTTGCGCATCAATTAGATTTTCTCCAGATACAATAATTCTTTTATCAACATTATATTGAATATCTTTTTTTGGAGAATTTAAAACATCAACACCCAATGAACTATCGATATTAGAATTGGATAAAAATCTAAAGTTTAATTTAGCTGTTTTCCCAAGTAATTTTTTTATTTCACCAGGATCTTTTAGGCCTGGTAATTCTACCAAAATTCTATCTAAACCTCTTGTGATAATATTGGGCTCTTTTGTTCCCAATTCATCAATTCTATTTCTAACTATTTCTATAGATTGCTCTAAAGCATTTTTTTTTATTAAGCTCAAAAGATCTGCAGTGAAAGAAATTGTTACAGTATCGTTTTGATAAATAGCCGAAAATTCTCTAGCTGCAGAACTGATAATAGGATTTATAGTTTCATCATTTAGAAGTTGTTCCAAATTATTTTTCTGCTCTACTTTGAAATTAAAGAGTAAAGAATCTTTTTCTGATCTAAAGGTAGTATATGTGATATTTTTTTCTCTTAACTCTCTTCTTAATTCTAAACTTTTAGATTGAAGTTTTTGTTCAACAAGTGGTTTAGAGTCTATTTCCAAAAGAAGATAAGATCCACCCTGCAAATCTAATCCTAAATTTATTTTTTTATTTGAAAATAAAGTATTATTACTTAATGGCAAAACATTAGGAATGAAAAAATAAAAACCAATAATAAAAACCAATAAAATAGAAAATACCTTAAAACGAGAAAAGTATAACACGCAAATTTATTTAGGCTCTGTTTTGCTAAGAATTGCTGAAATAGATGATTTTATAATTTTTATATTTACATTGTCAGCAATTTCTATTTCCGCTTTGTCGTCTTCTATTACTCTAACAACTTTACCAATTAAGCCACCCCCGGTTACAACAGTGTCGCCCCTACTAACGGCATCAACCATTGCTTTATGATCTTTAACTTTTTTTTGTTGTGGACGTATTAATAAAAAATAAAAAATTACGAAAATTAAAATAAGAGGCAGAAATTGACCGAGTGCTTTTGTATCCATGAAAAACTTATTAAACTATATGAAGCTAATAAACAATACTATTTCTCTTTGTACGAGACATAACTGAATTCTTTAATTTTTTTTGAAACTCCAATATTTTCAATATCTTTATTACTTTTGTTGATAATTAACCAATCGCTAAGAGCTTTATCTGTAAGTTCCAATATATCTTGAAATTCTAACAATTCATGCTCTGTTAAATTTTGATAATTTTTTTTAAAGAAACCACCCAGTAAAAGATCCATTTCCTTGGTACCTCTGTGGCAAGATCGGAACAAAAGTTTTTTTCTAAAGTTGTCTATGTTAGAAATCATATAACATATTTATAAGTTAAAAAAAATATATCAAATGAATTCTGATGACCTATTTTTATCTATTAATAACATTAAAGGTGTTGGACCAGTAATTAGCAAAAAACTATCTGACCGAGGCATAGAAAATAAAATAGATTTATTCTTAAATCTACCGACAGGTGCTATCGACAGAAGGTTTTGTCCAAAACTAGATCATTTAGAGGTTGGAAAGATATCAACTATATTTGTTCGACCAGTAAAATATTATTTTCCCAGATTTAGAAATCTACCAAATAAAGTCTTGTGTAAAGATGAGTGTGGCTCAATAGATGTAATTTTTTTTAATTCTCGAGAAAACTATATAAAACAAATCTTACCTCTCAATGAAGAAGTCGTAATTAGTGGTAAAGTTGGCTTTTATAAGAATAAATTTCAAATTACAAATCCAGATTATATACAGCCCGCCGATAAAGAAAAAGATATTAAAAAAATAATGGCTCAATACTCTTCTATTGCTGGAATTTCACCCAAGACAATTCAAAAAATTTATAAAGAAGAAATTCAAAAATTAAGAAATGTTAAGGAGTGGCACAGAAAAGAACTGTTAAACGAAATGAAGTGGCCAACCTGGTATGAAGCAATATACGCTTTACATAATCCAATTAATGTTAGTGATGTAGAAAAACAGTCATCTTTTTATAGAAGATTAGCATTTGACGAAATATTTAGTAACTTATTAATTTTTTGTGAAATTAAAAAAAGAGTAAAACAATTAGAAAAAAAACCCAAAAATATCCCAAATAACATTACTACTTATATAAAAAAAATAATTCCATTTACTCTAACAAATTCACAAAATGACGCTTGTGCAGAAATATTAGAGGACATTAGATCCTCAAAAAAAATGATGCGAGTTTTACAAGGAGATGTTGGTAGTGGAAAAACTATTATAGCATTAATTTCAGCATTTGCAGTAATTAAATCAGGATATCAAGTAGCTTTTTTATGTCCCACTGAGTTACTTGCGAAACAACATTTTCAATTATTTAAAAAAATACTGTCTTCAACTAACTACTCTATTGAACTATTATCAGGTAAAATAAAAACTTCGGAACAAAATAAGATTCGAACTCTTCTGTTTGAGAAAAAAATCAATATTATTATAGGTACTCATTCATTATTTCAGCAAAAAACTTTATTTGGAAATCTAGGTTTGATTATTATTGACGAACAACACAAATTTGGTGTTCTACAAAGAATAAATTTATCTTTAAAAGGGACTATTAATACTGATGTTTTGTTGATGACGGCAACACCGATCCCCAGAACTTTAATACTAACAAACTATGGCGATATGGATATCTCAACACTCAAAGAAAAACCATTTACCAATACAAAGATACAAACTTTATCCAAATCCATAGAACAAATTGACGAAGTTATTATGTTTGTAAAAAAGCGTCTAGAAACGAATGATCAAATTTATTGGGTAACACCCTTAATTGAAGAAAGTGAAAAATTGAATTTATCAGCTGCAGTAAAAAGATTTGATTATTTAAAAAAAAATTTAAAAGTAGAAGTTGGTCTAGTTCACGGATCTATGAAAAGTGATGAAAAAGATAAAATCATGAGCAATTTTATTAGTGGTAAAATTAAAGTAATAGTTTCTACAACAGTGATAGAGGTTGGTATTGATAATCAAAATGCAAATACTATGATTATTGAAAATTGTGAGCGTTTTGGGTTATCACAACTTCATCAATTAAGGGGCAGAGTCGGAAGAGGTAGAGAAAATGCTTACTGTTTGCTCCTATATTCAAAAAATATTGGTGAAAATGGAAAAAAGAGAATTCATATAATGAAATCTTCTTTAGACGGTTTTTATATTTCTGAAGAAGATTTAAAATTAAGAGGTTTTGGTGATATTATAGGTTATAAACAGAGTGGTGAAAAAGATTTTCTGATAGCTGATCCAATTTTTCATTCTGATTTATTTGAAATAGCTAAAAAAGAAATTGAACGAATTCAATCTTTGCAAATCAATATAGAAGAAAATTACTCTTTTTTACTTAAAATATTCAAGAAAGATAAAGTGTTGAATATTATCGATACAGGCTAATATTTTTTTATTTATAACCTATTGCTAATTCAAATTCTTTTAAACGCTTATATACTGATCTTAATTCAGTAACTGTTGTCCAATTTTGGGTAAACAACGAAAAACTATTATGAACTCTTTGAAAAGCATTGGATGTCTGTATAACTACTCCTAGAGTAACAAGTCCAGAAAACAAACTAGGAGCAACCACAATATAAGGAACAATAACCATCATTTGTGAATATAAATTTTCCCAAATATCAAAATAGCCATAATGTAAATAAAGCTTGTGTTTGATTAGTTTTATTCCAGTAAATAATTCAAAAATAGTATCTGGCTTTGCGTAATTTAACCTATCATCTTCACCGTAAACTAATTCTTTTCTAAATTTGGCTTCTACCTTTTGATTATCGTACTCAATGCCAGGTAATTTTATACCAACATACCAACTAATTATTAAACTTCCAAAACTTGTGATGATAGCAATCCACACCAAGGATCCCTCAATATTATTAAAAAAATCGACTTTGATATCTTTGGACATATTCCATAATATTGGCAAAAAAGCCAAAAGAGTCATTATAGCTCTAACAACTTGAAGCCCAAGCGTTTCTAATAAGTATGCAAATCTCATAGTATCCTCTTGCATTCTTTGCGCAGCTCCTTCAACTTCAATATTATTTGAGGACCAAAGAGGCACGTAATCAAAAGTCATTGCCTCTCGCCATTTTAAAACCCATATTCTAGTTAAATAATTGGTCAGAGTGTAAATAAAAACATATGGTATCGCTAAATACAAAAAATTTGAAATTCCAATCCAAAATTGATCTATGTCTTTTGCTTCTTGCAAGACATCGTAAAAACCTTTGTACCAAGTATTAATCTGAACAGTCAAAGTTACCTGAGCCAACAGAGAAATAAAAAGAATAAAGGCTCCACCCCACGCCCATTTGAACCATTTTTTATTAAGAAAAAAACTTTTTAACATTTAGTTTTTAACAAAATTATCAGCGTATGACTTAATTACAATTTTTCTTTTTTTGGGTTCTAATATATCAAAAGTAATATTTTTTTTTTTTGCATACCTAATTGCATCTTCCTTGCTGTCAAAAAAAATTTTAACTTGTTTGTCAGTATCTGTTGAAGAATTCCAGCCCATTACAAAATCTTTTTCTAAATTTTTTTTATCAAACTCTAAAACCCACGAATTAGTTTTAAAATTACCTGATTGCATTGCCGTTTTACTGGGCACGTAAATTTTAGCTTTTTTCATAAAATTCTAGATAAATATTATCTATTCATTACATAATGGTCGGGGCAGTAAGATTCGAACTTACGACCCTCTGGTCCCAAACCAGATGCGCTACCAGGCTGCGCTATGCCCCGATTTTATATGCAGGTATATACAGATATTTTTTGCTTTTTAAAAGAAATACAATTTTATTTTAATTTATTAAGTGGTAAAAGATTGGGGTGATTAAAAAAAGTAGTGATTTTATTAAATGGTTTATTAAACAAGAAACGGCAGCAGGTATAACACTCCTGATCATGACTGTCGTTGCTTTGTTAATAAGCAACTCATTTCTAGCAGATCAATATTTTTCAATCCTCAAGTACTACGTTAGCTTAGGATTTGGTTCTTTCGCATTAAAACTTTCAGTTATGCATTGGATTAATGACGCGCTTATGGCTGTTTTTTTTCTATTTGTAGGCCTTGAAATTAAAAGAGAATTTTTAGATGGAGAATTATCCCAAATAAAAAAAGCTGCTCTTCCAATATTTGCAGCGATTGGTGGCATGCTAGTTCCCGCACTTGTTTATTTATACTTTAATATCAATAATGCCGAAACTTTACGTGGATGGGCAATACCAGCAGCAACTGACATTGCTTTTTCTATAGGAGTTTTATCTTTGCTAGGAAAAAGAGTTCCTATTTCTTTAAAAGTTTTTTTAGTTGCTCTGGCTATCATTGATGATCTTGGTGCAATTATGATAATAGCAATTTTTTATTCTTCTGATTTAAGTTACTTAAATCTCTTTTTAATGTTTGCTTCATTCATGGTGTTAATGGCTATGAACAAGTTAGGTGTAGTAAAATTTATTCCCTATTTATTGGTTGGTTTGTTTATGTGGTTTTTTACTTACAAGTCAGGTATTCACGCGACAATTTCAGGAGTATTGTTAGCTATTTCAATACCGCACAAACTCAAAATGAGTCATCATGAATCACTTCTTATAAAATTAGAGCATACAATAGCGCCATATGTTGCGTTCTTGATTATGCCAATATTTGCCTTGGCAAATGCTGGTGTTAATTTAGATGGGCTTTCAAAAGAGAAGTTACTAGACACTGTTACTCTTGGAGTTTGTTTGGGGTTATTTGTAGGAAAACAGTTGGGAGTTTTTGTTTTTTCAGCTGCTGCAATTAAATTAGGTTTTGCTGAAAAACCAACCAACGCAAATTGGTTGGGTCTTTATGGCGTAGGAGTACTAACCGGCATAGGTTTTACCATGAGCTTGTTCGTAGGAAATCTTGCCTTCGCAAATAACACAGGGTATATGGATGAAGTAAAAATTGGTGTACTTTTAGGATCTTTATTTTCTACACTTTTAGGATATTTTATTTTAATAATAGCGACTAGAAAAAATTTAATACCTGCTTAAAAATGTCTAATTTAAAAAAAATTTTGGCGATTATATTGACATCTACTTTTTTTAATAACTCTAGTTTTTCCGAAAATAAAAATGTTGCTTATGACTTTACATTTATTGATATTAATGGAACAATTCATGATTTGAAGCAACATAAGGGCAAAGTTCTTTTAATGGTAAATGTTGCTAGCAAATGTGGTTTTGTAAATCAATATGAGAATTTGCAAGATTTATATTCAGAATATAAAAAAAAAGGACTGGTAATTATAGGCCTTCCTTCTAATGATTTCGGCTCACAGGAACCGGGAAGTAATAGTGAGATAAAAAATTTTTGTGAAAGTAATTTTGGCATAACTTTTCCCATAATGGAGAAAATAAATATTATTGGAGACCAACAACATCCTTTTTATAAATGGGCGATCCAGACGTATGGTAAATCAGCCCTACCAAAATGGAATTTTTATAAAATTTTAATTAATAAAAATGGTCAGGTCGAAGAAGTTTATAATTCACTAACCAATCCGAAAAGTGAAAAAATAATTAACAAATTAAAGGAAATGCTTTAATCAAAGTATCTTATTGGCGGTCCCTAGGGGAATCGAACCCCTCTTTTATGGATGAAAACCACATGTCCTAACCGATAGACGAAGGGACCAATCCTGAAGTTTTTATTGATAATTTAAAAATAATCAATCAAAAAGTATTTTAATTTTCTGATAATGACAAGTCATCAAGTAGAAATTGAACCTCTCTTTTGCCATTCCATTCATTTAAAGAGAGCCTTCCTACAATATCATATTTTTTATTTTTTGGATTAATCAAATAACTACCTAAAGAAGTATTAACACTGTTAAAAGAGATGACACTAATATTAGAATTGCTTGATGTTTTACAGATAGCTTTTATATGGATATCTTTAAGTATTATGGATTTTATCACTGAAACATTTTCAATTAAAAACCTCGGTTCTCTATTTGCAGAGCCAAATGGAGCAAGTTTATTAATTTCTAAAAAAAAATCTTCATTTAAAGCACTCGCGGATAAAACAGTATCTATATAAAGATTTTTTTCTTTCGAGGAGGCGCAACCACTTTTATTGAACAACTCAATCATAAGAACCTCAAAATCATTTATTCTATTTACATCTATGGAAAAACCAGCAGCCATTTTATGACCACCTCCTTTGTTAATAATATTTAATTGTTTGCTTTTTACTATAGCCATTCCAATATCAAAACCAACAACAGATCTTGCTGATCCTTTGGCGTTTTGTCCTTCTAAATTAATAATAAATACAGGTTTGTTGAACTGATCTTTTAGTCTACTTGCAATAATTCCAATGACACCTTCATGCCAAGCATTGGAACTCAAAACAATTACTGGATTATTATCTTTTAGTTTAGCTAAATGTGTGGCTTCATCCAGCATAATATTTTCAATATTTTTTCTTTTTTCATTTAAAATATTTATTTCTTTAGAAATTTTAAAAGCTACTTCTGGATCATCTGTTAACAAAAGGTCAGTACCGTAATGGGATTTTCCAATTCTTCCACCAGCATTAATTTTTGGTCCCAGAATATAACCTATGTGATATGTAGAAATTTTAGAATTTATATTAGACAGATCTGACAAAGTTTTAATACCTAGATTATTTCTTTTGGCCATAACTTTTAAACCTTGAAAAACAAATGCCCTATTAAGTCCAAGTAATGGTACCACGTCACAAACAGTTCCAAGAGTCACCAAATCTAAATAATTTAATAAATCTGGTTCTTTAATTTTATTATTTGTAAAATAATTTTCATTTCTGAGTTTGCTTATTAGGGCGGTTAAAAATAAAAAAGAAACACCGGCTGCACATAAATATGTGAGATCGGTCACTTCATCAAAACGATTTGGATTTACAATTGCGCATGCTTCAGGTAAAGCCTCTGTAGATTGATGATGATCTAAAATGATAACATCAACCTGTTTATTAATAGCAAGAGTCATTGCTTCAAAAGCAGTTGTTCCGCAATCAACAGTTATAATTAAATTAACATTTTTATTAATAATTTCAGTAAAACTTTTTATTGTCGGTCCGTAACCATCTTTAATACGATCAGGTATAAAAATAAAAAAATCGCAATTTAGGTATTTTAAAAATTTACCTAAAATAGAGCTTGATGAAGCGCCATCAACATCATAATCACCAAAAATACATATTTTACTATTTTTCATTATATGTTTAATGACTGTATCAACTGCAAAACTCATAGACTTTAATACAAATGGATTTGGCATTGAGTTTTTAATTTTAGGATTTAAAAAAAATTCACAAGACTCTGGTTCTATATTTCTTATGGACAGCAACCTCGCTAGGAGTTCGCTTATTCCCAATTCTTGATTTATTTTTTTTACTTTATTTTCTTCGTATTTACTAAAGATCCAATTCCGATCAGAAACTGAACGATTGATCATATTTCTAAAGTTTCTGTGTATATTTTTATAATTTTTTGTTCAGAATGTAATACGAGTAAATCTGATAAAAAATTACTACCCTCTACACGTATACCTTTAAGTATTTCACCATCTGTAACTCCTGCTGCACAAAAAATAACGTCTCCTTTTACTAAATCATTAAGATAATATTTTCTTTGCATGTCGAAAATCCCAAGATTTGTAGCACGTAATTTTTCATCATTGTTTGAAATTACTAGTCTGCCTTGAAACTGTCCGCCAAAACCTTTTATAGCAGCTGCAGCCAAAACACCCTCTGGAGCACCTCCAGTTCCTACGTACATATCTACTTTAAAACTATCAATACAAGTGTATATGGCACCTAAAACATCTCCGTCAGAAATAAATTTTATATTGACTGACCATTTATTTAAAGAATTTATTATTTTTTTATGCCTGTCTCTTTCTAACAAGCAAACAGTTAAGTCTGAAATTTTTACAGACTTAAATTCTGCAATATTTTTTAAATTCTTTTCAACCGTATTATCCAAATCTACAATGTTTTCAGGAAAACCAGGACCGATAGCAATTTTTTCCATATAAGTGTCTGGTGCTTGTAATAAATTTCCTTTTTCAGAAACAGCAATTACCGAAATAGCATTGGGTAAGTTTTTAGCTGTTAATGTAGTTCCATCCAGTGGGTCTACAGCAATATCAAGAAGTTCTCCTTCACCAGTTCCTAACTTTTCACCTATGTAGAGCATAGGTGCCTCATCCATTTCACCTTCACCTATGACAATTTTTCCATTCATTTCAATTTTATTTAAATAGCTTCTCATAGAATCAACTGCAGCTTGGTCCGCAGCAATTTTATCATTTTGGCCTTTTAATAAAGATGATGAATAAGCTGCTCTAGCAGCTACAATAGAAAATTTATGTAATAGTTTTGGATTTAACACTAAAGTTTACTTTCGTCACGAACTCTAATCATCACGATTTTCTTAAATAATTTTTTATTTTTTGAAAGAATTTTAATCACACCTTGTATAGACTTTTCCATTGCTCTATGTGTGATAATCATTACATTTGAAAGACTAGACTCGCTTGGATCTTGTAGTAAATTTTGAATTGAAATTTTATTTTTAGCCAGTACTGATGTAATTATAGAGAGTACACCTGGTTTATCATGTACTAAAAAACGCAAATAATATTTACTTACATGTTGTCTAAAATTAAATAATTTATAATTTTTTTTAGCGGCTGGAGATAAACCAAAAGAAAAATCATCATTACCAACCATTACAGACGCAATATCAGATATGACTGAAGAGGCAGTTGGTCCTTTGCCTGCACCAGCTCCTTCGTAAATTGTTCTTCCTATGGGTTCGCCATCAACAACAACAGCATTAGTGACGCCATTAATATTTGCGATATCTAAATCTGCTGGTATTAAAGCTGGATGAACTCTTTGTTTGATTTGATTGTTAACAATTTCAGCAATACCCAATAATTTAATTCGATAACCAATTTTTTTTGCAAATAAAATATCTAAAATTTCAATATTTGATATTCCCTCAACTAAAAAATCTTTATTTAATATTTTGCTGCCAAAACATATAGAACTAAGGATGGATATTTTACAAGCAACATCGTTTCCACTTAAATCAGCAAATGGGTTTCTTTCCGCATAACCCTTTGCTTTAGCGTATTTAAGAGCTTCAGCAAAAGTCGATCCTTTTTTCTCCATTTCTGTCAAAATAAAATTTGTAGTTCCATTTAAAATTCCGTAAATATGCTTAATTTTATTTGCTACTAAGCCTTGCTTTATAGACCTTATAATCGGGATGCCGCCTGCAACTGATGCTTCAAATAAAAGGTTGACTGAATTTTTTTCTGCTAAAATAGAAAGCTTATCACCATGCTTTGCAATCAATTCTTTATTTGCAGTTACGTAATGTTTGCCATTTTTTATAGAGGCAAATACTAATTTTTTTGCAATACCATCACTACCTCCAATAAGCTCCACAATAATATCTATATTTTTTATTTTGGGCAAATCAAGAGGATTAGCCATCCATATCTTTTTTGGTATAGACACCCCTCTATTTTTTTTAAAATTTTTTGCACAAACATGAGAAACATTAATTTTGAAACCGGTCTTATCAAGTATATTTTTTTTATTTTTGAGAAGATTTTTATAGACTTCAAGACCAATATTTCCCAAACCCACTATAGCAATATTATATGTTTTCATTTAAATTAAAGAAAGAGTCTCGGAAAACCCATGTCTAATATTAAAATTTTGCACAGCCTGACCAGCCGCTCCCTTAACTAGATTGTCTATAACACTAGCTATAATAATTTTATTTTTAAATTTGTTCTTATAAACTGCAATATTACACATATTTGTGTTTAAAACTTTATTGGTGTTTATCATATTGTTAGAGGTTACTATTTCTATAAATTTTTCTTTATTATAAAAATCCTTAAGGCATTTATACACATCATTTGAAGTAACGTCTTTTGACAAATCTAAATAAATTGTGGACAAAATTCCCCTGAAAGTAGGTATCAAATGTGGAGTAAAAGTAATTTGTATTTTTTTAGAATTATAAATTGATAGTTCTTGTTCAATTTCAGGCATGTGCCTGTGCTTACCCACACCATAAATGGCTAAATTTTGGTTAATATTTGGATAAAGTTTTTTATCTTCTATTTTTTTACCAGCACCAGAATAACCAGATTTTGAATCTGCGATAATTAGATTTGTATTGATCAATTTTTTTTTAATTAACGGTATTAATGGAAGAAGAATAGAAGTTGGGTAGCAGCCTGGGCATGAAATAATGTTTGTATTTTTGATTAGTGCTCTATTAATTTCACTAAGACCATACACTGCTTTCTTTTGAAGGTTTGTTGCTAAGTGAGGAACTTTGTACCACTCTTCATATGTTGTTTTATTACTTATTCTAAAATCAGCTGACAGATCGATTAATACAGAATTTTTATTTAATTTTTTTGCTATTGAGTGAGCTTCTCCATGAGGTAAAGCTGTGAAGATCGTATCAATATTATCTAGATCACTATTTAGTAGTAAGGATACTTTGGGCAATTTTTTTGTGTTTTTAATTTTATTATCAAAAAAAGAAATGGACTTACCTAAATTTGATTGAGCAAAAAGATGGGTAATTTGGACACCGGGATGTTTTGCCAGAATTTTAACTAATTCTAAACCAGTAAAACCTGTGGCACCAGCTATCGCAACTTTAATTTTTTTCATATTTTAAATAAAATAGTACTTATAATTCTTTGTAAATAAAGTGGGAAATAAAAAAACGAGTAAAGACTGACTATCTTTTTGAAAATTGAAAACGTCTTCTTGCTTTCTTTTGACCGTATTTTTTTCTTTCAACTGATCTTGAATCTCTGGTCAATAATTTATCTTTTTTAACAGTTTTTCTAATTGCTGGATCGGATCCAACTAAGGCTTTGGAAATTCCATGAGTAACTGCACCAGCTTGGCCAGACATGCCACCACCTTTAACTGTGCACAAAATATCAACAGAAGTTTTTTTGTCTGTTATATTTAATGGTTTTTCAATAAGAAGCTGATGAACTGGTCGTTTGAAATATTCAGTATAAATTTTTCCATTTACAGATATTTTTCCTGAACCAGCTAAAACCCAAACTCTAGCAACAGCGTCCTTTCTCTTTCCGGTAGCATAGTGTGCATCTTTTGTTACTTTGATATCTAATGACATTAATTTGCTATGGTATTTTTTTTGTTCATAGTAGCAAAATTAAAAAAGCTTAATTTTTGAGCTGCATGAGGATGATTATCGTTTTTGTACAATTTTAATTTTGTTAACTGTTTTTTTGCTAACGGACCATCTGGCAACATTCTTTTAACAGCAAGTTTAAGAACTTCCTCTGGTTTTTTTGCCATTAAAAGCTTAGGGGAGGTTTCCTTAATTCCTCCTGGATGTCCAGTGTGTCTATAATATCTTTTATTTTCAAATTTATTTCCTGAAAATTTTATTTTAGAAACATTTGTAACTACAACAAAGTCTCCATCGTCCATATGTGGTGTAAAAGTTGCTTTATTTTTTCCTCTAAGAATTTTTGATATTTGTGAAGCTAGTCTGCCAACAACAGCATTTGTAGCATCAATATGAACCCAGTTATTTTTAATTTCGCTCTTTTTAATAAAATCAGTCATGAAAGAACGACTAATTACTGTTTGGGTGATTAAATGTCAACATCAGAAATTATGATTTAAGCTTATAGATCAACAATAATATAGACATCATTAAAAATACGGATGTTAATTGATGTAGAGCTGCTAAGTAAATGTTAACTCCGCTTGTTAAAGTAACAATTCCTAAAATTATTTGAGTTAACAACAACACCATGAGTAAATTTGTGTTAAAAATATTTTTTTTTACTGAGAATAAATTAACGATATAAAATACTAAAAAAATAATAAAAATTAAGTATGCATTTAATCGATGAAAAAGTTGAATATGTGCCCTATCAAATAATATCTCTATGGAAAAAAAAGATTTTATAGTAACTTCTTCAGGAAAGAAATTTAAATTCATTTTTGGCCAGGTTTGATAAATAAGTCCAGCGTCGAGTCCAGATGTGAAGGCACCAAATACAATTTGTACAAAAAATATAATTAAAAAAAATATCATAAACGTCATTATCCAAGAAAAATTAATAGATAAATTTGAGTTGTCTGAATTAAGATAAGACCAAAAAATTAACCCCAGTATTAAAAACGCAACACTTAAGTGCGCGGCTAGTCTAAAATGACTTACATCTGTATTGACAGTTAAACCACTGCTGACCATAAACCAGCCTAAAAATCCCTGAAAGAAAAATAAAAAAAAAATAATAAAATAATAAAATAAATTATTTCTATGTATATGCTTCTTTATTATAAAAAATACTAAAGGTAGCATATAGGCAAGACTCACAATTCTAGCCAATAGTCTATGAATATACTCCCACCAAAATATATATTTAAATTCGCCTAAACTCATGCCCATATTAAGTTCATTATATTGTGGAATTTTAGTATAGAGAGAAAAATATTCATTCCATTTTTCTGCATTAAGCGGTGGCAATATTCCAGTGAATAATTGCCATTTTGTAATTGAAAGACCAGAATTTGTCAGCCTGGTAATTCCACCAACCGAAACTAATAAAAGCAGTAAAACAATAACAATTAGATGCCATGCTTTAAAAAGTTTATTTAGTTGAATGTTTTCCATGATCTTTTATATATTTTTAAATCTATGATTAAAAAAGATAAATTGTCTCTCCTTACAAAAAAAACAAATGTTATAAAAATTAGAAAAAATATAGATAATATTGATCTAAAAATATTAAAACTGCTTAGCCTCAGAAGAGGGCAGGTTGTCAAAATTACCAAATTAAAAACTAAAAAAGAAATTGTTGATAAAAAAAGAATTGATTCAATGCTTAAAAATTTAGTTTATAAAGGGAAGATTCTTAAAATAGAACCTTACATAGTATTAAATATCTGGAGAGCTATGATTAGCTCATTTATAAAGTTCGAAAAGAGTAAGATTTAACTATTTACTATGCGGTGGTAATTTTTTTTCAACAAACCACTCGTGTTTTCTAGTTGCTGGATTATATTTTTTCATTTTTAACTTATCTTTAGCTTTGTCTCCAGCAGTAGGTTTTTGAACGTAGTAGTTAAAAGCACTATTAGGTTTTGCCTCAGGAACAAGTCTTACTTTAATAGATGATTTTTTTGCCATTACAGAATTTTTTTAATATCTTTTATTATGTTTTTTAATTTTGTTAACTTTTCTGTGCGATTTATATTATTGATTAATTTATAGTCAACAGAATACTCTTTTTCTAAAATTTTATTGGCCCCTTTTATCGTCAAACCTTGATCTTTTAGTAAAAATTTTATCTTTTTTAAAATATTAATCTCATATTCTGAGTAATATCTGTGTTTTTTTAAAACAAGGCTTGGATTTAAAATTTTAAATTTTTTTTCCCAAAACCTTATAACATGAGTTTTTGGTTTTCCTGAATTCTTGTCGATAATCATTAGTTCTTTAGCAACCTCACCAATTGTTTTAAGAGCTGAAGACTTTTTTTCAACCATTAAGAAAATTTATTAATTTTCTTAATTAAGAACTTAGATGGTTTAAAAGTAACAACGTTTCTAGAATCTATTAAAGTCTCTTGTTTAGTTTTGGGATTTCTTCCTATCCGGCTGTTTTTAAATCTGTTCGTAAAGGTACCAAATAAAGATATTTTAACTTTTTTTTCCTTTGAAATCCCATTAATAATATTAGCAAAAATATCATCAACAAAATTAGTACAATAAATTTTGGGAAGTCCTAACTCAGTATGGATAAGTGTGTACAAGTTTTGCCGTGTTATATTTGTAATTTTGGTCATTTATTTATAAATCTTAATAATTCTTTTTGAATATTAGCCTGCACAACTGCTTTAGGCAAATGATTGGAGATCAATACAATTCTATTTTTATTTAATAAAGCTATCTTTTTAAAGGCTGACCTAATTTTATTCATTCTATTAACTGGTTCTTTATCAAACCTATCTTTTTTTTTGCTTCGTTTTGAAATTCTTTCTTTTCCCAAAGATGGGTTTATATCTAATAGGAAAGTTAGATTTGGTTTCTGATCTTTATCTATTAGTTTCTGAATATAATTTATAACCTCTAATTTAATATTTCCATTATAGTGCTGGTAAGCAATTGTGGAATCAACGTAACGGTCACACAGTACAATATAACCTTTATTTAATTTATCCTTGATAAGATCATAGTGCTCTGCCCTCGCGGCGAATAACAAAAAAAGCTCAGTTAATGAATTTGATTTGGAATGCAAATCATTTATTACTAATTTTCTTATTTTTTCAGATATTTTTGTACCACCAGGCTCTCTTGTTAAATATACTTTTTTTCTGATTTTAGTTTTTATAAAATTAGCTAGTAATTTAATTTGCGTTGACTTTCCAGAGCCTTCAATACCTTCAAATGTAATAAATAAATCTTTATTTATCCCCATATTAAAAAATTAATTGTATTTAGAAATTTTTTAATAAAATTAACTTTTGTAAAGTCTTCGGACGCAAAAAGAGCAAAATCTTTTGAAAATCCACTATTATCTTTAATTGTTAGTAATCCAACTTCTTCATTAATTTTAAATTGTTTTTTTAATGGCTGATCTACATTTATAGAAACTATTAAATCTTTTGATTTTCTTTTATTATAAGTAAAAAAAACATCCTCTTTAAGGTGAAGCTTTGTTTGATTAATTTTTCCATTCCAAAAATCAGCAATGAATAATGGATTGTCTTTTTGAATTTTAATAAGATCAGAAGATATGACAGCGTAATTTAGTAATTTTAACGACTCTCTTGTTCTTTCCGCATTTGATAAAGTGCCACTTACAACGCTAATTAATCTTCGTTCACCATCTTTCATCGATGCTGCAAGAGCATATCCAGAATCGCTGAGATAACCAGTCTTAATACCGTCATAATTATTGCCTCTAAACAAAAGTGAGTTTCTATTTGGCTGTGTTATAGGGTTGCCTCCAGTTCTTTCCCACGTAAAACTTTTTTTGTTATAAAGTTTATAAAGATCATTGTGATTTTTGATAAGATAAGAAGACATAAGGGCAATATCAGACACAGTTGAATAATTTTTTTCTGAATAAATTCCTGAAGAGTTTGAAAAACTAGTGTTTATCATGCCAATATTTTTAGATTTTTCGTTCATCATCATAACAAAAGATTCTTCTGATCCAGCTATTCCTTCTGCCAAAGCTACACATGCATCAATACCAGAGGCAATAATTATACCCCTTAATAAATTTTCTACGGTAATTTTATCATTAGGCATTATAAACATTGATGAATATCCTTGCTTAGAGTGTTTCCATGCTTTTTCTGAAACAATAAATTTTTCTGTTAGTTTAAGCTCACCTTTTTGAATTAGATCAAAAGCAATAATGGTAGTCATTATTTTTGTAAGTGACGCTGGAGATATTTTGACATTTTCGTTTTTTTTAAAAAGAACATCTCCAGAATTAAAGTCAATTAGAATTGCTTGCTTTGCAGTCGTTTCTATTGAAAAACAGTTTGTTGTAAAAAATAAATATATAAAAAAAGAGAGTAATTTTATTTCTTTCATTTTACTAAAATTTTAAAACCATCATAATTATTTTGTTTCATTTTATAATACAAACTATCGTAACCATTAATATTAGAAATTGGTCCTATTGTGACATAATAATTTTTGCTACTACCTTCTATGGCAATATTTTTAACTTTAAGAGAATTTATTAGATTATTTCGAAGTTCATTTGCAAATTTTGAGTAATAAAAACTACCAAACTGAAGATAGATCTTTTTGGACTCGAGTTCAGTTTTGGTCGATTCTGTCGATGAAAGTGGGGCTATTTCTACATTGCCAACTTTTGATGTATTGGAAACTTTTCTTTCTTCCCGAAAAATTTCAGCTTTATTTGCAATAAAGGTTGGATTGGATTTCACATTGCTAATATCCTCTATTCGAACAAGGGGTAATTTTTTGTCAATGTTAAGCTTTTGAAAAGCCGATTCTGGTACATATACAATTCTTGATCCGTCCACTGATGTTTTTTGAAGATTATTCAATTGTATTGATTTGCTATTCAAAAGATTGGTTATTTTTATAGATGTACCAGGATAAGAAAGTGAAACTACAGCTTCTACCTTAGGATTAATAATTTTTATTTGATTTAAATTACCAAGAAAACCTTCCGCTTCATAAATTTTAACAATTTTATTTTGCACATTTACGCAAGTATTAAGAAGCATCAGCATCAAAAATGCAAATATTTTTTTTTTAGTCATATTTTAATTGATCAGAAAATAATCCTACAGCAATTGCAAATCTTAAAGATCTATTCCAATGAAGAAGTTTTTCATAATTGTAACTTACAAGATAAGCAGGACCAGTTGTTCCGTCAGGTCTAACTAATTGAAACAAAGTTTTTGATGGTAATTTAACATCACTTAGTACTCCAAGGTCCTTCCACTTTTCGTAAGTCATTGCTTTCTGAAAATTTCTTGCATCGGTAGTAATTAAATCTATATTGATATTTTTTACGAGAGTGACTTTTGATCCCCATAATATGTTCTTGTCCCAGCCTATTGTTTTAAGATAATTTGCAGCAGACGCAAAAGAGTCTTCTAGAGAGTTGGTTAGATCAATGGTTTCGTTCTTATCGTAATCAATAGCGTAATTTGCAATTGATGACGGCATAAATTGAAAATTTCCATGTGCTCCAGCCCAAGATCCGTACATCGATTCAATATTAACTTTTTTGGAATCAATTAGCTTCAAGAGTATTAATAGTTCATTTGAAAAATATTCTGATCTCCGCTTATCAAATGAAAGGGTTGCTAAAGCTGAAAGAATATCAACTTTTCCTTTGTGAATTCCAAAATTAGTTTCTATTCCCCAAAGAGCTATTAGTATTTCTTTGGGTACTGAAAATTCATTTTCAATTTTATTTAAAAAACTTTTCTTTTCTAATATAAGATTTTTAGCTTTAGCAATTCTTTGTGCGGTAACTCTTTTTTCAACATAAGTATCGGTTTTTTCAATAAATTCAGGTTGTTTTCTGTCATAGACTAATAACTTTTCTATGAATACAATTCTGGCAAAAGCCTTATCAATTGTTGCTTGACTTACACCTGCTTGACTTGCTTTTATTTTAAATTGATTTGTCCAATTAATAAATTCTTGGTTTTCAGCTAAGGCATGTGAAGAAAGTATTAATATAAAAAAAACAACAAATTTTTTTAAAGGTTTGTACATATATTTTTGATAGCATGATTTGAAAATTAAGTCATATGAGCATTAAGCTACCAAAATTAAGAAATATTAACATTCAAACTTATTAATATTGATGAAATGTCTTATAATGCTTATAAACCATCGATCTGGAGAGGTGGCTGAGCGGTTGAAAGCACTGGTCTTGAAAACCAGCAGTGGGGCAACTCACTCGTGGGTTCAAATCCCACCCTCTCCGCCATAACAGTTAACTTTTTGTTTTTTTATAAGCGTAGGAAATTGCTGCAAAAACTACCAGGTAATTTAAATAAGAAATATAAAAAGAAATCAAATCAAAAATAGGTTTAACATATACATAAATTTGCGAATTGCTATTAAGAAGAGCGATTTGTAATGAGAGTATAATTATAGAAGGTATGAAAAAAAAAATAGTAATTATAAAGAAAATAATAAATAATTTTGAACCAACTGTATTTAATTCGGAGAATGAATAATTGTAATCATAATCCAAGGCTATTTTTGGCAAGATGAATATAAATTTTAAAGACAAAATACATGTAAGTATCCACAAAATAAATAAATAACTAATATTCAATCCAAGTATTTCCATTTTATTAGAAATTTTAAATAAAAAATGAATTAACAAAGGAAATATAGCCACTAGAGTAATTAAAAAGATGTTAATAAAATATTTTATGTTTTTTAATGAGAGAAATTCAGAAAAAAAACTTTGTTTATAATTACTTAAAATTTCTTTATGCACACTTATTCCTATAGAGCTCATTAATAACATTGAAAAAAATACAAATAAGAGAATTGTAAAATTAGTTGCTAACGCATTCGCCATTAATGCGTTTAAAGCGTTAAAGCAAAGGGTAATTAACACAACCAACAAAAAACCATCTTTTAATCTTGAACTTAAATTGGCGAAAATAAATTGAAAAGATTTATTTAAAATTTCACTTACTGCAAAAGAACTATTTTTCATAAATTTGTGGCGGTCAGGGAGGGATTCGAACCCTCGCTACGATTTTACTCGTAGGGTCATTTAGCAAACGACTGGTTTCAGCCTCTCACCCACCTGACCAATTAAATTATCATTGATATATATTATTTATTTTAATGTTGCAAAAAAATCATCACAATATCTATTTTTGATTTGTATTAAAAATACCAATATTGACCAGACTTATTAAACATAACCAGAAATATTACAATGTGTTGATTATTTGTTTATAATTTTAAGTTTTGAAAAAAAACAAGACTATCTGGGTTTGCAATAGACTCTAGATTATTTACCTTTCCACCTGCAATGATGGTTTTAACTGTAAGTTCCATAACTTTTCCATTTTTAGTTTTTGGGATGTCAGGACAGGAAATTATAACAGCTGGAACGTGTCTTGGTGAGCAATTTTTTTTAATTGAAAGTTTTAGCTCCTCAATCAATTCTACTGTTAAGCTTTTGTCTTTACTTAATTTTACAAAAAGAACAATTCTAATATCATTTTTGTATTCCTGTCCAATTACAACAGATTCTAAAATTTCATCAAAAGATTCTACTTGCCGATAAATTTCAGCCGTTCCAATTCTTACTCCTCCAGGTTTCAATGTGGTGTCTGATCTACCGTGAATTATATAACCTTTATTTAATGTAGTTTGAATATAATCGCCATGATACCAAGTATTTTCATATTTCTCAAAATAAGCTGACATGATTTTTTTATTATCATCGTCGTTCCAAAATCTTACTGGCATTGAGGGAAAAGGTTGTTTAACGACAAGCTCTCCCTTTTTTTGACTACCAACATGGTTTCCAGCATCATCATAAACGTCAATATCTATAGCTAAAGCTGGTCCTTGGATTTCACCAGAATAAACAATATCGAAAATATTACCCATTACTAAACAACCGATAACATCAGTCCCACCACTTATTGAAGACAAATGAACATCTTTTTTTAAAAAACTATAAACATAATCAAAACTTTCATCTACAAGAGGGGAGCCTGTAGATGTAATGATTTTTAATTTATCTAAATTATATTTAAGTGCAGAAAATTTTTCTTTCTTTAGGTAATCTATATATTTGGCATTAAGTCCGAACAAAGAAAATTCATGTTGTTCGCAATAACTGAACAAAACATCTATTGTCGGATAAAAGGGGGATCCATCATATAATTTTATACTTGCACCACATGATAAACTAGAAACTAACCAGTTCCACATCATCCATCCTGTTGTTGTAAAATAAAAAATATTGTCACTATTTTTTACATCACAATGTAATAATAATTCTTTTTTATGTTGGATTAGAGATCCACCAGCACCATGAACGATACATTTTGGTACGCCTGTAGTTCCGCTAGAATACAAAATGTATAATGGGTGATTAAATTCAAATTCTTCAAATACTTCATCCGCAGAGTAGTTTTCTAAAATATGACTAAGAGATAAGTATTTTTCAGGAAAGATCTTATTATCATCATATGAGTAAATTATTACTTTTTGTAATGATGGAATTTTACTTATAATAGACTCAATTCTATCAAGTAATGATATTTTTCTTCCATTATAAAAATAATAGTCACAAGTTATTAATATTTTCGGTTCAATTTGTAAAAAACGATCGACGACACCCTGGATACCAAAATCAGGTGAACACGATGACCAAATATGTCCGTTTTTTGCAGATGCTAGTAGGCCTACAACAGCTTCAATATTATTAGGCACATAGGCAACAATACGATCATTTTTTTTTAATCCAAAAGACTTAAAAAAATTAGATAATTTACAAACATTGTCATACAAAGAGTTCCAAGAAATTGATTTTTCAAAACCATTTTCACTTCTAAAGTTTATAGCAATATCACTGTTACGTTTTGTTAACAGATTCTTTGTGAAATTTAATCTCGAGTCAGAAAAAAAATTACTTTTATGAAAAACATTATTTCGATTATAAATATTTTGTCCCTTAAATCCTTTGATATCAGCGTAATCCCAAAAAACCGACCAGAAATCTCCTATGTTTTGTACTGACCACCTCCATAAGTCTTGATAATTATTTACAAGCGGTAAAATTTTTTTATCGTCTAAATATCGACAAAATTTATATAAATTTGAATTAACTATTCTTTCCTTACTTGCTCTCCATAAAAATTTACCTGTCACAATTTTTATGTTTTAGTTATTGTCTATTAATTTTTTAGACATGTACTTCTGAAGAACATCTGGAATAGTTATAGTACCATTTTTATTTTGATAGTTTTCCAATATTGCTATGATAGTTCTTCCTAAGGCTAGACCAGAGCCGTTCAAAGTTGCTAATAGTTCATTTTTATTATCTATAGTTTTGTACCTTGCTTTCATTCTATTGGATTGAAAAGTTGAACATGAAGAACAACTAGAAATTTCTCTATATTTATTTTGCGAAGGAATCCAAACTTCCAGGTCGTAAGTTTTTTCAGCACTAAACCCCATGTCACCACTTGATAAAAGCATAACTCTATATGGTAATTTGAGTAAATCTAAAATTTTTTCAGCACAATTAAGTAATCTTTCTAACTCTTTAATTCTAAACTCTGGTTGTATAATAGAGACCAGTTCGACCTTTGAAAATTGGTGCTGTCGCATAATTCCTTGAGTATCCTTACCAGCGGCACCAGCCTCTAGTCTAAAGCAAGGGGTACACGCAACAAATCTTAGTGGTAAATCTTCGTACTTTACAATCTTGTCAGCAACCATATTAGTCAAGGAAACTTCACTAGTGGGAATTAACCATAAATTATTATTAGTCTGAAATTGTTCTTCTTTAAATTTGGGCAATTGACCAGTTCCAAACATAGATTTTTCATTTACTAATATGGGCACGTTGTACTCGCTATAACCATTTTCACTAGTATGAACATCGATCATAAAATTAATCAATGCCCTTTCTAATTTAGCAAGATCTTTTTTTAAAATTACAAATCTTGAGCCCGATATATTAACTGCTGTTTCAAAATCAATAAGATCAAGTTGTCTTGCTAAAACTTCATGACTCAAAGGTTCAAAATCAAAATTTTTTATACTACCACTATTTTTTACTTCTCTATTTCCAGTTTCATCCTTAGATACAGGAACGTCATCCATGGGTATGTTTGGTAATGAAAAAAGGACATTGTTAATGGCGCCTTGAAATTTAGAAATGTCGTTTTCTAGCAATGATATTTCATTTTTAATATCAGACACTTCTTTTGATAATTTTTTAAAATTTTCAATAGACTTATCCTTCTCCGTAGACAAATCTTTTGAAATAGAATTTCTACGATTCTGTAGTTCTTGCTGTTTTACTAAGCACTTGCGTAGGTTTTCATCATTATTCAATAATTCTTCAAGTAAGCTATCTGTATTATTAACGTACCTTGAAGATAATTTTTTTTTGAAGAAATCTACATCTTTTCTAATTTCTTTTAAATTTAACATTATTTTTTCTCTACCATTTTTACAGTATAAATAGAAAGTTCATATAAAAGCAACAGAGGTAGAGCCAACCCTACTTGAGTAATTGGATCTGGTGGAGTTAATACAGCTGCTGTAGCAAAAATTATAACTACAACATATTTTCTTCTTTTTTTAAGATAATCAGAATTTATAAAACCAACTTTTCCAAGCAATGTTAACAAAACTGGTAATTGAAAACTAAGTCCAAATGCAAATATAAGCCTGGTTATTAATGATAAGTATTCGTTAACTTTTGCTTCTAACTGTATAGCCATTCCAGATGATGAAGCTAATGTTTCAAATGAAAGGAAAAATTTTATTGCCAGTGGCATAATTAAATAATAAACGAGCATACCACCAAGAATAAATAAAATAGGAGTAGCAACCAGAAAAGGCAGTAAAGCTAATTTTTCATTTTTATAAAGACCTGGGGCAATAAATTTCCAAATTTGTAAAAGAATAATAGGAAAAGAAATACAAAAAGCAGAAAAAAAAGCTAATTTTAAATATGTTAAAAAAGTTTCATGCAAAGCGGTAAAAATCATTCTTCTTTGTATAGGATCGTGTATCGTTGCCTGAATATAAGGGTCTAATAAGAAGGCATAGATTACATCCGCGTATATGTAGCAAAAAATAAAAGTGACTAGTAAAAATAAAATAGATTTAATTAATCTCGAACGTAATTCCTTTAAATGTCCTGAAATAGTAGAAGTTTTACTTGGCATTAAATTTAAGAGTCCAATTTATTTTTTTTGGTTTTCTTTTTTTTTTTATTGTCTTCTTCCGCAATATCAAATGTCTCAATATCTGAAATATTTTCTAGACTATTTTGAAAATTACTTGTGTAGCTTTTGATAGTTTTAATCCAACCACCAAATTTTTTCATGATTATGGGAAGATCTTTTGGACCAATTACAAGTATTGCAATAATTGCTATAACAAGAAGTTCAGACCACCCGATTTGTGGCATTGTCTATTAACTTTCTGAATTTTTATTATTTTTATTAGAAATATTTTTGTCATCAGTATCATCTTCTGAAGACATGCCTTTTTTAAAACTTTTTATTCCTTTTGCTACATCGCCCATTAATTCAGAAATTTTTCCTCTGCCAAATAGCAGGACTACTAGGGCTACAACAATTACAATTTGCCAAATACCTATGCTCATAAGACTATATTACTAACAAACGTTTAAAAAAACAATATCTATTTTTCTTTATCATCTTCCCTTTCATTATCATTATCATCTTCATCATCGTCTTCCTCATCTTCTTCGTCTTCGTAATCATCCTCATCATCTTCTTCAACCAAAGTGCTTGGTTCGTTCTTGATATTACCTTCGCTTAATGTGTCGCCGATCATATCGTCAATATTAGTAAATATATTTTCCTTCAAACTTTCACCGTCTTCTTTAACAAATTTTGATGTACCAAAAATAGAACTGTCTACTCTACTGTCAATAAGACCGGCAGCCATAAGCTCTTCTGAGTTTGGCAAATCTTCGAGACTATTTAGATTAAAGTGACTTAAAAAAGAGTCCGTGGTTCCATATGCAAGTGGCTTTCCTGGAATATCTTTTCTACCAGCTGGTTTAACCCAGCCCAACTCAAACAAAACTTCCATTGTACCGGTAGAAAAAGACACGCCTCTAATTTCTTCTATTTCAGAACGTGTAACGGGTTGATGATAAGCAATAATCGCAAGAGTTTCGATTGCAGCTTTTGATAATTTTTTTTGACCAGTAATTTCCTCTCTAAGTTGGTCAGCTAAATCCAAAGAAGTTCGAAAAGACCATCTGTTAGCTAATCTAATTAAATTAATACCTTTTTCTGTATAATCTTTCTGAAGATCATCTAGTATAGCTAGCACGTCAGTATTCTTTTTTACTTTAGATCGAAGTGTCTCAAGATCTAACGGTTCATCAGCTGCAAATAAAAAAGCTTCAATTATTTTTTTTTCTTTTTTATCGATAGTTGCCATAAATTTTAATTTTTTGATTTAATAAAAATATCTTCAAATATTCTATTCTGCTTAATTAAAAGTTTTCCCTCTCTCACAAGTTCTAAACTAGCAGCAAAGGTTCCGGACATTCCTGATTTTTTTAATTTTTTGCTCTTTAAAAAATTTTTTGGAATTATATTTTTTAAATTACACCATTCTTTAATTTGTTCAAACATTTTGGTTATCATTTTAATAGCTTCTTCTGTTGTGTAGACTGGTAATTTTTTAATATTAACAGAGGAAAAATTTTCTTTTCTTTTAAAGTCAGCGTAAGCTTTTATTAGTTCGTATAATGAAACACTATACTGAGATTTATTTATAGGTTTAATACCTTCTCTCATAGATCTCATGAAAACATCCGAACCCAGTTTTGGTCTGCTCATTAATTGGTCAGAAAGTAATCTTATACTTTCAAGTTTTCTAAGTTGTAATTTTAGTTTTTCTGCCATTTTGATTGCAGAAAAATCATCATCAAAATCTTCTGGTAATAATAATCTTGATTTTAAATAAGCTAGCCAAGAAGCCATAACCAAAAAATCAGCCGCCAATTCTAAATTGTCTTTGAGTTGAGAAATATAATCAATATATTGATTTGCAAGCTGCACTATAGAAATTTGCATCAGATCAACTTTTTGTGCTTTAGCCAAATCTAATAAAAGATCCAGTGGGCCCTCATAATTATCTACATTTAATTTAAAGTTATCAGCTGAAATGAGGTCTTGATTCTTGTTCATAAAAAAAGCCTACTAAATTATTGATTATAATTAAACATTTTATTCATTTTAGCCAACAGACTATCTGAAGCAAATTTAGTAACTATAAGTAGTTTGTTCATTTCATGAAAATTTCCACTACAATGCAAAATTATATCACAACCAGCTTCGAAAGATTTCGAAACTTTTTTTTCAATTGAACCACTGAGTGCCTTCATGCATAAATCGTCTGACATTATAAGACCGCTAAATTTTAATTTTGACTTGATTATATTTTTAATTATTAGGGAAGAATAGGTAGCCGGTAAATTTTTGTCCATATTTTTGTAAATAATATGAGCTGTCATTAGAAAATTAGTCTTAATATTTTTAAAACATCTAAAATCATTTTTAAATAAATATTCCTTACTTTCTTTTATAACGGGTAAAAAAAAATGAGAATCTTGATTAGATAAGCCATGTCCCGGAACGTGCTTTCCAATAGTAAAAATTTTTTTTTTAGAGTAAAGTTTTATAATTGCATTGGCAATATGTTTAACGATCTCTACCTTATTTGAATAAGCTCTGTCTCCTATAACATCAGACTTTCCTTCGTAAAAAAGATCAAGAACGGGAGCGGCAACTAAATTAATTCCTAAATATTTAAATAAATTTGAGTTGAAATTAATAAATTTTTTAATCTCTTTATTAAACAGGTTTTTATTCGTCTGATAGAAGTTACCAAAAATTTTTGCTGAATAATGGGATTGATCGAATAAATTATGAAATCTATTAACGCGACCACCTTCATGGTCTATCATAATTAGAGATTTTTGCTCAGGATTTATAGATCGTAGCTCTGAGATTAAATTTTTTAATTGCGTAAGATTTGCAATATTTCTTGTAAAAATAACATAACCTATTGGTTTATGTTTTCTAAATAAAAAATACTCCTTTTTACTTACGAAAAATCCGGAGATACCTAAAATTACAGGTTTAAAAAAATTATTCATTTAAGCAACTCCCAAAATGTTGGTTGTTTTTCTTTTTTTTTAAAATATTCAGAGTTATCTATAAAATTTTTGAAGTTTTCATTAGTTTCTATCTTTTCAAGATTCATTCCATATTTTTTTAATAAGACTTCTTGTTTTAAATTTTTATCTTGTAAATTAGATTTAGAATAACTTTTAATATAAAAATTAATATTCAGGTAAAAAAAAATTAAAAATAAAAATACAGAAAATATTTTTATTATATTTTTTATCATTACATTGATTTTGGAGCTGTAACTCCAAGAATGCTCAAACCAGATTTTAAGGTTAATAAAATTTTATTTAAGAGGAAAATTCTCGCTTGAACGAGATTTGAATCTTTATTTTCTATAATCTTATAGTCACTGTTCTCCTTGCCAAGATTCCAAAAAGAATGAAATGAGGAGGCTAAATCATATAAATAGAAAGGTATTCTATGTGGTTCAAGATTTTTAGACGATTCCTCTAAGCATTTTGACCATAAAGACAATTTTTTTATCAAGTCAATTTCTACGTCTGAATTAAGTAAGTTTAAATTTTTTATATCAAAATCTTTCTCATTAAACTTTACTTTTCCTAAAATAGAATAAATTCTTGCTGAGGCATACTGTACGTAAAAAACTGGGTTCTCCTTTGTCTTCTCCGTAACTAAATCAAAATCAAAATCTAACTGACTGTCATTGCTTCTATAAATCATCATAAAACGAACTGCATCCACCCCTACTGCATCTACTAACTCTTTAGCAGTAATGAAGTCGCCTGCTCTTTTGGACATTTTGTATGGCTCTCCAGATTTGTATAATTTTACTAATTGACAAACTTTACATTCAAAATCTGATGTAAAGTTTGATAAAGCGTCCATACATGCCTTTAATCTTTTTAAATATCCTGCGTGATCCGCACCTAATACATTTATATATTTATCAAATTTTCTCTCTAATTTATAAGCATGATAGGCAACATCGTTTGCAAAATAGGTCCAAGTTCCATCTGATTTTTTTAACGCACGATCGATGTCATCTCCAAACTCTGTTGATTTAAATAGGAGCTGAGATCTTGGTTCCCAATCTTCATTTTCATTACCTTTTGGTTTGGCTAAGATTCCTTCGTAGATACAATTTTTTTCGCTTAAAATTTCTATAGTCTTCTCAACTAAATTTCTACTAACTAACTCTTTTTCAGAAACAAATATATCATGTTTGATACCAAGTGAGAACAAGTCACTCTTAATCATGAGCATAGCTTCATTCATGGCCATAGTACCTATTTGGTCTTTTATTACATCGTAATTAGATAAATTTTGAATTACATTTTTATTAATCATATTCTTTGCAATATCTTTTAAATAATCACCTGGATACAAACCTTGATCCGAAGGGAAAGGAACTTTTTTATTTATTTCTAGTAGTCTTGCATATACAGATTTAGCAAACATATGAATCTGATTGCCGTAATCATTAATGTAATATTCTTTTGTTACCTTATTACCTACGAAATTTAAAAGATTTGCCAAAACATCTCCATAAATAGCACCTCGACAATGACCCACATGCAAGGGGCCTGTAGGATTGGCTGAAACATATTCTATATTAATATTTTTTTTTTCAAGAATTAGCATGTCTTTATTGTCTCCGAATGCAGATAGAAAATTGAACCAAAAATCTTTTTTTAATTTTAAATTGATAAAACCTGGCTTAACTAATTCAACACTTTCAAATTCACTAAAATTATTTTTAATTAAAAGGGATATTTCAGAACCAATTTCTAACGGTTTTTTTTTTAAATTAGATGAAAGAATTAATGGAGCATTATATGCCAAATCACCAAAAGCAGGATCTCTTGGTGGTTCCACGGTAAGTTTGCTAAAATTACACTGATAATTATTACTTAGGAGAATCTCTGAGAATTTATTTTTATAAAGTTTAAATATATTCATGAAATGGAGTTATACAAATCAATTGCATATTTATCAGTCATGCCCGAAATATAGTCACTAATATTTCTTTCACGAGAATATTGATTATCAAATCTTTTAGCAATTTTTTCATAATTTGTTAGATAATAATTGAAAATTTTACTTATTATTTGTCTAGATTTGTCTGACCACTGCTGAATATGTTTGTGTTTGTACATATGAATAAACAAAAAATTTTTTATATCTTTTATAAGTTGCGCAACTTTAGGTGAAAAAGCTATAATAGATTGCGTTGCATTATGTATATCATTGATAGAATTTATTTTATTTGTATTTATATTATTTTTAGAATTTTCAATTAAATCAGTAACCATAAAATCAATTAGTTTTCTCACCAGTTTGTGGTTATTTTTATTTGAACCTTCTACGTAGGTTTCGGAAATGATATCTTTTAGAATAGGTATTTCGCGTAAATCATCAATCAAAAAAAAATTAGCTCTTAATCCGTCGTCAATATCATGATTGTTATATGCAATATCGTCAGATAAAGAGCTTATTTGAGCTTCAAGTGATCCAAATTTTTTATAATCAAAATTATATTTTTTAATTTCAGGTATTAAAGATAAAATTTTTTTCTCTTTGTAAACTGGTCCATTATGTTTCAATAAACCATCTAGGCAATTTAAGGATAAATTTAGTCCAATATAATCTTCGTATATATTTTCAAGCAATAATAAAATTCTTAACGATTGAATGTTATGATCAAAATTTCCAAAAGAACTCATGCACTCTGACAAAACATCTTCACCAGCATGTCCGAACGGGGTATGACCTAAATCATGAGCAAGACTAAGGGCTTCACACAGATCCTCATTTAAACCCATATGTCTAGCAATAGATCTTGAAATCTGAGATACTTCTAACGAATGGGTTAGTCTTGTCCTGAAATGATCTCCTTCATGGTATACAAAGACCTGCGTTTTATGTTTAAGTCTTCTAAATGAGGAGCAATGAATTATTCTATCTCTGTCGCGCTGATATTCAGATCTATAAAAGCTTATTTTTTCAGGATAAAACCTACCAAGAAAATTATCATTATTTGAAGCGTATGGTTTTAAAATTTTATTATAATTATCAGAAGATGCGTTCATTAAAAATATACTGTATATAATTTATTTAAGAGACTCATGCCTATTAATATAGAAATTACTCAAAAAGCCCAAGATGAAATCCGCCAACTTTTAAGTAATGAGAAAGAAGGCTCTTTTTTTCGCATATCAGTACAAGGAGGTGGGTGCTCTGGATTTAAGTATAATTTTATCATAGACACAAAAATTAACGAAGATGATTTAAAAGTAGACGCAGTAGTTATAGACAGTACTAGTCTTCAATATTTAAAAGGTTCAACTCTCGAGTACAACGATTCCTTAATTGAAAAATCTTTTAAAATCAAAAATCCTAATGCGAAGAGTTCTTGCGGCTGTGGCACTTCTTTTTCTATTTAATGATTATTGCAAGTTGGAATATTAATTCGATAAGAATCAGAACCCAACAGGTAGTTGATTATTTAGTAAAAAAAAAAATTGATATTTTAGTTTTACAAGAAATAAAAACTGAAGATCAAAATTTTCCTCATGAAGATTTTAAAAAAATTGGCTACCATTCTTACAGTAGAGGACAAAAATCTTATAACGGAGTTGCTATTCTTTCTAAAAATAAGCTTGAAATAAATAAAAATGGTTTCAAGGATCCTCTGGGCCAGTCGAGATTTATTTCTGCAGATATTAAATATAAAAATAAAATTTTATCACTTATGTCTATTTATTTACCAAATGGTAATCCTATTAATTCTGAAAAATATGATTACAAAAAAAAATGGATGGACCTTTTTGAAAAATACATAAAAGCAATGATTAAAGTTAATAAAAATATAATTATAACAGGTGATTTTAACGTCATTCCTAGTGAAGAAGATGTTAGTAATCCAGAAAGTTGGTTAAACGATGCATTGTTTAAATTGGAAATAAGAAAAAAGTTTAGATCTTTGCTTAATCTTGGTTTTAAAGATGGTTTTAGATTATTTAACAAAGAAACAAATCAATATACTTTCTGGGATTACCAGCAAAATTCTTGGCAAAGAAATAAAGGTCTTAGAATTGATCATTATCTAGTTTCAGATAGCATGATTGATAATTTAAAAACTATTGAGATAGATAAATTTACAAGAGAAAACGAAAGACCGTCAGATCATGTTCCAATCAGATGCGTTCTTACTTAATTCTACCATACTGATCAACGTATCTTGTTATGTCAGTTTCTTTTAATACTTTGCCTACTTGCGCTTCAATAATTTTTACTTTTTCTTTGAAATTATTTTCCACTCGATGCACTGAACCCAAAGGAATAAAAACTGTTTCATTAATTTTTGGATAAATTATTTTATTATCTATAGTTACTTTGGGCTTTCCATGAGTGATTGTCCAATGCTCAGATCGGTACTTATGTTTTTGCAGACTAATTGAGGAATTTTTATTAATTACCAACTCTTTTATTAAAAAGTATTTTCCACGATGTAAATTAAAATACTTTCCCCAGGGTTTAATAAAAGTATTTTTTTTTGAATAGTACATATTTTTAATTCTGCTAAATAAAAGTGTGATAGATCTCCAGCTCCCAAGATCAGACCATAATAGATTTAACTTAACTCCAAAAATATTTTTAGCTTTTTCTAAAACAGCATAATCAAAAGAAATCTCATCAGCTTTTTTATAAAAATTACTGTTAAGAAACATCATTTTACCTTTGTGCTTAGCTTTTTTGACTGAATTTATACACGTATTTAGAAGAGCGGGCTGATATTTTTTGCAATGATTTAATAATGAATCTTTTCTCATAAAAAATATACCAGAATTCCAGTAAGCATTTTTTTTAATAATTTTTTTTGCAGTAGATTGATTTGGCTTTTCAATAAATTTTATAACCTTATCATTGCGAATTGTTGATAAAAAATATCCGAATTGGTCAGATGCTTCCCGGGGTTTTATTCCAAAAATATAAATATTATTTTCATTTAATTTTTTTGCATTTTGTTTGACTGCACGGTTAAACGAATTTGTATTGTCTATTAATTGATCAGCAGGTAAAAAAATCAATGGTTGATTAGATGGTATATTTTCAATCAATGCTGAAGATATTACTGCCGGTGCAGTATTTTTCTTAAAGGGTTCCAGGATAAGATCGTATTTTTTTATTTTATATTTTTTAAGAAATCTTTTAATTAATTTTTCATATTTATAATTTGAACTAATAATAGGAAAATCATAAATGGGATTCTTTACACGCTCTAAAATTTTTTGAAATAAAGTCCAACCACCAAAGTCAATAAATTGTTTGGGAAGATTGTTAAAACTAGTTGGAAATAATCTAGTGCCTGCACCACCGCATAATATAATAGGTTTTATTTTCACTATATATCAGCGTAACAACTTTTTTCCTTTAGTGCTCCTGGGTGTGTTACAGCACCATTTTGAGCTGAGCCAACTGTTTGACTATATTTCCATAATGTACCACTATTAAAATTAGGTTCTCTTGGTTTCCATTTGTCTTTTCTTTTTTCTAATGTTTGAGAATCTAAATCTACTTCTATTGATCCTTTTTCTGCATCTATAATTATTTTGTCTCCATCTTCTAATAGTGCGATAGGACCGCCAACAAATGCTTCTGGTCCAACGTGTCCAATACAAAATCCTCTAGTTGCACCAGAAAAACGACCATCGGTTATAAGCGCAACTTTTTCCCCCATCCCCTGCCCGTATAAGGCAGCAGTAGTGGAAAGCATCTCTCTCATTCCAGGACCGCCTTTAGGTCCTTCGTAGCGTATTACAATTACATCTCCTTCTTTGTAGTTTCTGTTCTTAACAGCTTTAAACGCAGCTTCTTCGCTATCAAAACATTTTGCAACTCCCTCAAAACGAAGAGTTTTCATACCAGCTACTTTTACAATAGCGCCTTCTGGAGCCAAATTTCCTTTAAGACCAACAACACCACCCGTCGCAGTTATAGGATTATTATAGGCTCTCATTACAAGCTGGTTTTTATTAAAGATTACATCCTTTAAGTTCTCAGCCATTGTTTTTCCAGTAACGGTCATGCAATTTCCATTAATAAAGCCACCATCAAGTAGAGTTTTAAGAAGCATAGGAACTCCACCAGCCTCAAACATATCCTTCGCAACATATTTTCCTCCAGGTTTTAAATCAGCTAAATATGGAGTTTTTTTAAAGATTTCAGCTACGTCCATTAAATCAAATTTAATTCCACATTCGCTTGCAATAGCGGGAAGATGTAAAGCAGCATTTGTTGAGCCACCTGTGGCAGCAACAATCACAGCTGCATTTTTTAAAGAATCCAAAGTGACTATATCTCGTGGCCTAATTTTATTTTTTAAAAGATTCATGACTGCTTTTCCACTATCGTAAGCAAATTTATCTCTATCTTCGTAAGGAGCTGGCATTCCTGACGAATAAGGCAAAGCTAATCCGATTGCCTCAGATACACAAGCCATTGTATTTGCAGTAAATTGACCGCCACAAGCTCCAGCACTCGGACATGCGACTAGTTCTAATTCCAATAACTCCTCATCAGTCATTTTACCATTTTCATGCATTCCTACAGCTTCATAAACATCGACAACAGTTACATCTTTGCCTTTGTATTTCCCTGGTAAAATAGTTCCCCCATAAATAAAAACACTAGGAACGTTCAGCCTGCACATGGCCATCATTAAACCAGGTAATGACTTATCACAACCTGCAACGCCCACTAAAGCATCGTAACAATGTCCACGAACAGTCAGTTCTGTAGAATCTGCAATTACCTCTCTAGAAATTAAAGATGATTTCATTCCTTCATGTCCCATTGCAATACCGTCTGTAACAGTAATTGTACAAAACTCTCTTGGCATACCATGGTTATCGTAAACACCCTTCTTTACACTTTGCGCTTGTCGCATTAACGCAATATTACATGGTGCAGCTTCATTCCAAGTTGACACAACACCCACAAATGGCTTAGCAACATCTTCTCTTGTTAAATCCATAGCATAATAGAAAGATCTATGTGGAGCTCGCTCTGGACCTACCGTAGTATGGCGACTTGGTAATTTAGATTTATCAAATTTAGACATTATAAAAAGCTTTTTAAAATATTATTAATTTTTTCTAGATCATTTTTGTAATTTGACAACATTTCTCTTTCACTTTCAACAATATTTTTAGGAGCGTTTTGAACAAATCCAATATTATCTAATTTTTTTTCAGATATTAAAATTTTATTCAAAATTTCCTGTTGTTTTTTTATTTGTATTGATTTTTGGTCTTGTAAGATAATTTCACTATCAAATTGGATTTTTATATTTTCATCAACCATAACAGTTTTAATTACCGATTCATTGATATCTTTCACAAAATCTATTTCTTTAATTCTTCCTAAGCGTTTAATAATTTCAAAATTATTTTTAATTATATTTTTAAAATTTTTAGAAGATTCATTTAAGAATAAATTGCAAAAACTAGCTGGACTAATACCTAGTGTTACTTTTAGTGACCTAATTTCTGTTACAAAATTTATTATATAATTAATATCTTTTGCTTTTTTAATTTGATTTTTATTTATGTTGAGTGAATTTTTACTTTTACAAGAAATTAATGGAGACTTAAAAAACTTATCGAATTTTGTTAGATGCCAAAGCTCTTCAGTAACAAAGGGCATAAATGGGTGCAATAACAACAATAACTCCGATTGAAGAAATGTCATTGTATTTTTTAATTCATCAATATTTTTTGAATTATCAGAGTATAAAATTGGTTTAGAGAACTCTATGTACCAATCACAAAAAAGATTCCAGGTGAATTGGTATACATGTTTAGCCGCTTCATCAAAACGATAAGACTCAATGCATTCATTCACCTGTAATTTACAAGTTTCAAATTCATTTAAGATCCATAAATTAATTGGATTATTTAATTTTTTAATATTTACTTTAGGAGTTGTTAAGGTGTTATTAAATTTTGAAAAATTAAAAATATTCCAAATTTTAGTAACAAAATTTTTATAACCATTAACTCTTTCTTTAGCTAATTTAACATCTCGTCCAGGTGATGACATTGCTATTAACGTAAACCTCAGAGCATCAGCTCCGTACTCTTGAATTAAATCTAATGGATCTATAACATTACCTTTAGACTTTGACATTTTTTGCCCTTTTTCATCTCTAACTAAAGCATGTACATAAACGTGTGAAAAAGGAACTTTTTTCATAAAATGCAAAGACATCATCATCATTCTAGCAACCCAAAAGAAAATTATATCAAAGCCCGTAACCAAAACTGACGTGCTATAAAATCTTTTTAGTTCATAAGTTTTTTTTGGCCATCCTAATGTTGCAAAAGCCCATAAAGAAGATGAGAACCAAGTATCCAACACATCTTCGTCTTGCTTTAAAACAATATTTTTTTTAAATTTTTTATTGGCAAGTAGCTCAGCCTCTTTTTTATCATTAGCAACAAACACTTCACCATTTGGAGCATACCACGCTGGAATTTGGTGACCCCACCAAAGTTGTCTGGAAATACACCAGGGTTGAATATTATTCATCCATTGAAAGTATGTTTTGGTCCAATTCTCTGGGAAAAAAGAAGTCTTCTTAGATTTTACTTCTTGTGTAGCCCCCTTTGCTAATTTTTTAGCGTCTAAAAACCATTGCTCAGTCAAATAAGGTTCAATAATTGAATTTGATCTATCACCGTAAGGAACGGCATGTTTAATTGTTTCAATTTTTTCAATTAAACCTAGCTTGGTAAGTTCTTGAACTAATTTTGTTCTAGCATCAAACCGGTCCAAGCCAACATAAGTATCGGGAGTATTATGGTTAAGCTTAGCATCTTTAGTAAAAATATTTATTTGAGAAAGTTTATTTCTTTCTCCTACTAAAAAATCATTAAAATCATGGGCTGGTGTAATTTTTACAATACCACTTCCTTGTGTTGGATCAGCATATTCATCTTCGATTATTTTAATTTCTCTATTACAGACAGGAATAATGGCTGTTTTTCCAACAAGATCCTTAAATCTTTTGTCTTTTGGATTCACAGCCAATGCAGTATCTCCAAACAAAGTTTCTGGTCTAGTAGTTGCGATAGTAAGAGTTTTGTTTAAATCTTTAATTTCATACCTTATAAAATAAAGCTTACCCTCAACTTCTTTTTGAATTACCTCTAGATCGGAAACGGCTGTTTGCAGAACTGGATCCCAATTTACTAGCTTTAAATCTTTATAAATTAATTTTTTTTTATAAAGTTCGACAAATACTTTAATAACTGATTTCGACAAACCTTCGTCCATAGTGAAACGTTCTCGACTCCAATCACATGAAGAACCTAATTTTTTTAATTGTGAAATAATTTGATTACCGGATTTTACTTTCCATTTCCAAATCTCATTAATAAACTTTTTTCTACCAAGAATATTTTTAGTTAAACCTTTTGCGGCTAATTGTTTTTCCACAACTATTTGCGTTGCTATACCCGCATGATCAGTTCCTGGTTGCCACAAAGTTTCATAACCTTGATTACGTTTATATCTAATAAGCAAATCTTGAATTGTATTATTAAGAGCATGCCCCATATGCAAACTGCCTGTTACATTTGGTGGCGGTATGACAATTGAAAAGTACTTAGTTTTTTTTTTATTTTTTATAGGTTTAAATAATTCTTTTTTTTCCCAAAAATTATAAATTTTTTTTTCAATTACTTTATGATTATACGATCCAAAATTTTTCATTTTAAAAAGAAAAAACTGGATCTTTGCTTTTATAATTAATTAATAAAGATGCAGATGCATCAAATGTTCTAATTTTATCATAGGTATTTTTGTTATTTTTTAAATAGGTAACCGCATAGGAAACTGCATCTTGTCTAAAAATAGCAACTAATTTTCCCCCAATTTTTAAAGAATTTATTAAATTCAATGGATCCGAGTTAATTTCACCATTAACTAAAATATTGTCAAAAGTGTCTTTTGATAACTCTTTAGATAAAAAATTTTGTTTTATAATTTTTACATTTTGTAGTTTCTGTTCTTTACATATATCGACTAGTGAATCAAAAATTGTATCATCTTCTTCTATACATGTTACTTTTTTAAAAAGCTTAGCTAGTATAGCTACGCTATAACCATTGCTTGATCCTACATCTAAAATATTTTTATCAGCTCCTAAATTTAAATTAGATATTAACTTTCCAAGTACAAACGGTCTCAAAACAAATCTAGTTTTGTTTAAATAAATTGTATCGTCTATATAACTGACGGATTGTAGATCCTCGGGAAAATATTTTTCTCTTTGCACGGACCCAAAAGCTTCCAAAATGCTTTCATCAATAACTAAATTTGCTCTCAATTGGCTTTCCACCATCTGATTTCTTTGATTATCGAATTTCATATTATTGATTATATGTCTTTAAAATATATATATACATCTTTCAGAATAATTAAATATTTTGAATTAATGTGGCCACGTGACGGAATGGTTACGTAGAGGATTGCAAATCCTTGTATCCCAGTTCGATTCTGGGCGTGGCCTCCACTTATTTTTATTGTTTTTATAAAAAAAATTTGTATTGTGACAAAAAATTCCTCGATAGCTCAGTTGGTAGAGCAGTTGACTGTTAATCAATTGGTCGCAGGTTCGAGTCCTGCTCGAGGAGCCAAAACTAAATAACTTTTTTTAAATCTTTACTGTTATCCTTAAGTAATTCTAAAACCTTATTTTTTTCAACTGGCTCTAAATCAGCAAACAATTTAAGCAAAAAAGAATAGTTTAAATTTTGTGGTGTGCTTGTGTTAGTATTGGCTTCGTTAAAATCTTGATAATCTTCAAAAAAATATTTGATTGGAACTTTTAAAAAACTAGATAATTGCAGCAATCTTGCAGATGAAACACCATTAGTTCCTTTTTCATACTTCTGAATTTGTTGAAAAGTTACGTTAATTGCTTGTGCCACTTGTGTTTGTGTTAATCCTAATGAAGTTCTTCTTAATCTAAGCTTTTTACCAAGATGCTGGTTTAGCTGTGCACTCATAATAATTGTCCCCTTTTTTAGGGTAATTAACTAGAAAAAATGGGTTAGTGCAAGATTAAAATTTGTAAAAAAACTACATATATCAGTTGATTTATATATAAGTTTTATTTATGCAAAAAATAAAAATTATTTGGTTTAGACAGGATTTTAGACTAGAAAATAATCCAGCCTATTATGAAATTTCTAATAGCGAAGAGAAATTTATCGCAATTTATGCGTTCGATCAAAAAAAATTTAATGAAAGATCAGCTCAAAGATGGTGGCTTTACAAAACACTTCAATATATAGAAAAAAAATTATCTAATAAGGGGATAATTTTTAAAATTTTTGCTTGTGACATCATCGAGGCAATACAACGTATTATCAAAGATAAAAGTATAGAAACAATTTATTGGAATGAATTAAATGAACCATCTGAAATTAAAAAAGATTTAATTTTAGAAAATTATTTAAATGAAAACGGTATAAAATACAAAAAATTTAAGGGTAATTTATTACAAGATCCATTTATAGTTAAAAAAAAGGATGGTACACCATTTCAAGTATTCACACCTTATTGGAAAAATGCTGAGGAGCAATATTTAAGAAATAATAATTATATTAATAAAGTCAGTAATTTTAAAAATACTCCTATAAAGAATACTAACAAAGAAACTTTAGATAATTTTATAAAACCAAGAAAGAATTGGTATGTAAAATTTGAAAAATATTGGAATGTGGGCGAGGAAAATGCAAAAATTTTATTAAAAGACTTTATTAATAAAAAAATTTCAAACTACGCTACAAATAGAGATATACCCTCCTCTGAAGGAACATCTAAACTATCTCCTTACCTTACATTTGGAGAAATTTCTGTTCAGACTCTATTTGATGAATGTTACAAAATTTCAAAAAAAAATATTGGGTTTAGAAAATTTATTAATGAAATTGGATGGAGAGAATTTTCTCATCATTTAATTAACCATTTTCCAAAAATGGAAAGTGGAAATCTTAGGAAACAATTTGATAAATTTAAATGGGTCAAAGATAGTGATAAATTAACAAAATGGAAAAAAGGTCAAACAGGATACCCAATTGTTGATGCTGGAATGAGAGAGTTGCGCGAAACAGGATGGATGCACAATCGGGTAAGAATGATAACAGCATCATTTTTAGTTAAGCACTTAAGAATTAATTGGATAGAGGGTGAAAAATATTTTAGAGATTCTTTGTTAGATTTTAATACTGCAAATAATGTTGCTGGGTGGCAATGGGTTGCCGGCTGTGGTGCTGATGCAGCTCCCTATTTTAGAATATTTAATCCAATTCTTCAGGGTGAAAAATTTGATCCCGAAGGTATGTATGTAAAACAATGGATCAAAGAACTATCCATGTTACCCAAAAAATTTATACACAAACCATGGGAATTACCGGTTGAACTTTGTAATCAGTATGGTTTTGATCTTGCAAGAGATTATATAAAACCAATAGTAAAACATGAAGAAGCAAGAAAATTAGCTTTAAATGCATTTTCAGAGTTAAAGACTTAATGAAAAAAAAAATTGCTGTTATTGGATCCGGTATATCGGGATTGTCAGCATCTTACTATTTAAGACAGAAATTTCATATTCAGTTGTTTGAACAAAATGACTATTTAGGTGGCCACACTCACACGCACACTTTAACATTAGATAGTAAAAACGTTAATGTGGATAGTGGATTTATTGTTTTTAATAATTTTAATTACCACAACTTTATAAAATTTATTAAAGAATTAAAGATAAAATACCAAATTAGCGATATGAGTTTTTCTGTAACTAGTCTTAAAAAAAAATACGAATGGTCTGGAAAAAATTTAAAAACAATATTATGTAGTCCAAATATAGTCACATTAAGATACTGGAGAATTTTAAAAGATATTTTTAGATTCAATAAAATTACTAGACAATATATAGAAACTAATAAAATTATTGATGAAACAGTAGATATATTTTTAAAAAAATCCAAATTCACTGACGAGTTTATAAACTTATATTTCTATCCAATGTGCTCATCCATTTGGTCAAACCCTATTGGCGAAATAAAAAAGTATAAAATTCATTTTATTTTAAGCTTTTTCTCAAACCATGGACTAATAAATATTTTTAAAAAAAGGCCTATTTGGTACACTATTTGCAACGGGAGCCGTACGTACGTCGACAAAGTTAAAGAAGTTATTGGTGATGATAAAATTGTTTTAAAAAAAGTTGTTAAGATTAATACTAAAAAAAAGAAGATTCACACAATTGATGGGACTACCTATACCTACGATCATGTCATTTTAGCCACGCATACTGATGACGTAAAAAAAATATTAAACAACATTAGTAAAGATCAAATCAATGTTTTGAATATGGTTAAATATAAAAAAAATATTGCCACAATTCATACAGACGAAACAATTATGCCCCTTAAAAAAGCAAATTGGTCAAGTTGGAATTTTACAGAAATTAACAAAACATTTGCCTTAACGTACTGGATGAATTTACTTCAGAACTTAAATACAAAAATAAATGTTTTTGTATCCATTAATTGTGAAAGTAAAATAAGAAAATCTAAAATTATAAAAAAAATAGTTTATAAACACCCGGTCTTCACTGCTAAAATTCAAGATTTGCATGAAAAACTATCAAAAATTCAAGGTCATAATAATATCTGGTTTGTAGGAGCGTGGCAGGGGTATGGCTTTCATGAGGACGGAATTAAATCATCCTTAAGAATAATAAAACAAATTAAATAATGAAAAATATTTATTTCTACGAAACGACCGTATTCCATAAAAGAATAAAACCATTTCATAATTATTTCTCTTACAGCTATCCTTCCATAATGATTAACCTAGAAAATATTGAAGCTTTAAAAAAAAAAATTTTTTTTTCAATAAATTCTTTTAACTTATTAAGTTTTTACGAAAAAGATCACGGTCCCCAAATCGAAAATTCAAACTTATATAAATGGATATCAAAAAAAATTATTAAAAAGTTCAAATATAAAAAAAAACTTTCTATTTATTTATTTTCAATACCTAGATTTTTGGGTTACGTATTTAACCCTATATCAATATACTTTTGCATAAACTCCTCCAACAAACTTGCGTTTATACTTTATCAGGTAAAAAACACACATCATGAACAACATACTTATTTATTTAAAATTAACAATTCTAATAAAAAAAAACATTCAAGTAAAAAAAAATTTTATGTATCTCCCTTTTTGAAAATGAGAATGAAATATAATTTTTATTTGAGAAGTTATTTTCCAAATATTAATTTGAACATAAATGTACTTAGTAACGAAATGTCATTATTAACTGGGTTTATTACTAAAGAAAAAAAACTTACAAATATTAATATTATTAAGACGATATTTTACAATTTTTTTTTCACTCAAAAAATAATGTTACTAATTCATTATCAAGCTGTAAAAATATTTATTAAAAGTAAAAATTTTTTCTTTAAACAGGAAAAAAAGAAAGATACTATCTCCTATCATGAATAAATTTCTTAAGAATTTTTTAGATAATCAATTTAATAGTATTTTTTGGGGCTCTATTAAAGTTAATTTCAAAAATAATTATGAAAAAGTTTTTAATGGTAAAGAAGCCGGGCTAACCTCTAATATTACAATACATGACGATACTATTGTTAAAGATGTTTTGTACAGGGGTGAATTAGGCTTTGCAGAAGGGTATATAAATAATAAATGGGACTCATCAAACTTAAACAACCTTTTAAAAATTTTATTAAAAAATCAGCATATTAATAAAAAAGAGATCAAGCCAAATTTTTTTTTCAAAATCATCGAAAAAATTAATTTTATATTTAAAAAAAATTCTATTTCACAAGCAAAAAAAAATATAGAATTTCATTACGATTTAGGTAATGATTTTTATTCTAAATGGTTAGATAATACCATGAGCTACTCATCCGCTCTTTACGATAATAAAGATCTAAATTTAAAGGAAGCTCAAATAAATAAATACGAAACTATTATTAAAAATTTGAACATAAAAGAAAAAGACAAGGTTTGTGAGATTGGCTGTGGTTGGGGTGGGTTTATTAATAGTCTAACTACGCAATTTGCAAATATAGATTTGAATGCTTTCACAATAAGCCAAAACCAATACAATTATGTCAATCAAACGCTAATGAGTAAAGATAATAAAAACGTAAAACTAAATTTTACAGACTACAGAAATATAAATCAAAAGTTCGATAAAATTATTTCTATAGAAATGTTTGAAGCAGTTGGAAAAAAATATTGGGATGTTTATTTCGAAAAATTAAATAAATCCTTAAATAATGATGGCCAAGCTTGTTTGCAAATTATTACCATTAATGAAAATTCTTTCAAAAACTATTTAAAAAACGTTGATTTCATACAAAAATATATATTTCCAGGTGGTGTTCTGCCTAGCAAGAAAGTTTTATTTAATCTATTCAAAAAATACAAACTTGAACTCGTTTATCAAGTAGATTTTGCAGATGATTATTGCAAAACTTTAATTGAATGGAAAAAAAGATTTAATGATAATTGGCATGTTATAAAAAATGATAAATTTAATGAACGTTTTAAAAGAATTTGGAATTACTATTTTGACTATTGCGAAACAGGTTTTGCATTAAAACATGCGGATGTAAGTCAATTTTATCTAAAGAAAATTGCTTAATTACTAATACTGTATTAATTACAAATCAGTAATATTATTTAATTATGAAGAAAAGCATTATAGACCTTATTGGTAACACTCCCTTAATTTATTTAAAAGAAGCCTCAGAGCTAACTGGGTGCAAAATATATGGCAAAGCTGAATTTCTAAATCCTGGTCAATCAGTTAAAGACCGCGCTGCTCTATATATTATTAGAGATGCACTTAATAAAAAAAAACTTGGTGTTGGTGGAACGATTGTTGAAGGAACAGCTGGTAATACAGGTATTGGAATTACTATGGTTGCAAACTATTTTGGAATTAATACTGTTATTGTTATTCCAAATACTCAGTCACAGGAGAAAAAAGATACGCTTAAACAATTAGGAGCAACACTAATAGAAGTTGATGCAGTTCCTTATTCTGATCCTAAAAATTATGTCAAATATTCAGAGTCTATTGCTAAACAAATGTCCAATGATGGTAATAAATTAACATATTGGGCAAATCAATTTGATAATATAATCAATAAGCAGGCACACAGAGAAACGACTGCAGAAGAAATTTGGTCTCAAACTGAAGGAAAAGTAGACGGATTTATTTGCTCTGTTGGAACGGGTGGTACATTAGCAGGGGTAGCAGAGGGGCTTAAAAGTAAAAATAAAAATATCAAAATTGGTTTAAGCGATCCACATGGATCTGCTTTGTACAGTTATATTAAAAATAATACTCTAACAATGGAGGGATCTTCTATTACAGAAGGAATAGGCACTTCTAGGATAACTAAAAATTTTGAAAATACACCGATCGATTATGCTTATAGAATTGACGATACCAATGCACTCAATATTGTTTTTAAACTTTTAAAAAATGAAGGGCTTTTTTTGGGAACTTCATCCGGTATAAATGTTGCTGGAGCTATTGAAATGGCTAAAGAAATGGGTCCGGGTAAGACAGTCGTCACTATTCTATGTGATGTTGGTTCAAGATCAGCTAGTAAACTATTTAATATTAAATTTTTAAAATCAAAGAATCTTCCCTACCCTGATTGGTTAGCCTAAAATTTGACTCAAAAAAAGTTTTGTTCTCTCGTTTTCTGGATTAGCAAAAAATTCCTTTGTTTCTTTTTCTTCAACAATTCTACCTTCATCCATAAAAATCACTCGATCCGCAACTTCTTTAGCAAAAGCCATTTCATGAGAAACAACAATCATAGTCATTCCGCCTTTTGCAAGATCGATCATAACATCTAAAACTTCTTTAATCATTTCTGGATCTAGGGCTGAAGTAGGCTCATCAAACAGCATAATTTTAGGCTCCATACATAAGGCTCTAGCAATGGCAGCTCTTTGTTGCTGTCCACCGGACAGCTGCCCCGGAAATTTTTTAGCCTGGTCCTCAATTTTAACTTTTTTCAAGTATTCCATAGCTAATTGCTCTGCGTCTTTTTTAGGTAATTTTCGTACCCAAGTAGGTGCTAATGTGCAATTATCTAGAATGGTTAAATGAGGAAATAAATTAAATTGCTGAAATACCATCCCCACATCCCCTCTAATTTTTTCAATATTTTTTGTATCATGACCCAACGTAACCCCGCGCACTACGATAGAGCCTTCTTGATGCTCTTCTAGTCTATTAACACACCTTATTAATGTGGATTTTCCAGATCCAGATGGACCGCAAATAATAACTTTTTCACCTGCAAATACTGAAAGATTAATATCTTTTAGCACGTGAAATTTATCATACCACTTGTTAACCGCAACTAATTCTATAACTTTTTCGTTCATTATTTATTTTCTGTGCTGAATTTTTTTTCTAATTTTTGACTATAACTACTAAGAATAAATGATACTACTCCAAAAATTATAGCAGCGAAAACATAACCTTCAACGGCCATACCAAGCCAATACGGATTTGCTTTTGCCATATTAACTATTCCTAAAATCTCCGCCATACCTATTAGGTAGATTAAGGGTGTATCTTTTAGTAATGCAATAAAAGTATTGGTTATACCAGGGATCACAGTTTTGATAGCTTGAGGTAGAACAATAAAAAAGTTCATTTGCCAATAGCCCATGCCAATTGATTTAGCTGCATCATACTGTCCTCTTGGCAAAGACTGTAGTCCTCCTCTAACTACTTCTGCAACATACGCAGACTCAAAAATAGCTATACCAATCGCAACTCTAAGCAATTTATCTACAAGTGTACCTGATGGTAATAATAAAGGAAACATTACAGCAGCAGCAAATAAAACAGTTATCAGGGGTATTCCTCTCCATGTTTCAATAAAACAAATGCAAAAATATTTAATGATTGGCATTTCAGATCTCCTTCCCATAGCCAGAAGAACGCCCAAAGGAAAAGACAGAATAATACCAAAAATTGCAAGAATAAATGTTAAAGCAAGTCCTCCCCACTCTCTTGTTTCAACAATAGTCAGTCCGAAACCGCCTCGAATTAGAATAAATGCAATAAAAGGAAAAATAAAAATTAAAAAAAATAAAATATATAATTTGTATTTTTCTCTGACAAAAAAAGATAAACCAATAGTTCCAATAAAAATAATAAAGCTTAAATTTATTCTCCATATATTTTCTACGGGATAAAAACCATACATAAGTTTTTCAAACCAAACTCTAATAAAAACCCAGCAAGCACCACCAGCCGTGCAGTCAGTTTTTAATTTTCCTGAGAAAGTAGCATCCAGAATAGCCCAATTTATGAATGGAGGTATAATCAAAAACAACAAGTAGATACAAAATAAAGTAATTAAAGAATTCCACCAATTCGAAAACAAACTTTTTTTAGACCATTGTATAAAATTTATTATCATATTATTTTTCTATAAAAGCTATTTTGTGGTTGTACCAATTAAGAAATGCCGAAATAATTAAACTTATCGATAAATAGGTAAGCATAACGATAAAGATAATTTCAATAGCTTTTCCAGTTTGTGATAGTGCTGTGCCAGCAAACACACTCGCAAGATCTGGATAGCCGATACCTGCTGCAAGAGATGAATTCTTAAGTAAATTTAAATATTGATTAGTTGTGGGGGGTATTATTACTCTTAAAGCCTGTGGTATAATAATAAGTTTTAGTGATTGTGAGTTATTAAAACCAAGGGATTTTGATGCTTCTTTTTGACCCTTACCAACAGATAATATTCCAGCTCTAACATTTTCTGCAATAAATGTTGAAGTGTACAAAGAAAGGGCGAAAAGTAATGCTAAAAATTCTGGTACTAATTTTACTCCACCAACATAATTAAAAATACCAAAGTTTTGAATTAGCTCTGCCTGCTGCAATTGAAGATCAGTATTGCCAATTAAAGAAAAAATGGTTGTAAATAATATCAAACATAAAATACTAATTTTAAATATGGGAAGAGATTTACCACGTTCATAAATTAATTTTTTTGAGTAATATTGAGCAAAAAAAATTGTAAGTAGTGCACAAACTAGACCATAAAAAATTGCATTAAAGTTTGTAAAAATAAATTTTGGAAAATAAGCTCCTTGTACATTCACAATTAAAAAATCTAAAAAAATAAAGCTATTTTCCGTGCTAGGTAAATTTCTTAAAACAACAAAATACCAAAAAAATATCTGCAAAATTAATGGAAGATTTCTTAATATTTCAACATATAGTTGAGATAATTTTGATAATAAAAAGTTATTAGATAATCTTGCTACTCCAACTAAAAATCCAAGAATAGTCGCAAAAACAATGCCAAACGATGAAACAAGTAGTGTATTTAGCAATCCTACTAAATAGGCCCTGCCAAAACTGTAAGAGCCGTCATAATCTATAAGACTGAACTGAACATCAAAACCTGAGTTTGTTTGAAGAAACCCAAAACCAGAGGAAATATTTCTAGCCGCCATATTAGTTTGAGCATTACTGGTAAAATAATAAACGATAAAAAATAAAACAAATAAGAGTAAAAATTGAGGTACTAAATTACCTAATTGCAAATTTTTTTTTAAGGAGTTTTTTATTTCATCAATTCTAAACATGGGATGTATTAAAAGGGGCCAATACAGAATGGCCCCTTTTATTTTTAAGATAAAGTTATCTTACTGGTGGTGCGTAAAGAATTCCACCTTTTGTCCAAAGTTGATTTGGTGAACCATCTCTTGCTAAACCAATTGGTGTTTTAGCGCCTACGTTTGCTTCATAAACTTCACCGTAATTACCAACTTGTTTTATGATATTGTAAGACCATTCTGGAGTAAGTCCTAAACTTTTGCCTGTATCACCTTCTAATCCAAGAAGTCTTTTGATATTTGGATTATCAGTTGATTTCATAGAATCAATATTTTTAGATGAAACACCTAGTTCTTCAGCTTCAATCATTACATATAATGACCAAGCTGCGATATCTTTCCAATTTTGATCATCTCCTCTTACCACTGGTCCTAAAGGTTCTTTAGAAATAGTTTCAGGTAACACAGTATGGTCTGCAGGGTTTTTCATTTTTGTTCTTTGTGCGGCTAAACCAGATTTGTCTGTAGTGTAAACGTCACAACGACCAGCATCGTAAGCTGCTACTGCCTCATCTGCTTTAGTAAATGAAACTGCCTCATATTTAAGGTTATTTGCTTTAAAATAATCTCTTAAATTTAATTCTGTTGTTGTTCCTGTTTCTACGCAGACTTTTACGTTGTTAAGTTTTTTAGCTGAATCAATTTTTGCAGCTTTTCTAACAATAAAACCTTGACCGTCATAAAAGTTTGTTCCAACAAATTCCAAAGCTAATCCAGCATCTCTTGATAAAGTCCAAGTTGTATTTCTAGCCAACATATCTATTTGTCCAGATTTTAAAACTTCAAACCTATCTTTAGCGCTTAATGGTTGATACTTAACTTTATTAGCATCGCCAAATACCGCAGCTGCAACTGCTCTGCACATATCAACGTCGATACCTGTCCATTTACCGGAAGCATCCGCATTTGAGAAACCTGGAACACCTTGAGAAACGCCACAATCCAAACTTCCTTTTTTTATTACATCATCCTTAGTTCCTGCATTAGCTGTTACACTTGAAGTTACAAATGCAAGAAACAATGCTAAAGAGCCTAAGAACTTTAAAATATTAATTTTCATTAGTTATCCCCTTTTTTAGTTTAATTTAATCTATTATAGTCGAATACGGTTTTAATACAAAAAAAAATAAAACAATTAAAGGTTGTATAAAAATTTGTTAATGATTTTTTTTCTTAAAATTCGGTCTTTTTTAAGCTTATGCTCAAATTGCATAGCTAAAATTTTTGTTTTAAATTTTTTAAAATAAATAAGTTTCCACATTTTGCCTTTTGTGAACTTTGCGCCCTTGTTTGTGTTGTGAGCTTTAAGTCTATTGATAATATTAATTGTATATCCAACATAGCTAATTTTATGCAGTTCATTAAATAACATGTAAACAAAAAAACTTTTATTTTTTAGAACAATATCAAACTTCATATGAAGTGGTGCGCCCGGCATGATTCGAACATGCGACCCTCGGTTTAGAAAACCGATGCTCTATCCAGCTGAGCTACGGGCGCAAATAAGAACCTTCTAACTAAAATATATATCAGAGTAAATAAAATAATGTTTAAATTATTTCCACAGTACTTTTTTAATTATAACGAGAATTGTAATAAAATGAATTTTTGAAAGAAATACTAAAAACAAAATGGAGAAATGGGAAACATAACTTAAATCATAAAAAGACAAATTGGTTTTAATATAATTAGATGGCAAGGTATTGTTGAGACTCAAAAAAGCTAATTTATAAACCTGCTCAAAAGTAAGATTATCAAAGCTTAATAACAAAATTGCTATAAGTAAAAACACCACATAAAAAACGAAAATTAATGATGAGATATAATAGTCTGAATTTTTAATTGTTTCTGAGTTATTAAAAATAGTTTTTTTTATAATAGCCGAAGGACTAATCAATCTAACTATTTCTATTAGAAATTTTTTTATAAAAAATACGATTCTCAAAAACTTAAATCCAGCTCCAGTTGAATATATTGATCCCCCAATAAACGTTAAGAGTAAAAATATATTTACAAAGTAAGAATCTGAATATTTTCCAATTGCAATACCGGATGTTGATATCGAGGTCGTTACTAAAAGAAAAATATCATGGAAATTATTTCTATGTGAAAAAATAACAAGAAGTAAAAAAGAAATAGCCAAAACAAAAATTATTAATTTGAAGTCTTCATTAAAATTAAAATTCTTATCTTTTTTAAAAATTTGATGAAAAATAAATATATTTAATGAACTTAATAAAAAACAAGATGCTATTACAATGCTATCTATTTTATTAGATAGTAACAAATGCTCTTTAATATAAAAACCTCCAGAAGAGACTATGGTCATCATTAAATTAAGTTTTTCGAAAAAATTTAAATTAGTTAGGTTTAGCAAAAGCAAAACAAATAAAGAAAATATTATATAAGCATATAATATATTATAAAAATTATCTAAAAACCTATTCTCAAAATTTAAAGAGTTAACCTGATTAGAAATATATTTAGTTGGTAAAAAATTAATTTTCAGAGATGATAAAACTGATATTATTATAAACAAATAATAAAAACCACCTACCCATTGAGATCCTGAGCGCCATAACAACAAAGAATCATTTAGGGATGCTGGATCTTTGAAAATAGAAAAACCATATCCTAAAAAACCTGAGAAAGATTCATAATAAGCCAAGTAAAAATTTAATTGATAATAACTTAGGTAGTAAGGAATTGTAATAATCAAAGGATAAGCAATAAAACCAAGTAAAGTAAAAATTAACAAATCAATTTTATTTAATATTTTATCGCTTTTAAAAAAATGACTAAAAAAGAAAAAAGAAGAAGAAGCTAATAATGCGAAGTAATAGAGATGTATTTGTTTTGTATTACCTGCAAAGTAAGTAAAGATAATCAAAAACAAAGACAATGCAGCAATGGGAGTTGCAAACCATCCAAGATAGTAAAAAATTACTCTAACGTTCATGAGTTCAAATATTGATTAAAAATAAGGAGAAATTTTAAACAAACTTTCAATTTTTGGTAAATTCTCTCTGCTAGATAATAAAATAACCGTGTCATTTAAATTAAACACACTTTCTTTTTTTGGAACATAAACTTCCTTGTTTCTTACAATTAAACCTATTTTAATTCCATCTGGAATATTTGCTTTGCTTAAAGAAATATTCAATAGCTCTGAACTTTCTAAAATTTTAGCTTCGATGACTTCAAACTCTCCATTATCAAGTGTGTACACACTTTCAATTTTTCCTTTATGAACATGTTTTAAAATTGTTGAAACAGTAGTCATGCGCGGATCAACTATGTCGTCCAACTTCAAAGATGATTGTAACAGAGCATAGTTTGAGCTATTAACTAATGAAATACTTCTTTTTACTCCTTTTTTTTTACTCATAAGAGCTGACATAATATTATTTTCATCATCATCCGTTAGAGAAAGTACGGTATCAATTTCATCTATATTAATCTCTTGCAGTAAATTCTCATCCAGTCCATCACCTTTTACAACAATAGTTTCATTAAGTTCATTTGCTGCAAATTCAGCTCGCTCAGAATTTTTTTCAATAATTTTAACTCTTGGTTTTTGCTCATTTTCTTCAAGCATCTTAGCCAGATCTAATCCTATATTACCAGCCCCAATAATTAGTATTGTTTTGGCAAGTTTTTCTTCTTTTCCAAAAATAGAAAGGGTTCTGTCTACTTGTTTAGAATTTGTTAAGATGAACGCTTTGTCATCTTTTGCCAATTTGTCAGTTTTTTTTAATATTACAAATTTATCGTTTCTTAAAACACCCAATACATTTGCTTCTAGATCTGAAAAAATACTTGTTAATTTTGAAAGAGCCGTATTAACAATTGGACATTTTTCATCAATCTGAATTTCAATTAATCTCACCAAATCACTGGCAAAAGGAATACTATCTATAGCGCCAGGCGCTTCAAGCTTTCTATATAAAGACTTAGCGACCTCAAATTCTGGTGAGATAATAACATCTATTGGAAGATTTTCTTTGCTAAAAAGACCTTTCCAAATTGGTTTTAAAAATTCTTTAGATCTTATTCTTGCAATTTTTCTTGGAATTTTGAAAAGAGAATGTGCAACTTGACAAACAATCATGTTCGTTTCATCATTCCTAGTGACTGCAATAATCATGTCTGCATTTTTAGCGCCAGCTTTTTCAAGAATTGATGGATAGGTAGCAATTCCTACTATTCCTTTGGCGTCTTGAGTGTCATTAATTTTTTGTATATCGACACCATTTTTGTCAATAACGGTAACTGAGTGACCTTGTTGTGAAAGTTGATTGCAAATTGAATAACCAACTCTACCAGCTCCACAAATTATTATGTTCATTTGTACGTAATACCTAAAGAAGTTAATTTTCTATGCAAGGCTGATCTTTCCATGCCAATATTTTCTGCAGTTTTTGAGATATTTAAACCATTTTTTTTAAGCTGGTGAGTTAAATACTCCTTTTCAAATTGCTCTCTAGCCGCTTTTAAAGGACTATCAAAGTCTAAAGAAGTAGACGATTCACTAGATGCTTTGGTTTCAATACTTTCTTTAATAATTTGACTTACATCTTTGTCGCTACCCTCTGATAATATGATTATTCTTTCAACCAAATTTCTTAATTCCCTTACATTTCCTGACCAATCGTATTTATATAATTGCGTATAATTTGGTCTAATTGAAATTTCTCTCTTGCCTAAATTTTTTGAAATTTTTTGAGAAAAATATTCAATTAACAAAGGTATATCTGAATTTCTATTTTTTAAACTTGGTACAGAAATGGATACAACGGCAATTCTTTGAAATAAATCCTCTCTAAAATTACCAGCTAAAATTTCTTCTCGAAGATCATTGCTGCTAGAAGCTAAGACTCTAACATCGGTGATAATTTCTTTATCATCACCAACACGTCTAAATTTTTGTTCAGTCAAAACTCTTAAAATTTTTGCCTGTGTTTCTAAGGGAATATCCGAAACATTATCAATCAATAAGGTACCTTTGTTTGATTTTTCAAAAAAACCATGAATTATTGTGCCATCATTTTTTTTAACACCGAACAATTCTGTATCAAATGTTTCAGGGTTCAATATCGCTCCGTTACATACGAGAAATGGAAAATCTTGTCTTAATGAATTTTTATGAATAGTTCTTGCAATTAATTCTTTACCTGAACCTGAAGGACCAAGAATTAAAACTCTTGTATCAGTGGTAGATATTTTTTTTATCGTATCTTTTATTGATTTTATTTCTTTGCTATCACCAATAATTTCATAAGTATCATAGAAAAGTTTTTGTAAATTTTTATTTTTATTTTGTAGATCGTGAGTTTCAAGAGCACGCTTGGTAAAATTTAAAAGACGGTCCTTATTAAAAGGTTTTTCTAAGAATTCATACGCACCGAGCCTCATAGAATCTACGGCTAATTGAATAGTTGCGTGACCAGAGATCATAATAACTGGAATAAATTTGTTAATTTTTTTAATTTTTTTTAATAAATAAATCCCATCTTTTTTTTTATCATTTAAAGAAATATCAACAATTGCTAAATTGAAATCATTTTTATCTATTTCCAATTCAGCTTCTTCAACTGTACCTGCTTGTAATATTTCATACCCCTCATCAGATAGAATGCTAGATAGTAAAAATCTAATGTCTTTTTCATCATCAATAATTAGAATTTTTGTCATAATTTTTTGCTAATAGAAAAATTAATACATGCCCCACTAGTCTCATTATTAGAAAATTTAATATTACCTTCATGTTCATGAATTATTTTCGAGACTATAGACAAGCCAAGTCCTGACCCGTTAGTTTTGGTTGTGAAGTATGGTTCTATTGAATTATTTATATTTTTAACTGGAAAACCAACACCATTATCTATTAATTCAAAATAAAAAAATAAATCATCTTCATTTGTTTTAATAGAAATTAACCCACTTTTTAAATCATTATTTTTTTCCATTATAGATTCTACGCTATTTTTAATCATATTAGTAAATAGTCGATAAATTTGATTTCTGTCACATTTAATAGCAGGGTCGGTTATACCATTTTCCAGAACAAAATTTATATTTTGATAATTACTTTTGTAAGGGTTAATGGAGTTTTCAATTACAGCAATTATATTAATTTTTTCAAAGATAGGATCGGGCATTCTAGCAAAATCTGAAAATGAATTAAGCAGTGAGCTAATTTCTTTAATTTGTTGATTTATTAAAAGAATATGCTGATCAAACTGATCCCTATTAGTGTTGATTTGATTTTTAAATTTGTCACGAATACTATCAAGGGATAATTGTATTGGCGTTAAAGGATTTTTAATCTCATGCGCTAACTTCTTTGCAATAATATTCCAAGCTTCAAATCTACCGCTTAAAGAAATTCTTTTTTGATCATCTTTAATTTTATCAACCATTTGATTAAAAATTGAATTTAATTCTAAAAAATCACTATCAAGGTTTGTTTCTTGAAGTTTAATATTATAATTTCCTTTTTTAATTTCATTAGAAGCATCAAAAAGCGAAATTAGAGGTTTAGTAACATAGGCTGAAAGATTTATAGAAACTATACTTGCTAAAAAAATTAATAGCAGAGTTATAATTATGTACACAATCATAAAAGTAACTTGTAAATTAAGAATATTATTTTTAATTTGAAAGTAATAAGAAGAAACTTCACCTGTTTTTTGAATATAATTAACAATTTGAGGGTCAACATTTTGCACGACATATAAATAGGTATTTTCAAAATTTGAAAGTTTTACCATACCATAAGTTTTGTTAGTATAGGCACTAGATATAATTACAGGTTTTCCAGATTTCGCTGCAGATAATATATAAGAGTCAGGCCTTGAGAATGCGGTTACATCAAAATCTGGGAAAGATAATAAAAAATCTCCGATCTCCGAGACAATATAAACATTACTGATTGATCTAATTTTAGCTTGAGCTGAAATATAATTTTCAAAATCTTTTTTATTATCAATTAACTTGTCTTTATTTCTGTTGAAATCATTCGCTATCAAAAGAATATCCTTACTTATTGATCCTTGATGCTCATTTAAATATTTTTTGGCAATTTCAACTGAATTAGTTACTGCTTCATTGATTTTTTTATCAAACCACTTTTCAATACTAAAATTAAAAATTATTAACGAAAAAATTGCAATAATAATGCTTGGAATTCCAGCTAGTGATATAAAATAAAATAAAAATTTTGTTCTAGTTTTTTTTCCTATTATATTTTGACTTTTGTTAATTAAATAAAGATTAAAAAATTTGTAGAAGACGAATGATAAAAAAGATACAAGCAGACATAAATTTATGACTAATAAAATTTGTATATTTGTAGGGGTTAGATCAATAAAACCTTTACCAGCAAATGTTTGAATAGTTAAAAAAACTATAATCACAGATGATACTGTGGTAAATCCAATGATATAATTAATGTTTAATTTTTTAATATTCATAAAATGTCAGTAGCTGCCCTAATTGTTGCTGGCGGTTCTTCTAAAAGATTTGTCAGTTCTATTCCAAAGCAATTTCACGTTATTGATGACGATGTTGTTATAAATCATAGTATAAAAAAATTTGTAAATAATAAAAAAATTTCAAAGTTAATTATAGCAATACAAAAGAAAAGTTACAAAAAATATAGCAGATTAATATTTAAGCATAAGAAAATCATAATAGTTAATGGTGGACAAACAAGGGCTTTATCTGTCCTAAATGGTTTAAAAAAAGCCAAAAAATTAAAAATTAATAAGATTCTAATTCATGACGCTGCTAGACCTTTTTTTTCAAGTGATTTAATAAATCTCGAAATTAAGCATTTAAAAAAATTTGATGCAGTCATACCTTGTGTTACTTCAACAGATACGGTGGTTTCCAATAACAAAATTATTCCAAGAGAAAAAGTAAAAAATATTCAAACACCACAGGGTTTTGATTTCAAAACCATTTTCAAACTACACTCGTTAAATAAAAATAAAAATGTGAGTGACGATTCCACATTATTTTTTAATAATGAAATTAATGTAAAAATTATTAAAGGTAATATTTTGAATAAAAAGATCACATTCGCTGATGATTTAAAAAATATTAAAGATAAGTTGTATGGTATTGGATACGATATCCACGAAATGATTCCTGGAAGAAAATTATTTGTGGGTGGTATTTATATACCCTCAAAAATGGGACCAGTAGGACACTCAGATGGTGACAGTTTACTTCATGCTTTAATAGACAGTTTACTTGGTGCAGCAAAAAAAGGTGATATTGGAACTTTGTTTCCCAATAATTTAAAATTTAAAAATATACAATCAACAAAATTATTAATTACAACAATCAAAATACTAAAACAAAACAAGATGAAAATTGATAGCATAGATCTCAATATTATTTTGCAAAGTCCAAATTTAAGTAAGTATAAGGAAAAAATACAAAATAATTTAGCCAAAATATGTGGCATGGACAAAACAAAAATCAATATCAAGGCAAAAACAACTGATCGTTTAGGTATTATTGGAAAAAATAAAGCCTTAGCTTGCGAAGTAATTTCGGTTTTAAAATATGAACATTAAAATCATAAAGAATTTTCTTACTTTATTTGGAATAGGTTACATAAAAACTGCGTCTGGAACATTTGCATCTTTCTTCACTTGCTTTTTTTATTATTTTTTAATTTTATTTAATGTAAATTTATGTTTACCGGCTATTTTGTTTGTATTTACAATACCTACCTCAATTATAATTATTAACAATAACCTGATATTATTTAGCGAAATAGATGCAAGAGAGATTGTTATTGATGAATACATTGGACAATCAATTCCAATTATAAGTGCATACTATTTTTTTTTATTTTTTCATGATTTTAATATGAATGATGACAAATGGTTTCTCATCAAGTTTATGTTCATAGCTTTTTTTTCATTTAGGGTTTTTGACATTCTAAAGCCTTTTCCTATTAACTTAATAGACAAAATAAAGAATGGCTATGGGGTAGTTATGGATGATATTTTGGCTGGAGTATATTCTACTATATTTTTATATATAGTTTATAAAATAACAGATTAATGTTTCTTGACTTGTTAAAAAAATTAAAGAAAAAAAAATTAACTATTTCTACGGTTGAGTCTTGCACTGGTGGCTTACTGTCCAGTCAAATTACATCAGTAAATGGCGCATCTAAAGTTTTTTTAATGGGATTAGTAACATATTCAAATCAGTCAAAAATAAATATTTTAAAAATTTCAAAATCATTAATTACTAAATATGGAGCTGTTAGTGAGAAGTGTTGCTATTCAATGGCAAAAAATTTAAGCAAAATTAGCAAATCAAGCATAGCTATTTCGATTACAGGAATAGCAGGTCCTAGTGGCGGATCTTCAATAAAACCGGTCGGTTTGGTGTACGTTGGAGTTTGTAAAGATAATATTATTTTTGTTAGAAAGTTTTTATTCAAAAAAAGTTTGGGACGAATTGGCATTCAAAAGAAAGCTTGCGAAGAAGCAATAAAAATTATTAAGGAAATTATCTAAGTTTTTTTTCTGCCCTATCTTGAAAAGCCAAAAAAATTTTTTCAAACCCTGTATTAAAAAATTTTTCAAAAATTTTATTAAGAATAAAGTTATCTAATTCTATCTCTATATAAAAATTTACTTCACAACTTTTTTTTGAAAGTTCTTTGAATTTCCAAATATTATTAAGTTTTTTAAGTGGCCCGTTAAGATGTTTTACTGTTATTTCAGATTTGTTTTTATCTAAAGTTACTAAACTTGTATATGTGTCTGCAAATTGTTTATATCCAATTTCCAAATCTGCTGAGATAGTTTTTATTATATTGTTTTCTTTTTTTTCTACAATACATGAATTTTTGCACCATGGTAAAAACTCTTTATAATTGTCAATATCTAAAATTAGATTTATTACTTCATCTTTTGAGAAAGCAAACTTCTTTGTTACAGACTTTACTGGCAACTATCTAATCCGGCTTTACGTTTAGATTTTAAAATGGCAAAATCTTCTCCTGCATGGTAGCTAGATCTTGTTAACGGACTTGAAGCAACCATTAAGAAACCTTTTGAATAAGCAATATCTTTGTACATTTCAAAATCTTCTGGGGTGATAAAATTTTTCACAGGGTAATGTTTTGGTGTTGGTTGAAGATACTGTCCGATCGTCAAAAAATCAACATTCGCACAACGAAGATCATCCATAACCTGACATAGCTCGTCTTTGTTTTCTCCTAAACCGACCATCAAGCCTGATTTGGTAAAAATATTTGGATTATGAATTTTTACATTAGCCAATAAATTCAATGATTGAAAATACCTAGAGCCCGGTCTTACTCTCAAATAAAGACTAGGTACTGTTTCCAAATTATGATTAAAAACATCAGGGTTGGAGTTTACAACTATTTTATATGAATCTTTTTTTCTTAAAAAATCTGGTGTTAAAATTTCTACTGTGGTGTTAGGATTTTTAGATTTTATAGAGGTTACTACGTTAGCAAAATGTTGAGCCCCACCATCATCCAGATCATCTCTATCAACAGATGTAATAACCACATGACTCAATTTTAGTTCATATACAGAATTTGCAATTTTTTCTGGTTCGGCTAAATCAATATTTGAAGGTATTCCTGTTTTAACATTGCAAAAAGCACAAGCTCTTGTGCAAGTATCACCCAAAATCATGAATGTGGCATGTTTCTTAGACCAACACTCTGAAATATTTGGACAATTAGCTTCCTCACAAACTGTAACCAAACCCTTATCTTTTATGATTTTTTTTGTTTCAGCAAAAATACTAGAGTTGTTAATTTTAACTCGAATCCAAGCAGGCTTTTTTTTGATAGGATTAAATTCTTTATTAACTTTTTCTGGGTGTCTTAATTTTTCCATTTTATTTTAATAAAAATAACTTTTCATTTTTTTTACCAATAACAAAAAAATTTCTATAGAGCTCATCTAGAAAGTCTAAATTTAAGTTAGGCTTTATAAGCATAGCATTTTTCAATTTTAAACTTTCTAATTGATTAATAATATACTTTTCTTCTTCAATTTTTTTAATAAGAAGGTCATTTTTTTTTATATAAGAAAAATAACCACGATTACCATCTAATAAATTAATCAATATATATAAAAAGATGAACAAATTAATGAGTAAAAATTTATGAAGTTTAAAGTATGAAATAAAACTTTTCATTTAATTTTTGCCATAGTTATATTGCTTCCATTTAAATCCTCTATCCTAAGAAGTCTATTATATTTAGATACTCTCTCTGATCTGGCTAATGATCCGGTTTTAATTTGATTAGAATTTGTAGCAACTGCAAGATCTGCTATAAATGTATCCTCAGTATCTCCCGATCTATGAGATATGATTGTATTAAATGAGTTTTTTTGGGCTAACTCGATAGTATCAAGAGTTTCGGATACAGAGCCAATTTGATTTACCTTAATCAAAATAGCGTTTGCGGAATTATTTTCAATACCTTTTTTAAGTCTAATAGAATTTGTAACAAACAAATCGTCACCAACAATTTGTACATTACTACCTATTTTTTTTGTTAATTTTTTCCAAGCAATCCAGTCATCTTCAAATATAGGGTCTTCAATTGATTTGATTGGATATTTTGATGTAAGTTGTTCGTAGTAAGATATCATACCATCTGGATCTATTTTTGTATTATTTTCAATAACATAAGACTGACCATTATAAATTTCATTAGCAGCAACATCTAAACATAAATTAAAATCTTTACCTGGAATGAAACCAGAATTAATAATTGATTGCATAATATAATCTAGCGCTTGTTGATCGCTATTCAAAGAAGGTGCAAACCCACCCTCATCACCTACATTTGTGCTTAAATTTTTTTTGGTTAGTAATTTTTTAAGATTTTGTATTACTAAAAAAGACATTTGCATACACTCTGAAAAACTTTTAGCTCCATCAGGCCTGATCATAAACTCCTGAATCTGCAAAGAGTTATTGGCGTGAGCCCCGCCATTTATAATGTTTAACATCGGGTATGGTAGAGTATGCATTTTTGTTTTACTTAAATATTCATATATTTGAACTTTATTAAATGCGGACGCAGCTTTGCAGTTAGCTATTGATACAGCTAAAATTGCATTTGCTCCCAAATTTGATTTATTAGTGGTTCCATCAAGATCAATCATAATATTATCAATATTTTTTTGATCTAAGGCTGAATTATTTATTAATGCAGGAAAAATTTTATTATTAATATTTTCTACTGCTTGAAAAACACTTTTATTTAAATATTTTTTATTTTTGTCTCTTAATTCATGAGCTTCATACGTTCCTGTGGATGCTCCTGAAGGAACAATGGCAGATCCAAAACTTCCGTCATCCAAAATTACTTCTGCTTCAACTGTAGGGAATCCTCTACTGTCAAAAACTTGTCTACTTTTAATATTTTTAATTTTAGCCACTATTAAAATTTAATTTTATTTTTTAATAATTGAGTCAATTTTTTTTAAATTCTGCAATAAAGTTTCTAGTTTATTAATGTTTAACATATTAGCTCCATCAGAAGGAGCATTGTCTGGGTTGTCATGTGTTTCAATAAAAATTGCAGCTACTCCTACAGCTACAGCCGCTTTTGATAAAGGATCAATAAATTCTCTTTGTCCACCGCTTGCATTTCCTTTACCACCTGGCTGTTGAACAGAATGTGTGGCATCAAAAATTACTGGGTATCCTAGTTCTTTAAGAACAGGAATAGATCTAAAATCCGAGACAAGAGTATTATATCCAAAACAAACACCCCTTTCGGTAATTAAAATATTTTTATTACCATTTTCTTCAATTTTGCTGACAACGTTTTTCATATCCCATGGAGCGAGAAATTGTCCTTTCTTAATATTAATAATTTTTCCAGTCTTTGCTGCAGCAATTAAAAGATCTGTTTGTCTGCATAAAAATGCTGGTATCTGAAGAATATCGACATGACGAGATACAATTGAGCACTGCTCTGCTGTGTGAACATCTGTCAAAATTGGAACATTAAATTTTTTTTTAATCAAATCAAAAATAACCATTGATTTTTCAAGACCTAATCCTCTTTCTGCTTTAATGCTTGTTCTGTTAGCTTTGTCAAAAGAGGTTTTGTAAATAAAATTAATTTTCAATTTTTTAGTAATCCTTTGAATCTTTTCAACCATGGCAAAAGTGTGGTTCTTGCTCTCTAGCTGACATGGCCCTGCTATTAGAGAAAATGGTAAATTATTTGCTATCTTAATATTTGAAATTTTAATTACTTTTTGTTTCATTTATATTTTTTAGCTGCAGCTATGAACGATGAGAATAAGGGATGCGGTGCTAAAGGTCTAGATTTAAATTCAGGATGAAACTGAACTCCAATAAACCAGGGATGATTTTTATACTCCACAGCTTCAGGTAATTTATTATCTGGAGACACTCCAGAAAAAATCATTTTTTTTTCTTCAAATTTTTCTAAAAAGTTAATATTAACCTCGTATCTATGCCTGTGTCTTTCGTGAATTATTTTTGAATTATAAATTTTTTTTATAAGAGAATTTTCTTTAAGTTTCGCTGGATAAAGACCTAATCTCATAGTCCCTCCAAGATTTTTATCCGTTCCTTTGTGCACCCTACCATCTTTTTCCCACTCATTAATAAGTCCCACCACTGGAACACCATTTTTAGAAATTTCGCTTGAGCTTGCGTTTTTAATTTTAAGAATATTTCGTGCAAATTCTATCACGGCCATTTGCATACCAAAACAAATTCCCAAAAAAGGTATTTTATTAACACGAGCGTAGCGAATAGCTGCAATTTTTCCTTCCGTTCCTCTTCTTCCAAAACCACCTGGTATTAAAACTCCATGTACCCCTAATAGTTTTTTCTTAATCTCAGAAGCTTTTAAGTTATCAGATTCAATTCTAATAATTTTTATCTTTAAATTATTTTTAATACCACCATGAGTTAAGGCCTCATCTAAAGATTTGTAAGCATCTTTGAGATTTACATATTTACCAATAATTGCAATATTCACAGATTGTTTAGAACCCAAAACTGTTCTCGTAATCTTTTTCCATGGTATTAAATTTGGCTTCTTTTTTGATTTTATTTTAAAATGGTTAAGCACTTGCTGATCAAGTTTTTCATTACTAAAACTTATCGGAGCCTCGTAGATTGTTTTAACGTCTATAGTCTCTATGACATTGTCAATTGCTACATTGCAGAATAAAGATATTTTTTTTCGATGTTCAGAAGGTATTGGTTGTTCACATCTACAGATAATTATGTTTGGTTGAATACCTAAAGCTCTAAGTTCCTTCACAGAATGTTGAGTTGGCTTTGTTTTAATCTCATCAGAAGCTTTCATGTATGGAACTAATGTTAAATGAATAAATAAAGCATTTTTTATTCCAATATCTATTGAAAATTGTCTAATAGCTTCCAAAAAAGGTAGACTCTCAATATCACCAACGGTTCCGCCTATTTCGCATATTACAAAGTCTTCATTAGTAATATCCTTTTTAATAAAATCTTTAATTTGATTTGTAACATGAGGAATTACTTGAACAGTTTTACCAAGATAAAGACCTTCTCGTTCTTTTTTTAAAATATCACTGTAAATTTTTCCAGTAGTAACATTGTCAGATTTTTTTGCAGATATGCCACTAAATCTTTCGTAGTGACCAAGATCCAAATCTGTTTCTGCGCCATCATCAGTAACGAAAACTTCGCCATGTTGAAATGGACTCATTGTTCCTGGGTCTACATTTAGATATGGATCTAATTTTCTAAGACGAACCTTAAAACCTCTAGATTGAAGAAGATAGGCCAATGAAGCTGAAGAAAGACCTTTTCCTAAAGAAGAAACCACGCCCCCAGTAACGAATATATAACGAGCCATGGAAGAATGTTATAAGATATTTTATTAAGATATAAAAGCTTAATTACTTAGCTGTAGGTATTTGTGGTGAACTGTTCTTTTTTTCCAATTGTTCAATTTTATCAATGATTGAACCAGAAGGTTTTTCTTTTTTATGGATTATAGTCAGCGATATACTCGTGATAATAAAAAAAATAGCCATAACAGATGTAAACTTAGTTAAAAAATCTCCTGCTGAACGTGAAGACATAAGACTGTCATTTCCTGCGCCAATACCAAGCGCACCACCTTCTGATCTTTGTAACAAGACTGATCCAATAAGCAAAATCGCTATAACAATATGAATAATTAGAATTATATTTTCCATTAATTAGCTAATTATAATAATTGACTATAATTTCAATAAAATTCTTAGCTTTGAGAGATGCTCCTCCAACTAAATAACCAGAACAGTGATAAATTAATCTTAAATCTTTAATATTAGAGTGATTAACAGAGCCACCATATAAAATTTTAGGATTTCTTATTTTATATTTTTTTTTTAAAAAAATATTTAAAAAATTAAAAATTTTATTCAAATATGCTTGATCAGCAACAACCCCTGTACCAATTGACCAAATTGGCTCATAAGCAACTATTACATTAGAAAGATTTTGATGCATTGAAAGGGATTTAGTAATTTGCATTTTTAAAATAGCTAATGATTTATTGTTTTTTTTTTGTTTAAACGTTTCTCCAATACATAAAATAATCTTTAGATTGCTATTAAGAGATGTATTTATTTTTTTTTTAATTTCAGAAAAACTTTCTCCCTTAAACCTTCGCTCAGAATGTCCAATTATTACATACTCTGCACCACACTTTTGAAGTAATTTAGGACTGAGGGAACCTGTCTTGGCACCATAGTCAATATTGGTGCTAGATACATTTTGAGCACCAAACTTTATTGAGCTAGATAGCTTTTTTTTACTAAAATAGGTTAGTAAAGGTATTGGAGGACAGTAGATTACTATTTTTAAAAATTTATTAAATTTTTTTTTTAAAAAGTCCGCTACTTTATTAATTTCTTTTAAATCAGATGGAGTGCCATTCATTTTCCAGTTTGCTACAAACAATGTACTTTTCGAAGACATAATGGTTTTTTTAATCTATTAATCTTTATTTTTAAACTAATAATTATGAGAAAGACACTACTAGCTTTATCTAAAAATCTTTTAATTAAAGGACTAATTATTTTAATTATTGGAGTTTTTGCTTTGTGGGGAATTGGAGACCTTTTTAGCTCAGGAAAAACTAATGTAGTTGCTGAGGTCTCTGGAAAAAATATTTATACTCAGGAATTTGCAGACCAACTCAAGAGAGAAATGCAAATGCAAAATATTTTAAATGGAAAAGAAGTTATTGCAAATAATTTACATTTTAAAATATTAAATAAATTAGTAGCTGATAAAATTATAGAAATTTATGCCGAAGATGAAAAAATAATTATTAATGATAAAACATTAGCTAGTTATCTAAAAGAAATACCAGAATTTAAAGATGAAAATGAGTTTTCTAGGACTAAGTATGAAAAATATCTTTTACAAAACAGTTCTACTACCTCAGAATTTGAAAAAAACTTTAGAAATAATCTTTTAAGAAAATTAATAATAGATAGCCAAGCCTCTAGTACCTTATCAACAAATTACCATCAGAAATTAATAAAAGAATATTTTACTAAACAAGCTAAAATAAAATATATAAATTTAAATGAATTATATAGTATTGAAGTCCCCTCGGACTCTGAAATTCAAGAGTACTATAAAAAAAATCCTCTATATTCTGATCAGTACAGGAGCATCAAGTACTCACTTTTAAAACCAAATAATAATGAAAAAGAAAACATTGACCAATTTTTTAAAAAAATTTCGTTAATAGAGAATGACGTATTGTCTAATAAAAATTATAATGAAATAGTAGATAAATATTCTCTTATTTCAAAAAAAAGTGGATTATTTAATAAAGAAGGATTTGAAAAAAATTTAGATAAAAAAATATTCTTAGACAAGAAGATTATTGAAAAAGCATTTTCTTTAGGAGATGTTGTTAGTTCTGATTTAATCGAGATACAAAATTCTTACTACTTAATATCCGTCGATATTATCGAAGATACAAAACTAATGCAATTGGACGTGAAAACAAAAAAAATAATTTCTAATAAAATTAGAGACCTCGAGCTTTTAAATAAGATAAGTGAATTAAAAAAAAATATTCAAGATAAAAAAGTATTTGACGAACTAGAGATCAAAAATAAAAATTTAATAAAAGATTTATTTTTAAAATCTAGGTTAGAAAAATCTACAATTTTTAATGAGACAAATATTCAAAATATCTTTGATCTAAATGAGAATGATTTGGCCATAGTAGAGGATAAAAATAATTATATTATTAAAGTAATGAGTATTAGCTATGATAATAAAAAAATTGATAACAATACAGCTAAACTGTACGAGAGATATGTCTCTAATAATTTTAAAGATCAAATCATGATGTCTTTTGACAAGTTTTTAAATAGCAAATATGAAATCAAAATTAATCAAAAAGTACTAGATCGAATAATAAACTCTCTTTAATGATACGCTTCAACAGCTATAAAAATTTTAAAGATATAAGGAATAAAAATAAAGTTTCAATTATCTATGCTGTTGAAAATAATTCAAAAACAACAAAGATAGAAAATTTAATTGATATAATTTTAGCAAAAAAAAATAGCTTTGTTTTCGAGTCTGTTGAAAAAGCTATCCATCGTGGCAGATACACAATTTTTGGTTATGATTCTGACAAAACCTACGAGATTAAAAATAATCAAATTTTTGTTAATAATAAAAGAATAGCTAACAAAGATCCTTATCTGTATTTAAAAAAATTGGTAAAATCATTTAATTATACTTTACCAAAAAATTTACCTTCAATGTCTCTTATGCTAATTGGCTATTTTGGTTATGATATTATTAGATTTGTTGAAAAAATTCCTAATAGAACAAAAAATGATCTAAAAATTCCAGACGTTAGGTTGCAAAGACCTAGAAAAATTATTATCCACGACAACTTAAAAAAAAAACTTTTTTACATTACTTGTAATTATAGTTCAAAAAAAAATTCTAAAAATTTTTATAATAAATGCAAAATAGATTTAAATATATTAATTACCGAATCTAATACTAAGCCAAAAAAAACTATTAATAAAATAAAAAAAATAAATGTAAAAATTAAAAGCAATACTTCTAAGAAGGCTTTTTTGAATAATGTTAAAATAGCTAAAAAATATATAAAACTTGGTGATATTTTTCAGGTAGTTTTAAGTCAAAGATTTGAAGCAAAACTCCAAAAAAATCCTATAGATATTTATAAAAAAATCAGAAAAACAAACCCTTCTCCTTTTTTATATTTTATTAATTATAATGACTTTCAAATTATTGGAAGTAGTCCTGAAATATTAGTGCGTGTCAAAGACTCAAAAATTACTATCAGGCCTATCGCGGGTACAAGACCAAGAGGAAAAACTATTGAAGAAGATAATAAATTAAAAAAAGATCTACTCTCAGATCCTAAGGAATTAGCTGAACACTTGATGTTACTTGATTTAGGAAGAAATGATGTTGGAAAATTTTCAGAAACTGGAAGTGTTAAAGTTGATAGTCAATTTTCTGTAGAAAAATATTCTCATGTCATGCATATTGTGTCTAATGTTACTGGACAATACAAAAAAGGCACATCTTTGATAGATGCTTTGTTATCTGGATTTCCAGCAGGAACTGTTTCGGGAGCTCCAAAAATTAGAGCTATGGAAATTATCGACGAATTAGAGAAAACTAGAAGAAAATTATATGCAGGTGGCATTGGTTATTTTTCTCCTAATAATACTATGGATACTTGTATTGCTCTTCGTACAGCTCTGATCAAAGATAAAAAGGTGTATATTCAATCCGGGGCTGGAATTGTTGCCGATAGTGATCCTGAAAAAGAATATCAAGAAACTGTAAATAAGGCTAAAGCTCTTATTGAGGCTATAAGATAATGACAAGTGTTTGCTTAATAGATAATTACGACAGTTTCACCTACAATGTGTTTCATTATTTTTCTGAACTTGGTTGCAAAGTAACTGTTGTACGTAATGATAAATTTAAAATCAGATACTTAAATAAATTTGATAAGATAGCAATATCTCCAGGACCAGGCAATCCCGATCAAGCAGGTCTGTGTTTAGAAGTTGTGAATCAATATCTAAATATAAAACCAATTTTTGGCATTTGTTTAGGACATCAAATAATTGCGCAGGCTCTTGGTGGAAAAATAATTAAAGCAAATAAATTAATGCACGGTAAAACGAGCAATATTAAAGTTCTAAATAACTTCAAAATTTTTAGAAATTTTCCATCTCATATTATAGGCACAAGATACCATAGCTTAATTGTAGATCCGAATAATATTCCGAAAGATTTAGAAGTGACGGCTGTAACGAATGACAATATAATTATGGGCTTATCTCATAAAAAATATGATGTACATGGAATACAGTTTCATCCTGAAAGTATAAAAACTAATTTAGGAAAAAAAATTATTAATAATTTTTTAAAAGGTTAAAAATGGATATTCAAGGGATTTTAAATCAAATATCTAATAAAAAAAATTTAAATATCGAACAAACTCAATTTTTATTCAGAAAAATTATGAGCGGAAATCTTGATGATAATACTATTTCTTCAATTTTAATTTCATTGTCAGACAAGGGTGAAACAGCAGATGAAATAACAGGCGGAGCAAGTGTGATGAAGGAAAAGTCATTAAAAGTAGACTTGAATGTTGATGCTATAGATATGTGTGGCACGGGTGGTGACGGAAAGCACAGCCTCAATATTTCTACAGCAGCGTCTATAGTTTTGTCCAGCATGGGTATAAAAGTTGCTAAACATGGAAATAAAGGATTGTCATCAAAGTGTGGTTCTGCTGACGTACTTGAAGAACTTGGAATAGATATAATGAAAAATCCTGAACAAGTTAAAAGAGATATAGAGAGTAAAAATTTTGGGTTTATGTTTGCTCCGATCTATCATCAAGCTATGAAAAATGTAGCTAATGTTAGAAAACAAATTAAAAAACAAACAATTTTTAATTTATTAGGCCCATTATGCAATCCTGCCTCTGTACATTATCAATGCGTGGGAATTTTTTCAGAAAAACTTTTAAATACATATGCAGAAAGTCTAATTAAACTAGGAGCGAAAAAGGCCTGGGTTTTTCATAGTCGTGATGGTCTTGATGAAATATCCATTTTCGACAAAACAGATGTGCTGGAAATTAATCAATCAAATATTAAGAAAATATTAATTGACCCAAGAGATTTTATTAATCACAACTATCATTTAACCGATATTATTGGAGGCGATGCTAAATTTAATGCTCTTAAAATTACAAATTTATGCAAGGGAGAAAATAATGCTTTTTTAGAAATTGTATCACTAAATTGCGCAGCTGCATTATTAGTTATGGAAATTGAAATTGATTTACCAAATGCATATAAAAAAGTTAGATCTCACATTTTGTCAGGGCTTGTGCAAAAACAATTAGAAACTTTAAGAATATGAATATTTTAGAAGAAATAATAAAAAAAAAAATTAAAGAAATTGATCTTGACAAAAAAATAACACCACTAAATGATATTAAGAAATTAATAACTAAAAAAAATTTTAATTTTAAAAAACAACTTGATAAATTTTCCTTGCAAAAAAAGATTGCTATAATAGCTGAGGTAAAAAAAGCTAGCCCCTCGAAAGGTGTCTTTTTAGAAAAATTTAATCATCTTCAAATAGCTAAAGAGTACATAAGGGCTGGTGCAGCATGTCTCTCAATATTGACTGAAAAAAATTACTTTCTTGGAAACAAACAATACTTAAAAGACATAAAATCTAAAACTAGTTTACCAATTCTTTGTAAAGATTTTTTTATTGACCCTTATCAAGTTTACGAAGCAGCGTCGTTAGGTGCTGATTGCATACTAATATTACTCAAATCAACAGACGACAAATTGACAAAATCTCTTTACGAAGCTTCTTTAGAATGCGGAATGGATTCAATTATTGAGGTGCATAATGAAAATGAAATGCAAATTGCATTAAAATACAAAGATGCCATAATAGGCATTAATAACCGAAATTTAGAAACTTTTGAAACAGATATAAACACAACAGTAAATATATTTAATAAATTTGATTTGAAAAATAGAACCATAATTTGCGAAAGTGGAATTAATACAAAAACTGATATTAATTTTATAATGGAAAAAACAGGAATTTCTAATTTTCTGATTGGAGAATCACTTATAAAATCAGATTCAATATTCAACAAATTAGTCGAATTAAACTCTTAAAAATCCATATTTTGCTTAATAAATTAAGCATTGAAAAAAATAAAGAACACTTGTAGAACGTTAATGTACAGGTTTTGTTCTATGCTAACTAAAAAACAAAAAAATTTACTAATTTATATCAACGAAAAGTTGAAAAAAGATGGTGTTTCACCATCATATGATGAAATGAGAATATCATTAAATTTAAAGTCAAAATCAGGAATACACAGACTAATATCCGCTTTGGAGGAAAGAGGGTTTATAAAAAGACTAGCTCACAAAGCTAGAGCACTAGAGGTGTTAAAACTGCCAGAAAATGCTAGTGCAAAAGACTTATTTAACAATTTTACACCAAGTCTTATAAGAGGTGGCCTAGATAATTCCAAAAAAACAAAAAAAAACTATATATCGTTGCTCGGAAAAATAGCTGCGGGTCTTCCAATTGAGGCAATTGAAGAGCACGCAGAGGACATACCATGTCCACCAGGTACTAAAAATCCTGAAGATTACTATGCTTTAAGAGTTGAAGGAGACTCGATGATAGATGCTGGGATCAATGATGGAGACACAGTGATTATAAAAAAAACAAATATTGCAGAAAATGGAAAAATAGTAGTTGCCTTAATAGATAATCATGAGGCAACACTTAAAAGATATAGGAAAAAATCAAACGCTATTGCATTAGAAAGTGCAAACCCAGCTTATGAAACAAGAATTTTTGGACCAGACAGAATAAAAATTCAAGGTGTTTTAACTTCTCTTTATAGAAACTTTTAGTCAGTTAGTGTAAACACTGCTGAATGAATAACAGCATAATCGTTAGATTCGCTCCCTCTCCTACTGGACCTTTACACATAGGTGGTGCCAGAACTGCTTTATTTAATTGGTTATTTGCGAAAAAAAATAACGGTCTTTGTTTATTAAGAATTGAAGACACAGATAAAGAAAGATCAAAAAAAGAATATGAAAATCAAATAATTGAAACTCTTAATTGGCTTGAAATAAATCCCGACAAGGAACCATTTAAGCAAAGTTTAAATATTAACAAACATGTTGAAGTAGCAAACAAACTGATCAGCAATGGCAATGCATACAAGTGTTTCTGCACACATGAAGAACTAGAAAAAGAAAAAGAACTATGTAGAAAAAAAAATCTTCCCTATGTCTATAGCCGAAAATGTAGAGATAAAGAAGAAAGTTCAGGAATATTTGTAGTAAGATTCAAGTCTAAAGCGACAGGAATATCGCAGCTCGACGATCTTGTTCAGGGCAAGATTCAAATATTAAATTCTACCATCGAAGACTTTGTAATATTAAGAGGAGATGCTACGCCAACATATCAGCTGTCTGCTTCTGTAGATGATCATCTTATGAATATAACTCACGTCATTAGAGGTGATGATCATAAAATAAATACATTTAAACAAGTTCAAATATTTGAAGCCATGGGATGGCACATTCCAAAATATGCACACATTCCCTTAATACATTCGAGAGAAGGAAAAAAACTATCAAAAAGAGATGGAACTGCAACGGTTGAAGATTATCAAAAAATAGGAATTTTATCTGAAAGTTTAAGAAATTATCTACTAAGACTAGGATGGTCTTATAAAGATAAAGAAATTTTTTCACTGGAAGAAAGTATTCAATTATTTAATTTGGAAGGTATTGGAAAATCTCCGTCTAAACTTGATATCGATAGAATTTTGTCATTAAACGAAACATACATCAAAAATTTTAATGAACTAAAATTATTTTCATATTTCACAAAATATATAAATGATTTTAAAAATAAAATTGATGAAGATTCATTGAATAAAATTAAGATTAATTTTGGTGTATTTAAAAATAAAGCAAAAACCCTTGAAGACATTTATAATAACTGCAAATTTGTGTTTGATTATAAAAAAATCGATATTGAAAATTTAATTAATAAAGATGAAAAAAATTTAATGTCTTTATTTGCGGAAAAAATATCGCAAATCCAATATAATGAGCATGATAAAATAAAACAAGTAATTGAAGTTATTATTGATGAAAAAAAAATTAAGTATAAAGATTTTGGTCAACCTCTTAGATTAATTTTAACAGGAACAAAATTTGCTCCATCAATAAACGAAATCATAGTCTGTCTTGGTATTGTGGAGACAAAAAAAAGACTCTCTTTATATTTTTAAAAAATAGACTTTTTTAGACAAAACTGATAAAAAATCTTTTTTATGACAAAAAAAAGTACAATCGAAATTAATGGAAAAAAATTTGATTTTCCGATTCTAGAAGGAACTACAGGACCTGATGTAATTGATATTTCAAAACTTTATGCATCAACTGGTAATTTTACCATAGATCCTGGTTTCACATCTACTGCTAGCTGTCAATCATCAATTACTTACATCGATGGTGATAAGGGAGAGTGTTATTACAGAGGTTATCCTATGGATGAGCTGGCTGAAAAAAGCTCTTACTTAGAAATTGCTTACTTACTCTGGAATGGATCGCTACCAACAAAAGCAGAATGGACAGAGTATGCTGATGCCATTAAAAATCATACAATGGTTCATGAGCAAATGAAAAATTTTTTTAACGGCTTTAGAAGAGGATCGCATCCAATGGCTATATTAACATCAGTAGTTGCTGCGCTTTCTGCTTTTTATCCAGATTCAATAGATGTTAATGATTTGGAACAAAGACAGATATCAGCAAGAAGAATGATAGCTAAAGTTCCTACTCTTGCAGCAATGGCATACAAATATTCTATAGGTCAACCTTTTATTTATCCGGACAACTCCCTTGATTATAGCGAAAATTTTATGCAAATGACATTCGGCGTACCTGCAGAAAAGTACAAAGTTAATAAAGTATTTTCAAAAGCCTTAGATAAAATATTTATATTGCACGCTGATCATGAACAAAATGCATCCACTTCTACTGTGCGTTTAGCTGCATCATCAGGCGTAAACCCATTTGCCTCTATATCTACCGGTTTTACATCTTTATGGGGGCCATTGCACGGGGGGGCGAATGAGGCTGCTCTTAATATGTTAAAAGAAATTGGAGACGTTAAAAAAATTCCAGAATACATAAAAAAAGCCAAAGATAAAAGTGATCCATTTAAGTTAATGGGATTTGGACATAGAGTTTACAAAAATTACGATCCTAGAGCTAAAGTGATGCAAAAAACTTGTCACGAAGTATTAGAAGATCTTGGAAGGAAAGATGATAAAATTATGCAAGTAGCATTAGAATTAGAAAAAATTGCACTTCAAGATGAGTATTTTATAGAAAAGAAATTATACCCCAATATTGATTTTTACTCAGGCATAACTCTGAATGCCATGGGTTTCCCATCTACGATGTTTACACCATTATTCGCTGTTGCAAGAACAGCAGGCTGGATTGCTCATTGGAAAGAAATGTATCTTGATCCGCAAAACAAAATAGGCAGACCAAGACAGCTTTATATAGGAGAAAAACCTAGAAAATTCATTGAGCTAAAGAACAGAAATTAAGCGTATTTTTTTAAAATATTAGCAATTAATTTACTGGTATTTTTTCTTGTAATTAATTTAATAATTTTTCGATAATTATTTACATTAGACAATCTAATATTTTTATTACTCAAAAATTCAGAAACTTTGACGAATATATTATCAGCATTACAGTTACTTTGAATAAACTCAGGTATAATTTCCTTGTTAGCTATAATATTAATAATATTACCAAAGTTAACTTTAACAAATGGTTTAATTAAAAAATAATTTAACCATGAAGTTTTATAAACCGTAATTAAGGGACAGCTATTTTTACAAATATCAAGAGAAACCGTTCCTGATTTTGCGACAGATAATATTGAATTTTTAATATAAAAATTTTTCATATCCTCATTCGTGCTCATCAATATTGAATTTTTTTTATAAAAGTAATCATAAACTATTTTTTTATGATTTGAGTTTATAGGAAAATGATACAAAAAATTTTCACCATACTTATAATTAATTTTATTAATTAATTTCATAAATAAAGGCATAAACGTTTTAATTTCTGAAACTCTACTACCAGGACAAAAAGTTATAATTTGCTTATTTTTTTCTAAAAAATATTTTTTATAAAATATTTTTTTTTCAAAAAAGGGATGTCCTACAAATGTGTTTTTAATCTTCCATTTATCAAAAATTGTTACCTCAAATGGGAATAATAACAGCATGTGATCTATAAACTTCTTAAATATAGCGGCTCTATTTTCTCTCCATGCCCAAATTGTTGGTGCAACAAAATGAATTATTTTAATATCTGGTAGAACCTCTTTAATTTTTTTTTCTACTCTAAAAGAAAAATCTGGGGCATCTATAGAAAAAATAATATGAGGTCTAAATTTTTTTATAAAATTAACTGTATAATTAATGTTATTTATTAAACTAAAAATTTTTTTAGCAACATCAACAAATCCCATTACTGAAATCTCAGAAGAATTAAATAGTAAACTAATTTTTTTTTGCTTTAAATAAACGGAACCGATTGCTTTTATATCGTATTTTTTACGATCAAAATAATCAACTACATGAGAGGCAAGCTTATCACCGGAAGCTTCTCCAGTTATAATAAATATCTTTTTTTTCAATTTACAACTTTAATAATAAAATTATTTTTTTTTATTAATTCAATTGATTTTTCTTGATCTAAAAATATATTAGCATTTTTTTTAAGCGCTATGCCTCGCAGTCCGACATCTATACATTTTTTTATAGTACTGTGGCCAATAGTGGGCAGATCAATTCTAAGATCCTGAATTTTTTTGGGAAATTTTATTAAAAAACCAGATTTTTTATTTTTATTAATTTTTTTTAAAACATTTACAGACTTTGACAACATTTCATCTGTGCCTTCCGCAGCTTCTATCCCAACTACAAATCCATTATTTACAATTATTGACTGACCAACGTCAAACTTGTTATTAATGTGATTAAGTATAGCTATTCCTTTGTTTATATCCTCAAAATCTTGTTTGGATTCTTTGTTAAACAACATGAAATTTTCTGCTTTTAACTCTGGTACATACTTTAAACAAGAAACAACTCTTATATTGTTGTTTTTCAATATTTTTATAACAAAATCTAAAGCATGAGAATCTCCTTTTTTCAAACTTCTTATAATGTTTGGTAACATTTTAATTAATTTAAAATCAATTTTGATATCTTGAATTCTAGGTCTCGTTACTTTTCCAGCCATAATAACTTCTTTACAATTATTATCTTTTAAAATCTTAAGAATTTTGGAAAATTGTGTGATATTTAAATTATAAAAATTTTTTTTCAATATTCTTATCTTCCCTAAGTTGATGACTAAAAATTTAATTTTGTTGTCAGACAAATTATTGATTAAAACTTTTGACAAACTTCCTTCACCAGATATAATGCCTATCATTGATTTAAGGGGGTACAAATCTGTTTATTTACATTTTTTTGTAAAAATAAATGTAGTTCTTGAATTAAACTATTATTAGATTTTTTGGTATGCTCAATTTGATTTCTATCCTTAAAATAAATTTCTACTACTTCTTTATAATCTGTAATAGTTAAGTTATCATAACCTTTTCTTTTTAAACCTATTAAATTGAGGTTTTCATAATAACATCTATTTCCTGTTGCAAGCGTGTAAGGTAGAATGGATTTATTTACACCAGTCATACCTCCTACCATTGCTCCTTTCCCAATCGAGCAAAATTGTTGTACTGCAGAATTTCCGCCTATTATAACTTCGTTATCTATATGACAATGTCCAGCTATTGGAACGTTATTAGCAATGATAACTGAATCTCCAATTATACAATCATGAGCGATATGTGATGAAATCATAAGCAGGGAGTTGTTTCCCAACTTAGTAATTCCTCCACCAGCCGCTGTACCTGGGTTTATTGTTACATATTCTCTAATTTTATTATTGTTTCCAATAACGATACTACTTTTTTCCCCATTATACTTTAAATCCTGGGGATCAGTTCCAATGCATGCAAATGGAAAAAATGAATTATTAGAACCAATAATTGTATTTCCGGAAATAACTACGTGACTATAAATAATGCAATTATCTCCTATAACAACATCTGGACCTATATCGCAGTAATTACCGATCGTAACATTGTTACCTATTTTTGCTTTAGGGTGTATATTGCTATTTTTACTTATCATTTCTATCTGCGATGGTTGCCATCCATTGAGCATCCGCCATTACTTTATTGCCGACCAAAGCAACTCCAGAATATTTCCATATTCTTCCTTTTATTTTTTCAACTTTGACGTTCAACAACAACTCACAAGGAGGAACTATTGGGTTTCTAAATCTTGCTTTATCTATAGTCATTAAAAAAACTAACTTATCTTCAATTTCTTTAGGATCAAGACTATGAGCGGATAAAGCAGCTGCAGTTTGACCGAAAGCCTCTACAATTAAAACACCAGGGAAAACTGGTTGGCCTGGATAATGGCCGTCAAAATAAAATTTACTGGAAACAACGTTAATATGACCAGTTGCAGAATTTTTGTCCAAAATATTTGAAATTTTTTCAATTAACAACATAGGCTCTCTATGTGGCAAAAGATTTTTGATTTGTTCTAAGTTTAATTCAGTTTTCATTTACGAATTTTCCTTCACGAATTGTCGTAAAGGTTTTGCTGGATAGCCCATTACTGTCTCGTTATCTTTAATATCTTTAACCACACCACTCTTTCCTCCAATTTTTACATTATTTCCAATTTTTAAATGACCAGAAATTCCTGCCTGTCCCCCAATAACAACATTATCGCCAATACTTGTACTACCAGCAACTCCTGTTTGTGCTGCAAAAATGCATTTTTTTCCGATAGTTACATTGTGAGCTATATGTACAAAATTATCTAAAAAAGTTTTTTCTCCAATAATCGTATTTTTTACTGAACCACGATCAATAATACTGTTTGCGCCTATTTCACAATCTTTGCCTATGATAACTTTTCCTACATGAGGAATTCTTAAACATTTGTCATTTATAAACTTAAAACCAAAACCTTTTTTACCAATTATTACACCATCGCATATATGAACATTATTAGAGATGTCAGCATGTTCTATAACAACATTTGAGCCTATAACTACATCACTACCAATGTTACAATTTTTTTTTATAGTAACATTATTCCCAATAAAAACATATTTTCCAATTTTAACATTATTTTCAACATAAAAATTTTTGCCAAATTTTAAACTTGGGTATTTTTTAACAATTTGAGTTTCAGTTAAATTCGTATAAGAAATTTTAGAAAAATAAGATTCAGGAAAAAAAATATTTGTAACTTTTATAAAATCAAGCTCTGGGTGTTGCGATTTTAAAACAATTATATTTTTAGGAACGTATTTTTTAAATTTATTGGCAACAAAAATTGCAGCAGCTTTAGATTTTTTTAATTTATCCAAATATTTGATATTAGAAAAAAAAGTAATTTGGCTATTTTTTGCTTTTGATAAATCACTTATGCCATTGATAAAAATTTTATTAAATTTTGAACTTTTTATCTTAAAATTTATTAATTTAAGTATATCACTTAAACTTAAAATATCTTTTTTTTTCATATAGAAAATGAGAAAAACTAAAAAGTTCCACCTAACTGAAAACTAAATGTCTCAACTTCATCTTTGGAATCTTTAGAGATAGCCTCAGCTAAAGTAAAGGATATTGGTCCAACTGGTGATACCCAAGAAACACCAATTCCAATCGATGATCGTATTTTACTAGAGTCTTCAGGACCGTCAAAATCAACTCCCCATACATTCGCAACATCTAAAAATAAACTACTATTTGTATTCCACTTGTCTGGCAAGCCATTAGGAAATGATGTAGAAAAATTTGTAGAATATGAATAATTCCCACCAATATATTCATTATCTACCATCGGGCCTACCGACCTGTGTTTAAAACCTCGTAGTTCGCTATTGGATAAAAAGATACGATCACTTAACATTATATCTTTACTATTTATAGAGTTTATAGATTTAACCCTATATTTAATTGTTCCAATAAATTCTTGTGAAAATTCATTATAAAAACTACCAGAAATATTATTTGACAAATAAGGGATGTCTGAACCAAAGTAAGCTAAAGACTGGCCAAAACCAAAAGTATAACCATTTTTTGTTTGAAATTTTCTATCTCTTTGATCATTATTCACATTATAAAAGACTTTATTAGTTAAATAACTACCATCTCTACTTTTGATTAAATTTGATGCACTCGTATCTGTATCGATACTATCAAAACTAATTCCAAGTCCTGTTTCTAAACTAATGTTTTGAAATATTTCGTATGATAAAGAAAGATTGTCTCCTATGCTTTTGCTTTTGTAAGCAGCGTTATCGTAGTAAGTGCTAGTAACAAAAATTCTATTATTTAATGTATTTCCTGTTTCATTAAAATCTGGATTAGAAAAACCCAAACTACCAATAACTCTTTCCGTACCAAAAGTTACGTTGGCATTCGTATCAATTCCTTTGCCTAAAAAATTTTTTTCTCTTAATGAGAAACTAATTGAAGCATCTGAATTGCTGACACCAGCACCAGCACTAATTTCTCCAGTTGCGTTTTCTTCTACTTTAACTGTTAAATTAGAATTTTGAGAATTTTTCAAATCCTCTTTAAAAATACTAACATTTTTAAAAAACCCTAAGGATTTTAATTTATCCTTAGATTTTTCTATGTTTAAATTACTAACCACATCACCTTCAGCAAAAAATAAATTATTCCTGATAACAGATTCTTCTGTAATATCATTACCTGAGACTACAATGTTGCCTACAAATTGTTTGTTTAGGATTTCTTTAATTTCAAAAGAAACATCTATATTATTTGGAGTTTCTTTTCTAAGGGAATACTGAACTTCTGAATCTATGTTATTTTTATATAAATAATCAGTGATTTTATTTCTTAAATTACTTAGATCAATTAATCTATAATCATTACCGTTCAATGAACTTACAATTTTTTTTATAAATTTCAAATCACTATCATTTAATGATGGAGATTCATTCAAAACCACAACTTCATTAAATTTATATAATTGACCAGCGTTAATTACAAAAACTAAATTTGCAGAATTGTTATTTACAATTTCAATAGAGCCGCTAGGAATTTGGACATCATAATATCCATGGTTTAGATAAAAGTTTTTGAGCAGAGAAATGTCGAGATCAACTCTTTCATTTGACGGAGTATTTGTGCTTGAAAAAAAAGAAAACCAACTGTCTTGGGTCGATGTTATGACATCTTTTAACCTTGAAGAGCTAAATTTTTTATCTCCTATAAAAAAAATATTTTTAATAGTAAATTTTTTATTCAAATCAATGTTAAAAAATATATTTACCCTGTCATTATTAACTTGTTTAACTTCATAAGAAATACTGTTTTTAAAATAGCCCAAACTTGCCAAGAAAGAGTTAATTTTTTTAGTGTTAGTATTTAAAGAACTTTCAGAAAAAACTGTATTTTCTTTTAACGTAATTATTTTAAAAATTTGCTCTTCTACATTTTTGTTATCTTTGAGACCCTCGATAAAAACATAATCAATTATTGGATTTTCTTTTAATTTAATTATTAATTCATTTAGATTGAGTTCAAGACTTACAGTGGAAAAAAAACCAGTACTTAGAATTTTTTGTTGATACAAATTAAGCTGATTAGTATCAATTTCTATATTATTACTAAGTCCTAATGTATTTAAAATAGTTTCTTTGCTAATAATTTTATTACCTATAATTTTTATACTTGGATTTTTTAATATTTCAGAATAGGCAGTATTAAAATTTGCAAATCCAAAAAAAAAGCAAACTAAAAAAATTCTACTTAACATCATAATTTTCTATAAAACTTTTTGCAAAATGAATACATTTATTAATATCAGACAATGATCGTATTTTTTTTTTTGCATGAAAAATAATAATTTTATTAAACATTATTTTATTCAAATTTTTGACTATTTGATAGAAAAAAATACGATTCTTGATAAATTGACTTACTAAAAAATCATTAATTACATTAAATATAATCCAAGCAGAATGGCCATAGTTTAAAATCTTATAACCATTTTTTAAAATTTTAAATTCAGAAAGAGTTTTTTCATCAAATGTCAAAATTATATCTTTATTAGATTTGAAATAATTATCTTTTTGACTAAAAAACTTATTATCAAATAATGAATTTCTAATTGGAATTTTCATCGAAGTATCGTGCATTATAATTTTAACCAGACCATTTTTTAAAATGACGGCTGAATGAACTAGTGATTCCTTATGAATTTTAATTTTGATTTTATCCATAGGAATTTTAAATAAAATATGAGCCTCAACTAATTCAAATAACTTATTCACCATGGTAGCTGAATCCACGGATATTTTTTTTCCCATTTTCCATTTCGGATGTCTAGTAACAATTTTTACGGAAGATTTATTATAGAAATTTTTATTTTTACCAAGAAAAGGGCCTCCAGAAGCAGTTAGATAAACAGTATCAATTTCTTTTGGGTTAATTGCAGCAATAGTTCTTTCTATGCAATAATGTTCTGAATCAATTGATATTATTTTGCAATGATATTTTTTTGATTCGTTCATAAGTATATTACCGCCACAAACGATGCTTTCCTTGTTTGCTATGAGCAATTCTTTTGAAAATTTTATAAATAAAAAAGAGTACTTCAAACCTTCTAAGGATGGAGCTGCTAATACTGTTTTATCAAATGATAATTTGAGCTTTTTCAATTCCTCAAAATTATTAATAAATATAATTTTTTTTTTGTATTTAATTTTCCTTACAAACTCATAAGTTTGAAGATTGTTAATAAATACATATTTTGGTAAGAAAAACTTTAATTGCTCAATGATTAGTTTGGTATTAGAATTACACACGAGTAAATCTATTTTGAAATAATGATGATTTTCTTTTATTATTTCCAGCGTATTTTTTCCTACGCTGCCAGTAGATCCAATGACTGCTATTTTTAATTTTTTAGTAGACATTTGTTATCCTTAACAAGTAAGCAATTATAATTACGAAAATCAAACCGTCTGTGCGATCTAAAAGCCCTCCGTGGCCCGGGAAGATATTAGAATAATCTTTAATATTATTCTTTCTTTTTATAAAGGAAAAGAAAAGGTCGCCAATTACACTAAATATTGTCATTGATAATTGTAGAATAAAAAATTTAAAATTAAAAATAACTGAATTTTTTAAGCAATAATACAAGACCAAAAAAGCAAACTGTCCTAAGATTATTGATCCAAAAAAACCAGCTATTGTTTTATTTGGGCTCCATTTGCTCAATTTCGGGCCTTTTATAAGACGTCCAAACAAAAAACCACCTATGTCAGATAGCCATACTACAGACATTACCCATAATAAATAATAAAAATCTGAGTCTGAATTTCCCCTGAGTTTATATAAAGAAAATAAAAACAATATTATCAAGGTTGATAATATAAAAAAATAAACAATATTTTTTTTTAATAAAAAATTTATCTCATATATAGATATAAGAAAAATAGATAATATTAAAAAATAAAATGATATATCATTTGCATAAAGTAAAAATAAAAAAAAAGGCAATAAAATTGATGCTGTAATAAATCTCAAAAACAAATTAGACATTAACAGCTCCAAAATTTCTTTTTATAGAAATGTATTTTTTTATGATTTTATTTAAATCATTTGCATTAAAATCAGGCCATAATTTTTTTATGAAAAAAATTTCAGTATAAGCAATTTGCCATAATAGAAAGTCACTTAATCTACTGTAACCACCAGATCTTATTAAAATGTCTGGATCCGGCACATTTTTCGTATATAAATTATTTTTTATTGTGTCTAATGTTAAATTAGTAATTTTTTTATTTTTAATAATTTTTTTAAAACTATTCAAAATTTCACCTTTTGAACTATAATTAAAAGCTAAATTAACTGTTATATTTAAGTTTTTTGATGTTTTTTTTTCAACATTTTTAATATTTAAATACAATTTTTTTTCTAATTTTTTTTTCTCACCAATAAAATTAATTTTTATTTTATTTTTTGTTAAATAATTTAACTCTTTTTTTAAAAAATTATCTAACATAGTAAATAGATAAGAGACTTCTTTTCTTGATCTTTTCCAATTATCTAGTGAAAAAACAAATAACGTTAAGAATTTAATGTTGCGTCCTTGGCAAAATTTTATTATTGGCTTTATATTTCTTATGCCTTCTTTGTGGCCAAATGTTCTTGGTTTTTTTCTTTTTAAAGCCCAACGACCATTGCCATCCATAATAATGGCCACATGGCTTAGATTGTTCATACTTTTAAAATTTCTTGTTCTTTGTCAGCAATTTTTTTATCAATTTCAATAATAAATTTATCTGTAATTTTTTGCAATTCATCTGATAGTTTTTTATTTTCATCTTCAGTGATATTTTTATCTTTTAAAAAACTTTTAAGAGCATCCATTCCATCTCTTCTAATATTTCTTATAGATATTTTTATTTTTTCAGATTGATTTTTAACAATTTTGATAAGTTCCTTTCTTCTTTCTTCAGATAATTTTGGAACTGGGACTCTAATAATTTGCCCCTCTACTGCTGGGTTAACATTTAAATCCGATTCTCGAATAGCTTTTTCAACAAATTTGACGTTATTTGCATCCCAGACTTGAACTGTTAACATTTGAGATTCTGGTGTTGAAATATTTGCTAATTGATTTAGTGGCATTTTTTGGCCATAAACTTCTGCTCTTATGAGATCAAGCATGGACACGTGTGCGCGGCCTGTTCTTATTGATGATAAATCTTGAACAAGGCTTTGCAAAGTAGATTTCATTTTTTGCTCAAAAGCAATTAGCTTTGAATTAGTATTCATAAAAAAATTTTACTTTGTTAAATTTTTTACTTCTTCAGCAAAATCAGACTTTTTGTTTTCAATACCCTCACCTACTTTATATCTAACAAATTGTTTAATAACAAAAGTAGCTTTATTTTCATCTTCAAAATTTTTTATTGCCATATTAACTGATAATTCTGGATTCATAACCCATTTTTGACCAAGTAATGTATTGTCTTTTATAATTTTAGAAAGTTTTCCTAAGATAATTTTATCAATCATTTCAATTTTTTTTCCTTCATTTAATAACTGATCCTTAATTATATTTTTTTCATTTTCTAAAAAAGATTGACTGATACCTGTTTCGTCTAACGAAAGTGGAGATGATGCAGCTATGTGCATACATATTAGATTTGCAAAAAACTTTGCATTTTCGTGTTTTGACTCGTAGGCCAATAAAACACCCAACTTTCCAGAACAATCTGTTTGTTTATTGTGAATATAACTAACTATATCACATCCAAGATCAATATTTTCAAACCTTCTTATTTGAATATTTTCGCCTATTTTTGCAATTAGATTAATTAATGCAGATGAAACAGTTTCGTTTTCATTGAATTTTTTTTCTTTTAAATCGATCATGTCTTTTGAAGTAGCACATAAAGATGAAATTTTTTCACAGAAAGAATTAAATTCTGGATTTTTGGCTACGAAATCTGTCTCTGAATTTACTTCAACAATTGATGATTTTGATCCTGAATTAAATATAGTTATTAAACCTTCAGAAGCACCTCGATCAGATTTTTTTGCAGCTTTTGCAATACCTTTTTTTCTTAAATATTCTATTGCTAAATCTATATCTTCGCTATTTTCTGATAAAGCAATTTTACAATCTTGCATTCCGGCACCGGTAATGTCTCTTAACTCTTTAACTTTTTCAAAAATACTCATAGAAAAAATTAATTGATAGTTTTTTCTTTTGTGTCAGAAGCTTCTTTTTCTTCTGCAAATGGAATAGTTTCAGAAATTTCAGAGACTTCTTCTTTTTCATCTTTGTCGTTGTTCATTTTAGATTGTGCATCTAAAATAGTTTTTTGAACCAAATCGCAATATAAGCTGATAGATCTTCTGGCATCATCATTTCCTGGTATTGGAAAGTTAATATTTTCAGGATTTGAATTGCTATCTACTATTGCTACAATAGGAATTCCTAGTTTTTTACCCTCAAGAACAGCTAAAGATTCTATATTTGTATCTATTACAAAAATCATATCTGGTAGTTTTTTCATATTACTTATCCCACCTAAAGACCTTTCGAGTTTGTCTTTTTCCATGCTCATCTTAATGAGTTCTTTTTTTGTAAAACCAGTATCTTCTAGTTTGAGATCTTCTTCTATTTTTTTTAATCTTTTAATAGACTGATTAATGGTGTTCCAATTAGTTAACATACCTCCTAACCATCTATGATTGACATAAAAATTATTTGTTTCTTTTGCAACATTCGCAACAAGCTCAGATGCTTGTTTTTTTGTTGATACAAAAAGTATTTTACCTCTATTGGATGCGCATTTGTGTATTTCTAATAATGCTCTATTTAAGAGTTCTAATGTTTGAGATAGATCAATTATGTGTACTGAGTTTTTTTCACCAAAAATGAAAGGTTTCATTTTAGGGTTCCATCTAAAAGTTTTGTGTCCTAAGTGTACTCCAGCTTCTAATAGATCTTTAATTGTAACGCTTGGTAAGTTCATAATTTATTTCCGGTTAATCCACCGAAGAAACTACCTTTTCAGGACCGGGGGCTTACGCCATTTTCTTCGTGCGAAATTTTAAGTCTTATAAAAGAATGAGAATTTAAATCAAGAGTATTAATTGATAATTTTTGTCAAAAAACCATGATTCTCAAGAGTTTTAAGCGATTCTGAGTTTAAATTTTTTTCGTTTTTGAATTTAAAAATAAAATTTCTGCCGTTTTGTATATAGCTAAGAGAAACTGAAGTTTTTCCTTCTTTAATAATCTCTTTTTTAAGAATTTCTAGATTATCACTGTCTTTAATTTGTATGTTAAGCTTGTGAATATTTTTTTCTTTTATATCATCGATTAAGAAAATTCTAGAGACGTTAGTTCTTTCAATACCTGTTTTCAACATTTCTCTTTTAACACTAATTAAAAAAGATTTTCCTGGCAATAATTTTTCTCTATTTGAAATTAAAACTTCGGAAAATATAAAAAATTCAAACATCCTACTCAAATCACTAAATTTAACTATAGCAAAAGGCATTCCTTTTGCTGTTTTCTTTTCTTGAATAGCCATTACAGTTCCTGACAACATGCATTCAGTCATTCCTACATTTTCGACAAAATTTTGGTAATTAATTACATTATAACTTTCCAATACTTGTTTGTAATTTTTTAATGGATGATCACTAACGAAAAAACCAATTGACTCAAACTCTCTTTTAATTTTTTCTTGCTCATTCCATGCTGGATAATCTTCAAAATTTATTAAAAATTCTTGATTTGTTTGGCTATCAAATAAATTTATTTGATTTACTTCAGAATTTTCGTCGTAATTCTTTGATTGTTTTATCAATTCAGGAACATTATTATAAATTTTACTTCTGTTATTGTCTAAGCAATCAAAAGCACCTGCTTTAATTAGTCCCTCGAGCTGTAGTTTGTTTACATCTTTACTATGAACTCTTTTAACAAAATCTTCTATTGATTTAAATCTTCCATTTTCTTCTCTTTCTTTAATAACATTAGATATTGCCTCGTATCCAACCGCTTTGATGGCTGATAAAGCGTAATAAATGGTATTATTTTTTGGAATAAAGTCTGCGTAACAATTATTAATACATGGATTGTGTATTTTAATAGAAAGTCTTTTAAGCTCTTCGTAAAATTGATTTAGTTTATCTGTATTAGACATATCCATACTCATAGATGCAGAAAAAAAACTTAGATGGAAATGTGTTTTTAAATACGCAGTTTGATAGGCTATTAAAGCGTATGCTGCAGCATGACTTTTGTTAAAACCATATTGAGCAAATTTTTCAACTAATTGAAATATGTATATTGCTTGATCTCTTGGTATATTATTACTGACAGCTCCTTCTATAAAATCTTTTTTTTGTCTATCCATTTCTGCTGATTTTTTTTTGCCCATTGCTTTTCTTAAAATGTCGGCTTTGCCAGCAGAAAAACCAGACAAAGCTTGAGCAATTTGCATAACCTGTTCTTGATAAATGATCACCCCATAAGTTTCATTTAAAATACCTTCTATTTTTGGGTGTAAATAATCAGGTTTTTCAACTCCGTGTTTTCTATTGTTGTATGTAGAAATATTTTGCATCGGTCCTGGTCGGTACAAAGCAACTAATGCAATAATATCTTCGAATTTATTTGGCTTCATTTGCTTAAGAACATCTCTCATACCTGAGCTCTCAAGTTGAAAAATTCCCATTGTTTCGCCAGAACTAAGTAGTTCAAATGTTTTTGAATCATCTAATGGAATTTTCTCAATATCTAATAGTGTCCCCTCTTCTTTGATTAGCTTAATAGTTTTTTTAATGACAGTTAGTGTTTTTAATCCTAAAAAATCAAATTTAACTAACCCAGCCTCTTCAGCCCATTTCATATCAAATTGAGTTACAGGTATCGGAATTGTTGAATCATGGTCTTTGTATAGAGGGATAATTTCAGTTAAATCTTTATCTCCAATAACAATTCCAGCCGCGTGGGTTGCAATATTTCTATACAAACCCTCTAATTTTAAAGCTAATTTCACTAGTTTATCTATCGCTGGATCTTCCTTTTGAGCCTCCTGAATTCTTGGCTCAATTGCAACAGATTCTGCTAGGGACAGAGGGCGCGATGGATCAAAAGGTATCATTTTTGAAAGCTGATCAACTCTCCCGTAAGGTAAACCTATTACTCTTCCAATATCACGCAAAGCCATGCGGGCTTGGAGTTTGCCGAATGTTATGATTTGAGCAACTTTGTTTTTGTATTTATCTTTAACGTAATTAATAACTTTATCTCTATCCTCTTGACAAAAATCTATATCAAAATCTGGCATTGAAATTCTATCTGGATTCAAAAATCTTTCAAAAATTAAACCGAATTTTATTGGATCCAAATCAGTTATAGACAAACACCATGCAACTAAAGATCCCGCACCTGAGCCTCGACCTGGTCCAACGGGGATATTGTTAGTTTTTGCCCATTTTATATAATCAGAAACTATAAGGAAATATCCGGAAAATTTCATTTTAGATATCATCTCAACCTCGTAATTTAGTCTTTCCTCGTATTTGTTTGTGAGTAGTTTTTTTTCGTTTTGATCTTCGATATTTATTAAAATAAAATCTTTAAGTTTTTTTTCTAGGCCAATCTTAGCTTGTAATTTTAATTCATCATTTACATTAGAGGATTCAGTATTGAAATTTGGGAGCATAGGCTTATTTGTAAGAGGCCTATAACTACATCTATAAGCAATATTTCTATTGTTTTCTAATGCTTCAGGCAAATCTGTAAAAAGTTCTCTCATTTCAATATCGTTTTTTAAATAATGCTGGTCTGAATAACGTAGTCGCTTAGTATCACTTACATATGTTTTTTGACCAACGCATATATATGCATCATGAGCTTCATGCATATCTTGGTTTAAATAATAAACCTCATGCGTTGCTAGTAATGGAATGTTTAATTTCGTACTAAGATTTAAGAGTCTTGCTTCAAGTTCAGGTTCATGAGCCTCACCATGTCTTTGAATCTCAATATAGGCGTTATTTTTATAACTCATTATAATTTTGTTAATTAAAAACTCACACTCTGAAATATTGCTATTCAAAATTAAAGATGAAATCAAAGAATGTGAGCCTCCTAATAAAACAATTAGGCCGTCAGAATGATTTATCAATTCTTCAATTGCACAATGAGGTTCATGATTTTTTTCTATAGACAAGTAGGAATTGGAAGAAAGCTTGAGCAAATTTTTGTAACCAGTGATATTTTTAGCTATAAGAGAAATTTTTCCAATTTTTTCAAGGTTATTATGAGAAAAAGAAAAATTAATTTGTGTACCTATAATAGGCTGAGTACCGACTTTAGAAATTTCCTCAGAAAATTCTAACACACCACACATATTAAATGAGTCAGATATACCTACGCTATTAATGTTGTATGATTTGCAGTAAGTAGATAAATCTGCAATTTTTAATGCACCTTCGCATATGGAATACTGTGTATGAATTTTTAAATGATTAAATTGAAATTTATTTAAAGACATTACTATTCAACATTAACATTAACATTACCATTGGATAAAGTTAATCTTAAATCTGTCTTATCAGCTAATACTCTATTGTGAGTTGCAATCAATATTAGTCTGTTGTTTTTTTTTAACTTCATTAGAAAATTTAAAATCAAATCAGAATTTTTTTGATCCAGGTTACCTGTCGGCTCATCTGCAAATATTAATAATGGATCATTGATGACTGCTCGTGCAATTGCAACTCTTTGCTGCTCACCTCCAGACAATTGATATGGGTAATGATTAATTCTTTTTTTTAATCCAAAATCTTTTAAGATGTTTGCTGCTAAACGATAAGCATTTTTGGTGTCATTAGTTTTACAAATATTGGCTATAGCAACATTTTCTAAAGCACTTAAATCTGAAATTAAATTGTTATTCTGATAAACAATTGAAATAGAATTTCTTCTATAAATTGTTCGTTGATCATCATTAATTTGGCTTATATTTTGATTATTAAACAAAATTGTGCCGGAGTCTGGTTTATCCAGTAAAGATAACAAATGGAGCAAAGTACTCTTTCCTGAACCAGAAGGGCCAAGCAGCGAAACTATTTGATTGTCGGCTAAAGTTAAATTCATATTACATAATATTCTGATTTCTTCTCCATTATCAAAATAGGATTTACTCAAATTAGAAATTTCTAAAAAATTTTTAATCATATTTTAAGGATCGAATTGGATCTATTTTGGAAGCTTTAAGCGATGGAATAATCGAAGATAGAAAGGTAATTAGCAAGGCGATACCAGATATGAGTAATATTGTAGGCATATGTATTTCACTTGGCATTTTACTTAAAAAATAAATCTCTGCTGGGAATATTTCTATTTGCATAATTGTACTTAAAAAAATTCTTATACTTTCTATATTATAAGAAAATACAATTCCTAAAATTACACCAAACATTGTTCCTGCAGCTCCAATGGCAGAACCTGTAATAAAAAATATTTTGATAATTCCGAATCTTGTAAATCCAATTGTTTTCAAAATTGCGATTTCTTTAGTTTTGTTTTTTACAAGAATAGTCAAACCTGAAATAATATTAAATGCTGCAACAATAATGATTAATGTCAAAATAATAAACATAACATTTCTCTCAACTAGCAAGGCATCATAAAAAGTTTTGTTATTATCAATCCAAGAAAATGATTTAATATTATTTTTTTGCAAAACTTCTTTAACAAAATTAGATTGGGATGGATCTTTTAATCGTATTTCAATATTTTTATTATTATTTTGGTTTAATAAAAAGTCATTTGAAGTATTAATATCTAATAAGATATAATTATTGTCGAATTCGTAAATTCCCGTTTTAAAAATCGAGCCAATTTTAAAAGTATATTGCTGAGGAACGTTACCAAAAGGAGTGCTCTCTTTAACTGTAGATAAAACTGTTATTGGGTCGCCAACCCAAACACCTAAGCTTTCTGATAGATTTGATCCTATGGAAATATAATTATTTCCGAAATTTTTAATTGATCCATCTATAATGTTTTGATTTATTAAAGTATCAGATAAAAAACTTTCCTTCTTCAAGGCTCTTATCATTGATCCTTTATTTATATCCTTGCTAATAACTAAAGCTTGAATTGAATAAGATAGATTAATATTGGAGTATTCTACTTTTTTTTCTTTAAAGATATTTTGAATATTGATCTTATTTTTCTCAAAATCATTAAATTGATAAACTAATATATGTGGTTGAAATAACAAAAGCTTGCTTATCAAATCAGTTCTAAATCCGTTCATGACGGACATTACAATAATAAGAGTGGCAACACCAAGTCCAATCCCGAGAAATGAAAAAATAGAAATAATTTTTAGAATACCCTCTTTTTTTTTAGGTTTAAGGTATCTTTTAATAATTAGTAATTCAGCTGCAGTAATCAATTGAAATAAATTTCTTTTAACTTTTTAATGATAAAATCTAATGAAACAATTTGCTTGTCAAAGCCGACTTCTTTAAATTCATACTCATCTACTTTTTGTTTGGAACCAATGATAATCTGATAGGGTATTCCTATAAGATCAAAATTTTTAAATTTACTAGCTGGGCTTTCGTCTGTATCATCTAATAAAACGTCAAAATAATTTTCTTTTAACTTTTCGTAAACGTTTTGCGATTTAATTTTAGTTTCATTTTCACTTTTTTTTCCCAAATCAATGATCGCAACATGAAACGGAGTGACTGTTGTTGGCCATTTCATAACATTATTATTGTAATTGACCTCAATAATTGCGCCTACTAATCTAGAAACACCAATACCATAAGAACCCATTTCTACTGTAATATTTTGACCTGATGATGAATTCACTAGAGCTCTCATTGACTTTGAATACTTATCTCCAAAGTAAAAAATATGCCCCACTTCTATACCTCTAGTAATCAATTGATCTTCTTTTTTTACAGACTTATCAAATTCTGATTGATCAAATTTTTCATCTGTAGCAGAATAAATTTCAGTAAAAGCTTTAACCATGTTATTTAAGTTATCTTCATCGTTTGAAAAATTTTCAATTTTGAGATCTAATATTTTTTTACTGGTATAAATTTGACTTTCGCCAGTATCTGCTAAAATAATAAATTCATGGGAAAGATCTCCGCCAATTGGACCTGTGTCTGCGGCTAGTGGTATTGCTTTTAATCCCAATCTTTCGAATGTTTTTAGATAAGCGTAAAACATTTTGTTATACGATAATCTTGCTCCTTCTTTTGTTTCATCAAATGAATAACTATCTTTCATTAAAAATTCTCTGCAACGCATAATTCCAAATCTAGGTCTAATCTCATCCCTAAATTTCCACTGAATATGATAAAGTATTAAAGGTAGGGACTTGTAAGATTTAACATTATCTCTAAAAATTTGCGTAACTAACTCTTCATTAGTTGGTCCATAAAGAAGCTCTCTATCTTGTCTATCTTTTATTCTTAGCATTTCTAAACCGTATCCATCGTAACGACCACTTTCTTTCCATAAGTCAGCAGATTGGATGGTTGGCATCAACATCTCTTGAGCACCCGCTCTATCTTGTTCTTCCCGGATAATAATTTCTATTTTCTTTAGAACTTTAAATCCTAAAGGCAGCCAGGAATAAATACCTGAAGCAGATTGTCTAATCATCCCCGCTCTGAGCATTAGCTGATGGGACTTTATTTTAGCATCAGAAGGAATATCTTTTAATATAGGTAAAAAAAACTTAGATAATTTCATTATTGCGAAAAAAATTCTCTTAAATTTAATATTTCAAAGTACGTCAAAAGGTTAATAATCGCAAATATTATTAATGAAGCTACAGTTGTTTTAAAGAATTTGCTCAATATGCGGGGCTGAGCTGGAGCTCCAGGATCAGTGCCGAGCGAAATTTTTTTATTCTCAGCTTGCGAAACAATATTTAGTGGCAATACAATAAACAAAACAATCATCCAGATGATGATAAATATTACTATTTGACCTCCTAGAGACATTCTACAATCTTATCAATACAATATTGGTATAAGGTCTTTTTTTTACTCTAGTATAGATAACTTTTTTTAAATTTGATTTTAAGGAATCAATTAAGTTTTTTTCATCTTTTTTATTATTTAAAGAATAACTTTTAGCTGTATTAATTATTTCATCTTCAAGATCATATAAAATTTCATCTAATTCTTCATCGTCAGCAGGTATTCCTCTCAAATTTATTATTGGATTTCTATCTAGGTTTCCTTTTTTAGATACAAGCAAAGTGATGTCCATCAATCCGTTATTTGCAATATTTTTTCTATCATTTAAAAACCTTGATTCTTCGTCTATCAATCTGTTTCCATCTACTAATAATTTACCGGTATGGACTTTATCTATAATTTCTGGTTCTCCAGGATAAACTCTAATAATATCTCCATTTTCAATCAATGCTGGCTGAGGAACTCCTAAAGATTTAGCAAACTCAAAATGTTCCTTCATATGTCTATGTTCTCCATGAACTGGAATTGATATTTGAGGCTTTATCCAATTATACATATCTTTCATTTCTTCCCTACCTGGATGTCCAGATACATGAATAAAAGCGTTATCTTCGGATATAACGTTAATTTGTCTTTTAACTAACTTATTATGAATTTTAAATAATTTTTTTTCGTTTCCAGGAATAATTCTAGAAGAAAAAATAACAGTATCGTCAGCATCAAGCATAACATCTGGATGCTCTTCATTAACTATTCTATTCATTGCACCCATAGGCTCGCCCTGACTTCCTGTGCAAAGATACACAATCTTATTTTTTGGTATTTTTTTAGCGTCCCTAGGGTCTAATGGTGGTTTTAAATTTTGCAAATAACCACATTCTCTTGCAGTATTATAAATACGATGCATCGATCTTCCTACTAAAGAGAGATGTCTACCAACTTTTTCGGCACATTTAAATACGGTTTCCATACGTGCAGCATTCGACGCAAATGTTGTCACAACAATTCTATTTTTAATATTTTCCATAATAGTCATCAAACTATCTCTAACATCTTTTTCTGATCCAGATCGTCCCTCTGTAAATATATTGGTAGAGTCGCATACCATAGCTAGAACTCCTTCTTTACCAATAGCTTTCAATTTGACCTCATCCATTTTTTTCCCCATCAAAGGATCGTTATCGCACTTCCAATCTCCTGTGTGTAAAATAGTACCTACAGGAGTTTTTATGCAAAGAGCATTTGGCTCAAGTATAGAATGTGTAAGTGTGACATAATTAATATCAAATGGGCCTATTTTTACATTTCCATCAAGCTGAATAATTTTTAACTTTCCATCAATTTGTATTTTTTTTTCTCTACATTTTTCTTTGATTAAAATTGCAGTAAATGGAGTTGCGTAAATCGGACATTCAAGCATCGGCCACAAATGAGCTATCGCTCCTATATGATCTTCATGAGCATGTGTTAATAAGATGCCTAATAAATTTTCTTTTCTTTGCACAATAAAATCAGGATCAGCAACCATTAAATCAACTCCAGGCACTGAATCGTCTGTAAACCCAACTCCAATATCAATCATGATCCACTTATGATTATCTTTTTGTCCATAGCCATAAAGATTCATATTCATGCCTATCTCACCGGAACCACCTAATGGGCAAAAAACTAATTCATTAATTTCATTCTTCATATTTTAAATAATTTTTTATTAAAATTTATTATCCCAACCACACCCCAAAGCGTAAGGTTGCTTGCAACGGTCGACTTGTATTTTAAGGAATTGGAAAAAATATAGGACAAACCACCAGTTAAAATAATCTTATATTTTTTTTTAGTAGAAGATATAATTTTTTCCAATATACCATTAATCATTGAAACATAGCCCCAGTAAATGCCGGAGTTAATGGCTGAGATTGTATCTTTGCCAATAATTTTTGTTGTTTTTTTAAGCTTAACTAGAGGGAGTAGAGCTGTTAAAGAATTCAAAGTAGACAGGGAAAGTCTAACGCCCGGTGTAATCAGCCCACCCTCATAAGTTTTTTTTTTGGTCAAAATATCAAAAGTCGTAGCGGTACCAAAATCTACAACTATACAATTTGTATTGTAAAAATTATGGGCAGCGATAACATTTGAAATTCTATCTGAACCAACTTGCTTGGGTTTGTTTATATTTATTTTTATTGGATTACTCAGCTTTTTATCAAGAAGCTCTAGACATTTAATTTTCTTTTTGGAAAATATTTTTTTTATTTTAAAGAAAACTTTAGGTACCACAGAGGTTAAAACGATGCATTGTATTTTCTTATTGTAGGCAAGTTTTAAAAATTGCTTATTTTTTTCTATCGAATAAGAATCTGCAGTAATTAAATTTTTAATTTTATTTTTTTTACTATCGTATAAAGCAAATTTTGATTGGGTATTTCCAATATCTCCTATTAAGAACATTTATAACTGCTTTCCATTTCTTTTAATAAAATTTTAGAAAATTCTAATATACCAACTTTTATTTTTAATTCTTTATACAGATTTGTGGTTTTGTGACTGGTTATTTTTGGATGCTTTGTCATATTTATGCCTATACCAATGATAACGTACAGTTTCTTGTTAAACACAAAACTTTCTATAAGTATTCCTGATACTTTTTTGTGATTAATCAAAATATCATTTGGCTCTTTTATTTTAAAAATATTTTTTTTTAAAATTTTTTTTAAACACTTTAAAATAACATTCAAAGAATAATATTGCATATTATTAATTTCATCATAATTTTTGACTGGAAAAAACAAAGAACCCATAAAATTTCCTTTTATTGAATTCCATTTTTTTCCAAACCTACCTCTTCCAACATGCTGACTATCTGCAACAACTAATCCAGAAATTACATTAAAATTTTCTACTAAATTCTTAGCTTCGTCATTAGTGTTATTAACAATATCGTAATAATAAATTGAACCTAGCATTGATAATTACTGAACTGCTTTAGAGGCAATATTAACAAAGTAATTTAAGATAGATGGGTTAAGGAAATAAAATAAAATCAATAGAGTTGAAAAAGTTAAAGAAACTTTAATACCATTACTTGTAATAGAATCAAACTTTTCCTGTTCTGGATCAAAATATATAATTTTAATTATTCTAAGATAATAAAAAGCAGAAATAACAGTAGTTACCAATCCAATAACTGCTAGAGCGATAAGATCTGCTTTTATAACAGCCATAAAAATGTAAAATTTTGCAAAAAATCCTGCTAACGGTGGAATTCCAGCCAGAGAGAATAAAAACACTGTGAAAGAGAGGGCAATGACTGGATGGTTTTTTGATAAACCAGACAAATCTCTTATATTTTCAACATAGATATTTTTTCTTTTCATAATTAGAATGCATGCAAAGCTGCCTATTTTCATCACAACATAAAGAAATATATAAAGAATTGATGCAGATACTCCCTCGTTTATTCCAGTAGCTAAACCAGCCAATCCATAACCCATATGGCTAATACTACTATAAGCCATAAGCCTTTTAATATTAGTTTGACCTATTGCTGCGACAGCTCCCAAAATCATTGAGGCCACAGACATAAAAATAAGAATTATTTGCCACTCCACAAAAACATTATCAAAAGCTACATATAAAATTCTAATGATCGCACCAAATCCTGCAACTTTTGGAGCTAATGCAAAAAAAGCGGTTACAGATGTTGGAGCTCCCTCATATACATCTGGGGTCCACATGTGAAATGGAACTGCTGAAATTTTGAAAGCTAAACCAATAAGAATAAATACTAAGCCAAATATTAATCCTAAATTTTGTGAGTCGAAATTTTCGGCAATAATATAATAGTTTGTTGATCCAGTAAAACCATAAATTAAAGAACAGCCATAAAGCAGAAGTCCAGATGATAAAGCACCTAACACGAAATATTTAACACCAGCCTCTGTTGATTTAACTGAATCTCTATTTAAAGAAGCTAAAACATAAAGAGATAAAGATTGCAATTCAATACCTAAATATAGTCCAATTAGATTATTGGAACTAATCATTACGAACATTCCCAAAATAGCAGACATAATTAAAATAGGGTATTCAAACTGATCTATTTTATTATCTTTGATATATTGATTTGTAAAAAACAAAGCGAAAGCACTTGATCCCAAAATTAATATTTTCAAAAAAGAAGATAGTTCATCAATTATGTAATTGTTGCTAAAAAGTTTAACAGACACATTGTCATTAATATAAACCATGGGTATCGCGATGAGTAAAGAAAAGGCGGTAAATTTAGTAATTAAATTAAAACTATTTTTCTTAAAAACCCCAATTATCAACAACACCATTAAAGAAATTCCAATAAAAAGCTCGGGATAAATTAAATTAAGATTATTCATTTTTATTTAATATTCGTTTGATTTAATAATGAAATTTTTGCGTTGTAAATCGTAACAACATTTTCAACACTAGTTGATATGGTGTCCAAAATTATGTTTGGAAAAATACCAAGAACAATTATTAAAATTAACAAAGGTAATAAAGCCGTAACTTCAAATTTATTTATGTCTTTTAGACTTTTTACGTTGTCATTAGTTACTTCGCCAAAAACAACTCTTCTATACAACCATAAGCTATAACAAGCTGACAGCACTACTCCTGTGGCAGCTAAAAGTGATACTAAATAATTTACCTTAAAAACACCAATTAAAACTAAAAACTCTCCGACAAAACCGCTAGTACCAGGCAAGCCTAAACTAGCTAATATAAAAACCATAAAAAATATTGAGTATTTAGGCATTGTATTTACGACTCCACCGTAATCTGCAATTTCTCTAGTGTGCATTCGGTCATAAATAACTCCGACACTTAAAAATAATGCAGCTGAAATTATTCCATGACTAATCATTTGAAATATACTTCCCTCAATACCTTGAGAATTGAATGCAAATATTCCGATAGTGACAAAACCCATATGCGCGACTGATGAGTACGCAATTAATTTCTTCATGTCTTTTTGCATCAGAGCAACTAATGAAGTGTAAATAATACCAATAATACTTAATGTAAAAATCAATGGAGCAAAATAATGTGAAGCTACTGGAAAAAATCCTATAGAAAATCTAATAAAACCGTATCCAGCCATTTTAAGTAAAATTGCAGCTAGAATAACTGAACCTGTGGTTGGAGCTTCAACATGAGCATCTGGTAACCAAGTGTGTACTGGCCACATTGGTGTTTTAACTGCAAACGAAGTAAAAAAGCCAAGCCATAGCCAATATTGATATTTAGTATCTATATCAAATTTTAATAACTCTTGAATATCTGTAGTTCCTGCTTTTAAATATATAAAAATAATAGCTATAAGCATGAATACAGAGCCAAACAACGTGTATAAAAAAAATTTAAATGCCGAATATACTCTTCTTATACCTCCCCAAATACCAATAATTAAAAACATAGGAATCAAACCTGCTTCAAAAAATAAATAAAAAATAAAAATATCAAGAGAACAAAAAACACCAAGCATCATGGTTTCCATTAATAATAGGGCAATAAAAAAATCTTTTTGTCTAAATTTGATACTATTGGAAGTGGCAATAATACAAATTGGAGTAATAAAAGAAGTTAAAACAACAAACAAAATACTAATACCATCAACACCAACTTTGTATTTAATAACATCTCCTATCCATGGTTGTTCTTCAACAAATTGAAATTCGGCTGAACTAGGATCAAAATTATTCCATAAAAGTAATGATAAAATAAAAACTAACGAAGAAGTTAGTAAAGAAACGTTAAAACAAATTTGATTAACTTTTTTTTCATCTCCTTTTGTTAACAGAATAAAAAAAGCTCCAATCAAAGGAAGGAATGTAACAATTGTTAAAATTGGTAAGTCCATCACTTAAAAAATCATAAAGTAAGTTAATAAAAGAGATAGTCCAATTAAAATAGCAAAGGCGTAATGATATAAAAACCCAGTTTGAAACTGTACCGCTTTATCAGAGACCATTTTTACAATTTTTGTCAGGCCATCAGGACCAAAACCATCTATTATCACTCCATCACCAGTCTTCCAAAAGAATTGTCCTATTTTTTTTGCTGTTCTTACAAATAAAAAATCATACAAATCATCAAAATACCATTTATTAACTAAAAAATTGTACAGAGGTTGATTGACAGAAATAAATTGATCCAAATATTTTTTATCTTTAACAAAAAATAGATAGGCAAGAGGTATTGCGGAAATAACTAATATTGGTGTTAATAATACAAACCACAAGGGAGGATGATGCAAAACAAATTCTTTTACAAAGAAGATTGAATTATTCCAAAATTGAACAAAATGAATTCCAATAAAATATTCTTTAAAAAAATAACCAGAAAAAATCGCACCAAAGGATAATAAAATAAGTGGCATTATCATTACCAATGGTGAGTCATGAACTTTTGAAATATCGGTATTTTTATTGTTAAAATTTCCGTGAAACGTTAAAAAAATTAATCTCCATGAATATAAAGAAGTCATAAAAGCTGTAATAACCCCTATTGTAACAGCGTAACCTGCAAATACATTTTGAGATCCATAAGCAGCCTCAATGATGGCATCTTTAGAAAAGAAGCCAGCAAGCATTGGAAATCCAGTGAGCGCCAGAGTACCGATTATCATTAAACAATAAGTGTAAGGAATTTTTTTCCACACCCCTCCCATGTTCCTCATATCCTGTTCTTCGTGAAATGCATGAATTACCGAACCGGCTCCAAGAAATAATAATGCCTTAAAAAAAGCATGAGTGAATAAGTGAAAAATGGCTATATGATAGGCGCCCAGTCCAACTGCAATAAACATATAGCCTAGTTGACTGCATGTTGAATAAGCAATAACTCTTTTAATGTCATTTTGAACGAGACCTACAGTTGCAGCAAAGAAAGCTGTGCTGGCGCCAACAATCACGATCATATTTAGCGCAAACTGCGAATATTCAAATATAGGAGAACATCTAACTACTAAGAAAACTCCAGCCGTAACCATAGTGGCAGCATGAATTAAAGCAGAAACAGGCGTTGGACCTTCCATGGCATCTGGCAGCCATGTATGTAAAAATATTTGTGCAGATTTTCCCATAGCTCCTATAAATAAAAAAATACAAATAAAATTAATCAGTGGCGCTTCCAATCCAAAAATAATTATATTTTTTTCATTAATAGTTGATATGTTTGTGAATACGTCAATGAAATTGATGACTCCAAGATATTTAAAAATTAAAAAAATACCTATAACTAAGCCAAAATCACCCACTCTATTGACGACAAAAGCTTTTATTGCAGCAGCATTTGCAGATTTTTTTTTGTACCAAAATCCAATCAAAAGGTAAGATACCAAACCAACTCCTTCCCATCCAAAAAATAATTGCAAAAAGTTGTCTGCTGTAACCAACATTAACATCATAAAAGTAAATAATGATAAATAGGACATGAAACGAGGTTTGTCCGGGTCGTGACTCATATAGCCAATAGAGTAAATATGAACCAATGCCGATACTGAGGTAACAACAACTAGCATTACAGAAGTTAAAGTATCGATGTATATAGACCAATTAATCTGCAGGTTTCCAGAAGAAATCCAACTTATTATTTTGTAATTATAAATTTTAGAATGAAGCGCAACATCTGAAAAAATGTAAATAGATAAAAATGCAGATATAACTACACAAACACAAGTTATGATTTGAGATAATTTGTCTCCCAAACTTCTTCCAAAGAAACCAACAACGAAAGAAGCAATTAAAGGTAAAAAAACTAGCAAATAAGCCATTATTTAACCTTTAAGTGAATTAATATCATCTACGTGTATACTTCCTTTGTTTCTAAAAAAAACGACTAATATTGCAAGACCAATTGCAGCCTCTGCAGCAGCAACGGTCAATACAAACATCGTGAAAATTTGGCCAACTACATCATTTAAATATACCGAAAATGAAACAAGATTAATATTTACAGATATCAAAATTAATTCAACAGACATTAAAATTACAATAACGTTTTTTCTATTTAAAAAAATTCCAAAAACTCCTATGCTGAAGATAATTACAGAAAGAAAAAGATAATGGGTTAAACCTATTTCAATCATTTATTTTAACTCCTTTTGAGCTAATAACTTTAATTAGTTCAACTGCGTCTTCCCGTTCTCTTGAAACTTGTTTTGTAATATCTTGTCTTCGCAAAGAATTTTTTCTTCTAAATGTTAAAACAATTGCTCCAATCATAGCTACTAACAAAATAAAACCTGCTAATTGAAAGAAAAAAAAATAATCAGTATAAATAAGTAAACCAATACTTTCTGTATTGCTAGCTGTCGTAGTAGTCATAGGATTCTTTACGACAAAATCTGGTTTATATTTCCATGAAACAGCCATCATGCCAAGTTCTACGAGTATAACTAGGCCTACTAATAATCCGAATGGCATATAATCTAAAGAACCAGATTTTAATTCCGCAAAATCAATATTAATCATCATCACTACAAATAAAAACAGTACAGCTACCGCACCGACATAAACAATTAAAGTAATCATCCCCAAAAATTCAGCTCCAAGCATAATAAAAAGACAAGAAACGCTAACAAAATCTAAAATCAAAAGAAAAACTGCGTGAACTGTATTTTTAGTTGAGATAACCATTATAGAAGAGGTTATTGTAACGAAGGCAAAAAAGTAAAATATTATTGCGTGGGCTAACATTACCGATATGATTTATCTGTTTTGATATTGTAAGCGATTTCTTTTTCCCAGCGATCACCGTTATCTAAAAGTTTTTCTTTATTGTAATAAAGCTCTTCTCTTGTTTCTGTGGAGAATTCAAAATTGGGACCTTGAACAATTGCATCTACAGGGCAAGCCTCTTGACATAAACCACAGTAAATGCACTTAACCATGTCAATGTCATACCTAGTTGCTTTTCTAGATCCATCTTCTTTAGGTTCAGCGTCAATAGAAATTGCTTGAGCAGGGCAAATAGCTTCACATAATTTGCACGCTATACATCTTTCTTCACCATTTGCATATCTACGTAAAGCATGTTCACCTCTAAACCTTGGACTCAACGCCCCTTTTTCAAACGGATAATTTATAGTGGCTTTGGGTTTGAACATGTATTTAATTGCTAAAAACAACCCAATAACAAACTCACTTAAAAAAACTGTTTTTAAAATTCTATTAAATTTCATGATTGGTTTGGTAATAAGTTAAAATAAAATAAAAAACTTGCTGTCAAAACAACCCAGAATAGCGAAACGGGTAAAAATACTTTCCAACCTAATCTCATTAATTGATCGTATCTATATCTTGGCACAATGGCTTTAATTAATGCAAAAACAATAAATAGTAGTAGTATTTTAAAAATTAACCACAACGGTGAAGGAATTAAATTTAATGGTGCAATATCTAATAGCGGCAACCAACCACCTAAAAACAAAATAGATCCAAGAGCACACATCAATAATATGTTAGCATATTCCCCCAGCCAAAAAAGTGCGTACATCATTCCTGAATATTCTGTTTGGTAACCAGATACAAGTTCAGCTTCTGCTTCGGGTAAGTCAAATGGTGGCCTATTTGTTTCTGCTAAAGCAGAAATAAAAAAAATAACAAACATTGGAAATAATGGGATTGCAAACCAGATATTTTTTTGAGCTAAGACAATATCAACTAAATTTAAAGATCCTACGCAGAGTAAAACGGTTACAATAATTAATCCAATCGATACTTCATAAGAAACCATTTGAGCAGCTGATCTTAACGCTCCTAAAAAGGGATATTTAGAGTTGGAAGCCCAGCCTGCCATGATAATACCGTAAACTCCCAAAGATGAAACAGCGAATATATATAAAATTCCTACATTAATATTTGTAACATATAAATTATCTCCGAAGGGAATGACTGCCCATGCCAGTAAGGCTAAAGACATGGTGACTACCGGAGCAAGTATAAAAATAATCTTATTCGATCCTGCAGGTATTATGATTTCTTTAAATATATATTTTAAAGCATCTGCAGCAGTTTGTAATAAACCAAACGGACCAACTACATTAGGTCCTTTTCTTAGCTGAACTAGTCCCCAAACTCTTCTATCTACCCAAACAATTAATGCTACAGCTATTAATACGGGGACTATCAGCGCTAATATTTTAAGACTATCAAAAAAAATAATATATAAATATTCACTAATCATTATTAATTTTCCGTTCCTGTTTTTTTAAATGATTGTCTAGCTATTTTGCATTCAAGCATTGTTTTTGATGATTTTGCTATTTCGTTAGAGTGATAATAATCAATCGGTAAATAATTAACTTTTGAATCGATAACTTCTACATTTTCAGTACCAAGAGTATTTACGTCTATTGATGGTAGTTGGTCGACTCTTTTTAATGCAGGATTGAATTCAAACATTTTATATCTTAATTGTTCAATTGTATTGAATTTTAATGGTTTGTTAAGAGCGTCAGATAGAGCTCTTAAAATTTTCCAATCTTCTTTTGCATTTCCTGGAGGGAACGAAGCTTTAAATGCTGATTGAACCCTACCTTCCAAATTTACATACAATCCATTTTTCTCTGTATAAGCAGCTCCTGGCAGAATAACATCTGCAATTTTTGCATTTTTACTACCATGAGTTCCTTGGTAAATAACAAATTTATTTTTGGTATCAATGTTAATTTCATCAGCTCCTATTAAATAAAGGATTTCATTTTTCAATACTTCTTCCGTATTAGTGTAAGCTTGGAGCATAATAGCTCCCACGGAAGATGCTGATTGATGCAATATATTTAAACCATTTAATGAATTGTATTTTTTTAAGATAGATTTTGAAGTTTCTAAAACAAAACGTCCTTGCTTAGCATTTAAAACACTTTCACCAATAATAATTATTGGTTTTTTAGAAGTTTTAATTTTTTCAGAAAAAATAGAGTTATTATTTTCTATATCTTTCAAAACTTTTAAATTATCTCCAAGAGATATAATTTTGTAGGTTTGTTCGCCAGGATCACCGATTGTGAAAATTTCTGTTTTCTTATTAATAAAATTTTTTCTAATACGTGAATTGATTATAGTTGCTTCTAAACGAGGATTTGCACCCACTAGTAGTATTAAATCAGACTCATCAATGCCAGCAATACTAGTATTAAACAAATTATTACAAAGATGGGAGGAGTCTATATAAAAATCTTTTTGCCTAAAATCTATTGAAGCAGATCCTGAAATCTTAATTAGAAAATCTTTCAAAGCAAAAATAGTTTCAAGGTCAACCATGCCACCAACTAAGCCACCAATATTGGCTGTTTTAGAAACTTCTTCACTAATTTTTAAGAAAGCCTCATCCCAAGAACATTCAATTAGTTTTCCATTCTTTCTAATATAAGGATGATCAATTCTATTAGTTAGCAATCCATCGCAAGCATATCGTGTTTTATCAGATATCCATTCTTCATTAATATCTTCATTAACTCTTGGTAAAATTCTTTTTACTTCCCAACCTTTTGTATCGACTCTTATATTTGAACCAACTGCGTCCATAACGTCGATTGTTTCTGTTTTTGTTAATTCCCAAGGTCTAGCTTCAAAAGCGTAAGGTTTTGAGGTTAGAGCTCCAACGGGGCAAAGATCTATTACGTTAGCTGATAATTCGCTGTCTAAAGTTTTCTCTAAATATGTTGTTATTTCCATATTTTCACCTCGATTTATAGAGCCTAATTCAGGAACACCTGCCACTTCTTCTGCAAAACGAATGCATCTAGTGCAGTGTATGCACCTATTCATTTGTGTTTTAATAAGTGGTCCCATGTATTTTTCTTTTACTGATCTTTTATTTAATTCGTATCTTGAAGTACCGCCTCCATACTTCACAGACTGATCTTGGAGGTCACATTCTCCGCCTTGATCACATATCGGACAATCTAAAGGATGGTTGATAAGCAAAAACTCCATGACTCCTTCTCTTGCTTTTTTTACCATTTCTGTGTTTGTATAAATTACCTGACCTTCTGCAACTGGCATTGCACAAGAAGCAACTGGCTTTGGTGATTTTTCCATCTCAACTAGACACATTCTGCAATTGCCAGCGATGGACAATCTTTCATGGTAACAAAATCTAGGAATTTCTTTACCAGCTATTTCACAGGCCTGCAAAACGCTAGTACCATTTTCTACTTCAATCTCTATTCCATCTACTTTAACTTTTGGCATCAAATTACATTTTCTCTTTGGTAATATTTGTCCGGATCACACTTATCTTCCATTTCTTTTCTAAAATGTCTTAATAAACCCTGCACTGGCCATGAGGATCCTTCACCAAAGGCACAAATTGTATGACCTTCGATCTGTTTGGTCACGTCCATGAGCATATCTATTTCAGCTATGTCGGCTTCTCCTCTACCGATACGTTCTAACATTCTCCACATCCAGCCGGATCCTTCTCTACAAGGAGTGCATTGTCCACAACTCTCATGTTTATAAAATCTTGCAATTCTTGCTATGCATTTGACAATATCTTGGGACTTATCAATAACAACTATCCCTGCCGTCCCCAATCCACTTTTTGCTTCAATTAATGAATCAAAATCCATAAGAATAGTTTCGCAAGTGCTTTTAGGAAGTAACGGCATGGAAGATCCTCCTGGAATTACTGCTTGCAAATTTTCCCAACCTCCTACAACACCGCCAGCATGCTTTTCAATTAAATATTTAAGTGGAACGCTCATTTCCTCTTCAACATTGCATGGATTGTTTACATTTCCAGAAATACAAAATATTTTAGTTCCTCTATTTTTTGGTTTTCCAAAAGAAGCAAACCACTCAGATCCTTTTCTTAAAATAGTAGGCACAACAGCGATAGTTTCAACATTATTTACAATTGTAGGACAACCATAAAGACCAATTAATGCTGGAAATGGTGGCTTTAATCTGGGCTGTCCTTTATTGCCCTCAAGACTTTCTAGTAAAGCAGTTTCTTCTCCACAAATGTAGGCACCAGCACCAAAATGAATATACATATCAAGATCCCAACCAGAGCCAGCAGCGTTTTTTCCTAAATAACCATTTTCATATGCTTGATTAATTGCTTGTTGCAAAACTTTTCCTTCATTTACATATTCACCACGAATATAAATGTAACAAACGTGGGCACTTACAGCATATGATGCGATAAGACTTCCCTCTATTAGTTTTTGCGGCTCATATCTAATAATATCTCTATCTTTGCAAGTTCCAGGCTCAGATTCGTCGGCGTTAATAATCAAATAATGAGGTCTTCCCTCTTTTGGTTCTTTTGGAGCAAATGACCATTTAACACCAGTTGGAAATCCCGCCCCTCCTCTACCTCGCAATTCAGATTTTTTTATTTCATTAATAATCCAATCTTTACCCTTAGAAATAATTGTTTTTGTTCCATCCCAGTCTCCACGTCTAATGGCAGATGCAAGATCAAAACTATCGTCTCCATATAAATTTTTAAAAATTCTATCTTTATCTTGCAACATCTAATTTTTTAACAAAGTTAATCGTTGTTTAATTGGTTCAGATCCTTTTCTCCCCTTTTGTGATCCAAATTTTGGCAAACTATCATCTTTGAAACTCTTAAAAATTTTTTCAGCAGAATCTGCATCCAAATCTTCGTAGTAATCTTCATTGATTTGAATCATTGGCGCATTTACACAGGCACCTAAGCATTCTACCTCTATCCAAGAGCTTTTCTCATCATTGCTTAAATGACTTTCTCTTTCTGATATATATTTTTTGCACATTTCAATAATTTTCCCTGAACCTCTTATTGCGCAAGGAGTTGTTGTACAAACCTGAACAAAATATTTTCCAACCGGTGCCAATTTATACATTGTGTAAAATGTAGCTACTTCATAAACCTTGATATAAGGAACGTCCAATTGATCTGCTATATATTGAATAGCAACCAAAGGTATCCATCCTTCATTTTGTTTTTGTGCTAAATACAGCAACGGCATTACTGCACTTTTTTTTCTCGTTTCAGGATATTTGCACAAAATCTCTTTCATTTTTTTTATATTTTCTGAGGAAAAAATAAAAGTTTTGGGTTGATTTTTAGCTACGTGTTTACCACTCATCGATCAACCTCTCCAAAAACAATATCCATTGACCCCAAAATAGCTGGGACGTCCGCTAGCATATGTCCTTTAATCATATAATTCATTGCTTGTAAGTGGGTAAAACCAGGTGCTTTAATTTTACAACGGTAAGGTTTGTTTGAACCATCCGCAACCAAATATACTCCAAACTCTCCCTTTGGAGCCTCGACAGCTGAATACACTTCTCCTTTTGTTACGTGATAACCTTCAGTATATAATTTAAAATGATTAATTAATGCCTCCATACTCGTCTTCATATCTTTTCGTTTTGGAGGCCCTATTTTTGTATCTAGTGTCATTACTGGTCCTTTTGGAATTTTTTTTAAAGCCTGAATCATAATCAAAATGCTTTCTCTCATCTCTTCAATTCTACAAAGATATCTATCGTAACAATCTCCATTTTTACCTACCGGAATTTTAAAATTAAATTCTTCGTAACATTCGTAAGGGTTAGACTTTCGCAAATCCCACGGCACCCCAGATCCTCTTAGCATCACTCCTGAAAAACCATGATCAAGGGCTTCTTGTTTTGAGATAATGCCAATATCAACATTTCTTTGCTTAAATATTCTATTATCAGTTAGTAAAGTTTCCAAATCATCTATAACTTTTGGAAAATCTTCACAGAATTTATAAATATCTTCTGGCAATCCTGCTGGCAAATCAATATGTACACCTCCTGGTCTGAAATAATTAGCATGCAATCTTGATCCTGAAACTCTTTCGTAAAACACCATTAACTTTTCACGCTCTTCAAATCCCCAAAGGGCCGGTGTTAAAGCGCCGACATCTAAGGCTTGAGTAGTGATGTTTAATATATGACTCAAAATTCTTCCGATTTCGCAAAAAATTACCCTGATGTATTGAGCTCGCAAAGGAACTTCAATGGATAATAATTTTTCAACCGCCAAAGCAAATGCATGCTCCTGATTCATTGGTGCTACATAATCCAACCGGTCAAAATAAGGTATTGCCTGAGTGTATGTTTTGTGTTCAATTAATTTTTCAGTACCACGATGCAAAAGCCCAATATGTGGATCAGCTCTTTCAACCATCTCTCCATCGAGTTCTAAAATTAATCTTAAAACACCATGAGCAGCAGGGTGCTGAGGTCCGAAATTTAAATTCATTGTTTTTTTTTGTTTACTCATTTTAGCTTTCGTTAGCCTTGTCTTGTGCTTTTTTGATATACTCAGATCCTTTCCAAGGACTTTCGAAATCAAAATCTCTATAGTCTTGGGCTAATTTTACAGGTTCATAAATAACTTTTTGATATTCTGCGCTATATCTAACCTCTTTATAGCCAGTTAATGGAAAATCTTTTCTTAATGGATAACCCTCAAATTCGTAGTCAGTAAGAATTCTTCTTAAATCAGGATGATCCGCAAACTTAATACCGAACATATCAAAAACCTCTCTTTCTTGCCAGTTAGCAGAAGGAAAAATATTAGTTAATGTTGGAACAATTTCATGTTCATCGATGTTTGTTTTTAATGAAATTCTGAAATTGTTTTCGTGACTCAAAAATAAATAAACAACCTCAAACCTTTTTTCTTTTTGGGGATAATCAATACCAAGAATATCTATAAGTTGTCTAAATTTAAAATTACTATCTACTTTTAAAACATTAATATTTAAAATGAGATTATCTATACTAGAACATAAAATTAAATTATCATGTATTAATTCAATTTTATCTATTTTTAATTCTCTATTATTTTCAATTAGAGATTTTAAGTTATTATAATTAGTGGACATTATCTTTGAAGACTTCCTTCTCTTCTAATTTTTTTTTGAAGCTGTAATATACCATACAATAAAGCTTCGGCTGATGGTGGACAACCAGGTACATAAATGTCTACTGGCACTATTCGATCACAGCCTCTAACCACTGAATAAGAATAATGATAATAGCCACCACCGTTTGCACAGCTTCCCATTGAAATTACATATCGAGGCTCTGGCATTTGGTCATAAACTTTTCTTAAAGCTGGAGCCATTTTATTGGTCAATGTACCTGCAACAATCATAACGTCTGATTGTCTAGGTGAGGCCCTTGGGGCGGCACCAAAACGTTCAAGATCATATCTTGGCATTGAAGTTTGCATCATTTCAACAGCACAACATGCAAGACCAAAAGTCATCCAGTGCAAAGAACCTGTTCTTGCCCAATTTATTAAGCGATCACTTGCTATAGTTACAAAACCTTTTTCTGTAAATTCTTCAGCAACCTCTCTAAATTCTTGAGGAATTTTTGTTAATTTATCGCTAGCAACTACTCCCAATCTAAAGCTCCTTTTTTCCATTCATAAATAAATCCAACTGTTAATATAGTTAAAAACATCATCATGCTCCAAAAGCCTAGCGCTCCAATTTTTCCAAGCGATACTGCCCAGGGAAATAAAAAAGCCACTTCTAAATCAAAAATAATAAAAAGAATTGCTACAAGATAAAATCTAACGTCAAATTTCATTCTAGAGTCTGAAAATGCCTCAAAGCCACATTCATATGCCGATAATTTTTCGGAATCAGGGTTGCTTGGGGAGAATAAAAAATTAACAAAGATAAATCCAAAACCAAGAGCTACAGAGATAAATAAAAAAATTAAAATTGTAGCGTAATCTCTTAAAAATTCAATTTCCATAGAGCAAGTCTATACACCTAAATTGTTGCCTGATACATGGGCCATTTAGTAACTACTCACACAAAATATCAAGAAAAACTTAATTAATTTATAAATTTTTTCCAATCAATCACTAATTTTTTGTTTTTAGTAATGACCTTTAACAAAAGGGCTGCTAGAGGAAGTTTTTTTTGTCCCACGATTCTTAATAATTCCGACCCTACATCAAGCATTAACTCAGCCCCCTCAATTGTAATCCCTTTCATCTGTGAGGAAATTATTTTTTTATAAAGATATCCTTGTCCAAGAAACGATCCCATTTTACTATTTCTACCTCCTAAAGCACTGACATAAAGATCTCCTGCTCCTGCTGGACCCATAACGGTTGAAGCTAAACCATTGTATTTTTTTATAATTATAAGCATTTCCCGAAGAGATTGTTCAAATAAAGCAGAAGCTGCATTAAAATGGTATTTATTTTTTTCAATTGCACTTAAATAACTATTAGATTGGCCAACAGCTGCTCCGATTATGGTAGCATAAATATTTTTAGTAGCAGCGCAAATTTCTGCTCCTTTAATATCAGAGGTTATATCGGGATGATAATAATCATTTTCTAAAATTTTTTTAACAAATTTGGCATTTTCAATTTTTGAACTTGCTAATACAGTTCTTGTATGTGTTTTTTTAATAAGTTCTTTAGCAAGACATGGACCAGCAGCTGATACAATATTTTTAAAATTAGTATTAAGTAAAAAATAATCACTAATCGTAATGACTTTATTTTTTTCTTTATGCAAACCTTTTGTTAAAATTAAGATAGTGCAAGTTTTTTTTAATTTTCGAAGCTGCTCTGCAGCCCAGGAAATACCATTAGAATTTACACCAATAATTATTAATGAGTGCTTTGGAATATCATTAATATTTAGTTGTTCAAAAAATGAAATATTTTTAGAGAAGAATAATTCAGAGTAGTATTTTTTTTTATAAGGTCTTTGTAATAACCTGATTTTTTTTAAATCATATGGTGTTCCAATTACAGATACTTTTTTTTTATTATGATCTAGCAGCGATATATAAGATGAACTAGCAACACCAAAGCCAAGTACTAAAATATTGTTCATAATCGAAATTTCCTAAGGGATTTATATATCCGATTGTAAAAAAAATTAAAATTTTAAAGTTAATTTAACATTTAAAAATGGTGCCCCCTGCCTGATTCGAACAGGCCACCTACTGATTACAAATCAGTTGCTCTACCAAATGAGCTAAGGGGGCAGTTGACCTGAGTTTCTACATAATTAATGTAATGAAAACAATATAAAAGGGGTCCTTGAATTATTGATAGCTTTTACTTTTCAATTTGAATTAAAAAAACATCTACATATCAATATAGAAAGTTTAATAATCAATTTGTAAAAATTAAAAAATAAGAAGGTATTTTCTATTAATTTGCTAAAAAAAATTAGTTAAAATAAAGTAAAATTATATTTATACCAAAAAACTGATATAAAAGGTTTATATGAGTCAAAAATACAACGTGGATGATATTTTAAAAGCAGTTGATAGTATAAATCCTAAAAGACTTAGTGAAAAAAAATTTGCGAAAGAAGAAATTTTAGATGCAGTAAATCAAATAAATACTCAAAATAATGAAGCGAAAATAATAAAAACAGATTTTAATAAAACTTCTAACGGCATTACTATTAACGAAGTAAAACCAAAAGATGCTTTAAAAAATAAAAAACCAACTCAATATTTTACAAAACCTCTTTTACTTACAAATATTATCAAATACGAATCTACTAACACTAAAGTTTTATTTTTAAAAAAATTATACAATTCAAATTTAAAAATTATCACAATGAAAGCACCTATGGTTAATAAATGATAATAAATTGTAGATGTGGTAAGTATCAATTCGATGTAAAAAAATCTGATATTGGAACTTCTGGTAGAGAAGTGCAATGTGGAATTTGTAATGAAAAATGGGTTCATGGTGGTTCTGTTTCAAGCTCAAATGTAAAAAAAATAACCAACTTAACTCAAAAATACAGGACACCATTAACTCACAAAATAATAATTTTTTTTATTTACGTTACTGCCATAATTGGTTTTTTAGATCTAATTAAATACAAACTAATAACTGCTGCTCCGATATTTCAAGATTACTACATAGCGAAAGAAAAAATTATCTTGGAAATTATAGCCATCCTACAACAATAATCCTTTATGGAACAAATTATTAAAATTGCTGCTCAAAATAATTTTTATGGCCTCAAAGGTAGATCGAAATTTAAGAATGTTTTAAAAAATAAAAACTGTGGTGATGAAATTAAAATTGAATTTGACCTAGAAAAAAAAAAGATTATTAATTTTAGATACGAAGGTGAGGCTTGCATTTATTGTCTTGCCTCGGCATCTTTACTTTCAAAAAATTTAAACAAACTTAATTTAGAAAATTTACACAAATTGCAAAAACAAATTTATGATTTTTTTAGTAATAATAAAAGAAATCAAACATTAGCTATTTTTGATTTCAAACAATTATTAAAAAAAGAAAATGTTTCAAGAAAAGACTGTATAGGATTGCCAATAAATGCTATTCTAAATACGGAAGGTATAGATGATTGTTGATAAAATTATAAATAAGGGAAAAGAAATTTCTATACTAGAAGGAACAGATCGTTTGCAGTACTTAATAGATCTAGCTTCTAACATTAACTCACTCGAACAAAAATATAAAATTGAAGAAAATAAAATTATAGGGTGTGCTTCTAATTTGTGGGTTATTGGAAATAAACAAAACGATAATAGCATGGTTTATCATTTCGATGCGGATTCCTTTATTACAAAAGGTACTGCAAAACTTGTCGTAGATCTTTTAAATAATGAACAGGCTGAAGAAATATCTAAACTATCAAGAAATGATTTTAAGGGCCTTGGTATTTTGGAACTACTTACCGCTCAGAGGCAAAGTGGTCTTTCCAACTTAATTGACACTCTAGTCGCTATTGCAAAAAAAAGCATTAGACAATCTTAACTTCGGGAGATGTTAGCTCATACAGTCGGCTTAATGTTCTTTTAAATACCTGTGATAATTTTGTAGAGCTTCCAAAATTATCCAATGATACCTCGCAAGTCACCATCATGGGAATTTTTTTTTCATAAATAATATCAATTAAAGTAATAAATCTTTGCTGCTCATTAACATTTTCATCATTAAAATTAGGAATATTATCAATAACAATTAGTGAACACTGTTTCACAATAGACAAATAATCTTCTGCCCAAAGATTTTCTGCGCATAGTTCTTTAAAATCAAATCTGGCAATACTTTGATAATATTTATTTATGAAAAAATTACGTCCTTTAACGGTAATAGTTTTAATAGACAATTCCTTACCTTTGGTAATTTCTCTGAATAATTGATTTATTTGAAATGCTATTTTTTCATTATTTGGATAAAAAAAACGTTCTAAAGTTTTAATTCCAGACTTTCTATAATCTTCATTAATTATCAATTCATGCTCAACGCAATAATCTTCAATTATTTTGATAAATGGCAAAAATTGTTCTCGTTGTAAGCCGTCTTTATACAGATCTTGAATTCTAGTATTTGAGCTAAATATTACTTTAATATTATTATTAAATATTGTTTTAAATAATTTTCCTAAAATCATAGCATCTACAATATTTGTAACTTGAAATTCATCAAAATAAATTAGCTCTATTCTTTGTTTTATGTTTTTAACAAACAAGTCTAATAAATTTTCACTTTTATTATTGTTTTTGTTTTTATGTAGAAAATCATGAACACTAATCATAAATTCATTAAAGTGCGTTCGCTGCTTAGGTATATCCAAATAATCATAAAAAAAATTTAAGATCATAGTTTTTCCCACTCCAACATCTCCCTGCAAATAGAAGCCAAACTTCTTATATTGTTTTTTAAAAATTCTTACTAAAAAAGAACTTTTTCTGAAGTTATTTTCGTAAAATTGAACAAGTTTTTCTATTACTACTATTTGTTCATGATCTTTTTTTAACTTGAACTTAGAACAGTGATCTAAAAAGGATTCTTTTAAATATTTTATGTACATTTTTTTTGTTAATTTTATGCTAATATTTGTATTGTTATGAATAATTTAAAAATTTGCTTAATAGCAGACAATACAAATAAAGCTGTTTTAGCAAAAAAACAAATATTAAAATTATATAGAAACTATCCAATAAGTAAGTGTAGCTCCATTGTTATTATCGGTGGTGATGGATTTATGCTTCAATCTTTAAAAAAATATTATAAATATAACAAACCTTTCTACGGAATGAACAAGGGAAATCATGGATTTTTATTAAATCCATTTTCAACAGGTAGCTTAGAAAAGAATATCCAAAAAAGTAACAAGATTACTTTACATCCTCTTGAAATGACTGTGCACGTTAAGGGAAGAGTTGTTAAAAAAAAAATAGCTATTAATGAAATTTCTATTTTCAGGCAAAGCAAGCAAGCTTCTAAATTGGAAATAAAAGTAGACAACAAAACTAGGATTAAAGAATTGACTGGAGATGGTGCATTAGTTGCAACACCTGCAGGAAGTACTGCTTACAACTTATCTGTACGCGGGCCCATCCTCAATCTTGATAGTCATCATTTAGCTATTACTCCTATTAGTCCATTTCGTCCTAGAGGATGGAGGGGTGCTATAGTTTCGAACAAATCAAAAATTACTATTAAAAATTTAGATCCAAAAAAAAGACCTGTTAGCGCAGTAGCTGATAATACGGAAATTAGAAATGCAATAGTTATTAAAATTTCAGTTAACCAGAAGATAGGTTTTAAATTATTATATAATAAAAAATTTGGTCTTCAGGAAAGAAATCTTGCTGAGCAATTTAAATTTTAAAAGACTCTCCGCAACCGCATCGTTCTGTCTCATTTGGATTATTAAACACAAAAGAAGATGAAAATTTATCTTTTTTAAAATCCATACTTGTTCCAAGCAAATACATAACGGCTGCTGGATCTATATATACTTTAACACCTTTTTCTTCGATAACTTCGTCACCAACACTGCTTTCTTTTACATAGTTCATTTCGTAAGACATGCCTGCACAACCTCCTGTTACAACACTTACCCTTACACCATGAACTTTATTATCTTTTGCTGATGCAATGATATCCTTAATTCTTTCAGCAGCATTGTCTGTAATAGTAATTAATTTTGTATTCATAAACTATAAATTTAACTGTAGCTTTGCAGCCTCGGACATTTTCGTCTTATCCCAGGTTGGCTCCCAAACAACCTTTACCTCGACCTCTTCTATTTCTGGAATCGATTCAACAGATCTTCTTACTTCCATGGGTAGAGATTCTGCCACTGGGCAATGCGGACTAGTCAAAGTCATGTCCATTGAAACTTTTTTTCCCTCTATACGAACATCATAAATTAAGCCTAACTCATAAATATCAACAGGAATTTCTGGATCATAAACAGACTTAAGCTTCTCTATAATTTTATCCATTAATTCAGAATGATTAGGGTTCATTAGTTTAATTTATCTATAATAATTTTTTTATTTTTATTTTCTAATTCAGACTCTATAGCAATCCATGGTAATGTAGCACATTTTATGCGCATAGGAAATTCCCCTATTGACGTAAACGAATTTAATTTAGTTTTATTATCTTGATTTAAAATGATCGGAAAAGCTTCGTTTTTATTAATTATAACATTGATAAAATATTTACTTATAGCAATGACTTCCTTTTTAGATTTATTTTTTAAGACTTCTGTCATTATGGAACTTGAAGCAATACAAATAGCACAACCTTCTCCTTCAAAACTAATCTGATCTATTAAATTATCAATTAGATTAAAAAAAATATGAACTTTGTCGCCGCATAATGGATTGAAGCCTGCTGTTTCATGATTAAAAGTTTGCAAACGAGACCTATTTCTTGGGCTAGTTCCATGATCAAGAATTATGCTCTTGTACAATTCACTTATATTCATTTATTTCTTGAATATTTTCTGACATTTTTTAATTCCATCACAGAGAGCATCAATATCACTTTCATTATTATAAACACCAAAAGATACTCTTACAGAAGAATTTATTTTAAGTACTTCGTGCAGCACTTGACAACAATGATGTCCACCACGGACTGCGATGCCTTCCTGGTCTAATATAGTTGAAACATCATGAGAATGAATATTATCGATATTAAACGAGAATACACCTCCTTGATTTTTAGGTTTGGCAATAATTCTAACTGAATTATTACTCCTTAGTTTTTCCAAAGCCATTTGCGTTAACTTTTTTTCATGTTCAATTATATTTTTTTTACCTACTTTATTAATAAAATTAATAGATTCATTTAAAGCAACAACCTCAGCTGTTGGCATTGTACCAGCCTCCATTTTCCAAACACCTCTTGCATATGCAATATCTTTTTTTGTAACATAATCTATCATCCCGCCGCCACCCATAAACGGGCCAAAAGCCTCAAGCCACTTATATTTAATCGCCAATAATCCTACTCCGGTTGGACCGTACATTTTGTGACCAGAAAATGCGTAAAAATCACAGTCTAGTTTTTTTATATCTGTATCTAAATGAGCAGCGCCCTGAGTTCCATCTACACAAACAGGAATGTTATTTTTTTTTGCAATTTCTATTATTTTCTCCAAAGGTGTAATAGCTCCAGTGACATTGGACATGTGAGTAATGCTTATTATTTTAGTTTTATTAGATATTAACTCTTCTAATTCATCGACTTTTAAATTTCCATCCTCGTCTATTGGTAAAAATTTTATAATAGCACCTTTTCTTTTTCGTAGAAAATGCCAAGGAACATAATTAGCATGATGCTCTGTTTCAGTTAAAATAATCTCATCGTTTTTTTCAATAAATTTTTCACCAAAACAACTTGCAACTAGATTTAATGATTCAGTTGCATTTTTAGTAAAAATAATTTCAAAATCTGAACTTGCACCTATAAAATTTTTTAAATTAGATCTTGTTTTTTCGTATTGTTCTGAAGCGTTAACAGCTAAAGTATAGATTCCTCTTCCTACATTAGCAAATTCATTGCTATAAAAAAAACTAACCGCATCAATTACACTTTGAGGCTTCTGTGAAGAATTAGCACTATCTAAATATACTAGTTCTTTACCATTAATTTTATTTTTAAATATAGGAAATTCTTCCTTAATATTTTTAATCATCATTGTAATTATGACTTAATTTCTTAAAAAAAATATTTTTAAATTTATCTTCCGTAATTTTCTCTATTACTTCTCCTAAAAAACCGTTAATCATCATCATTTTAGCGTCTTCTTTACTAATACCTCTTGATCTTAGATAAAATATAGACTCTTCATCGACGCTTCCGGAAGATGAGCCATGTGAACATTTAACATCATCAGCATAAATTTCAAGTTCTGGTTTTGCAAAAAATTTAACGTTATCAGATAACAGTAAAGCTTTAGATAATTGATATCCGTCTGTTTTTTGAGCTTTTGAGTCTACAAATATTTTACCTTGAAATATTGCATTTGCAGAATCATACAATGCTGATTTAACAAACTGACTACTTCTAGTGTGTTCTTCATTATGATTAATTTGTAATTTAATCTCGTGGTCACAATTATTACTAAGCAATTGAATGGCATTAACATCTGCAAAACAATTTTTTCCATTTAAATTAATAATACTTTCATCTCTGCAAGAATTGATATTTTCTGAAAATGTAAAATACTCTAGTTCAGAATTTTCATCTAAATTAGCTTTAACAAAGTTAAAAATAGTAGAATGCTTATTGTTGCAGTTTAAATCGTATTTTTTTAACTTAGACCCTTTTGCTAAAAAAATTTCAGTATTTGATGTAATTAAGTACTCTATGCTAGAATCGTAAATAGTTTTTTCATATACAACCACATTTGATTTTTCATTTAATAATATAAAATTTTTTGAACTACAAAAATTTGATAAGAAATTTTTGGAGTAATAATTGTAAATTACGATAGGTTTAGTCAAACTAATATTGCTACTAACTTCTATTAAATAACCCTGGTCTGCAAAAGCATTATTTAAATTTAAAATTGGATTTTCTCCAGCTTTTTTGACTGATTTGAGAAATGAATTATTTTTTTTTATAACAAGACCCGCATCATTACTATCTGTCAGTATCAAAACTCCATCAGCAAAAATAATAGAATAATGCTCAAAATTTTCCATAAGTGCATTTGGCAATATATTAGCCCCTGATTTTTTGTAATTAAGTTGTGAAAATTTTTTTAAATCTTGAACTAATGGAGAATATTTCCAATTTTCATCCCTAGATACGGGAAAACCTTTGCTAATAAAATTTGCAAAGGATTTTTTTCTAAATTCAAGATCGTTAACATCCGTTTTAAAAGTAGTTATAAACTTTTCAAAATTTATTTTAATTTCGTTATAATTTTCCATTTAGTTAATAAATTGACCATAACCTTGATCCTCAAGATCTAACGCCAACTTCCAATCTCCTGTTTTTACTATTTTTCCTTCCGACAACACATGTACAAAATCAGGCTTGATATAGTTCAAAAGTCTTTGATAATGCGTTATAATCAAAAAAGACCTTTCAGGATCACGAAGGCTATTCACTCCATTAGAAACTATTTTTAAAGCATCAATATCAAGTCCAGAATCTGTTTCATCCATCACAACAAAGCTGGGCTCTAACAAAGACATTTGTAAAATTTCATTTCTTTTTTTCTCACCCCCAGAAAAACCTACGTTTAACGGTCTTAATAACATTTCTTCTCCGATATTTAGTTCTTTTGCTTTCTCTTTAATAATTTTCAAAAAATCAATAGCATTAAGTTCCACTTTGCCATTTGCTTTTCTCACTGAATTTAGTGATGTTCTTAAAAAGTTGTTAGTAAAAACTCCAGGAATTTCAATCGGATATTGAAAAGCCAAAAAAATTCCTTCTCTAGCTCTTTCTTCAGCATTGAGCTCGAGGAGATTTTTTTTATTAAACTGAATTTCTCCTGATACATTGTACCCTTCTTTTCCTGACAAAACATAAGAAAGTGTGCTTTTTCCAGATCCATTTGGACCCATTATCGCATGCACTTCTCCTTTTCCAATTTTTAAATTTAAGCCCTTCAAAATCTCTTTATCGTCGACACTCGCTCTTAAATTTTTAATATCGATCACTATCCAACACTACCCTCTAAACTTATCCCAACTAATTTTTGCGCTTCTACAGCAAATTCCATAGGTAGTTGTTGCAAGACTTCTTTGCAAAAACCATTAACAATTAAACTTACGGATTCCTCTTGATTTAAACCTCTTTGTCTACAATAAAATAATTGATCATCACTGATTTTTGATGTTGTTGCTTCATGCTCAATTTCTGATGTTGAGTTTTTATTTTCTATATAAGGAATAGTATGGGCTCCACACTTATTACCAACAAGTAATGAATCGCATTGAGTATAATTCTTTGCGCCTGTTGCTTTCGGATGAATACTAACTAGTCCTCTATAAGTATTGTCAGCATGACCAGCTGATATTCCTTTTGAAATAATTTTACTTCTAGTATTTTTCCCTAAATGAATCATTTTTGTTCCAGTATCTGCTTTTTGATAATTATTTGTAATCGCAACAGAATAAAATTCTCCTTGGGAGTTATCACCTTGTAAAATGCAACTTGGATATTTCCATGTAATGGCCGAACCTGTTTCAACTTGTGTCCATGAAATTTTTGAATTTTTTCCTCTGCAAGCACCTCGTTTAGTTACAAAGTTGTAAATACCTCCATTTCCTTCTTTGTCACCTGGATACCAATTTTGTACAGTTGAGTATTTAATTTCAGCATCGTCTAATGCCACAAGCTCAACATTGGCGGCATGCAATTGATTTTCATCTCTCATTGGTGCAGTGCAGCCTTCTAAATAACTAACGTAGCTACCCTTATCTGCAATAATTAATGTTCTTTCAAATTGACCTGTATTAGAAGCATTTATTCTAAAGTAAGTTGAAAGTTCCATAGGACATCTAACTCCTGGAGGGATATAAACAAATGAGCCATCCGTAAATACAGCAGAATTTAAAGTTGCAAAAAAATGATCCGACATTGGAATTACTGAGCCTAAATATTTTTGAACAAGCTCAGGATGTTCTCTTGTCGCTTCGGATATTGAACAAAAAATTACACCAATTTCATTTAATTTATCTTTAAATGTGGTTGCGACGGAAACAGAATCAAACACAGCATCCACCGCAATACCTGCTAATTTTTTTTGTTCTAAAAGTGGTATACCTAATTTTTCATAAGTTTTTCTAATTTCTGGATCTATGTCATCTAAAGATTTTGGCTGATCTGTTAAACTCTTAGGCGCTGAATAATAATAAAGATCTTGATAATTTATTTTTGGATATTTTGGTTTTTGCCAATCAGGCTCTTTCATAGACTGCAACCTATCAAATGCTTTTAATCTCCAGTTTAGCATCCACTGAGGCTCTTTTTTTTGTTTCGAAATAAAATGAACCACTTCCTTCGACAATCCCTTAGGAACATCTATAGTTTCAATATCAGTAACAAATCCGTGTGCGTAATCGGAGCCCTGTTTGTAATTTTTTATAAACTCCTGTCCATTACTCATAAAATTGTCTTATTTTCTAAACTAAAGAGGTAAGTGTTAACATTCAAGGTGATATTTTATACCTTAATAATAGTTTACTTATGTTATAAGCATTTTTCAAATTTATTCAATTACATCTAATGAGATACAACAACGCAGAAATTTTTATAAATGGTCCAGATGGCAAGCTGGAGGCAAAATATATTCAAAGCAAAAAGGACAATGCTCCCATTGCATTAATTTTGCATCCACATCCAGAATACGGTGGAACAATGAATAATCGAGTTACCTATAATGCATTTCATGCATTTTTACAGAATGAGTTTTCTGTGTGTAGATTTAATTTTAGAGGAGTGGGTAAGAGTGAGGGAAAATTTGATAATGGTCTTGGAGAATTATCTGATGCCGCTGCAGCTTTAGATTTTATTCAAAGAAGTAACCCAAATTCGAATGAAAGCTGGGTTGTTGGTTTTTCTTTTGGTGCGTTGATATGCATGCAATTATTAATGCGCAGACCTGAGATTTTTAGATTTGTGTCTATCTCACCACAGCCTAACATATTTGATTTTAATTTTCTTGCACCCTGCCCAACTTCGGGACTTGTTATACATGGTAATCAAGATCAACTAGTTACGGACGAAGCACTTAAGAGTTTAAAAGCCAAGCTAACCAATCAAAAAAAGATTGCAGTAGATTTTTCTGAAATCAAGGGTGCTGATCATTTTTTTCTTAATAAAGACAAAGAATTTATAAAAGTATTGGATACTTATATAAAAAAAGAATCTAGGTTTTTTTAATATTTACAAATTTCACCACCAGAAACATTCTTTTTAACTCCTGTAGTTTGTTTAAAAGTGATTGGCAACTTAAGTAATGATCTTACAGCAATATAGGCAAGGGCTTGTGATTCTAAAAAATCACCATTAATTTTTTTTTCATCCAAAATCGCTATATTAGCAATAATATTATTTTGTATTGTTTTCATAATAAACAAATTTTTTCTACCTCCTCCTCCAAAATAAATATTATTTATATTTTTGTATTGATTAATTACATTTGCAATTAAAATACCTGTTAAATAAGAAAGTGTTGCTGCTCCATTTTCTAAGGACATTCCTCTAAGTTCAGAAATATTAAAATCAGAAGTGTCGTAAGATATATTTTTTTTTACATAATAATCATGTCTATCCATAAAATTATTTATAAAATTAGAATCTACCTTTCCTTTTTCTGATATTTTTCCATTTTCATCAAAATGTTTTCCTGTATTTAAAAAAATCCATTGATCTAATAAGCAGTTACCAGGACCAATATCAGACGCATATATTTTATTTTTACTAATAAATGTAAAATTTGAAATACCTCCAATATTTATAAACATGCAAGGTTTTTTATTATTAAGTTTATTTGCTAAGTACTTATGGTAAATTGGTATTAACGGTGCACCCTGACCTCCAAAGTCTAAATCCTTTTGTCTAAAATTAAAAATAACATTTGTTTTTAGTAGACTCGCTAATAGTTCTGGATTTCCTAACTGAAGTGTTTGTTTCATTTCTGGTTTATGCAAAACTGTAACTCCATGAAAACCAATTATGTCTATTTTTTTTTTATATTTTTCTATAATTTTTTTTGCAGAACGTGCGTGAATTAAAGTAATAATTCTACTTAATTCAAGAAATGATTTTGATTTTGATATATTAGTAACATTTTTGTTTAATAAGCTATTTTTAAAATTCTTTATATTTAATTTTGTTTGCTTATCATAAGGGTAATAGAGATCTTTTTTTAATATCACACGGTCTTTTCCATCAGTTTCTATAATGGAAATATCTACGCCATCAAATGATGTACCACTCATCATTCCTAAACTTGAATAAATTTGACTCATAAATAATATTTTAAAATAGTTTAATATTGTATAATAATCTAATAATTACAGTCTTATAAATGAATAAAAACCTATTAACAGAATTTAAAAATCGTGGTTTCTTTTTTCAATGCACAAATGAAAAATACTTAGAAAAATTATTAGATAATAAAAAAATATCTTTCTACATTGGTTTTGATTGTACTGCTTCAAGCTTACATGTCGGTAGCTTAATACAAATAATGTGTCTTCGTTTATTTCAAAAATATGGACACACTCCTATCGTATTGCTTGGTGGTGGCACAACCATAGTTGGTGACCCCTCCGGTAAAGAAGAATCAAGAAAAATACTCTCAGAAAAAGAAATTCAAAAAAATATAAAGAAAATTAAAAATGTTTTTGCAAAATTTTTAAACTCAAAAGTAAAAAATAAACCTGTTTATGTTGATAACAAAAATTGGTTATCCAAATTAAATTATATTAATTTTTTAAGAGATTTTGGAAAATATTTTACAATTAATAAAATGTTAACTTTTGATAGTGTGAAACTTAGATTGGATCGTGAACAATCATTAAGTTTTTTAGAATTTAATTATATGATTCTACAAGCATACGATTACCTAGAATTGTTTAAAAAAAATAGATGTTTATTACAAATTGGTGGCTCTGACCAATGGGGAAATATTATAAATGGAGTTGAACTAGTTAAAAAGGAGGCGCAAGAAGAAGTGGTTGGACTAACCACGCCACTGATAACAACGTCTCAAGGCACAAAAATGGGCAAGACAGAAAAAGGTGCAGTTTGGTTAGATGAAGAATTATTAAGCAGTTATGATTATTGGCAATTTTGGAGAAATACTGATGATCGTGATGTAATTAAATATTTATATTTATTTACAGAACTCACTACTGACAACATTAAACAATATGAAAATTATTCAGGCTCAAAATTAAATGAGTTGAAAATATTACTAGCTAATGAAGCAACAAAATTACTTCATGGTAAGAAGGCAGCAAAAAAAGCAGAACTTACCTCTAAATCTACCTTTGAGTCTCGTTCCACTGGGGATGAGTTACCAAGTAAAAAAATTAAAAAAAGTGATATTGAAAAAGGAATTTTGTTTAAAAATTTGTTACTGAATATAGAATTTGCATCTTCTGGTGGGGATTTTAAAAGAAATCTATCTAACAAAGCTTATCGTATTAACAACGTTATAGAAACCAACGATACTAAGCTACTTACATTAACAGACGCCATTGATAAACAAATCAAAATATCTTTTGGTAAAAAAAAACATTTTGTAATTAAAGTTATTTAGAACTACTTCTAAATAAATCAAAAAAGCGCTGAATGAATCTTGGTGTTAGGGTTCGAATGGGGTTAACTGTTGTTTCCAAAGAATTTGGTTGTCCTTTAATTTTAAAACTGGCTCCAAATATTCCATCTCCTTGTTTACCAGTAAATATCTTACCAACAACTGGAACCTGTCTAATAATGTCATTAACTAAGTAAGCTGGAACTAAATTTCCATCTAAACTTACAAAGCCATCAGGATTTATTTTTCCTTCCAAAGTATAGCCAAGAGAATCTCCGGTACCGTAAGCATCTATAATTGTAAGAGTTTTATTTTTAATTTCGTATTCCAGGTACGACTTGTCAAAAAAAACTCCTTTACCCGTAAGTGTATCAATTATTCCTGTAAAAGAGGTTAGTGAAAGTAAATTTGCAAGAATAGGCATTTCTTTCACATAATAATTGCTTAATGTAATTTTAGTGTTTGTTTTATCAACTGCCAGATCCTCCTCAGATATATAATTTAATTTACCGTTACCAAATCCTTTTGCAAAATTAAGTCCAGATAAAAAAGGGACTGATCTATCGGATACAAAAGTAGTTACAATATTATTTTTTTTATTTTTATTTATCGTTATAGAAGCTGTTTCTGTATTTGAAAATGAGCCAAATCCATTTAAACTTTCATATTCACCATTTTTTAAATTTGCAGAAAGAACCAGTTCATTAATTACATCTTTACCAATATAAACTTTTTTAATTTTAGCAGTTAGTTTAGAGTTAAAATTTGAAGAAACTGTATTAGAGTCATCACTAAAATCTGTTAAGGATTGAATAAACTTAGTTAAATCTAAAGAATCTCCAACTATAGAAACATTATCCTTATTTTTGTTAATAGAGACTGAGTTTTTTGGTGTTTCTATATTTATTGATTTAAAATTTTCAATTTCATTATTTTTATTTAAAATTAAATTAACTAAATTTATCTTTGAGTCTTTTGCCACATAAGACAGCTGACTAAAGATATTTATATTTTCAGATTTTTTATCTAGTGTAAAATCTAAACTTGCTTTTGATTTGGGCTCTTTTTTATAATTAATGTCATCGAATTTAACTAGGGCATTATCTAAATTCAACTTAGCATTAATAATATTTCGACCTTGTTTGTTGTTTGAGCTAATATTGAAATCAATCTGTCCATTAATTACTTCATTTTTTAAAAAAGTATTAAAATCTACAGTGTCAATTGAGCCTGAAAAGTTACTTTGGTAAAGTTTTGAATCTATTTTTTTATTAAAAGAAAATTTAACCAATTTCCCATTTAATAAAAAATCACCAATGGTGCTGAAGTCCTTGTCTATAAGATTTGAATTAGTATTAACATTTGAAATTATAATTTTATTTTTATCTTCATTAGGTGCAAACGAATAATCAAAACTACCGTTACTAGTATTAATCTTACTGTCACTTTTTATTTTTTTTACATTTAATTCTTTATCAATAAGTATGTCTAAAAAAATATTGATGTCTAAATCGCCTTTTAGATTGTTAATGCCGGATGGTATCAGGTTGCCAGAAATATTTTTAAATTCTTTGAGTTTGGTTAAATAATCAATTTTTCCATTAATTAAAATTCTTGTATTGATGGACAGCTCATCTAATAAGTTATTACTTGCAACAGTTATTTTGGATTGCTTTATGTCCAGATCAGCTAACTTTCCTGTATTAAGCTGTATTTCTAAAATATTATTTTTATATTTTAACTCTGCATTATTAATTGTTGCGTAAGGAAAATTTTCGTATAGTTGAACAGTAGAATTTTTTACAACTCCCTCAAATCTACTATTTTCAATATTTTTAAAATCTATATTAACAAAACCTTCCAGAGTTCCGTCTAAAAATTTATTTAAAATAACTGCATAAGATTTTGTATCAAAATCCTTTACCAAAAGATTAATTGTAGAGATTTTTGTTTTATCTAATTCTAAATAAACATTATTTATTTTATTTTCCCTCTTCAAAGCCGACCACAAATCAATATTAGCTTTAATACTTTTGATATCAATTTTATTTTTTTTATACAAAAATTCTGGACTATTTAATTTTACCGTAACTCCAAAAGTTTCTACTCCTAGAGAAATTGTTGTATTTTTAAAATTTATTTGGCTATTTGAAATCTTATTCTCGACTTGTTCTTTAATAATTTTATTTAATGATGTGGTTTCAAATCCATTAATTAAAAATAAAAAAATAACGAATAATAAAACAACAATAAATGAAAAAAATTTTACTAATTTCATAATTTATGTAGAGCTTCTTCTAAAAATGGTTCAAGTTCTCCATTCAGTACTTTTTCTGGATCACTTCTTTCCAGTCCTGTTCTGTTGTCTTTTACCATTTGATAAGGTTGTAAAACATACGATCTTATTTGGTGCCCCCAGCCTATTTCACTTTTGCCAGATTCTAAAGATTTGTTTTCATCTTCTTTTTTTTGCATTTCAAGCTCATACAATCTTGCTTTTAGCATATTCATTGCTGTTTCTTTATTTTTGTGTTGCGATCTCTCATTTTGGCACTGTACAACTATATTAGTTGGTTGGTGCGTAATTCTTACAGCACTATCTGTTGTGTTGACATGCTGGCCTCCAGCTCCACTTGATCTATAAGTGTCTATTCTTAAATCTTTTTCATTAATAACAATATCAATATTTTCATTAATAACAGGATATACCCAAACACTAGAAAAACTTGTGTGACGTCTTTTATTCGAATCGAATGGAGATATTCTAACTAAACGATGCACTCCAGATTCGTGTCGTAAGAAGCCATAGGCATATTTGCCTTCAATTTTAATAGTTGATGATTTGAATCCGGCCTCCTCTCCTTTTGTCTCACTAATCAACTGGCACTGAAAAGATTTTTTTTCAGCCCACTTTATATACATGTTTCTTAACATCTCGGCCCAATCTTGACTTTCTGTTCCTCCGGCACCGGCATGAAATTCAATGTACACATCTAACTCATCATTTTTTTTGGACAAAAAACAAAATAACTCAATTTTTTTTATATTAGACTCAAGTATTGAAAGGCTTGATTGAATATCAGAGTTTAAACTTTCGTCATTCTCTTTTGAATTAAAATCAAGCAATTCTTTTATGTTATTTAATTCGTCTTTATAAGACTTGTAATCATTTAAAATTTTTTCTAAATGTTTTTTTTCTTTTATAACTAGCTGGGCTTTGTTGTTATCATTCCAAAAATTAGGAAGATTTATTTGTTTTTCAATATCTTCTAGTTTTTTTAAACACTGAATTTTGTCAAAGATAACTCCATATCTTTGATATTATTTTTTCTAAGTTGATAATTATTTTTTTTTGCTCAAACATTGCTAATAAACTGTACTTAATTTTTTCTCTAAATCTATATATTTATCTTGAGGAAACTCATCTATCTTAAAACTTTCTAAAATTACATTTGTATTTGAGGTTTTTGAAGATAAGCCATCCGCTATATTAACATTAACAAGGTTAACGCTTGGGGGTATTTTAAAAAAAGAAGACATTCCTTTTTTTGGTAAATTTTGAACAATATCTTGAAAAACTGGCAAGGCTGCTTTTGCTCCGGTTTCAGATTTACCTAAAGTTTTAGGCTCATCAAATCCAACATATACACCAATGATTAAGTCAGGCGTGAATCCAATAAACCATGCATCCAAATTATTATTTGTTGTTCCAGTTTTTCCTGCTAATGGAATTTTTATATTATTCATTTGCTTACCTGTTCCTCTGTCAATAACTCCTTCAAGAATTGAAACCATTTGATACGCAGTTGCTTCTGTCAAAACTGCATTTTCGTTACTTGTAATTTTTGGATAATTTTCAAGTTCTTGTGAAATTTCGTTACAACCTTCACACTGATAATTCTTTTTTTGATAAATAATTTTTCCATTTTGGTCTTGGATTAAATCAACCAAAGAAGTTTCGATAGTTTTACCACCATTAGTAAATACGCTGTAAGCGCTAGATAAGTTAAGTAATGTTGTTTCTCCGGCCCCTAAAGCGAATGAAAGGAGGTTTTGAGGGTTTTGGTAAATTTTTGTTTTTTTGGCAAGATCTAAAATTTTTTCATTTCCAACTGCTTCTGCAAGTCTAACAGTCATTAAATTTCGTGACTGCTCAACTCCTGAACGTAATGTATTTTTACCATAAAATTTATTACCATAATTGTCTGGTTTCCATTTTCCTAAATCTTTTGGCTGTTCACTTACATAAGGAGCATCTAATAAAATTGTGTTTGGTTGATAACCATTGTCTAGAGCTGAAGCGTACACAAAGGGCTTTAATGCTGAGCCTGGTTGTCTCATAGCTTGGCTAGATCTATTGAACTGACTCAAATCAAAACTATACCCTCCTACCATAGAATAAATTCTTCCATTCCATGGATTAAGAATTACTACAGCTCCATTAACTTCTGGCATTTGTCTTAGATACCATTTTTTATTATCCTCACTCTGTTCAACCCATATTAAGTCATTAATTTGCAAAACTTGATTTACATCGCTGATCGCAGGTCCAAGGCTGTCAGAATTTATAAATTTTCTAGCCCATTTTAAATCTTCCAACTGAAGTTGGACAGTTTTATTGCTTTCTGAAGTTTCTATTTCAGCATAATTAGAATTAACATTTTTAACTAATGCTAATTTCCAGTTATTAATCTCATCAAATTTAATAGCGTTTAGATTTAATTTCCATTCATTTGTGTTTTTAATATTTTTTACAGGTCCCCTCCATCCGTGCCTTCTATCATACAGTTCTAAATTTTTTCTAAGAGCATTAGTTGCAATTCTTTGAAGCTCATTATCTAAAGAAGTTTTTACATACAAACCACCCTTGTAAAGAATATCTTCACCATATTTGTCAAAAAGAAATCTTCTAACTTCTTCCGTAAAAAAAAGAGATTCTTTGTAAAAATCTAATATTCTTTTTTTCAAAACAATCTCTTCTTTTATTGCAAGTGCATACTCATTTTTACTTAAAAAATTATTTTCAAACATTCGTTCCAAGACCCAGTCTTTTCTTTTAATAGCTGCGCTTAAACTTCTATATGGGTTATATGAACTTGGCGCTTTGGGCATAGTTGCTAATAACGCAGCTTCAGAAATACTCAATTCTTTTAATGACTTATCAAAATATGTCATACTAGCAGAAGCGATTCCATATGATCGCTCCCCTAAAAAAATTTCATTTAAATAAAGCTCTAAAATTCTATTTTTGCTTAAATACTTTTCAATTCTAAAAGCCAAAATTGCCTCTTTAATTTTACGAGATAAAGAAACCTCAGATGTCAGTAAAAAATTTTTAGCTACTTGCTGCGTGATAGTAGATGCACCCTCTAATCTTTGTCCGGTCGCAACATTTTTAATATTTTTAAATACAGCTCTAATAATTCCTCGAGCATCAATTCCAGGGTGTTCAAAAAAATTTTTATCTTCTGCGGACAAAAAAGCATTTATGACAAAAGGAGGTATTGTATTGATACTAATAAAAGTTCTTTTTTGAATTGCAAAATCAGCTGAAATTTCCCCATTATTATTATAAACTTTGGTAGATACTGGTGGTTTATAATTTTCTAAAAAACGATAATTTGGAAGATCGCTTGAAAAATACCAAAGGGCTAAAAAAATCACTAAAAAAGCGGTAAAAGAAAAAAATAGAACCACAAGACCTATTGATTTTAGTAAATTTCCCATATTGCTTTAAATCATTAAAAATTGTCTTTTTTTTGATATATTTACACTACCAGATCTTATTTCTTTCAAAAACACATCTAATACAATATTATAATAACATTGAAGCTTTAAAAGTTTTTATGAATATTAATTTAAATAACACAAACTGGAAATTACAAATATGGAAAAAGAGATTCTTATCGATGCTTCTCAACAGAAGCAAACACGAGTTGCTATCAAATCCATTCATGGAGTTGAAGAGTATGAATACGAAAATGAGGAAAAAAAACAACTTAAAGGCAATATATATTTAGGAAGAGTAAGCAGAATAGAACCCTCTTTACAAGCCGCGTTTGTAGATTTTGGAAATAATCGTCATGGTTTTCTAGCCTTTAACGATATTCAAACTCAGTATTACCAAATCCCCATCTCTGATAAAGAAGCTATTTTAAAAGAAGAGAAAGAGGTCAGAAAACAATTGATAGAAGAAACTAAAGACCTTGCCCCGCCTGAAAATCCAGAAGAGTATGACGCAGATGAAAACGGAGAGCAGGTAATAAAAATAAACGATATTGATAATGAAATAAATGAAGGTGAAAATCAAGATAATTTTTCCAACGAAGATTCTGTAATTAATGAACAGCAAAATGATTCAATAGTTGCCGATGAATTTTTAAATTCTGAATCAGAATACGAAAAGAAAATAAACGATATTAGATCCAGACGAAAATTTAAGCGCTATAGAATTCAAGAAGTAATTAAACCAGGTCAGGTTATACTTATTCAAATCGTAAAAGAAGAAAGAGGAAAAAAAGGAGCTGCATTAACTACATTCTTATCATTAGCTGGTAAATATATAGTCTTAATGCCCAATACTGCCAAAGGTGGTGGAATTTCTAAAAAAATATTTAACTCACAGGACAGAAAAAATATTAGAGAAATTATTAATGAGTTAGAAATACCTGAAACTATGGGCTTGATTGTCAGAACGGCAGGTGCAAAAAAAACGCAGAATGAAATCAAAAATGATTTAGATATATTGATTCAAATATGGGAAGAGATAAAACAAAAAACAATAAGTTCGAATGCTCCAGCTCTAATACACGAAGAGGGAGATGTAATATACAGGACTATAAGAGATTTTTTTAGCAGTGAAATCATTGAAGTTATTGTAGATGGAGATAGTGGGTATGATAAGGCAAAAAAATATGCAGAAATTATTGCAAAGGAACAAGTAAAAAAAATAAAAAAACATAAAGGAAAAGTTCCATTATTTCACTCTAAGGGAATAGAAAAATATTTGAATGAAATATTTGAACCAAGAATTACTTTAAAATCAGGAGGCTATCTAATCATTCATCCTACAGAAGCCTTAGTTGCTATCGATATAAATTCAGGAAAATCTACAAAAGAAAGAAATATTGAAAAAACTGCTTTAACAACAAATGTTGAAGCGGCAATAGAAATTGCGAGACAAGCTAAGCTAAGAGACCTTGCGGGTCTTATTGTTATTGATTTTATTGATATGGAAAATTATTCCAATCGTAGATTAATAGAGAAAAAATTAAAAGAGGCTTTGCGTAGCGATAAAGCTAGAGTTCAAGTTGGTAAAATAAGTAATTTTGGCCTTTTAGAAATGACAAGACAAAGGTTAAGAGAGAGCTCTATTCAATGGAAAACTATATTAAGTGTAGAATCTTTTTCACAAAAAATATTAAAATTAATTGAGGAAAAAGTATTTTCTCTACCTAAGGTTAAAACTGTTAACGCAGAACTACCTAAGAAAATTATAGATTACATAAAGTCTAACATGCAAGATGAAGTAAGCTTTTTTGAAAAGAAATTTAAATTTCAAATTAAATTTCAAATTAATCCTGATTTTCTATCTGAGGATTATCTAATTGTTTTCAAAAACCAAAAAAAAGAGGAAATTGAAAAAATACTAAATGAACAGGAAACCATCCTAGAAGACAATAATAGATACTCAAAAACAATCGATAAAAACGAAGAATCTATAGAAGTTGAAACTGAAAAAAAAATATTACATAAAAAAAAGTTTTTTCACAAAAAGAGAAAATTTTTCAAAAAAAAATTTAAAAAAGAGGATGACGGAAGTAAAGAAGTTGCTTAATTATTTATTTTGCCATTAATTGGTGATGATGCTGAGGCAATATTTGTTTTATCCATTCGACCAGATAGATAGGATTGCCTACCTGCAATAACTGCATTTTTCATAGACTCTGCCATCATTATCGGTTTTTTGGCTTTTGCAATTGCTGAATTAACAAGCACTGCATCACAACCTAATTCCATGGCAATAACCGCATCTGATGCGGTTCCAATTCCAGCATCTACAATAACAGGAATATTGGATTGTTTTTTTATAATTTCTATATTTAACTTATTGGGTATGCCCTGCCCCGATCCAATTAAAGAACCGAGTGGCATTACAGCAACCACTCCTATCTTCTCTAAAATTTTACAAGCTATGGGATCATCTGAACAATACACCATAACCTCGAAACCCTCATCTACTAAAATTTTTGCTGCTTTTATTGTTTCTTGCATATTTGGATATAAAGTTTTTTCGTCTCCCAAAACCTCTAACTTTACTAAATTCCAGCCTCCACTCTCCTTTGCTAATCGCAAAGTTCTCAATGCATCTTCGGAAGTAAAACATCCAGCTGTATTTGGTAGGTAAGTAATTTTTGTTGGATCAATAAAATCCATTAATAATGGTTCTTTAGTATCAATGATATTTACTCTTCTAACTGCAACAGTAACCAAGTTTGCTCCGGAAGCTTTTACAGCGTCAGCAGTTTCTTGAAGATTCTTATACTTTCCAGTTCCAACTATTAATCTAGATTTAAAAATTCTATTTCCAATTTTAAAAACATCCATGAATTAACCACCTCCAATAAAAGTTACAATTTCAACCACATCCTCATTTGTAATTTTGATACTAGAATATTTTTGTTTTGGAACAACGCTTTTATTTAATTCCACAGCAACTTTTTTTTTATCGATTAAAAGCTTGTTTAATAATTGCTCAATGCTCAAGCTTGTTTCCAATTTGTGGATTTGACCATTTAATTGTATTTCTATCATTTTTGCTATAATTACTCTCAGAAGTTATATGGCCTTAAAAATACAAATTATCAATGGTCCAAATTTAAATCTATTAGGCAAAAGAGAGCCTGACATATACGGACATATTACTCTTGAACAGATTCAAAAAGAGGTTGAAAAACACTCTCAAAAAAAAAATATTTCTGTTGATTTTTGTCAATCAAATATCGAAGGAGAAATAGTTAATAAAATTCAAGAAATAGAAGATAATGCTCAGGGTCTTATTATAAACGCTGCAGCATTTACACATACATCCGTAGCGATACTTGATGCTCTAAATACCCTAAATATTCCAAAAATTGAAATTCATATTTCAAATATTTTTGCCAGAGAAGAATTTCGTCATAAATCAATGATTAGCAAATCTGTACATGGAATTATTTGCGGGTTTGGATTAAATAGTTATATTTTAGCAGTTGATGCAATAGAAAATATTATTAAAAATGAAAATAGATAAAAAATTAATTAAAGAACTTTCGGAAAATCTCGATGAGTTTAATTTAGCAGAGATTAGTTATTCAAATGGAGTTACGACTATTAAAGTCAGCAAAACATCCAATCAAGTTTCTGTAGTCAATTCTTCTCCAACCATAGCTAATGAAAAAAAAGTTGAAATAGATCCTTCGGTACAACTTATAAAAAGTCCTATGGTTGGAACCGTTTACCTATCTCCAGAACCAGGTGCTAAACCATTCACTTCTATTGGTAAAAAAGTAAAAAAAGGTGAAACAATTTTAATTATTGAAGCAATGAAGACCATGAACCATATTCAAGCTTCTGTTGATGGCGAAATTATAGAACTTTCAGTTTCTGATGGAGAAGCTATTGAGTACGATCAAATACTCGCAAAAATAAAATAATTAATGATTAAAAAGATATTAATTGCCAATAGAGGTGAGGTGGCAGTAAGAATAATTAGAGCTTGCAAAGAATTAGATATAAAAACAGTTGCTGTACATTCTAATGTTGATCAGGAAGCTATGCACGTTCAGCTAGCCGACGAGAGTATTTGCATAGGACCACACAAAGCTCAGGATAGTTATTTAAATATCCCTTCGCTAATTTCAGCTTTTGAAATATCTGGCTCTGATGCAATTCACCCTGGTTATGGATTTTTATCAGAAAACTATATTTTTGTTAAAATTTTAGAAGATCATAAAATAAAATTTATTGGACCAAGTTCTGAACTGATAAGGAAAATGGGAGACAAAATTGAAGCAAAAAAAATAGCAAAAGAATTAGGCTTACCTACTATTCAGGGATCTGAAAAAGGAGTTTCTGAAATTGAAGATGCAAAAAAAATAGCAGGTGAAATTGGTTACCCTGTTTTAATTAAAGCAGCTGGAGGTGGTGGTGGAAAAGGTATGAAAATTGTTGATAAAGAAGATGATCTTTTAAAAAACCTTCAGATGGCTAAAAATGAAGCAAAAAAATTTTTTGGGAACGATGAAGTATTTATTGAAAAATATTTTAAAAATCCAAGACATATTGAAGTTCAGATACTTTCAGATGGAAAAAATAATACAGTGCATTTAGGAGAAAGAGATTGCACAATACAAAGAAGACATCAAAAAGTAATAGAAGAGTCCCCTAGTCCGGTTTTAAATGAAGAACAAAGACAATATTTACTATCAACATGCGTGAATAGCATTTCAAAACTTGGTTACGAAGGAGCCGGAACTCTAGAGTTTATTTATCAGGATGGAGAATTTTTCTTTTTAGAAATGAATACAAGATTGCAAGTCGAGCATCCAGTCACTGAAGCTATTACGGGGATAGATATAGTTAAAAGACAAATTGAAATTGCTTCAACAGGAAAGTTAGATTTAAAGCAAGAAGACATTAAGTTTACTGGACATGCAATAGAATGTAGAATTAATGCTGAAAACTACCTCAAAAATTTTCAACCAAGCTCAGGAACAGTTAATATTTATCACCAACCCTCAGGTCCCGGAACGAGAGTGGATGGCTGTATTTTTCAAGGTTCTAGAGTTCAGCCATATTATGATAGTTTGATAGCGAAATTGATCTGTTATGGTAAAGACAGAAATTCTGCAGTAACCAGACTAAAGCGAGCACTAGATGAATTTGTGATCACTGGTGTTGATACTACGATCGGTCTACATAAAAAAATTCTTAGACATGATGATTTTTTAAATTCTAATTATGATACAAATTGGCTAGCTAAATCTAATATTTTAAATTAGTAGCAGCTTTCAACCCATATATCGTAATTTGGATGCTCAAATGAATTTATTGAAGGATGCTTTGAAAACATCCACCCATTGAAAATAAATACTTTGTCTTTATTTTGTATTTGCGTTGAAGAATCTTGAACTTGCAAATAAGCCATAAGTTCTAGAGTCCCTTTACTATTATCAAGGACGCACCTTTTAACTAAAATTTCTAAAGAAGGTACTTTGTAAGATGTGTCAATTTTAATTAAATGACTAGTTTTTTTTGAAGTAATTTTATCCAAAATCACAACATTTGCATAATTTTTATTAGTGTTAAAAATCAATATATTCTCTTGCACTGCTAAAAGCTTCGATGGCAAAAGTAAAAAAAGAAGAAAAACTAAGACTCTGGATTCCATTTTTTATAGCCCTTATCTTTAGATTTTAAATTTTTTGAAGGATTGTGGGCTAATTTAGATCCTGTATAGTTTTCGTGATGGTTTTTAATCCAGTCATGATTAGTGAATTTTATTTGATCTGGTGTCGTAATTGAAGTTTTATGAATCCAGAGGTGCCATTCCGGAGGGATACGAGAAGACTCAACTTCACCGTTGTAAATGACCCATCTTTTAGAATCATCTGAATTTTTATAATACTTATTTCCAAACTGGTCGATTCCAACCATTTTTCCGAAAAAACTAGTAAATAAAAAAGTACCTAGAGTTTGAGTATTCCACCAAGTAAAAATTGATTTTAAAAAATTTATAAACATATTCAAGCTTGAGTTGTCTTTTATTTATTAGACTTATCTTTGAATGTAAATTAAAACATTAAAAATTCAATTTGATTCTTATTTAAGATTATTATGAGCAAATACCTAGCTGAAAGTTTTTACACCTGTTTATTCAAGATTACTCACCAACTAGATGAAGTTACAAACCAAAGTCTAAAAGACCTCGAAACAAGAAAAGATGGGAAATTTGATCTTATAGATATAAAGTTTAATAAACGAAAAACTAGAGCCATATCTGATTTAAAAAATGAGCTTGGAAGTAAAAAACAAAATACTTCGGAAAAAGAAGAAATATTACAAGAATTAATTCAGTCTTCTACAAAAGTTGCTGAGCAAAATAATATTAAAGAAAACACTTCTTTAAGAGATTCAAAATTTTATTCTGGCAGAAAAAAAATGCCTGATAGAAGAAAGGGCTATATCCAAAAAGCTACTATTGGTGATCACAAAGTATATCTTCACATTGGAGAGTACGATGATGGTAAAGTTGGTGAAATTTTTATTGATACAAATAAAGAAGGTGAATTAGTTAAAGCTCTTATGAACAATTTTGCAATTGCCATATCACTAGGGTTGCAATATGGAGTTCCTCTTGAAGAGTTTGTGGATGCTTTTATCGAAACAAAATTTGAACCTTCAGGAAAAATTTCTGGAAATGATAGAATCCTCAGTGCTTCTTCTATATTAGATTATATTTTTAGAGAGTTGGCTATTTCTTACCTAAATAGAGAAGATTTAGCTCATACCCCTTCAATTAAAAGAGCTGGACAAGAGTCTGTCGCAGAAAATCTAGAGCAAAGTCAATTTTTAGACGTTTTAAAAAATATAACAAGTAAGGGATTTGTAAGAAATCAATATAAAGAAAAGCTTATCGATCTAACAAATGTTCGATTGAATATTAAAAGCAAAAATGCAGTTTAATACTTTATTTAACTAATTTTAAATTTAATTCTTTCAACTGTTTGTCGGAAACTTCACTAGGTGCATTCATCATCAAATCTTGAGCGCTTTGATTCAATGGAAACATTGTCACTTCTCTAATATTTTTTTCATTTGCTAACAACATTACTATTCTATCGATTCCTGGAGCTATTCCGCCATGAGGGGGAGCTCCATATGATAATGCATTAATCATTCCACTAAATTTATCATCTACATGGTCTTTTGAATAACCTGCTATTGCGAATAATTTATACATTAATTCGGGTACATGGTTTCTTATTGCTCCAGAGGATAACTCAATTCCATTACAAACTATGTCATACTGATAAGCTTTAATATTTAAAGGGTTGTTAAAATCAATATCTTCCAATTTTCCTTGGGGCATTGAGAATGGATTATGACTAAACTCAATTTTTTTAGTAAGTGCATCGATTTGAAACATGGGGTAGTCGACCACCCAGCAAAATGCAAAAATATTTTCATCAATAAGATTAAGTTCTTTTCCAATTTTATCTCTAGCCAGAGCAGCGAGTTTCTCAACTTCAGATTTAATACCGCAAGCAAAAAAGACACTATCACCAACTTCAACTTCGCAATTATTTATTAATTGTTTTAAAGCAACTTCTGAGAATAGTTTTCCAACGGGTCCTCTGGCTGAAATAATGTTATTATTTTTTTCAATAGTTAAATATGCCAAACCAGAAGCACCCTGCTCTTTAGCCCATTTATCAATATTATCAAAAAAACTTCTAGGTTTGTCAATTGTGTTTTTCGTTTTAATAGCTCTAACAATGGATCCTGATTTAATTAATTTTTTAAAAATATCAAATTTAACTTCATCACTTAAAAACAAATCAGTTGCATCAAAAATTAACAGAGGGTTTCTAAGGTCTGGCTTATCGCTACCATATTTAAGTAATGCATCATCGTAGGTAATTCTTGGAAAAGTTTTGTTTAGGATTTTTTTATTAGAAAATTTTGAAAAAACATCTACCATTAATTTCTCTAAAATTATAAAAATATCATTTTGTTCTACAAAAGACATTTCAATATCAAGTTGATAAAACTCTCCTGGACTTCTATCAGCTCTAGCATCCTCGTCTCTAAAACAAGGAGCTATTTGAAAATACTTATCAAAACCAGCCATCATAATTAATTGTTTGAATTGCTGTGGTGCTTGAGGTAGTGCGTAAAATTTTCCAGGATTTAATCTACTTGGTACTAAAAAATCTCTAGCACCTTCTGGGCTAGAAGCCGTTAAAATTGGCGTTTGAAATTCAAGAAATCCCTGCTCTCTCATCAAGTCACGTATAAAAGAAATTACTTTGGATCTTAGAATAATATTTTGGTGAATTTTTTTTCTTCTTAAATCTAAAAACCTATATTTTAATCTAATATCTTCAGAATATTCCTGATCACTAAATACAGGCATTGGTAGCTCGTTGCATGCTCCTAGTATATCAACATTGTTGATTACAACTTCAATTTCTCCTGTTGTTAATTCCAAATTGATTGCGTCAGAAGAGCGTTTAACACAATCGCCAGTAATTCTTACAACCGTTTCTAATCTAAGTTTTTCCAATACTTCGAAAGATGTATTATCCTTTTGAACCACGCATTGTGTAATGCCGTAATTATCCCTTAAATCAATAAATAATAAATTACCGTGATCTCTTTTTTTATGAATCCAACCAGATAAAACTACTTTTTCATCATTATTTTGAGCTGCGAGCTCATTGCAATTGTGTGTTCTGTAAATATTCATTATGTACTTCCGAAAATTAAATACATTTAATAAATAAAAATAACAATAAATTAAAAATAGTGATTATAAAGACAAACGAAAATCTTGAAAATTTTTGCAAATTGTGGGCAAAAAAGAAAATTTTATTTATCGATACAGAATTTGACAGAAGAAATACTTACTATTCAAAATTATCTTATGTGACAATACATGATGGCAATAAATTTTGGATAATAGATGCATTATCAGGAATTGACATAAAAATTTTAACAAAAATAATTACAAACAAAAAAATATTAAAAGTAATTCACGGGTCACAGCAAGATTTGGAAATATTTAAAAATCTAAAGATGGATGCATATCCATTATTTGATACTCAAATAGCAGCTCAATTTTGTGGTTATGAGCAACCTATTTCATATGCAAATACAGTTCTTAAAATTTATAAAATCATCATTGATAAAAAATTACAAAATATTGACTGGCTAAAAAGACCTGTAACAAAAAAAGTTATAGAATATTTAAAAAATGATGTCAGATATTTACCAGGAATCTATCGTCATTTTAATAAAATTTTAAAAGTAAATCAAAATTTGCTATTTTTTAACGAAGAGATGAAATCTCTTAATACATCGAATAAAATTATTAGCAGTAGTGGAATAAGAAAAAAAATAAATAACGAAACTATACACAATAAAAAATTTCAAAATTTACTTACTATAAGAGATGATATTGCGCGGAAAAAAAATCTTCCTAAAAATTGGATTTTTAAGGACGAACTAATATCAAATATTATAAAAAAAAAGGAATATAATTGTATTAAAAATAATAAAAACTTAACTGAATTAGAAAAAAAAGTTTTAATAAAAAATTTTCAACAAATTAAAATAATAAAAGAAAAAAAAACTATCATTAATGAAAATATTATTAGATTGATCAATGTAATAAAGTCCGAAATTTCTGTAAAAAGATCTATTTCTGAACAGCTAATTTCAAATAAAAATGACATCAAAATGTACTTGGAGAATAATATTAAGAAGAAAAGTGTTTGGAGAGAAAAAATATTTTATAAAATTACTGACAAATTAATTAATAATAAAATATCAATATCAATAAGCAAGAATAATTTAATAATTAACTAGTTTGACAAAACTTTATTAATTAATTTCATATCAATTTTTTTTTTATTTACTAAACTTTCTTTATCTATTTTAATAACAAATTTATTTATAGATTCATAACTTCTTTCTATTCTATTAATAATATAATTTAATAATTCCTTTTTTATAACAATTTGTCTTGATGAGAGTTCTTTTAATAATATTGAATAAAGTAAATTATCAGAAGGATTGGAAATTTTAATATTTAAAATTGATTTAAATCTTGAAGATAAATCTTTTAAATCAAATTTAATATTGGAAGTGTCTTGAATTGAGGAAAATACTAAATATTTATTATTTATTTTAAAATCATTATATATTAGAAAAACTAACTCTTCATTAACATGTTGATCAATATCTTCGATTATTAATTTTTTTTGGGAAATAATAGTCTCAATTTTATCTTTTGATATATCTTTCGATACAATTTTAAGAAATGAGTTTTTTTTTGCAAAAATGTTTAGCAGAAAGGTTTTTCCAGATTTTTTTGGCCCATTTACATTAACAATACTACTATCCCATGAGGGCCATTTAAATAAATACTCATAAATTTGCTGATTACTTTGAGATATACAAAAATCGTCTTCAAAATAATGCTCTTCTATACTTAAGTCAAAAATTTGTTGTTCATTCATCAATAGTAATAACCCAAGTATTAAAACTTTCTTTTAAAGTGATATTTTGTTCTTTTAAATTTCTCTGGAGACTATCGATTGTCCCAATAAAATATATTTTTCCTTTGTGCATATTAGAAGAAATTTCTAAATTTTTGATTTCTTTAATCGAATTCGTGCTCGCTAGTGTATTTCTTAGTTTGTTTAAATTTTTTAAATTTTTATTTGCAAAAACAAATTCTAATGACAGAGAGGATCCTGAAAATATAGTATTTTTATTTTTCCAGGTATTTTCTACAGAATTTTTTATTTCATCTATAATTTCTACCAAAATTTTCTCTGAATTATCACTAGGAATTTTTTTACTAAATTTTTTAAAATAATGAGTATTTTCTAAATTTAATTTATAAGCTATATTTTCATTTTCAGAATCTAAATTTATTAAAACAACTAAAGAATTATTCAAACCATATTTTTTCAAAACTTTTGATATATCAATTGAATTTATTTCTACAGTCAGTGTAACATTTTTTTGATCAGTCAAGTCTCCTTCAGGTAACATAAATTCAACTAAATAATTTTGCACTAGGGAATTATTCCAATTATTAATAAAAAAATTATCATTCCAAAGATTCACAGAATTTTGTGATTTTATCACTGGAAAAGTTAAAATGGGACGACTAATAGACTCTGTATAAATTATACCTTTTTGATTAAAAAAACTTTTAACTTTCCTGTCATCAAAAAAAATTGAAAAAATCATTTGGTAACTACTTGAAATCATTCTCTCATCTACAATGCTTACATTGCTGACCATCTCTGCAATCTTACCTGATTCGATGTTTTTGATCTTCCAAAACTCTTGTTCAACCATTATTCTTTTGCTTAACTTCTCAAACGAAGTAACGATTGCTTTATTAATTAAATCTTCTCTAAAATCTTTAGAACTATTAAATTTTTGTTGAATAATTACATTTTCAACTCTGAAAACATCGCTATAAGAGTATGTTGATACGTTAAAAAATAATAAGAAAAGAGTAACTTTTTTTATTTTTTTACTATATTCGTTTAAATAAAACTTTGTAACCATATTTCTAAGTGCCAAAAAAAAAATTTACTTATAAAAAAAGTGGCGTAGACATAACTACCACAAATAATCTTGTAAAATATATTTCTAATTTATCAAATAAAACTAAAATAAAAGGTAGCAAAGTTAAATCTTTTAGAAATATTGGTGGTTTTGGGTCTTTATTTGATTTATCACAATACAAAATCAAAAATCCAGTTCTCGTATCTTCCACGGATGGTGTGGGAACTAAACTTGAATTGGCTAATACAATGAACAAATTCCAAACAATAGGGATAGATTTGGTCGCTATGTGCGTTAATGACTTGGTAGTTCAGGGAGCAAAACCTTTGTTTTTTTTAGATTATATAGCAATTGGTAAAGTAATACCTTCAAAATACAAAGATATACTAAAAGGCATCGCAAAAGGTTGCGAAATAGCAAAATGTTATTTAGCTGGAGGTGAGACTGCTGAAATGCCTGGTGTCTATACAAAGGAAGGATTTGATCTTGCTGGATTTTCTGTTGGTGTAGTTGATAAAAATAAAATTTTAAGTGGACAGAAAATAAAAAAAGGAGATGTTATTATTTCTATTCCTTCCTCTGGGATTCACTCAAATGGATTTTCTTTAGTTAGAAAAATTCTAAAAGAAAAAAAAATTGCTTATAATAAAAAAAATAAAGAAATTTATAATACTCTTATAACTCCTACTAAGATATATGTGCAAGAAATTAATAAACTTATCAAAAAAAATCTTATAAATGGTTGTTGCAATATTACAGGGGGTGGTCTTATAGAAAATATCCCAAGAGTATTGCCAAAACAAGTAACTGCAAAAATAGACCTAAATAAAATAAAAATACTAAATATCTTTAAATGGATCAGCAAAAATGGTGTTGATGACTACGAAATGCTAAGAACGTTTAATTGCGGTGTAGGGTTTGTTCTTTTTGCTAAAAAACAAAATGTTACAAAAATTTCTAAGATATTTTCTTCTAAGTTTAAACCATATATTATTGGTGAAGTTGTAAACAAAGGTTCGTCCAAAATTGAATTTATAGGAAATGCTAATTTTTAAAAAAAAGGTAGCAGTGTTTATTTCTGGGAGGGGTTCTAACTTAAAAAATCTTCATAAATTTTCAACTACATTAAAATCCAAGTTTGTTATTAGTTTAGTTATTTCAAACAAAAAAAATGCAAAGGGTATTTTGTTTTCAAAAAAAAAAAAAATTAAAACAATTTGTATTGAAAAAAAAATGAGCGCTTTTGAAAAAATGGCTTTACTTGAAATTTCAAGACACAAAATTGATATTTTGTGTCTTGCTGGATTCATGAAAATTCTAAGCAAAGAATTTATAAAAAACATAAACGTTCCTGTTATTAATATACACCCGTCTCTGCTACCTAAATTTAAAGGGTTAAATACTCATGAAAGAGCTATAAACAAAAAAGAAAAGTTTTCTGGTTGTACAGTACATTTTGTAACACCAAAATTAGATAGTGGAAAAATTATTTTACAAAAAAAAGTAAAAATTACTAAAAATGAAACTCCAAAAAGTTTATCAAGAAAAGTTTTACGAGCTGAGCATCTAATCTACCCATTAGCTCTGAATAAGATTTGTTAATCTTTATTAAAAAAAAGTTCTATTTCTCTTTTTGCACTTTCCAGCGAATCTGATCCGTGCACAGAATTTTTATCTATCGAAATCGCATATAATTTTCTTATTGTGCCCTCTTTAGCTTCAGCTGGATTTGTGGCACCCATTAATTCTCTATTTTTTGCAATTGCGTCCTTACCCTCTAAAACTATGGCAACCAATGGTCCAGAGCTTATAAAAGTACATAGATCCTTAAAAAATGGTCTTGCAGAATGCATTTCGTAAAATTTTTCTGCTAATTTAATATCTATATGAATTTTTTTTATTTTTTTTATAACTAAATTATTTTCTTCAAAAATATTAACTATTTTACCAATTAAATTTCTTTCAACAGCATCTGGTTTTATTAATGATAAAGTTTGTTCCATATTTATTTCTCGTAATGCTCCTCTACTAGTCTGTTTAATAATTTAACGCCATAACCTGTTGCGCCTTCTGGGATCACTTCAGTATCTTTTTTTGTCCATGCCATACCAGCTATATCAAGATGAGCCCACGGCGTTTTATTTCTAATAAAGCGTTGCAAGAATTGTGCAGCTGTTATTGATCCTGCGCCACCTGAGTAATTAATATTTTGCAAATCTGCTATTTTTGAATCCATTAACTTATCGTAATTTTTGTGCAAAGGAAATCTCCAAGCTTTTTCATTATCTTTAAGACTTGTTTCGTGAATTTGTTTAGCAAGATTGTCATCATTAGAAAATAAACCTGCATATTCATTTCCTAAAGAAACAACGATTGCTCCAGTTAACGTGGCCAGGTTAATAATAAACTTGGGTTTAAATCTATCTTCCGTATAAGCAATCGCATCAGCCAAAACTAACCTACCTTCAGCGTCTGTGTTTAAAACTTCTATTGATTGACCTGAATAGCTAATTACAACATCTCCTGGTCTTTGTGCATTACCATCCGCCATATTTTCCACTAACCCAACAACACCGACTGCATTCACTTTTGCTTTTCTAAGAGCCAAAACTTTCATTAATCCAGTTACTGTACCAGCTCCTCCCATGTCATACTTCATATCTTCCATATGACTAGCTGGTTTTAATGAAATACCTCCTGTATCAAAACAGACACCCTTTCCAACAAATGCCAAAGGTTTTTCTTTTGAAGACTTATTTCCATTCCATTTCATTATGGCAATATAAGATTCATTTGAGCTGCCTTGTCCAACTCCTAGTATCGCATTCATACCAAGAGATTTCATTTTTTTTTCATTTAAAATTTCTACTGAGATACCAATTTTTTTTAACTTAAAAATTTCATCCACAAATTTTTTAGGATTTAAAATATTAGCAGGTAAGGTAACTAAATTTCTTGTTTCTTCTATTCCAGAATAAATATTTTTTGCATGATTAAATGATTTATGAAGATTTGCTTTATCAGATGATAATATTGATAAAAATTGCAAAATATTTTTTTGATTATCTTTTTTTAATTTATAATTTTTAAAATTATAACTCCTAGACAGTAAACCAAGTAAAAAATTTGAGAAAAATTTATATTTATTATTCTTAATACTTAAATCAGTATCAAACAGTATATTTGCGCTCTTAAATTTTGAAATTTCGGCATACACCAAGCCTCCTGCTTTTTGATAATCGTATTCTTTTAAATCATCTTTAATTTTATAAATAACAATTTTGTGTTTTTTGTTGTTCTCAAGCAAATCTAATTTTAAAAGATTAGATTTATCAAAATCATTTTTAAACAAATTAATCTGTTTTAATTCATTTTTCGAAAAAAAATTTAGTTGATTTTTAAATTTAAAATTATTATCAACAAAAATAACTGAAATCTCAGCTTTTTTATTTAAATTGTGTGAAGTATTAAACATATGTAATAGTAAACGTGATCACTAAATACACAATTTATGTTTAAAAACAAGCTGAAGAATTATTTAACACTAGAAATTGTAAAATCCTATTTATTTGTTCTTGCAACACTGACTTTACTTATATGGATTACTCAGGCAGCAAGATTGCTATATTTGATAACTGATGCTGGTCTATCTATAGCTGTTTTCTCAGAATATATTTTTTTACTAATACCAAAAACAATTTCACAAGTTATGATCATAAGTTTTTTAATAAGTCTTTTCATAAATATAATTAAACTTCAAAACAACAAAGAATTGGAAATTTATTGGTTAGCAGGAATAAGTAAAAATGAAATTATCGGTGTAATTTTTAAAATTTCATTATTTTTTACATTCTTGGCTTTTGTATTTTATATAATAATTGCTCCTGCGAGCGGTAATAAGTCTCGAAATGTAATTGCGAACGCAGAGTTTTCACTCGTTAACGCTCTTGTAAAAAAGAATAACTTTAATTCACCGCTAAAAGATCTAACAATTTTTGTTAATAAAAACGACAATCAAGGTAATCTAGAAAAAATATATATATTTGAAAAAAATAAAACAATAATTTCAAAAAAAGGCAGAATTTTAAATATTAATGAAAAAAACTATCTAGAACTTATCGATGGAATTATTCACGAAAAAAATGATGCGAATAACATCGTATCCATAAAATTTGAAAAAACATTATTCGATTTTACAAAATATCAAAATAACTTAGTAACCACACCTAAATTGGGGGAAACCAACTTCTCGACACTAATCGAAGGATATAACAAAAGTAAAAATAAAAATACTTTATACGAGATACACAAAAGAATATTTAAACCAATGTTAATTCCTCTTATTGCTCTTTTGTGCTGTTTTACACTTTATGGAAATAATGAAAAAATAAATTTGAATAAAATTAAGATATTTATATTTGCAATTTCTACTTTGATAATAATTTTAATGGAAGTTTTGCTAAACTTAAGTTCAATCAGTATTTTTTTTCAATATATACTTTATGGGTTCCCTTTATTTTTTGGAATCTTAATTTTTATTTTATTAAATAAATTTTTACGGAGTGAAACAAGATCAGCATGAAAAATTTTACACCTACAAAATTAATAAGCTACTTAATTCAAGAATTTTTTTATTGCCTCTTTTTAGTTTTTTTAGTTTTTTTATCATTATCATTACTCATTAACTTTGTAGAAGAAATAAATTTTTTTAAAGAAAAAAATGTTGATGATTTAATTTTTACTGTTTCTTATCTATCTTTGTACAAAACCCCTAATACAATTATAGAACTTTCTATTTTTATAATTTTATTTTCAGGAATTCTTTTTTTTGTTAGATTAAAAAAAAATAGCGAAATTAACACTATTCTATTATCGGGTCTTTCAAAGCTACTACCCATTTTAGTTCCAGCGATAACCTCTTTTATTATTGGATTGCTTATTATTTTTTTACTCAGCCCTATTTCTTCATCATTATTAAAATTTTATGAAGGTACTAAAAGACTTTATTCATCAAATGAAAATTTAATTGTCATAAATAACAACGGACTATGGTTTATGGAAAATACCAATTATGGATTTAATATTATTAGAGCGGACACAATATCTGATAATAATTTTTCTAAATTAAAAAATGTTATTATATACAATTTAGACCAAGATTTTAATTTTTTAAAAAGAATGGATAGCAAAGAAATATCTATTAATGATAAAAAATGGCTTCTTGATGATGCAAAAATTATAACAAACTCTCCTGACGGAGATCCTAACAGTGGCAGATCAAGTTATAATATTGATTTTTTATCAAGTCTTAACATTAATGATTTGAAAGAGTATTTTTCTAATGCAAATACAGTTTCTTTTTGGGAAATAACAAACAACATAAAAAAATTAAATGAAAGAGGTTATTCAGGAGATGAATTGAAAGTTAAATTTCACAAGTATCTATCATTACCTCTTTATTTATTTGGAATGATTCTCATTTCTACTATATTTACGATCGGAATTAACAAAGATTATAACACTTTAATGTATTTGTTTTTTGGAATGGTGCTAGGTTTCTTGCTTTATTTTTTAAACGATTTATCTGTGGCCATTGGTCTTGCAAACAAGTTGCCACTGGCACTTTCTATATGGTCGCCAATTATGTTAATAATGTTTATAAGCACTGTAAATTTGATTAAAATTAATGAAAGCTAAAATGAAATTTTTAAGGTCTTTTTTTCTTATTTTTATAATGAATTATTTTATTTTTCAGAATGCATATTCTGAAACAGCCTTGTATGAACTTGAAGGTGAAAAAATAACTTATAATGATAATAATAATTTAATTACGGCAGAAGGGAAGGCGCAAGCTAAAGATAGCTTGGGAAAAATAATTCTTGCGGACAAAATTATCTATAATAAAAAAAAATCTATTATTCAGACTGAAAAAAAATCAATCTTTAAAGATACTAAGGGAAATCAACTATATGCAGATAATTTTTATTACGACCTAGAGCTTAAAACTATTGATGCAAAAAACAACGTACAATACTTAGATAAATCAGGAAATATTTATAATTTTACATCATTAAAATACTTTGAGAATATTGAAAAAGGTGTTGGTCAAAATTTAAAAGCTGAACTTGTTGACAAGAGTTCTTTAGAAAGCCCTCTCGCAGAATTTGATAATAACAAAAAAATTTTAACTATCGAAAAAAAAGATGGTAATAGTAATTTGTACACTCCATGTGAAAATATAGAAAAAACTTCAAAAACTATTCAGGAAAGATGTCCTGATTGGAGTATTAGTTCGACAAAAACACTCCACGATAAAAATGAAAAAATGATTTACCACAATAACGCAGTGATTAGAATAAGAAATGTTCCAGTTTTTTATACACCTTATTTTTCACATCCAGATCCATCTGTTAAGAGAAAAAGTGGTTTTTTACCTCCTAGTATAAAAAATTTTACTGACCTTGGGCGAACAATTAAGACTCCATACTTTTGGGTAATAAATGAAAATAAAGATTTAACTTTTTCACCAATATACTATTTTGAAGAAAATCCGATATTCCTAACTGAATACAGGCAAAAAAATAAAAATAACGAATTTTACATTGATGCTAGTTACACTGAGGGCTACAAAAAAATAAATAAAATTGGTGATGACGGAGTGCCGTTGCAAAGGCAAGCTGGCTCTAGAGATCATTTTTTCTTTAATTTTTTAGGAAACTATGATGATTTGCTATTAGCAAAAAATGATGTTGAAGTTAATATACAAAGAGTTTCTCAAAAAAACTATTTAAGAGTTAATCAGATAAATACTGAAAACGTTAAGCAAGATGTCTCAGAACTTAATAGCAACGTAATTATTAATTCATATGAGGGTAATAAAAGAATTAATATAGAGGCAAATATTTACGAAAATTTAAATATTGATGATAGTAATACAAAATATCAATACACACTTCCTTCAATAGAGTTTTCTAATTTTTTTAGGGCCTATGATCAGTCGCTAAATTTATCCAATGCATTTAGCGTCAGAAATATAGGTGGGGACTCAACACAAACTTATTTAGTTAATCAAATAGGCTCGGCCAGTGACACCAAAATCTTTAAAGCCCTGGACGGCGTAGCCAATATTTTTAGAACATCTTTTAACAACGTGAATGCTTATAATCAAAATATTGAAGGCTCTAAAGAGAATAGCAATAGCGACGTTTATCTAACTTTTGGAATAGAAAACAGCTTTCCATTAATTAAGATTGAGGGAAATAAAGAGCAAACAATAACACCTAAAATATTCACAAAATACACAACGGGAACAATGGCTGATGCCAGGAATGTGAGTAAAAAACTATCTTATGACGACGTATATTCCATGAACAGAATGAATGACGTCATAAACCCAGAAACTGGGGGCAGTTTAGGCTATGGAGTTGAGTACAACAACTCAACTAAAAATAATTTAAATGAAGTTTACCTAAAAAATTCGTTTTCAATAGGGCAAGTTTTAAGATTACAGGATCAAGAAGAGATGCCTAGTAACTCATCACTTTCAAAATCTCAATCTGACTTTGTGGGTGGTGCAACATTTGCTTACATAGCAGAACCTAGCAATACAAAATCTACTAAATTAAATGTAAATTATAATTACACGGTTTCTAATAGTTTAGATAAAATTTTACAAAACAATTTATCAACTACTTTGGAGAATTCTAAAAACATTTTTAATGCTAATTATTACGAAATTCACGACATTGGTAACGAGCATTATGCCGAATTATCTTACACGCGTAAATTTAATAACGATATGAATTTTTCTTTTGGAGGCAGAAAAAATATTCAAGATGATTTTACTGAAAATAATTTTATTGAAGCTAATTATGATTCAGAATGTTTAAGGCTTGGAATAAATTTATCTAAAACATTTTATAAAGACGAAGATTTAAGACCTTCTAATAACTTATCTTTGTTTATTGTCCTAAAACCATTCGGCACACCTATTTCACCAAACTTATCTAGTCTTGTAAATTAAAAATGAAAAAAATATTAGTTTGTATTTTTCTTCTTTTGATTAGTAATGCAAACTCAGAAAATACAAAAAAAATTACACTTTTAGTTAAAGTAAATAATTTTGGCATTAGCAATATAGATTTGCGAGAAGAAATTCAAATAATGAAAAATTTAAACATAAATTTAAAAGATACTGATAAACAAATTTTAGAAAAAATTGCAATTCAAAACTTAATTGATGATGTGTTAAAAAAACAAGAGATTGACGAAAACGATATTAAATTAAATGCCTCTACCTTTGCTAAAGAATACGAGCAGCTAATCTCAAGCATTGAAAAAACAGCTGTTATTATTAATGAAAATATTAAGAAAAAAATATTTCAAAAAGTTAAATTAAACAGCGAATGGAATCAATTAATAAATCAAAAATACAGATGGAATGTTAATGTAAACATTAATGAAATAGAGGATAGATTAAAAGATAGTGAAAATACTCCAACTGACGAAAGGGAACTACAAGAATTGAAAAATAGGTTAATTAATATTGAAAAAAATAAGAAACTAGAAGTTTTTTCAAAAATTCACTTAAGTAAAATTAAAAAACAGTCCTTAATAAAATTTTTTTAATGAAAAAAAAAATTTTAATACTTTCATCGGATCCTTATGGAATAAATTATGAAATAATAAAGAAATCTATTTCTTTTTTTGAAAAAAAAAATAATAAAAACGAATATCTATTCATAGGTGATAAAAAAGATATTTTAACTAGTCTTCCTAATAATAAAAAGAAAAAAATAAATATATTAAATGTATCGAAAGATAACAATTCCACTAAAAAATATTTGAAGAATTGTTTTGATAAGGCTTTTAATCTTTTAAAAAATAATAAAGCTAATGGTATTATAAACTTACCACTAAATAAAAAAAACTTACCGGGAAATTTTCCTGGTGTAACAGAGTATATAAGTCACGCTTTTAATGTTTCTAATAAAGAAACAATGCTACTATTTGCTGATAGTTTTTCGGTGTGCCCAAACACAACTCATATACCCCTATCTCAAGCAAGTAAAAAATTAACAAAAAAAAACATTATAAAAAATGCAATAAATATTAATAAATTTTATAAAAAAATTATAGGTATCAAAAAACCAAAATTATCAATTATGGGCTTTAATCCACATAACGGTGCTGATTTTAAAAAAAAATTAGAAGAACAAATAATAATCTCACCTACTTTAAAAATTTTAAAAAAAAAAAAAATTAATATCACCGGACCAATTCCGCCAGATAGCGCTTTTAATCAAATCAATATAAATAAAATAAATTGTTTAATAGGCAACTATCATGATCAAGTTTTACCTACTTTTAAATATATAAATAAATTTAAAGCAATTAATATTACTTTGGGGCTTCCTTTTTTAAGAATATCTCCTGATCACGGTCCAGCTGAAAATATTAAAGGGAAAAACTTAGCAAATCCTGAAAGTTTTTTATTTGCATTACATTTTTTTGAAAAATATTCAAAAAAAATATGAAAAAAAAATTCGGACAGAATTTTTTAAAGAATCAACAAATAATAAATAAAATAATTAAAGTTTCAGAAATTAGTACAGAATCAACTGTGTACGAAATTGGCCCTGGTGATGGTGCTCTTACTAGAGAGATTATAAAAATAAATCCAAAAAAATTTATAGCTGTCGAAATTGATATTGAACTTAAAGATAGACTGGACATTTTATTTAAAAATAAAAGACACCAGATAATTTTTGCTGACGCATTAAAGCTTGAAGAGACGTCTTATTTTGCAGACAAAACAGTAGTGATTGGTAACCTTCCCTATAATATTTCTATTCAATTATTGATTAAATGGATTCATCAGTACTGTAAAAAAAAGTGGATCAAAACGATGATACTAATGTTTCAAAAGGAAGTTGCCGAAAGAATTATTTCTAATGAAAACTCAAAAAAATATGGACGTATAACTCTTCTTGCCTCAGCATTATTCAAAGTATCATCACTTATAGACATTAATAAAAATGATTTTTTTCCAATTCCCAAAGTTGATTCGACACTTTTAAAATTTGAACCTTTAGAGACCCCACATCTAAATGCGAATCAAATAAATAAATTAGAATTTTTATCAAACCAACTTTTTTCGTCCCGCCGAAAAAAATTAAAAAATAAAATAGAAGCACTTTTTGATTCACAAATAATAAAAAAGAATAACCTTGGACAATATTATGATTTAAGGGCAGAAAACCTTAGCAAAGATATTTTTTTTTCTTTAGCAAAACTACTTTGATAAAACTTTAATATTTAGAAATGACTTGTCTTTGAGGAATATGATTGTCTATTTGAAGTATATTTTTAATTTTTTTTAAACAATCATTAAGATTTGCATTGACTATGGCATAATCATATTCTTGCCAATGCATGATTTCTTGTTTTGCTTTGCTCATTCTTTTTTTAACAAAATCAATGCTACCTTCTCTTTTTTTTAATCTTTTCTCTAGTTCTTTAAGAGATGGTGGTACAATAAAAATGCTAAGTGTATCATTGGCCATTTTTTTTCTAACTTGCCTTGCTCCCTGCCAGTCAATATCTAAGAGAATACTTTTTCCTTTATTAATTTTTTCAACAATATTTTCTTTGAGTGTTCCATAAAAATTTCCAAAAACCTTAGCATGCTCAAGAAAAGCTTTTTGTTTAATTTTCTTTTTAAAAAATTCTATAGAAACAAATTTATAATGCACACCGTCCACCTCCCCTTTTCTTGGTTTTCTTGTTGTCAAAGAAACTGATAGTTTGATGTTTTTTTTATTATATGTGAGTTTTTTGGCTATAGTAGTTTTTCCTGCCCCTGACGGGGAAGAAATCACAATTAGCAAACCTTTTTTTTTTACTTGTAACAGAAACTACTTAGCTGACTTTTCAACAAATCTAATAGCGTCCCCAACAGTTAATATTTTTTCTGCTTCACTATCGGAAATTTCAGCACCGAATTCCTCTTCAAAAGCCATTACTAATTCAACTGTATCTAAACTGTCAGCGCCTAAGTCATCTATAAAGCTTGCATCGTCGGTAACTTTTGCAGCATCAACTCCTAAATGATCAACGATTATTTTTTTAATTTTATCTCCAACTTCACTCATGATTTTTTCCTTTTTTTTGATTTGTGTATTTTGATTTTTTCTTTAGATTAATAAATGAAATTAATCAAGCCATATACATACCACCATTTATATGTATGGTTTCTCCTGTAATATAACTAGACATATCAGAAGCTAAAAATATTACTCCATTTGCAATATCATTGCCTACTCCCATTTTTCCCATTGGAATATTGTTTAACAAAATAGCTTTTTGATCTTCTTTGAGCACTGAGGTCATGTCTGTTTCTATAAAGCCTGGTGATATGCAATTTACTCTTATATTTTTTTTAGCATACTCTCTGGCTAGTGATTTTGACATTGCTATCAATGCAGCCTTTGAGCTAGCATAATTAACCTGTCCAGCATTACCTAAGTGAGCAACTACAGAAGTTATATTAATAATCGACCCCTTTTTGTTTTTTAACATCAGTTTTATAGCTTCCTGAGACATTAAAAAACTAGAGGTCAAGTTTACGTCAATAACTTTTGACCATTCATCTTTGCTCATTCTAATAGCAAGGTTATCTCGAGTAATTCCAGCATTGTTTATTAAAACATCCAGACCACCAATTTGATGCATGCAGTTTTTAAATAAATTAGTAATCTGATTATGATCTCCAAGATCAAAAGCTTCAATTAAAATTTTGGGATATTTGCTTTTTGTTTTTTGTAAATTTTCCTTATTTGAACCAATGATTAAAATTTGGGAGCCAAGTGAATATAATTTTTCCAATATGGATAATCCTATACCTCTTGATCCACCTGTTAAAATTATTTTTTTATCTTTTAAATTTATGTCCATATTTCTAATTTTTGATATCCTCTAAGTCATTATAACTGTTTATTAAAATCTCTTGTTTAAATCTTTTTAGCATACCACTCAGAGCTTTACCTGGTCCAATTTCTAGAAAATCTGTTACAGAATTTTTTAACATATATTCAATTATCTCTCTCCATCTAACTCTCTTATAAATTTGCTCAATCAGAAGTTCTTTAATTTGCTTGCTATCAACAACTTCATTGGCACTAACATTTGAAATAATTGGAATAATTGGATTTTGCAAGTTACAATCTCTTATTAAATCCTTCATATTCTCTGATGCTGGCATCATTAATTTGCAGTGAAATGGAGCTGACACAGACAAAAATATACTTTTTTTATAAATTTTGTTTTTGATATCCAAAGTACATTTTTCAACTTCTAATTTTTTTCCGCTTATAACAATTTGTCCAGGGCAGTTATCATTTGAAATTTCAATTGATGAGTAACTATTTTCGTTTATAATTAATTCAATTTCATTTACTTCTGCTCCAAGTATTGCGGCCATACTTCCTTCTCCTGGAGCAACTGCAGTTTGCATAAACTCACCTCTAGATCTAAGAATTTTGGCAGCATCAACAAGTGAAAGAGATCCTGCGCAAACTAAAGCTGTATACTCTCCCAGTGAATGACCAGCACAATAAGAAAAATTTTCAATTTTTATATTGTGTTGTTTTTGCAAAACTCTAAAAATAGCAACACCAGTTGTCATTATTGCTGGTTGTGTGTTTGTAGTTAAATTTATATCTCCTTTGCCTTCATTGAATATAATATCACTTAATTTTAATTTTAAAGCCTCATCTACCTCGTGATAAGTATCTTTGGCTTCTTGATAAGAATTATAAAGATCGAGGCCCATACCCACGTATTGAGAACCTTGACCAGGAAATAATATGGATTTTTTCAATGTTCTAATTTTTTAATATATCTTGATAAGATATGCATAATATTATAATTAACAACTTTTTTTAACAATAAAACTTAAACTAATGAACTATTACGAACACACTTATATTACAACTCCTGAACTAAGCACTCAAGAGATCGACTCTATAAGAAAAAAAATTACTGATATTCTTGAAAAAAATGAAAGTAAAATTGTTAAAGAAGAAGATTGGGGAATTCGCACTTTAGCTTATCCCATAAATAAAAGTACCAAGGGCAAATATAGTAATATTTATATCGAAGGCAATAATAAGGTTATTAAAGAAATTGAACAATTTGAAAGATATGATGACAGAGTAATAAAATTTTTATCTATAAAAATAAAAAAAATTCCTGAGGAAAATTCTGAACTGGTAAAAACAGCGTAATGATGAAAAGAAAAAAAGATAAAAAAAAGTTCAATAAAGGCGGTGCTAACTCATTATTTAATAAAAGCAATCAAAGACAAACTAAGTCTTGTCCACTAAGTGGCAAGAACGCTCCAGAAATTAATTATAAAAATCTTAAATTATTAAAAAAATATGTTTCTGATACTGCAAAAATTCTTCCAAGCAGAATTACAAATGTATCTTTAGGAAAGCAAAGAGCTCTTTCAAAGGAAATAAAAAAAGCAAGAGTGTTAGCTTTAATGCCTTACGTTGGTAATTAATATGCAAGTAATTCTTTTAGAAAATATTAAAAAATTAGGTGCGATTGGAGAAAAAGTTACCGTAAGCGACGGTTATGGTAGAAATTTTTTATTAAAAAATAAAAAAGCTCTTATAGCTAACAAAAAAAACATAGAACTGTTCGAAAAACAAAAATCTGAAATTAATAAAAAAAATGAAATAGAAAAAAATAAAGCAAAAGAAATTTATAATATTATTCACAAAGCTGAACTAGAAATACAAAAAGAAGCAATGGAAAATGGTCAACTATATGGTTCCATTAGCATCAAAGAAGTTATTGCATTAGTAAAAGCTCATAAAAATGTTGAAACTTCTGCAGAAAAAATTGAGATTAAAGGTCAAATTAAAACTACTGGTATTTCTAAAATTTATATCAATTTACATGCTGACGTGCAGGCAGTTATCAACCTAAACGTTAAACCAAAAGTAGAATAACAAGTTTCTATTTAATTAACTTTTCCACAAAAAATTAATTAAACATTAGATTGAAGATCGCATGTCATCTAATACAACTCTAGTAAATGAGTTCTCTAAAAAACATTGAAATATTATCAAATCTAAATGAATCTCCTCAAAATTTAGAGGCAGAGCAAACAGTTTTGGGATCTATACTGCTATCAAATGAAATTTATGATGAAATAACAGATATAAACGAAGAATCTTTCTACAATCCTGTTAACAAAAAAATTTACAAGATTATTCATGATTTAATGTCCAAAGGATTGCTCGCAAATCCTATAACTTTAAAAAATTTTTTTTCCTCTGAGGATGAACTTAACGAAATTGGAGGTAGCGAATATTTAGTTAAATTAACAAAATTCTCTACTTCAAAACTACAGATTAAGTATTATGTAAATCTACTTCATGATCTTAAAATAAGAAGAAGTTTGATTGATATTTCAAGAGAAACTTTAGACGAAGCGCTTAATAAAAATTCTGAAATAAATGCTGAGCAAATTATAGAATCGGCTGAAAAAAAATTATTTGATATTGCTGAAAGAGGAAAATTTAATAGATCATATATTGAATTTAAAGAAGCTTTAACTCAAACCATAGCAATGGCATCATCAGCATACAAAAATGAAGAAGGCATAGTTGGTGTACCGAGTGGACTTAGAGATTTAGATGACAGGCTAGGAGGTATGCATAATCAAGATTTGATTATTATAGCTGGTAGGCCCTCTATGGGAAAAACAGCATTAGCGACAAATATTGCATTTAATGCATCTAAATCATTGCTTGCTAGAGGAAAAAAATCTTCCATAATTTTTTTTTCTTTAGAAATGTCATCAGAGCAGTTGTCGACAAGAATTCTTTCAGAACAATCAAGAATTAAATCTAATGACATTCGAAGAGGAAAAATCAATCAAGATGATTTAGATAAGTTTGTTGAAACTTCTAGGAATTTAGAAAATCTTCCGTTGTTTATTGATGATACCCCAGCAATAACCATATCAACATTAAGCAATCGTGCTCGAAGAATTAAAAGATTACACGGACTTGATCTGGTGATTGTTGATTATATTCAACTTATGAAATCTGGAAACTACAGAAATGAAGGAAGAGTTCAAGAAGTTGCAGAAATTACACAAGGCTTAAAAGCTCTTGCTAAAGAATTGGACGTACCTATTCTGGCCCTTTCACAACTATCTAGGGCCGTTGAGCAGAGGGACGATAAGAAGCCACAATTATCGGATTTGAGAGAATCTGGATCAATAGAGCAAGATGCTGATGTAGTAATGTTTGTTTATAGAGAAGAATATTACCTTGAAAAATTAGAGCCAAGAGTTGGAACAGCAGAACACGTTGAGTGGCAAGAAAAAATGAATCTGGTACATAATTTGGCAGAATTAATTATTGGAAAACAAAGACACGGTCCTACTGGTGTAATTAGGCTAGAATTTGAAAGTGCTTTTACCAAATTTAAAGATGCTCAGTCATAAAATCTTGGTTACAGATATATAGAAATCCACTATATAAATATCATTTAACACATGAACTTTTCTACTGGGCAAGTCGCAATTGATTTAAAGTCTATTAAAAATAATTATTTATTTTTAAAGAATTTTTGCAAACCTGCGGAAATTGCTGCTACAGTTAAGGCTTCAAGTTATGGTCTGGGCGGAGAAAATAAGATTGTAGAAACGTTAGTTAAAGTCAAGTGTAATAAATTTTTTGTCGCCAATATTGTTGAAGCTTTAAAAATTAGAAAAAAATTTAAATCTATAAATATTTTTGTTCTTAATGGACTAAACAAAAATGAAGAAAAAGTATTTTTTGATAATAACATAACTCCTGTCCTTAATAACTATAATCAATTCGAAAAATGGACTTCTTATTTAAAAAAAAATCACAATATACCTTTAATGCTTCATGTTGATACTGGCATGAATAGATTGGGCTTTCAAAAAAGTGATATTGAAAAATTAAAAAAAAGTAGAAAAAAATTACAGCAATTTAAAAATGTTACTATAATGAGTCATTTAGCTTGTGCTGATGATAAAAATAATGAATTTAATTTAGAACAAAAAAAATATTTTGACCAAATTAAAAAAGAATTTCCAGAGTGCAAATATAGTTTAGCAGCTTCTGGTGGCATATTTTTAGGAAAACAATACCATTATGATATGGTTAGACCTGGAATTAGTCTTTATGGTGGAAAGAGAACTTTTCATAGGAAAATCAAACACGCCGTTACCTTAAAAGCTCCTATTATTCAAATTAATGAAGTAAAAAAAGGTGAGTCGATCGGATATTCAAGAACGTACTACGCAAAAGAAAACATTAATACTGCAACAATTTCCATTGGTTACGCTGATGGTATGAATATAAGATTAACAAACAAAGGTTATTTTCATTTTAAGAAAAAAAAAATTCCAATAATAGGAAGGGTTTCTATGGATTTAATTGTTTTAAATATAACTAAATTTAAAAATAAGTTAAAAGTAGGTGATTACATAGAGATATACAACAAAGACTACACAATAGACGATTTTGCTAAACAATCAGGTACAATTCCTTACAGGATTATTACTTGTATGTCGTCACGATATGATAAAAAATATATATAGATAAGGTAATTTTCTATGTATAAAAATATAATTTCTTTTCCTAAAATTATCATACTTGTAATTTCAATAATAGTTCTGAGCTCCTTGTATTTTGCAAAGGATTTTAAATTAGATGCTTCAGCAGATACTCTATTATTGGAAAATGACCCTGATCTGAAATATCTTAGAGAAATAAACAAGCGGTATGGATCTGAAGATTTTTTCATTTTAACTTATGAACCCAAAGGACCTACAGATAAAAATTCAATTTTAGAATTGGAACAATTTACCAAAAAAATTAATGAATTACCGTGGGTTAGTAAAACTATAAGTGTAATAAATGCTCCCCTACTTCAAAGCTCAGACGAACCCTTAATTGATAGAATCCAAAATCTAAAGTTCATAACAAATTCTGAAATTGATCTTGACACAGCACTAAGCGAACTGACCAAAAGCTCGGTATATAAAAATTTAATTATTAGCCCTGATGCTAAAACATTTGGAATTGTTGTTTATCTTAAAGATAATATCGAATATTTAAAAAAAATATCAGAAAAATCTGTGCTACTTACGCTTCAACAATCTGGAAAACTGAAAGATTTAGAAATTCAAAAGTTGCATCGAGTAAATATTGATCTTGATAAATTTAAAAAAGAACAAGGACAGCTTATTTCAAAATACAATCAAACAATTAAAAATTTAATAAAAGATCAGAATCAATTTGCTACCATAAGACTTAGTGGAATTCCCATGATAGCTGACGACATGATCTCTTTTATAAAAAAAGATATTGTTATTTTTGGCTTTGGTGTTTTTGCATTTATTATATTTATACTATGGACTATCTTTAGAGATTTTAAATGGGTAGCACTTCCGCTTATTAATTGTTTTGTTTCTATCATAATTATGGTTGGATTTTTAGGAGCTTTAGATTGGAAAGTTACCGTTATATCCTCTAATTTTATTGCGTTAATGCTTATACTGACAATTTCGATGAATATTCATTATCTTGTTAGGTATATGCAAAATAAAAATGAACATTCTGAAGTTTCACTTACTGATCTTATCGTTAAGACTTCGTCAAATATTTTTTACCCAATTTTTTATGCGGTTCTAACTACTATTTGCGCTTTTATGTCCTTAATATTTAGCGATATAAAGCCGGTAATAGATTTTGGTTGGATGATGACATACGGTCTCCTAGTCTCTTTTGCCTTATCTTTTTTGCTCTTGCCATCTTTGATTCTAATCTTCAAACCCCAAGTTTCTACTAACATCAAAGAAAGTAAGTCAAAATTTGCAGAGATTCTCGCCTATATATCTACAAAATTTTCCTCTTCCATTTATGTTTTCTCAACTATTCTTTTTGTTTTTTCCATTTATGGGATCAGTAAACTAAAAGTAGAAAACAGCTTTATCAATTACTTCAGTAGCAAAACAGAAATATATAAAGGCATGAAGAATATAGATGAAAAACTAGGAGGAACGACGCCCCTTGAAATTATTTTAAAATTTAAAAATACTAGTGTTGTAAATAATGAGGATGATTTTTTAGGATCAAATAGTAAAGAAGATGACTACCTTGGAGAAGCCAAACAAAAACTATACGACGATAAGTATAAATACTGGTTTACTAGAGATAAAATTGAAAAAATTATATCTGTTCATAAATACTTAGAAAAAAATCCTGATATTGGAAAAGTTCTGTCTTTCTCATCAATACTCGATATCGCTGAGAGTCTAAATAAGAACAAGCCTCTTGGTAGCTTAGAAATGGGAGTGCTGTACAATAAGCTACCTGAAGATATTAAAAAAAATATCATAAATCCTTATATTTCCATAGATAATGACGAAGCTAGGATTACTATGAGAGTTCTTGATTCAAAGCCAGATTTAAGAAGAAAAGAATTAATAGAAAAAATAAACTACGACCTACAAAACAAATTTTCATTCAAAGAAGATGAGTACAAGATTACTGGTGTTCTGGTCATATTTAATAATTTACTTCAAAGCCTTTTTGACTCACAAATCAAAACCTTGGGCATTGTTATGCTGGGTATATTTTTAATGTTTTTAATACTTTTTAAATCATTAATTTATTCATTGATTGGAACTATTCCCAATTTTATAGCTGCTTTTTTTGTCTTGGGATTTATAGGTGCTTTAAACATACCTCTAGACATGATGACAATAACTATAGCTGCAATTACGATTGGTATTGCTGTAGACAATAGCATTCATTACATTTTCAGATTTAGAGAAGAAATGAAAAATAACAAAACAAAAAATGAAATCATTTATATTTGCCACCATAGTGTAGGAAAAGCAATTATTAGCACTTCCGTAACGATAGTCTTTGGATTTTCTATTTTAGGTCTTTCAAATTTTATTCCTACAATTTACTTTGGTCTCTTCACAGGATTGGCTATGATTACAGCATTAATTTTAGTTTTAACATTACTACCAAGGCTGCTTATTCAATTTGCTCCAAAAAATAATGGATAGTTTTTTAGATTTAATAAAAACATTATCAATAATTGATTTTATATTTATTGCTATCTTAATATTAAATTCACTCCTATCTCTAAACAATGGTTTTGTATTAAGCCTATTATCTTTTTTAAAATGGATTTTTGCTTTAATATCTGTAAAAATATTCTTACCTATCCTAACCCCTTATACAGAAAGTTTTATAAAGTCAGAATTCACTCATGATATGCTGTTTGGTAGTATTATTTTCATACTCTCGGTTTTTTTTATTATTCTAATTTCTAAAGGATTAAAAAAAACTGTATCTTGGACTGGGTTTGGTGGTGTAGATAAATTTTTTGGCTTTATTTTTGGTTTTTTCAAAGGCTATGTGTATTTTGTTTCAATATTTACTTTATTAAATTTTATTCACCCTTACGATAAATGGAGCTCAAATCTCAATGAAGGAAAGTTCTTTGAATTAATTGTGATGGGTCAAAAATTTCTAGAAGAAATCCTTCCGAAAAGATACGAATACATTGATAAAAGCAAAGAAAATGTTGATAAAATTACTAAATGACTAATGTCATCTTTTAATATATTTGAATGCTTGTGTTAGACGATAGATTAAGAGAAGAGTGCGGAGTTTTTGGAGTTTATAATCACAAAGATGCTGCCACTTTAACTGCTCTAGGTTTGCATGCTCTGCAACACAGAGGTCAAGAAGCATGCGGAATTAATACATTTGATGGAAAGCATTTTTACTCGGTAAAGAGAAGAGGTTTGGTTGGTGACAATTTTACAAGTAAAAAAATAATTGATCAATTACCAGGTAGTGCTGCAATAGGTCATAATCGATATTCCACTACTGGTCTTCCTATTATAAGAAACATACAGCCTTTTTTTGCAGATTTACACCTTGGTGGTATTAGCATTGCACATAACGGAAACTTGACAAATGCAATTTATATCCGAGAAAGAATGGTTAAGGATGGAGCGATATTTCAAACAACTTCAGATACTGAAACAGTAGTTCAATTAATTGCAAAATCAAAAAGAGTTAAAATTATAGATAAAATTATAGATTCTATATTTCAAATTCAAGGTGGCTATGCAATGGTCATGTTAACAAATAAAAAACTTATTGGGATTAGAGATCCTTTTGGAATTAGACCTTTGGTATTGGGTAAATTAGGAGATTCTTATATTTTTGCATCAGAAACTTGTGCTCTTGATATTATAGGGGCTGAACTGATTAGAGAAGTAGAAAATGGAGAAATAATCATCATTAATAAAGACGGTATAGAAAGTGTAAAACCTTTTCCAAAACAAAATCCTCGTCCATGTATTTTTGAATATATATATTTTTCAAGACCAGATAGTGTTGTTGGTGGTAAAGGAGTTTACGAATATAGAAAAAATCTTGGCAAACAATTAGCAATAGAGAGCCCTAGCGAGGTTGACATCGTATCCTCTGTTCCAGATTCTGGAAATCCAGCAGCAATTGGCTACTCGGAGCAATCAAAAATAAAATTTGATATGGGAATCATTAGAAATCATTATGTAGGTAGAACCTTTATTGAACCTACGCAGCAAATTAGACAGTTGGGAGTGAAGTTAAAACACAATCCGAATAAAGCATTAATTAAAAATAAAAGACTAGTATTAATTGATGACTCAATTGTTAGAGGAACAACGTCAAAAAAAATTGTATCTATGCTTTATGATGCCGGCGCAAAAGAAGTTCATATGAAAATTTCTAGCCCTCCAATCAAATACCCTGATTATTATGGAATTGACACTCCAAATGTCGAAGAATTACTAGCAGCTAATAATAGCATTGAAGAAATGAGAAAAATAATTGGGGTTAAAACTCTATCTTTTTTAAGTATAGATGGTGTCTATAAAGCTTTAGGGCATAATAAAAGAGATGATAAAAATCCTCAATTTACAGATCACTGTTTTACAGGAGACTATCCTGTCAAACCTATAGATTTAAAAAACCAAAATGATAAAAATAACCAGCTTTCTTTATTAAGCAACGTGATTGGCTAGTTTTTGTCAAAAGGATTATCATTATTTACAAACTTTATTATCGCAACTTTGTTATAAATACCAAAGTAACTCAAAAATTGTTTTAAAAAGAAATTTTTATAATCTTTATTGATACCCTTTAGGCGTGTTCCAAAAGCTTTTAGTATTATTGGTTTAGAATTAACTTGTCTTAAAAATTTAATTTTCGGTCTAAAATTTCCTTTTTGTGGAGCTCTATGAGAACTATTTGTTTTTTCCAAAAAAAAATTTAATTTTTTATTATCAATCATAAGTTTTGTAGATGCATCAAGACTACAAATTTTTTTAATAAATATTTCAGGACTTTTTTCATTAATAGATGAGAAAAAATGAGGTTTAATTAAAATATCTGAAAAAAGATTCTCAAAGTAATAATTAAAATATTTAGTTCTGGTCTTGATTTCGTCTTTAATTAGGTCTGCTTTATTAATAATAACAATTAAAGTTTTTAATTTATTTAAAATCATTCTGCAAATTTGTTTGTCATTTTTTGTAAATTTATCATTTGCATCCATCATGAAAATAATAATAGAAGACTTATTAATTGCAGATAAACATTCTTTGGTGATGTAAGATTGATTTTCATCTTTAGATTTTGCTTTTTTTTTTAATCCACCGGTATCATGAAAAACTAACTCATTATCACCAAAGTTAAAAGATTTGCTAATAACTTGCTTGGTTGTACCTGGTTCGTCTGCAACTTTTGATATATTTGAACCGAATATTTTATTAAAAAATGTTGATTTACCGACGTTAGGTTTTCCAACTATAGCTATATCTATGCTCATTGAATTTTATAAATAGTTTCTTTATCACCGACTAAATAGAGAATATTATTTGCAATGGCTGGATTTGATTTAAAACTATCAGATATATTTTGATAATTTATAGATTCTAAATTTTTAGAATCTATAGTTATAATATAGCCATCATTTGTAATGAGATAAAACTTATTTGAAGCAACAAAAATATTTTCTATTTTTGTGGACTTGGTTTTAATTTTGTTAGACCTTAAATAATTAATTATATTTTTTTTGTATAAAACTTTACCACTATTCTTGTTATATATACTAAAGAAACCTTCATGATTTGCCGTAGCAATGATTTCATTATTTATTAAAGGCGTAAGACTGGAGGAGTCATTAATAGACCAATAAATTTTAGCAGTGTCTAAATCTAATTTTTGAAATTTTCCATAAGAGGATACTAAAAAAAGGTTATTATTTACGATAACAGGACTAGCAATTTCGAATAAATTGTTATCACTATAAACAGAGGAAGGTTCCATGGTTAAATTCCATATTATGGACTGTTTTGCAAGGTCAATGCATGTAATGATACCAAAATCATTAGAAAATATTAATTTGTCATTAGCAACGGCTAATTTAAAAGCATTGTAAGATTTCGCCGTATCAGAACCAGTTTCAAAACTCCAGTTTTGATTTCCGTTTAAGGAGTTTATTGAAAAAATTTTTCCATTTGAATTTATGACATAGATATTATCTTTATATATTGCCAAGTTTGATAAAAAAGGAACACCCAGATTGTTTTTCCAAATAACTTCGTTGCTGTTAAGATTATAAGCATAAATAAATCCTAAATTATCAGAAACATATAAAATATTATTATTGGCTATAATTGAAAACTTTAAGTGATAATTGCTAAAATATTTTTTTTTATGAACTTGGTATTTATTTGAAAGTTTTAAATTTTCATCAAGAACAACTATATTACTGTAATCATCAATAAAAATAATATTGCCTTCATGTATTAAAATATCTTTTTTATATATATTTTGGGATACATTATTAAAAAAACTACTAGTTTTTGATATCTTGAAATTATTATTGAAATCTATATGTGGTAATAAATTTGAAGAGTTGAAATTAGGATAATTCCAATTAATTATTTTTTTTTCTAATTCTGACAATGAAACTTTTGCTACATCAAATACTTCATCAGTATTAATATTGCTCTTATTTTGAAGTATGGTAATTCCTTCTTTTTTAATATCTTTAACACTAATTTCTAAGTTGGATTTAGGAGAACAGCTAATAAAAAAAAGTAAGATATAAACAATAAGAAATTTAGTTTTCATTAATTAAAACCTTTATTTCTTCTACTTTATTTTTTTGATTTTTACTCAGATAATAATCACTTAATATTTGTAAAATTATTTTTTTAAAATGTGATTCTTTGTTACTTTTTATATCTAACAATTCTAACATTTCTTGCTCACTAGCATTATCAAAAATTAAAAGTGATTTTTTAATTTTTAAGAGATCAGTATTTTTATTTGATAATTTATTTTTTTTAATTAAATTATCTAAAATCTTAATAACCTCAGTATAAGGTTGGTTTGTAAGACTAATGAGCTGATTTAACGACAACATAACAACAGTATCGTTTTTTGAACTAGTTAACTGTATTAACTGATTTATAGCTTCATTCTGGTTTTTTTTAACAACTTCATTAGCAATTATTGCGTATTTTTCCAAGTCTTTAGCGCTGGAATTATTATCCATGGTTAATTTAACTTGATAAAAAATGGGTCCAAGAATTATGAGGACAGTAAAAAAAATAATATAATATTTATTTTTTTTGAAAAAATTTAAAATCTTATCGCTATAAATGCTTTCGTTTATTTGATTATCTAGTTCGTTAGACATTTAATATATATTTTTCTCGGTTGGAAATTTTCTTTTAATTATATCGGATTTAAATTTATGAACACTCCTCAATATTCTTCCTCTGATATCATCATATTGTTTTACGAATTTTGCAGTTTTGGTGAAATAACCAAGCAAATCCTCAGTAACTAACACCTGTCCATCGCATTGTTTTGATGCTCCAATTCCTATTGTTTTGATGGTTGAGATTTTGCTTAATTTATCTGCCAGTGCTCTAGGCACAGACTCTATAACAACGGAAAACGCTCCAGATTCTTGTACTGCTACAAGATCATTTATAATTGATTTTTCTTCTTTTTCAGATCTGCCTTTTACTTTGTAGTCAGACAGTTTATTGGCTTGTTGTGGCATTAAACCAATATGGCCCATAACAGGTATTTTGTTTTTAACTAAAGTCTTGATAATTTTTTTTATTTTTAAACCACCTTCAACTTTTACGGCATCACAATTTGTTTCTCTCATAATTTTTTTTGCATTTTTTAAGGCAATTTTTGAAGATGTCTCGTAAGTACCTTTTGGCATATCAACAACTAAAACACTTTTCTTAACAGCTAGTCCTACAGCTTTTCCATGATTAATCATTGTTTGCAGGGTAACATTTTTTGTGAAATTATTGCCATAAATTACCATAGACAAGGAATCTCCGACTAGAATTAAATCACAGTTACCATCTAAAATTTCTCCCATATACCTTGTGTATGCAGTTAGGCAAACTAATGGACGCTTAGTATTACAAAATTTGGTTATTTTTTTTATTGTTTCTATTCCCATTCTATTGTTCCTGGTGGTTTAGAAGTAACGTCATATACAACTCTATTGATTCCATTTACTTCATTAACAATAGTACTACTTATCTCAGATAAATCAGAATGCTTAAAATTAAAATAATCAGCTGTCATTCCATCAACAGATGTAACTGCCCTTAATGCACAAACATAGTCATAGGTCCTTGAGTCTCCCATGACTCCAACAGTTTTTATAGGTAACAAGGTAGCAAAAGCTTGCCAGATATTTTTATAAAGATTTCGCTTTTTTAATTCTTTAATAAAAATATCATCAGCATGTTGTAAAATCTTAATTTTTCTTTTATCGACAGCTCCTAATATTCTTATTGCCAGACCTGGCCCAGGAAAGGGATGTCTATCTAAAATAGTTCTGGAAATATTCATTTTTCTGCCAAGAATTCTTACTTCGTCTTTAAACATTTCTCTAAAAGGCTCTAGTAAAGTAAATTTAATTTTTTTTGGCAATCCACCAACGTTATGATGCGATTTAATTTTAGAAGTAGGGCTGCCAGAGAAGCTTTGGCTTTCAATGACATCAGGGTAAAGCGTTCCCTGAGCTAAAAAATCTACATTGTTATATTGTTTGCTGAACAATTGAAAAATGTCAATAAATGTCTTACCAATAATTTTTCTTTTTTTTTCTGGGTCATATACATTTTTTAATTTTTTTATAAATAGATCCCCCTTATTTAAATGAATAAAGTTTTTTTTAAATTTTTTTTTGTAAATATACGAAATTTCTTCACTTTCATTTTTTCTCATTAAACCCGTATCAATATAAACACAAATTACATTGTTTTTTATTGCCTTATGCAAAATATGAGCAAGAACGCTACTATCTACCCCTCCAGAAAGAGCACATAGGACTTTTTTATTACCTACTTTTTCTTTAATTTCTTGAATAATTTTTTTTAATTTTGTTACATCTGTCCAATTTTTTTTACATTTACATATGCTAAAAATAAAGTTTTTAAATATAACTTCTCCGTTATTAGTATGAATCACTTCAGGATGAAATTGAACAGTATAAATATTTTCTTTTAAATTTTGAGTAATAGCGCAACTTGAATTTTTTGTAAACGCAACTGTAGAAAAACCTTTTCCAATTTCTGTAACTTGATCAGAATGGCTCATCCAAACCAAATTTTTTTTATTTTTAAAAAAGTTTTTAGTTAACGGTGAATTGTTTTTTAAAAAAATTTCTGCTCTTCCAAACTCCTTTTTTTTAGAAAATTTAACTTTACCCTGAAAATGCTTAGCAATTAGTTGGTGTCCATAACAAATTGCTAGCACGGGAATTCCTTTTAATAAGTAAAAATTTTTAATTCTTGGAGATTTAAACTCAGGAATTGATGCGGGGCCACCAGAAAGAATAATTCCTTTTATATTGGTAAGTTTTAATAACTTATTAAAATTTTGTACATTTATTATTTCACAGAACACTGATAATTCTCTAATTCTTCTTGCTATTAGCTGAGTAACTTGTGATCCAAAATCTATAATTAAAATTTTATTCGCATCTTTGCTCATTGCACTACCCTTTGAATTTTTTTATAATTAAATCGATCTCATTTAATTCATTACAAAGTTTTGTGCATACAGAACTTAAAATTTTATAATTTGCTTCCGCTACTGAATAATCACCTTCGTCAATGTTTAATTTTATCATTAACAATAAAGCTTCTTCGTTTTTTGGATCAAGTAACAATGCTGTTTTAATATTTTTTTTTTCTTCTTGTTCGTTTTTTGCTTCAGAAAATATTTTTGACAAATAAATATAGCTATCAATATTTTTTGGATTTAAAACAATACTTTTTTCGAATTCAATTCTTGCTCGTTCAAAATCTTTTTTTTCAAAAAAGTTTTTACCTTTTGTTAAATTTATATTCTCAATAGCAACACTAGTGCTGCTATATAAAATTAACAGCAACGATAAGAATAGTTTCATTTAATTTTCTATAGGATAATTTGGCGATTGTTTAGTAATTTGAACGTCATGAACATGCCCTTCTTTTATTCCTGAATTTGTAATTTCAACAAAAGTAGCCTTTTTTTTAAGCTGCTCAATAGTTTTGGCCCCGACATATCCCATGGATGATTTTAATCCACCAACTAATTGATTAACAATATTTTTAACTGGACCTCTATATGGAACCCTACCTTCAATTCCTTCTGGTACTAATTTTAAAGAATCTTTTATATCCTGTTGAAAATATCTATCTGCCGATCCTCTTGCCATTGCTGCAAGCGATCCCATTCCACGATAAGATTTGTAACTTCTGCCTTGGTAATAAAATATTTCACCTGGAGCCTCATCCGTTCCAGCAAATAAAGATCCAATCATAACAGTATCAGCTCCTGCACCAATTGCTTTAGCTATATCACCTGAGTATCTTATTCCCCCGTCTGCTATAATTTTAACTTTATAATTTTTCAATCCATTCGCTACATTTTGAATGGCGGTAAATTGGGGCATCCCTACTCCAGCCACAACTCTAGTTGTGCATATAGATCCTGGTCCTATGCCAACTTTAATAGCATCAGCTCCACTATCTGCCAATTCTTTTGCTGCATCAGCAGTCGCAACATTACCTACAATTAAATTTTTAAATTTAAATTTCTTTTTTATATTTTTTAAAGCAAGAAATACCAAATCAGTGTGTCCATGAGCTGTATCTAGAATTAAAACATCAACTCCAGACTCTATTAAATGTTCTGCTCTTATTAAACCTTCGTCTCCAACTCCTATGGCACCCGCGACCATCAAGGATTGTTTGCTATCTTTAGAAGCATCTGGATATAATTGAGATTTTTCTAAATCTTTAACAGTAATTAATCCAACACATTGAAATTGTTTATTTACAACTACAAGCTTTTCTATTCTGTGTTCGTGCAATAGTTTTTTAGCATCGTCAGATTTTACTCCTTGGTTTACCGTGACAACATTTTTTGTCATTAAATCTTTAACTTTTGCTTTAGTATTTTTTGCAAATCGTAAATCACGATTAGTAATAATTCCTACTAATTTAGTTTTTTTATCAACTACAGGTATTCCTGAGATTTTGTGTAACATCATTAATTCAATGGCAGCAGAGATATCCATTTCTGGACTTATAGTGATTGGATCAACAACCATTCCAGATTCAAATTTTTTAACATTTTTAATCTGTATGGACTGCTCCTCAACTGTCATATTTTTATGAATACATGCAATACCACCTAATTGAGCCATTGCGATCGCCAATCTATAATCAGAAACTGTATCCATAGCAGCTGAAATTATTGGAATCCCTAACGAAATATTGTTTGTTAGTGCCGTTCTAGTAATTGAGCTTGTAGGTAAGTGTGATGACTTTTTAGGTACAAGAAGTACATCATCAAATGTAAGTGCTTTCTTTAGTTCCATAAACACGTTTATTTTACAATTGGACTGTTGTCAATAAATTATAAAACCGAATATAAATAAAGCTCTTTAGATTCTTTCCTGCTCGAATTTGGCTTAATAAAAAGATGTTTTGTGAAGTTATTTTTTACAAAATCTACAACTTCTTGATTACCCGTTCCAGAAAAAGTTTTGATCAATATCGACCCATTTTTTTTTAAATACTTCAAAGCGAAAATCATAACCTGCAAAGATATGGCATTACTGCGCATAGCGTCCAATGATCGATTACCAGTAGAATTTTCAGCAATATCTGACAGTACAACGTCAAACTTCTCTCCTTTTGTTCCCTTGATTAATTTTTCTTTAACTTGATCTTCAGTAAAATCACCTGTAACAATTTTGCAATTTGCAATCGGATCTATTTTTAACAAATCCATAGCAATGTTGTATCCATCTTTATTTATTTTGCTTGAATATTGAGACCAGCTTCCTGGGGCCGCTCCAAGATCAATAATGTTTTGATTGTTTTTTAAAAATTTGTGCTTTTCATTAATTTCAATAAGCTTAAAAATTGCTCTCGATCTATAATTTAATTTCTTAGCTTCGGAAACTAACGGATCATTTAACTGTCTTGTTAACCAAAGTTTTGAACTGTGGCTTAAGTTTTTTTTTTGAAATTTTTTCAAAGAACTAAAATATTGCTTGATTATAAAAGATCGTCTGAAATCAAACTATCTTTTGAGCTTATTTTTAAATTATGCTTTTTTTTTACTATTTTATAGTGAAAAAAACTAATAGGTATAGACAGTAAGTACAGTAATCCAACTACAAATAATGTCTCAAAAGTATAATTGATCAAGAAGCCAAAGACTAACCCAGAGATTATCATTACTAATAAAATAATTGGCTTAGTAACTTTGAATTTTTTAAAAGCATAAGTTGGTATTTTACTTATCATTAAAAATGAAGTGATTAATACAACAGATAAAGAAATATTATTTATTTGTGTTATTGAGTTAGAAAAATTGCTTAAGCTCAAAATAACAGGTAATAATAAAATACCAGCTCCAGCTGGCGAAGGTACTCCTGTAAAAAAATTTTCTAACCATGGACTTTTAGTTACTACTGAAGAAACATTAAATCTTGCTAACCTCAAGCAACAACAAATTACAAAAAGAAGTGTAGCGAGCCAACCTAAATTTCCATACATGTTTAATTCCCATATATAAATAATTAAAGCGGGTGCTACACCAAAGTTAACAAAATCAACCAACGAATCTAGTTCAGCACCAAATTTTGAAGTGCCTTTTATTAATCTTGCAATTCTTCCGTCAGCAGCATCCAATATAGCAGCCAAGGTTAGGCATATAACTGCATAATGAAAATTTTGAATTAAAGTAAATTTAATTGAAGTAAGACCTAGGCACAAAGCTAACACGGTTATAACATTCGGTATAACAGCTCTAATGCTTACAGCTTTTTTCATGAATAATATTTATCTATTTATTTTTTCTTAGCCAATAGAGATTCACCTGCTACAACGGATTGTCCTACTTTTGCAAGTAATTGATAACTACTATCAAAATATAAATCAACTCTACTTCCAAAGCGAATAATTCCGAACCTTTCACCTTGACCCAAACGATTTCCTGGTTCTGTTTCACAAATAATCCTTCTTGCAACTAGACCTGCAATTTGCACAATCCCAAATTCATCTCCACTTAAAGATTTTACTTTTAATATATTTCTTTCATTATGCTCACTGGCTTTATCTAAAGAAGCATTGATAAACTTTCCTGGTTTATAAAAAATCTCTTGGACAGAGCATTCAAGCGGAACTCTATTTACATGGCAATTAAACACATTCATAAACACGCTTACTCTAATAAATTCTTTTGAATCCAAGCCAACTTCTTTTGGTCCCTTGCACTGTGTAATCATACTAATTTTTCCATCGGCTGGACTAACTAAATAACTATTATCGTTTATTGGTACTCTGTCCGGATCTCTAAAAAAATAATAAACCCAGATATTTAAAATAATTCCTACAAATCCTAAAGTATTAGATAAGAAAAAAATAAAAAAATTAACTATAAGCGTAATAGTTAATATTTTTATACCTTCTTTATGAATTTGCGGAAAAATTATTTCTAACATTAATTTATAATTGCTTGTATTAACTACATCTATATAACAGTTTTTTTTAAAATAATAGCATGGCAAAAATTAGAGTTAAAAATCCAGTAGTAGAGCTAGATGGTGACGAGATGACTAGAATCATCTGGGATTTTATCAAGCAAAAATTAATTCTACCTTATTTAGATATAGATCTTAAATATTTTGATTTAAGTATGGAGAGTAGAGATAGAACTAACGATCAAATCACAATAGATAGTGCCAATGAAATTAAGAAATATGGGGTTGGCGTTAAATGCGCAACAATAACACCAGATGAGGCAAGAGTTGAAGAGTTTAAGCTAAAAAAAATGTGGAAGTCTCCTAATGGTACAATAAGAAATATTTTAGGAGGAACAATTTTTAGAGAACCAATTATTTGTAAAAATGTGCCAAGACTTGTTCCTGGTTGGACAGATCCAATTGTCATCGGTAGACATGCTTTTGGTGATCAGTATAGGGCTACAGATTTTAAAGTTCCTGGTAAAGGTAAATTGACTATTAAATGGACATCCGAAGATGGAAAAGATTCGTTGGAGCACGAAGTATTCAATTTTCCAAGTTCTGGAGTTGCTTTATCTATGTACAATTTAGATGATTCTATAAAAGATTTTGCAAGATCATGTATGAATTATGGACTGCTTAGGAAATGGCCAGTTTATCTTTCTACAAAAAATACAATTTTAAAAACATATGATGGAAGATTTAAAGACTTATTTCAAGAGGTGTTTGATAAAGAATTTAAAGTAGAGTTTCAAAAGTACAAACTTACTTACGAACATAGACTAATAGATGACATGGTTGCGTGCGCTATGAAATGGAGTGGTGGCTATGTATGGGCATGCAAAAATTACGACGGGGATGTTCAATGCGATACTGTTGCCCAAGGTTATGGTTCTTTAGGACTAATGACTAGCGTTTTGATGACACCGGATGGAAAAACAGTTGAGTCTGAAGCTGCGCATGGAACTGTTACTAGGCACTATAGGGAACATCAAAAAGGGAATGAGACTTCCACAAACCCAATTGCATCAATTTTTGCTTGGACAAAGGGTTTGGCACACAGAGGAAAACTTGATGGAAATGAAGAATTAATAAAATTTACAAATGCTTTGGAAGAAACATGTATTGAAACTGTTGTAAATGGAGAAATGACAAAAGATTTGGCTATATTAATTAGTCGAGATCAAAAGTTTCTAACTACAAATAATTTTTTAGAAGCAATAAATAAAAACCTCCAAAGTAAACTTCAATAAAGTTTGCAAGAAAAAATAAAAAATATTTTAGTTATAAATGCCGGCGGTGGTATCGGAGATGCTTTACAATTTTTAAAAATTTTTAAATTACTTGATATAGAGTTTAACCAGCCAAAAATTTATTATTATGGAAGTGATTTAAACAATTTTTGGTTTGAGACATCTTTAAAATCATTAAAACCATACAACGTTACAACTATAAAAGACTATCCATTATATTATGGGTTTAGATTAATTCATTTTTTTTACAAAACTATTAAAAATGAACGAAAATATGACCTAATCATAGACAATCAATCCAAAATTAGGAATTCATTAATATACAAACAGATACCACATAAATATTTCTTAACTTTTGCCATGCGAGGATTATTAAGCAATCCATTAATATATTTAAGCAAAAAAACTCATACTCAAACAAGGGTGTTTATGTATTTAGAAAAATTTCTAAATAAAAAAATTAATTTTCAAAATTACAATATTGAAATTAACGATATATACGAAAAGGAAGCAAAGAGACTTATAGATAGTACAAAAAAATATATAGGCTTTTCAATTAAAGCTGGTCACCCAACAAGAAGTAAGGAAATTCAGTTAGTAGAAATAATTAAAACAGCACAATATTTTGTGGATAAAAATTATATACCTGTTTTTTTTATTGAAGAGAAAAATAATCAAGAAATAACTGAAATAAAAAAACACTTGCCGGAAGCGTATTTTCCTGAACATATTGCAAAAGCTGAACTAAAAAATCCATCTCTTGTAATCGCCTTAGCCAATAACATGGAATTCAATATTACAATTGATAATGGTGTGATGCATATGCTTGGTCTAAGCAGTAAAAAACTTTTTTGTTTTTTTTACAAAAACTCAAAAAAATTTAAACCACTTCGAGAAAATGTCTTCATTTATGATTGTGAAGATGAGAATACAAACATCAAATTACTTACTTCTGAAAAAATAATTGAGTTTATAATTGATAAAATTTAGTTAACTACATTCTTAATTTCGTTTAAAATTAATTTGTAAATAGATCTAATATCTAGTTGAATTTCTCCTCCGGCTTGGGCAAAATCTTTTCTACCTCCGCCACCTTTTCCATTAACCAACAATGATATTTTTTTGATTAAAGACGAGGCGTCAAATTTTTCTAGTAAATTATTTGAAACCCCAACGGCTAAACTTAATTTACCGTCAATTTCGCTAAAAACAATAATAACAATGTTTGAAAAATCTTTTTTGGCATCATCTACGATCGACCTCAAATCTTTACTGGATAATCCATGAATGTACTGAAATCTAATTACTAGATTATTTATTTTATGATCTTCAATAATATTTTTATCAGGACTTTTTAGAATATTTTGTTTATTTAAAAAATCAAAAAAATCATTTAACTTTGCTAACTTATCCAACAAACTAAATTCGGAAAATTGTTTAATATCGCCGTTTAACAAAATAATTTTATCCTCTAATTTTTTTATTTGGGATAATAAATTTTTTTCTTTTTCCTTGTATGACTTATCCAATAAATTTTTATAATCTAAAAGTTCATTACTTCTTAGGGCCTCTATTCTTCTAACTCCGGAGGCAATAGATGATTCATTGATAATCTGAAAGTCACCTATTTCTGACAAGTCAGAAACATGCGTACCTCCACAAAGTTCTGTTGAGAATACTTTATTATTATTATTATTACCCATCATCACTACCCTAACCTCTTCTCCATACTTTTCTCCAAATAAAGCCATCGCTCCTAATTCTATAGCTTTTTTTGGAGACATAATTTTTGTTGTAACTGAGCCCCCTAAAGAAATTATATTATTTACAATTTGATTAATTTTTACAATTTCATCTTTGTTAAGAGATTTAGAATGACTAAAATCAAATCGCAATCTGTCAGGCCCAACATAAGACCCTTTTTGAGCCACATGTAACCCAAGTGTATTTCTTAATGCTGCATGTAGTAGATGAGTGGCAGAGTGATAAGCTTTAATATTGTTTTTTCTTTTTTCATTTACTGAAAGAACAGCATCTAAACCACTTCTAAACTCACCTGATTTTATTTCGCAATAATGAACAAACAAATCACCAAAAAATTTTTTTGTATCACTAACAAAACAAGCATTTGCTCCAGAAATAATTTCACCCTGGTCACCTATTTGACCTCCAGATTCTGCATAAAAGGGGGTTTGATTAAATACTAATTGGACCGTATCTCCAGTTTTAGCCGAAAGTACTATCCTATTGTCTTTGACAATTGCTATCAATTTTCCTTCAGATTTATTGAAATTATAGCCAAGAAATTCTGTTGATCCAAATTTTTCTTTAATTTCAAACCAAACTTTGTCTATTCCTTGCGAACCAGTTCCCTTCCATGAAGATCTGGCTTCTTGTTTTTTTTGACTAATAATTTCTTGAAATTCAGAGTGATTAACTTTAATTTTTTTTTCTTTTAATACGTCTTCAGTTAGGTCTACTGGAAATCCATACGTATCATAAAGCTTAAAAGCTACTGTTCCTGGAAGCGTATTATTTTTAACCTTAGTTATCTCATTTTCTAATATTTTTAATCCATTTTTTAGCATGATTGAGAATTTTTCTTCCTCAGTTAACAATGTTTCTTTTATTAATGCATGAGCAGTATCAAGTTGTGGATATTCATCTTTCATTAAATTAATTAAACATGGGAGTATTTCAAATAGAACTGGATCTGTTTTGCCCAAAGTATGAGCATGTCTCATTGCTCTTCTCATAATTCTTCTTAAAACATAACCTCTACCTTCATTAGACGGTGTAACTCCATCAGAAATTAAAAATGCACTAGCTCGTAAATGATCTGCTATAACTCTGTAGCTTGCTCTAGTATCGGCTGAGAAAGTTTTTTTTATTAAATTCTCTGAAAAGGATATTATTTCCTTAAACAAGTCTATTTCATAGTTATCATTTGTTCCTTGCATTACTGCCGCCATACGCTCCAAACCCATGCCTGTGTCTACAGATGGTTTTGGTAAATTAATTCTTTTATCTTTAGAAATTTGCTCAAACTGCATAAACACTAGATTCCATATTTCTACATATCGATCTCCATCTTGTTCTAGCGTTCCGGGTAATCCTCCTTTAAGATTAGCTCCATGGTCATAAAAAATTTCGGAACATGGACCACATGGGCCAGTTTCTCCCATAGACCAAAAATTATCATTTGTTGAGATCTTAATTATTTTGTTATCTGAAAAACCTGTAATTTTTCTCCACAAATCATAAGCTTCTGTATCTTCAGAAAATACAGTCATATAAAGTTTTTCTTTTGGTATTTGGAAATTTTTAGTAATCAGTTCCCAAGCATAGGTGATTGCTTGTTCCTTAAAATAGTCCCCGAATGAGAAATTTCCCAGCATTTCAAAAAAAGTATGATGTCTAGGGGTGTAGCCAACGTTGTCTAAATCATTGTGTTTACCACCAGCTCGCAAACATTTTTGTGATGTTGTTGCTTTGCTATAATTCCTTTTTTCAAGACCAGTAAAAACATTTTTAAACTGTACCATTCCAGAATTAGCGAACATTAAAGTTGGATCGTTTTGGGGTACCAAAGAACTTGATTCCACTACTTCATGCCCGCTAGATTTAAAAAAATCTTTATATGTTTTTCTTACATTATGAAGGGACTTTTTTGACATATTTCAATAAATACAACTTTTGAAATATAAGTCCAGAAAAGACAAAGGCACCATTTAGGTGCCTTTACTTACTTTAAGATGGCTAATAATAAAGTTATTTTATTTTTCTTCTGTAGAGTCTTTACTTATTTCAGTTTTTTTTGAAATTTTTGCTTCCTCAATTTTTTCACCCACAGATGGATTGTCGGACATCTTGTCGGCTATTAATCCAGCATTAGCTCTAATTGCCATTTCAATTTCAGCTGAAACTCCAGGATTGTTTTTAAGATACTCTTTAGCATTTTCTTTTCCTTGACCTATTTTTTCACCTTTATATGCATACCAAGCTCCAGATTTTTCTACTATCTCAGCTTTTGCACCTAGATCAATTAATTCTCCAGTCTTGCTTATGCCTTGACCATACATAATGTCAAATTCAACTACCTTGAATGGCGGAGCAACTTTGTTTTTAACCACTTTTACTCTTGTTTGATTTCCAACAATTTCTTCTCCGTCTTTAATTGCACCAATTCTTCTTATGTCTAATCGTACAGAAGAATAGAATTTCAACGCATTACCTCCAGCAGTTGTCTCTGGACTTCCAAACATAACACCAATTTTCATTCGGATCTGATTTATAAAAATTACCATTGTGTTTGATTTAGATATGCTTCCAGTTAATTTTCTAAGAGCCTGACTCATTAATCTAGCTTGCAAACCCATATGATGATCACCCATTTCACCTTCAAGTTCTGCTCTTGGTGTTAAAGCTGCAACTGAATCTACTACTAATACAGAAATAGCCCCCGATCTAACTAGTGTGTCAGTTATTTCTAACGCTTGTTCACCTGTGTCGGGCTGAGAAATTAAAAGTTCTCCAGTGTCTACACCTAATTTTTTTGCATAACTTGGGTCTAATGCATGTTCAGCATCTATAAAAGCACAAACTCCACCATTTTTTTGCGCTTCTGCAATAACTTGTAAAGCTAATGTGGTTTTTCCAGAAGATTCTGGCCCGTATATTTCAATAATTCTACTTTTTGGCAAACCCCCTATTCCAAGAGCAATATCAAGACTTAGTGATCCTGTTGAAATGGATTCAATGTCCATTACATGGCGTTGACCAAGCTTCATTACCGAACCTTTTCCGAAATTAGAATCTATTTGGCTAATTGCTGCCTCTAGCGCTTTTTGTTTTTCTTTACTGTCAGTGTGCGCTTCGCTGACTATTTTTAGATTACCTTCTTTTTTGCTCATTTTTTTTTCCTTTTTTTTATTTTTTAATTAAACGAATCTATAATTAAATGTACACATTTTGTTCTTATTTGCAAATTATAAAATAAATTATTGGTTTATTGTACTTTTTATTAAAAAATGTGACGAATCCAGCTTTTTTTATAGATTTCTTTAGGATCGTAAATTTTAGCTTCTAACTTAAGATAGTTTGCAGTCAGATTTCCTGTAACAAACAACAAATTAAATTTAGAAATAATCTCATTTCTTTCAGAGTTGATTAAATTAAGTCTAGCTTCAAGTAAAAAACTTCTAGAGTTTAAAACATCAAGCGTAGTTCTTTGTCCGGATTCATACTCTTGTATTATTCCTTCGTAAGCAATTTCCGATGCTTTCAGCTGGGCTTTAGCAAGATCTAATTTGCTTTGAGATAATTTAAAATTAGACCAGGCTGATGATGCAATTTTTGTTGTATTATTTTTTACGTCTGTATAATCTAAATCAGCACTAATTTTTAGCGCCTGTTTTTCTTTTACTTGAGAATACCCTTTTCCACCAGAATAAATTGGGATTGAAACAGTAGCTTTTGCCTCTGTTTGAGTTCTTTTATCAGTAGATGAGTTATTATCATCATTTTCTGAAATTTCAAAAGACAAAGAGGCTTTGGGCGCAAAAGCACTTTCCTTAGAAGAATTTAAATCATAATTAGCTTTTTGAATTTTTAATTGAGCTATTATTAATTGTGAATTATTTTTTTCTGCAAGACTAACGGTTTGTTCGAGTGAGGATGGTATTGATAAACTTTGCAAATTAGGAATTGTAAGATTTTCTGGAGTGTAACCCACTATATTTTTAAAGTTATTTTTACTTGTTTGCAATGCGCTCTCTGAACTTAATAATTTTGCTTTTGCTGAGGCTAATGAAGACTCTGATTGAGCCAAATCTGAAAGCTTAATCACACCTTTATTATATTTAGCCTTATCTAATTCAACCTGCTTATCAGAAAGATCTAAATTGTCTTTGTTTATTAAAACTTCTTTTTCATAAAGTAGTACTTCAGTGAAAGCTTCGACAGTATTAAAAAGAACTTGTTCCTCTACTTCTTTTAGTTCGTATCTAGAAATCTCAACAGCCTTATTAAATTTTTTAGCATTTGAAATTCCTTGAAATAATTTTTGGGTAACTATTATAGAATTTGTTTGTGTTTGATTTCCGGATTCAGCTACTGAAACTTCTCTAGTTGTTGTTGAATTTTTATTTTGAATATCTCTTTTAGTAAGAGATCCTTCAATGATTGGTTTAAAATTACTATAAGCTTGAATTAATGTTTCATCTACAGCTTTTGTCTTTTCTCTTTGAGAATTAATTTGAGGATTATTGAGATAAGAAGATGCTAAAGAATTAAAAAGATTTTCTTCTGCGTACGCATTAGAAACAAGTATGCAAAAACATAAAATTTTTGTAAAAAAACGCATTTGAATTATTTAGATTTAAGCTTGTCCTCTAAAAAATCAAGTCTGTCCTGACCCCAAAAAAGCTCATTATTCAATAGAAATGATGGAGCTCCAAACACCCCTTTATTGATTGCATCATTTGAATTAGATAAATAAATATTTCTAACTTCTTCAGAATTTGCTGTTGTTTGCAATTCGTGAAAATTTAATTTAAATTTTTTACACACATCTTCTAAAACAGAATCTTGAGATATATCCTGCTCATCTAACCACACCTTTGTTAAAACTTCTTTTCCAAAATCAATACTAATTCCAGCTTTAATTGCAGCTATAGTCAACAAAGCAGCTTTATGAGGATCTGAGGGAGGAAAAAACTTTGGTTGTTTGTTTATACTAATATTCAATTTTTTGCCAAATCTCTCTAATTCAATTAATCTATATTTTTGTCTAGCTGGATGTCTTTTTGGTACTGGCGTCCCTCCTGTTTCAGGAAAAACTTTACCCACTAAATCGAATGGTTTTTCTATTACTTCTAATGAATATTTTTTAATTAATTCTTTAAATTTATTAACACCAAGATAAGCAAATGGAGAAACAACACTGTAATAATATTCAATTTTCATTGTAGTATCTATATCTTTTATTACCAAATATTAAATATATAATTAAAATAATAATCAAATAAATTAATATAATGATTGAACTTTTAACTGCGGATACGCCTAATGGTAAAAAAATATCCATTATGTTGGAAGAAATAGAGTTTGAATATTTTATTACTAAAATAAATATTGGAAAAGATGAACAGTTTAATCCCGAATTTAGAAAAATTAGCCCCTTCAGCAAAATACCTGTAATCAGAGACGGTGATATTTCTATTTTTGAATCTGGTGCAATTCTTATTTACCTTGGAGAAAAAAGTGGAAAATTTTATGATTCAAAAGAAAGACTTGGTATTAATCAGTGGTTGATGGCACAAATGGCTTATGTTGGACCTATGTTGGGACAGCATCACCAGTTCCATCATTACAATCCTGGTAAAAGTGAATTCGGTGAAGAAAGATATTTCAAAATAGCGAAAAGAATTTACGAAGATTTAAATGAAAGACTTGGTCAATCAGAATACTTGGTAGGTAATAATTATACCATTGCTGATATTGCAACATTTCCCTGGATAGCGAGACATGAATGGCATGACATTGGTTTGAAAAATTTTAAAAATTTAACAAGATGGTACGAGAGTATTGCCAAAAGAGAAGCTGTTAAAAGAGGATATGACTTATTAAAAAAAGGAGAAGCGGTTCCAGCCACTTAATCTTCCGCAAAAATCTTTTCTTGTTTTTCGTGTTTTTCTTGAGCTTCAATTGTAAGGCTAGCAATAGGTCTTGCCATAAGACGTTTTAATCCAATCTCTTCACCCGTTTCTTCGCAATATCCATATGTGCCTTCTTCTATTTTTTGAACAGCATCTTCTATTTTATTAATTAATTTTTTATTTCTAGCAACGGTTCTCATTTCGACTGCTTTACCTGTGTATGAAGTAGCTTGATCTACAACGTCAGCTGAGGCTGAATTGTCGTCCATATCATTAAAAACAATTCTATTATTTTGCTCAATTAATTCTTTTTTCCAAGTAAACAATAATTGCTTGAAATAAGCTTTGTGCTTTGCGCACATATACTTTTCTTTTGAGCTCGGTTTGTAATTTTTTGCTACTTTTGTTGCCATAGAAGGGCTGGATAATATGTTTCTAATTTTAAGTGTCAATTAATAATAAAGAATATAAAAATAAATAAATGTCAGAAAATAAAAAGCTATTTATTTTTTTATCAACACACTTGTTTGTCTGGACCTTGGTACCGGCTATTTCAAACCACAATTTGCCATTAGATGTGATTGAGGCGCTGGCATGGGGCAGTAATTTGGAGTGGGGCTTTAGCAAACATCCACCAATGAGTGCTTTTACAGTAGAATTGTTTCATTATATTTTTGGTAGCCAAGATTGGGCCTACTATTTACTAAGTCAAATTTTTGTAGTCTTTTCTTTTTACATTATTTACCAGCTTGCAAAGAATTTTCTTCAAAACAAAAGCTACCTGATCATTTCTATTTTATTATTAGAAAGTATTGCTTTTTATAATTTTAACACTCCAGAATTTAATGTGAACGTCTGCCAACTTCCTTTTTGGGCATTATCCATTCTTTATGCATGGAGATGCATTAAATTTAATAAATTTTTAGATTATGCTCTTCTTGGTTTGTTTATGGGACTCGGAATATTATCTAAATATTTGTTTCTATATTTAATTATTGGAATAGCTATTTTTTTTATTCACACTTTTATTAAAGAAAAAAAATTTCGATTTGGCTCACTTATTACGACATTTTTTTTTATAATCATATTGGTACCGCACTTAATTTGGATGGTGAATAACGATTTTGTTACTATTGCATACGGACTTAAAAGAACTGCTGGAGAACCATCGTCTTTAAATCATGTAATCAATCCTTTAATTTTTTTAGCTAAACAAATTGGAATATTAGGATTATTTTTCTTGATGATTTATTTTCTTGTTGACAAATTTAAAACAAAAATAAAATCGAATGATCCAAAATTACTTTTCTTAATATCCGTAACAATTGTTCCAATATTTTTTGTATTTTTAACTTCTTTATTTTTAGGATCAAGGATTAGAACAATGTGGACTACTCCTTTTTATTTAACTTTAGGATTGTTAACTTTGTACATTTTTGAAGATTACATAAACAAAAAAAAATTAAAAAATTTTTATTATTTGTTTATTTTTATATTTTTACTATCCCCTTCTTTTTATCTGTATGTTTCTATTTCTAAAGATAATAAAAAAACTGATTATCCTGGGAATGCTATTGCAAAAGAAATAGAAGCTAGATTTGGAAAAAATATAAAAAAAGTAAGTGGTGATGAATGGCATGCAGGCAATTTATCTTACCATTTACAGTCAAGACCTGCCTGGGTTGGTTACAAGCATGATTTTAATAATGCTGTTTGTTTTTCTGAGTTTCCACCAAAAGACTTCTCTATAGGAATACCAAAAAAAACAGAGGTATGTTTAGAGAAATGAAAAAATTTATTATTTTAATCCCTGTTTATAATGATTGGAAATCATTATTCAAACTTCTTGAAAATATCAATAGAGAGATATCTAATCAAAGTAATCGTATTTCTGTGCTTGTAGTAAATGACAAATCAACAGAAGAAATAACAAATAACACAATTAACTTTTCCAATCTTGATTATGTCCGAATAATTAATTTAAAAAAAAATGGTGGTCATGGTCATGCAATCGCAACTGGCCTAAAATATATTAATGATAATATGAGTTATGATTATGTAATTCCAATGGATGGGGACGGCGAAGACAGACCAGAAGAATTAATAAAATTTTTTGATATTGTTAATACATCTTCACCTAATATCATTACTGCCAATAGAGTAAAAAGAAGTGAAGGATCTATATTTCAAACATGTTATCGTATTCACAAATTTCTAACATACTTGATGACTGGCAAAATGATAAAATTTGGAAATTATTCTTGTTTATCAACTTCAGCTGTACAAAAAATTTTATCTAACGGATCTATTTGGCTGAGTTATTCTGGAGCAATCGCAAAAAATTTTTTTTCTGTCAGCTCAATAGAATCAGCAAGAGGTATGAGGTACTTTGGTCCATCCAAAATGAACTTTATTAATCTTGTAAAACATTCTCTTAATATTTCAGCTACTTTCAAAGAAACTATTTTTATCAGAGCTGCAATGTTAGGTATGCTTTTAACTTTTGCAGCGCATTACATTACTTCTTATTTATTGATCGCTGCAGTTCTTACTTGGGTTTTGATGCTCTATATTTTTTTTCTTTCTAAAAACGATGATCTAAAAAAACTTCAAGCAAGCTCGGATAATATTGATGAAATAATTATTTTATACGAAAAGAAAAGCTAAAATTACTTAATTCCAAGTCTTTTGTGAATATCACTAGAAGAGGTAGTAAATCTAAAAATATATTTTTCATCTGGCTTAGCTCTTTTAAAACATTCCTGAGCAGCCAAAGCAGCTTCATGAAAACCGCATAAAATAAGTTTTAACTTACCTGGATAAGTGCAGATATCCCCTACTGCAAAAATACCTTTTTCATTAGTCTCAAAATTTTCAGTATTCACAATAATGGTCTTATTGTCTAAATTTAGACCCCAATTAACTATTGGACCAAGTTCCATTTTAAGACCAAAAAAAGCCAGAACAGAATCTACTTCTAGTTCTTTTATTTCTTTTTTATTATTTTCAATAATAACCTTTTCTATTTTAGCTTCGCCAGCAAAATTTTTTGGTTGGTAATTAGTATAGAGTTCAATTTTTGCTTCATCTTTCAGTTTCATCATTTGATTTACAGTATGCTGGGCAGCCCTAAACTCATCTCTTCTATGAACTAAAAATATTTTTTTTGCTGTCTTTGAAAGTTCAATAACCCAGTCTAAAGCTGAATCTCCTCCGCCAAATATACAAACTTTTTGATTATCAAAATTTTTTTTATTTTTAACTGAATAAAATAAATTATGCTGCTCGAACCTTTCAATTCCTTTAATGGGTGGTTTTCTAGGTTCAAAAGAACCAACTCCTCCTGCTATAATAATATTAGGAGTTTCAAATACAGTTTTATCGCTTGTTTCAACAATCCAGTGCTTATCTTTTTTGGTGATTGAATCTACTCTTTGGTTTAAATGAAAAGTGGTTTTAAAAGGTTTAATTTGCTCAAGAAGATTCTTGGTTAAACTTTCTCCAGTACAAATTGGAAGCGCCGGAATGTCGTAAATAGGTTTGTCTGGATATAACTCAATACATTGGCCTCCAGCTTTGTCCAAATTGTCTACAACGTGAGCATTCAAACCCAAAATACCTAATTCAAAAACTGCAAATAAGCCAACCGGCCCCGCCCCAATAATTACCGCATCTGTTTTAATCATTTATCCTTGTTTTTCAGGTAACGAAACAACAACACCATTTAAATTTTCATCAACAAATATCTGGCAACTTAATCTGCTACTTGCTTTTGTCTCAAAGGCAAAATCTAACATATCTTTTTCTGCATCAGATTGCTCAGGTAATTTATCTATCCAATCATCATCAACATAAACATGACAAGTTGCGCATGCACATGAACCTCCGCAATCCGCATCAATTCCTTGGATATTATTTTGAACTGCTCCTTCCATAATGGACAATCCTTTGTCGACCTCAACTATGTGTTCGGTGCCGTTAAATTCAATATAGGTTACTTTTGGCATGATCTCCTTTATATTTATCCGGGAGCCAATGACAATGAAGAATTTAAGACAAATTCAATTAAATTATAAGACAAAAGTATTTAAGCTTAAAGATGAGTTTAAAATATCTAGGATTTCAAAAAAAATTGTCGCAGTAATAGAAATATACCTCAAGGTTGATTCAATTTATGGCTTGGGAGAGTGTATTCCTTATCCAAGATACAATGAAAGACTAGAAGATATTCTTATCTATTTAAAAAAAAATAAATCAGAAATAGAAAAGATGCTAACAAAAAAAAATCTCACTAAAATTCCTTTCTTAAGCCTACAAAATGCACTTACTGCTGCACTATTAGATATTCAATTAAAGAAAGATAAAACAAATTTTATAAAAACATATCAAATTAAAAAAAAATTTACTACCGCAATTACCATTCCTATATTTGATCTAAAAAAAACTAAACAAACCTTACAAAAATTTAAGAAGACTAAAATTATAAAAATCAAACTAGATCAAAGTGAAGTAATCCAAAAATTGTCATTAATAAGGACTGTTTGCCCAAAATCACAAATTATTATAGATGCAAATGAATCTTGGGATCAGCAGTTTTTTAAAAATAATGTTAAAATATTAGAGCAATTTAATATTTTGTTAATTGAACAACCTTTTCCAAGAGGAAAAGATCATTATTTAAAAAATATAAAAACAAAATTAAAATTTTGTGCAGACGAAACGTTTCATTTGAAAAACAAAACAATTAATAATGATATAAAACCATATCAATACGTAAATTTAAAGCTCGATAAATTTGGAACACATGAGCAGATACTAAAATATATTAAAACTGCTAAAAAATTAAAGAAAAAAATATTGTTAGGATGTATGATTAGTTCCTCTTTGTCTCTTTATCCTGCTTTGCGCTATTTTAAATACTGCGATTATTTTGATTTAGATGGTGCTTACTTTTTAAAGCAGGACCGTACTGGTGGAATTGTTTATAAAAACGGTATAGCTTCTCTTAGTCCTGGCTTTATTTGGGGTAAAAAAAAGGCCTCTAAAAAGAGGCCTTTTTTAAATTTTAAAAATTAATTTAAAATATTATTATTTGCTTGTAGCTGGAGTAAGCGACTTAGCTGTTGCATAAATCACCAGACCAAACAATATCTTGTTGATAAAATCAGCCAAGTTATAGACTTGATTAAGTGTAACTTCGTCTGCTCCACCTACCATATATCCAAATAGATAACCTAGAGGATATACAGACCAACCAAGTGTAACAATCCATTTGCAGAAATTGAAACAATCAGCTGCAGGTCCTTTTAGCTTAGCGGCTTCTTGACCGGCTTCACCTGCAAATACTTCATACAGAATGTAAATCCATCCACCCATTCCAATTATGAAACCTGCAGTTACATTCATATAACCAGCTTCACCTAAGTATCCGCCAATTAACATAACTAATGTTCCAATTAAAAGTCTCCAGAAAATTCCTCCAGACACTTTTTTTACTGCAGATAGAATAAAATAAAACTCGACCATTAACAGTGGAACTGTCAATAACCAATCGATATATCTAAACACAGTTGGAGAAGTTCCTGTAGTGACCCAAACTTCTCTCATATATACATAGTGAAAAAACGCAATACCACAGACTAGACCTGATATAGTAACTGACGTTCTCCATGATGCTTTTACCTGATCTCTTTCAACGAAAAAGAACACAGTTGAAGCCAATAGTGCCATTGATACTAGCCAGAATGTAATTCCAGTAAAATCATTGGATTGTAACATGTTCATATTTTCTCCCTTATTTTTTTTTGTTTAAACAAAAAATGTGAATTCTACTTATATAGAATTCACATGTTTCAAATCTTTATTTACTAGAGTTTGCAGCATTTAAAAAGCAATAATAACATGAATAAGTCCATATATTTATTGTTTTTTTTAAAAATTGCATAAATTTCTATTTGTAGTTTAATAATAATAGATCTAAACGGGGGGAATCTTGAATAGTAAATATAGAGAAGTTTTTAAATCTTCGCTGCATGACAAAGAAGCTTTTTGGGCAAAAGCAGCTGAGGAGGTTAGATGGATTAAAAAATATGATCAAGTTTTAGATGCAAGCAATCCTCCATTTTACAAATGGTTTAAAGGTGGGACTATCAATACTTGTTTTAATGCACTTGATAGACATGTTGAAGAAGGTAATGGAGAAAGAACAGCGCTAATTTACGACAGCGCTATGTCAAATAGCAAAAAAAAATATTCTTACAAACAGTTAACAGAGGAAGTTTCTGTTTTAGCTGGTGCTTTACAAAGACAAGGTATTGTTAAAGGAGATAGAATTATCATTTACATGCCTATGATTCCTGAGGCAATTATGGCAATGCTTGCTTGTGCAAGAATTGGGGCTATTCATTCAGTTGTCTTTGGAGGATTTGCGTCACCCGAACTTGCAAGTAGGATTGACGATTCAAAAGCAAAATTAATTTTATCAGCTTCTTGTGGATTAGAACCTGGAAGAATTATTGAATACAAACCGCTACTAGTCGAAGCAATTAAATTAGCAAAGCACAAACCAGAAAAAACAGTAATTTTCCAAAGAGATAAACATAAAGCAATATTAGATAGTAACGATATAGACTGGAACGACTTTATCAAAGGAGCGCCTAGTTCAGTATGCATTGAATGTGATGCAAATGATCCTGCATATATTTTATACACCTCTGGCACCACCGGAGTTCCTAAAGGAATTTTAAGAGATATAGGCGGACACATTGTGGGACTGAAATGGACTATGAAAAACATTTACGACATAGATCCAGGAGATGTTTGGTGGTCTGCAAGTGACATTGGCTGGATTGTAGGACACTCTTACATAGTCTACGCTCCTTTATTTCATGGCTGCACTACAGTAATTTTTGAAGGAAAGCCGGTTGGCACTCCTGATGCTGGAGCATTTTGGAGAGTCATTTCTGAATATAAGGTTAAAACTATGTTCACAGCTCCCACCGCTTTTAGAGCGATTAAAAAAGAAGATTCAAAAGGAGAATTTTTTAAAAAATATGATTTATCAAAATTTGAAGCTTTGTTTTTAGCTGGAGAACGAGCTGATCCAGATACGATCCATTGGGCTGAAAAATTATTAAACAAACCTGTCATTGATCATTGGTGGCAAACAGAAACAAGCTGGTCAATCACTGCTAATTTTAAGGGGCTTGGACTTTTCCCAACTAAATATGGATCTGCTGGAAAACCAGCACCAGGCTATGATGTTCGGGTATTTAGAAAAGATGGGACCGAGGCACAACCAGGTGAAATGGGAGATATTGTTGTTAAATTACCTCTTCCCCCAAGTACATTTCCAACCCTATGGAATGCTGACAAAAGATACAAAGAAAATTATATGGACACATATCCAGGTTACTATCAGACCTATGATGCAGGTCATATCGATGAGGATGGATATGTTTGGATTATGTCACGAACTGATGACATTATTAATGTTGCAGGTCATCGCTTATCAACTGGGGCAATGGAGGAAATATTATCTGAGCATCCAGATGTTGCAGAATGTGCCGTCATTGGAATAGCGGACAAACTAAAAGGACAGCTACCAATAGGACTTGTAGTTATCAAAACAGGAGCGGGTAAAGAAGAAAACGAAATTTCAAAAGAGTGTGTTGCAATGGTACGAAATAAAATTGGACCCGTTGCGGCTTTTAAAACAGCAATTGTAATAAAAAGACTTCCTAAAACAAGGTCTGGAAAAGTACTGAGAGCTATTATGAGAAAAATTGCAGATAAGGAAGAATTTAAAATACCAGCGACTATTGACGATCCTAATATTTTACATGAAATTAAAAACGCTTTTATTAAAGCTAAAATTTTATAATTATAAAATTTAGAAAAAAAGATTTATTGAATAAATAACTACAATATATCTTGTAACTTTTCCAATACTTACCAGTATTAAAAATTTAATAAAATTAGTTTTAAAAACACCAGAAACAAAAGTTAATGGATCTCCTATAATTGGTACCCAAGAAAACAACAAGGACCAAGCTCCATATTTTTTAAACAGATTAGAATATTTATTCATTTGCACGCTCGAAAAAGGAAACCATTTTTTGCTTTGATAGCGTAAAACATGAATTCCTAGATACCAATTCACACAAGAGCCTAAAATATTACCAATACTTGCAAACAATAATAGTAAATATTTATTATAAGTTCCAAGGGATAACATACCGAACAAAGTTATTTCTGATGATACTGGCAATATGGTTGCAGCAAAAAAACTTATAAAAAAAAGAGCAATATATTCCATCAACACTCAAGAGTATTGCTAGTCTATTTCAAAATAATTTATTTGTATAAAAAATTATATTTTCTATTGATCGATAAAATTACGCTCAATACACATCGCAATTCCCATACCACCACCAATACACAAAGTAGCCAAACCTCTTTTAGCTTTTCTTTTTTGCATTTCGTGGATTAATGTAACAAGAATTCTAGCTCCAGATGCGCCAATAGGATGACCTAAAGCAATAGCTCCGCCGTTAACGTTTACTTTGTCAACGGTAAATCCTAATTCTTTATTTACAGCGATAGCTTGAGCTGCAAAAGCTTCATTTGATTCTATTAAATCTAATTGATCCTCACCCCAACCTGCTTTATCTAATGCCATCTTAGATGCTGGAATTGGACCTGTACCCATAATCGAAGGATCAACACCGCACTGTGCCCAAGAAACAATTCGAGCAAGTGGTTTTAAATCTTTTTTCTTAGCTAATTCTGCTGTCATTAAAACAACAGCTGCTGCCCCATCATTCAAACCAGATGCATTTCCTGCTGTAATGGTTCCGTCTTTTTTAAAAGCTGGCTTTAATCCAGCTAGTTTTTCAACTGTAGAACCTACTTTTGGATACTCATCTTGATCAAAAACTAAGTCTTGTTTTTTTATTTTAACCGTTACCGGAACAATTTCATCTTTGAATTTTTTATCAGTAATAGCTTCTGCAGCTTTTCTTTGAGAGGAAGCTGCAAAATCATCTTGAGTTTCTCTTTTGATTTGAAATTTTTCAGCAACATTTTCTGCGGTCATACCCATATGGTACTGATTGTAAGTATCCCAAAGACCATCTACGATCATAGAGTCTTGCATTTTTCCATCACCCATCTTAATGCCATCCCGTAAATGCATGTAATGAGGAGAATTAGACATACTTTCTTGTCCGCCAGCAATAATAATTGAACCATCTTTGCACTTAATTGAATTATAAGCTAACGCGATTGAAGCAAGCCCTGAACCACAAACTTGATTTATAGTAGTTGCTGTTTTTTCTTTAGCAATACCAGCTTGCATTGCAGCTTGTCTTGCCGGGTTTTGTCCTACCCCAGTGGTTAGAACTTGTCCCATGTAAATCATATCTACTTCATCATTTTTTAATTCCGAGTGTTCTAAACATTTTTTAATAACTGCAGCACCCAATTGAGGAGCAGTTTGGCTTGCAAGAGATCCTCCAAAAGATCCAATGGCAGTTCTAAAAGCACTTGTGATAACTATATCGTCTTTGTTCATGATGTTTTGTTCCTTCTTTTTTTTGGTTAAATAAATTTACTGCATGTACTGACCACCGTTGATAGAGAACGTGGCACCAGTAATAAAGCCAGCACTGTCACCTGCTAGATAACTAGCAAGCGCTGCAATTTCGGTTGGTTCTGCTAATCTACCTACAGGTATCTGAGATACAATTCCCTTTAAAATAGTTGGATCAATTTTTTTCACCATATCTGTTCCCACATAACCAGGAGCAATTACATTTATGGTAATTCCTTTATTTGCATTTTCTAAAGCTATTGATTTTGAAAATCCTATAATACCAGCTTTAGCTGCAGCATAATTTGCCTGGCCTATTTGACCTTTCAAACCATTAATTGAGCTTATAGAAATAATTCTTCCAAATTTTTTTTCTCTCATTTTTTCAATTACGTTTCTTGTAATATTAAAACATGAATTTAAATTAGTATTAATCACCGCGCTCCATTCGTCTGGTGACATTTTGTGAATAAATCTATCTTTTGTAATACCGGCGTTATTAATAACTATGTCGATACTTCGTCCGTAATCTTTTTCTATTTGTTCAATCGCATCTTTACAACTTTCAAAATAAGCAACGTCAAATTTATAAGTTTTAATACCAGTTGCGTTTGTAAACGCTTCTGCAGATTCTGGCCTTCCAACATAAGTTGCAATTACCTCGCAACCATCTTGTTGTAATTTTTTAGCAATAGCTTCACCTATGCCTCTTGTTCCCCCTGTAACTAGTGCAAGTTTTTTCATCTCGGGTAAGATATATCGTAAAAAAATTAAACCTCAAGATCGATTTAATTCAGGGGAGAAATAAGATATCGATCTATGAGGTTTAAAGTATTAATTTAGTTTTTAACTGAAGTTGTAGCTGTTTTTTTATCAACTATAACGTTCTTGATTTCAGTCAAACTATCTAAAAATCTAGCATTTAAAATATCAAATGCTTCTTTAGCAGTCTTTTCATTAATTTTTGCTAGTTCAGCAACATTGGCTTGTGCTTCAATGATAGCAGATTTAAGTGAATCAACTGATTTAGCCACTGATTCCTGAACATTTCCTTTAGCGATTTCAGAAGTTACATCCTTAGCAGATGCGATTGCATCGTTTAAGATTTCAACTTGTTTTTTTGAAAATGCGTTTACACCTTCAAAAGCCGCTTTGGAAGCACCAGCAAAAGCTTCCATAGTTTTTTTCTGAGAATTGATTAAAGCCTCAGAATTTACATCTAAAGAAGGCATTTTAGCCGCTGATAAAATTTTTTGAAAATCAAAGATTTCAAAAAAGTTAGTGTTTGTATTGAACATATTTGCTCCTATTATTTAAAGTTAAATAGTATATATGTTGCGTTGCAATATATTGCAATAGATATTTTATTAAAAACTTATAAAATATTGATTTTATGCATTTTTATTTATTGCATTGCAATACTATAATATTGCTATGCAATATCTTATATTGCATAAACAGCCTAATAAAAAGATAATAAGTTAAAAAAAAGACAATGAAGTCAAACAAAACAAAAATTACAGCAAAAGCAGCCATTGCATCAGACGAACAAAGTCAAAAAAAAGATCAGCCAAAAGAAAAGCTAAAATCTGAAAACAAGAAAGAACATGAAAAAGATGAGCTACCTAAGTTTGATCAGCTAAATGATATTTTTCAAAACAATATAAAGATTTATAACAATATTGTTAACTCTAGTTTATCTGCGTTTGGGCAAAATAATCAGGAACAAAATAAAAATTCATCTAGTCCAAATGATTTTAGCATAAACGATTTGTTAAAATCAATTAATCCAACTACAACGAAAATTTTAGAGAGTATTGAAAAGTTTACGAATGAAATTGGAAAAAATCCACAAATATATTACAAAAATATTAATAAATGGCTAACACAAATAACTACATTAAATTTTTACTTTGTTTCAAAGCTTTCTAATAACAGCGCTCTACCTGCCATCAAAGAGGACAAAACTGATAAAAGATTTTCATCAGAAGAATGGCAGCAAAATTTATTTTTTGATTTTATTAAACAATTTTATTTAATAACATCTCAAATGTTAGATAATCTGGTTGAGTCTGTTGAATTTCCGGATCCAAAACAAAAAGCATTAATGCAATTTTATATTAAACAATTAAACATGGCGATGTCTCCAAGTAATTTTGTCTTTACTAATCCAGATGTGATGATGGCTACTCTAAAAGAGAATGGAGATAATTTAGTACGTGGATATAATAATTTTAAAGAAGACTATTTAAAATATCCAAATAAATTATTTATATCACAAACAAAATTTTCTGATTTTAAGGTTGGAGGGAATCTGGCGACAACACCAGGAACTGTAATTTTTAAAAATAAAATATTTGAACTTATCCATTACAAACCAGAAACAACAACTCAATATGAAAAACCTTTATTAGTTATTCCTCCTTTTATTAATAAATTTTACATTTTGGATTTAAATGAAAAGAAGTCTATGGTAAAATATTTGGTAGAAAATAAAATTAATACATTTTTAATATCATGGAAAAATCCGAAAATTGAAAGTAAGGATTTTGGATTTGAAGAATATATAGAAAACGGAGTTTTAAAAGCAGTAGAAGTTGCTTGTGAACAAACTGGTTCTAAAGAAATTAATTTAGCATCGTATTGTGTTGGCGGAACTCTTGCGGCTATGGTCTTGGCTTACGTCGAGCAAAATAAAATCCCTTATAAAATAAATTCATCTACTTTCTTTGCTAGTTTAATAGATTTCTCAGAACCAGGTGATTTAGGAATTTTCATTACAGATGAACAAATTAGAGCCATAGAAGAACAGATGAATAAGGTTGGCTACTTTGATGGTAAAAATATGGCTGCAGCCTTTAATTTTTTACGACCAGGTGATTTATACTGGAACTATGTAGTAAATAATTATTTACTTGGAAATCAACCGTCCGCTTTTGATATGCTATATTGGAATAGTGATTCAACAAGACTTCCGGCAAAATTACATAGTGATTATTTGCGTTCGATGTATTTGCATAATAAAATTGTTAAAAAAGAATATAAATTTAAAGACCTGGTTTTGGATTTAAGTAAAATTAAAACACCAATGTTTCATGTTGCAACCACTGAAGATCACATCGCGCCATGGAAATCAGTATTTTCTGGTCTTAAAAATTATAACAATCAGTGCAAGTTCATTCTTGCTAATTCTGGTCATATCGCCGGAATTATTCAAGGTAAGGATGCGAAACCTGGTAAGCAGCACTATTATAGTAATGATAAGGTATCGGTAAAATCCCCTGCTCCTGAATGGTTACAAACTGCTCAAAAACAAGATGGTTCTTGGTGGCCGGAATGGATTAATTGGCTAGAACAATATTCTGGTGATGCAAAAGAAATCGCTAGTATTAATTTAAATAAATTCTCTGAAATTTATTCAGCTCCAGGTGAATACGTAATAGAACAATAATTAAATGTTGGTTATTAAAAAATACTCCAATCGAAGATTATATAACACTGAAACCAGCAATTACATAACACAAGACGATATTGTTGATTTAATAAAAAACAAAACACCTTTTCAGATTACTGATGTAGATTCAAAAAAAGACATCACTTCGTCTATTTTAATGCAAATTCTTTTAGAAAAACAAACAGCTGGAACTAACTTAATTCCTGAAGAATTTTTAAAACAAATTATTATATTTAATGAAAATAATCAGTCTGCAGATATGTTCGGTTTTCTTAGCAATGTATTAAATTTTGCTAATTCTAAAAATATTTTTACAGAAGGGTTTGGAGGAATAATGAAATTTAACCCTTTTGATTTTCAAAAATTTTTTGATTTTCCTAATGCAAAAAACTTTACCAAAACTCAAGAACCTACAAATAATGCAGATGCTGCTAATATCGATTCTTTATCTCAACAATTAAATGAATTAAAGTCTCAGATAGAGAAAATGAAAAAATCTAATTAAACTGCAAAGGTTTCCCAGATTTGTTATCTGCTAATTTTCCTTGCCATACAGATATATTTCCATTCACAATAGTTCCAAATGGAGTGACTTTGACTTTCCATCCATCAAAAGGAGTCCATTTACAGTTGCTTGCGATCCAATCATTGGTAATGGTAAATTCTTTGTTCATATCTATAATTGCTAAATCGGCATAAAAACCTTCTTTGATATATCCTCTTTTTTGAATCCCAAATAATTTACAAGGATTTTCTGAAAGTAAACTTATTACTTTTGATAATTTTATTTTTCCTTCTTTAAAATGTTTTAACATTAATAAGAAAATTGTTTGAACACCGGGCATGCCAGATGGACTTGCTGGATATTCTTGTAATTTTTGTTCTTTAGTATGGGGTGCATGATCAGATCCAATCACATCCACCGTTCCGTCTAGCACACCCTTCCAAATTCCAATCATATGCTCTTTTTCTCGAACAGGAGGGTTCATTTGCACCAAAGTTCCTTTTTCTGCATAGCAATCTGGAGCAAATAAACTTAAATGATTAGGGGTTGTTTCAACGCTAACTATATCTTTATAATCTCTTAAAAAATCTATTTCATCTTTAGTTGACACGTGAAGAACATGAACTCGCTTCTGATGTTTTTTTGCAAAGCTAGCAACTTTTTTTGTTGATGCCATAGCGCATTCAACACTTCTCCAAACATAGTGAGATTGAACATCGCCTATGATTATTTTGTCCTTGTTTGTATTTAATATGTCCTCATCTTCAGAATGAACGGAGACAATTCTTGGTGAATTTTTAATAACCAATTCTATATATTTATCATCTTTTACTAATAAGTTTCCGGTGGAGGATCCGATAAACATCTTAACTCCGCAACATCCCTCTAAATCTTTAGTAACATCTAAAGAAGAGGAATTGTTTTCAGTTGCCCCGTAGTAAAAAGCATAATTGCAGTACATTCTGTTTTTTGCTCTATCTAATTTATCACGAAATCGTTCTGGACTATCTGTTGGTGGATCTGTATTTGGCATTTCAAATACAGAAGTAACTCCGCCAAGCACCGCAGCTTTACTCCCACTTTCTAGCGTTTCTTTGTTAGAATCTCCTGGCTCTCTAAAATGAACCTGAGTGTCAATAATACCCGGAAAAATAGTTAAACCTTTAGCATCTAAAATCTTATCCGCTGGTTCATTAATGTTGATAGATATTTTAGAAATAATATTGTCTGTTATAGCGATATCAGAAACTGTAAGATCACCGTCTATATAACATTCGGCATTTTTGATAAGTAAAGTATATTTATTTTTCATTATGAATAACAAACTAATATACAAAAATAATTGAGATGAACAGCAATTTTGGTATTCACTTAAAGCATAAATCGATTATTTCAGTTAGCGGAACTGATTGTATTAATTTCTTACAAAACATTATTTCAAACGATATTTTCCTGGTTACAGACAGAAATTCTATTTACTCTTATTTATTGTCTCCACAGGGTAAGTTTCTCTATGATTTTATGATCATTCAACAATCTAAGGATAATTATTTGCTGCAATGTAATAAAGAAGTTGCAACAAATTTTGTAGCTAAATTACGTACATATAAATTAAGATCTAATATTGAAGTTAAGCAAGTAGATGAAAAATTTAAATCTTACTTTTTTAACACTGCAAATGAATTAATTAAAACCTCTTTTAAAACAATCAAAGGTTTTACGATTAGCAATAATTATGGATTTTTTTTTAATGATCCAAGAATTGATGAATTTGGAATTCACGGAATAATTTATGAGGACAAGAATAAAGATCTTGTAAAAGAATTGGCATTAACACTTTTGCCTTTTCAAACGTATGAAAAATTGTGCCACAATACTGGTTTAACAGACTTGATTTCTGCAAAAGTTTTGCAAGATTTCTTTTCTTTAGAATTAAATGGCAAAGAGTTGCATGGGGTTAGTTTTAAAAAAGGGTGTTTTGTGGGCCAAGAAAATACCGCCCGCATGAACTTAAAAAACAAAATTAGGAAAAGAGTTTTGCCGGTTCAAATCATTTCTGGATACGTAGAGATGAATGAAAACATAAGTATTAACAATAACATAGTTGGAAAAATTTTATCTATCGAGCCTCACTGTTTTTCCATAACAAAAATAGAAGAGGCTAATCTATTTGATCAAACAATACAGCTTAAACAAGCTAGTATTAAAATTATAAAACCGTATTGGTTAAAAAACTAGAAAGACGTAGAAAAAAAACTTTTTTTTGCGTAAGATAGATTTAGAATGAATATAAATTATACAGTCGCGGCATTAATGTTTCCTGCAATTCCTTTATTAATGACTGTTTATAATAATAGATTTCATACATTAAGTGCTCTTATTAGAAAAATTCATGATGAATTCATTTTTGAAAAACATATTCCAGCTCAATGGGAAAAACAATTTTCAAACCTACATAAAAGAATTAAAATTGCAAAATACACTATGATGTTTGCTGCGTTAGGATTTTTCTTTAACATGGTGACTGTGTTTGCTCTATATCTTGACAATCTATATGTGGCTAAAATGATTTTTGTATCTTGCTGCACTTCTGTTTTAATATCTATTGTCTTCTTTATCGTCGAAATCCATATATCAACTAGAGCTCTTAATCTGCACATGTCAGATATGGATTTTAAAAGATAAGTATTTTGGTGCGGCCAGAGAGACTTGAACTCTCACAGGCTAGGCCCACACGGCCCTCAACCGTGCCTGTCTACCAATTCCAGCATGACCGCAAATCATAATTTTGTTATAGTAATAGATACAAATGTGACAATAATACAGTAACAATTATATGAGTTTTGTTATTATTTAATAATTATATGAATATACAACTTTCTTTTACAGATGAAGTGAAAACTAATACTTCACAAATTTATAATAAGATCAAAGATACAGTTCCAGATGTGGAGTGGCCTTTGTTAGCCCCTTACATTTATGAAATTAATAAATTAAAAAAAGAAACTAACTCAATTATTCTTGCCCACAATTATCAAACACCTCAAATTTTTTATGGAGTAGCCGACATTGTTGGGGACTCTTTGGCTCTTGCAGTTGAAGCATCCAAAGTAAAAGAAGACAATATCATTATGTGCGGCGTCCACTTTATGGCAGAGACAGCAAAAATTATGTCTCCACACAAAAAAGTTTATTTACCTAATTTAAAAGCTGGCTGTTCTTTAGCAGAATCTATTACGGGACAAGATGTTATTAATCTTAAAAAAAAATATCCTGGCGTCCCTGTTGTCTCTTATGTCAATACCTCTGCTGACGTTAAGGCTGAGACAGATGTATGCTGCACCTCAGCTAACGCTGTCAAGGTCGTGGAATCTCTTGGAGTAAATAAGGTTTTGTTTTTACCAGATGAGTATTTAGCAAAATATGTTGCAACTAAAACAAAAGTTGAAATTATATCATGGCATGGAAAATGCCAAGTGCATGAACAATTTAGTGAAAAAGAAATTGCCGAATTAAGAAAAAACTATCCTGAAATAACTATTATTGCCCATCCAGAATGTTCTCCTGATGTTATTAGTGCATCTGATTTTGCTGGATCCACGTCGCATATGGTGAATTACGTTAAAGACAAGAAACCAAAAAATGTTTTTTTAGTAACTGAATGCTCTATGAGTGATAATATTCAAGTAGAAAATCCCAATGTTAATTTTATCAAAACATGCAATCTTTGTCCGCACATGAAATCAATTACTTTATCTAATATACTAGATTGTATCAAAAATAAGAAAAATGAAATTTTAATCGATAGCAATACTATAAAACGAGCAAGAGGTTCGATTGAAAAAATGATTGCTATTGGTAGACAAGATTAATCACCTTTGAAACCAAACAATATCAAAATATCAAAAAATATTATTAAGCATGCATTACTTGAAGATATGCCTTCTGGTGATATTACAACTGACCTAATTGTGAACAATAATGAAAAAGCTACTGCTCACATTGTGTCTAAGGAACAGGGTATTTTATGTGGTATAGAAGTAGTAGTTCAAGTTTTTTTAAACGTAGATTCTAAATTAAAAATCAAAAAAAAATTAAAAGATGGAAATGTTATTAAAAAAAATCAAGTCATTTTAAGTATTGTAGGAAAGAAAAAGTCTATTTTAAAAGCAGAACGTACTGCACTTAACTTTCTTGGTTTTGCAACAGGCATTTCAACTAAAACTAATAAATTAGCTAAAAAAATAACCAAGTTTAAAAGTAAGGTTTGTTGTACTAGAAAAACTATTCCTAATCTTCGAGTTTTACAAAAATATTCAGTTATTATGGGTGGAGGAACAAATAACAGAATGAGTTTAAGTGAGGAAATTTTGGTTAAAGATAATCACCTAGCAAATTCTAATAATATAAAATTACTGATAAACAATATAATTAAAAAAAATAAATTAAAAAAAAAAATTACAGTTGAAGTTGATAATTTAAAACAGCTACAATTAATCAAAGACTTAAAAATTAACAGAGTTTTGTTTGACAACATGACACCATCTCAAGTTAAATATGGAATTAAGCTTCTTCCAAAAAAAATAGAAACAGAAGCTTCTGGCAATATTAAAGAGCACAATATTATAAATTACGCCAAGACTGGCGTGCAAAGAATTTCAATGGGAGACTTAACCCATAGTATTTCTAATTTCGATTTTTCTTTAGATATTAAATAAAAGTTACTGTTTTTGTTCAGATCTTATCTTTGACTGAGCAGCAGCCAATCTTGCAATTGGAACTCTGTATGGAGAACAGGAAACATAATGTAATCCAGCATTATGACAAAAATCAATTGAATCTGGATCTCCGCCATGCTCTCCGCAAATACCTAATTTAATTTTAGGATTATTTCTTTTTCCATTCTCACAAGCAATTTTAATTAGTTGACCCACTCCATCAACATCTATGCTAATGAAAGGATCAATTTTAAAAATGTTACTATTCACATAATCATTCAGAAACTTACCTGAATCATCCCTGCTTATTCCAAGTGTAGTTTGAGTTAAATCATTAGTTCCAAAACTAAAGAAGTCTGCATGTTTAGAGATTTCAAAAGCGTTTAAAGCAGCTCTTGGCAATTCAATCATGGTTCCCACTAAGTAATCAATTTTCATACCATGTTTTTTCTGAACTTCTTTTGCCTTTGTATCAACTAGGATACTTAATATTTCTAATTCTTTTGCAGTAGATACAAGTGGAATCATAATCTCTGGTATAACCGACTGAACTTTAGCTTTACGACATTCAACTAAGGCTTCAAAAATAGCTTCACACTGCATTTCGTAAATTTCAGGGTATGATATAGCTAGTCTACAACCTCGATGCCCGAGCATTGGGTTTTCTTCGTGAAGATCATTAATTCTATTATTAATTTCATGCTCAGAAATATTTAAAATTTTAGCAACAGATGCTATTTCTTTTTCACTCTTAGGTAAAAACTCATGAAGTGGGGGATCTAATAATCGAACTGTAACTGGCAATCCCTTCATTGTTTTGAATATCTCAACAAAGTCTTTTTTCTGAAAAGGAAGAATATTTGTTAAAGCTTTGTTTCTATCCTCAATATTTTTAGACAAAATCATTTGTCGAACATAAAGAATTCTTTCTTCATCAAAAAACATATGCTCGGTTCGGCATAAACCAATTCCTTCAGCACCAAAGTCTCTTGCTACTTTGGTATCAAGTGGTGTTTCCGCATTAGTTCTGATATTAAGAGTTCTAGTTTTGTCAGCCCAGGCCATAATAGTTGAAAAATCTCCTGATATATCTGGCTTAATAGTTGTAACTTCTCCAATCATTACTTCACCAGTAGATCCGTCAATAGTTATAATATCACCTTCTTTTACCTCTCTTGCATTAGCCCTAAAAAATTTATTTTTATAATCAATTTGAATACTGCCCGCTCCAGATACGCATGGTCTTCCCATTCCTCTTGCAACAACTGCTGCATGACTTGTCATACCTCCTCTACAAGTTAAAATTCCTTCTGCAGCGTGCATTCCATGAATATCTTCAGGTGACGTCTCTTGTCTTACTAAAATAGATTTTTGTCCCTGCGTTTTTAATTTTTCAGCATCATCTGCTGAAAAGGTAACTTTACCCGATGCTGCACCTGGTGATGCCGGCAATCCTTTAGCAATAATATCTTTTTTAGCTTTTGGGTCTAATGTTGGATGTAATAATGTATCCAGCATTTTTGGATCTATTCTTAATATGGCTTCATCTTTAGTGATCAGCTTTTCTTTCACCATATCTACTGCAATTTTAATACTTGCTTTAGCAGTTCTTTTTCCAGATCTGGTTTGTAACATCCATAATTTTTTATTTTCAACTGTAAATTCGATATCTTGCATATCTCGGTAATGTTTTTCTAACTTTTTATAGATAGTTACTAATTCTTTATAAACTTTAGGCATCGACTCTTCCATCGATGCATCTTTTGATCCCGCTTCTAATCTTGCTTTTTTAGTTATATTTTGTGGAGTTCTAATTCCTGCAACTACGTCTTCTCCTTGTGCATTAATTAAATATTCACCGTAAAAACTATTGTCTCCAGTAGAAGGATTTCTTGTAAAAGCAACGCCTGTTGCACAATCATCACCCATATTTCCAAACACCATAGACTGAACGTTAACTGCTGTACCCCACTCTTCAGGAATATTATTTAATTTTCTGTATGTTTTTGCCCTTTGATTTTTCCAGGATTGAAATACTGCGCCTATCGCTCCCCATAATTGTTCATTCACATCTTGAGGGAAATCTTTGCCAGTTTCGCTTATAATTTGTTCTCGAAAAGAGCCAATTAAAGACTTCCAATCACTAGCTTCCATTTCAGTATCAAGAACAACACCCTTAGTTAATTTATAATTTTCAATTAAGTCTTCAAAATTATGATGGTTCACATTAAGAACTACGTTACTGTACATCTGAATAAATCTTCGGTAGCTATCGTAGGCAAAGGTTTCATTATTAGTTTTTTTTGCCAAACCTATGACCGTTTTATCATTCAGTCCTAAGTTTAAAACTGTATCCATCATACCTGGCATTGAAACTCTTGCTCCTGATCTAACAGAGACTAACAATGGATTAGTTTCGTTACCGAATAATTTTTTAATTTTTTGCTCCACTTTTTTGATTGCAACGCTAACCTGGTTTTGAAGAGTAGAGGGATATTTTTGATTTAACCTATAAAATTCGTTACAGGCCTCTGTAGTAATTGTAAATCCAGGTGGAACAGGAAGGTTAATCCTTATCATTTCAGAAAGGTTTGCTCCTTTACCTCCTAATAAATTCTTTAGAGATTGCTTATCGAAACTAGGTGTATCTTCAAAATTATAAACCCATTTAGCTTTGCTTATATTTGCAACCTTTTTTTTAATTATGGATTTTTTAATTTTCTTAACCATTGAGCCCTTCAAGTTTTGAAAAGTCTGTAAAATTATCGAAGGTTTTACACATCAAAAACAATAATTCCAGCCTATTTTTCCTTACTTGTTCGTTTTCATCATTTACCTTAACTTCTTCAAAAAATTTATCTGTTAATACCTTAGTCTCTGAAAGCATTTTGATAGATTTTTGCGAGTCTCGTAATCGACTAGGAGTTGAAAAATATTCTCTAATCTCATTAATCTGCGCTAACAGATTTTCTTCAATCTCCGATGCAAATAAAACAGGATCAGGAGTGCCAAAAATATTTTCTTTCATCATTTTTTCATTTTGTTGCAAAATATTTTTTGCTCTTTTGTAAACAGCAATTGCATTAGCGCCGTCAGGTTGCTTGATGTGCTTGGCAATAGTCGTTATTTTTAAATAAAGATTGTAAAAATCATCACTTCGGTTATCTGATAAAACAGAATCAACTACATCAAATCTTTTTTCTTTTTCTTTAAGTAAATTTTTAAATCTTTCATTGAAAAAATCAATTAACTCATCTGCTAATTTATCATTAGTAAATTTAATATTTTTTGATAAGTATAAATTTTTAGCATTATTAATTATTTCTTTTAATGAAATAGAAATTTTATTTTCGATAATTATTCTAATCATTCCGATGACAGCGCGTCGCAAAGCAAAGGGGTCTTTAGAACTAGTTGGTTTTAAATTAATCCCAAAAAATCCAATTAATGTATCGATTTTGTCTGCAAGCGCTACGCAAATAGAAATTTTGTCTTTAGGCACTTTATCGTTTGATCCAATAGGTAAATAGTGATCAGAGATTGCACCTGCAATTTCTAGACTAAATCCTTGCGCCATTGCAAAATGTTTTCCAATCACTCCTTGTAATTCTGGGTATTCTCCAACTAAATCAGAAACTAAATCTGCCTTACAAATAGAAGCTGCAATTTCTGTATCTCCTTTATTAGATCCAACAATATCAGCAATTAAAGATGATAGCTGTCTAACTCTTTGAGTTTTATCATACAAGGATCCAAGATCTTTATAAAAAGTAATGCCGTTTAGTTTAGATACATTTTTTACAAGGTTTTGTTTTTTGTTTTTATCCCAAAAAAATTTGGCATCTGACAATCTTGCTTGCAATACTCTCTCATTTCCAGCAATAATTAATTTTTTTTCATCCTTATTATTGGAAATTGTTACAAAACTATTAGTAATCTTATCAGTTTCTAAAGACTTCATTGGAAAGTATCTTTGATGCTGCATCATAGTTAGGTGTAGCAATTCTTCTGGTAAATCTAAAAAATCTTTTGAAAACCCACCTTTTAAAGCGGTTGGATAGTCTACTAAGTTTGTAACTTCCTCAACTAGTTTTGAGTTAGGTTGATCCTCGCACTTAGCTTTTTTAAAAACAGATGTTAATCCTGTTAACACCATCTTTTTTCTAACTTCTTGGTCTAAAATAATATTCTTATCTTTTAAAACAGAAAAATATTGAGAGATATTTTTGATAATAACAGCCTTCTCATCGTAAGGTCCACCTACATAAATCTTATTGGATGACTTTAAATGATAAAAATCAAAGTTGACTGTACAGTTGTCAAATAAACAAAATATAGATTTAAGCGGTCTTGCCCAAGTCATTATATAATCAGACCAGCGCATAGATTTCTTCCAATTCATGCTTTTTAAAATATCAGATATTTGTTTTGCAAATAAACTTTGTAAATCTACTTTTTGCTGTTTTGTTATAGCAAAATAAAAAGTTCCTTTATCAATCTCTTTTTCAAATACATCTTTTTTCTCAAGTATATTTGATTTTAAAAATCCTTCTAATGCCTGCTCAGGAGATCCAACTTTTGGGCCTTTTAATTCTTTAGCTTCAAGAACTAAATAAGTTGGCAAACCTTCTACATGCACGCAAAGTCTAGTTGGTGTGGAAAAAACCTTAATTTGTTTATATTTAATATTTTGTTCTTCTAGCTTTTTAACAAAAGCAGCTTCTATATTAATTCTGCAATCAATTTGTAACCCATGCGGTATTTCTTCCGAATACAGCTCTAATAAAAAATTAGACATTTATTTTTTTTGACTATCAAGCCAAGCTTGTCCACAACCTCTGGCTAAATTTCTAATTCTAGTGATAAAACCAGCTCTTTCTGAAACTGAGATTACTCCTCTTGCATCTAATAAATTAAAAGTATGACTTGCTTTTAAGCATTGATCATATGCAGGTAAGCAAAGTTTTTTTTTTAGCAAAGTATTGCATTCGCTTTCTGCAAATGAAAATATTTTAAGTAAGTTTTCAGTATTTGCATGTTCAAAATTATAGGCGGAAAATTCTTGTTCTGCTTGTTTAAAAATTACTTCATATTTCACTCCCTCTTTATTCCACTCAATATCAAACACGCTTTTTTTACCTTGGATAAACATGGCTAATCTTTCTAAACCATAAGTAATTTCTGCAGATACTGGTTTGCATTCAAAACCAGCCATTTGTTGAAAGTAAGTAAATTGAGTAATTTCCATACCATCACACCAAACTTCCCATCCCAAACCAGCTGCTCCTAATGTTGGACTTTCCCAGTCATCTTCTACAAATCTAATGTCGTGATCTTTGTAATTAATTCCAATTGCAGCAAGGCTTTTTAAATAAAGTTTTTGTACATCCTTTGGTGATGGTTTGATGATTACTTGAAATTGATAATAATGTTGGAGCCGGTTGGGGTTTTCACCATATCTACCGTCAGTTGGTCTTCTTGATGGCTGAACGTATGCAGCTTTCCAGCTATCAGGACCTAGAGATCTTAGAGTAGTCGCGGGATGAAAAGTTCCTGCACCAACTTCATTGTCATAAGGTTGTAGAATCACACATCCCTGATCAGACCAAAACTTTTGTAATTTAAAAATAATTTCTTGAAAACTTAAAAATGCAGGTATTTTTTTTACTTTTGATTGAACAATGGATTTTTTTGTTACTTTCTTCTTAACCATTTATAATCCAAATCTATTCCAAAAGGACCTTGTTTCTAGTTCAGTTAATATAGAAGATGCAGCATCTGCCATGCTGGAGGATAATTTTTTCTTCAACCATCCTTCTTGTTTTTCAAAATTCTTAACTTTTACATCTTTACCAAATCTATCTTCTAAAACTTGAAAAACATTTCCAATACCATCAATTAGACCTAATTCTTTTGCTTTGCTACCAGCCCAAAACTCACCATTAAATAAAACATCGTCATTTAATTTTAATTTTTCTTTTCTACTATATTTAACTAAGTTGATAAATTCTTTATGCAAATCTTCCTGAATATCTTTTAATTTTTTAATATCTTCTGGTTTCTCTTCAACAAAGGGGTCTAAAATACTTTTGCTTTTTCCAGCAGTATGCACCCTTCGCTCAACTCCTGCTTTTTTAATCAAGTCTTGAAAACCAAATCCAGAATAAATCACTCCGATCGATCCAACAATAGAACTGGCATTTGCATAAATCTCATCACCTGCACAAGCAAGCATATAACCGCCTGATGCAGCCACATCTTCTGCGAAAGTAATTACTTTTATTTTATTTTCGTCTGCTAATTTTCTAATGAGTGAATATAAAAGATGAGATTGAACAGGAGATCCTCCTGGAGAATTAATAGAAATAGCTACAGCTTTTGCCTTTTTAATAGAAAAAGCTTTTTTAATAATGTCACGATGGGATGCGTAGCTCAAACCTTGTTGAAATCTGCCTACATTGCCAATTACTCCGCTTAAGCGAATATGAGCGACTACTGGTTTACTATTAAAAAAAAACATATTTGATCTAAGCCTTTTAAATCTAACAATATTGAGAGTAAAGTATTATAGCACGATTTAATCGCAATTACTGCGGCATTAGATGATTACAAGAATAATTAAAATTAAGTATAATCAAATCTATGCTAAGTAACGTACTTCCACTTAAAAAATTAGATATTGCCAATCCTTACCAAGATCTTCGATACGCTTATCAATCAGAAATTGAAAAAGTAGATGAGTTTATAAAAGAAAAATTATCCAGCCATGTCGAGCTTATCGGAGAAATGGCAACCTATTTATTTAAGTCAGGCGGTAAAAGATTAAGACCCTTACTTACCATCGCCTCATCTGGTTTATTTGGTTATCAAGGAGATCGGCATATTAAGTTAGCGGCATGCATTGAACTCATTCACAACGCAACTCTACTCCATGATGATGTTATTGATAAATCAAGCTTCAGAAGAGGCAATAAAACTAATAATCATATTTGGGGAAATAAAAATTCAATTTTAACTGGAGATTATCTTCTCAGCAGATGTTTTGAAATTATGGTAGAAGACGGTTCTTTAGAAGTATTAAAATTACTCTCTGCTGTCTCTTCAGAAATAGCTCAGGGTGAAATTTTACAATTACAACATGAAAAAGAAATTGAAACGTTAGAAAAAACCTATATTGAAATTATAGCTGCGAAAACCTCCTCTCTATTTGCAGCAGCGATGCGAGTTGGCGGTTGTATTAACAATAAATCTAAAAATGAAAAAGAGGCGTTAACATCTTTTGGATCTAATTTTGGTATTTGTTTTCAAATTACTGATGATATTTTAGATTATTATTCAGATAGCTCGAGTTTTGGGAAATCCATCGGTAATGATTTTTATGAAGGTAAAGTAACTTTGCCTGTTATTATGTTATATCAAAAATCTAATGATGAGGAACGATTAATGCTAAAAAATATGTTTGCAGCCAATGAACGAACTACGAAACAATTAAATTACATATTGGATCTAATGTCTAATTACAAAGTAATTACTACTTGTAAAAAGAGAGCAGAATATTTCTCCGCTGTTTCCTCTGACTCTCTTGGTATTTTTCCTGAAACATTAGAGAAAAAAAGATTACAAGATTTAGCTTTTTATATTGTTAATAGAATTAATTAAGTTTCCAGATTGCAATATTTAAAATCAAAGCAAAGCAGCTCCAAAGCAAATAAGGAATCATAAGATAAAAAGATATTTTGCTAACATTCCAATAAGTTCTCATTAAATAAATAATAAAAAGCAAAATTAAAATAATTACAAAAGCTCCCATACCTATTTGATAATATCCAAAAAATACAAGGCTCCAGCTAGCTCCAACTAATAAATGAATAAAATAAATACTTACAATTTTTTTGGCATAAGCTGGATTGGTATTTTTTAATTCATTCCAGATATTCCACACTGCAACTGACATTAAAGAATAAAGAGTTGTCCAAACTGGTCCAAAAATCCAATTAGGCGGGCTAAAGCTTGGTCTAACAATATTAACATACCATGTTCCTACCGATTGAGCGGTGATAAAACCAGCTGGAACAGAAATTAAATAAGTTGCAACAACAATTAGTGCTAGGCTTTTATATTTATTCCAAAAGCTCATAAAAGACTGGTATTTCTAACTATATACAATGCAATCGCTGCAATAAAATGCCCATAATAAGTAAGGTTCGTAAATACTCTCAAAATAAATTTATGATCATCTTTTAAATTTAAATAATTACAAAGAACATTGCCAGGGTTATACAACACTTCCCATTTCATAATTAAGCAGCCTTCTCATCTCGGTATGAATCTAACGAAGGACAAGAACATACCAAATTTCTGTCGCCATAAACATTATCAACTCGTGCAACAGGTGGCCAAAACTTATTTTGTTTTAAAAAGCTTAGTGGATAAGCAGCTTGTTCTCTTGTGTATTTATGTTCCCAGATATCAGCTGATAATTCAATATGAGTATGCGGAGCATTCTTTAGTGGATTATCTAACAGATCAAATATTTTATTTTGGACCATCGTAATTTCTTTTTTAATATTAATAAGTGCACCACAGAACTTATCAATTTCATGCAAGCTTTCACTTTCGGTTGGCTCAATCATTAAAGTTCCAGGAACTGGCCAGGACATAGTTGGAGCATGAAATCCATAATCAATTAAACGTTTTGCAATGTCTTCCTCATTAATACCACTTTGCGCTTTAATTTCTCGAAGATCAATAATGCACTCGTGTGCAACTAATCCCCTTTTGCCTTTGTATAAAGTTTTAAAATGTCCTTCTAATTTTTTAGAAATATAATTGGCATTTAAAATTGCAACCTCCGTTGCTTTTCGTAAGCCATTAGATCCCATCATTTTTATATACATCCATGAAATAGGTAAAATACTTGCACTTCCCCAAGGGGCTGCTGATACAGCTCCTATACCTGTTGAAGGACCAGAGTTTTCTTTTACAACTACATGATTTGGAAGAAATGGTTCTAAATGTTTATTGACGCCAATAGGTCCCATGCCTGGTCCACCACCACCATGCGGAATACAAAAAGTTTTATGTAAATTCATGTGACAAACATCTGGACCAAATACTCCAGGTTTTGCAATTCCAACTAACGCATTTAGATTTGCACCATCCATATAAACCTGACCACCATGATCATGAATAATTTTACAAATATCTTTAATACTCTCTTCAAACACTCCGTGGGTTGAAGGATACGTTACCATTAACGCTGCAAGTTGTTTTGAATGTAATTCTACTTTTGTTTTTAAATCATTAATATCTACGTTTCCTTCATGATCACAATTCACTACTACTACTTTCATTCCAGCCATTTGCGCAGAAGCAGGATTAGTGCCATGAGCTGAACTTGGAATTAAACAAATATTTCTATGATGATCTCCGTTGTGAATATGAAATTTTCTAATCACCATTAAACCAGCGTACTCTCCTTGTGCTCCTGCATTTGGTTGTAATGAAATTCCAGAAAAGCCTGTTACTTCACTTAGCATTTTCTTTAAATCATCAAATAAAGTCTGGTATCCTTGAGCTTGTGATACGGGCGCAAATGGGTGCAAAGCTCCAAATTCTGGCCAAGTTACCGGTATCATTTCAGCAACTGCATTCAATTTCATAGTGCAAGATCCAAGTGCAATCATAGACTGGTTCAAGGCAATATCTTTGTCTTCCAATCTTTTTAAATATCGAAGCATTTCTGTTTCTGAATGAAACGAATTAAACACACTGTGTGTCATAAATTCTGAGGTTCTTATCAAATCCTTTGGAATACTGGTATGAGAACTCTCTTCTTTAACTGTGACATCTAGTGAAAATATTTTAGAAAGAAGCACTAAATCTTTCACTTCTGTTGTCTCGTCAAAAGAAACTGAAATCTGCTCATTATTAACTTGTCTTAAATTAACTCCTAATTTTAGAGCATCACTGATAATTTTTTGTGTATTAGAAGCAGTGATAATACAAACCGTATCAAAAAAATTATTAGAAACTAATTTATATTTTTTTAAAACAGAAGTTGCAAATGTAATTGCAAAATTATTTGTTCGTTCTGCAATATGTTTTAATCCTTTTGGACCATGGTAAATTCCAAAAGCTACAGCCATAATAGAAAGTAAAGCTTGCGCAGTGCAAATATTACTAGTCGCTTTTTCTCGTCTAATATGCTGCTCTCTAGTTTGTAGAGCCATTCGTAATGCTAGATTATTTTTTCTATCAACTGATACACCAATAATTCTTCCAGGCATTGCTCTTTTATATTCATCTTTAGTTGCAAAAAACGCTGCATGTGGTCCACCATACCCCATCGGTACACCAAATCTTTGAGAATTACCGACAACGATATCTGCATTCATTTCACCTGGCGCTTTTAATAAAGTTAATGAGAGCAAATCTGAAACAACAATAGCTTTTCCGTGTTTTTCATGAATAGTTTTAATGTGTGTTTCAATATTCTCAACTACTCCATACGTATCTGGATATTGAAGTATGCCGCATAAAATATCTCCACTAATATTATCTAACTCACTTACTGGTCCAACAATAACTTCTAAACCAAATGGCTCTGCTCTTGTTTTAATCACATCAATCGTTTGAGGATTGCAATTTTCAGAAATAAAAACTTTAGTTAAAGTTTCTTTTCCAACTCTTTGACATAAAGCCATTGCTTCTGCTGCTGCTGTTGCTTCATCAAGTAAAGATGCATTAGCAATATCCATTTTAGTTAAATCGATAATCATCTGCTGAAAATTAAGTAGCATCTCTAATCTGCCTTGAGCAACTTCTGGCTGATAAGGAGTGTATGCAGTATACCATCCTGGATTTTCTAAAATGTTTCGTAAGATTACATTAGGTGTGTAAGTTCCAAAATAACCCATACCAATAAAATTTTTATTAATAATATTTTTTGAAGCTATGGCTTTTAAAATAGTAAGAGCTTTATGTTCTGATACACAATCTTGAAGATCTAATTGCTTTTGCTCTAAAATAGATGATGGAACAATATCTTTAATAAATTGATCCATTGATGAATAACCAACTGAGGTAAGCATCTTCACCTGATCAGAATCGGAGGGACCAATGTGTCTACTTATAAACTCTGATGATCTATTGTCGTTCATTAGCTTGGATTTTCCAATACATATTTATCATAATCAGCTTTGTTCATTAATGAACTTAATTCACCTGGATTAGACAGTTTAACTTTAAAAAACCAACCTTGGCCCTCTGGATCTTTATTAATAAGTGACGGATCAGTTACAATGGCACTATTACCTTCTGTTACTTCTCCTGAAATAGGTGTGTACACATCACTTGCAGCTTTCACTGATTCTACAACTGCAGTCTCACCTCCACTTGTAATATTTTTTCCCAAATCTGGAATTTCTGCAAATACAATATCTCCCAATTGTTCAGCTGCATATTTTGTAATGCCGACTGTTCCAATATTTCCTTCGACTAAAACCCACTCATGTTTTTTTGAATACTTAATATCCGGCATATATTCTCCTATTTTGCATAACTTTTTTTATAAAACGGTAACAAACAAACCTTTGCAGGGTATTGCTTGCCTCTTACTTCTAGTTGCAAAGAAGTTCCAACTTCTGAACACTCAATATTCACATACCCCATTGCAACCGCAAAACCTACACTTGGACCAAAACCACCGCTGGTAATTTCTCCTACTTCTTTTCCTTCATGAAATACTTTGGTATGTTCTCTTGCAATAATTTTTCCCTCTGGTTGAATTCCAACTCTTTTCTTTTTAATCCCATTCAATAAATGATTTTTCACAATAGATCCTCCAATAAAATCACAAGTCTCTCTTCTCTGTTTTGCAATTCCAAATAGCAAATCTGCCTCGATCGGAGTAATATCAGAATTTAAATCATGACCATATAAACAAAGTCCCGCTTCCAGACGAAGAGAATCTCGTGCGCCCAGTCCAATCATAGTAATATTAGAATTGTTTAATAACGTTTCGCACAAATCTTTAGCTGATGCATTAGCAATAGAAACTTCAAAACCATCTTCTCCCGTATAGCCTGATCTTGTCACATACGCCGGTTGTCCTTTAAAAACAAAAGATCCACCATTCATAAATTTTAAATTAGATATACCTGGAATAAAACTTTCTAAAATAGAAACAGCCATAGGTCCTTGAATTGCTATTAAGGACAATTCATCATGTAACATAAATTTTGCAGGTTTTTTAAAAACTGACTTAATTTGCAGTACATCATTGTGCTTACAAGCTGCATTTAACACAATGTTAATTCCATCTTTTACTTTTGTCACAATCAAATCATCGTTAATTCCTCCTTTGTCATTAATTAAAAATGAATACTTTGATTGATTTAATCTTAAAGATGCTAAATCAAGAGGAACAATTTGTTCTAATTGTTTACAAACAGTCTCGTCGCCTTTTATAGAAAATTGACCCATATGTGATACATCAAATATTCCAGCTTTGCTTCTTACAAAATTATGTTCCGCTGCAATCCCCAATGGATATTGAACTGGCATTGCATAACCAGCAAACGGCACTAATTTTGCACCACAGGCTTGGTGAAAATTAAAAAGACTAGTATGTAAAATTTCTTGATTCATTAAAACTCTGTTCACCCAACTGTTTTTGTTACCTGAGATCTTGAATCCTTCGGTGGAGCAACCTGCTCTCTTTCCAGAGTTTTTATGTATACGGTCCTTTTCCCTGAGATTTTCCTGGGCAGTTGATCCTTCGGAGCTATATTAAAATAGTCTCTCCCGTACATTTTTTATTTTAAACCAAAAAAAAAGAGAAACAACTGTCTATTAGTTGTATGAAAACTAATAATAATCATACTTTTTTTTCCTCCTTAAGCTTCCAGCTTTGAGAATGAACAAGTATTATTCTGTCAATCGAATCATAAGCATTAACTGAGTTAATACTTAAAACGTGCCATTTTTTAGCATTTGTCAAAAAAAACAATTTAATGCCAACGATTATTTGGGTTCGTTTTTCTAACTACTCTTTTTTTTATACTTTAAGATTATCAAGATGCCCGGTTTTTACATAAATCAGCGCTCCTTCTGATTTTGTGAAAGGGGCGTGCTTACTGTAGCAAGGACTTCGTATCCAGGTGCCGGTTGGATAACTATCATGTTCATCATAAAATATTCCTTTGAGAACAAAAATTTCCTCTCCTCCTGGATGAACATGCGGATTAAAAATTGTATCAGGAGCCCACTTTACTAAAGCGGTACCAACACCATCAAAGTCATGAAGAGGCATAACGGATAGACCAGGAACCATTCCAGGATACCAAACTGCAGTGTTTGTATTAATGCGAACGGTTTCTAAATCATCTGGATGAAAGTGTCTTAATTTTACAAATAAAGTACAACCTTCTTTTGAAAAAGGAGTGTGGGAACTTTTGGGTGGATTTCTAAGATAGGATCCTGCAGGATAATCGCCAAACTCATCGGAAAATACTCCCTCTAAAACTAAAATCTCTTCACCTCCACCATGCGCATGGCGCGTAAAAGAAGAGTTAGGTGCATATTTAACAATAGTACTTGCAATTGCAACTTCGTCACCAACCCGGTCTAAATATTTTCTCTCTACTCCAGGAACGGGTGATTGTTCCCAGTTCATTTGCTGAATATTCACCACTGCCTTTAAGGAAAAATCAGCATTAATGATCATAGTAAATATTCAAATAAATATTAGTTATTTTATTATATTAAAGCACCTTTTTAAAGCTTAACGTTTTTTTAAAAATAAGATTTTAATCATCAAGAAGTCTATTAAAAAAAAGTGATCCTTAAAGCGTTAAATAAACATTATCAATTATACTTTTGGTATAAAAGTTAAACTTGCTCCATTATTACAATAACGTTTTCCCGTTGGTGGTGGTCCATCGTTAAAGACGTGACCGTGATGTCCTTCACAAACCGCACAATGATATTCGGTTCTTGGCAGTAATAACTTAAAGTCTAATTTGGTTGCAATAACATTTGGGTAATGTTCAAAAAATGATGGCCAACCCGTGCCACTATCGTATTTCATCGAACTATTAAATAAAGGAGTTTTGCAGCCAGCACAAAGATACTCGCCTTCTCTTTTTTCATCATCTAAAGGGCTAGAGTAAGGAGGTTCTGTCCCCTCTCTTCTTAAGATGTAATATTGATCAGATGTTAAAATCTTCTTCCATTCCTTATTAGATTTGATGACTTTTTCAATTTCTTTGGCAATGGCCTTGACCGATACAAAGGGAAATAATAATCCAAAGGTTAGCCACTTTATAAATTTTCTTTTTTTCATTCTAAATGTTAATGTAACTTATGTGGCTTAAGTTTGAAAATAGTCAATTGCCGCTCCTCACCAGAGTAATTTTATTCTTTCAAAGAAGGAAATTTGGCTTTGATCTTAATCCAACCAAGGCCTGGGGGGTGGTGCCAAGATTGATGCTTGGTATGAATTTTTTCTTTAAGTTACTAGTAAGTAAAAGTGCTAAGATTGACTCTGGCTTAAGAACGCTTATTTCAGTCAAAATTTCACAAATTAATAACTGTGAGTTTTGCATTGATATGAACAGTCATTTATTTTTTGAAAGTAAGGGCGAAACTGAAAAAATAAACCAGTTAAAACATTGGCAGGAAAGTAATGTTTATTCATTAAAAGAAAAGGTTGCCCTGGAATATGCAGAAACCATAACCATTACAGGTCGATCCGTTTCACAAGCATTGCAAGCAAAATTACTGGAACATTTTAAAAAAGAGGAAATCATTGAACTTACAGCAATCATTGCCTATCAAAATCTATCTAGTAAATTTAATAGTGCACTCGATATCAAGCCCAATGGATTTTGTGATATCGGCAAATCTAAATAAAACTCTTCTCATTAACTTTTAAAAAATTAAGTAATTTTTTTTGCTCAAAACTTAAACTAGTCTCACTAATAATTAATTCCTCATAAACTTTTTTCAAATCTAAAATTATATCGACATCAGTGAACACTTTTTTTGCAATTTCAATCTTGTGTAGGCACTGGGTTAAAGTCTTCATCACGGATGAAGTTGAGGAGGTAACTTTGCTCAAGCATTCAATTACCTTCTCATCATTACTGAGCATAAAGCAAAAGCCGCCATCTTTAGTTGAAAAAAAATGCGAACTTTTATCTAATTTTTTTGATAATACCTGATCTAATTCATCAACATTTAATGATGGAATATCTGATCCAAGCAGAGCAACGGTACCAACAGTCTCTAGTGAAAGTTTACTTAGATCACTCATGATCAAGTTTAGACCCTGATCATGATTAATAAATTTACCTTTATAAATATTATTAAAAGAATTTAACTTTTCTTCATCAATGCCTTTACAAACTTTAATGAAATGAATTTTTTTCCTTTGTTGTAATTGTCTCAAATTTGCATTGGTAATGTTAATAAAATTTTCATTTAATTGATTTACAAATTTATCATTCAATGTTTTCCTCAATCTTGATTTACTCTCGGCTGAATGCGGATTTTTTATAAATACTCCAAGTGCGATGTGTTTTTTAACTTGATAAAACTTGATTGCTTGAAGAATTGTTTTCCATAAAGTTTTTAAACTCTGATACACCCTTTTATTTTTATATTTGATGGCAGAGGTGATAATTTTTTTATTAATGATGTTGAGTTTAATATTTAAGGATTTGATCCTCCAAATAAACTCATGATCTTCGCCCACAGATAAATTCTCATTGAATCCTCCAGCAAAGTTAAATAAATTCTTGCTCATCAAAAAAGATTGGTCACCAAAAGGAATACCAAAGTTTTTTGTTCTAAAATTAGCTCCAGCCGCAATCCACCAACAATTTACCTGATCAAATTCAAGTAAAAATGTACTTACAGCAAATTCATCAAGTCCCATCACATCCGGTAATTGAATGTGCTCAATATTTGAGTCTAGATGGAGAAACCATAGGTTTTTAGAAGTTGAAAGGTTTGCACCTTTATTTAAAGCCTTCGCCCTTGATGAGTTTTTTACTAAATGTAATTGATCTACTTCAAGTTTTGCTGATTTTATAAAATCATTAGTCTCATCGCTAACCATGATGATTTCACAATCTTTAAATTTTTCCCTTAGTTGTTTTATGAGTTTGAAATCATGTTCACGTCTTGCAACGGGAATGATGATGCTAAGATCCATTATTTACGAATGAATAAATCCCTTATAGTCGCAATAGCAATAAACCAATATAATCTTAACTTATTCCAAAAGCCCTTCTTTTTTCTAAGAAGATAATATTGATCAATACCACACTCGGTCTTGATGAAATTGTTAATGTTGTCTTTTGAATCTTTCATAAATTTTTTTTGTTATTATAGGCAAAAGTCCAAGGGCTGAGAATGAAATAATAACTGGTACAGTTAAGATATCCTTTACATCGTTGATTTGTGCCAGCTGAACGCCTGCATTTACAAATAAAATTGTGGCAGGCAACATGCCTAATTGTGAAATCCAATAAAAGTTAGTCCACTTCATATGTGTTAAGCCAAAAGTTAGATTAATGACAAAGAATGGAAAAATCGGACTTAAACGTAGAAACAATAAATAAAGAAGCCCTTCCTCTTTAATGCCTTGATTAATTGTACCTAAATATTTTTGATATTTTCCTTGGACATAATCTTTAAATAAATACCTTGAAAGTAAAAAACATAATGTTGATCCTATGGTGCTAGCAAATGAAGTTAAGATAACTCCAGGCCATAAACCAAAAAACGCTCCAGCAAGCAGAGTCTTCAATACTGCAATGGGTAAAGCAAATGCAGTAACCATGATGTAGATTAGAAAGAAAATTAAATAATAAAAAAGTGGGTTTGCATTAATAAGTAATTGTAAGTCCTCATATTTTTGTTTGATTATCTCTAAACTTAAAACATCATTATAATTAAATCCAACAATGATAATAACCAGGGCTAAAAATAAAAAAACGATGATCTTTTTATTTAACTGCAACTTGATCCTCCAAGGTTATAGCTATTAACTATATGCTTAAAAAAAAGAGCAATAGTTACATTTATAATGTTAATTATAATATAAATTATAATTTTAGGTTTAAAAACTTTTAAATAATTTATATAAAATAAAAAAGATTTTGATAAACTTCAAATTTCTAATCAGCGGAAAACCATATATCCTTATAATAACCGCTGGATGGCAGCCCGCTATTGTCACAATCAGTCATCACAGCCACACCGTCAATGCTGGTAATATCCGCCCCGAAGAATTTTTTGAAGTCCTCACGCACGTTACGCACTTCACTCACCCATTGTCCCAGTTTTTCTGGTGGTCCGGAACGTGCGGCCACCATTATAGCCCGATCCGTGAAAGCATTAGGCCATGATGCTCCGACAGGCTGGCTATTGGCCCAGACATAATTGACAGCCTTGACCCGCCACGGGAGTAAACTATTAGGTGCATATACGACATAAATTCTTGCTGCGTAGTCATCACCGGCTTTGGTGGTATCATTCAAGCCTGGATGCGCGCCATCAACGCGCCACGTCCAGTGTAACATCGGCGTCTTTGTCAAATCCACAGAAATCTTACGATACAAAGCTGAGGCCGTGTTCTTGCACATTGCTTGCAGCGTCATAGGAGCTGCTTTACCTATCAGTTGGTAACTTGTATTGCCTTTGAACGAACGCTCTTCCCAATAAGACAGTTCGTCCTGCGTAAACGTTCCAATAGCCGTTCTTTTACCTGTCTCGGCCTCTACTGATAAGGCAACCGCCAAAAGTAGCATAATGGTCATCAGTAGAATTCTTTTCATTCAGTTATCTTTTTTATTTCAAAAAACAAAAAAGAAAACTGGTCTGGTTTTCTTTTTATTTAACTGCAACTTGATCCTCCAAGAACACAAAACTTTGAGCAATGAGGATGATTAAGATAAATTCTTTGCATAGATGATTTTAAGGATGAGCCAAGATCAAAAGCCTCATCATAAGGTAATAACGTGCAAGCAATTACCGATGGTTTTGTACTTCCTTTTTTCTTCACAATCATTCGGGATGAGGAACACATCACAGTGTTAGGGTTTTTATTCAAGAGCGTCCAACATTCTGTTGTGATCTCAGGCGTTTCTTGTTTAGCATCCATTTCTGTAAAAGTGACAAGATCCTTCGTTGAATAAGCATCTATCGGTAATTTATTTTTTAAAATAAATTCAGCAAATACCTTTCTTGTTTCCTCCTCGCTTTCACCCCACATTAAGCGTGTGGCCAAGCTCATCTTAAACTCATTATCTTTCAACCACTTTAGTCCCTCCATCATAGGTTCGTAGCTATGAGATCCTCTAATTTCTTCGTGTTTCAATTGGTCAACATGATCAATTGAAACCCTAAAGGTTAATCTTTCTCGGTCAATCATTAAGATTTCTGACTTTTTATTTAGCATTGGCTTCATAGCATTGGTTAATACCAATACATCATTACCATGCTTAGCTGCATGATTTAACATCTTAGGAAATTCCTTATTTAAAAAAGGCTCACCACCAGTGAAACCTATTTCTGATACATTAAATCCTTCTTCTGTTGCCTCGTTCATGAACGTCAAATATTCGTCAAAGCTTAAATAAGAAAGACGATCATTACTTGGACTGCTTTCTATATAACAATTCTTACAAGTTAGGTTACACAAGGTTCCTGTGTTAAACCAAAGTGTTTTAAGATCTTTTGCTTCTATGAAGGCTCTTGATTTGCCGTCAGCAGTTAATGTTAAGTTATTAAATTTCATTTTAATTCATAATAAACTAAAACATGCATCCAATTCACAGCAGGCTCAACTATAGATAGCTTGGCAGTCCTGCTTACTACCGCTTGAAATAAAGCGAAGATGCCAATGTAAAGTTTCTTCTTCTGATAATGTGGTTGTTTTTGCAAAACCCATTGCTTTGGTCTGACTGATGACAAACTTACTTACGTAACCAGCCAACTCTTCTTCGCTCATTCTAGCTTCTTTTTGAAAGTTTTTGCCTACTATTCTAACTTCAAACATAACAATATCTTATCATTAAAAGCCTAGATTTAATTTTTTATTCCCACAATATGCAGGCTAATATAAAGCCAGTCCCAAAGGTGTATAGTGCAATTTTAAGATATTTGTCTTGCTGAGTTGCTTTTTTTTTAGCAAATGCCATGCCAAGCATAAGACTGCCCATTAATAACAACAATTGCTGAGGCGTCATGAATGATGCTGATTAATTTTTTTGTTCCTTGGCTTCTGCTTCGTAACGTATAGAATTGTGAACATATCTTTGTGCATTCTCATAAATAGCTTTAATTTCAGCATCGGTCACCTCTCTAACTACTTTGCCTGGAGAGCCCATGACCAAAGATCGTTCTGGTATTTTTTTACCTTCAGTAATTAAAGAATTGGCGCCAATGATAGAATTTTTTCCAATATGAGCGCCATTTAAAATAGTAGCTCCCATGCCAATTAAAGAATCGTCCTCTATCGTGCAACCATGTAAAATGACAGAGTGACCAACCGTTATACCTTTGCCAATAATTAGTTTGCAGCCTCTGTCTGTATGTAGCACGCTATTATCTTGAACGTTTGTTCCTTCATCAATAGTAATTGTTTCAATATCTCCTCGCAATACTGCTCCATACCAAATATTTACATTGTTTTGTAAAATCACATCACCAGTTACAATCGCAGAAGGAGCAACCCAAACTCTGCCGTGCATTTTTACTTTAATGTCACCTAAAGAATAAATCATGTTACCTTCATAACAAAATTTATAGTATTTAGTAAATAAAATGTTCCTAGATAAATATCTTTAATCAAATGAACAGTTTGTTAGTATAAACTTCAGTATTAAATGAGAGTTACATGTTTGTTATAGTTACAAGAAATTTTCCTCCAAGTATTGGCGGTATGCAATCATTAATGGGAGATCTTGCATTAAATTTTTCAGAACATGGTCCTGTTAAAGTGTTCGCTGATGCGGATGATGAATCAGATGATTTTGATAAAAAACAACCCTACTCCATCGAGAGGATTGGAGGAATTAAACTTCTACAAAAATATAGAAAAAATAATCAGGTAGAGTTATTTTGTTCTGGACATAAAGGAATTCGGGCAATCATTTCAGATCATTGGAAAAGTATAGAAAAAATATCACATAATATTTGTGCGCAAATTCCAACCTTATGCCTAATCCATGGTAAAGAAATTAATCATACGAAAGGATCTTTGTCTAATACAAGGATGTTATCGAGTTTAAAAAAGGCTACGTACGTTATTGCTAATTCAGAATTCACAAGAAAACTAGCAATCTCTAAAGGAGTGAAGGCTAATAAGATAAAAGTTATCAATCCTGGAATTTTTCCACCAAAAAAAATATCCAAAAAAATAATAACAAAAGCAGCTAACATTTTTGGAAAAAGTAGTCCTAAACTGATCTCGGTTACAAGATTAGTGAAACGTAAAGGACTTCATTCTGTAATTTTGTCCTTAAAAAACTTACAAGCTATGTACCCTAATTTTTTGTATGTGATTTTAGGATCGGGCGAACAAGCAGACCAATTACAGTCTTTAACCAACAATATGGGTTTAGAAAACAATATTCTTTTTTTAGAAAAAACAAGTGTAGAACTTAAAAATGCATTGCTTAGTGAGTCTGATATTTTCTTAATGCCATCAATTCAAGATGGTGCCTCGGTGGAAGGTTTTGGTATATCTTTTCTTGAGGCATCCATGTTTAAAACAGCATGTATTGGCGGAAAGATTGGCGGCGCATCAGATATTATCAAACATGGCGTTACAGGATTTTTGTGTGATGGTGAAGACCAGGCCGATATATATGACTCTCTAGTTATGATGATGAAGAAAGAGCTATATAAAAAAATGGGTGTTGCTGCGCAAGCGTACTCAAAAAACTTTCTTTGGAAAATACAAATTAAAAAATATTTAAAACTAATCTAATCAACAAAGGAGATCATTATGCAATTTATTAAACAATACCTAAAATGGATCAGTACCGGTCTAGTTTTGGTTGGAATTTTACTAACTAATTTAAATATCTACCCTATTAACATTTTCTTTCATGGATTGGGTGTTGTGGGATGGACTATTTCTGGCATCATGCATAAAGATAAAGCTATTATTACTAATTTTGGACTGCAAATACCTTTGTTTGCGGTAGGTTTTGCAAAATTAATTTTTTAATAAAGATTCAACTTCTTTAAAAACTGTATCTACTGATAAATTTTTAAGATCTTCGCTTACGATTGCTTTAAAGGATTTAGTTTCAATACTCGTCTTTTTGGGCGATGTATGACTTCCAAATAAAACAATACCTTTTGCTCCTACATGAGCTGCAATATGAGCGGGTCCGGTATCGTTTGCTATGACTAATTCCGCCCTCTTAATAACTTTTGTAAGTTGGGCAAAGTTTGTTGGCTTATCTCCATCTAGGACAGCTGTAATATTTAATTTATTAGCTTGCTCTATTTCGCCAGGACCAGGTGCAACTACAATATCCCACTCTGGAAAATTCCATTTAATCTTTTGAATAAGTTCTGGATAATAAGGCCAACGCTTATGGATTAATTGAAAGGAAGAAAAAGGAGCAATAAAAATATATTTCTTCAAATGATTAATGGAGAAATTCTTATCTACCGCCCAAGTAAAATCTGGTGCTAAAGTGTTATTACTTGAAATTCCTGTTCGATCTAACTGAACTTTAAATCGCTCTAATACTCCGTCTTGATCAAAATCTTTTTTATGTTCATCTTTTTTTAAGATTGTACTAGTTGATGACCAATTCTTAATACCAAATAAATATTTTCTATAAAATTCTGTACGTGATGAATTTTGTAGATCTATCACTTGAGAAAACGATCCTTTTTCAATTATAATTTTTAAATCCAGCAGATAAAAAACATTCCAGCGAGGCCTTCTCTGATCAACTATCACTTCATCTACATAAGGACATTGCTTAAATAAATTTTCGTAAGGTCTGGTGGTAAGAATGGTAATCTTATCTTCTTTGTAATGATTTCTAATGTCTTTTAAAACGCCAGAGATTTGAACAATATCTCCTAAAGAGCCGTGTTTAATTATTAAAATATTTGACATAAAGTGGCAATAAAATAACTAATAACAGCATGAATACCACAAATAAAATACTTTCCGAAATATCGGCGGGAGAGTTAATGGATAAAATAACCATTTTAGAAATAAAAAAAATTAAAATTTCAGATTCTGCTAAGCAAATTATTATTAATAAAGAACTAGATAGCTTAAAAAAAACGTATCAAACTTGTCTTACTCCTACGCCAGAATTAACTGAACAAATCGCTATACTAAAAGCTATCAATTTAAAGTTATGGGATATTGAAGAAGGGAAAAGAGAATGTGAACGTCAAAAAGATTTTGGTGATACTTTTATTAAACTTGCAAGAAGCGTTTATATCGAAAATGATCATAGAGCTAAAATTAAGGCTGAAATTAACAGGCTAACCAACTCCAATATCTCGGAAGTAAAAAGTTACAAAGCTTACTAATCTACATTAAGACTTGGAATTTTTGTTCTGAGCAATCCTGGTAATGTACTATCAATTTCTGCAATAATATAACCGACACCACTTTTCTTTTCAGCCAAAATTTCTCCATCTGGAGAAATGATTAGTGTATGACCATACGTTTGTCTTTGATTAAAGTGTGTTCCAGTTTGGGCTGGGGCGAAAATATAACAAAAGTTTTCAATAGCTCTGGCTCGGAGTAATATATGCCAATGTTTTTCTCCAGTAGTTTTAGTAAAAGCCGAAGGAACTGCGATATAAGAACAACCTAATTTAGCAAGTTTTCGATACATTTTTGGAAAACGAACATCATAACAAATGGATAGTCCTAATGTTCCCCAGGGAAGATCAGCATGAACTAAATCTTGGCCTGCTATAAATTTTTTAGATTCTTCATACTGTTCAGATTTGGAAAGCACCGCATCAAACATATGAATCTTATCGTAATACGTTACGATCTCCCCTTTCGGATTAATCAAAATAGCTCGATTGACTAATTTACTTGAAATTTTAATTGGCATACTACCAATTAAAAACCATTTCTTTTTTTCCTTAGAAAATTCTTGAATACTTGTAATAAAATTATTGTTTTCATACTTTTTGGATTTTTCTAATAATTCTTTATGATCAGCAGAAAAAATAGATGAATTTTCTGGAGTCATAATAATATCAGCGCCTGCACTTACTGCCTGGTTTGCTACATCAAGAATAATTGCTAGATTTTCATCTACTTGATTGCCACTAGTTAACTGAACGCAAGCAGCTTTAAATTTCATTTATTTATAGAGCTAACAAAATTCCAAGCACAGTCAAAACTAGGAATAAACACGTCGGATAGTTTTGTGTTACCAAAATGCTGATTCAAGGTATCAGTCCAGGCTTCAACTTGTTTTGGTTTTTTGTGTTGCGATCCAACCTGGGCTGTGATCACGCCATTTTTTTTCACAATTCGTTTAATTTCCTCCATGTTTTTTTCGGCAAGACTAATGCAATAAGGATCATCATTTAAGTCAATAAACAAATGATCATATTTATCATTTTCACTGCCTTTTATGTTTGTAAAAGCATCTCCCCAAATACAATTTACATTATTACTTTTATTAATATTTTTAAAAACTTCCGGTAAATATTTATGGCAGCACTCCACTACTTCTTTATCTAATTCAAACCAATCCACATAATCAAAACCATTTTTTATACATTCTCTAGCTACGCCGCCATCACCCCCTCCAATAATTGCAGCTGAATGATTATTTGTAGATAATTGCAAAGAAGATTTAACAAAAGTAGATGAGTATAGTTTCTCGTCACTTTCAGCAACCTGAAGTTCGTGATCAATAAATAAGGCATTACCAAATTCTTTTAACTTTAATATTTCAATAAACTGACCTTGCTTGGATTTAAAACACTTAATAATTTCCTCGACTACGTAACTTTTTTGATGTCCTTCCGAACTATAAATGTCTGGGTAATGATGAATAGTATCTCGAGGAAATTCTTTTTTAACAACACTCGTATGTTGAATTTCTTGTTTTAATATATCCAGCGAAACATTAGGACTAACGTTACCGCACGTAAAAAAATCAAAACTGATAATGCCTTCTTCAGGAAAAGTGTGAAAACTCATATGACTTTCTTTCAAAAGAGCGACCATGGTTAAGCCTTGTGGATTAAATTCATATTTAGCAATATTAACAATACCTACCTGCGCAGCTTTGGCAATTTTGTGAATAATATTTTCGTAGAAGGATGGAGAATATTCTTTTGTTACTCCTAAAAAATCAAGCGTGATGTGATCACCAACTTTAACCATCTGAATCTTCCCTCTTTTTATAATTTTTGATCTTACCTAAAACTTTACCCATTCAAGATTTTGCCAAAACTTTAGGCCTACCAATTCTTAAACAATTTATATACTGACTTGATAAATATTCAACTTCCTGCTCTAATTTAAATGGTAGTAACTTTTGATTTATGATTTTTACAACTTTATTCTTTGAATTAAGCCTTATTCTTTTATAAATTGATTAACTGATTTTCAATTATTCAAAACTCTGCCAGCAATAGTGGATAAATTTTTTAATGTCTTTTTTGTCCAAGCTTTTTTATCAGTAATAATAGCAAAATTTAAACAATGATGAGCAGGATCATTGTCAGCTATATCTTCTTCAAAAGACATTAATACTTCTGTTACAACTTTTTTTGCTTGTTCAGTATTTTTCAATAAAGTTTTAATGACTTGCTCTACCGAAACATCATCATGATCTGGGTGCCAACAATCAAAATCAGTAACCATAGCTACTGTTGCATAACGAATTTCAGCCTCTCTTGCCAATTTTGCTTCCGGCATATTAGTCATTCCAATCACGTCTGCACCCCAATTCCTATACATATTAGATTCTGCTAGAGAAGAAAATTGTGGTCCTTCCATTACCAAATAAGTCCCTCCTTGCTGATAAGGTATATTTAATTTTTGTAATGCTTTTTCACAAGTTTTCATCAGACCGGGGCTTGTAGGTTTTGCCATAGAAACATGCGCAACAATTTCTTTATCAAAAAAAGTTTTAACTCTTGCAAACGTTCTATCTATAAATTGATCTATGATTACAAATTTTCCAGGTTCTAAATTTTCTTTCAATGACCCAACTGCTGACATCGAAATAATATCTGTGACACCTAGTTGTTTTAAAGCATCTATATTTGCTCTAAAATTAATATTAGATGGACTTATTGTGTGTCCTCTCGCATGTCTTGGTAGAAAAAAAATTTCTTTACCTTTTAGCCTTGCTTGTAAAATTTGATCAGAGGGACTTCCCCATGGCGTATCTATTGTAATCCATTTAGAATCTTCAAGACCTTCGATGCTATACAGGCCGCTGCCCCCCATAATTCCTAATTTGCTCATGACTTTTTATCAAATAACTTATAATTATATAATTTTGATGAATCTAGAAAAATATATAAGATCTATTCCTAATTATCCGAAACAAGGCATTTTGTTTAGAGATATCACGTCTCTGCTCGAACATAAAAAAGCTTTTCAGTTTGCTATAAAAAAAATGAAAGCGATAAGTAAAAAAATTCCGCACACCAAAATTGCAGCTATTGAGGCAAGAGGCTTTGTCTTTGCTGCGGCTTTGGCCTACGTCAATAAAAAACCACTAGTATTGTTACGAAAAAAAAACAAACTACCTGGCAAGACTATCAACCAAAAGTTTACACTAGAATATGGAATGGACGTTATTGAAGTCCATAAATCTTCTTTACATAACAAAGACAAGGTCCTTATTATTGATGATTTAATTGCCACCGGTGGCACCGCTTTAGCGGCAGCTCATCTAGTTCGTAAATGCAAAGCGACCGTTTCTGCTTTTATTTTTTTAATTGATTTATTTGATTTACCTGGAAATAAACTTTTGCAGTCTCGAGGATACAAAACTTATAAGTTAATTGATTTTCCAGGACACTAATCAATAATCCCAATTTTCTTTTGTCGGTAAATGATAAAGAGACCGCTTGCGACAACAATCGAAGATCCAACAATCATATTCAAGGAAGGGATTTCATTAAAGAAAAAGTAGCCATACATAATTCCCCAGACAATAACTGTGTATCTAAAAGTGGAAGTAGTCGACATAGTTGCGATCTTAATCGTTGCAACAGCACAAATATAACCAAATGCTAATAAAATTGCTGAACAAACTATGAAAATAAATTCTTTGAACGTCACTGGCACGAAATGAAATAACATAAAAATTCCAAAAATAATGGTTACTACCAAAGAGGTTACAAAAGCAATTTGAATACTATCAAATTTAAACTGAAATTGTCTGGTGTAGGTATCTCGGTATGCAATAAGTAAAGCAGCCAGTAAGGGAAATATAAAAGCAAAACCAAATTCAAGTTTGGCTGGATTAATAACTATGACCACTCCCACAAATCCAATAATTACTGCACTCCATCTTCGCCAACCAACCGTTTCTTTTAAAATAATAGCTGCAGAAGCAGTAATGATAATAGGTGCAAGATTAAGAAGAACGTATAAATCTCCCAGAGGTAAAGTAGCTAATCCTAAAAAGAAAAAAATAGCACAACCTCCTTCAATTAAGCCTCGGATCCATAATTTTCGCGAGCCAAGCATTGTGTACAATTCAAGTTGTTGTTGGACGTATAATATAAGACCGATTAATAAGGTTGTGATAACACCTCTAATAAAGACAATTTGCCCCAACACAGCAATATTATTGTCATGAAAAGATAAAATATATTTTACAAACGCATCATTGGAGGCAAAGAAAAATTGCGAAAGCATCATGACAATGATGCCTTGAATTTCTAATGGTAAATTATAATATTTTTTTAACACAACTAATCATGAAGCAAATTTAATCTACGATTCTAGTACTCTTAAAGATAATACTAGTAAAGAGCATTACGAGAGCAACTAATTTTGCGCAATGAAATCAATAATACTTTTTTTTAATATGTTGCTTATCACAATAGTGCCTTGCGCATTGGGATGAATACCATCAGCTTGATTTAATTCTGGCTTCAATGCAACTCCTTCTAATAAAAAGGGTATTAACGGGGCGTTATGTTTTTTTGCTAAAGCCAGATAAATATTATCAAAACTTTTTTTATAGGAACTGCCGTGGGAAGTTGGAGCTAACATTCCTGCTATAATTAATTTAATTTTTCTCTCCTTAGCTACAGCAATAATACCTTCTAGATTTTTTTCAGTTTCGTTTGGATTTATGCCACGTAACATATCGTTTGCCCCGAGACCTAAAATCATTAAATCAATGTCTGGTTCAGCCAAAGTCCAATCGGCTCTCCCTAATCCTGCAGATGAAGTGCTACCTGAAACGCTACCATTAATAATTTGAATTTTGTATCCATCTTTTTGCAAACTATCTTGAAGAACAATTGATAAATGCTGCTCTGCTGGCAGACCGTAACCTGCCATTAAACTATCGCCAAATAACACTACCTTTTCTAGAGCATGAGCTTTTATGCTCACTAGACAGAGTATCAATAGTTTAATAATTAAAGTTTTATTCATGTCGACACTTCTTAGCTTAAAAAAAGTTAATCTCAACTACCAAGCTGGTAAAGCTACCATAAAAGTTTTGCAAGATATTACTTTGAAAACTAATAATAAAGAAACTATCTCTATTGTTGGCGAAAGTGGTTCCGGTAAAACCAGCTTAATCATGCTTATTGGGGGTTTGGAAAAAGCGACCTCTGGAACTATTTTTTTTCGAGATTACGAAATTACAAGATTAAGTGAAGATGAGGTCTCTAATATTAGACGAAAACATATTGGAATTATATTTCAATCTTTTTATTTAATTCCTAATTACACTGCAGTTGAGAATGTTACATTAACTTTAGAATTAAACAAATTTAACAACCCCCAAAAACAAGCAAAAGAATTATTAGATCGCTTCGGTCTTAAACATAGGTTTAATAATTTACCCAGTCAGTTATCAGGTGGTGAGCAACAAAGAGTTGCGATTGCACGCTCCATTGCCCTGAGGCCAGAACTGATTTTAGCAGATGAGCCAACAGGAAATTTAGATAGTGAAAACTCAAAAATGATTGCGGATATTTTGTTTAACTACGTTAAAGACGAGGGCACTTCTTTAATCATAGTAACACACGATGTGAAATTAGCTAATCGAGCAAAAAGAAAAATTAAAATTAAAGATGGTAAAATTGTTTAAATCAATCGAGTTGAGCTTAATAATAAAATACGCTTTGAGAGATTTAAGTCGAAATTACAAAAAAATATCTAGTATTATTATTACGCTTTTTATTAGCTTGTTTATTTTAAGTTCTATTTTAACCATTGAAGACAGTTTGAAAAAAGAACTCAATGATAATGCAAAAGCCTTACTTGGTGGCGATCTGGAGATTGATTATAACCGGTCTAAAGGCGATCAGGAACTAATCAAGCAAGTGACCACTTTTGCGACTGTTTCACAGATGATTGAGTTTAGCACTATGCTTTCAACCACTGGTCGGGACAATAACAAATCTCTATTTACAAGAATAAAAACGGTTGATGTGAAGTACCCTTTGTATGGAGAGGTTAGATACAAACCAGAAGGAGCGCTGACTAGAATTCATCAAGAAAAAAATACTATTTTAGTTAATGAAAATATTTTTAAAACATTAAAATTATCAATTAACGATTCTATTAAAGTGCAAAATCAATTATTTACGGTTGTTGGGGTGATCAATGCCGTACCAGATGTTAGCGGCTTTGTTACTTTTGGAGATTTTGCCTTGGCCGGAGCTCAAACCTTAGAACTATTGCAATTAAATAACTTAGGAAGCTTCTTAAATCATGAATATAAAGTTCGTTTTAATGAACAAGATAATCCAAATGTAATAACAGCAAAAATAGAGAATTTATTTAAGGAAGATACTAAAGTAATTTTGCGCTATCCCGAAAATTCAGCAAGTGGCTTAAAAAGAGTGATTAATAACTTTTCACAATTTTTATCACTTGTCTCAATTAGCGCCATGCTGATAGCAGGAATTGGAATTGCAAATACCCTGCTCTCTTTCATTAACCAAAATAATATGTCGATTGCCGTGCAAAAAGCACTTGGATTTTTTTCTTTAAATATTAAGGCTATTTATTATCTACAATTATTAATTCTACTTTTGCTCATCTCTATCTTTGCTTATGGTTTAAGCTTCTTTCTTGTACCGGTTGCCAATCTATATTTATCAGAGGCTTTAGGACTAAATATCACCGCCATTTTTTCATTTATAAATTTTGTTAAAATATTTTTAGTTGGCTTATTAGTTTTGGTTATTTTTTCGATCCCAACTATTAATGCCATTGATCAAGTGCAAGCATCAAATTTATTTAGAAATGTCTTTCAGAATGTACAATTTTACTATTCTAAAAAATCTATATTTTTAAGTTTGGTATTGCTGGCTGTTTTAATGTTGTTATTTACCATAGGATCGGCCAGACCTGCCTATAGTATCGGCTACTTTGTAGCTTTTTTTTCCTGCCTACTTATTTTTTTTCTATTATCCAAATTCATCATTTATTGTTTAAAGAAACTAAACAATAGTTCTAATATCTCTTTGCAAACCTCTATTAAAAATATTACCCAGGCAAAAAGTATAACTCCCATCACTATAATGTCGCTGGGTTTAGGAGTTACTTTATTATTAACATTAGCATTAGTTGGAACAAATTTTAAAAGAGAAATTGCTAAATCTATTCCTGAAATTGCACCCGATTACTTTTTTTTAGGAATTCAAAATAATGATTTAGATATATTTAAGAAGAATATAATGAAGATGGACGGTTCGGTTAATCTAGAAGTAGTACCGATTGTCTCTTCTGCGATTGTCAAAATAAATGGGCTTGATCCTAATTCCTACATTGCAGCCACTAATGATAGTTACTGGGTAATTTCTCGGGAGCGTCGCTCATCTTGGGTAGATAGTCCACCAGCTGATAATCCCATTATTGAAGGAACTTGGTGGGATCTAACTAAACCAGATCGTTTACAAATTTCTTTAGATGCAAAAGTTGCAAACGACTTGAATATTAAACTTGGAGATACATTTACTCTAAATATTTATGGCAGAGAAATTGAAGGAGATATTATCAATTTTAGATTAGTTAATTACAGAGATTTAAGCATTAATTTTGCAATGCTTTTTAATCCACAATTTGCCAATACTATTCCTCACGAATATTTAGCAACTGCTAAATTTAAAGATGTTTCTAAATTTAACGAAAGCGCAATGTTAGAATTGTTGCCTAGTTTATCTATTATCAAAATTGCAGATTATTTATCTAAAGTTACCGCCATACTAAATAAAGTGTTTATAGCCGTAACCCTCATTTCTGCCATTACTATTGTCATTGGTTTGATTGTAATTTCCAGCGCAATTATTGTTCAAGGCAAAATAAAAGAGTTTCAAAATTTAGTCTTTAAAATTTTAGGTTTTTCTAAAAAAGAAGTGATTTTATCATCACTCATTGAATTTGTGATTATTTTTTGCTCCGTCATCCTCATTGCCGTAATATTTGCAGTAATTGGCTCGAGATTTATCATGCAAACAATATTTGATCTAGTTTGGCAATTTGATGTGACGATATTATTTTATCTAGCAAGCTCTATTGGTCTGATTACTTTGTTACTAATAATGCTAACTAATTTAAAATATCTCAATCCAAAAGTTTATCCACTAATCAGGAACCAATAACATCCAAAAATATAATTTTTAGATACTCTTAAATATCCACAACCTATTTATTTTCAGTTTATTCTTTGTAATTAGTGATAATAATTATTAAAAAATCTTAAAAAATAAACAAAATGCTCAATGACATAGAAATTGCCCAGCAAGCAAAAATGAAAAAAATATCAGCTATTGCTAAAGATAGGCTTGGTATTCCTGAAGACGAATTAGAGGCATTTGGCCATTATAAAGCAAAAATTTCATTACCTTATTTACATACATTAAAAGAAAAGAAAGATGGAAAATTAATTTTAGTTACTGCCATTAGCCCAACTCCTGCGGGTGAAGGCAAGACAACAACTACCGTTGGTTTAGGAGACGCCTTAAATCTGATAGGAAAAAAAACCATGATTTGTTTAAGAGAACCTTCGCTTGGTCCTGTATTTGGAATGAAGGGCGGTGCTGCTGGAGGTGGTTTTGCACAAATCGTTCCTATGGAAGATATCAATTTACATTTTACAGGTGATTTTTCAGCAATTGCCTTGGCACATAATTTATTGGCTGCAATGTTAGACAATCATATTCATCATGGAAATGCTTTAAAAATTAATTTGAAAAGCATTCAATGGAAGCGTGTAGTTGATATGAATGATCGTGCGCTACGCAAAATTACCGTTGGATTAAGCGACTCTAAGAATGGTTTTCCAAGGGAAAGTGGCTTTGATATTATAGCAGCATCTGAAATCATGGCGATCTTCTGTTTAGCAACTTCCATGGAAGATTTAAAAAAACGATTAGGCCAGGTTGTGGTTGCTTATACAGAGGATGAAAAACCAGTTTTAGCTAAAGATTTAAAAGCACATGGCGCTATGACGGTGTTACTAAAAAATGCACTAGCTCCAAATTTAGTTCAAACATTAGAAAATAATCCTGCATTCGTGCATGGTGGTCCTTTTGCTAATATTGCGCACGGATGTAATTCAGTAATTGCAACTAAAGCTGCTCTTAAATTAGCTGACTATGTTGTAACTGAAGCTGGTTTTGGTGCAGACCTTGGTGCTGAAAAATTTATTGATATTAAATGCCGCAAAGCAGGTTTAAAGCCATCCGCAACTGTAATTGTTGCAACGATTAGAGCCATTAAATATCACGGCGGTGCAGAGTTAACTGAACTGACTACAGAAAACATAAATGCACTTGATAAAGGTTTAGTGAATCTAGAACGACACGTTGAAAACATTACTAAGATTCATAGTTTACCTTGTGTAGTTGCGATTAATAAATTCACAAGCGATACCCCTGCAGAAATTGAGTTAATTACTCAAAGAATGAAAAAATTAAACGTAAAAATTGTGTTAGCTTCGCACTGGGCAGAAGGTGGTAAAGGTGCGGTTGAATTAGCAAAAACAGTTGTTGAAATATGTGACCTAACTACACCAGCGTTGCAATTTGCTTACGAAGATAAAGACACTCTGATGGAGAAAATTAACAAAATTGCAAAAAAAATCTACCGCGCAAAAGAAGTAACAGCAGATGATACTATATTAGCTCAAATTAAAAATTTACAAGATAAAGGATATGGTCACTATCCCATTTGTGTTGCTAAAACACAAAGCTCATTTTCAACTGATCCAAAACTACGCGGGGCACCAACAGATCATATAATTTCTATTCGGGAAATCAGACTAGCAGCCGGAGCTGAATTTGTTGTTATGCTGTGTGGGGGTATTATGACTATGCCAGGCTTATCTAAAGTTCCATCTGCAGAAAAAATTGATTATGTAGATGGAAAAGTTATTGGATTATTATAGTCTTGTTTATTCAGTGCAAAAATAAACCTAAACAGACTTAACCAACATTATGTGGGAAAAGTGATTGTTATGCATATACCTCAATTTCTAAAAAAAATTTTTTCAATCCTTTTTTTTTTAATCATTACGGGCTGTGGTATTGTCACTTTAGGTTATAATCGCCTTCCTTTTCTCACTCTTCTTGAATTAGATTCTATTTTTGATTTAACTGATGAACAAAACAAGTTAGTACGTCCGGAATTAGATTCTTGGCTAGATTGGCATCGAAGTAATCATCTACCGCAATATGTTAGTAAGCTGGGACAGTGGGAAAAGTTGATTGTACAAGATCTAACCCCAGGTCAATTCTGTTCAGAAATTGAGGTAGCTAGAGTTTTAATTAATGAAGCTGCGATACAATTTATTCCTGTACTTATTCCTCTTGCTAAAACTTTGTCACCTGCTCAAATGGAGAATTGGAATAATTATCAAATAAAAAGAGATAAAGAATTTCTTGAGAGGTTTAGAGTTGGAACAAAAGGCGAGATCATTAACGAAGAGAGATTAAAAAAAGCTATCAGCAGGGCTGAGATGTTTTATGGAACATTAACCACAGATCAAAAGGAGCAATTAGCCAAACGATTAGAGAAAAGCGTATTTAATGCTGAACAAGTTTTGCCTGAAAGAAAACGGAGATACACTGATGCAGTAGATGCAGTAACACTTATTCAAAAGGGAGCAGAACCTACCCAAACTTTAAAAAAAGTTTGGGATAATAGTCAACAATCCCCAAACCCCAGCTATGCACTATATTCTAAACAAATGTTGCAAGATGGTTGTGCTCAATTATCGGAGCTGCATAATAACACAACTTCTGAGCAACGTTTAAATGCTGCACAAAAACTAAAAGGCTATGCAGATGATTTTCAAAGTTTAATTAAACCTTAGATAATTATTAGTAATCCAATTATAAAAGAATTTTGGTAGCGGGAGGCAGACTTGAACTGCCGACCTCAGCGTTATGAGTGCTGCGCTCTAACCACCTGAGCTATCCCGCCGTGTAGTCTTTGAGGTATATAATATATTATTATTAATTTAAAGTAGGACTAAACTTTTTTTTTGAAGAATTTTTTGGTCTTGATCTAAATCCGCCTCTGCTAGCTGCACCAAATTTACTGCCGCCGCCAGGTTTTCTATCAAAAGAGTTTCTGGATTTTGAAAAACCAGGTTTTGGTCTTGGTGCAAAACTATCTTTTTTATCTCTAAATCCATCTTCTCTTCTCGGTTTATCAGTGTAATCAGAAGTTTTGTTTCTGGTATATCCTTCATTTTTTGTTTTAGCTCTAAATCCTTCTCTTCTCTCGCCACCAAAACCACTCTTTTTTCTTTCTTGATAGCCACCTTCTCTATTGGGCCTATCACCAAACGATTTTGGATTTTTTCTAGCGTATCCTTCGTTTTTTGGTTTTGATTTAAATTCTTTTCTAGGTTCTGCCGAAAATTCTGCTGGTTTTCTATCTGAAAAATCTCTTTTATCTTCTCTTGGTTTTCTATCTGAGAAATCTCTTTTATCTTCTCTTCTATCTGATCTTCCGAATCCACTTTTTTTCTTGTCTCTAAAATTAAATTTACTTTTTCCTGTTCTAAATCCATCTCTTTTGCCACTTTTGCCAAATGATTTCTTTTTACTAAAGTTATCTCTTCTATCGTTTGATCTATTATCTGAAGAACTTTTTAATCCTGGATTTAAAATTTTTTCTATTTCAAACCATTTTCTCTTGTCGCTTGGGGTTACAAAGCTCCAAGCTGTTCCGCTTGCTCCTGCTCTTCCAGTTCTACCCATTCTGTGAATAAAATCTTCCGCTTGCTGCGGTAAATCATAATTAATGACGTGTTCAATGTGAGGAATATCCAATCCTCTAGCTGCAATGTCTGTTGCGACTAATACGTGAATTTTATTTGCTCTAAACTTACTGATGACAATATTTCTTTTATTTTGTCTTAAATTACCATGCAGAGAATCTGCTTCGAATCCTTCTTTGCTTAAGTTGGATGCTAATTTTTTTGCATTATGTTTTGTTTTTACAAACACAAGAGTTGCTCCATGTTTGATTTTAATTTGCTCAACTAAAGTATTGTATTTATCTTCCTGCCGAAGCTGAACCACTTCTTGTTTAATAGTAATTAAAGTTGCATTGGCAGAAGCCACACTTACTCGCTCAGCATTATTTAAATATCTAGAAGATAATCTTTCAATGGATGGAGGAATGGTTGCAGAAAACATTAGAGTTTGTTTTTCTTTTGGTAAAAATTTAATAATTTCATCAATTTGAATGCTAAATCCCATATCCAACATTCGATCCATTTCATCTAAGATTAATAAATCAACCTGATTAATGATGAGAGATTTTCTATTTAAATGGTCATTAACTCGACCAGGGGTCCCAACAATGATTTGAGGTTTTGTTTTTAATCTTTTTAACTGTTTATTCATTGGCTCGCCGCCAACTAAACAAACGCTTCGAATAACGCTTTGTTGAAATAGTAATTTTTCAATGACATCATTTACTTGTTTTGCAAGTTCACGGGTTGGGACTAAAATAATTGCTCTTTTTGTTTTTTGACTAGCAATTAATTCAATCATCGGAATACAAAAAGCAGCTGTTTTACCAGTTCCTGTTTGTGCCGATGCTAAAATATCTTTTTTTTGTAAAATAATTGGTATCGCTTTAATTTGAATAGGAGTTGGAGTGTCAAACTTCATCTTAATTAAAGATGCATTCAGACTCGGATTTAGTTTCAACTCTTGAAAATGGTTCATTAGGGATTGTGTTATTAATTATTAATTGCAGTTGTTAGATATAGTTTCGGGCGCGAAGTCAATGAATAGTGCAACATTTGAATAAATTAAACTCTATTTGACTTCATATTAGAATCATAAAGCCCGTACCTACCAGCAAAAGAGCTAACATTATCTCAATTGCTTTCTTTATTTTAGGATTCGAAATGAAGGCCCTAATAGAACTACCAAACAATACCCAAACACTAATAGACGGAATATTTACAATTGGAGCGATGAGAGCAACGAATAAAAGACCAGTTACAAAGCTTTCATCTTTTGGAAAAAAAACACTAGCGACTGTAACCGCAATGATCCAAGCTTTTGGATTTAAAAGTTGGAATAAGGCTGCTTCATAAAATCTTAAAGGTCTTCCCGTTTCTTTTTTTGTTTCTTGAATATGTAATGAACCAAACATTTTGTAAGCAAGAAAAAATAAATAAGTACATCCTAATACTTTTAGTATTTGATGTAAGTATGGGTAAGTTTGAAAAATAAATCCCAAACCAGCTGCCATAGCAGTGATTTGAACAAAATGACCAAGTGGTATTCCTAATATGTGAGGTATTGTTTTTTTAAATCCATATTTTACACCAGAGGCAAGTAACATAACGTTGTTTGGACCGGGTGTTATAAACATTGCAAAATAGAATGATACTAATGCAAAAGTTAATTCGGTGGTGATCATGGGGACTTGGAAAAAATTTAGATTAGTCCGATTAAAAAAATTGTTGCGATAAATCCAGCTACCGAGGAATAAATAATCGTTTTATTTTTATTTTCCTCTTTATTAGCGTCAATATTTTTTTGCATTAAATCATGTAGATTTACTTTTCTTCTGATTGAAGATTGGGGTCTTGGTTTAAAATTTTTATAATTTTTAAAATCAATGACATCATTCTGCTCTGATACTTTTGGATCTACTGGTTGCTGAAGATTTTTTTTAAGTATCATTAACGTCCCTGTTGTCCCTACTATTTTGCATCTATTTAAACACTTAAATTTAAATTTTGCAACCTATGATACGAGTGATTTTTAGTGACAAGATTGTTTTTTAATCTAAAAGAGTTCAATTATATGGGATATCCGAAAAAACATAGAGGCCGAAGAAAAGTAGGGTCCAAAAGAAGAAGAGCTAGAAGAAAAGCTAAGAAGAAGTAAGTTTTAATCTTTTAATTCTTTACTTTCTAGGAAGTGGATGAGATCCATCCACCACCGTACACTCTCATCCCTTCATTATCCTGCTTATAAAATACACATGCTTGTCCTGGTGATACACCTGGTTCGCCTTGATCAAGAACAACCAATGTAGCATTCTTACTAACCTTGCATGGTAATAATTTTCCTGTTGATCTAACTTTTGCTAAAAAATTTCCCTCTAAGACTTTTGGATCACAAAGAAAATTTATATCCTTAACATGTATAGTGCTAACGTTTAGATCCTGCCTTGATCCAACGATTACTTCTTTGCTATCAGGATTAATTTTCACAACAAAAATAGCTTCTTCTTGGCCGCCAATTTTAATTCCTTTTCTCTGACCTATAGTAAAATTAATAATTCCATTATGCGTACCCAAAACTTTTCCATGTAAATCAATAATATTACCAGGATCGTATGATTCGGGTCTTAATTTTTCAATGACAGATTTGTAATTTCCATTTGGAACAAAGCAAATATCTTGACTATCAGGCTTTTCAGCAACTACTAAATTCATTTTTTTAGCAATGTCTCTTGTTTGTTGTTTTGGAAGATCTGCTAGGGGAAATCGTAAAAAATCTAATTGAGCTTGTGTAGTTGAAAATAAAAAATAACTTTGATCTCTATTGATATCAACTGGTTGATACATTTTAGAATGAGTAAGATCTCCAACACGTTTGACATAATGACCTGTTACTAAAGCGTCCGCTCCTAAATCTTTGGCGGACTTAAACAAATCTCTAAATTTAACTGTTTGATTGCAACTAACGCAAGGAATGGGTGTTTCTCCTCGCAAATAACTGTCTGCAAATTTTTCAATAACTTCTTCTTGAAATAAACTCTCGTAATTAAATACCTGATGCTCAATATCTAACTGTTCACAAACTTTTTTTGCATCATAAATATCTTTACCAGCACAACAAGTTCCTGCTGTTTTTCCAATTTTTCCATAATCATATAGTTGCAAGGTAATTCCAATCACATGATAGTTTTGTTCTTTTAGCAAAGCTGCCACTGTTGAAGAATCGACACCACCCGACATTGCCACTACTACTTTTGTATCCTGGGCAGATTTTGCAAAACCTAAAGAATTTAATTTAGTACTGATGATGGAAGTTGCTAAAGACATAAATCCTATATATCACGTTATAAATATAAATTAACAATTTTTAAGAGAATAATGTTTTTTGACTATGATCCTGGTGATTACGTAACCAACCCAAATCAAAAAGAATGGGGCATTGGACAAGTTCAGTCGATTATTAAAAACTTAGTAACAGTAAATTTTGAACATGTTGGTAAAAAAACAATAAATACAGATGAAATCGTTCTAGAAAAGCATGATGTCAAAGCTTAATCAATCTCAATATAAAAGCATTGTTAAAAAATTGATTCCTGCTTTTATCAAAGCTGGGAAAACTTCCATTCAACTTTCTGGAGCTAAGTTAAAAATATTTACAAAAGAAGATGGCACTCCTGTTTCTAATGGAGATCTTGCCGTAGATCGCATATTACAAACGGCTATTAAAAAAATAACTCCTAGCATTGAAATTGTTTCAGAAGAAACTATCAAGAGAAATAAAGTAAAAAAAAGGAATACGTTTTGGCTGATTGATCCGATTGATGGAACTAGTGCCTATATTAAGAATAAAGATGAATACACTTTAAATGCATCTTTAATTGTAAACAAAATACCCGTGCTAGGTATTATTTTTGCACCAAAAAAGAAGAGATTATTTTACTCCTATGGCAGAGGTCATGCCTATGAGGTCAAAGGAAAAAAAGCCATCAAACTAAATTGCACTTTTAAGACAAAACAAACGGTCTCTGCATTAACCAATTCGTCCCATCCATCCTCTTCTATTTTAAAAATTCTAAAAAAACATAAAGCAACAAGCTTTTTAAATATAAGAAGTTCTTATAAATTTTGTCTGATTGCAAGCGGTGAATTTGATATTTATGCAGCAAGACCAAGAGCCAAAGAATGGGATATTGCAGCTGGTCATGCCATTGCTGAACATGCGGGTGCAATTGTTAGAACTCATAATAATAAAAAAATAACATACGGCAAACCAAGATTTTACAATCCATCATTACTCGTCAAACGATCTAATAAAATTTAGTTATGCTCAAAACTGTACTTATTATTATTGTATCCGTAGCTATTTTTGGAATAATTGTGTTTAGTTTTGTAAGACAAATTCTTAAGCGACATATTGATCAATTAGTTGAGGATGAACAGGAGTTAAAGAAGAATAAGAAGAAATAATTTATATTTTTTTTTCAAGTATTTTTAATTCTTTTTTATCAATATTTAAGACCTCAACTGAAGTATCGTAACTAAATCCAGCTCTAGCTAATACCCCAATATCTTTTTTAAAAAACATTTCTTTATTGGCATCGGGGCGATACGGTCCAATTCTTCTTCTTTTGCAAATTTTTATCGCTGAATAAAAATCTGGATCTTCATTATCTTGCTTAATATTTTCAATCGTTTTTTTTAATAATTCACTTCCAATTCCCTTTTGCGACAGCGTCATTTTAATTTTATTAAGCGAATAACCTCGTTTTAAAAAATTCTTAGATTTAATTTCTGAATACAAATCATCATTGACAAGACCAAGACTATCTAATTGATAAATAATTTTATCTATTTGCTCTAAAATAATTGATTTATTGGCAGAACTCTGCTCATTGGAAAGTACTTTTTTAAACAAATACAGGCGCAAATCTTTTTTAGATGGTTGATATTTGTCTAAATAATTGAGTGCAAGTTCTTTGATTTCATCATCTGTTTCGTAAGTTTTCTTGCTAGATTTGTAATAATTCATATATAATATTTACCTATCATAACATGGAAACTATCAAAGAATTTTTTAACCAAGATAATATTTATCTTGCCGCAAATCTTGGAGTTATCCCTTTATGGTTGATGTTAATATTTTTACCAAGTTCTAGGTTCGTAAATATATTTATTAATACAATTTTTCTGCCAATCATCCTAGCTTTCACTTATGGATATTTGTTGTACCAAGAGTTTTATGCAGGTGGAATGTTTGCAGCTGATGCTAGTACTAAAATAGTCGAGAATTTTAAATTATATGGAAGTCTTGATCAATTAGGGACCTTATTAAGCAACAAAACTTTTCTATTAACATTTTGGATTCACTTCTTAACTATTAGTATCTTCACAGGTACCTGGATTGCAAAAGATGCGGCTCGAAACGGCATTCATAAATATGTTGTTATACTTCCTTTAGTTCTAACTTATTTCACGGGTCCATTAGGTTTATTTTTATATCTATTCTTAAGAATGATTATTGTCCAAAAACTAAAAATTAATGACTAATACGTATGAAAAAAATTGATTTTTATTTTGATGTAAGTAGCCCCTATTCTTATCTAGCACACACCCAGTTAAGAAAATTTGAAAAAGAAACTGGCGAAAAAGTAAATTACATGCCAATTTTTCTGGGTGGCTTACACCGTATGGCGGATATTAATGCGCCTGGATTAAATCCTTATAAAGGAAAGTATATCATTAAAGATCTCAAGCTTTTTGCAGATAAATATAAAGTTAATTACCAATTCAATAGATATTTTCCAATCAAAAGCATTCATATTATGCGAGGCTCATTAGTGGCAGAACAAAATAATTACTTTCATAGCTATATTGATAAATTTTTTGTTGCAGCCTGGGTTGATTCTTTAAATCTAAATGATGAAAAAATATTTGAAAAATTCTTAAAGAATATGAATATTAATTATACTGATTTTTTTCAGAAATTATCAGATCCAAAAATTAAAGATGACCTAAAAAATAGAACAGAAATTGCTTTTAAAAAAGGGGTATTTGCAGCTCCGAGCTTTATGGTTAATGGCAAAATGTTTTGGGGTCAGGACCGACTTGAGTTTGTTTTTAAAGAAGCGAAAAAATAATTATAAATTGTAGCTACTTTCACCGTGACTTCCAAAGTCAAGTCCTTCCCCGATCTCTTCTTCCTCAGAAACTCTAAGTCCCACAGTAGCTTGAATAATTTTTACAATAATAACAGTTCCCACAAGTGATAATACTGCAACCGATAAAACTCCAATCACCTGAGTCATAGTTTGTTCTGCTAATGTTTTTTCTAAACCTAGGCCACCAAAAAAATCTGTTGCTAAAATTCCAACCAATAAAGTTCCAAGCATTCCACCCACTCCATGCACTGCAAACACATCTAAAGAATCATCAATTTTTAATTTAAATTTGATAAATCCAACACAGTAGTAACAAATGAAACCTGATAACAATCCAAGTACTATTGCACCCATTGGTCCGATAAATCCCGAGGCAGGTGTAACTGTTGCAAGGCCTGCAATCATTCCTGTGATCATACCGATTAATCCTGGTTTTCCATTCTTAATCCAATCAATAAACATCCATGTTAACGTCGCAGTAGCTGCTGAAATGTGGGTTACTAACATTGCCATACCAGCGTTTGCATTTGCTGCTAAAGCAGAGCCTGCATTAAAACCAAACCAACCGACCCAAAGCATACAAGCTCCGATCATTGCTAATACTGGACTGTGCGGAGGACTAAATGTTTTAGGAAACCCTTTTCTTGGTCCTAAACAATAAGAAATTACTAATGCGGAAATACCTGCTGTTGTATGCACTACTAAGCCACCAGCAAAATCAAAAACTCCCATTTTTGCTAACCATCCACCACCCCAAACCCAATGAGTTGCAGGCGAGTAGACTAGAATAATCCAAAGTACAGTAAACATGACTACTGCCGAAAATTTAATTCTCTCAACAAATGCTCCAACAATTAGACATGGTGTAATGATTGCAAATGTCATTTGAAACATAACAAACACAGTTTCAGGAATATCTCCTGTTAAGCTTTCTAATCCAATAGTCTTTAAGAACATTTTATCTAAATTACCGATGAAGGATCCATCTCCATTAAATGATAAAGAGTATCCAGCTACAAACCAAACAATTGATGCTAGCACGGCAATAACCAAACATTGTGCTAAAACGGAAATTGTATTTTTTGATCTAACTAATCCTGCATAAAATAAAGCAAGTCCTGGTAACGTCATGAATAGTACTAATGCTGTTGACGTTAATATCCATGCGGTATTTGCATAATTCATGGAATGCAAACTAGTCTATTTGTTTTTAATTAGTTATGCCAAAAACGAATAGGATACCTGCAGGATATGCATGTAGATTATTTAGACTGGACTTCTTTTTTTTTAAATCCAGAGTCAATCAATGATTGATAACCGCCTTCAACGTGCATAACATTATCAAATCCCATTTCCATTAATGATTTCGCTGCTAAGGCGCTACGCCAATTTGATGCACAAAATAATATTTTAGGTAATTCAGGTTTCAATTCAGGTTTGTAGTATGGACTTTCTGGATCAAGCCAAAACTCTAGCATTCCTCTTGGAATATGTCTTGCACCATCAACCGTTCCTGATTTCCATAACTCTCTAACATCACGAATATCGATTAATAGATGTTCTGTACCACTATCAGTAATTTTTTTTACTTCATCAGCTTTGACTGTTTTGACGACTTCCATTGCTTCTACAACAAGCTGCTTTACTGTTTTTAATTTCATAAAAGTGTTATAATTATATCAATACAAAATTATGATCCAAGAAAATAAAAAAGCTCCTAATTTCACTTTGCCTTCTACTTCTGGCAAAGACTTTGAATTAAAAAAGAATTTAAAAAATCATTTAGTTATTTATTTCTATCCAAAAGACAATACACCTGGTTGCACCACGGAGTCAGTTGAATTTGCAAAACAATATAAAACGTTACAAAAATTAAAAACAGAGGTGATTGGAATTTCCAAAGATAGTATAGACAGCCATCACAAATTTAGTAAAGAATTTAAATTACCATTTCCTTTATTGTCTGATGAACATACTAAAGTATTAAAACTCTATGATGCTTGGGGAGAGAAAAGTATGTACGGCAAAAAATTTATGGGAATTAAAAGAACCACTGTATTAATAGGAAGTAATGGAACTATTTTGAAAATCTGGAACAACGTAAAAGTCAAAGATCACGTTGCAGAAGTAGTTGATACTATTAAGAATCTAGCCTAACTTAAATTCTTCTTTGCTAATTCCAAGATAATATAAAAGAGTTGTTAGATCGTTAAATAAAATATGATTTTCCACCTGATCTTTAACTATTTGGTGAGCATAATAACCAACACCAAGTCCAGCATTAGTTAACATTCCAAGATCATTAGCCCCATCTCCTATGGCAACGACCTGAGCATTAGAAAGATTTTTTTCTTCAGTTAATTGATTCATGTAAATTAATTTAGAATTTTTTTCTCCTGTAATGGGAACATATTCTCCAGTGAATAGATCTCCTTCAAATTTAAATTCATTACTAATAATATTATGAAAACCTAATTTTTTGCCAACATAGGTAGAGATCGGTGCAAAACCACCCGTGACTAAACTAGTAATAAATCCTTTTTTATTTAAGGTCTGAACAAGAGTGCTTGACCCTGGATGAAATTTAATTCCTTGTAAGACCAGATCTATTAATGATTTGGGTTTATTTTTTAAATAATTGACTCTTAAATTTAAAGTAGTTCTGATATCAATCTTACCCTCCATCGCTAATCTACTGGTTTCATCAATGTTAGCGGTGACACCACTGATTTTGACTAAGTCATCTAGTGTTTCATTTTCAATAATAGTGGCATCCATATCAGATAATAGAATTTTTTTTTCTCGGTTTCTTTTTGCTTGAATGCAGCAATCCATTTTTTGACTGTAAAAATAGTTTCTTATTTCCTTGTTTTGACTGTCAGAAATAGATGGTACATAAAAATCACAAGCCTCATTAGATAGCGACTTGCTACCTGTAATAGTTAATGAGTAATTAGAAATAAAATAAGACTTAATTTCTTCAGCATAAATAGGCTTTGAGTCAACCGCGGTAATAATTTGTTCTTTATTGAGCATTAAAGCTTAAATATTTTGCCTGGATCACTAATGGAATTTTTTTAATACTTTCAAGTACCGATGGTTCTATTGCACTATCTGTTGAGATTAGTGCTATTGCTTCTCCGCCTGAATTTTTTCTTCCCAAATTAAAAGTTGCGATATTAATATTATTGTCTGCTAATATTTTAGAAAGATCTTTAATAAAGCCAGGTTTATCTTGGTTACTAATATACAAATTGTGCCTAGATAGTTCGGCATCTATCTCGATACCTTTAATTTCTACCACTCTTGGCTTTTCAGCAAATAAAGTTCCTGATACTGATCTTGTTTGTTTGTTTGTGGTAACAGTTAATTTAATTAAAGTTTGATATTCAGATTGCTTTTGATGTTTTACTTCTGCAATTGCTATGGATTTATTTTTGGCAACAAGTAAGGAATTTATTACATTCACATTGTCCATAGTTGGTTTTAATAGTGAATAAATAATTGTTTGCAAAAGAGGCTGTGTATTAATGGATGCGGCATGTCCTTCAAACTCTACCTGTACTGATGTAACTGCGTTTTCTGTTAATTGACCTGCAAAACCACCTAATAAAGAGCATAAAGAAAGATATGGTTTTACTGATGAGTATTCTTTTGCCGTTAAAGAAAAAGTATTAACTGCGTTCATAATTGCACCTGTTTTTAAATAATCGCTAATTTGTTCCGCAATTTGCAATGACACTTTCTCTTGAGCTTCAGTAGTTGATGCTCCTAAGTGCGGAGTTAAAATTAAATTTTTTGTTCCAAGTAATGAACTACCCGCTGGCGGCTCATTAACAAATACATCCAAAGCAGCGCTTGCTACATGTCCGCTATCTAAATTTGCCTTTAAGGCATCTTCATCTACTAATCCACCTCTAGCACAATTAATGATGCGAACACCTTTTTTCATTTTCGGAAATGAATCTTTGCCAATAATATTTTTTGTTTTATCTGTAAGTGGTGTGTGCAAGGTTATAAAATCAGAACGTTTGAACAAATCGTCTAAAGAAACTTTTTCAACACCAAGTTCTTCGGCTTTCTTGTCTTGTAAGAATGGATCAAATGCTAACACTTTAAATTGCAATCCTAAAGCTCGTTGCGCAACAATAGCTCCAATATTTCCGCATCCAATAATTCCTAAATACTTTCCATTTACTTCAATTCCTTTAATGGAAGACTTTTCCCATTTTCCTTCATGAGTTGTTTGACTTGCATAAGGGATTTGTCTTGCCGTGGATAAAATTAATGTAATTGCATGTTCTGCAGTAGTAATAGAATTTCCAAAAGGAGTGTTCATCACAACTTTGCCGTTACTAGTTGCAGCCTCTAAATCGACGTTATCAACTCCAATACCAGCTCTACCAATTATTTTAAGTTTAGGACAAGACTCAATAACTTTCTTAGTTGCTTTAGTTGCTGAACGAACCACTAGTCCATCGCAATCTTGTAGTTCTTTAATCAAAGCAGATTCATCTAAACCATTTTTTACAATAGCTTCAATCCCGTTATCCGTGAAAATACGAACTGCTTCTTCACTTAATTTATCTGCAATAAGAACTTTAAGCATTTATTCTTTTATAGTGGAGTAAGCCCAATCAATCCATGGTAATAACGCCTCAATGTCAGAACGTTCCACCGTAGCTCCTCCCCAAATTCTAAAACCAGCTGGTGCTGTTCGGTAGGAGTTAATATCATAAGCGACTTTTTCTTTTTCTAATAGAGAGTTTATTTCTTTAAGTTTACTAGCTTGTTCTTCTTCATTCAATTTAGTGAACCATTCATCTGTTATTTTTAAACAAATACTAGTTGATGAAATAGTAGAGGTATCTTCTGCCAAAAAACTAATCCATGGTGTGTTAGCTACCCACTTAGTAACAACTTCTAAATTTAATTTTGATTTTTTAATGGCGCCATCTATGCCACCAATACTTTGTACCCAATGCAAAGCATCCAGCGCATCTTCAACGCAAAGCATGGAGGGAGTATTAATAGTTTCTCCTTTAAAAATACCTTCTGCAACTTTTAAATTAGAGGCTAATTTAAATATTTTTGGAATTGGCCAAGTTGGCTGATACGTAGATAGTCTTTCTATTGCTTTAGGTGATAATGCAATCATGCCATGTGCAGCTTCGCCGCCTAATACTTTTTGCCAAGACCAAGTGATCACATCAAGCTTGCTCCAATCCATGTCTAATGCAAAAACAGCAGAAGTGGCGTCGCAAATTGTAAGGCCATCTCTATTAGCAGGTATCCAATCTGCATTAGGAACACAGACACCAGAACTAGTTCCGTTCCAATTAAAAATAATATCATTATTAAAATCTAAACTTTTTAGATCAGGAATCTTTCCATAATCAGCTTTATGTATTTTTAAATTATTAGGTTTCAATTGATCTTTTAAATCTTTGAGCCAATCGTTACCAAAATTTTCCCAAACTAATATTTCAACGCCTGTCTTACCTAGCAAAGACCACATCGCAGCTTCAATTGCGCCTGTATCTGATCCAGCTATAATTCCAACTTTGTAATTTTCTGGAAGATTCATGATTTCTTTAGAAAGAGTAATAACTTCTAGCAATCTTTGTTTAGGAAGTTTTGCGCGGTGAGATCTTCCCAAAGTATCAGTTCGTAAATTATTAATATTCCAACCCGGCCTTTTTGCACAAGGGCCTGAAGAAAAATTTGGATTATTTGGTTTTGATATCGGTTTTGTTTTCATTGTTTAAAAAAAAACGGCACAACCATGATTGGTTGCGCCGATTTAAATTTTGAAAAATATTTTATTAAGCTGCTACTTTTAAAGGTATACCGTGCTTAATAGAAACTCCTGATAAAAAGTTCCACATATATTTAGCAGTAGTCAAAGCAGCATGTTCTGCTTTTTTTTGCTCTGCTGCTGTTAGGTCATTAAGAAGCTTTTCGCACTCTTCTCTATGCACAACGTCTGCACCTTTGTGAACTTCAAAAAACATTAAGCCTTCGGCTGTAGTAACTCCGTAATGTTTTTTTAATCCTTGAATTTTTGTTTCAGCAATTTCTGGAACTTGTCTTTCGTAAGTAAAAAAAGATCCAAGTCCTTCTGCATAGCTAGATCTTGCTTGCTTGAAGAAATTCTCAATCATTTCTGAAGTGAATTTATCTTGTGGCTTAGTTTCAATTTCTTTTGCGTCAGCACCCATTGCTAATGCAAAGTTTTTCCACAATTTAGGATGATCGTTATCTCTATCTTCCTCTTCATTTAAGTTTTCTAACAATACTTTTCTTTGTTCAATATTTTCACATAAAGAATGAGTTGCACTTATATATCGAGGAAATGCTTTTACGTGCTGATAGTATTGTTCAGCGTAATCTTTAATAATTTCTCTTGTTAGTTTCCCTTCATTCCACGATTGGTAAAATGGGTGATTTAATAGATGATACTCATCTAGTTTTTTGTTTAGTTGTTTAGAAAACATTTATATCTCCTTAATAATTATTTTACTTATTAAATGTATAGAATTTTAACTTAGATAATCAATACTTTTCAATGTGAATAGAAAAGCACAAAAAAAACAGCCTTAAAACTCAATTTAAAGCTGTTTTTTTAGTTAAAAAAAGTTCCTATTTATTAAACATTTCTTTCAACGCTTTAGCAGGTAAAAACTTAACCTTTTGAGATGCTGAAATTTGAATAGTTTCACCAGTTCTTGGGTTTCTTCCTTGTCTAGCTTTTCTTTTAGCCACTTTGTAAGTTCCAAAGCCAGCGATTTTCACTGATTCATCACTTTTTAAAGCATCTAAAATAATATTAGTCATTCCGTCGAATGTTCTTTCAGCGTCTGCTTTGCTAAGATTCATAGTAGATGAAATTTTAGCAATTAATTGTTTCTTGTTCATTTTAGCCCTTTCGAATCGTTATATTTTTCAATATCGTTAATTATCAAGGAAAATCAATCAAAATTTAGTGTTTTTAAAAATTAAAAACACTATAGGTAGTGTTGAAAAATAAAATTTGCGATAAATATATGATTTTATTGACTATTTTAGAATAGTCCCAAACTTTTTAAATCATTAAAAGTTGCAAAAAACATCAAAGAAAAAAGCACAAAGAAGCCGAATCTATAGAAATATTCTTGAATTTGGTCATTAAGCGGTTTGCCTCTAATGAATTCTATAAGGTAAAAAAACAAATGTCCGCCATCAAGCAATGGAATTGGAAATAAATTGATTAAGCCAAGACTTATGGAAATGTAGGCCATAATAGAAAGAAACGGAATAATGCCATACTCAGCAACTTGCCCTGTAATTTGCGCAATTTTTATTGGTCCTCCTAATTGATCGGGACTTGCTGAACCAGCTATCACATTTCCCAAATAACCCAGAGTCATAACAACTGTTTTATACGTTTCTTGAAAAGCTGAATATAAAGCTTTAACCGGACCCTGCTTTTGTCTCTCGACTTGATTATTTAAGGGAACAATTTTAATGCCAATCATTTTGCGTTGAGATTTGTTTCCAAGTGAATCTTGACCTTCTGCCATCTTCGGCTCAATAGTAAAGTCTAATAATTGAGAGTTTCTTTTAACAGTAATGACTACAGATCCGTCTCCAGGCATATTAATTAGGGCTGCAACATCATTAATACTCTCTATTTTAGTATTATTAATAAAAGAAATTTCATCTCCTGATTTTAATCCTGCAATTGCTGCTGGACTATCTTGTTGAACTTCTTGAATCATAGGAATCGAGCTGTCTTTTCCGTTGAACATAAAAATCAAAGAAAAAATAAATATAGCTAATACAAAATTAGCCATAGGTCCGGCAGCAACAATAATGGCTCTTTGATAGAGAGGTTTAGTAGTTAATAATTTTGAATGATCTTCAGAATGGATATCGTTTAATTTTGTTGGTTTGCTTGCAGAGTTGCTATCCCCAAAAAATTTAACATAACCACCAAGTGGAATAAGACAAATTTTCCACCTAGTGCCATCCTTATCATTCCATCCAAACAGCTCCTTGCCAAAGCCAATCGAGAAATCAGTAACAGTTACTTTGTATTTTTTTGCATAATAATAATGTCCATATTCATGAATAAATACAACGACCGATATTAACAAAATAAAATAAAAAGCGTTTTGGATAAAAGAGATCATTTATGTTTTGATAGTTATAATTAAAAAAAAGCCAATAGAAAGGATAAAAAATCCAGAAACCATATTAATCCGCTTTAAATATACATCGTTTAGATGTTTTTTAAAATGCAAAGCAATATTTATTAATATAATCCACCACAACATAGAACCTGAAAATATTCCAAGGACAATAAGAGTAGATTGGAAAAAATCAATTCGATCAAATAAATAATTAATATTCGAAAGAGCTGCAATAAATGCAAGCATGGTTATGGGATTGCTCAAAGTGATAAAAAAAGTAGATACAAAATCTTTAATGTTATTTTCGTGGCTTACCACTACATTTTCTGCTGTGTAAACTTGTTTCACCATCATTCGCATACCGATAAAAACAATACAAAGTCCTCCGGCTAATCGCAATACTGGCTGATTCACCAAAAACTGCCCTGAAATAGACGTCAAACCATAGATGGCAATAATACCATAAATTAAATCGGCTGCGGCAGCACCTAGACCTGTAGAATATCCAGATGATTTACCGTATTGTAAGGATCTAGTTACACAAAGAATACATACCGTTCCAACTGGCAAGGCTACCAAAAAACCAATTATTAAACCTGAAATATAAGAATTCAAATCATTCCTTTTACAATTAACACTACTGTAGTTTTTATTTTTTTTGAAAGTATTTTTTTAAATTTAGATAGCCTCTGGTCCACTCTCGCCAGTTCTGATTCTTATAACTTTTGACAAATCAGTGACGAAAATTTTTCCATCTCCTATTTGATCTGTTTTTGCTGATTTTTCTATTGTTTTGATAACTTTATCTAAGTGTTCGTCGGTAACTGCAATTTCTAATTTAGATTTTGGTAAAAAAGAAACTTCTATTTCTGTGCCTCGGTATACTTCTTTATGCCCCTTTTGCCGACCAAATCCTTTTACTTCTGATAAAGTGATTCCGGTAACACCAATTTTTGCTAAAGCATCTTTAACGCTATCAACTTTAGTTGTTTTAATAATTGCTGTGATAAGTTTCATGATAAATAATTATATCAAATTGTTTCTGCATGCAAATCATCGATAATTAAAATTGCCACTCACTTACTTTATTAAATATAAAATCTCTAAATGCTTGAACTCTTGCAACATTTTTTAAAGATTGTGGGAACACAAAGTGAGCTTCATACTTAGGTCCATTAATTTCGCCAAGCACTTTTACTAGTCCGGGTTTTCCAATAGTCATGTAGTCTGGTAATGCAGCCAATCCAACTCCACTATCTACAGCTAGAAGTAATGCGTAAATATTATTCACTTTCATTACCGACTTTCTTTTATTTTTTGTCCCCAATTTTAAAATCCATTCTTTTTGGGATAGTGGTGAAGGTGTTCCTCGTCCATACGTAATTAAATTATGCTTATCCAAATCTTTAACGGTTCTTGGAACTCCAGATTTTTCTAGATACTTAGATGATCCATAAATATGATAATTAATATCGATAAGTTTTTTTTGAATATAATTTAGCTGCTTTGGCTGTCTCATCCATATTGCAATATCAGCTTCTCTAGTACTTAAATCTAATTCCTGATCGGTCACAATTAGCTCTACTTCAATATCTGGATTTTTTTCCATAAATTCTTGAATTCTTGGCGTTAACCAAATTCCACCAAAACCCACCACTGTTGTTACAACAATTTTTCCTGATGGCTTATCTTTTTTGTCCATCAAGTCAGATTCTACTTCTTTTATTTTAGAAATAACTTCGTTGGCTGTTTTGTATAAAATTTCTCCATTGTCTGTTAAAGATAATCCACGGGCATGACGCTCGTATAAAGTAGTTTTGAGCTCATATTCTAATGATTGTATCTGTCTACTAATTGCAGATTGACTTAAATTTAATACTTCAGCTGCTTTGGTAAAGCTACCTGCTTGTGTCACTGCGTGAAAAATTTTTAGTTTATCCCAATCCATAATTATTTATTAACGTCTATTACTACTCTACCTGAAATTTCTCCTTTTAAAATATTTGAAGATGATTTTACCAAGTCTGCTAACGACCAAACTTGAGTAACTTCGTGTAATTTATCAAAATCAATTAATTGCTTAACTTGCGACCATACAAACTGTCTTCTTTTCTCAGAGCACATAACTGAATCTATTCCCCATAATTTTACTCCTCTTATGATAAAAGGCATGACGGTTGTATCTAATTTAAAACTACTTGCTAATCCACATGCTGCAACAATTCCATTTGGTCTAGTTTGGGCAAGTGCTCTAGCTAAAATTTTACCACCAACTGTATCTACTACCCCATCCCACAACGCAGGCTCTAATGGTTTTGAGTCTTGATCCATCTCAGCTCGGTCAATAATAGTGCTGGCACCAATTTTTTTTAAAAACTCTGTATGCTCTTTTTTACCAGTAATTGCAGTTACGTTGTAGCCCATTTTAGAAAGAGCCATAACTGCAACGCTTCCCACTCCACCTGTTGCACCTGTAACTAAAACATCTTTTATTGGCTCACCAAGCAAAATGGTTTCTCTTGCTTGTATAGCAAATGCACAAAGCAAAGCTGTAAAACCAGCGGTTCCTAAAGCCATAGCATCTTTACTAGAAACACCCGCTGGAGCTTTAACTAAAAATTTACTTTTAACTTTTGCATATTGAGAATATCCTCCATAATAAACTTCCCCCACTCTCCAGCCAGTTAATATAACTTTATCACCTACTGCAAATTTTGGATCAGAACTATGCTCTACTGTGCCTGCAAAATCTATTCCTGGGATATGAGGATAATCTTTTACTAACTTGCCACCATTTTTTAAAATCATTCCATCTTTATAATTAAGACTGGAGTAATCAATTTTAACCGTGACTTCTTCTTCTTTTAAAAATGAGAGATCAATTTCTTTTATTTCTTTTGTAAAATTTTCTCCTTCTTGATTTATTACGATAGCTTTGAATTTACTCATGCAACCTGTTTTTCTAATCTTAATCTTTCACGCTCGTCATACACATACATTTTTTCAGTGTCTAAATCGGCATCTTCTTTTAATACAAAACATGTATTACTGTAGCCGCAAATAACATAGCCAACTTCAGGTTTGATTGTGTAATAAACTCTTGGATGATCCAATTCAGTTACCACATGAGTTGTATCAACATAAACTTTTTTTAAATGATCGTATTTCTCTGGAACTTTGATCATAATATTTTTTACTAATCTTTAATATATGTCAAAAATCTTTTTTGTAGATTCTCGCTGTCACGAAAAGAGCCTGTAAAATAATTTGTTACTGTTCTAGCATTTTCCTTTAAAACACCTCTAGTTGTCATACACTGATGTTCAGCGTCTATACTTACAGCGGATCCGTGAGATTTTAATCCTTTGTAAATCGAATTTGCAATTTGCATTGTTAAACGTTCTTGTGTTTGCAATCTTCTAGAATATGCATCTACTACCCTTGCCAGTTTACTTAAACCAACAACTTTTTCTGCAGGGATGTAAGCAACATGCGCAACCCCAACAATTGGCGCCATATGATGTTCGCAATGACTGTGAATAGAGATGTGTTTTTGAATTACCATATCGTCATAGCCTTCTACATCACCAAAAGTTTTTTCCAAAAATTCATCTGGATTAACTAAATAACCACTAAAATATTCCTGAAATGCTTTAACAACTCTTTTGGGAGTTTCGAGCAGACCTTCTCGATTTGGGTCTTCACCTATATATTTTAAAATAGTTGCAATAGCTTTTTCAGCCTCATCTTTGGAAATTTTTTCTAGAATTTTATACTTAATATCTGTTACGTTTTTCATGATTTAAAAATTAAATTTATAATATATATGTATGTTTTAAAATAGTTATATTGTCTCGATAATGTTTAAAGAAAGAAAATCTGTATACGAAGTAGAAGAAGGAAAGTTTTTATCTCCTAAGTTTGATGAAAAAGGACTAATTCCGGTAATAACCACTGATTACAAAACAAAAGAAATTCTCATGCACGGTTATATGAATGCAGAGGCTTTAAAAAAAACAATTACAACAAAAGAAGCTCACTATTGGAGTAGATCCACACAAGCAATTTGGCATAAAGGAAAAACAAGTGGCTTTGTTCAGAAAATAAAATCTATTCGAATAGACGATGATCAAGACGCAGTTTGGATATCAGTAGACATTGGTGATGGAGCTAGTTGCCATGTTGGATATAATTCTTGTTTTTACCGATCTATTCTGCTGGATGGAACTAAAGATCCTGTAGAAATGAAGTTTGAAGAAAGTAAAAAAAAATTTGATCCAGAAGTGGTCTATAAAGGACAGCCAAATCCTACAAAACTATGAGCATAAAAATTTTAAGTCCTTTTGGACCAAAGATGGCTAAATTAGTCTTGCCTAAACCTCTTGTTACTAAAATTAATGCGGAAGTAGATAAGATTATTTCTAGCAAATCTTTGTCTGCAAAATATAATTATTCAAAAAAATTAGCTGGTGAGGTTCAGCAAGAAATAGAATTGCCCCATACTTTTGTTGCAAAATATCTGAAGAAATTTTTTGACAATAAGCTCAAATTATTTGTCAAACAAACTACAGGAAAAACTTCTAAAAAAATTAAACTAAAAAATTTTTGGGTAGTTCGACAATTTGCACATGACTATAATCCTATTCATTTTCATGATGGTGATATATCTGGTGTTGGATATTTAAAGATTCCAAAAAATTTTAATAAAGGGAAAAAAAAATATAAAACTAATGGATCTATTGATTTTATTAATGGCAGTAGAATGTTTCTAAATCAAAGTATCTTTAATCATCAACCAAAAATTGGAGATCTATTATTTTTTCCAAATTATTTAATGCATACTGCCTACCCTTTTTTAGTTGAAGGAGAACGACGATCATTTTCTTTTAATGCAGAAATTGAAAAATCAATTTCAAATGTCTTTCATGAATAATATAAAAAAACAAAAAAATGTTCTTGGGGAGCATTTAGAAATTTGCTCTACCGATCCAGTTACCGGTTGGTACCGGGATGGGTGCTGCAATACGGACGAATTAGACAAAGGAACTCATACCGTTTGTGCAAAAGTTACTGATGATTTTCTTTCTTGGTTAAAAGAAAATGGGAATGATTTAGTTACTCCAAGACCTGAGTTTAATTTTGAAGGATTAAAACATGGTGATAACTGGTGTGTATGTGCAAGCTGGTATGCTAGAGCTGCAAAAGCTGGTCATGCTTGTAAAGTTTACATCAAAAGCACAAATATCAAAACACTAGATCATGTGGATCTTGCAACTCTTAAGAAAAACGCGATAGACTTAGCCTAAATATGGCTATTCATAAAATAATTTTTGATGTTGGTCAGGTATTAATTAATTTTAGTCCAAAAAATTTATTTTTAAAAATATTAAAGACAGATCAAGAAGTTGATTATTTTTTAAAAAATATTTGTACCTGGAAATGGCATCTTAATCAGGACGTGGTATTCGACACCAGCAAAGCAGCTGGTCCAATGGTTAAACAATATCCTAAATATAAAGAGGCAATTGAAGCATTTTATGGACGATTTTTAGAAATGATTAATTACAAACATGAAGAAAATATTAATTTAGCACTAGATTTAAAAAAAAGAGGATACCAAATTTATTTACTCAGTAATTTTCCAGGAGATCAATTTGAAAAATATAGATTACAAAATAGTTTTATAGATGAGTTTGATGATAGGATTATTTCTGGTGATGTTGGTGTAATGAAACCAAATCCAAAAATATACGAATTAGCTATAAAAAAATTTAATCTTATTCCTGAAGAAACTTTATTTATTGATGATAAAATTGAAAATACAGACTCAGCAGCTAAACTTGGTATCAAAACTATACAATTAACTAATCCAAAAATGCTAACTCAATTAATAAAAAAATATGTGTAATAAATTTATTATAAAAATTAACCACTACCTATATTGGAAATTTGTAAATGTAACCAGTTTGGTATAATTATTATTATATGAACAACAATCTTAAAAACGAAATTCAATCAGCGGCATTTGAAAGATTGGTAGAGCACTTAAGAAATAGAAAAGATGTTCAGAATCTTGATCTGATGAATTTAGCTGGCTTTTGCAGAAACTGCTTATCTAAATGGTATAGAGAAGAAGCTGAAAAAAAAGGAATTACCATATCCGATCCAGAAGCAAGAGAACATGTGTACGGAATGTCTTATGCGGAGTGGAAAGAAAAATATCAAAAATAATATATTTATTTCTCGTTTAGTCTTGGAATAATATTAATAAAATTGCACGGCTCAAATCTAGAGTCTAGCTGATATTTTAAAATATCTTCCCACGCGTCTTTTACGGCTCCGCTAGAACCTGGCAAAGCAAAGATATAAGTACCTTTGCACAAAATTGCCATTGCTCTAGATTGAATAGTTGATGCTCCAATTTTTTTATAACTAATTAACCTAAATAATTCGCCAAACCCTGGGATGTCTTTATCTTTAATTTCATCCAGAGCCTCTGGAGTAGTATCTCTACCAGTTAAACCGGTTCCACCGGTTGTAATAATTACATCTACTTCTTTGTTAGAACACCATTCTAATAAAATTTTTTTAATATCTTCCTTGTTGTCTTTGACTATTTGCTTGTGCGACAAGCCATGACCTTTTTCTCTTACATTTCTTGCAAGTAATTGGCCTGATGTATCGTTAGCTTCTGTTCTAGTATCCGAAATAGTTAAAACAGAAATATTAATGGGTTTGAATTCTTTTTGACTGCTAATCGGCATTATATTTTGAAATTACACTAAAAATTAAACTTTGGGTAGGTCGATTAATAAAACTTCACAATCTTCTTTTGCAACAATACTAATTTGTTTCATGTCTGTAATCTCTGCTCCATCTCCCTTATTCAGCTCTACATTCTCTATTTGAAAAGTTCCATCAGAACATAAAACATAAGCCTGTTCTTTAATTGCCTGTGTGATCTTAGAGCCTTTATTTATTCTTCCAGCATAAATAGCTGCGTCTTGATAAATTTTTAGACTATCTTGGTCCGGATGTTCAAATCCGGTTACGAGGGCTTGTAATTTATCTGTTACTGGTTTTTTTGGAAATTGTTTTGCATCCCAGCGAGGTTTAACATTTTTTTTATTTGGAAACATCCAGATTTGGTAAAGATTAGTTTCCTCATCTTCTAAATTATATTCTGAGTGAACTACTCCAGTTCCAGCTGACATTACTTGAACATCACCCGCTTCTGTTCTTCCTTCATTGCCCATATCATCTTTATGGGTAATAGCTCCCTTCCTAACATAAGTGATAATTTCCATATTATCATGTGCGTGAGGATCAAATCCTTTATGAGGTGCAACAATATCATCATTAATGACACGCATTGGACCAAAATGCATTCGCTTAGGATTGTGGTAACTTGCGAAACTAAAATGATGCTTAGCCTTCAACCATCCATGATCAGCTCCGCCTAATTGATTGTAAGAAATTTTATTAATCATTTTATTTAATATGTTGCCACTACAAGTAATTATTAATAACATATTTTCAAGCAAGATTATGATTTTACTATCTGCATTATTTTTTATAACTGCTATTATTTATTCGAGTGTTGGTTTTGGCGGTGGATCTACTTATTTAGCATTATTATTAGTGTGGAACATTCCCTACACAATCTTTCCTGCAATTTCTCTACTTTGTAATATTGCTGTCGTATCTGGTAATGCATTTAATTACATTCGCTCTGGTCATTTCAATATTCGCCTGCTCGCTCCTTATCTAGTTGGCTCTATTCCTTTAGCTTACATAGGAGGATCTCTTGCAATTGAAAAAGATATTTTTCAAATTTTACTATTTCTTGTTCTTTTATTTGCTGGAATTTTACTACTAATTAATTTCAAATCGTATGATGACAATGAATCGACGTATAAAAATATTTCAAATTACATAGCTGTTATTATTGGATCAATTTTAGGGTTTGTTTCTGGCGTAGTTGGAATTGGAGGGGGGATTTTTTTAAGTCCTATTCTTTTTTTACTAAAAGCAGGAAAACCTCGTGATATTGCAACCTCTGCTTCTTTATTTATTTTAATAAACTCCGTTTCTGGACTAATTGGCCAAATTCAGAAAAATAACACCCTTATAGAACTACAAAACTACTGGTTCTTGTTTTTGTGTGTAATTATTGGTGGCCAAATTGGTAACTTTTTAAATCTTAAAATACTACCAGCTAAAATGCTTGCATTACTAACCGCGTTATTGGTTATTTTTGTAGCGTTACGGATGGGATTGAAAATTTTCTAAGCTAAAGACTTTTCTTTAAAAGTTCTCTTGGCACTAACTTCTTGCGCTTCAGAAACAGAAGCTTCGGTAATTGATTGAAGAGTTTTCAAAGCTTTAACGGAGCGTACGTATAATAATGTTACTAGCAAAAATGCAACTGCGTAAGAACTCCACACAAACACTGCGTATCCGCCCATATTTAAAAATTCAATCATAAATCCTTATAACTATTTTCCCGCACTATTGGCAACATAAAAAGATACATCTTCAATCTCTTTAGGCGTTAATATTCCATCCGCTCCAAAAGCTGGCATAATTCCAATACCTTCGGAAACAGCTCTTTTAACAACATCAATTGATGGTTTCAAAACATCAAAGGACGGACCTATATCCCCTGCTGCTTCTGCAGCTTTTAATACATGACAAGAAGCACACATGCCTGCTCCATCAAATACGGCTTTGCCTTGTTCCATTTGATCTGCGTTTGCAGATGAAACAAGAAAAATCCATACAAACAAATATGCAATTATCTTTTGATACAAGGTACTAAGCTACCTGTATTGTTACTCCGTGGTCTTTCCAGCCATTGTGCAGGTAAGCTCTTTCGTTTTCTATTCTAAGTTCTGGCTGTGATTTTCCACCAGCAGAAGCTCGGCTAACAACATTGTATGATCCTGGTTTTAAATCTGCTTCCAATGCAAATTGTCTCCAAGCAAATTTTCCAAGATTTGGACCAATGAATTGGGCTTTTTTCCAATTTTTTCCACCATCTACTGAAACTTCTACATTTGAAACTTCTTTCAAACCTCCAAAGGCAACACCTGAAATGGTAACTTTTCCAGCAGCCACACTTCCTTTATCAGCAACAGGAAGAGTAACCCATGATTTAACATCCATTTCCCAACAAGTAGGATAATCTGAAGATCCCTTTGTTCCAATAGGAGTAACTCTATAACTTGATTTCATAAATCTTACTTGCGACTCAGATGTGGTAAAAGCAAGTTTATTTAAATGTTTCACATTATTCACACCGTAATATCCTGGAGTTACTAAACGCAAAGGTGCTCCATGAACATTTGGTAAATCTTCTCCATTTATTTCCCAAGCTAAGATTGCATCTTTGTAAACATTTAAAGGTACAGATCTTTCTAGGAGTGCTTTTTGTGGATCTTGATCTTTTGGCATGTCCGCGCCCGTGCCTGTTAAAAACTTAACACCACTTGCTAAACCACCGCACATTTTAACTAAATCAGTCACAGCTACACCAGTCCACATAACACAACCTGCCGCTCCTGTTTTCCATTGTGATCCTGAAGCCTTGTGTGCAAAGAAACCTCGACCATTACCAGAGCACTGTAAAACAGCCGCCATCGTAGTTGGACTCATTAATTTTAATTGTTTTAATGTGAAAGTTTTTGGATTTTTCACTCCTTCTATACTTAAAGTCCACTTGTCTTTATCACCAATCGCTTCATCAGTCATGGTTGGTAAATTATTTCTTACATAAAGATTATCAATCGGAGTTAAAATTCCAGATCCTATTGCTTCTCTTATTGTTTCAATTCCACTTCTTGAGTGAACAATTACTGCTTGTTCATTTTTCCACGCAGCAAAATCAGGTAATGCATTTTTTTTTTCATGTGCTGCTGCATTCGCAGCTGTTATTGTTGGAAGAACTGAACCTGCGGCTGCTAATCCAGCAACTGTTGCTGATCCAGCTAAAAAATTTCTTCTGCTAATGTTTGTTTGTCTTGTTTGTTTCATGTTTTCTCCCTGTTTATATAAATTCTATACAATGAACTTTAAATTATTTTTGCTTATTAAACAATAAGATTAATTAATACTTTTTAAGGACAAAATATTTTTATTTTTTAAATATAAAAATATACACGTGAAACACGAATTTAAATTCGTTATTATTTTTTAGGGGAATTCAATTGTATCAACTTGTCTATTCATGTTAGAATTTCAACTATGGAGAGACTAACAGACAGTTTTGGAAGATCATTTCCTTACATACGATTATCAATAACCGACGTTTGCAATTTTAAATGTGGGTATTGCCTACCCAATGGATATTTTAAAGTAGAAAACAAACCTGGGTTTTTAAGTTTAGACGAAATATCCAATCTTACATCAGCTCTTACTGAACTTGGTGTTTCAAAAATCAGAATAACAGGTGGTGAACCTACGGTTCGTAAAGATTTTTTTGATGTTTTAAAAAATATTAAATCAAAACATAAAATTAATAATTTAGTTGTTACTACTAATGGTTACAAACTAAATGAAATTGCCGAGCAGTTAATTGAAACAGGAATAAACGGAATTAATATTAGCATTGATAGTTTGAACCGAGAAAAATTTAAAGAAATTACAGGCAAAGATCGTTTACCGCAAATTTTAGAAGGAATTAAAATTTTACAAGATAAAGGTTTTAAAAAAATTAAAGTAAATGCAGTTTTATTAAAAGATGTAAATTCCACTATAGAAGAGTTTGAAAAATGGGAAGAGTTTGTTCGTATTAATGCAATTGACTTTAGATACATCGAGTTAATGCAAACAGGAGACAGTCATGATTACTTTAAAAAATATCATATATCTGCATCAGTATTTAGAAATTATATAGAAAATAAAAACTGGAAATCCATTCCTCGTGAAAATAGTGCAGGTCCTTCTATTAACTATATTCATCCAGACGCCAAGGGCAAATTTGGAATTATAGCTCCCTACTCAAAAGATTTTTGCCAAACTTGTAACCGTTTACGAATTACAGCAAAAGGAGAATTGCGTTTATGTTTGTTTGGGAATACCGGAACTGATTTAAGGCCTTATTTGCAAAATGAAAATCAAAAAGAAGAGTTGGTTGAGCTTATTTTAAAACAACTTAATTTTAAAAAAGAGTCTCACTATTTAGAACTTGGTGATACTGGAATTACCCCGCACTTAGCATCTATAGGTGGGTAATGTCAGACTTAAAAATAATTAACCAGAAAGAATTACAAGACTGGGCAAAAGAGCTTTTTACTGAGCACAATTATAAAATGATTGATGTCTCAGATAAACAACCTACGTTTCGAAAAGCATTAGCAACTGGTAAGATTATTGTTGGTAAAAAAACATTTGATCTAATCAAAAATAAAAAAATGGTCAAAGGTGATCCTATAAGTTTAGCAGAAGTTGCTGCTGTACTTGGAGTAAAAAGAACTAGCGATATTATTCCTTTATGCCATCCTCTGCCGATTGATCATACAGCGACTAAAATTATTATGAATGATGAAGATTATTCTTTAGAAGTGTATTGCGTTGTTTCTGCATACGCCAAAACCGGCGTGGAAATGGAAGCGATTATGGGAGTAAATACCGCTCTAATTACCATTTATGATTTAAGTAAAATAGTAAATCCAGATTTAAAAATTGAAGGCATCCATTTATTAGTTAAACAGGGCGGCAAAAGTGGGCTCTGGCTTAACCCAGGTGGCCTGCCCGATTTTTTATCTAATTTGTTTTAAGGGTTATGCTTAGCTACCAACAAGCTTTAAATAAAATTATATCTCTTGCAAAAAAAAAAATAATTACAATTCCTATCTCGCTATCATTTGGGTACATCGCAGCTGAGCATATTTTTTCAAAAAAAGATAATCCTTCTTATGACAACAGTCTGCTTGATGGTTATGCGGTAAAATCCAAAGATGTTAAAAAAAATAAGGTGTTATCTATAATTGGCAGTTTGGCTGCAGGGCAACATAAAAAAATTACATATACAAAAGATTCTTGCATTCAAATAGCAACTGGTTGCCCTATTCTTCATCCTTATGATGCAATGATACCTTATGAACAAGCTATAAAAGTTAGCACCACTATTACTTGCAAAACCAATGTTCGGGCATTTGAAAATGTAAGAAAAAAAGGTTCTGATTATAAAAAAAATTCTCTAATTTTTAAAAAGGGAACATTAATAAATCCGCAGCACTTACTTGCAGCCAAAACTATGGGCGTTGCAACTATTAAAGTCTACGAAAAGCCAAAAATTATTTTATTTTGTTCTGGTGATGAAATAAGTGAAAACCCGCATGATACTAAAAAAGTTATCAATGGCATGCAGGATTATATTAAATCTTTTCAACATATATACAATTTTGATTATGAATATTTAGGAATTGTAAGAGATAACCATAATGATTTAAAAAAAATATATAAAAAACTTCAAAATTCATCTGGTAATATAATAATTATTAGCACAGGTGGTGTTTCTGCTGGGCATAAAGACTTTATTCCTTCGATGCTACAAAAATATAAATATAAAATAATTTTTCATAAAATGTTAATGCAACCGGGAAGGCCAACCTTGTTTGCAACCAGAAATAATAATTATTATTTTGGTTTACCTGGTAATCCTATATCTGGAATTGTTGGCTTTCATTTTTTAATTATTCCATTGTTACAAACTATTCTTGGAAGAAAAAATATTCAGTACAAAAAAGGGATACTTACTAAGTCTTATAACAAAAATAAAAAATTAACTCTTTTTGTAAGAGCAACAAATGTAGGTAATAAAATTACCATTTTACCAGGTCAGCAATCGTATAAAATATCAACTTTAGTAAAGGCAAATTGTTGGGTTATGCTCGATCAAAAAAAACGCTTAGTGAATAAAGGAGAAAAGGTTAAATATTTTACTTATGAAAATTAAAATAGAATTATTTGGAGCTGCTAGAGATTTTTCTAAAGAAGATTATTTGGAACTTACTATTGCCGACAATATTACTATTAAAGAAGTGAGAAATAATTTAATGAACTATATTCAAAACAAATATCCTGACAACTTAAATTACCTAGAAATTGTAAAAAATTCAGCTTTTGCAAATGACCAAGACGTTATTGTTCAGGATAATTATAGATTATCGACGGAGAAAAAACTTTGTATTATTCCGCCAGTAGGAGGGGGTTAATGTTTCACGGAAAAGTCATAGATGCATCAAAAGGAACTATTTCATTAGATAAAGCTCAAAAATTTATTGAATCACAACAATGTGGAGCTTCTTTATTTTTTATAGGAACCGTTCGTAATCATAATAACAATAAACAAGTAACAGGAATTACTTATGATACTCACGATTCCATTGTTGAAAAAAGTTTTAAAGAAATAAGCGATGAGGCGATAAGTACAATCACTGCCGAACACCCTATCATTTTTATTGAACATGCCAAAGGTTACTTGCCGTTGGGAGGCATTTCAATTGTAATAGCAGTAGCAGCAAAACATAGAGTCCAGGTTTATGATCTATCTAGATTTATTATCGAAGAGATAAAAAAAAGAACTCCTGTTTGGAAGAAAGAGCACTACGATAATGAAGAGACGACCTGGCTTGAAGGAACGCCAGTTCTAGATAAATAAATTTATCCGAAAATACTAGAAACTTTTCTTTTTTTGTTTTGCAGCTCGGAATTAACTTCAACATTCAATTGATATAACTCGCCTGCTTTTAGATTAGGTAAATTTTGAACTTGGTTTAAAAATCTATCGCTTTCTGCTTTAGAAATAATTCCATCTGTTAGTGTGATAAATTTTTGGATATAATTAGCTCTTACAAAAGGTCTTTTACCATTAGGATGTGCATCCGCAATTCCAAGTTCTTGATCAAAAGTTGTACCGTCTTCCATCGTTATCAAAACTCTTCCGCCAAAACATTTTTTCTTAGGATCTGGATCGTGATATTTTTTTGTCCATTCTTTATCTTCGTGCGTTACAATTTTTCTCCATAAATTAACTGTGGAAGGTCTGTTGGCCCGTTCTGGAGTATATGACTTAACATGATGCCAACTTCCATCTTCAAGAGCGACCGCAAAAATATACATAATAGAATGATCTAATGTTTCTCTGCTTGCTTTTGGATCCATTTTTTGAGGATCATTTGCTCCTGTTCCAATTACATAATGAGTATGATGACTTGTAAATATTTCTATTTTTTTTATTTTGGATAAATCTGAAATTTTTGCATGCATATCTTTTGCAAGATCAATTAAAGCTTGTGATTGATATTCCGCCGAGTGTTCTTTGGTATATGTTTCTAGTATAGCTTTTTTTTCTTCTCCAATATTTGGAAGTGGGACTGTGTATTCAACTCCTGGCCCAGATAAAATATAAGCGATCACGCTATCTTCGCCTTCGTAAATAGGACTTGGGGCTCCTTCACCTCGCATAGTTCTGTCAACTGCTTCAATCGCAAGTTTTCCAGCATGCGACGGTGCAAATGCTTTCCAGCTAGAAATTTCTCCTTTTCTAGATTGTCTTGTTGAAATAGTTGTGTGTAATGCTTGTTGAATTGCTTGATAAACAGTGTCCGTATTCAGATGTAGCAACGTCCCAAGACCTGCTGCAACGCTTGGTCCTAAATGAGCAATGTGGTCTACCTTATGTTCGTGCAAACAAATTCCTTTAACCAAATTTACTTGAACTTCATAACCGGTAAGAATTCCTTTGATTAAATCAGATCCACTACTTTTTTTTTGCTGCGCAACCGCTAAGATTGCAGGAATATTATCTCCTGGATGACTGTAATCAGCCGCTAAAAAAGTATCGTGATAATCCAATTCTCTTACCGCTGTTCCATTTGCCCAAGCTGCCCATTCACAATCTACTTTGTATTTTGAATTCATACCAAATACGTTTGCTCCATTTTCTCTTGGATGAGCTAATGCCATTTCTCTAGCACTGATTACTGGTGTTCGATCAAAAGAGGCTATGGCAACCGACGCGTTATCAATAATTCTATTAATAACCATCTCTTCGCTGTCTTTATTAATGGGAGCATTGTCAGTTGCAATTTCTGCAATTTTCCAGGCTAATTGATCATGTTTTGATAGATTTGATTTTGAAGGATGTACTTTAACCTTAATGTCTCTCATCTAAATCATTTTTCTTAATACGTACTGAAGAATTCCGCCGTTTTTATAATATTCAACTTCATTTTCCGTATCGATTCTACATAATGTTTTTATTTTTTTAATAGAACCATCTGCAAATTTAATTTCTACATCTACTTTATCTAATGGATTTACTCCCTTCTCGATATTCAAAATAGTAAATAATTCAGATCCAATTAATTTTAAATTTTTTCTATCTACTCCGTCAATAAATTGGAGTGGCAATACTCCCATTCCAACTAAATTAGATCTATGAATTCTTTCAAAGCTTTCAGCAATAACTGCTTTCACTCCTAATAATTTAGTTCCTTTTGCAGCCCAGTCTCGAGAAGAACCTGTTCCATATTCTTTTCCAGCAATAATAACTAAATCAGTTCCACTTTTTTTATATTCCGTTACCGCGTCAAATACCGGCATAACTTTTTCATCTGGATACAATTTTGTAAAACCACCTTCTGTTCCTGGTGCCATTTCATTTCTAATTCTTATATTTGCAAAAGTTCCTCTCATCATAACTTCATGATTTCCTCGTCTTGCGCCATAAGAGTTATAATCTTTTGGTACCACTTGAAATTTCATAAAGTATTCACCGGTTGGGCTTTCTTTTTGAATAGATCCTGCTGGAGAAATGTGATCGGTTGTAATCATGTCACCAAGAATTAACAAAGGTCTTGCGTTTTTAATTGCGCTAAAACCTTCTGGATTATCCGTCATATTGTCAAAAAATGGTGGGCGTTTGACGTACGTAGAATGATCATCCCATTTATAAATACTAGTTGCGTCTGTTTTGATTTCTTGCCATTCTTTAGGTCCTAAAGAAACGTTGGCATATCTCTTGATAAACATTTCTGCATTAAGTGATCGTAATAAAGTATCTTCAATTTCTTTATTAGATGGCCAAATGTCTTTTAAATACACATCTTTTCCCTCTTTATCTTTTCCAAGAGAATCTTTGTACATGTCAAAATTCATACTTCCAGCAAGAGCGTAGGCAACTACAAGCGGAGGTGATGCTAAATAATTTGCTTTAACCTGAGCATTAATTCTTCCCTCAAAATTTCTATTTCCTGAAAGAACAGATACTGCATACAAATCATTTTCTTTAATGGCATTAGAAATATTTTCCGGCAATGGTCCGGAATTTCCAATACAAGTAGTGCAACCATAACCAACTAAATTAAAACCTAATTGATCTAAATATTTGCTTAGATCTGCTTTATTTAAATAGTCTGTAACTACTTGCGATCCTGGAGCTAAGGATGTTTTTACCCATGGCTTTGTTTGTAATCCTTTTTCAACAGCTTTTTTTGCAAGCAAACCTGCGCCAATTAAAACGTTTGGATTAGATGTGTTAGTACAAGAAGTAATAGCTGCAATAACAATATCTCCATCCTTGATACTGTAATTTGCATTAGCTACTTTAGAAGTATTGGCTGTTGATCTTTTTGTTGTATCTTTAAATACTTTTGCAAAGTTAGGTGATGCTTCTGTTAACAAAACTTTATCTTGAGGTCGTTTTGGACCTGAAATAGTAGGAACTACGGTGGACATATCTAATGATAAAGTATCAGTGAACACTAAATCATTACTTGCCCACAAACCTTGTTCTTTTGCATAAGCCTCAACCAGCGCTACGGTATGATCATCCCGGCCTGAAAATTTTAAATATTTAATAGTTTCATCATCTATTGGAAAAAAACCACAAGTTGCTCCATACTCAGGCGCCATGTTTGCAATTGTTGCTCTATCAGCTAATGTTAAATTTTTTAATCCTGGTCCATAAAATTCAACGAATTTTTCTACCACGCCTTTGTCTCTAAGCATCTTAACCACTGTTAATACTAAATCTGTAGCAGTTGTGCCTTCTGGTAATTTATTAGTAACTTCAAATCCAATTACTTCTGGTAGTAACATGGATATAGGCTGACCTAGCATTCCTGCTTCTGCCTCAATACCACCAACGCCCCATCCCAACACCGAAAGACCATTCACCATGGTAGTATGACTATCTGTTCCAACTAATGTGTCAGGGTATGCGTATAGTTCATCTTTGTATTTAGAAGACCAAACTACTTTAGATAAATATTCTAAATTAACCTGATGGCAAATTCCAGTTCCTGGCGGAACAATTCTAAAATTATCAAAAGCTTGCTGTCCCCACTTTAAAAAGGAGTATCGTTCTCCATTTCTTTCAAATTCTCGCGTAACATTTTTTTCTAATGAATCTTTGTGAGCAAAACTATCTACCTGAACAGAATGATCTATGACTAGATCAACTGCTGATAAGGGATTAATTGATTTTGGATCTTTTTTTTTATTTTGAACCCATTCTCTCATTGCCGCAAGGTCTGCTACCGCAGGAATACCTGTGTAATCTTGAAGCAATACTCTAGCCGGACGATATGCAATTTCGGTATTGGATTTTTTATCTTTCAACCATTGTTGAACTGCTTTGATTTGAGATTTGTCTACTGTGGTATCATCTTCATACCGAAGTAAGTTTTCTAATAAAACTTTAAGCGATTTTGGTAATTTTGAGATGCCTTCTAGGCCATTTTTTTCTGCTTCGGGTAGGCTATAAATATTATAGCTCTGATTACCTACTGTTAATTTTTTTTTAGAGTGAAATGAGTTTTTGCTATGCATTATGATGTACGTACGAATATTCTTTAAGAATTTAATTTGCAAGATTTATTTAATGAATTTTAGTAAAAGATCAACATGGATAAAAAAGATTTCAGCAAAATGAGTATGAAAGAATGGTTAAAAATTCTCGATTCTGAGCAATTTATGATTTTAAGAGAAGAAGCAACGGAACCAGCCCACACAAGCGAACTTAATGACGAAAAAAGAAAAGGTGATTACTTTTGTGTAGGTTGCAATACAAAACTATTTTCTTCAGAAACAAAATATAATAGCGGTTCTGGCTGGCCTTCTTTTTACGATAGTTTACCAGGGGTATTTGAAACAAAAACTGATTACTTATTAGGATATCCAAGAACAGAATATCATTGCGCAACATGTGGGGGTCATCACGGTCATATATTTGACGATGGTCCAGCGCCAACCGGTAAACGATTTTGTAATAATGGGAAAACTTTAATATTTAAAAAAAATGACTAAAGAATTTAGAAATAATAGCAAAGTTGGGTACATGCTGCACAACGGTGGGTTAGAATTTAAAAAAATTTCTGACACCGAATATGAATATAGAACCACTTTAAAAGATTTTCATATGAATGCTGCTGGCGTTACTCATGGCGGGTACATTATGTCGGTTCTAGATTCTGGGATGGGAACAGCTGCCCATCAAGTTATTGACGGTATTGCTGTGACCATAACTTTAGATATCAAATTTATAGCAGGATCTAAACCAGGAGAAGAAATTATTGGTTTTGCTAAAATAAAAAAGCAAACCAAATCTCTTATTTTTATGCAAGGAGAATTAACTAGCGCTGGAAGAACGTTGGCTACTGCTGAAGGAATTTGGAAAGTAATTAAATAAATTAACTTATTGAATTTTACGAATAGAATCGCCGTCCAAATATTTTTCTAAATTTTCAAGCATTTGTTCATACATCAAAGAATAGTTTTCTTTTGTTACATAGCCAAGGTGCGGAAACAGCAACGCATTCGGTATAAATCTTAATTTGTGATTTGCTGGAAGAGGCTCTTCTGAATACACATCTAATCCAGCACCTGCGATTTTGTTTTCTTCTAACGCCCGAACTAAGTCTTCTTCGTTTACAATTTCACCCCTCGACGTATTGATCAAATAAGCATCTTCCTTCATCATGCAAAGATCATCATATTTAATTAAGTTTTTTGTGCGTTCGCTTAATACTAAATGAATACTAACCACATCAGCTCTTGCCAAAAGATCTTCTTTAGCAACGGCCAAAACTCCTTTTGTTTTTGCATCCGCAATTTTTAAATTTTCACTCCAAGCAATAACTTCCATGCCAAATGCTTTTCCAATAGTTGCAACTTGAGTTCCTTGTGTTCCAAGGCCTATTACTCCTAATGTTTTGCCTTTAAGCTCTGTTCCCAAAGTTGTTTGCCAGTACCCTTGGTACATATTCTCGGTTTCTTCTCTTAAATTTCTAGCAAGACCCAAAATTAAAGCCCAAGTTAATTCTGCGGTAGGATTTGAATGTGTGTCTGTTCCTAAAATAGTAATATTTTTTTGTTTTGCAGTCTTTAGATCAATCGCCTGATTTCTCATGCCACTGGTGATAATAAGTTTTAAGTTAGTACATGCATTAAGTAACTTTGTAGTAATTGGAGTTCGTTCACGCATAATTAATAAGGCATCAAAGTCCATCAGATTTTCAATAGCATGATCCTCATCTTCAAAGGGTTCTTGAAATACTTTTAGCTCACAACGGTTTTTTATTTTTTTCCAATTTGCAAAGTGATCTGCTACTTTTTGATAATCATCTAAAATGGCAACTTTCATAAAAACTCTAATAAATTATTTTGTTAAAACTATCCTTATCCAAGTATTTGTTAACAAACAAATAATATTACAATTTGCTAGAGTAAAATACCCCGCGTTGACGGAGTAACTCCCGGGACATATTGGGACTTGATTGGAAGGCCCTTCTTCCATGAAGTAAAAAATGATTATTAGAAAAAATAGAATAACCAGGAGGCAATTTAAAAGCGATGTGGTTGATGCTATTTTCTAAAGAATTGGACAATTTGTTTAAAAACAAACCTTGCTCTAATGATGTAGGTTCTGGAAATTGATCGATATAAGAGATGATAGGTCTGCCCTCTTTATCTTTTGAAAAAACAGGATGTTCAATTTTATAATCAATATTTTTGCTTTTTGGCGAACCCCAGATAAAATTTTCTTTTGCTACTGGATCTTTCGTGAACGTATCTAAATCTTCCCAATCATCCAAATGCAGTAAAACACTTTCTCCTCCATTGGCATTTTCTTCTTTCATCTTCATCATAAGCAACCAATCTGTTTTTTCTTTCACATACGTTCCGTCTGTATGTAAATCTAATTTTTTATAAGCCTTTCGCAAATATGAATCGCTATTATCAGTATGTTTAACTTCAAATCGTGCGTAGAATTTTCCTGCCATTGCATCAAAGTTAGGTGTGCCAACCAAGTGGGTTAATGCTGTCGATAATTTTACTAAAAAATCTGTGTCATATTTATTGCTGTCCATATGTTCAGGACCAACAATAAAGGCTCCTTGATCACGATCTTGCAACGTTTTGTTAATGATGTCTTTGATTTTTCCGTCAAATACTTTGTTAAAAATATCGGAAATATGAAATCGTAAAAAAGGTTTGTATTCAATATCTAGCAGTTCATTTTGATCAAATAGGTCCTTAACTTTATCTAAATAATCATTCTTAATTTTTATATCTAGTAGGCGCTCACTGGCTGGATGATGACTAATATGTAAACCGGTAACTGAGTTCATTTAAATGTAAAAATTAATAATAAGAAAAGTCATAGTGCTTACAAAAATTGATAATATCACATTTTTTTTAAACAAAAAATAAATTGCAATTGCAACGCCTGTGGAAAATAAGCGGCTAGAAAATGATGTTTCTGCCAATAGACCTGCGGGAAATAGAATAATTTTAGCAATTACTGCTGAAATAATGCCTACGGAAATACATTTAATCCATTGAAAAATAATACTATCAACAGATACATTCTTTGCGCTAAAGATACCAAATGCCCTACAACAATACGTAGCAACACTTGCTAAAAAAATAGAAAAATAAATAAAATTAGCTGTCATAAGTTTCTTTTTTAAAAATAATGAAACCCAGCGTACCAGCTACTAATCCTGCGACAAAAACAGACCAATCAGGTATATAATGAAATAATATAACGCTCAATATAGCTCCTGCGATAATTGAAAATATTAATTTTTTTTCTTTAAGATTGCTCAATGTCATGATTAAAAAATAAATAGGATTAATAAAAACAAATCCAACTAGTGTTTCATACGAGACTAAATGTGAAACTAAATATCCAAGTACAGTACAAACAACAGAGCTCATCCATAAAAATCCACCTAATCCTAAAAAATAATCAAATTTATCTTCTTGGGGTAATTTCTTATGAACGGCAATCATATTAAACCAAGCCGTAATTGCTATCACATGTGCTAAACAATAGTACTTCCATTTTGGATAATGGGGATGACGAATAATAGGTATTAGATTAACCGTCATCGGATACAATCTTGCATTAGTTAGCAAAACAGCCAAAAAAATATTAAGAAAAGTACCTCCAGCTACAATGGTTTCTGCCATTACAAATTGACCTGGAAGTGCAAATGTAAAAAGGGTGGATGATAAGCTTTGGAGCAAATCAAAACCTGAACTTTTTAAATATGCTCCGAACGCAAACATGCTAGTACCAAGTCCAATCACAGGAATACCTACTGCGTGACGAATACCATTCGTAAAACTTAACCAATTAATCATGATGACTATTTAACTAAAGGTCTTGACCTTAGCTATAACAATTTAGTTTTATAAACAAATGTACATGAGCGTTCAAGGGTATATCTTGGTAATCTTTGAGTATTATGAGAAATTTTATTTTGTAATAATCTCAGGACCCATCACTGAGTTTGGTAACCAGGTGGATAACCATGGAACATAAGTGACTATAATCAAAAATACAAAAAGAACAGTCACGAATGGAAAAGCAGCTTTGACTACCTGGGTTAAACTCATTCCAGTGATACCAGAAGTCACAAATAAGTTCAGACCAATCGGTGGTGTGATCATTCCAATTTCCATATTCACAACCATAATGATGCCCAAATGAATTGGGTCAATGCCTAATTCCATCGCAATCGGAAAAACAACCGGAGCAACAATTAGTAGGAGGCCCGAAGGTTCCATGAACTGACCACCAAGTAATAATAAAATATTTACGGCAATTAAAAACGTAAACCAGTTAAACCCTGCGCCCAACATCCATTCCGTGATAGTTTGTGGAATACGTTCGGCAGCTAGCACATGTGCAAATATTAATGCATTAGCGATAATAAACATAAGCATCACTGTAGTTTTGCCAGCATCTAAAATGACACGCTTAGTTTCTTCATCTTTTAGAACAGGCCATAATCCTTTGCCCATGATCATAAAGTTGCGAGCCCAAATTCTAATACCTTGACCAACGAATAACAACATCGTCCCGGGATGCATTGTTGGGCTACGCCAGACAAGATACAATACGCTCAGAGAAATTGATGCAATGAGCGACCATTGTAATCTACCAGTAAAGGTCACACCCTCAACGCCTGATAGTGCAAAAAAAGATAAAATTAAAGAAATTAAAAAAAAAGTAACACCATATACTGTTGCTTTAAACCCAATAATTGCTTGGGGTGAATCTGTTTTGCGAATCCAGGGCTCATCTTTAAAAGGACCCATGTCACGATAAATAAATATTGCAACAAAGGCTGAATATACTGCTGCAGCAGCAGCAGCTTCAGTAGGTGTAAAAACCCCGCCATAGATACCACCCATAATAATAATAATCAAAAACAACCCCCAAAATGCATCTTTACCGCTCGCAAATAACTCACTCATGCCTTTCCAATTTTCAGCTGGCAAATTTTTATAGCGAGCAACTACATAAATAACTACCATCAACATTAAACCAGCAAGCAATCCTGGAATCACACCCGCCAAAAACATACGTCCCACAGACACATCCACGGAGGCTGCGTAAACAACCATTACAATGGAAGGTGGAATTAAAATACCTAGTGTTCCTGCATTTGCGATAATTCCTGCTGCAAACTCTTTTGAGTAACCAACCTGACGCATTCCAGCAATTGCGATTGTACCAATTGCGACTACTGTTGCAGGTGATGAACCAGATAAAGCTGCAAACATCATGCATGCAAGCACTGATGCCATTGCCAGACCGCCCCGAAAGTGACCAACTGATGCAATCGCAAATCGGATTAGGCGTTTTGCAACACTGCCAGTCGACATAAAACTAGAGGCTAATATAAAAAAAGGAATTGCCAACAAAGTGTAGTGAGTTCCAACACCAAAAAGGGAAATCGCCACTGATGACAAAGATTCGTTAGTGAACAGCGCTACATATAAAATTGAAGATAGTCCAAGAGACAAACCAACGGGAGCGCCCAGAAGTAAAAGACCAAGAACCAAAGCAAACAAAACTAATGTTTCCATGATGACTAATTAATCTTTCAAAATATTTATATTTTTTTTGACAAGATCTTCAGCTTCATGTCCTGCAATCATCATTTCACGATCGCCCCGGTAAATTTGTACTATCGCTTGAAGACTTCTGTAGCACACCAAAGCTAAACTAATCGGTAAAATAATCAACACAAGCCAACGTTGAACACGATCGTTAACACCAAAAGTTTCTTGAACCCAAACTGGCCAGCGAAGTTCTTCTGTTCCTATATTGACCTTGTACATTTTTGCCCAATACTCAATTGCACCAGACCGAGTTTCAACTCCTATTACTTGAAGCCAAGATGCATCAAGTAAAATTAATCCATAAACGACACCCGTTGCAGCGCCAAAAATCGCAATCCATTTTGCAATGGGCCTTGGAACGGCCTTCACTAGAATATCAACACCTAAATGCGTGCTTCGTTTAATACCATAACTCATACCGACTAAGATCAGCCACGAAAACGTTACCATAGTAAATTCAAGAGCAGCAGACCATCCAGTATTAAAAGCATATCGCGCAATAACCTGACTGAATGAAACAATAGTTAGCAACAACATTAAAATAATAATCAGATTATCTTCTAGTTTATCCACTGCCTTAGGTGAAAAGCGCTCCCAAATAAAAAGAGCTATCATCATTCCAAGTAATAATAGATGTGGAGTGTATCCAGACATTATAGAATCTTTATAATTGTTAAAGGGGGACAAGCCCCCTTTAAGTTAATTTAGAAATGTAATTAAAAACCTGCAGCTGTATTAATAAGGTCTTTACCAATTTCAGTTTCGAACTGCGTCCAGACTGGCTTCATCGCGTCAACCCATTGCTTACGCTGCTCAGGAGTCAAAACATTAATCTTGCCCCCTGCTTGTAAAATATTTTTACGGTTTGTTTCTTCTGCCTGATTTACAGATTTATTTTCAGCATTCGTAACTTCATCAGCAATTTTAATGAACTTCGAACGAGTGTCTGCATCTAGACTATTTAAGAAATCTTTTGACGTCATAAATAAGTATCCAAGCAATTGATGGCTTGTTTCTGTTGTACTATCTTGGACTTCAAAGAACTTTTTAGTGTAGATGTTTGACCAAGTATTTTCCTGACCATCAACAACTTTAGTCTGCAATGCTCCGTACACCTCTGCAAATGCCATTGGCTGAGGCGATGCACTCATGGCCGAGATCATAGCTTTCGCAACGTCTGACGTTTGAACTCTGAATTTCAAACCTTTCGCGTCTGTTGGAACAATTAGTGGTTTGTTTGCTGAGAAATATTTCATTCCACTCATCCAATAACCTAAACCAACAAAGCCTTTGTCCTCCATTGCATTTAATAGATCTTTGCCTGTTTTAGAATTTGTAAAAGCCATTGCAGAATTCATGTCTTTAAAAATAAATGGAAGGTCAAACACTCCATATTTCTTAGTGTATGAACCAAACTTTGACAAAGAAGGTGCAAGTAACTGAACATCGCCTAATAGGAGTGCTTCAAGTTCTTTTGAGTCACCAAACAAGGTGCTGTTTGGATATACCTCAACACACAATTTACCATTAAGTTCTTTGTTGACTCGCTCAGCGAAATTGTTGGCGGCAACAACTTTAGGATGAGTTGCGCCTCCTGTGACGTGTGAAAATTTAACAACTTTCTCCCCTGGTTCACATGAAGCAAAGGCTGATGAAGTGGCAGCTGTTAAAACGACTGCTAATACAGCTAGAGTAGAGTTAATTTTTTTTAACATTCTTTTCCCCTTAAGTTAATTAATAAAAAATTATATTATTTTGTTTACAGAAAGGATGCAACGACTGGTAATAAATATATACTCAACCTTAAGTAGTATTATTGCACCCATCTTTAAATATTGCATTCTTTTAGTATTTATCATCTAATAAAATAAAACAAATTACAGGGGAGTATATAATGTTCAAAAAAATATCGGCAACATTTGTTGCCCTGCTAGTAAGTGGAAGTATTTCATTTTCAGCAGAGTTTATTAACATTTTAACAGGAGGAACGTCTGGAGTTTATTATCCTTTAGGTGTTGGCTTGTCTAAAATTTATGGAGAAAAAATTAAAGGATCAAAAGTTCAGGTTCAATCAACCAAAGCATCTGTTGAAAATCTAAACCTAATTCAAGAAGGCAAAGGTGAAATAGCTTTTGTGCTTGGAGATTCTGTTAAATACGGCTGGGAAGGTAATGCGGAAGCAGGATTTGAATCAAAGCTTGATAATTTAAGAGGTATTGCTGGAATTTATCCTAACTATGTTCATATAGTAGCTGCCAAAAGTTCAAATATAAAAAACATTGCTGACTTAAAAGGAAAAAAAGTTTCTGTCGGTGCACCAAAATCTGGAACAGAACTGCAAGCTAGAGCAATTCTAAAAGCTGCAGGTATGAGCTACAAGGATTTAGGTAGTGTAGATTATTCTCCATTTGGCCAATCTGTGGAGTTAATTAAAAACAGACAATTAGATGCAACTATTCAATCTGCAGGCTTAGGAGTTGCCTCGATTAAAGATTTAGCAAACTCAGTTGATATTGTGATTGTTGAAATTCCAGAAAGTCTTATTGCAAAACTTGGGGCTCCATATGTTTCTGCAACGATTCCCGCAGATACATACAAAGGTGTCGACAAAGATGTGAAAAGTGCAGGTATTGTGAATTTCTTAATCACGGGCAAAAAAGTATCCGATGAAACAGCTTATCAAATGACAAAAAATATTTTTGAAAATTTGCCGGACTTAGTTGCTACTCATGCTGCTGCTAAAAATATTAATATTAATACGGCTCTATCAGGAATGCCAGTTCCGTTGCACCCTGGGGCTAAAAAATATTATCAAGAAAAAGGATTAGTTAAGTAACTAATTCCTGTTGACAGCTCCTAATCTTTATTTTTAGGGTTGGGAAATATGATAAAGTGCAGACAATAGAAAAATTCAGCCCAGGACAAAAAAAAAGTACTGGGCTGGATGATGTTCTTCTTAATAGTTATCCTGCAACTACGGAAGGAAATATTTTATATTACATCGCAGTAATATTCTCTTTATTTCAGGTTGGGATTGCCTCGCATCTTATTGAAATCACAAGTCAATTACAGCTATCTACCCACGTTGGTTTTCTTTGCTTTCTATGTTTTCCTTTGGTTGCGGCATTAAAAAATAAGCAAACTACTTATAAAGTTGCTGCGTGGACACTAGCATTGTTGAGTGTAGCGGTGGCAGTCTATCAAATTGTTGAATATGAAGCGTTAATTATAAGATCGGGAAAGCCCACTTCCCTCGATGTCATATTTGGTTTTATTGCTTTATTTGTTATATTTAGCGCAACTTTCGTAATGATAGGACCAGCCCTACCTATTATTTGTGGAATATTCCTTCTTTATTGTATTTTTGGAAACTACTTGCCGGGAATTTTGCAACATCGAGGTTATGATTTGCAACAAATTATTGAACACATAACTTATGGCACAGAGGGAATTTATGGAATTCCAACTTATGTATCGTCCACATTTATTTTTTTGTTTATTTTATTTGGATCTTTTTTAGAACGAGCAGGAGTTATAAAATTATTTACAGATGTATCGCTTGGCCTAGTTGGACATAAACTAGGCGGTCCAGCCAAGGTCTCTATCATCTCCTCAAGTTTAATGGGAACTATTTCTGGTTCTGGAGTTGCAAATGTTGTGACCACTGGACAATTTACGATTCCTCTTATGAAAAAATTTGGTTACAGCCCAGCTTTTGCTGGTGGGGTTGAGTCCACTTCTTCTATGGGCGGGCAAATAATGCCGCCGGTAATGGGTGCGGTTGCTTTTATTATGGCTGAAACTTTAGAGATTCAATATTATGAAGTTGTTAAGGCTGCAATCATACCTGCTATTCTGTACTACTTATCGGCATTTTGGATGGTGCACTTAGAAGCAGGTAGAAAAAATCTTGTGGGACTGCCCAAAGATAGTTTGCCATCTGCGCTGCAGGCAATAAAAAGTAAATGGTACTTAATTATTCCTTTGATTGTTTTGGTATTTTTATTATTTAATGGATACACACCATTATATTCTGGAACCATTGGACTATTTCTAACTACTTTTTTAATTTTAGGAACAGCTGTCGCGCAAGGTTTCTCTAATAATTTTATACGTTACGTATTTTGGATTTTTTTAGGTATTGCTGCTTCTGGTTTTTTTCAATTTGGCAATCAGGCTGTTGCGATTATTCTAGCTATATTAATTTTATGGAATTTATTTAAAGCAGGTGGAAGAGTAACTCTATTAAACTGTAGAGATGCTCTTGCCGAAGGTGCTAAAGCTGCCTTGCCTGTTGGTATTGCTTGCTCTGTAGTGGGAGTTATTATTGGCACCTTAACTCTTACTGGAGCGGCAAGCACAGTTGCCCAAGTTATTATAGAAATAGGGGATAAGAGTTTATTTTTATCTTTATTTCTAACTATGATTATGTGTTTAATTCTTGGCATGGGCATCCCGACTATCCCAAATTATATTATTACATCTGCTGTAGCTGGACCTGCCCTATTTGAACTAGGAATTCCCTTAATTGTAAGCCATATGTTTGTATTTTATTTTGGAATTTTGGCTGACTTAACGCCGCCTGTGGCACTTGCTTGTTTTGCTGCGGCACCAATTGCAAAAGAAAGTGGTTTTAAAATTTCATTACAAGCGGTTCGGGTAGCATTAGCTGGTTTTTTAATCCCATACATGGCCGTTTACAGTCCAGCTTTAATGTTGCAAGGTTATGATGGTGAGAACCTTGGTTTGTTTATACTTTCTTTTCTTTATATTTTAGGAAAAGTAATTATCGCTATTCTTTTTCTTGGAGCTGCAGTCATAGGTTATATGCAGCGAAATCTTAGCGCTTTTGAGAGAATATTTTGCGCTACTATTGCATGTTTTTTAATTGCAGCGCTGCCAATTACCGATGAAATAGCAGCTGGTTTGATTGCTATATATTTTTTAGTAGGCTGGTTTAAGAAAAGAAAAAAAATACAGTCTCAATGAGTCTTTGTATTCTAACAGGTGCTAAAATTACAACTATTGCCATTTCTTTTTTTACCCTGAGCTGGACACATTCTGTTGAAAAAACTGAGTGGCAAGAAGATTGGAAAATAAATAATACAAAGCTAGAAATAATAGAGGCGCGTGTTCAAGGATCCGGGGCCGGAATGGATCCTCCAGATGGATCAAAATATATAAATGGATGGTGGACCTACAAACCAAAAGAATTAATAATTAAAGAATTATTTTTATCAACTTCTAATACCAGTCTTATAAATTGGAAAATTTGTATTAATGGTAGTTGTGAAGTTCTTGATAATAATCAGGCAAATCCAATAAAAATATTTCCTTGTGACTAATTATACTTTAAATCCAATTACAATACTAATAATAAGCAAAGCAGCAGCCGATATATAATTTAGAGTATACGGATTAGATGCTAGGCTAGCAGATATTTTATCGGCTATGCTAGAGTAAGTAGCTAATGTAATAAAATCCAAAGTCACATAAGTAATCCAAAATATGAAAACATTAATTAAGTAATATTCACCCATAGGAATGAATGTTGGAAAAATGGTAATAAAAAAAATAATTGCTTTTGGTCCAAAAAAAGCGATAAGAAAACCATCTAAAAATAAGGATTGTATGGATTTAGTTTTTACTTTTATTTTTAATGTTATTTGGGTATTACTCCGCAAATAGCCATATGCAATATATAATAGATAACTAATTCCCATCCATTTAAAATAAAAAATCAAATCAGGAAAAATTTTTATTACAGTATTCAGTCCCACTAAGACTATGATTATCTGAATTGTATTAGCGGTTATATCACCAAGTGCAGTCCATAGACTTTTTTTAAAACCATAATTTATTGATTGAGACATAATTAAAATTCTCGGAGCTCCAGGTGTAATAAACATAAAGAATATTATTTGGAGAAACAGAAAATAATATTCAGATAACATTAAATGTAATCTAGTGGTAAACTTGTGGTCTGCTTAATTTCTTCCATTGAAAAACTGGTTGTGACATCTGTTAAATCAATTTTACTCGTTAATTTTTTATAAAATTTATCAAAATGTTCGATGCTAGGAACCAATACTTTTAATAAGTAATCAATTGAACCGCTTAGTCTGTAAAACTCTACAACTTCAGGAATATCATTTACTACAGAAACAAATTTATTTGCCCAAGTTATGTTGTGATTGCTTGTTTTAACCTGAACAAAAGCAACTACAGACAAATTTAGTTTTAACCTATCCACAACTGCAACTTTTTTTGTAATAAAACCTTGTTTATAGAGTTTATTAATTCTGGCCCAACAAGGAGTTGCTGACAAATTCACCTTCTTAGATAATTCAGCTATGGGAATATCCGCATTTTCTTGAAGAACAGATAGTATTTTCTTATCAATATCGTTTAATTTGCTATTTTTTTTCATATTATGCAAATTAATAGCATAAAATTCTATTAATTAAATAATATAAGCTAATTTTTAACTTAATTTTCTACTAAACTTAAATAGTTTAGTAAAATATTCATCAAAGATCCATTGGTAATCTTAAAAAAAATCTTCCTTCGGGAATCGCGAATAACCAACGGAAAAAAGTAATGCTCTTAAAAATAAATGATACGGCAAAAGTTTTTATTGTACACACTGGTGTAAAGTTTTTAAGATGGTGCTCACAATCACAAACATTAAGTAAAAGCTTTACTTCTTGGCATTTTTTTTATAAAAAGCTCTTAGCGCTGATTTAGTTCAAATTGCGGGCGCTTAATAAATCCAGCTAAAGCGACCCTTACCACCGCTTTAGCCGGTGGTTTTTTTTTGGAATTTCCAACAAAAACTATCGAAAAATTGATCATAAAAATTATGAACGACAATGAATTAAAGTTAAGTTTTGAATTTTTTCCAGCAAAAGATCCTGTTGCTGAGGAAAAAACTTGGGAAAGTATAAAAAAATTAGAAAACTTTAACCCTCAGTTTTTTTCAGTTACCTTTGGTGCAGGTGGTGGGGAGCGATTAAAAAGCGATTCATTTGTAAAAAAAATTAACAAAGTCTCTCACGTTCCTGTTGCAGGACATCTGACATGTGTAGATATGTCCAAAGATGAAATTAATGATTTGGCTTTAGGTTGGTTTGAAAAAGGAGTTAAAAAAATAGTAGCTTTACGAGGTGATGTAAGAGAACCTGGTAAAAAATATTATCCTCATTCGACTGGTTATATTAACGCTGCTGATATGGTCGCTGGTTTAAAAAAACTTGCCAATTTTGAAATTGCCGTTGGTGGATATCCAGAAATACATCCTGACTCTAAAAATAAACAAGATGATATTGATAACTTAAAAAGAAAAGTTGATGCAGGTGCTGATAAAATTATTACACAATATTTTTTCGATAAAGATATTTTTTTAAGATATCGAGACACGGTAACAAACGCAGGTATCAAAGCGCAACTTATTCCCGGAATTATGCCCATATCAAATTTTAAAAAAATTAAGAATTTTAGTGCAATGTGTGGAGCCTCAATTCCTGATTGGATAGCTAATGAATTTTCAAACCTGGATGATACTCCTGAAGTTCAGCAATTTGTTGGGGCAAGTTTGGCGAGTGACTTGGTAAAAGAGTTAAAAAAAGAGGAAGTAAATGAGTTTCATTTTTATACATTAAATAAATATGAATTAACTTTTGCAGTATGCTCAAGATTGTTATCCCTGCAAAAAAGTTCAAATCAAATCAATCAAACTAAAGGAGAAGTTAGAACATGATACAAATAGCATCTATTGGATACCCAAGAATCGGTCCTAAAAGAGAATTAAAAAAAGCACTAGAAGAATTTTGGAAAGGTGACATCACAGAGCAGGATCTTAACAATGTTGCTAAAGATTTAAGAAAACAAAACTGGCAAACTCAAAAAGATTGTGGTGTTGACCTTATTTCCTCTAATGATTTTTCTTTTTACGATCAGGTATTAGATGCAATTTGCTTATTAGGTGCGGTTCCAAAAAGATACAAATGGGACGGCAATGAGGTAAATCTTAAAACTTATTTTGCTATGGCACGTGGCTCACAAACAGCTGAGTTAGATGTTCCAGCATTAGAAATGACTAAATGGTTTGATACAAATTACCATTATTTAGTTCCAGAATTATCTAAAGATCAGACATTTAAATTAAGTTCTCACAAACCATTTGCTGAATATGAAGAAGCTAAAAAAGCTGGATTTAATACTAAGCCTATTATTTTAGGACCTTTAACTTTTCTATTATTGGCTAAAGGAGTGGATGGGATAAACACTATTAATTTATTGGACAAAGTTCTTCCTGTTTATAAAGAGATTATTAAAAAATTCTCTGAACTTGGAGCTGAGTGGATACAAATTGATGAACCTATTTTAGTAAAGGACTTAGATTCAAATGTGGTCTCTAAAATTAAAAATACTCTCAATCAACTTAAAGACTCTGCAGGATCAAGTAAAATATTACTTACTACTTATTTTGAAGATCTTAATGAAGATATAAAAAAGGAAGTGTTTGCAAGTTCAGTTGATGCTGTTCATTTAGATTTGGTTCGTGGAACTAAAAATAAAGAATATGTAAAAAACTCGAATAAAAAATTATCACTTGGTTTGGTAGATGGAAGAAACGTATGGAAGGCTAACTTACAAGAAAAAATTGATTTTATTAAAAGTCATACTTCTGGAGATATTATTATCGCATCTTCTTGTCCTTTATTACACTCGCCTTACGATTTAGCTTTAGAACAAAAAGTTCCTGCTGAAATTAAAAGATGGTTATCATTTGCTAAACAAAAATTGCAGGAACTTAATGTAATTAAATGTTTTATCAATAAAGGTAGTCATGAAGCAGAACTAAAACAAAATACTGCTGATGTTGAAGATAGAAAAACTTCAAAACTAATTCATGATGATGCTGTCAAAAATAGAATTAAAACGATTAATAAATCTATTGTTGATAGAAAGTCCACATATGCAGATAGAGCTAAACTACAAAAGAATATATTTGCTTTGCCTAAATACCCAACAACAACTATCGGATCTTTCCCGCAAACTACTGATGTCAGACAGGCAAGAGCTAAATTTAAACGCGGTGAACTCGACGAGCAAAGCTATGATAAGTTTTTGGAAGAGAAAACAATTGAGACAATCCGAAAACAAGAAGAAATTGGAATTGATGTTATTGTTCATGGAGAATTTGAACGTAACGACATGGTAGAATACTTCGGAGAACAGCTCAAAGGATTTACATTTACTTCTAGTGGTTTCGTTCAGAGCTATGGTTCTCGTTGTGTAAAACCACCGATTATATTTGGTAATGTTTCTAGACCAAAGCCAATGACCGTACGTTGGTCTAAGTTTGCCCAAGAACAAACTAAACAAATTGTAAAAGGAATGTTAACCGGTCCAATTACTATTTTACAATGGTCTTTTGTTCGAGACGATCAACCAAGAAAATTTACTGCTCAAGAAATAGGTTTTGCTATTCGTGATGAAGTGGAAGACTTGGAAAAAAACGGTATACGAATGATACAAATTGACGAGCCTGCATTACGAGAAGGCTTACCGCTGAAGAAAAAAGACTGGAAAGAATATTTAAATTGGTCTGTTGATTGCTTCAAAATATCTGCAGCAGTCGTCAAAGATGAAACTCAAATTCATACACATATGTGTTATGCTGAATTTGAAGATATCATAGACTCAATTGCGGCATTGGATGCTGATGTTATTTCTATTGAGACATCAAGATCTAGAATGGAGTTATTAACTACATTTGAAAAATTTAAATATCCAAATGAAGTTGGGCCAGGTGTGTATGATATTCATTCACCACGTGTTCCTTCTCAAAATGAGATGAAAGAATTAATTCAAAAAGCATCTAAGTTAATTGATCCTAGTAGAATCTGGGTTAATCCAGATTGTGGATTGAAAACTAGAGGATGGCCAGAAACAATTGACGCTTTAACTAAAATGGTTAATGCAGCTAAGGAATTGAGGGCAAATTAATTGAACAAAAAATTTAAGTTAGATACCAATCTAGTTAGAGGTGGCCTAACTAGATCTAACTTTAACGAAACCTCAGAGGCAATTTTCATAAATTCTGGATTTGTCTACGATTCTGCTGAACAGGCAGAAGCAATTTTCAAAGGCAAAAAATCTGGATTTCAATACACAAGGTACGCTAACCCAACTATTGAAATGTTTGAACAAAGATTGGCTTTGCTAGATGGATCGGAAGCTTGTTTTGCTACTGCTAGCGGAATGGCAGCAGTATTTGGATCTATGATGTGTCAACTGCAAGCTGGAGATCACGTGGTCTCTGCTTCGGCACTTTTTGGATCTTGTAGATACATACTGAATGATATTCTACCTAAGTTTGGTATTGAAGTAACTTTTGTTGATGGAAAAAATATTAATGAATGGAAAAAAAACATAAAAAATAATACTAAAATATTTTTCTTCGAGTCCCCTTCTAATCCATGTTTAGAAATTATTGATATTAAGCAAGTTTGTTCCATCGCTAAAAAAAATAAAATTACAACAATTGTAGACAATATTTTTGCCTCTCCAGTACTCCAACAACCTGTTAAGTTTGGAGCAGATATTGTGATTTATTCGGGAACTAAGCATATAGATGGACAAGGAAGAGCTATGGGTGGTGCTATCTGCAGTACAAAAAAATTTAAGGAAGATATTTTAAAACCATTTTTAAGACATACTGGTCCTTGTATTAGCCCATTTAATGCCTGGATTTTGCTAAAAAGTTTGGAAACAATTAAAATTAGAGTTCTTGCCCAATCTAATAACGCATTACAAATTTCAAAATTTTTAGAAAAACACAAAAAAATTGAAGAAGTTTATTATCCTGGATTAAAATCTTTTTCACAATATTTACTAGCAAAAAAACAACAAAGCGCAGGCGGAACTATGATCGCCTTTAAAATTAAAGGTGGAAAAAAGGAAGCATTTAAATTTATAAATAAATTAAAAATATTTGATATTTCAAATAACTTAGGAGATGCCAAATCCTTAATTACACACCCCACAACTACAACTCACAAAATACTAGGTGAAGAAGCAAGATTATCCTTAGGTATTACTCCCAATTTAATTAGACTATCTATTGGGCTTGAAGATGTAAACGACCTTAAAGAAGACCTTTTATACGCACTGAAGTAGTCTCGAATTAGTCACAATTTCAATCTTACTCTGCCTTATTTAGATATTAATTAATATTTATTAATAAGGAGAATAAAAACATGAAACTAATTAGACCCGTCAAAATTAATCCAATTGAGATAAAAAAAGAATCTACATTTTTTTCAAAAACTGTTTCGGCAATTGTACTAGCCAATGCGCTGGTTCTTGCCATGATCTACGTGGCTATTTACAACGGTTAAGCTTTTGTAATTATTTTAACTATCCAAAAATAAACAAATCTAGGTAAAACTCTTAAAGTTTTAAATAATATCTTCATGGGTAAGGGGAAAGTAATTTCGTATTGTTCTTTTTTTAATCCATTATAAATAATCGAAGCAGCTTTTTCAGAAGACATTAAAAATGGCATATCAAAAGAATTTTTTTCTGTAAGTCTTGATTGAACAAAACCAGGATTAATTATGCTAACTTTGATATTATATTTATCGCAATCAATTTTAATAGATTCTGCATAATTCATCATGGCAGCTTTGCTGGGACCGTACGAGGAAGAGTTTGGCAAACCACCAAAACCAGCTAGAGATGCAACAATGCCAAGATGGCCATGATTTTGTTTTTTTAGGTGAGGAAGCAATATTGAAAAAACATTAATCATTCCCATAAAATTAACATCCATTGTTTTCTTAAAAAGGTCTATATTAATATCAAATGTATTGTGAGGCTCGTAATACCCTGAACAATAAATAGCTTTATCAATGACAGGGTAATCTTTAATAATGTTGTTTATTCTTTCTGTGCAATGAGATGAATTTGTTACATCAATATTATCCGTGATAATCTTAGCTTTTAAATTAGAAAATTCTGTTTTTATTTCCTCAAGTTTCTTCTCCGTTCTACCTATTAAAATCAAATGATTGCAAGAATGGGCATATTTTTTTGCTAGTTCGTATCCAATCCCAAAAGTCGCACCTACTATTAAAACATTCATAATATTTATTAAAAATATGTTATATATAGTGCTACAAGATTAGGCTTATGGCATCAAGAATTGAATCAGACAGCTTTGGAAAAATAAAAGTACCAGCCGATAAATACTGGGGTGCTGGCACTCAAAGATCACTTCAATTTTTTAAAATCGGAAAAAGCAATGTTCCTATAGAATTAATTCATGCGATTGCTATCGTAAAAAAAGCTGCAGCAATTGTGAATGCTAAATATAAAGATATTACTCCCAGAATCGCAAAAGCTATAATCAAAGCCTCGGATGAAGTAATTGCAGGCAAACATAACGATCATTTTCCACTAAAAGTTTGGCAAACGGGCTCCGGTACGCAAACTAACATGAATGTTAATGAAGTTATTGCGAATAGAGCCATACAAATGTTGGGAGGCAAGATGGGAAGTAAAAACCCAGTTCACCCAAATGACCACGTCAACAAAGCTCAATCTACCAATGATACATTTCCAACAGCAATGCACATTGCAATTGCAATAGAGACGCAAAAAAAATTAATTCCAGCTATAACCTCACTAGAGAGAGCTTTAGCAAAAAAAACTGATGAATTTAAAAATATAGTAAAAATAGGAAGAACGCATTTACAAGATGCAACGCCACTAACGTTGGGTCAAGAATTTTCAGGTTATCATACGCAAATTTCTAAATCTCTTACAAGAATTAAAAAAGCTCTTATGGAAATATATCCATTAGCTCAGGGTGGAACTGCTGTGGGAACAGGAATTAATTCAAGAAAAGGTTGGGACAAAAAAATTGCTGCTGAAATTAAAAAAATTACTAAACTTCCATTCCATACTGCTAAAAATAAATTTGAAGCTTTAGCTGCTCACGATTCTATTGTGAATTTTTCTGGAACTTTAAATACAACAGCAGTTGCTTTGATGAAAATTGCTAATGATATTAGATTTTTAGGATCTGGACCAAGAGCCGGTTATGGAGAGTTAATACTTCCTGAAAATGAACCAGGATCTTCGATAATGCCTGGCAAAGTAAATCCGACACAATGCGAAGCCGTTACAATGGTTTGTGTTAAAGTAATGGGCAACCATAACGGCATTACTATGGCTGGTTCGCATGGTCATTTTGAATTAAATGTGTTCAAACCATTAATTGCTTACAATATTTTGCAGTCAATTGATTTAATGGCTGACTCTGTAAATTGCTTTGTTAATTTCTGCGTTAAAGGCATCAAGCCAAATAAAAAAAGAATTGAACAACTTTTGAATGAATCTTTGATGTTAGTCACTGCCCTAGCGCCAAGAATTGGATATGATAATGCCAGCAAAATTGCAAAGACGGCACATAAAAATGGAACAAATTTAAAAGAAGAAACTTTAAAAACTGGGTTAGTAAATGAAAAAGAATACATGCAGATCATGAACCCCAGAAAAATGACTCACCCTAAATAATTAGTAAATACTTAAAAAATTTTTTAAACTAAAGGTTTGTTTTAAATTTCCAGCCAACATCGCATTTAAGTTTAGATTAAGAGTATTGATTTCTGTTGAATCGTATTTTTTATTAGAAAAAAATTCATCTACATAAATTTTTGACTTTTTTATATCTAAAGTTCCTTGAGAAACCATTGAATATTGATTAGTTTCAGCTTTGGATTTGCAAGCTTGGATGCACAATTTTTTCAACTGATTTGTTCTAAATTTTGTTTTAAAAAACATAAGTTTGTCATTATTTTCCTGAAATATGTGACCAGATAATTGTAAATTATTATCTTTAGAAATAAATTGCATATTGTTTAAAACAATATCGCCAGACTCAAGATTAACGTCGAGATTTAAGTCATCAAAGTAATTCTGATCCATTATAATGTGCTTAAACTGCAAATTGAAACTACCATTAAATTGAGAAGCCAATTCAAATAAATCAAAATTTATAAAAGAAGCCAATTCTGTACTCGAAATATTTGTAAAATTTGTTCTACCAAAACTCATATCTGTTTTAACAAAAATACGTGGCTGTAATTCAATTTCTATACGGCCAACACCACTGTAAGTTGATGACGTTAGTTTTATATTTTCTAAAACTATTTTTTCTTTATTTGCCGAAATACCAGATCTTAAATAAATATTTTTTAGACCAGGAAACAATAAATTACTTGCAGATTTTATTTGCACGAGGGAAGGAAAGTTTTTATCTTTATTAAATAAATACTCTACATTAAAATTTTTTTTTGGTATTGAAAAATTAAATTTGCTACTATCTAAATTTAAGTTGTAATTTAAATTACCAATTATTCCCGAAATATTTGCATCTGATACTTGTTCGTCTTTATACAAAATAGTTCCCTCGTTATTATCAATTTGAATTTCTGACTGCTTGTTAAATATTTTGATACTTACATTTTCAATATTTAATTTTTTTAAACCACTCGTATTTTTTGTAGTCAATAATTTTGCAACTTCCTCAGGTACAGATAAAGATCCGTCAGTAATTCTTATATTCATAAAATTTACTTTTTTTTGAAAAATATCAAATGGAATTACTGAGATTTGAATTTGATTTATATTACCATCCACACCTTCCTCATTATTTTTACGGAAAACAATATTTTCTATATTTATTTTAGGACCTGTCTTTAGAGAGTAAACAATATTCCCCTCTATCGAAGAACTTGTGGAAAATGCAGAATTCAGTTCCAGCTCAATAGAGCTTTTAAGTGTATTCAAATTTACAAAAAGAGGACTAATAAAAATTAAAACTAATAATGTGACTAAAATTGAAAAAGTTATTAAAAAAAATTTAATTTTTGAAAAATCTTTTTTCATTTCTTTTTGTTGTTGTATTTAATATTTAATAATTTATTTATTAATTATGAATCTAACAGCCCCTAACTATCTAAATAACCTTAATAATCAACAAAAAGAGGCTGTTGTTCATGACCAAGGACCACTTCTAATTCTTGCTGGTGCTGGTTCTGGAAAGACCAAGGTTTTAACAACTAGAGTTGCTCATTTAATAGCAACCAAAAAATGCTTTGGTAATCAAATTTTATGCGTAACTTTTACCAACAAAGCAGCAAACGAGATGCGCGAAAGAGTTTCAAAACTTACTAATAATACTACAACTGCAGTGCCGTGGTTAGGAACTTTTCATTCTATAAGTAATAAAATTTTAAGGAAATATGCTGAAGCTGTTGGGCTAAAACCAAGTTTTACAATTTTGGACACCCTAGATCAGTTGAAATTAATTAAAAATATTCTTGCAGCAGAAAATATAGATTCTAAGCACAACCCTCCAAAATTCATAGCTTATTTAATAGATCAATGGAAAAATAAAGCATTACTCCCTCAGGATATAAAAGTTTCTAGTACTGAACCTATGAAACAAAATGCTTTAAAGATTTACAAAATTTACCAAGAACGCTTAAAGGTTATGAATTGCGTTGATTTTGGTGATTTGATTTTGCATTGTGTAACCATATTTAAAAGCTTTGCAGAGATTCAAAAAATTTTTAAAAATAACTTTAAGTATATCCTGGTCGATGAGTTTCAAGACACTAATTATATTCAAAATTTATGGCTTAATCTTGTTACTGATGACCATAATAATATTTGCGTGGTTGGGGACGATGATCAGTCTATTTATAGCTGGAGAGGAGCCGAAGTAAAAAATATTTTAGATTTTGAAAAAAATTATCCAAAAACAAAAACTGTTAAGCTAGAACAAAACTATAGATCTACAAAAAATATATTAAATTCTGCATCATCTTTAATTTCTAAAAATGATGATCGACTTGGTAAGCAAATTTGGTCTGATTTTGATAATGGTGATAAAGTATGGGTTAATTCCTATAGTGATGGACGAGATGAAGCATTAGGCGTTTCTGATATTATAGAAAAAGAATTAATTAATAAAATATCACTAAATAATATTGCGATTTTAGTCCGGGCAGCTTTTCAAACTAGAGAATTTGAAGAACGTTTTATTAGAATAGGATTACCCTACCGAATTATTGGAGGTATGAAATTTTATGAAAGGTCAGAGATAAAAGATGCTCTTTGTTATTTAAGATTGATCAATCAAAAAAATGATGACCTAGCTTTTGAAAGAATTATCAATACACCTAAGAGATCTATAGGTGATATGACTTTACAAAGAATTCATGAATTATCCAGACGAAAAAATAAGAGTTTATTTGATACTTCGGTTGAAATGCTAGAGGAAGATGATTTCAAACCTAAGACAAAAGATAGCTTAAAAAATCTTATCAAAAATATTAATCACTGGACAAAACTTTCCAAAGAATTCGATCATGTTCAGCTACTGGAAAGAGTGCTTGACGAATCTGGCTATACACTAATGTTAATGAACGAAAAAAGTCCAGAAGCGGACTCTAGGCTAGAAAACCTAAAAGAACTTAGAGCCTCAATGAAAAATTATTCAAATTTGATAGAATTTTTGGAAAACATTTCTCTTCAAACTTCCATTGATGAGGAATGGGAGGGTGAAAAAATAAACCTAATGACAATACATGCAGCAAAAGGTCTTGAGTTTGATTGTGTATTTTTACCTGGATGGGAAGAAGGAATGTTTCCTCATCAAAAATCTATTGAAGAAAAAGGAGATACCGCGGTTCAGGAAGAAAGAAGATTAGCCTATGTTGCAATTACAAGAGCAAAAAAAAGGTTATTTATCTCTTTTGCAAATAACAGAAAATATTTTGGCAGTAGTAAAAATGACAATAATGATTGGATGCCGTCTATGCCATCTAGATTTGTTGATGAATTAGACAAAAAATACTTAAAGATAAATGAAACTAACTCACCAAGAGATGACGATTTTGTATTTAGCCAAGATATATCTTTCAATCAAAGCAAAAAAAGCCCTGGTTGGCAAAGATATCAGCAAGAAAAAGAAAAGGTTAAGGTAATTAATTATACAAATAATCTTACTAGTTTCAAAATAGGTCAAAGTGTTTCGCATGATACATTTGGCTTTGGTAAAATTATTCACATAGATGGTAATAAAATGCTGATTAATTTTAAAGAATCGGGAGAAAAAAAAGTAATTGATAAGTACTTAAAAAAAATTCAACATGAATAGACTATCAAAGTTAAAAAAAATTTTTATTAAATATAACATAGATGGCTACTTAGTTCCAAAAAATGACCACTATTTTAATGAATACATAGATACTAAAAAAGATAGGTTGAGATTTGTTTCTGGATTTACAGGCTCGGCGGGAATAGCTCTTATTTTAAAAAACAATAACTATTTATTTGTCGATGGCCGATACATCGAGCAAGCAAAAAAACAATCTTCAAGGAATTTTAAAATAATAGATAGTAGCAAACAATCAGTTACTCAATGCATCAATGATTTAAAATTAAAAATAGGTTTTGACTCAAAACTAATTAAATATTCATGGTATAAACAAATTAAAAATAATTCAAATTTGACTGAAATACGTGAAAATTTAATAGATTTAATTTGGAAACCAAAAAAAGAAAATGTAAGAAAAGAGGCTTATATTTTAGAAAATTGTTATTCAGGAAATAACTACATAAATAAAATAACTAAAATAAAAAAAATATTAAAGTTAAATAAGAGAAAAAGTTTTTTCATTTCCTCTAGTGAAAATATCTGTTGGCTATTAAATATTAGAGGTAAAGATTCAGCTTTTTCACCAATACTTAATTCTCAAGGACTATTAACCGATAAAAAACTTTTTGTATTTTCTGAAAAAAATAAAATACCAAATTCAATAAAAAAAAACTTTAAAAAATATGTAAAATTTGTAGATGAAAAGCAACTTAATAATCATTTAATTAAAATTAAAAAAAATTTAATTGAATTAGATCCAAATAACTCTGTAAATATAATTAATTATTTAAAGGAAAATAAAATAAATTTTAAATTTAGATTTGATATAATCTACAAATTAAAATCTAAAAAAAATAAAATAGAAATACAGAATACAAAACTTGCCCATATCTATGACGGATCTGCAGTAACAAAATTTATCATATGGTTAAAACAACAAAAAAAATTAACAAAATTAAATGAAATTAGTGCTCAAAAAAAGTTAGAGATATTTAGAAAGATCAATAATCAATATTTATTTCCTAGTTTTCCAACTATTTCGGCTTTTGCTAAAAATGCTGCCATTATTCACTATCATGCCACCATAAAATCAAACTTATCATTTCGTTCGAACGGAATTTATTTAATAGACTCCGGTGGTCAATATAAGCAAGGTACAACCGATGTTACCAGGACAATTTGTTTTGGTAAACAGAACCTATCAATACAGAATATCTATACAAGAATACTTAAGGGACACCTTGCTGTTAAAAATTTTAAAATTAATAAAAAAACAACAGGCAAAAAGTTAGATACAGCAGCCAGAAAATACTTGGCAAAACATAGTTTAAATTACCCGCATAGTACTGGACACGGTGTTGGTTATTTTCTTAATGTTCACGAAAATCCTCCCTCTATTTCTAAATATAGCAAAAATAAATTTAGTCTTGGACAAATTATATCTAATGAGCCAGGCTATTATAAACCTGGTCATTTTGGAATGCGGATTGAAAATTTAATATATGTAAATAAAAATAAAAGGGGACTTCACTTTAGTGATTTAACTTTGGTTCCTTATGAAAAAAATCTTATTAATAAAAAATTATTAATTAAACAGGAAATTACTTCTATCAATAATTATCACAAAATAGTTTTTGAACTTCTAAAATCATTTATGAACAAAAAAGAATTATTAATTTTTAGAGATCTTTGCTCACCGATTTAGCAGCTTGTACCATTTCTCTTCTGAGATAATTTCTACATCTAATTCAACTGCTTTTTCCATCTTACTTTTTGTAGGCTTGGAACTTCCTACAACTAAATAATTTAATTTTTTACTCACACCTCCTAAAACTTTTCCTCCCTGAGACTCGGCTAATGATTTAGCCTCAGATCTACTCATTCGTTCAAATCCGCCTGTAAACATTAATGTCTTATTGGCAAAAATTCCATTTGTTATAATTTCAAAATCTTTGATGGCTAGTTCTTGGACCAGTAACTTTATTACTTTTTCATTTTTAGGATTAGAAAAAAATTCATTTAATGCATTAATTTGAGTCTCTCCTATTCCATCTATTTCTCTTACGCTTTTCAATTCCTTATTTAATTGTGAATTATTAAATAATTTTTGAAAATTTTTTATAGATTTAAAATAAGATGCTATAATTTTTGCATTTTCTTGCCCTATGTGTCTGATACCAATCGAAAAAATAAATTTTTCTAATGTTATTTTTTTACTATTTTCTATAGCTTGCTTAAGATTAGATGAGGATAATTCTCCCCATCCTTCTAAGTTTTTAATTTTATTATAATCAAGATTAAAAATATCAGAAGGTAATTTAACAAAACCTAAATTCCAAAAATCATCAATTACTTTTTTTCCTAAACCATCAATATTTAATGCATCTTTTGAAACAAAGTGTTTTAATTTCTCTCTTGCCATGTATTGGCATTCGTACCCTATATCGGGGCATCTTCTTACTGCATCTATTTTTTTTGTAATTTGATTATAATCTTTTATTGTATTATTTCCGCAAGGGCATTTTTTTGGAAATATATAAGCTTTGCTTGTTTTCGATCTTTTAGATAAATCAACACTCACAACTTGGGGAATCACATCTCCTGCCCGTTGTATCAACACCGTATCTCCTATTCTTATATCTTTTCTAGCAATTTCATCTTCATTGTGAAGTGTTGCATTTGAAACTACAACTCCACCTACCGTAACAGGATCTATTTTTGCAACAGGAGTCAGAGCACCTGTGCGACCTACCTGTATTTCAATATCATTAATGACGGAAAAGGCTTTTTCTGATGAAAACTTGTGAGCAATAGCCCATCTGGGACTATTAGATAAATTTCCCAAACGATGCTGTAATTCAAAATTATTTACCTTATATACAATTCCATCAATATCATAATCAAGCGAAGATCTTTTTTTTTCTAAATTTGCATAATAGATTTCTAGTTCTTCAATATTATTTATTGTTTTTGATAACTCGTTAGTTTTAAAGCCACATTGATTTAAATAATTTAAAAACTCTGATTGGTTTGTAAAATTTTTTTGATTTACTTGCGTGGTTCCATAAGCAAAAAACTTTAATGGAATTTTAGCAGTATTATTAGAATCTTTTTGGCGCAGTGATCCAGCGGCTGCATTTCTTGGATTGGCAAAATTTTCTTTTATTTTTTGAAAATCTTTTTTTCCTATATAAACTTCACCTCTAACTTCAAAATACTCTGGCAAATCTTGATTATCTATTATTTTTGGTATTTCTTTTATAGTTAGCAAATTCTCAGTTATATCCTCTCCAAAATCTCCATCGCCTCGTGATAAACCCTGTATTAATGATTTGTTTTTGTAAATAAGAGATGCAGATATTCCATCGATTTTAGGCTCGGCATTTAAAGTTATTTCTTTTTGTATATCAAAATTTAAATAGTTTTTTATTTTTTTTAGAAAATTTTTAACATCACTAAAATCAAATGCATTATCTAAGGATAGCATTTTTTCCAAATGCTTTACTTTTGAAAACTTTTTTGATGGAGTGTAACCTACTTTACTACCAACAAATTTATATTTATTATTTTTCTCTTCAAACTCTAGCAGCTCTTTTTTTAAAGCGTCATATTTTGAATCCGATACTTTTGGATTGCTTAAATCATAATAAGACTCGTCATATTTTTTTAATAAGTTTAATTTTTTATGATATTCGTCTACAGTTTTTATCATTGCATTACTGTATTTGAATTAACTTTTTCAATCTCTCTTTTAAGCTTTTTTTTTGTTTAGCTTTTTCAAGTGGTATATTTGCTCCTTCAACAATATTGTATGATTTTTTGTACCAGTCTGTATCATTGTAATTGTAGCCTAAAATTGAAGCATATTTTCTAGCAGCTGGAATATTTCCAATTGCATAATTTATTTCTACTAACCTGTGCAATGCTTCTTCAATATAAATTGTATTTTCGTAGTTTTTTAAAACATTATTAAATTTTTGCAAAGCAGGGATCCATTTGTTTCTTTTTGCATAATATCTACCAATGTACATTTCTTTTGCAGCTAACTGATCTCTGATTAAATCAATTTTAAATTTTGCATCAGATGCATATTCGGATTTAGGATAGTTTTGAATTACTTTTTCAAATTGTCTTAAAGCTAAGGTTGTGGGTTCTTGAGATAAAGCGACAAAGTTAATTTGCTCAAACAAACAAATTGCAGTTAGATATTCTGCATATGCTATATTTTTATCGCCTGAGTAACGTGTCTTAAATTTTTTTAAAATAGTGAGGGCAGAAATATAATTGCCTGCTTCATAATATATATATGCCCTCATTAAAAGAGACTTGGCAGCCCACTCTGTGTAAGAGTAATCTTTTTCAACCATTTCAAATAGCTCAATAGCTTCCTGCAAACTACCTTCTTCAAACTTTCTTTGAGCTTCGCTATATAGACGATCTAAACTAATAACTACTTTAGGCTTTATGGTTTGCTCTGTTTTTGATGAACAAGAGCCCAAAAAAAGCAAAGCACTAATTAATAGATAATTTATAAATTTTTTTTGGAACATAAATAACGATTCTTGGAAATTATTTACACTAATTTTAAAGCTTAAACTACCGCTTGAATTCTTGACGTTTCTCTAATCTTATTTGTTTTGTGTATATTTGCAGAGTGAATATCCACAATTGAATAGTTTTTTTTGTTTTCAAAAATTTTCTTAATTAAATTAGCAGTTAACTCATGTCCGCCTTGATTACAGGTAATCTTGCCATAAATAAAATAGCCGCTTAAATATAAATCTCCAATACAATCTAGAACTTTATGTCTTACAAACTCATCTTTATATCTTAGGCCTTCCTGATTCAAAACCTTGTTTCCAGAAATAACTATAGCATTATCTAAAGATCCTCCCTTAGCCAACCCCATTGCAAATATTTTTTCTAGATCTTCTTGATGACAGAAAGTTCTACATGTAAAAACTTCTAAAAAATTTTTTTGTGCGTCCTTTAAAATATAACGTTGTTTTTTTATAAACTGATCTTCATAATTAAGGCTATAATGTATTTCTAGATATTTTTTATTACTTGGTTCATATTTAATAAATTTATTATGATCCTTGATCTCTAACTTTTTCATTATTTCTAATTGTTTTATATTTTTTTGCTGAATTAAAAGACCAATAATTTCAATTTTTTCAATGAAATTTTTGGCACTACCGTCCATTATTGGTACTTCGGGACCATTAATTTCGATCAATAAATTGGTTATTCGAAGGCTGTAAAGTGCAAACATTAGATGTTCAATTGTATTAACTGTTTCTCCTTTTTTATTTGAAATTTTAGTACAAAGATTTGCTGGAATTATATTTTTCCAATTTGCTAATATTTCAGAACTATTTTTGATATCTGTTCTAATAAACGCTATGCCGCTATCTGCCGGCATTGGCGACAGTACCATTTTAGTTAGTAGGCCTGAATGAAGACCTATACCTTCAAATGAAATTTTTTTTTTTATTGTTATCTGATTTGTATGCACAAAAAAAATATACTTAAGTAAATTGAAATTATCGATTCAAGAAATATTACGCCAAAAATCTGGGTGATTTAATTAAATAAAGATAATACCTTATCAAAAATACTCTTATTTGCTTTTGTAGAGCTTCGAATTTCTTTTGAATAAGAATTTTTAATGTAATTAATAACTGATATACAAACATCGTAATCGTCTTCAAAATCATTTTTAAGTTTAGATGAAAATTTTTCTATAGATAAATACTTAATTTTAATTTTTTCACTCAGCAAATCATAAAAACCTTTAATTTTAGACCCTTCACCGCTAATTAAAATTTTATTAAAAATTTGATTTTGCTTTTGAAAAAAAGCTAATTCTTTATTTATAAAATCTATTATTTCTTCAGTCCTAGAATAAACAATCTTATTCAAGATATTATTCGATACTTTTTTATACGATTTAAGACCAGCATTTTCGCTCTCTACGTACTCGTGGATCAATTCACTACTTAGTATTTTGCAGGAACTATGGTTTTTTTTGAGGCTATCGGCAATTTCGAAGTTTAGATTTAAAGCTTTCGAAATATCATTTGTTATATGCCATGAACCAATTGGAATGGAGGTGGCAAAAATAAAATTATCGTTTCTAAAAATACTAAGTGAAGTTTTTTCATGTCCAAAATCTAATGTCAAAATAGTATCTGATAAAGGACTTTCTGCGTAAGAAAGTAAGCTCAACACATAAGGAGAAAAAATAAATTGTTCGGATTTTAAATAACTATTTTCAATAGCTTTTTGAAAATTTTTTAAGGTATTTTTTTTAGAATAAATAATGTGTAAATCATTTTCTAAACTATCGGCAATTAAACCGACTGGATTTTCAACAATATTATTTCTGTCTATTCTTAAATTTAAATTAAAAAGATGCAGAATCTTACTACTTGGATAGCAATCTTTGAACAAGCTTACTCCGCTATTGATCAAAAATTGTACGTCCTTTTCCTCGTTAATTTCGTATGCTCCTATATTTTTCGACTGGCTAAAAATTAATGAAAAAGTATTTAAAGGACTCGTAGAAACAAATATATTATTAATTTGTAATTTTGCAGCATCTTCTGCTTTGCCTATAATTTCCTTTAATGACTTTGTTAACTTTTCCAAATCAGAAATAACACCTCTTTTTATTCCTTTTGTTTTTAAAATAAATTTAGAGAGAATTTGAATTTTATTATCTTGAATTTTAAATATAACAAATTTTGAATGATAGGATCCAATATCTAAAACCCCCATTGCTTGCTTATCTTTATTCATTGCTAATAATAACTCTGTCTTTAGTTCTTAAATCAATCAATTTTAAATTATTTTTTTTTGAAACAATTTTAATATTGTTTAGTTGTTCTTCAAGGCTATACGTACCTAACTTGATAAGCGTACCATTATTTAATTTAAGATCCCAACGATCTTTATAAATAAAACGAACTTCTTCTAAAGATGCATACAAATCAGTATGTTTTTTTAGTTCTTGTAGAAATAGCTTATATTCAATCTCTTTATCAGTATTTTCAATTTTTAATAAATTAGCAGTATTTATATTATTAGAGATTACAGAACTCTTGAAATTATTATTTATTATATACATTTGATTATTTTTGACAAAATAGGCTATCGGAAAATATTCTGTAATCAAAATATTTAATTGATTGGGAAATTTTTTTTTTATTTCAATACGCTCAACCCAAATACTACGGCTAAATAAATCTTTTATTTGTTTTTTGTCAATTAAAAATAAATTTTTATTTAAAACAAAATCTATTACTTCAGACTTAATATTTTCCTCTACATAAGAGGTTTTAACATACTCAACATTTTTAATTTTAAAAAATAGATTTAAAAGATTAGAATTGTTAAAATTAAAAGTTGTTAACAAGAACAAAAACAGAAGTAGCAACAACCATTTATATTTATTAACGATTAAGAGATGCATCTAAAACTATCCACTTAACCAGTTGTTTAAAGGAAATTCCCTTGTACTCGGCTATTTCTGGAACTAAAGATAAATTGGTCATTCCTGGCTGTGTATTTGTTTCTAGTATAAAAATTTTATTATCTTTCGTAACTCTAAAATCAGATCTTGTAATACCTTTGCACTTTAGGCATTGGTGAGCTTTTAATGCTATTTGCAAAACTTTTTGGTAAGTTTTTTTTTCTACAGCAGCTGGCATAATATGTTTCGTCTTAGCTTTTAAACTATACTTTGCATTGTAGTCATAAAACTTTCGGTTTGGTCTAATTTCAATGGCTCCAATGGCTTTATTTCCCATAACCGCAGCCTGAACTTCTTTGCCTTCAATAAATTCTTCCTGTAACAGTTGTTTATATTTATTTAAGCTGTCTTTAATTTTAGATTGGTCTATGTCTTTAATGTTTTTATAAATTAAAACTCCTACGCTAGAACCTTCATTTATTGGTTTTAAAACAAATTTGTTTCTAGAAATTTTATTATTTAAGTCTGACAACTTTTTAATAATTTTAAATTTAGGTGTTTTAATATTATTGATTATAAATTTCTTTTTTGACTTGACTTTGTCCATAGCAGTTGCGGAAGATTTAACTCCTGAGTGTGTATATGGAATTTTTTGTTTTTCTAAAATAGACTGAATTATACCATCCTCTCCAAACTGACCGTGCAAAGCATTAAATGCAATGTCACAATTATATTTAATAAAATTTGAATATTTTGAAGAGGGATCGACTCTAACTACGTTATATTTTAACTGCTTTAACGCTTGATAAACAGCTTTGCCGCTTAAAATACTGACCTTTCTTTCTCTGGATGGGCCACCAGAAAGCAGTAAAATTTTTTTGATTCTCATTATGCTATTTTTATTTCTAACTCTAATTTGACTCCGCTTTTTTTTTGAACAATTTTTTGAGTTTCTTTAATGAGTTTTTGTATATCTTTAGAGGAGGCAAGATCTGTATTATCTATAAAATTACAGTGATGTTGTGAGAATTTTGCTCTTCCGAATGAAATTTTATCGCATCCACATTGCTTTATTAGCTCCCATGCTTTTTTATTATTCGGTGGGTTTTTAAAAGTACTTCCTCCGGTTCTTATACCCGTTGGTTGACTAATTTTTTTTTCGTTTTTTATTTTTTGTATTTTTTTTTCAATAGTTGTATTTGGCATTCTTTTTGTTTTACGAAACAAAACCTCAAGTACTATATAATTTTCTGGTAAGCCCGACTCTCTGTATTGAAAATTTATTTTGTTTCTTTTTAATATTTTTTCATTCCCTGAATAATCCATAATAGTAATTTGTTCGACAATATCTGAAATCTCGCTACCAAAACAACCAGAATTCATAATAATACCGCCCCCAATATTACCTGGGATTGCAGACAGAAATTCAAATTCTCCGATACCTTTTTTTTTAGCAAAATCTGATACTTTATTCTTCAAGGCTGCGGCTCCAGCTACAACTGATGAATTAGAATCCTCTATTTTAGAAAATTCTTTACCTAATTTGATTACTAGACCTTTAAAGTCTGTATCTTTAAATAAAATATTAGAACCAGAACCAATAGTAATTATTTTTTTAAATTTAAAATTTTTAAGAAAAGTTTTCAAATCGTTTTTATTTTGAGGGGAAAAAAAAGTAGATGCATTACCTCCTACTCCAAACCATGAATTTTTGCTTAAAGGATAATTTTTTTTTATTTGATCTTGAAATTCAAATTCTTCTTTTTTAGTGACTATTTTAATCATTTTTTTAAATTTCTTGATATCGATCTAATCCACTGACTAATACTACCTGCACCCATTGCAATAATAATTTCTTTATTCGAATAATTTTTATTTAACAAAATACTTAAATTTTCATAATTTTTAATAATCACTACTTCTACGTTTGAATTTTTAGAAATTTTTTTTGCAAAATTTTCTAGGTTAAATCTAACTAATTTTTCTCCAGCAGGATATATTGGACATAAAATTACTTGATCGGCTTTTTCAAAACTCTCAGTAAATTCATTATACAATGATTTTACTCTTGAAAACCTATGTGGTTGAAAAATAGAAATTATTTTTTTATTCTTAAAATTATTTTTACAAGCATCTAACACGGCTGCGATTTCAGTAGGGTGATGTGCATAATCATCGAAAATTATTTTATTTTTACTATGGAAAACTTTTGTTAATCTACGTTGAACACCTGAAAAAAATTTTAATGTTTTTTTTATTCTTTTGATTGAAATATTGAGAGTAAGTGCCAATATAATGGCAGATGTAGCATTTAATATATTATGCTTACCCATAAGATTAAGGGCAATATCTTTAATTATAAATTTCTTTTTTAAATTAACTTTTAAATCAAAGTGAATTTGCATATCTTTGTACACAATATTTATAGGAACAAAGTCTGCTTTTTTATCAAAACCATATGTTATAAAATTTTGTCTTCTAGAATTCTTTTTTAAGTCTTTTAAATTTTTATCATCTAGGCAAATTATATTTTTTCCAAATAGAGGTGTCCTATCAAGAAAAATACCAAACTGTTTTGTTAAATTTTTGAAATTTTTATAATAATCCATATGTTCATGGTCAATATTACTAACTATGGCATGAGTATTATTATACTTTAAAAAACTTCCATCTGACTCGTCAGCTTCTATAACTGACCAATTTCCCTCTCCAAGTTTTGCATTCGTATTTAGTGAATTAATGATACCTCCGTTCACTATAGTAGGTTTAAAGTTTGCTTCTTTTAAAATTGTAGAAACTAGCGAGGTAATAGTCGTTTTTCCGTGAGAACCAGAAATAACCACGTTTTTTTTTAAAGAAATTATATTCGCTAGCATGTCGGCTCTTTTCATAACCAAAATATTTTTGCTTATTGCATATTTTAGTTCATTATTTTTTTTATTAATTGCGCTTGAGATAACAACTATTTTAACATTTTTAATATTTTGACTTTTGTGACTACTAAATACTTTAATATTTTTATTTTTTAATGATGTTATATTTTTATTATTTTTTGATATGTCGCTACCCTGAACATCGTACCCCATTTCTTTAAGTATTAGAGCAATTCCGCTCATACCAATTCCACCTATCCCTATTAGGTGAATTTTATCCTTTTTGTTAATATTCAATTCCATCTTTATAAGTACTTTATTATTATTTCTTCAAAATTATTTAAGACCTGATCTTTATTTAATAATTTTATATTTTTTATTTTTTCTCTAAGTTTTTCTTTATCATTGCTCAAAATATCAGCAATTAATTTTTTGAACTTTTCTGTATCAAATTGGTTTTGATCTATTAACCAGCAACAACCCCTATCTTCAAAATATTTTGCATTATAATACTGATGATTATCCATAGATGAAGGTAGTGGAATTGCAATAAATGGCAAGCTAACAGCAATAAGCTCTGAAATAGTAGATGAACCAGATCTGACTATAGCAAGATCAGATTGTTTCATTATTTTTTCAATATTTGGATTAAATTCAAATAACTCATAACTAGTGAAGTTTTGGTAAGCTTGCCTGATAGATACTACCTGATTGTCTTTGCATTGATGAAAAATTTTTATTTTAAATCCAGAATTTTTTAACTCTGAAAATATAGTTGCAAAGTGTGATCCAAAAAAATCAGCACCCTGGCTTCCTCCAAGCATTAAAATGGTAAATTCATTTTTATTAGAATTGAAAATATTGGACTCGTTTTTTTTTTCTATGAAAGATTTTCTCAATAATTGTCCAACATATATAGATTTTTTTTGATATTTCTTTGGTAAATCTTTTTGATTATCAAATCCAAGAAGTAACTTTTTGGACAAAAAATAAAAAAATTTATTTGTCCTTCCTAAAATTGAATTTGTTTCATAAATAAGTATGTTAATTTGCAATAAATATCCTGCCATTAAAATAGGAAAGGAAGCGTAACCCCCAGATCCAATAACAATACTTGGTTTATTATTAATTAAAAAAAAAATTGATTTTATTGTTGAAACTAACAATTGATAGTAAGCCATCAATTTAGAAAATCCTTTTTTATTAAACGGACTATTAATATTAAAAATTTTAACTTTTTCCTTAACACCTGGATTAAAATATTTAATTGCTCTCTGGTCACTTACAAAAATTACCTCATAATTTTTAGAAACTAAATAATCATGCAAAGCTATCATCGGAAAAATGTGTCCACCCGTTCCACCAGTTGATAAAATTATTTTTTTTTTCACGTTTGCTCTTTTTTACTCAGCAAGACTGCTAGACCCAAAACTATACAAGATCCCATAATAGAAGATCCACCATAGCTAATAAATGGAAATGGCATTCCGGTTGAAGGCAAAATGTTAATAGTAACACCTAAATTAATAAATGATTGGATTACCAATAAACTTGAAATTCCTATTAATGATAATTTAAAAAAATCATTATCAGTGTTATTAATTAAAGAAAATATTCGTAAAGATAAAAGAATAGTTAAACTAATAATTATTAATACGAACACAATTCCATATTCTTCGGCAATTACTGACATAACATAATCTGTATGAGCCTCCGGAACTTTTTCTTTTAAAATCCCCTCGCCTATTCCTCTTCCAAAAAAACCACCTGATTTTATTGCATTCAAAGCTTGTTCAGATTGATAAGATACTTCTACTTTGCCAATCCAGCTTGAAATTCGGTCAAATATGTAAAAAAACTTATCTTTAAAAAAAAACAAAACACCTAACATCAATGAAATCAGAGATCCTGATATGACTGTAATGGAAAGCAGACTTATCCCTGAGACGAATACCATTATCATCCATATAGTTATTACAAGCAAACTTTGACTATAATCAGGCTGCAAAAGAAGAAGTATAACAATGAATATCACAAAGGGTGACGAAAGAAAAAACTTTATATTTATTGTATTTTTTTTTGAAGCAAGTACCAAAGCAACAATTAAAATTAAAAAAGGTTTAATAAATTCAACTGGTTGGATCCTAAAAAAAAATAAATTTAACCATCTTTTAGAACCTTTTACGCTTATTCCAAAAAAATAAACTAAAATTAATAATATTGAGAAAAAAATAAAACCAGTAATTGCATATATTTTTATATTTTTATTATTTAAAAAAGATAAGAAAATTAAAATAACAAGACCAGAAACTGAAAAAAAAATATGTTTATAAAAAAGAAAGTATTTACTATCGTAAAGTTTTTCTGAAGGGATAGTAGACGTAGATAGAAAATTAAAAATATTACCACTTATCAAAAGAGATAATCCCAAAAAAATTGTTGTTTTATCAACACTTCTCCACCAGATAGCCAATATTCCTGTTTCATACCTTTTAAACATTTTTTATATTTTTTATTATTGATTTGAACAAATTTCCCCTATGTTCAAAATTTTTAAATTGATCAAATGAAGCTGCTGCTGGACTTAATAAAATAACATTATTTTTGAATTTGCTGCATTGAGCATCCTTGTATGCTTGCAAAACGGCACTGCCGATTGTTTTGCAAATTAGATATTTTATTTTATTTTTAATGATCGATTGAAATAGCGAAGTATTTTTTCCAATTATATAGGTTTTAAAAATTTTCTTTTTTAATTTATTATTAAAATTGATACTATCATTTTTTTTTAGGATACCGCCTGCTATCCAATAAATGTTATCGTAGAGCTTTAATGAAAATTTTGCTGACTCAAAATTTGTTGCTTTTGAGTCGTTAATAAAAGTAATATTGTTAATTTTTCTAACAAACTCCTGTCTGTGTGGTAATGGCTTAAAAGAATTAAACTTAGTGATTATTGTTTTTTTTGAAAATTTGAAAAATCTTAATATACTATAAATAATACTAATGCTTGGAAAATAACCATCTTTATTTATAAATTTATTTTTAATAAATAAATTTTTTGATATCGAAACTTTAATAATATTCCTATTTTTGCCAATTCTACTTAAGTATTGAAAATTTTTATTTAAGAAACCAAAGCTTTTAGGAAGAAGAGAATTAAATATTTTTAATTTAATATTAATATAATTACTGAATGTTTTGTGTCTTTCTAAGTGGTCTGGTGTAATATTTAAAATTGCACATGCATGAGTCTTTAAAAACTTTGAGTATTCTATTTGATAAGAAGAAAGTTCTAAAATGTAGAAATTATTTTCTAAATGTTGATTATGACTAAGAACTGGTTTTCCATAATTACCCAGAAGATAGGCATTTTTTTTACTATTCATAACGTGATGAAGAAGTTTACAAAAAGTTGACTTTCCATTAGTTCCGGTAATCGCAATAATTTTATTTTTGTTTAAATCAATTGAACTGACAAAAATATCTATATCTGTAATGATTTTGTTGAAATTATTCCTAAAAAATGAACTATGAGGATGTTGGTAAATATTAATACCAGGACTCATTATAATAAAATCATACGAATTTTTATAAAAGTTCTTATTAAAAAAAATATCAAATTTTTTTTTTGCATGTTTTCTTGAATTTGCATTATCGTCCCATGCTGAAATATTTTTAATTTTTTTTTTTAGTTTTTGAACAGTTGCTAAACCAGTATTACCCATTCCAAACACTAGAATGTTTTTATTTTTTAAATATTCTATAGATACCATTATCTAAGTTTTAAAGTGGATAAAGCTATTAAAACAAGTATTACAGAAATAATCCAAAAACGAATGACAATAGTGGATTCTTCCCACCCTTTTTTTTCATAATGGTGATGTAATGGTGCCATTCTAAAAACTCTTTTACCAAATAACTTAAATGAAATAACTTGTATTATTACAGAAGATGCCTCTAATACAAAAAGTCCTCCTGCAATAAAAAGTGCAGCTTCATGCTTTGTAATTAAGCCAATCGTTCCTAAAAATCCACCTAAAGCTAGTGAACCTGTATCGCCCATAAAAATTTTAGCTGGTGGGGCATTAAACCATAAAAATCCTAAGCACGAACCCACGATAGAACCTAACACAATACAAACTTCTCCTGTATTTTTTATATAAACTAATTTTAAATAATCAGAAAAAATTACATTACCTACCAGATAAGTTATTAAGACAAATGTAAGCGTTACTAATATTACGGGTACTGTGGCTAAACCATCTAATCCATCTGTTAGATTAACAGCGTTAGATGATCCAACAATAACTAGTATTCCAAAAAAAATGTAAAAAACACCTAAATCAAAAACTAAATTTTTATAAAAAGGTAAATTTAAAACATTTCTAATATTTTCTGCTGTTGAAATATTAATTAAATAAACAATCATTAATGCAAATAAGATTTGTAATATTATTTTATATTTAGCTTTAATTCCAGATGAGTTTCCTTTTTTTATTTTTAAATAATCATCTAAAAAACCAATCAAAGCAAAACTTAAAATTGAAAAAAGAGATATCAAAACATATGTATTTTCTATATCAGCCCAAAGAAGTGAACTTGCTACTGCAGAAAATATAATTAGAATTCCACCAAATGTCGGAGTGCCTGCTTTTTTAATGATATGTGATAAAGGACCATCATTTCTAATTGGTTGATCAAAATACTTGGAATATTTTAAATATTTAATAAATGGACCGCCAAAAAAAAGAACGAATAACAAAGAAGTAAATACCGACATTCCAGTTCGGAAAGTTATATATTTAAAAACGTTTAAAAAGCTATAATCAGCGGATAAATAAGAAAATAAATAATTCAACATTGATTTAAAATTTGTCTAATAATTTATACAAACCGACTCCATTTGAACCTTTTATCAAGAAAATAGATTTTTCATTTATTATTTCTAAAAAAAACTCCTTAAATTGCTGAACATCTTCATAAATTCTGAATTTCTCTGTGTTTCGCAACTTTCTATAAGTATTCAAAACTTCTTTTCCAACAAAATAAACATAATCAATATTGGATTTTTTTATTATTCCAGCTAATTGCTCATGGTAAAATTTAGAATGTGAGCCTAGTTCAAGCATATCTCCAATTATTGCAATTTTTTTTATTTTTTTAGTTTTTGAATAAGAAAAATTTTCTATAGCATTTCTCATAGAAACTGGATTTGCATTGTAGCTTTCATCTATTATTTTGATTTTTTTATTATTAAATTTTTTTATAACAATATTGCCTCGACCAGATGGAGTTGGAAACTTTTTGGCATATTTAATAATTTTTGTTAAATTTAATCCTAAGTGTGAAGAAATCGCACAAGTAATTAAAAAATTATCAATAAAGTTTTTATTAATTGTATTGGTTTCAATTTTGTAAGTTGTTTTAAAAATTTTTATAAATAAATATAGTTTGTTAATTTCTTTTTTTATTTTTACTAATTGCACATTACATTTTTTTGAATAACCAAATGTAATAATTTTTAGATTTTTATTTTCTGCTAAATTTTTAAGTGTATTAAAATACTCATCATTTGCATTTAAAAAAATAACTTCATTAGCTTTCATGTGATTCATTATTTCGGCTTTGGCTAAACAAATATTTTGTAAACTTTTTAAATTTTGTAGATGAGCTGGCCCAATATTCGTAATAACAGAAATATTAGGTTTTAATATTTTAGATAGTTTATTTATTTCTCCTTTATTACTCATTCCAATTTCAAAAATATTATATTTACTATTGCGGGGCGTGTTAGACAAGGAGAGAGGTAACCCGAAGTGGTTATTAAATGACCTTGGTGAACTAAATGTTTTTTTGTATTTACTTAGAAAAAAAGATAGCATAAATTTTAATGTTGTCTTTCCAAAACTTCCTGTTATGCCAATGAATATTCCACTAGATTTAGTTCGTTGGTATTTTGCAATTTTTATTAAGAAATTTAATGTAGAATAGACTTTGTGTATTTTATTTTTGTATTTTTTTTTAACTTTAAAATTTTTTTTTACAATAGCGATATTGCAGCCTTTTTTTAAAGCTTCATTGGCATAAAGATGTCCGTCAGTTCTTTTTCCTTTAATTGCAATAAAAATAGAATTTTTTTTGGCTTCTTTGCTGTTGATGCAAATGTTATTTATTCTCTTACTTAAAATTTTCTTTTTAAAAATTGATTTTAGGTCTGCTTGATTTAAATTCATTTACTCTAAATATTTTTTTGCGTACCGATAATCAGAAAAAGGAATTCTTTTATCTTTTATTAACTGAAAGTTCTCATGACCTTTTCCGGCTATTAGTAAAATTTGTCCTTGCAAAGATTGAATTGCTTTTTTTATAGCAAAATCTCTGGAGGCAACAACTATTGCCCTAGGACAAGTTGATTTTATTTGTGATCTAATTTTTTTTGGATCTTCATACCTTGGGTTATCATCTGTAATATACACCTTTTCGCATAAATTATTGGCGATTTTTCCCATAGTTCTTCTTTTAGATGAATCTCTATTTCCACCACAACCAAACACAAGGTTAACTTTTTTGTTAAAAAAAGATTTAATTTCAGAAATTGTTTTGTGCAAAGCATCGGGAGTATGCGCGTAGTCTATAATAACAGTTTTATTATTCTTTTTAATTAACTGCATTCTACCCGCCGGATTTTGTATTTTTGAGGCGATACTAAAAATTTTTTGAAAGCTAATACCACATGTATAACAAGCTAGTGTAGCTGCTAAAAAATTTTCTATTTGAAATTTACCTATAAATCGTAAATTTGTTGTAAATATTTCTCCCAAAGCATTTATTTTTAATATCGTGTTTGCTCCATTTCTTTTTAGTGAAATGATTTTTATTGTATTTCCTTTATTTCCGTATGTTAAAAGATTTAGTTTTCTTACATTAGATATTTTTTTTAATATTTTAAATTGTGAAATTTCTGTATTTGCAACCACATATCCATTATTTTTTACCAAATTTTTAAACAAAATCATTTTTGAATTCCAATAATCTCGCATAGTTAAATGATAATCCAAATGATCATGAGTTAAATTTGTAAAAATTCCACAATGAAAATTAATTAGTTCCAATCTTGCTTGTTTTAATCCATGACTGGAAGCTTCTATTATTGAGTAGTTTATTTTTTTTTTATAAAAAGAGTTAAAAATTTTATGATTGTCTAAAAAACTTGGGGTAGTTAATTTTCCTATATATCTTTTATTATTTTCAAAAATACCGAGCGTGCCTACAGACCCAGCCTTATAGTTTAATAAGGAAAGTATTTTATAAAAAAAATATGCTACAGAAGTTTTGCCATTTGTTCCTGTTACCGCTATTCTGTACTTCGGTTTTTTCTTGTATTTCAAAAATATACTTTTTTTATAGAAAGCGTTTATATTATTTGTGCTATATATTTTTATAGAAAAATTTTTATTTATTTTGGCTTTTTCTGTAATAATTGCTGATGGTTTTTTATTTAAAGCTTGATAGAAATATTTTCCATATTTCTTTTTTGTACTGCCCAAGTCATAAAATATTTCTTTTTTTTTTAAAGTTCTTGTGTCTATTGAGCAATCTTTTTGATTAATTAATTTTTGAAGTGCTTGCATGGGTTTCTCTAAGATCTATGTCATTTATGGCCAAACTAGGTCCTATTTTTTGTATTATTTGGCCAGCTACATAAACAGCGTTCCATCCGGCCTCTCTTCGATTATGTTTCCATATTTGTGGTGCTCCTTTTGGCTCATCCATCAATACTGTAAGAACATATTTTGGTTTTTTATGAGGAAACGCCGCCGTAAAAATATTCAAAATTTCATCTGAATAACCTTTTTCATTTTCTGAAGGTTTTTGAGCCGTCCCAGTTTTTCCTATTACATCATATCCCTTGATATCGGCTTTTCTTCCACTTCCTTCTACTTTGTTTTTACTGTTAACATTTGCCCTTAGCATATCGTTCATAATCAAACTGGTTTCTTTACTAATAATTCTTTTTGCCTTTACTGGCGTGTGTGCCAAAATTGAAGTGTCCAATAGTTCTCCACCATTAACGATTGCTCCGTAAGCCCTTGTAAGCTGCAATAATGAAGTGCTAACACCATGACCATATCCGGAAGTTAATGTATTACATTTCCCCCACCTATTTTGATTGGGCTGAGATAATTCCGCAACTTCTAATCTGGGAATATCGAAAATCTCTAGGCTTTCTAAAAATTTTTGCTGATTTTCTAAACCATTCTTATTTATAATTTCAATAGTTCCAATATTAGAAGACTTTACAAGTATATCTTCAACAGTAAGATTTTTTTTCGATATATCCCATCGATACTCGTTTATTGGATATTTTCCACACATTACTCTCTGCCTTAAATTTTCAAACAAAGTATCTTTTGTGACTATTTTATTTTCGATAGCGCTGGCAATTGTAAAAGTTTTAAAAACTGAACCAAGTTCATAAAGTCCTTTAGTAGCTTTGCTTAAATAATTTTTAGATTCTTTAGCATCTCTTTTATTATTATCGGTATCTGGCAGAGATACCATAGAGATAATCTTGCCTGTATTAGCATCCATAAGTATAGAAGCGGCTCCTAGAGCCGAAAAGTCGCCAACAGCTTTTAATAATTCTTCGTAAACTAAAAATTGAATATTAGCGTCTAATGATGTTTGCACCGGAATATTAATATCTGATTTATCTTTTAATTTATTGTCTAAATACATCTCCATTCCAGAAATACCTCGGTTATCAATATCAACTTTACCTAAGATGTGAGAAAATAAATTTTTATGTGGATAAATTCTTATTTCTCTTTTTGACAATTCTAATGCAGGTTCTCCAAGAGCAATTACCTTATTATAATCTGCTGGTGAAAGGTTTTTTTTTAAAATAACAATCGATTTATCTTCATTTTCTAATTTTAAATTTTCTGTATCAATATCTGAGAAATTTATTTTAGCTTTTAATAAAATGTTTTGAATATTTTTAGCTTTACTCTTTCTTAACACTAAATCATGAACTGTGATATTTTTGGCTAAAATAATTCCCTGACTATCAATGATATCTTTTCTTTCATAAAAAAATCTTTCGTTATTTTTTGAAATTACAAAATCACTTTTTTCAAAACCTAAAAAAATTAATCTTGCACAAATTACAGTGAATACAATCAGGAATGTTGAAATAACAAAATTATTCCTATTTTCGTTTTCATTTTTTTCTTTTCTAAAAGATGACTGATCTTCAAAATATAAGTTTAATTTTTTATTTTTTTTCATCTGAAATTATTTTGTTTGGAAATAAAGTAATATAATCATTTTTTAAATATTCTTTAGCAAGGTTAGATATTCTCTGCGGGTTTGATAAATAACTAAATTCGACTTTTTGTACTTCAAATTCTTCTTTTAATGAATTAATATTTTGTGAAACTTTTTCAATTTTTAATTCTAGTTCTCTAGTTTTGTTTTTTAAAATATGAATACTAATTAGTCCAAGCAACAAGCAGATAAAGCTAATAACATATTTTTTACCCTGCATATTTTTCCTCTAACTCGAATAATCTTTCCATCTTAAGATCTTTTCTATTTATGTTAATTTTGTCATTTCCCATTTTAATGATTGATCTTAACTTTGCTGAGCGAGATCTTGGATTTGTTGCAATTTCATTATCTGTTGGTTTAATGGCTTTATTACTCATTTTTTGGATATAACTTTGCTCTGCATTTGGTGTGATTTTTGGCAAATATCTTGAAGGGTTTTTTTCTAAATCTTTACTTATATTAAAAATTTTTTTTACTATTCTGTCCTCTAGAGAATGAAAAGTTACAGTAGTTATGCCCGTATTTGTTTTGCTTAACTCAATTGTTTTTTTTAAGGCATTAAATATCTCCGAAAGTTCTTGATTAACTATCATTCTTAATGCCTGGAACGTTTTGGTACAGGGATCTTTTTTAAAATATCGGTTTCCCTTTGCTTTTAGAATTGTATTGCGAAGTTCCTTAGTGGTATGAATAGTTTTATTTTTTCTTATTTGAACTATTTCCTTAGCAATTTTTTTATGATCACTATCTTCTCCAAAAATTTTAATAATACTATTAAGATCCTCTAAAGGTGCCTCATTTACAAGTTCATAGGCGCTAATTGTATTGTGACCCATTCTCATATCTAATTTTATTTCTGAATTAAAAGAAAAACCTCTATCATAATTGTCTAGTTGGAAAGAAGAGATTCCAAAATCAAAAATAAAGTAACTAATATCGTCTTGATAATTCCGAATGATATTTCCTAGATTGCTGAATTTATCATTAATGAATTTGAGTCTATTTTTAAAACTAGTATTTAATGTGTCTGCAAATTTTTTTACCGAGGGATCTCTATCTATTGCAATAATTTGATAATTTGGAAAAATCTCAAGTATTTTTTTACTATAACCACCACAGCCAAAAGTACAGTCGACTATTGTATTTTTATTATTTGGTTTTATGGACTTTATAACCTCGTTTAACATCACTGGATAATGGGGACTTATATCCAGTGACATTAAAGAACACTAATATTTTAGTTTGTTTGTCTTCGTAGAAACGCAGGTATTTCTAAGTCGTTTTTATCTTCTGTATTTAATTCAGAAAAGTTTTCATTAGTAAACTCTTCTTGATTTTTTTTAGACAAAGAACCTTGTGTTGAGATTGAATGATTAACATCTTGATCGTTTGTAAAAAGCTGATTTTCATTTTCTACTTTTTCAAAACTTTCTTCCACAAATTCAATCGGGTCTGCTTGACCAAAAAGAGAATGTTCGTCCATATTCATTTCTAAATGATCATGACTAATTTGTTCTTTTGTTTTAATCTGCGATTGCTCAGTCTGAGTTTGATAATTAGTTTGAACATCTAATTTTTGTTCCTTAACTTGATTTTGCTCATGGTGAGGGTAAGCATTCATATCTAATGCTGTCGCTCCATTTGTGGCCATGTGCGCAGATGTTTGAAGAGATGAATAACTATTGCCAGAAAAAGTAGATGGTCTTGTATAGCTATTGTTTCTATTCTGAATATGTCTGATCATGCTTACTACCGGCTTATTTATGCTTACTTCACCGTTTAAACCTGTAGCAACAATTGATACTCTAAATTTGCCAGCAAGACTTTCATCAAAAGTTGTTCCTACTAAAATTTCTGCTGATGGATCAACTTCTGCTCTGATTTTATTGGAAGCTTCATCTACTTCAAATAAAGTTATGTCATTACCTCCTGTAATATTAATTAACAAACCTCTTGCGCCTTTTAAAGAATACTCATCGATCAAAGGATTTGTGATGGCAGCTTCGGCGGCTTGAATTGCTCTCTTCTCACCCTCCGCCTCTCCCATTCCCATCATTGCTTTGCCCATACCACTCATTACAGTTTCAATATCTGCAAAATCTAAATTGATAAGACCTGGTTTAACAATTAAATCTGTAATTCCTTTTACACCTTGCATTAAAACATTATCAGCCATTCTAAATGCATCAGGAAAAGTTGTTTTCTCATTTGCAACTTTAAAAAGATTTTGATTTGGAATTACAATCATAGTGTCACAATATTTTCTTAATTCTTCCAAACCTTTTTCAGCAACTCTAATTCTACCAGGCCCTTCGAACATAAATGGTTTTGTTACAACACCAACTGTTAAAATATTTAAATCTTTTGCAGCTTTTGCAATCACAGGAGCAGCTCCAGTTCCAGTTCCACCTCCCATTCCAGCAGTTACAAAAACCATGTTGGCGCCTTGTAGTAAACTTATAATTTCATTCATTGACTCATCCGCAGCTGCTTGACCAATATCTGCTTTTGCTCCAGCTCCAAGTCCTCTGGTTAAATTTGCACCAAGTTGAATTTTACATTCTGCAAAGTTATGTTTTAATGCTTGTGCATCTGTATTTGCTGCGTAAAATTCTACGCCTTCCAATCCAGCTTCAAGCATATTATTAATTGCATTTCCGCCTGCTCCTCCTACTCCTAAAACTATTATTCTTGGTTTAAGTTCTCTTAATTCCGGTGCTGTTATATTTATTGGCATATTTATCTCCGTTGGTTTAATTGTTAGTATTCCATTTTAAGTTAGATCTTTGTAATTTTGCTTTTTTTCTAGCATCATCACTAAATTTTTTAAATTGCGAAGGTTCCCACATTTGAAAAGTTTTTCCTTGTCCTACAAACAAAACTTTTTCCTTCACCCCTGTATGCTCTATTAATTTTTCTGTTAATGTTACTCGTCCTTCAGTATCAAAATTTAATTGATGACTATCTGCTAAAATTGAAGTTGAAAAAACATCTCTGTTTTCTTCAAATGGATTTAGGCTGTCGATTGTTTCAATAATTTTTTCAATTCTACTTTGAGGACAAAATTCAATAGATGGATTCGTGAATGATGGATAGCAAACAACACTATTGTAACCAAGGCTTGATAAATAAGATCTAAATGTTGCTGGCACCGACACCCTTCCTTTTTTGTCCAGCTTGTTTTCGAAAGTTGAGATAAACATTTTTATAATTCATTTTTTTCCCTTTATGGGATATTATGGGTTTATATGGTCTTTTGAAATTTAGTCAATTGTATTAATACAATTGTAGATTGTTCTGTTTTTGTTCTTAAATTTTTGATTTTTTGCTAGTTGATCTGTAAGCTGGGTTTTGTCATTTAAAATGATAATTTATCTAGACTGTTTGTCACCAAACAGCTCAAGCAACCAACCCGAGTAGCTCATTTAGGAAATTTGATTAACAAAGTTAATCGCGCTACTCCTATTTGGTCTTGCTCCAAGTAGGGTTTTCCATGCGTTTTCTATTACTAAAAAACCGGTAAGCTCTTACCTCACCTTTTCACCCTTGCCTTGATTAGGCGGTTTATTTTCTGTGGCACTATCCCTAAGATTACTCTTGCCAGGTATTACCTGGTACTTTCTCCTATGGAGCCCAGACTTTCCTCTTTTAACATGAGTTAAAAGCTATCATTCAACCAACTAGCTTTGTATATATAGTGAAGAAAATTTATAAATTCAATATATTTTAGATAAGCCTTTTTTATTTAAATAAGACCATGGAAAAAGTGGTCCTGGGTCAATCTTCCTATTTGGCGAGATATGAGAGTGTCCCAGAACGTGTTTTTTGTTTATTTTATGCTTATTTTTTAGGTATTTAATCAATAAACAGAGATTTTTTATCTGAATATTTGGGTATTTTTCGTTTCCTTTATTTACAAGTTCAATTCCTATTGATTTTGAATTGAGATTAATGTCATTTCCCCACTTGGATTTTCCAGCATGCCATGCTACATTAATATCATCAACCATTTGATAAATATTGCCATTTTTTGATATTAAGTAATGAGAGCTTACTTTTGCAACTTTTGATTGCAACCTTGCAATTGCAACTCTTTGATTTTTCATACCAGTATAATGGACTATTATATACTTAACCTTTCTTGAAGATTTTTGATCAAAATTAGGACTACTAATTTTTTTGAATATCATAAAATATTAATGATGCATTTTTTGCGCATATTCAATATATAATTACCAAGTCAAAAAAAAAAATGAAATTTTCACACAAACTCTTAATCTTAATTTTTTTAACAACCCCGCTTAATGCTTTTGCAGAAACAAAAGATTGTTTTGAAAGCGTGAACAGAGCTATTTTTTCTTTTAACAAGGGATTAGATAATGTTTTGTTCAAACCAATTGCTAAAGGCTATGCTTATTTACCAAATCCAGTGCAACAAGGAGTTCGCAATGTAACTTCAAACATTTCTCATACTGTAACAATTCCTAATCATTTGCTTCAAGGAAATTTTAATAATTTCTTTCATGATTCTGGAAGATTCTTAGTAAATACAACATTTGGAATTCTTGGTATTTTCGATCCTGCCGCAGGTATTGGTCTTAATAAATTAGAACCTGAGGACTACGGCCAAACTTTTGGTGTATGGGGTGTTGGACCTGGATGTTATTTAATGCTTCCAATTTTTGGACCCAGCACAGTCAGAGATGCAGTTGGAAAAGTTGCAAATACAGTTTTGGATCCTTTTTATATGGTGACCGTTGGCGATTCTACGGTCTTTGATAATAATTTTGGTGATCAAACGTATTACCTAGAACGAGGTTTTGATGTTGTTGATTTCAGATCGCAAAATTTAAAAAGTTTTGATAATTTAGAAAAAAATTCTTTAGATTTGTACGCAAGTACAAGAAGCCTTTATCTTCAAAGAAGAGAAAATTTAATATCAAACAATACAAAATCTGAAGATGAATGGAAAGACTTTTCAAGATAAATGAAAAGACTTTAGGTCGGAGTCTAAAATAATAAATTAAATGAAAAAAATTGCTTTTATTTTATTTTTATTAATATCAGTAATTTCTAATAACGTTATTGCCATTGAAAAAAATGCTGAAACATTTGTCATGGAAACAACGACTAAAGCAAAATCTATTATACTAGATACAAAATTAAATGATCAGCAAAAGAGACAACAATTAGAAAATCTTGCACTTAATACTGTAGATGTAGAGGGCTTAGCTAAGTTTACTTTAGGAGAAGAAGGTAAAAAATTATCTGAAAAACAAATTTCAGAATTTGTAAAAATATTTATGGTTTTTTTTTCTAAAAATATTTCAAGTAAACTTAAAGATTATTCAGACCAGGATGTTACAATTACTGGATCTAAAAAAATAAGTGATATTTATGTTCTAGTGAATTCAAAAATTACCAATGCTAAAGATAAGCAAGAAATCTTGGTTGATTGGAGAGTGTTCCTAGTAAATGGTAAGTTAACAATAAGAGATTTGGTAGTAGAGGGCTTAAGTTTAGCAAGAACACAAAGAGAAGAGTTTGCCTCGATCATTGGAAACAAAGGATTTGAAGCTTTAATTGAAAACTTAAAAGAATATATAACTAAAAATTAAGTAACGTTTCTTTTGCTCCCTAAAGGTATCTAAATTCATATATTATTATTAAATAATTAGGAAAAGTCTGTTCATAATCTAATTACATTTTGTCTATTTATCTACTGATTCAATATTTTAGATAATATGGAACGCAGAAAGTATTGAGAAGTTTGCGGATAAATATTGAATTTGGTGGGCCCGCAGGGATTTGAACCCCGGACAACCCCGTTATGAGCGGGGGGCTCTAACCAACTGAGCTACAGGCCCTTAATTTTTTGTATACCACCTATTAAATAAAAGAAAAATAGATTAGTTATCCAAGAAACTTTTTAACTGTCTTGACCTACTTGGATGTTTCAATTTTCTTAATGCTTTTGCTTCAATCTGCCTTATACGCTCTCTAGTAACTGAAAACTGCTGACCCACCTCTTCTAAAGTATGATCGGTATTCATTCCAATTCCAAATCGCATTCTTAAAACTCTCTCTTCTCTTGGTGTTAGAGTTGCCAGTACTTTAGTTGTAGAATTTTTTAAGCCTGTTTGAATTGCTGCATCTACAGGGATTAAGGCGTTAGTGTCTTCAATAAAGTCACCAAGACTGCTATCGTCTTCATCTCCTACTGGAGTTTCTAAAGAAATAGGTTCTTTTGCTATTTTAAGAACTTTTCTAACTTTTTCTAATGGCATTGCTAATTTTTTAGACAATTCTTCTGGGGTGGGTTCTCTTCCGTACTCACTCATCATTTGTCTAGAAGTTCTGACTATTTTATTAATAGTCTCAATCATGTGCACAGGGATTCTGATTGTTCTTGCCTGATCTGCAATAGATCTTGTAATAGCTTGTCTGATCCACCATGTTGCATAAGTAGAAAATTTATATCCTCTTCTGTATTCAAATTTATCTACGGCCTTCATAAGACCGATATTTCCTTCCTGAATTAGATCTAAAAATTGCAAACCACGGTTTGTATATTTTTTAGCTATAGAAATAACCAATCTCAAATTAGCTTCAATCATTTCTTTTTTAGCTATTCTAGATTCTCGTTCTCCTTTTTTAATTTTATTTACTAAAATTTTAAAATCAGAAATAGAAATTCCAATTTCCTTACTTAATTTTATTAATTTTTCACGAGATTCTTTGAATAATCTTTGCTCGTTTTTAAAAAACTTGGACCAATTTTTATCTCCACTTAAGAAAGACTCAAAATTTGGATTTAATTCATTGCCAACGTAATATTTGATAAAATCATCTCTTGAAATATTATATTTAAGAGCAGCACGCATTAAATCACCGTCTAGGTTAATAGCTTTTTTATTTTCATTATAATTTAAACTAACCAAATCTTCTTGAGTGACTTGGTTAAATTGCAAACCAAGCATTTCTTCCATGATTTCTTTTTTAATTTTTTCGTAATTTTTTTTCTTACTATCGCTAAATTTTTCTCCTTTTAGTATCGATTCTAGACTTTCGTTTTGATACGCAATTAATTTTTTATAATTTTTAGAAATATTAGCAAAAGTTTTGAGAATTTTTGGTTTTAATTCAATCTCTAATGACGCTAGAGAAATATTATATTCATCCTCATCATCATCAGCAACTTCTGTGGTTGTTTCCTCGTTTTGATCTTTATCTTCTTTTTTATCTGGTTTTGCTTCTTTTGCTTCTTTTTTTGCTTTTTCCTTTATAGATTTTGCTAACTTATCATCATCTAAAAAGTTAGTATCAAGATCAATAATATCTCTGACTAACATTTCATTATTTATTAATTTATTTTCCCATTCAAATATTTTCTTAGCTGTAACAGGGCTCTCAGAAAGAGAACTTACCATTACATATTTTCCAGATTCAATTCTTTTTGCGATTGCGATCTCTCCTTCTCTGGACAATAATTCAACTCCGCCCATTTCTCGTAAATACATACGAATGGGATCATCGCTTCTTTCCTGATTTCGCGGTTGTTTAGCAGTTTCTGCTTCTGTTTTTTTAACTTTAAAATCAGATTTCTTTTTTACAAAAGTAATTGCTTGATCAAATATGTGTAGTACTGATTTTTCTAAGCTTTCAACATTAGCATTTCTTTTACCTAGAGATTTTTGCAATTCCTCATAGGTAATGAAGCCCCTGTTAAGGCCCTTTTCTATTAATCTTTCAAATGATTTGGATATTAATTTTTCCACTTTAAAACCTGTGAGAACTTATATTTTTTTTTGAAAATTTGAACAACTAAATTTACAGATTATTGCTATTTTTCAATGAAATTAACTCATTTAAAGCTTGTTCATTCATATTCGAAGAAAATGTATTTTCTAATTCTTCTATTTTTTTATATTTGCGAATTCTTTCTAATTGAATCTCATAATCATCAACTAAGTTAACAAAGGTTGCAAAATCAACATCCTCCATTAACGTATTAGTAGTCGAAAACTTAAAAAATAAATCAATATTTTTAATCTTTTGTGAGGCCAAGTATTCATTGATTTGATTAAGATTGAAATGCTGATTACCAATCAAAACATCTATAATTTTAGATTTGATATTTTTTGTTAGCTCCAAGTTTAAATTGATTTCTGATATTTTTTCTATGTGTTTTGCTGAAAATTCTGGAAACTTAATTAGTAATTGACATAGTGAAAACTCTTTAATTTCTAACTCCGACATTTCCAGTCTATTTAAATCAAAGGTACTGGCAATTTGAAACTTGCTTTGCTTATTTTTATTTTTTTTTATTAAATTTTCAAAAATTTTATTTTTAAAAAAATTTCTATAATATTTTTTTATAATAGGGTCTTCTATAGTATCGGCAGTGTCCATCAATTTTTTTTCCAGTTCGGCCAAGGAAGAGGGACTATGATTTTTTAATTGTCTTGCGCTATATTCAAATACAAATTCGGTTATATCTTTTTTTCTATTGATTAATTGATCAAAACCATCTTTTCCAAATTTATTAACATAATCATCCGGATCTAGTCCTTGAGGCATAATCATAAAAGAAACTGTATGATTTGGTTTTGATATTCGTATGAGTTTTTCTGCAGCTCGGTAGGCTGCTGCAAAACCACTGCTATCTCCATCAAAGCAAATGATAATATTTTTAAAATTTCTCCACGCTAAATTAATCTGATTATCTGTGATGGCTGTTCCAAGTGATGCGCATACATTTTTTATATCATGATTATAGAGGCTAACAACGTCCATATAGCCCTCAACTATCAAAAGATAATCCTGGTTTTTATTCTCATTTTTAGCATTGTTAAAATTATATAAATTATTTCCTTTTTTAAAAAAAATTGTCTCTGGTGAGTTAATGTACTTCGCAGTCACAGAAGAAAGAACCGTTCTGCCTCCACATCCTATAAACTCTCCAAATAAATTTTTTATTGGAAAAATAATTCTATTTTTAAATCTTGCTACTAATGTTTTTCTTTGTTCATTCAAATAAAATAGCCCAGTTTCAATAAGTTCTTGCTGAGAATACCCAAGCTTTAAAAAATGATCACTTGCTTTATTGCTGTCATCGCAAAAACCAATTTGAAAAAAATCAATGGTAGTTTTTTTTAAAGATCTATTAGTAAGATAATCAAGGTGATTTTTATTTTCTTCTGTAAATAAATTTTTGTAGCAATAATTAAAAAATAATTGAAAAAGTTTTTCTGATTTTTTTATTTTTTTTTCTTGTTCAATATTAGTTTGAGAAAACTTGTATTCTTGCATTCCAGCTTTAGCTGCTAGTTTTCTAACTGCGTCTCCAAAGGTAAGTTTTTCAATTTTAACTAAAAAGTCAAATATCCCCCCGTGTTCTCCACTGCTAAAACAATGATAAAAACCTTTCTCGTCGTTAACAGTAAAAGATGGTGTTTTTTCATTTGTAAATGGAGACAATCCTACAAATTCTTTTCCCCTTTTCGTTAACTTAACTACGGAGCCAACTATATCGGATACTTTTAATCTTTGATTTATTTCTTCAAGGTATGATCTTGGGTACTTCATCATCCGTGGAGCTGATCTTTCAAAATTTTTCCAGCTTTTGCAAAATCCATTGTTCCCAAGTATTTGTCTTTCAATATTTTCATTGCTTTGCCCATATCCTTGATACTCTGAGCTTGGGACTCAGTTATGGCTTCTTTGCAAGATTTAACAATTTCATCATCACTCAATTGTTTAGGCAAAAACTCTTCTATTACCCTAATCTCAAATTTTTCTTTTTCTGCTAAATCTCCTCTATTTCCTTTTTCATACATTTCTATGGATTCTTTTCTTTGCTTCATCATCTTGTTTAAAATATTAACAACATCAGAATCTAAAATTTCTTTTTGATCGGTTGCTCTCAACTCGATTTCTTTATCTTTTTTTTGTGAGACAATAGATCTAAGAGTCAAAACTCTATCAGCTTCTTTTTTCTTGATGGATTCGTTTAAAGAAAGGTTTATTTTTTCAAATAGTTTGGACATGGTTTTTTATACATTATTTTACTTTAGTTGCTTGACGAGTTTAAGTCTTTTTCATATGTTCCGCCAAAGTTTTTTTATGCAAATGATTCTTTAACCCATGAGTTGTATTTTTGTTAAATAAAGAAGTTATTGCAGGTTCTGAATATTTAAATAATCAACAATCCACAGGTATTTTAATTCTAGAAAACGGAACAGTATTTGAAGGCTTTGGTCTTGGAGCTGAGTCTTATTCTGTGGGAGAAGTTTGTTTCAATACTTCAATGACGGGATATCAAGAAATAATTACTGACCCATCTTATGCTGATCAAATTATAAATTTTACATTTCCTCATATTGGAAATGTCGGTACTAATTTAGAGGACATTGAGTCAGATAAAGTTTGGCTAAAAGGTGTAATTTTTAGCAAGGAGATAACTGAACCTTCTAATTATAGATCGCTAAAAAATTTAGATGATTGGTTAAAAAAAAATAACGTAGTAGGAATTTGCGGCATAGACACCAGGGCATTAACAAATATTATTAGAAAAAAAGGAGCATTAAAAGGAACCATTGTTAACGACAAGTCTCATTCTAAAAAACATAATTTTTATCTAGAAGAGTGTAAAAAATGGGGAGGCTTAAATGGACTTGATCTTACTATTCAAGTTTGTTCTAAAAATATTTATCAATGGGAAGACGTTGCTTTATGGAACAAAAAAACTGGCTACCAAACAAATAGTCAACATTCTTTAAATATTGTTGCTATCGATTTTGGGATCAAAAAGAATATCTTAAGAAACTTTTCTAACTTAGGGTGTAAAATAACAGTGGTTCCAGCCAACACTAGTTATGAAACTATAGAAAAACTTAATCCAGACGGAGTTTTTTTATCTAATGGTCCAGGTGATCCTGCTGCAACATCAAAATTTGCAAAATCATGTATTCAAAATATTTTAAATAAAAAAATACCTATTTTTGGAATATGTTTAGGTCATCAATTACTTGGACATGCATTGGGTTGTGATACCAAAAAAATGCATCAAGGACATAGAGGTGCCAATCATCCTGTAAAAAATTTACTATCTAATAAAGTTGAAATCACATCTCAAAATCATGGATTTGAAATTGATAAACAAACTTTACCTAAGGACATTGATATAACTCACGTATCCTTGTTTGATGGAAGCATTGAAGGAATATCTTCAAAAAATGCACCTGCATTTTCGGTGCAATATCACCCAGAGGCTAGTCCTGGTCCACACGATAGTAATTATTTATTCAAACAATTTATAGAATTAATAAAATTAAATGCCAAAAAGAATTGATCTTAAAACAATTCTAATTATTGGAGCTGGTCCAATCGTCATAGGTCAAGCTTGTGAATTTGATTACTCCGGAACACAAGCCTGCAAGGCACTTAAGGAGGAAGGATATAAAGTTATTCTAATTAATTCCAACCCTGCAACTATTATGACCGATCCCAATGTTGCAGATAAAACATATATTGAGCCAATCACTTCTGAAATACTAGAAGAAATCATAAAAGTTGAAAAACCAGATGCAATTCTTCCTACAATGGGTGGGCAGACAGGATTGAATGCTGCCATGTTACTTCACAAAAATGGGATACTAAAAAAATACAATATAGAATTAATTGGTGCCAATGCAGAAGCAATAGACAGGGCTGAAGATAGGCAGAAGTTTAAAAAACATATGAATGAAATAGGACTAGAATCGGCAAAATCTGCAATATGCACTTCTATTGATCAGGCCCTAGGTATTTTAAAAGAAATAAAGTTACCAGTTATTATAAGACCTTCATTTACTCTTGGTGGAACTGGGGGTGGTGTTGCAAATACGGAGGAAGAATATTTAAAAATTGTTAAAAATGGCCTAGCATTATCTCCCACTAATGAAGTGTTGGTTGAGGAGTCTTTGGTTGGCTGGAAAGAATTTGAAATGGAAGTTGTTCGAGACAAAAAAGATAACTGCATCATTGTTTGTAGTATTGAAAACATAGACCCAATGGGAATTCATACCGGAGACTCTATGACGGTGGCACCCGCTTTAACTTTAACAGATAAAGAATATCAGGTGATGAGGGATGCATCAATTAACTGTTTGAGAAAAATAGGAGTTGAAACAGGTGGTTCTAATGTTCAATTCGCTATTAATCCAAAAGATGGAAGAATGATAGTTATTGAAATGAACCCAAGAGTTTCTCGTTCTTCCGCACTTGCATCTAAGGCCACTGGTTTTCCAATTGCAAAAGTTGCTGCAAAGCTCGCGATTGGTTACACTTTAGATGAAATCACCAATGACATCACAGGAAATACACCAGCATCTTTTGAGCCTACTATTGATTACGTCGTAACTAAAATACCAAGATTTGCATTTGAAAAATTTCAAAAATCAAAAGCAGTATTAGGAACTGCTATGAAATCGGTAGGTGAAACAATGGCAATTGGTAGAAATTTCAAAGAGTCCCTTCAAAAAGCATTGGTCTCTTTAGAAGTAGGATTGGATGGTTTGGATTTAATTTCTATAGCTAAGGAAGAGTTGCAAAAAAAACTAGGAGAAAGCATACCGCAAAAAATATTGTACGTTGCACAAGCTTTCAGAATGAATTTTCCCATAAATGAAATTTATGAAAAAACAAAAATTGATCCTTGGTTTTTGCGTCAGGTACAAGAAATTGTTAATATAGAAAAAGAAATTAATGAAAAAAATATTCTAGAAAATAAGAAATTTTTTAATTTCGTAAAATCTGTCGGATTTAGTGATAAAAAAATATCGTCACTTATCAAAAAGCCTCTGTCGGATATTGTTAAAAAAAGAAATGAGTTTGGAATTGTTCCGGTATACAAAAAAGTCGATACGTGTGCTGCTGAATTTGGTTCTCAAACACCTTACATGTACTCGACCTATGATGTCGGTCTTTCTGATACAAGAGAGTGCGAGTCAAACCCTACCAATAAAGAAAAAATTGTAATTATTGGGGGAGGTCCTAACAGAATTGGGCAAGGAATTGAGTTTGACTACTGCTGTTGCCAGGCAAGTTATGCTTTAAGCGAGATCGGATACGAAACAATCATGATTAATTGTAACCCTGAAACGGTATCCACAGATTATGACACAAGTGACAGATTATATTTTGAACCTCTTATTGAAGAATATGTTTTAGAAATTTTAAAAAAAGAAAAATCTAAAGGAACATTAAAAGGAGTTATAGTTCAGTTTGGAGGACAAACTCCTTTAAAATTAGCAAAAGCAATACATGACAATGACTATCCAATACTCGGTACTTCTTTGGACTCTATTGATTTAACGGAAGATAGAGAAAGATTTAGCAATTTAATAAATAAACTTAATTTAAAGCAAGCTGAAAATGGATTGGCAAGATCAAAAGAAGAAGCTTATGAAATTGCAAAAAAAATAAAATATCCGCTTGTGATTAGGCCTTCGTACGTACTTGGGGGTAGAGCAATGGAAATTATTCATGACGATGAACAGCTTAAAATTTATATAGAGGAGGCGGTTATGGTTTCTGGAAACAATCCTGTTCTTCTCGATAGATTTTTAAATGATGCTATAGAAGTAGATGTCGATGCTGTTTGCGATGGCTCTGATGTGTTTGTGTCTGGAGTTATGGAGCATATTGAAGAAGCTGGAATCCACTCTGGAGACTCCGCTTGCTGCATACCACCCTACTCCCTTTCCAAAGAAATTATTGAAGAAATTGAAAAACAAACCAAAACTCTGGCAACTAGTATTGGTGTAGTTGGTTTAATTAATATTCAATTTGCAATACAAGATAAAAAAATTTACGTACTTGAAGTTAATCCTAGAGCCAGTAGAACCGTACCCTTTGTCTCAAAGGCGTCCAATATCTCTGTTGCCAAAATTGCAACAAAAGTAATGTCTGGTTTAAAACTTAAAGACTTAAAGATTCCAAATAAAAAATTAAAAACTTTTTCGGTGAAAGAATCTGTGTTTCCATTTAATAAATTTCCAGAAGTTGACACTTTATTAGGCCCCGAAATGAAGTCTACAGGTGAGTCTATGGGAATTGACGTAGATTTTGGAATGGCTTATGCGAAAAGTCAAATTTCTGCTGGCAACACATTGCCAAAAGAAGGAGTTGTTTTCATTTCCGTCAACGATAAGGACAAACCATTAATTAAAAATTTTGCAAAAAAATTATTCAATTTAGGATTTTCTATAATTGCAACAGGTAGAACTGCCGATATTCTTAATCAAGAAAATATAACATGTGAAAAAATTAATAAAGTTACACAAGGATCTCCTCATGTTGTGGAGTACCTAGATGATAAAAAAATTGCTATTGTGATTAACACAACCTCAGGAAAAAAATCTATAGAAGACTCAAAGTCTCTTCGAAGATCTGCCTTAAATAATAATATTCCTTATTTTACTACATTGGCTGGCGCCATAGCGTGTACAGAAGCTATAACTTCTATGAAAAATAAAAAAATGGGTATTACTCCAATCCAGGATTTATAGAATTATAAAACTGGCCAATCAGTTTTGAAAGTTACGTAGTTTATTTGAATGCACCTTCTGTCTTTTTTAATTTCTTTCTTCTCCATTCCGTGCCAACTATTCTCATCGCTACTAAAAAAATAACCGTAATTATTTTTATAAGGAACAGTTTTTACCAGCTCTAATTTTGTATTGTAGAAATCAGTTCCTAATTTCTCCGACTCACCGAAACGATTAACAAACAGCAAACAAGATAAAAGCTTTTCTTTAATATCGCAATGAGGCTTCAGCCAAAATCCTTTTCTGTCGCAAATAACTTCTAGACGAACATAAGATTTGGATAAGTCTTTTTTAATTAATGAACCAACATATTGATGAGTATTCTTAGATTGAAGCTCTTGGACTAGTTTTAATAATTCTGGAAATTGTTTTGCGTTATGCTTTTCTAAAAAAGATCTAAACTTAAGGGCTTTGCCTCCATCAGCTATACCTTCTCTAAATTTTCCATCACCTCCATCTATGGCTCTAGTTCCATCATAATCGATTTGGTAGCGTGCTGGGTCATCAATTTTAGTGCTATAAATTTCATCAATCATCGCATCTGTTAGTGGCTCCCTAAATTCCCAGTGTGAAAAAGGATCCTGAAGATGATTGCATTTATTTTTAAGAGAATTTAAAAAATTCATTAATACTATGTAATTTTGGTTTTTATAATATCAGCAACTCTTTTAGTTTCATATAACTTATCATAAGTCCAGTATTCTTCTGAAGTATTTAAATCCTTAATAATATTTAAACTTTTAAATAACTCTATAAATTTATTAAAGCGATAATCATTTTTATTAGGTGTTAACTGAGCAACATATATTGGAGTTCCAGTGGTTGCCGCCTCCGATATCATTGAGATAGAGTCTGAAGTAACAATAATTTTTTTTGCTTCCGCTAAAGCATTTATGTAATTTTGTCGTTGCAAAGATGAATCGATAATAATTTTAGAATTATGAATATATTTTTCTTTTAAAAAATTAATAATATTTTCTGGCGTTCTTCTTGAGCAGATAATTTTTACCTGATCTACTTTATTAAAAAATAAATGTTCGATTGTGTTAAAAACATTCTTAATCTCATCGAGACCAAATAAGTAATATTTGTTTGGACCACCTAGAATAACTGTAAGTACATTTTCAGGTTGTATATTTTTTCTGGCAGTTATGATTTCTTCGCTTGATATGTAATGAATAGCACCTTTAGTAGTAATAATATTATCACCCCTAATACCATCATGCTCAGGAACAATAATAAAGTTAAAGTTTTTAATATCTATTTTAGGATCCTGAATATGAATATTAAAAATTGATTGGTTATTTTTTTTCTTAAAATAGTTTTTTATAACAATAGACGGAATCACGCTTTTTCTTCCACAAGAAATAAGAAGTGTGGGGTTTTGAATGTTTGATTTGTCATTGATTATTTCATTGCAATTAAAAACAAATTCATTTTTAGGTGTGAACCTTGGAGGAAATAAGCTCCAAAGTTTATTATAACTAATTTTTTTATGTTGATAATTTACATTTAAAGATTTTGCTAATCCCTCTACTTGACTTATCATTCCATGAGCGCCCTCTGTTAATAACCAAGCATCAATTTTTTTCATTATGATATATATACCTAAATTAATTTAACTGATAATAAACTTAATAAATGAGTCTAAAAAAAGAGCAGCATTCTAAAGTTATAATTATTGGTTCTGGTCCAGCTGGCTACACGGCTGCAATTTATGCGGCCAGAGCAATGCTAAATCCGGTTCTTATATCTGGGATGCAACCTGGTGGGCAATTAGCAACTACAACTGATGTTGAAAATTTTCCTGGCTTTGCTGATGTCATCCAAGGTCCTTGGCTAATGGAAGAAATGAAAAAACAGGCAGAAACGGTTGGGACTATATTTAAAAATGACATGATTAAGAAAGTTAATTTTACCAATCGCCCATTTGAACTTATTGGGGAAAGCGGAGAAATCTACACAACAGATTCTGTTATTATTACTACTGGGGCACAAGCACGATGGTTAAATCTCGAAACAGAAACTAAATATAGAGGATTTGGAGTTTCTGCCTGCGCTACCTGTGATGGTTTTTTTTATAAAGATAAAGAAGTACTGGTTGTTGGTGGGGGAAATGCAGCTGTTGAGGAAGCTTTGTTTTTAACAAAATTTGCATCTAAAGTTACATTGGTCCATAGAAGAGATTCTTTAAGAGCAGAAAAGCTATTACAACAAAAAATTTTATCTCACCCAAAAATTAAAATTATTTGGAACAACGCGGTGAAAGAAGTGCTGGGCACAGAGAAACCTAAAGGAGTTACTGGAGTATTATTAGAAAATACAAAAGATAAAAGTATAACAAAAATTGATACGCACGGTCTTTTTGTGGCTATTGGTCATGATCCAGCAACTAAAATTTTTATAGACCAGATTACAATGGACAAGGAAGGTTATATCTTGACTCAAGCAGATTCGACAAAAACAAATATTGAAGGTATTTTTGCTGCTGGAGACGTAAAAGACAAAACTTATAGACAGGCAGTTACGGCTGCTGGCATGGGATGTATGGCTGCTTTAGAAGCTGAGAAATTTTTGTCCAAAAATGATTAATTAAATAAGTTTATTACAATAAGCTTCAATTTTGTCCAATGCTTTTACAAGATTGTCCATTGAAGTGGCATAAGAAATTCTAAAATACCCCTCTGAACCAAATGCAGATCCTTGAACGACTGCCACCCCCGTATTTTCCAATAAAGAAGTTACAAAATCTGTATCATTTAAAATTTGCCTTCCCATTTTGTCTTTTTTACCTATACAATTTTTACAATTTGGAAAAACGTAAAAAGCTCCTTGAGGATTTTTACAAGATAATCCTTTTATAGTATTGAGTTTTTGCACAACAAAATCTCGTCTTTTCTTAAAAGCATCTGATCTCGGCTTAATAAAGTCTTGAACGCCGTTTAAAGCCTCAACTGCAGCTGCTTGACTAATGGAAGAAGTATTGGTCGTTGATTGCGATTGAATTTTTCCCATCGCTTGTATTAAATCCTCAGCTCCTCCAGCATAGCCGACCCTCCATCCGGTCATAGCGTATGATTTGCTCAATCCATTAATCGTTAAAGTTCTTGAAAATAATTCAGGAATTTGAGCAATCGTAAAAAATTTAAAATCATCATAAAGCACATGTTCATAAATATCATCTGACATAATTAAAACTTGTGGAAATTTTTCCAAAACTTTACCTATACTTCTTAATTCTTGTTCTGAATAAACCGATCCGGTTGGGTTAGATGGAGAATTTAAAATAATCCATTTAGTGTTTTTTGTAATATTTTTTTCTATTTGCTCTGGTAGAATTTTAAACTCATTGCTTTCATCACACTCAATTATCTTTGGAATTCCCCCTGCTAATAATACAATGTCGGGATAAGAAACCCAATAAGGAGCTGGAATAATTACTTCATCACCAGGATTGATAGTTGCTAAAATTGCATTAAAAATAACATGCTTTCCACCCACTCCTACCGTTACTTGTTTTTCATTATAAGTTAGACTGTTTTCTCTTTTAAATTTTCCAATAATTGCTCTCTTAAGCTCTATAGTTCCGTCAACAATAGTATATTTGGTCTGGCCATTTTTGATGGCGTCAATTCCTGCCTGTTTCACATTGTCTGGGGTATCAAAATCTGGCTCACCAGCACCCAATGATATTATGTCTTTTCCTGCGGCTTTTAATTCAGTCGCTTTTTTAACAACTGCCATTGTCGGAGATGGTTTTATTCTGGATAGAGATGCTGATAGTATAGTCATTAAAATAAAAAAAATGTCTAATTTGTCAGTTGTACATACCTCAGAAGGAAAAAACAAAAAAGATAATTTTTGTAAGAAACTAGAGGGTGGAAAGAAATTTAAACTAACGACTGAATTTAAGCCTGCGGGAGATCAGCCATCTGCAATAAAACAGCTTAAAGAAGGTTTGATTAAAAATCAAAAAAATCAAGTTTTGCTAGGAGTAACTGGGTCTGGAAAAACATTTACAATGGCAAAATTAATTGAAGAACTAAATCGGCCAGCTCTTATCTTGGCTCCAAACAAAACACTTGCGGCTCAATTGTACGGTGAAATGAAAAGTTTTTTCAATGAAAATTCCGTTGAATATTTTGTTTCCTATTATGATTACTACACTCCGGAAGCTTACGTTCCAAGATCAGATACTTACATAGAAAAAGAATCTGCCATCAATGAACAAATAGACAGAATGAGACACTCGGCTACAAGATCGTTATTTGAAAAAGATGATGTAATAATTGTTGCTAGTGTATCGTGTATTTATGGATTGGGTTCTCCAGATTCTTACTCTAAAATGACGATGACATTTGAAAAGAATAATCTCTTCGAAAGAGAAAAAGTTATTAAAGGACTTGTTGAATTACAATATAAAAGAAACGATCAAAATTTTCACAGAGGTACATTTAGAGTTAGGGGGGAGAATATAGAAATATTTCCATCGCACTTAGAAGATAGAGCTTGGAGAATTTCTTTAGAGGACGGAAAATTAGTTATGATTAAAGAGTTTGACCCTTTAACAGGAGATCAAACGGAAGAATTAAATATTATTAAGATATATGCAAATAGTCACTATATTACACCAAGACCAACTGTGCAGCAGGCCATTAAAGAAATTAAATTAGAATTAACACAAACATTAGAAAAATTTTATAAAGAAAATAAACTACTTGAAGCACAAAGACTTAATGAAAGAACTCGATTTGACCTAGAAATGATCGAGGCAACTGGGACCTGTGCAGGAATTGAAAACTATTCACGATTCTTATCAGGTAGAAAACCTGGAGAACCACCTCCTACTCTTTTTGAGTATTTGCCAGATAACGCAATCGTATTTGTCGACGAAAGTCACGTTACAGTTCCGCAATTAAATGCGATGTACAAAGGAGACCATACCAGAAAAAAAACACTTTCCGAATATGGATTTAGACTACCTTCCTGTATGGACAATCGTCCAATGAAATTTGAGGAATGGGACATGATGCGACCACAAACAGTTTTTGTTTCAGCCACACCAGCTGATTGGGAACTGGATCAGACCAAAGGTGTTTTTGCAGAACAAATTATTAGACCGACCGGTTTAATCGATCCTGATATTTTTATACGTCCAGCAAAAAACCAAGTGGATGATTTATTATCTGAGTGCATAATATTGAGTAAAAAAAATCAAAGAGTGTTAGCTACCACTCTTACAAAAAAAATGGCTGAAGATCTCACTGAATATTTAGACGAGAATGGAATTAAAGTTAGATATATGCATTCAGAAATTGACACTTTAGAAAGAATTGAAATCATAAGAGATCTACGATTAGGAGTGTTTGACGTTTTGGTTGGTATAAATTTATTACGCGAAGGACTTGATATCCCCGAATGTGCATTAGTTGCAATTTTAGATGCGGACAAAGAAGGATTTTTAAGATCAGAAACTTCCCTGATTCAAACAATAGGTAGAGCTGCAAGAAACATTGAGGGAAGAGTTATCTTATACGCAGATAAAGAAACTAATAGCATTAGAAAAGCTATAGAAGAAACGGATAGACGAAGAGACAGACAAATTTTATTTAATAAAGAAAATAATATAACTGCTCAAGGCATCAAAAAGGATATTGGAGATATATTGGAAAGTATTTACGAAAAAGATTATTTAAATATTAGTAAAGATGTTGAAATTGGACACAACTTAAAAAAGCATTTAAAAGCTCTGAAAAAAGATATGTTAATAGCAGCAGATAACCTAGAATTTGAAAAAGCGGCTAAAATAAGAGACGAAGTTAAAAAACTTGAAAATTCAGACTTGGGTTTGGCAATAAACTCTAGCATACAAAAATATGGACCAAACAATTCATTATATGGAAGATCAACACAAGGTAAGGCTGGAACAAAAGTTAAGAAAAAAAGATAAATGAATAAAAATATACTTATTACTGGTGGTGCGCAGAGAATAGGAAAAGAAATATCATTTTTTTTTGCTAAAAGAGGTTGGAATGTTGCGATACATTTTAACAAATCTAAAAAGGAGGCACTTGCAGTTCAAAAAGAAATTGTAAAAATCGGAGTTAAATGCTGCATAGTTCAGGCCAATTTGTCAAAATATATAGAAGTAAAATCCATTATAAAAGAAGCAAGCAAAAAAATGGGAGCAATCAACTGTTTAGTAAATTGTGCTTCAGTTTTTGAAAATGATGACATTAAAAAATTTAATAATCAAAAATGGCAGGCACATTTTGATATCAATTTAAAAGCACCAGCTATTTTATGCTCTGAATTTACAAAACAAAAAAATAATAATAATTCCAATATTATTAATATTATTGATCAGAGAGTTTTTAAATTAACGCCTTACTTTTTTTCATATACTTTAAGCAAAGTAGGTCTTCAAACGTTAACAACGATACTTGCTATGAAACTTGCTCCAAATATAAGGGTTAATGCAATTGCGCCTGGTCCTGTAATGCAAAACAAAAGACAGTCCAAATTACATTTTGAAAAACAATTTAAAAATACGATACTACAAAAACAAGTAAGAATAGAAGATATCTGCAGTGCTATAGAATTTATTATTAATAATCATTCAATTACGGGAATGACTATACCAGTAGACAGCGGCCAAAACCTTGGTTGGAAAACTCCGGATCTAATAAATATTAAAGAATAAAATGAAACCAATCAAAAATAATAATGTAATTGAAATCTTTGAAGCAAAAGTATCAAAAGATATTGTAAAAAAAATACTTATCAAAGATCTTATTATTGAAAAAATTTTTGGTTACTACCCTGAAGAAAAAACAAAACCACAAAAATTAAAATTTAATATCAAATTAGAATTAAATCCAGAATTATCGTTTACTGATAACGATTTGCAAACAATTGTAGACTATGATGATATCATAAAATTAATTAACAACACTTTAGATAAAAAAATAAGTTTTTTAGAGATTTTGGGAGAAACAATAGCTAAAGAAGTTCTCAACAATGAAAAAATTGAAGCCATTGAACTACAAATAGAAAAATTAGATATCTTAAAAACGGGTGGAACTGTAGGGTTTGAAATTAGTAAAAGAAAAAACTAATGAATAGTTTAGATTCTGGTCAATTATTAATAAAATCTAAAATACAACATATTTCAAGTAGTCCTGGAATTTATAAATTTCTAGATAGTAATAATAAAATAATTTATATCGGCAAAGCCAAGAATTTACCAAAAAGACTATTGAATTACACTTCTAACTCTGGGCTTACGGTTAGAACTCAAAGACTAATTTCTTCAGTTAGTGAAATTGAAGTAATTACTACTACTAATGAATCTGAGGCTCTTTTATTAGAAGCGAATTTAATCAAAAAATTCAAACCTCGATACAATGTCTTACTAAAAGATGACAAATCATTTCCATATATACAAATAACGTTGAGTGATACCTGGCCTCAACTAACAAAGTTTAGAGGAAAACATAATGATAAAGATTTATACTTTGGTCCTTTTGCCTCTATTGGTTCTGCAAACTGGACTATAAAAATGCTCCAAAGGGTTTTTCAAATAAGGGTTTGTGATGATCATACTTTCAAAAACAGAAAACGACCTTGCATACTTTATCAAATTAAACGATGTTCAGCTCCTTGCACAGACAAAATAACCAGTGATGAATATGCAAAATCTGTGGAGGAATGTATCGATTTTTTGAATGGAAAATCAAGATCTATACAGAAAAAATTCTCAAATGAAATGGAAATTGCAAGTAAAAAACTAGATTTTGAAAAAGCAGCAATTTTACGAGATAGAATTAAATCATTAACTCAAATTCAATCTTCACAACAAATAAATACAAATAATTTTGTAGATGCAGATGTAATAGTTTCTTATAGACTTGAAAATATTACATGCATTGTAGTTTTCTTTTATAGATCTAAACAAAATTGGGGTAACCAATGTTTTTTTCCAAGGCACGAAACTGATGACACCGAATCTGAAGTGCTAGAAGCTTTTTTGGCTCAGTTTTACGAAAATAAACTACCTCCAATAGAAATTATTTTAAATTTTAAACCAAAAAATTTAGACATTTTAAAGAATGCACTTATCCAAAAGTATAATAAAAAAATTACTTTTAAAATTCCTAGAAAAAAAAATGAACTGTCAATAATCAATATGGCAATAAAAAATGCCAAAGAAAGTCATCAAAGAAAAATACTCGATACTAACAAAAACAACGATTTCTTAAAATTGCTTTTTCAAACTTTTAATCTTAATTTTGTTCCAAGCCTAATTGAGGTTTACGATAATAGTCACACCCAAGGTAGCAATGCGATTGGAAGTTTCATTAGTTTTGGTGAGAGTGGATTTTTAAAAAATAGATATAGAAAATTTGATATAAAAGACACACTTATAAAACCTGGAGATGATTATGGAATGATGAAGGAAGTCATTAACAGACGATTTTCTAAATTAATTAAAGAAAATGATAATGATAATACCCCAGATTTATTACTTATAGATGGTGGCAAAGGACAATACTCAACCGTAAGAGAAAAGTTAGATGAACTTGGCTTTCATCATTTGCAAATTATAGCTATGGCAAAAGGCAAGAATAGAAACAAAGGTAATGAAACTTTTATTCATAATAATACGGAGATTAAATTAGAAAAAAACAGTTCATTATTATTTTTTTTACAAAGGCTAAGAGATGAAGCCCACAGATTCGCTATTTTCACCCACAGAAAAAAAAGAACAAAATCTTTTACTAAATCATTGCTAGATGAAATACCTGGCATTGGCAGAAGTAGAAAAAAATCATTACTAAATCATTTCGGATCAGCAAAAGATGTTGGTAGTGCTAGCTTGGAAGATTTAAAAAAAGTTGAGGGAATAAGTGAATTTATTGCAAAAAAAATATATAATTATTTTCATCTAAACAAAAACTTTTTATGATTTTTAAAATTCCCAATATCTTAACTATAGGTAGACTTATTTTAGTACCAGTTCTCGTGTTTGCCTACTATCTGCCGGGTAGCCTCGGTGACTGGTTAGGTTTTTCAATTTTTGTAATAGCCAGTTTCACTGATTTTTTAGATGGATTTTTTGCAAGACTATTAAAACAACAGTCCAAACTTGGAGAATTATTAGATCCAATAGCTGATAAAATAATAGTTGTTACAGCACTTGTTCTTTTAGTGGCAGATAATCAAATCAAAGGTCAAGATGTAATAGCCTCAATCATTATAATTTGTAGGGAAATTTTAGTATCTGGCCTGCGTGAATATCTTGCAAAATTTAAATTAAAGATTCCAGTTTCTAATATGGCAAAAGTGAAGACTTTTTTTCAAATGTTTGCAATTTCAATACTTTTAACAGGACCTTCTGGAGACCAATTATTATTTAATTTAGGATCTGAAATAGGAATTGCACTTCTATGGATTGCTGCAGTTTTAACTTTAGTGACTGGATATTCTTACCTTAAAAAAGGTATTGAGCACGCTATTGATTAATTTCTTATTTTTTTCTGACTAAAGCTTGGTATTGATCAGAAAGCTTTCCTATCAAATCCAAAACTTGAAAAGAATATTCTCCTATTTGGGATACTGGTGTAACTTCTGCAGCTGAACCAGTTAGAAAACATCCACTATAATTTTTTAAATCTTCTAATTTTATTTTTTTTTCTACTACTTTAATTTGTAAACTTTTTGCAATATCAATAATTGTTCTTCTGGTAATTCCATTTAAAAAACTATCTGCTATTGGTGTATATATTTCTGTTTGCTCTTTGTTTACAAAAAAAACGTTTGCTCCTGTTGCTTCTGCAATATTACCCTGATAATCAAGCATCATTGAATCGTTATATCCATCTTTTTCTGCGTCATGTTTTGAAAGTGTATTGATCATATAATTCCCAGATGCCTTGGTGTCCCACGGAATAGAATCTGGAGATGGTTTTCTCCACTTTGATATATTTAATTTAATTCCATTTAATTTTATTTTTGGGTCAAAGTAAGAACCCCATACCCAAGCTGCGATTGCAAGATGTATGGTATTATGTTGAGCAGAAACTGCCATCATTTCACTTCCTCTCCAGGCGATTGGCCTAACATATCCATTTTCAATTTTTTGAACATTGACCACTTCATTACAAAAACTGTCTATTTGATTAACTGAATAGGGAATTTTAAAACCCATTCTACTTGCAGAATAAACCAGTCTTTCCGTATGATCGGTTAATTTAAATATTTTTCCATCATATACTCTCTCACCTTCAAACACCGCACTTGCATAATGAAGTCCATGCGTGAGCACATGCAGTTTTGCATCTTGCCATTCGACTAAAGTTCCATCCAACCATATTTTTCCTGTTCTTTTGTCATAAGGAATTGAGTTCATGCAAATTTCGTTTTCAATTATTTGTTAATTCAATATAATATATGTCAATAATGCTGACTATATCAATAAATTTATGCATAACTTTTTATATTTAAGAGAAAACAACATCAAGGAAATTATAGAATTAATGTTGGAAGCTTACACCAATTCTTATTCTGATCCTTACGATATTCTAAAAAAAAACTCTTTTGGCAAAGCTCACCACAGACTCATATGTACTGTTGATGCAAATCCAGGAATAAAAGTGGCAGATTTAATTAAAAAGTTAAAAATAACAAAACAAAGTTTAAGTAGAGTGCTCCAAGAATTGATAAAAAAAGAAATCATATCTCAAAGCAGAGGAGATTCTGATGGTAGGCAGAGATTGCTTCATCTTACAGAAAAAGGGAAAAAAGTTAGTGATGAAATATTTCACAAGCAAAAACAAAGAATATTAGAAGCATTTAAAGATTCAGACTCAAGTGAAGTTTTAAATTTTAAAAAAGTATTAAAAAAAATTATTGCCGAATAAATGATTATAGAAGAAAAAAAACACATTCTGGTAGTTGATGATGATGATCGAATACGAGAGTTAATTAAAGAATATTTAGAAAGTAATGATTTTTATATTACTACCGCCAGAGATGCTGAAGATGCAAAAAATAAAATTAAATTGATAAAATTTGATTTGATAATTTTAGACATAATGATGCCTGGACAAAATGGGCTTGAACTTACCAAGGAAATAAAGTTAACAAGTGATCAGCCTATTATTCTATTAACTGCTATGGGTGAAACATCTGATAGAGTTTCGGGACTCGAAACTGGAGCAGATGACTATTTACCAAAACCTTTTGAACCTAAAGAGCTTTTATTAAGAATTAAAAATATATTAAAAAGGATTAAAAAAAATAAAAACCTAAACCCAATATTAAAATTCGGCAATATTAAGGTTGACTTGGATAAAATGTCTATTACTTCCAAAGAGGGAGACATTAAACTTAACTCTGCAGAAAAAGCATTATTAGAAACAATGATATTATCTGTTGGTCGTGTTTTTCAAAGGGAACAAATTTCTAAAATTGTCAAATTGACTAAAGAAAGGGCTGTCGATGTAATGATCACAAGACTTAGACAGAAAATAGAACCAGATCCAAAAAATCCAAAATATTTACAAACCGTTAGGGGCAATGGTTACGTCCTTTGGACTGACTAAGAAATGCTAAAACAATTATTGCCCAGAACTATTTTTTTTCGCTATTTACTAATAATTATTGCCCCTGTTTTATTACTACAAATTATACTAACCATTGTATTTTTTGATAGTTTGTGGATTAAGACAAACAAAGGATTGGCACGAACACTAGTTGGACAAATTAATACTCTCGTAGAGGTCTATAGCAATCCCAAAACTAATAAAGATTTTAACTTTGTTAAAAATATTTTTGAAAATAAACTTATTTCAAAAATTTATGTATTGGAAAATTATAAACTACCTTCTTTAAAAAAACCAAAAATTTACAATTTGTATGATCAGCTTTTAGATGAGCAACTAACTAGACAAATCAATGCTCCATTTTGGTATGATACAAAAAATAGCAAAGATTTTGTTGATATAAGGGTAAGTATAAACAAAACTATACTACAGTTCATTGTAGAAAAATCTAGAATTAGAAATTCTTCTGCTAGAATATTTATTTTATGGATTACTATTCCATCTATATTGTTTCTTTTAATATCTATTCTTTTTTTAAGAAATCAAATCAAGCCATTTACTAGTCTGGCAGATTCTGCTGAGAAATTTGGAAAAGGACAGTACGTTCCGGAACTAAAACCATCTGGAGCAGTTGAGGTACGAAAAGTAATTATAGAATTTGAAAAAATGAAAAGAAGAATTTTGCGCCACATTAGCCAACGAACAGCTATGTTATCAGGTATTAGTCATGATTTAAAAACTCCGTTAACTCGTCTGAAGTTACAAATAGAAATTTTAAATAAAAATCATGCCTTGGATAAAGTAAAAAGTGATGTTTTAGAAATGGAAAAAATGATTGCTGAATATTTAGATTTTTCTAGTTCTCAAGAAACTGGTAATACCATTCAATTTGATTTATCTAATTTAATGACTGAAATAAAGCAAAAATATAATAACAATAAAATTACATTTAAATGCAATGAAAAAATATTGATGCTAGGAAGAAAGCATCTCATTAAAAGGTGTCTTTATAATCTTATAGATAACTCAGTAAAATATGCTGGCAATGCAGATATTATTGTTAAAAAAAATAATTCAGCAATAGAAATCTCAATTGAAGATGATGGACCAGGTGTTCCGAAGAATGAGAGAGAAAGAGTTATGAGACCATTTTATAGAATAGATAAAAGCAGGCAAATGGCAGATGGAAGCGTAGGTTTGGGTCTGTCAATTGTGCAAGATATTGTAAATTCCCATGGTGGCACTATTAAATTAGCTGACAATCCTAAAGGTAAAGGATTGAGAGTCACATTAAACTTTCCAGCATAATGTTTGTTCATGATTTTAATCCTATTTTGGTAGACATAGGACCAATCTCAATTCGATGGTATTCTTTAGCTTATATTTTTGGAATATTACTTGGACTGTATTATGGAAAACATCTCATCAGAAAGCTATCTACAAAAATAAAAGTTTCGGAGAAAAATCTTGATGATTATCTAATTTGGGCTGTGATTGGGATCGTGCTTGGAGGCAGAATAGGATATATTTTTTTTTATAACTTTACTTACTATTTTGAAAATCCTGCTGAAATATTAAAAATATGGAATGGCGGTATGTCATTTCATGGTGGATTAATAGGAATTATTTTATCCTCATTATTATTTTCAAAAAAAAATAACATTTCATTTTGGTCTTTAACAGATTTGGTTGCCTGTATCTCCCCAATAGGAATTTTTTTCGGTAGAATTGCAAATTTTATAAATGCTGAACTAGTTGGAAAAGTAAGCAATTTACCCTGGTCTTTTATATTTCCTCAATACGACCAATTTCCGAGACATCCGTCTCAAATTTATGAAGCATTATTAGAAGGATTATCATTATTTATTATTATAAATTTATTAATAAGAAAAACTAATATACCGACAGGATACTTATCTATTTTATTTTTGATACTATACTCAATATTCAGAATGATTGGTGAAATATTTAGGGAGCCAGACCAACAGTTGGGATATTTATTTTTTGAAATGAGTATGGGAAGTATTTTGAGCATTATAACAATAATGCTCGCAAGTATTTTTGTGTTATTTTTTAACAAAAAATGATCTTAACGGAAATTAAAAAAAAAACGTTACCTTTAGATGAATACATAAACTTCTGTCTATATAAATTCAAAAATAGCTATTATCAAAAAAAAAGAAATTTTGGATATGATGGAGATTTTGTTACTTCACCACATATTTCTAGTATTTTTTCAGAAATGATTTCTATTTGGCTGCTTACATTCTGGGATCAGATTAATAAACCAAAAATAATAAATATTCTCGAACTTGGACCTGGTGATGGAACAATGAGCAATGATATTTTAAATTCTTTATCTAAATTTTCTTTTTTCAAATCTAAAATTAATTATTTTCTTTTAGAAACAAGTGATTCATTAAAAAAAGAGCAGAGAATAAAACTAAAAGGGAAAAAAAATATTTTTTGGATTAAAAAATTAAAGAATTTTAAAAAAAAAAATTTAGCAGTTATTAGCAATGAATTTTTTGATGCTCTACCTGTAAAACAATTAATTAAAAAAGAAAATACCTGGTTAGAAAAAAATATTTTTTTTAACAAGTCAGCTAATAAATTAGATTACATTTTTAAAAAGCCAAAGGATAGTTTGATGAAACAAATTAAAAATATTTATAACTTAGATATAAATACTTTTATTGAATTTTCTCCAAAACTAGAAAATATTATTAAAGATATTTCAAAAATATTAATGGGTAAAAATTCTATTTTTTTAACAATTGATTATGGAGATTATTCAGAAATCTGCAATGATACCGTTCAGGCCATTTACAATAATAAAAAAGCAATATTACTAGAAAACATTGGTGATAGTGATATTACATATCAAATAAATTTTTTTCATTTAATAAAATTATTTAAAAATTACAAACTGAATATTGTAGATTTTACTTCCCAGTCGAAATTTTTACAAAGACTTGGTATTAAAGAACGATTTGAGTATTCTGCAAAAAATTTAAATCCTATGGAACGTAAGAAATTAAGCAATTCTATTGCTAGACTACTACACCCTTCCCAAATGGGGGATTTGTTTAAAGTGTTAATAGTATCAAAAATGAATAAAAATAATCAAAATTTGCAATATGATATTTAAATCAAAAAAATTTAGCTATAAGAAAAATATTTCGCACGGTTTTTGTTCCAGAAAAAATGGAAATTCAAATGGAATATATAATTCCTTAAACTGTGGTCTTGGGTCCAAAGACTTAAAAAAAAATGTCTACAAAAATCTGGATTATGTTAAAAAAAAAATAGGCTCAAAATATTTATGTCTAGTAAGTCAAAAACATAGTAATAAAATTATTTGGTTAAAAAAATTTTCACAAATTCAAAAAAAAATAAAAATTGGTGATGCCGATGGAATATTTACTAAACTACACAACGTTGCTATTGGCATTTTAACTGCAGATTGTGCACCTATTCTTTTTGTAGATCAAAATAATAACTACATTTGTTGTGTTCACGCAGGATGGAAAGGTACGTTTTCAAACATTATTCAAAAAGCTGTTGCACTTTTTCGTAAAAATAAAATTTTGCCAAAAAACATAAGAGTATGCATAGGACCCTGCATATCACAGGATAGTTATGAAGTGAAAGCTGATTTTTATAATAAATTTATATCGTCAAATACAAATTTCAAAAAATGCTTCTTATTTAAAAATAACAAGATTTATTTTAATTTGAGATATTTTATAAAATTAAAACTAGCTAATGCTAAAATTTCCATGTCTAATATTTTTGATATTAATAAAGACACTTTTGTAAATAAATCCCTATTTTATAGCTACCGAAGGTCTCTGCTAAATGAAGAAAAAGATTATGGTAGAAATCTATCCTTGATCTCAAAATACCATTGAATACCCTTAATGTTGGGTATATAAAAAATAAATGAAGATTGTATCTGGCACAAATAATCCTAAGTTAAGCGAAGAAATTGCGAAGTATCTAAAAACCAAAATTGTTAATAGTAACATCAAACGATTTGCCGACTCAGAAGTCTATATTGAAATAAATGAAAACATGAGAGGGTCTGAAGTCTTTGTTATACAAGGAACATCTTATCCAGCTAATGATAACATAATGGAATTGTTAGTCTGTATAGATGCATTACGCAGAGCTTCGGCTAAAAATATTACCGCTGTCCTTCCTTATTTTGGGTATGCTAGGCAAGATAGAAAAGTTACACCAAGATCACCTATTAGTGCCAAACTAGTTGCAAATTTGATTACAAACGCAGGAGCTAATAGAGTTGTGACTTTAGACTTGCATGCAAATCAAATTCAAGGTTTTTTTGATATACCCGTTGATAATCTTTTTGCCGCTCCTACTTTTGTTAAGGACATAAAAAAAAATATTAAATCTAAAAGCTTGGTATGTGTCGCCCCAGACGTTGGCGGTGTTGAAAGAGCAAGGGCAATCGGAAAAAGGCTTAATGCTGACCTTGCAATCATTGACAAAAGAAGATCTGGTCCAGGAAAATCCGAGGTCATGAACGTTATTGGAAATGTTAATGGAAAAACATGTATTATTATCGACGACATGGTTGATAGCGGCGGAACTATATGCAGTGCAGCAGAAGCCTTGATAAAAAAAGGGGCCAAAAATGTTTATGCCTATGTTGTTCATGCTGTTCTGAGTGGGGATGCGGTACAAAAAATACAGAAATCGAAAATAAAGCAATTTGTGGTTACAAATTCTATAGACAATTATAAAAAAATTAAAGGTTCTAAGATTAAAGTTATAAGTATTGCAGCTCTATTTGGGGAAGCTATGAATAGAATATCGGAGTCCAAGTCAGTTTCTAAGTTATTTAAATAAAAAAAATAACTTTTTTTATAAAGAATTCTTGAGTTTATACCCCTGGTGCTATACAACCTCCTCTCCTATGGAAAAAAATTTAAATACATTAGAAGTAAACCTCCGAGAAACAAAAACTAAAGCTGACGTTAAAAAATTAAGATTAGACGGTTTTGTGCCTGGTGTGCTTTATGGCGACATAGATCAGAATTTAAATTTATCAATTAAAAAAAACTCTTTAGAAAAATTTCTAAAGTCTGGAAATTTTATGAGTAAAGTAATTGAGATTAAAGTAGGTGGAAAAGATTATAAAGTTTTACCAAGAGCTATAGAATTTAATAAGTTAAATAATCAACCTATTCACATAGATTTCCAAACATTATCTGCCGGAACGAAGGTTATTGTTTGGATACCTGTAAAATTTATAAACGAAAATATTTGTCCTGGCCTAAAAATGGGGGGTGTTCTAAACATTGTTAGAAGAAAAGTTGAATTAAGTTGTCCTGCAGATCAGATACCTTCCGAATTAATTGTCGATCTAGCCGAAAAACAAATTAATGAAAGTATTCACATATCTGCTGTTAAACTTCCTGAAAATGTTAAACCAACAATTCTAGATAGAGATTTTACTATAGCAACAGTAGCAGCTCCTACTGTTGTTAAAGAGCCGGAGCCAGCTGCTGCTGAAGCTGTTGCTGAGGGAACCGAAGGCGCTGAGGGTGCTGTTGCTAGTGCAGATGGAGCTGCGGATAAAAAAGACGCAAAAACTCAAGAAGACAAAGCTCCTGCTGATAAAAAGAAATAGTAGATGTTCTTATTTGTTGGCTTAGGAAATCCTGATCCCAAACACAAAAATAATCGTCACAATATTGGTTTCATGATTATTGATAATCTTAATAAGAGATTTAATTTATCTAAACAAAAACCAAAATTTAAAGGATTATTAACCAATGGTGAAATTGACAAACAAAAATTAATATTAGTAAAGCCTCTAACATTCATGAATAATTCAGGTACCTGCATTAGAGAAATTCAGGATTACTACAAAATTATTCCCAAAAATGTTTTTGTATTTCATGATGATTTAGATCTAGATTTGGGAAAAATCAGATGTAAAATTGGAGGATCATCTGGTGGTCATAATGGGATCAAATCAATTGAGGATGCCATAGGTCCAAATTTTTACAGAATAAGAATTGGAATTGGTCATCCTGGAGAAAAAGAATTAGTTGATAGCCACGTTTTAAATGATTTTACAATTGACGAGATAGAAACTGTTAATATCTCAATAAAAAAAATATTAGATAATGTTCATCTTTTGATGCAACGAGATTTAGATAACTTTTCAAGTAAAAGTAATATTTGATGGGATTTAAAGTTGGAATTGTAGGCTTGCCCAATGTTGGAAAATCTACAATGTTTAACGCATTAACCAAGTCTAAAAATGCTGAAGCAGCAAATTTTCCATTTTGTACCATAGAACCAAATATAGGTGTGGTAGCTGTTCCTGATGCTAGAATTGAAAAAATAAGCAAAATTGCAAATTCTAAGAAAATTATTCCCACATTAATTACTTTTGTAGACATAGCGGGCTTAGTTGCTGGCGCTTCAAAAGGTGAAGGTTTGGGTAATAAATTTTTATCCCATATTAGAGAAGTAGATGCGATTGTTCATCTTTTGCGTTGCTTTGAGTCAGATGAAATACAAAATGTTAACAAAACTGTAGACCCAATTAGGGATTTTGAAATTATTGAAACAGAATTGATGCTGGCAGATTTAGATTCTTTGGAAAAAAGAATTGGGAAAAAAAATAAAAATATTATTGAGAATGAAGAACTTACAAAACTAATCGAAAAATCTTATGAATGCTTAAAAGAAGGAAAGAATCCTTATTTTTTAAGAAATGAATTTGATTCTAAAATATTAAATAGTGCTTCTATATTAACATTAAAACCAAAAATTATTGTCTGCAATACTGGAGAAGAAAGTATTTCTACTGGAAATCAATATACTGAAATTGTGAAAAGTAGATTCAAAGATGAAGAAGTTGTCAATATATCGGCTGAGATAGAGCAGCAAATTACAGAGCTGGGTGAAGCCGAAGCATTGGAATTTATGAAAGAACTAAACATTATTGAAACTGGACTAGATCGTGTTATTCGATCAAGCTACAAAGCTCTCAACTTAAGCACATATTTTACTGCTGGTCCTGAAGAAACTAGAGCCTGGACAATTCCAACCAATTGCAAAGCGCCGGATGCCGCTGAAGTAATTCATACTGATTTTAAAAAAGGATTTATTAAAGCAGAGACAATAGGTTATGAAGATTTTATACAATACAACGGTGAGGCTGGTGCTCGCGACAAAGGAAAATTACGAGTTGAAGGAAAAGATTATTTAGTTAAAGATGGAGATATCTTACACTTTAGATTCAATACGTGACCAAATTTTCTTTTTAATTAAATAAACTAAAATTGTAAGAATTAATAAATAAAGAACAGACTTAAAACCTAATTTTTTTCTAACTTCTAAATGAGGTTCTGCAGCCCACATCATAAAAGAAGTTACATCTTTTGCCATTTGTTGCTCTGAAGCTTTCGTGCCATCCGAATACTCTACTGACCCATCACTTAACGGCTTAGACATTCTAATTTTATTACCGGACATGTATTTATTATAATAAACACCATCTTCTAATTTAATATTTTCAGGAACTTTTTCCTCATAACCCATCAACACAGAATAAATATAATCAGCACCTCCAGGTCTCGCCTTAGCTAGCACGGACATATCTGGCGGATAGGCTCCCCCATTTGCAGATCTGGATGCATTTTCATTTGGATAAGGACTTTTAAACTTATCAGATGGCCTACCAGGTCTAGTAAACATTTCACCTTGAGCATTTGGTCCATCTGTAACTTCATATTGTGAGGCAATTGCTTTGACCTCTTCTTCTGTAAACTCTGGTCCTCCTTTTTCTCCTAAGTTTCGATAACTAACAAGACTCATGGAATGACAAGATGCACAAACTTCTTTGTAAACTTGAAAACCTCTTTGTAATGAAGCCCTATCAAATGTTCCAAAAAATCCTTCAAATGACCAGTTAGGCTTTAAAAGTTCAGCTTGCGCTTCTTTAGAATAGAAAATATTAGAAATAAAGGCGAAAATAAGTAATATGCAAATAAAGTTAACTTTTAAAAAAAAAGTTTTCATAATTTATTTACTGAAAATATTTATTGTTTTAATTTTTCCTTGTTTTTTCCAATTTTCAAATTCGTGAATGCTTTCGGGCATGGGCAGTGGTTTTTCTGTGGCAGCCACCAGCGGAGCAAGGATAAAGAAAAAGGCAAAATAAAATGCTGTGGCTATTCTACCTATTACTACATAAATTCCATCTGCCGGTGCCGCTCCGATGTACATAAGTACGAAAAAATTTAGTACAAACAAAAATACACACTGCTTCCATATCGGTCTAAATACGCAGGATCTTACTCGGCTGAAATCTAGCCAAGGCAACAGACCCAATACAGCAATACTACCCACCATTGCTATGACCCCCATTAACTTATCTGGTATGACTCTTAAAATTGCGTAAAAGGGTAAAAAATACCATTCTGGAACAATGTGCGGTGGTGTAACTAATGGATTTGCAGGAATATAATTATCTGGGTGTCCTAAATAATTTGGAGCATACATCATAACAGCAACAAAAATTAATAAAAAAACCAACATACCAACTAAATCTTTACTTGTTGTAAATGGAGAAAAAGAAACTGTATCTCTTGTATCCTTTGGCTCGATTCCTGAAGGATTATTCGAACCAACAATGTGAAGTGCTATTACATGAAATACAACTACGCCAACTATTAAAAAAGCAATCAACCAATGCAAAACATAAAAACGGTTTAAAGCTGCATCACCAACAGAATAATCACCCCACAACCAAGTAACTACAGATTCCCCAAAAAAAGGAATGGCTGAAAAAAGATTTGTTATAACTGTGGCTCCCCAAAAACTCATTTGGCCCCAAGGCAATGTGTAGCCAAGAAAAGCAGTGGCCATCATCAAGAAAAATATAACAATTCCAATCAACCACATTAACTGTCTTGGTTCTTTATATGAGCCATAATACAAACTTCTAAATATATGTAGATAGACTGCTATGAAGAAAAATGAGGTCAGATTCACATGAGCATAGCGAATAAGCCACCCAAAATTGACATCTCGCATAATTTTTTCTACAGAATCGAATGCATATTTCGTGTCAGGTTTATAGTGCATTCCCAAACTCAGTCCTGTAATAATTAAAAGTATCAAACATATAGTTAAAATTCCTCCAAAACTCCAAAAGTAACTAAGAGACTTTGGAACTTGAAAATCCAAATACTCATGCTTGAACATTCGTATGACTGGAAGTCTGTTATCTATCCATCCAGTTATTCCTGTAAATGGAGATCCTCCAGTTTTATTAGTATGAACTGGTTTATATTTTTGTTCTAAATTGTCAGCACTCATTTTAATCCTTTAACCTATTTTAATTTTATCGCTACCAACAAATTCGTATTTTGGAACTTCTAAATTTGTAGGTGCTGGGCCTTTTCTAATTCTTCCTGAAGTATCGTAATGAGATCCGTGACAAGGACAAAACCATCCAGAATAATCGCCCTGTCCTCCTGCAGGCACACAACCTAGGTGAGTACATACTCCAATAACTACTAGCCACTCTTCTTTTATAACTCTAGCTTTATCTTCTTGGGGGTCTTTTAAATCTGCCATTTTTGTTTCTTTAGCTTTTAAAATATCCTCTTTAGTTCTCCTTTTGATAAAAACTGGCTTTCCTCTCCAAAGAACGGTTATTTCCTGACCTTCATTTACCCCAGAAATATCCACCTCGATAGAAGCTAAGGCCTTAACTGAAGAATCTGGATTCATGTGATTTATAATAGGAAATACAGCGGCTCCAACTCCAACAGCGCCAACTGTAGCGGTTACCGTTGTTAAAAAATCTCTTCTTGTAGATTTATCTTTATTTTTATTTTCGTTCATATTTATTTTCTAAGTTTCCTGTATATAGGAAAAATTAATAATATAATTCTACTCAGAATGACGCATAATAATTAAATAAATGATTAATATCGCCCTTTATCAACCAGATATACCACAAAATACGGCAGCAATAATAAGAATATGCGCGTGTCTAGGTATTAATTTAGAAATTATTAAACCATGCGGCTTTTTTTTTGATAAAAAAAAGATGAATAGAATTTATTTAGATTATCTTAATAACTGTAACCTAAAATTTTACGAATCATATGATGATTTTATATTAAAAAAAAAACAATCGAGATTAATTTTGCTTACTACAAAATCACAGAACAATTATACAAAATTTATCTTCGATAAAAATGATACTTTAATTTTTGGAAAAGAAAGCTCTGGTGTACCAAAAAATATACATGACAACATAAAAAATAAATTAACTATACCAATGACTAAAAATGTCAGATCTTTAAATATAGCTTCTTCTGTAGCCATAGTTGGCTCGGAAGTTTTAAGACAAATTAATTTATGAAAATAAAATCTACTATTTTAAAAAAAAAATTAGCTTCATCTTGGTTTGTAGATTTGAGAAATCAAATATGTGAAAAATTTGAAGATATAGAAAATAAACATTCAGATAAAAAAATAAAATTTTTGCAAAAAAAATGGAAAAAATCTAAAACAAAATCTGAGGGTGGTGGAGAGATTTCTATTCTAAGAAACGGAAAAATTTTTGAAAAAGTGGGGGTGAATATTTCGGTAGTAAATGGTTTTTTTAATTCTGAATTCAAAAAAAAAATTCCAGGTACGAAGAAAAGCTCCAAGTTTTGGGCTGCTGGAATATCACTAGTAGCTCATTTTCAGAATCCTAAAATTCCATCTCTTCATTTTAATACTCGATACATAGTAACTTCTAAAGAATGGTTTGGTGGAGGCATGGATGTAACCCCGTGTATTGCTGATAACAGGCAAAAAAAGTACTTTCATAGCGAATTAAAAAAAACTTGCGACCTTCATGATAAAAATTATTACAAAAAACACAAATCTAATTGTGATAAATATTTTTATCTTCCTCATAGAAAAGAGCCAAGGGGTGACGGTGGAATTTTTTATGATTATCTAAATACCAATAATTGGGAAAATGATTTTTCTTACACAAAAGATGTTGGACTTGTTTTTTTAAAAATTGCAGAAAACATTATTCAAAAAAAATCTAAACATAAATGGAATGAACGTGATAAAAAAATACAATTAATTAAAAGGGCTCGATATGTTGAATTCAATTTACTATTCGATCGTGGTACAAAATTTGGTTTAGCAACTGATGGAAACATTGAAGCTATATTTATGTCTTTACCACCTTCGGCATCATGGTAATAATTAAACTAAATGGAAAAAGAACCGATAACAATTCAGGGGCTAGAAAAAATCAAAACTGAGCTTGATGAAAGAAAACAAGTTACTAGAGCCAAAATTGTAGCAGCAATCTCAGAAGCTAGATCTCATGGTGATCTTAAAGAAAATGCAGAGTATCATGCTGCAAAGGAAGAGCAGGGCCTTAATGAAAAGAGAATTCAAGAACTAGAAACTTCTATAGCAATGGCTGAAGTTATTGATATTACCAAAATAAAACCTGATATCAAAGTAATCTTTGCAAGCACTATTATTGTCAAAGATTTAGAAACAGATAAAAAAAATACTTACAAAATTGTTGGTAGGGATGAATCTGATGTCAAAAATGGTTTTATTTATTACAAATCACCTCTTGGAAGAGGATTTATTGGTAAACAAAAAAATGATTTTGTAACTATTGAAACTCCCTCTGGTGAAAAAAGTTTTGAAATTATTGACGTAAAATATATCTAGATTAAGAAAATATTAATCACTTAATTTGTATTTGGTATTAATTTGTCAAAACCAGGATAAATATAATTAAAAAAATTTTCTGTAGATTTGTTTTGTTTTAAAATATTTTTTATGTTTTTAATTGACATAATTTTTCTCAGCTCTTTTTCCAATCTATTATTAGATAGTTTCTTAACATGCTCTTTATTATTAAAAATAAAATTTAATACTTGAGGATCGTGATCATATTTTGAATACAAAAAGAAAAAACGAAAATATCTTAAAGCTCTAACATAATCTTCTTTAATGCTAATTTCAGGATCTGAAATAAAATTTATTTTTCCGTTAATAAGATCTTCTTTTCCATTAAATGGATCAAAAAAAGTATTTTCATTTTTTTTCACACCATTTACACTGTAATAAATTGCATTCATGGTAAAATCGCGTCTTCGAGCATCGACTTCCCAATTGTCAGTAAAAATTATTTTTGCATACCTTCCATCTGGAAGTAAATCTTTACGTAACGTAGTAATTTCAAACTTCATACTATTTACAATAGCTGTAATTACTCCAAAATGAGCAGCTACATCAATAAACTCAATATTTTTATTTTTTAAAATTTTAACAACTTCGTTAGGAAGAAACGTTGTAGCTAGATCAATGTCGTTTATATCTTGCTTTAATATGATATCTCTAACACAGCCTCCCACAAACCTAGTACTGATAACCTTTTCCATGTTTGGATTTAACAATTTAAAAATTTCTAAGGCCTCTGGAATTTTATTTAAATTCATTACAAATTCTAAAAAATTGGCTGGGGCTCCAGGGATCGAACCTGGGATGACGGGATCAAAACCCGTTGCCTTACCGCTTGGCTAAGCCCCAACGTATGCAGTTATGTAATTGTTTTAGCTACTGCTGTCCAATAACTTCTATATTTAGTTTTAACTAATTTTTGGCATTTTAAAAGGATTTTCTTACTTTTAAAAACTGCAAAACAGCAAGATCCACTGCCGCTCATTTGAATAAAATCACAAATATTTTGACTTTGCAAATATGTCATTAATTTATTTATTGCTGGATTTAATTTTATTGCTGCATCAATTAAATCATTATTCGCGAAATCAAATATACTAAAAATATTTTTATTAATTATTTTTTTAAGATAATTTATATTTAATTTTTTACTAAATTTTTTATTATTCTGGTAAACATTTCTTGTAAAATTTGGCTGATTGGGAAAAATTAATAATAAATTTAATTTTATTTTAGACTTGCAATCTTGAATAATATCACCGTTTCCTGATACAAATTTTGAATTAGAGTTATTAAATATTTTAGAATCAGCGCCAATCAGTTGGTATACTTTATTAATATTTTTTTTATCTATTTTTAAATCAAATTTTTTCATTAAATACTGAAATATTGTAACTGCATTTGAGGTTCCACCACCTAAACCAGATCCTACAGGAATATTTTTTTTTACTGTAACAACAAAATTTTTATATCTAATATTTTTACATAGCTTCTTAAGTAAAGTAATTGTTGAAAGAATAGAATTATTTTTATCAGAAGTAAATTTAGCGAATGCTCCTCTAAACTTTACAATAGTTTTTCTGCTATTTGTTTCGTGTATCGATATTTCATCATAAAGATTAATATGAGAAACAAGGCTCTGAATTTCATGATAGCTATTTGACATTTTTTTGATTACTCTAAGAAATAGATTTATTTTTGCTGGTGAACGAAGATAAGTTTTTTTAATTAATACCATGCATTAATTTTTCTTTTAGTTTTTTTGTGCGCTCTTCATCAATTTGAGGAAGTTTAATTGCATTGCCCCAGACGTATCGTGCCTGAATTCTTTTATTATTTTTCCAAAGTACGTCACCGTAATGATCGTAAACTTCTGGTTCGTATGGAGCTTTCTCGTAGGCTAATTGCAATAATTTTTCAGCCTCACTAAAGTTACTAGATAAATAATATGCCCACCCTAGCGAATCGATAATATAGCCTTGTTCCCATTTGCTTAATTCTACTGCATCATACAGCATCTTTTTAGCTCTATCTATATTGACTCCTCTTTCTAACCAGCTGTATGCCAGATAATTAATAACAACATATTCTTGAGGTGAGAGTTGCAAAGACTTTAAAAAATTTTTATCAGCATTATCGAAATTTCCAAGTCGTTCATTACAAATACCTTTGTAATAATAAAATTTCCAATCAAGCTCTTTGGGTAATGCAATTTGTTCTGCCCTTTCGTAATATTCAAGTGATATTTTGTAATTTTTATTACTTCGATAGTAATTGGCCAAATCTATTAATTTAGAAAATACAAAAAAATTACTATCCGCTTGTTTTTTTTTTAAAATGTTAATTAAGCTGGCATTTTTTGTTTGTATTTTTTTTTCTTCATGAATTAATTTATTGAAATTAATATACCAAAAGAATTCACTACCTAAATTTTCAATAGTATCGGCAATTTCATAATTAAAATAATTTGAGTCTTCTAACATAAAATTTTCTAAATTTAAAAGTTTATTAGAAATAAAATTAGGATTTAAATAATCAGAGAGAGATACAAAAAGTTTTGATAATTCAATTTGGTTTTGTTGCTGTAATACATTTCCAAATAAATACAAAAGTTCAGAAATGCCATGATTTACATTTTTCGAGTCGTAATTATTAGTAAAGAAAGATAAATTATTATTTTTTAAAGAGACATAACTTTGTTTCATTAATAAATTATTAGGATTTTCTAACAGTTGATTTTCAATAATTTTTGTAGCTTCTTGAATTTTATTTTTTTTTATTAAGAAAATACTATGAAAAAAGTGATAACGTCCTAAATCTGGTTGTTTTAAAATCTCTAGACTTGTCTTTTTATACAAATTATCATTTCCGATGTAATCATATATTAAGAAGCTCTGAATTAATTTTATATTAGAAAATATAGTTTTAATTTTTTTAATTTTTAATTCTTGTTCAGGAGAATTTTCAGCTTCTAGCCACAGATTTATATAATTGTTAAGCTCTATAAATAAAGGGCTACTATTGCCTGAATTTTTAAATTTTTCTTTTGCCAAAAAAAAATTTCTATTTTTTATCAAATAAACACCTTCTATTAATTGAAATAAATCGTTATCTCTATATTGCTTATCAAGACTTGTTATTATTGAGTTGGCCTCTGCTATTTTGCCACTCATCACTAGAGAGAATATATATTGAAAGTTATAGCTAGGGTGAGTATTGGAAAGTTTTTTAATTTTTGAAAAATAAATATTAGCTTCTGAATACTGATTTTGATTTATTAATACTGATCCTTTTAAATAATTTGAGATATAGTCTGAGACTACGCTTGAATTGTTCAAATTAAAAAAAGATGAATTGGCAGAACTTGAATAAATAAAAAATGAAAATATACAGATAATAAAGATAGATTTTAACTTGGGTATCATGGCTATAAAAAATTTAAAAAAACATTTTAACGATGGTCTTAGACAATATTACCATTCTACAGGCGTCTATGACAGTTTAATTTATAGGGAAATGTCTGCTAATTTAAGCCTCTCTCAGGATCAAAAAATTGCAACTCTAATAAAAAAAATTGAAAAAAATTACAATAAATTTTACTTACATAAAAATAATATTCAATTTTCTAATAACAAAATAAATTCAAAAATAATGATTATCGGTGACTTTCCCAGTCTAGATGATAAAAAAAATAATAGTATTTTTTCTGATGAAAGTGGAGTTTTGCTAAACAAAATGTTAAGTGCAATTTCTCTTTCAACTGATAATGTTTACTTAACAAACATTGTTCATTTTTATTTAGAAGAAAATAAACAAGAATATTTAAATCAAAAAAGTCTATTAAAAAAATTCACGCAGGAGCATATTGAAATTATTAAACCAAAAATTATTTTTTTACTTGGATCTCTGCCTTTAGAAATATTATTTGAAAATCAATATTCATTAATTAAAAATCGAGGCCAATGGATTCAGTATAAACAGAAAGATTTTAGTGCTGAAGTTATCGCTTCTTTCCATCCTAATTTTTTAATCAAGCAACCCAATCAAAAAAAAAATTCATGGAAAGATTTACAAATACTTCAACAGAAAATTGTAGAGTTTAATATTTAATTGTGTTTAGTTTTTCTAGAGAAAATAAAATTAATTCAATTATTGTAGGAGTTGATGAAGTTGGAAGGGGTCCATTAGCTGGACCGGTATTTGCAGCTGCTGTAATTTTATCAAAAAATATTTGTTTAAAAGGAATAAATGATTCTAAAAAATTATCTAAAAAAAAAATGTCTGAAATTTTTAATAGGATAATTTCATTTTCTAAGTTTTCTATTGGTCTTGCGACTGTGGAAGAAATTGATAAAATAAATATACTACAAGCATCTTTACTTGCTATGAAGAGAGCCGTAAAAAAAATAAATATAAAAGATGCCAGTATTCTTGTTGATGGAACATTTAGCTTTGATAAAGAAAATAAAAATATCAAAACTTTCGTAAATGGAGATAGTATTTATCCGTCAATTGCAGCTGCATCAATTATTGCAAAAGTTATTAGGGACAAGTACATGTGCTTACTTTCTAAACAATTTCCAGAATATGGTTGGGATAAGAATTCTGGTTATGGAACCTCACAACATATGATTTCTCTTGCAAAGTACGGTCCCACTCCTCTACATAGAAAAACTTTTGCTCCAATACACAAGATGTTGTTTAAAAAATAAAAATGTAACTAATCTTTGATTTTAGCCAATTGACTTTAAAAGCTGTTTAAAGTTTATTCTACTCCAAGTTGAATATAAATATGGCTAAAAATTCCTTCATAAATAAGATTCTGCAGGGGAATTCTATAGAAGTTTTAAGAAATATTCCTGACGAGACATTTGACCTGGTATTTGCGGACCCACCATACAATCTTCAATTAGACAAAGAATTACAAAGACCTGATAACAGTAAAGTTTCTGCGGTTAATGACAAATGGGATCAATTTTCTTCTTTTAATCAATATGACGAATTTACATCTCAATGGCTTAAAGAATGTAAAAGAGTTTTAAAAAAAAATGGAAGTATTTGGGTTATTGGAACCTATCATAATATTTTTAGAGTTGGCAAAATAATACAAGATTTAAACTTTTGGGTTTTGAATGATGTCATTTGGAATAAAAAAAATCCAATGCCGAACTTTAAAGGAACACGTTTTACTAATGCTCACGAAACATTAATTTGGGCAGCTAAAGAGCAAAAGTCGAAGTACACATTTAATTATAATTCATTAAAATGTTTTAATGATGATAAACAAGTTCGATCTGATTGGGATTTGGCAATTTGCAACGGAAATGAAAGATGCAAGACTAATGGGGAAAAAGCGCATAGTACACAAAAACCAGAAGCATTATTATACAGGGTTATTCTATCGACTAGCAATAAGGGAGATTTAATATTAGACCCTTTTTTTGGTAGTGGAACAACCGGTGCAGTAGCAAAAAAATTAGGAAGAAATTTCTGCGGAATAGAAAAAGAAAGAAAATATATAGAAGTTGCAAAAAAAAGAATAGACAATGTAAGACCCATTGAAGATGATTATTTAAAAACTATTGAGAAAAAAAGAAATGAAAAGCGAATACCTTTTGGCATGTTAGTAGAAAGCGGGATTATAGAGCCTGGATTAAGTCTGTATGATTTTAAAAAAAAATATACTGCAAAAGTCATGGCTGATGGAAGCATAGGCTGCAAAAACATTGTAGGATCAATTCATAAAGTAGGAGCTGAATTAGAAGGTGCTCCCTCATGCAATGGCTGGTCGTACTGGCACTTTAATATTGAAGGAAAATTAAAACCTATAGATTACTTAAGACAAAAAATAAGGTCTAAATCTAATTTTTAAAATCGTAATTAAAGATTTTCCCAAAAAATAAATTAGAAATATAACTATATCTACATATTATTTTTATAAAAAAATTTCTTATTATTTTCATAAAAGGGTTACTTAGATGATAAGTAAATAAATTTTGATTTGATTTAGATATAATCATAGAAACTCTGCTTAATCTTTTTGTTCTAAAATATTCAGCCGAAAATATATTATTTTGAAATAGTTTTGCGAGACAATACGCATCTTCTATTGATTGTGCTGCCCCTTGAGCATGAAAAGGAACCATAGCATGAGATGAATCGCCAATAATAAAAATATTTTTTTTTCCAAATTCTATTTTACTATGTGTATAGATTGGCCATTGGTAAATATTTTTAGCTGAAGAAATTATTTGCTGAATATCTTCATGAGCATCTCCCGCAATTTTTAAAAGATCCGTAACATTACCTGGATAGTGATAATCTAAATCTGAATAGACAGGTTGCAAATTAAAAATTCCCGTAAAACTGAAATCCCCTTTTTTATTAATTGGATAAAAAACAAAATGTTTATTATTTCCTAAAAAAAGTTCAACATTAGACGAGTTTTCAATTTGATTACTATGTAATAGGCCTTTGTACGCAGTAATTCTTTTCTTTTGCAAAGAATCAGATTTGTAGATTTGATTTCTAATTTTAGAAAACATTCCATCAGCTACAATGATAAAATCAAACTTCTGCGCATAACCATCTGTGAATACAATGTGATTATTTTTTACTTGTACTGCTTTTCTATGAAAAAGGTTTACGTTCTCAGTAATTTGATTTGTTAAAAAATTAACAAGTACGTTTCTATCAAGACATAAGTAATCAAAATTAGAACTAAAATTTATTAAACTTAATTTACTTATAATGTTTTTATTTTGATAGTCATAAATTCGAACTTGCTCAATTTTGGAAAAAAGATTTTTATCTATTTCATTAAATTTTATTTTATTAAGAATTCTTGTTGCATTGTTAGACAGTTGAATTCCACTTGCGCTAACGTTTAAATATTTATTTTTTTCAAAAATTGTTATATGAAATTTTTTGTCATTTTTTAAGAAATTAGCAAAAACTAGGCCAGCTATTCCACCTCCGATAATTCCAACTGAAATTTTATTGTTCATATTTAGTAGCAAATTGCAAAAGTTTTTGTGCCAAAATAGATACTGTAAAATTCTTCAAATTTTTTTTTTCTAACCAAAAATATTTTTTTTTATCGAAAATAATTTTTTTTATCTTTAAAATTTTTATATACATTATAAAATTTGACATTCTATAATTAAATGAATTATCCATTATATTTGCTACGATTGCCTTTTTAAAATTTTTTTTAATAATTGTTCCATAATTTTTATTTTTAGATTCAATTAATGGTAAATTAATTAGGCCACTCAAAAATTTAAAATTATTATTTAAAGTGAATAATATTCTACTACCTTTCTGAGCATACAAAGCGTAAAAATACTTCTTAACAACTGTTCGTGTTTTGTTTTTAAGGACAAACATATTTTTTTTATAAGAAATACAGTCTGCTTTCAGCGGGCATAATTTACACATGGGTTCTTTTACTAGGCATATTAAAGCTCCTAACTCCATCAGGCCCTGCATAAGATCACTAGATCCAATTTTTACTTTCATTAAATTTAATTTTTTCTCAATATTAAAAATTAATTTACTGTCATAATTAATAAAAAAAATTCTAGAAATAACTCGCTTAACGTTCCCATCAATTCCTATGAATGGTTTGTTTTTTGCAATTGATAAAATTGCAGATGCCGTATAATCGCCAATTCCAGGTAAATTTTTAAGATCAGAAAAGGAATCGGGTAATTTTCCCCCAAATTTCTGTGATACAATTTTTGCTATTTGATGCAAATTTCTTGCTCTTTGGTAATAACCAAGCCCTTGCCAGAGTTTTAATACACTCGTAATACGAGATTTTGAAAGAGACTTGATTGTTGAAAATTTTTTATAAAACTTATTAAAATAAGGTATCACAGTAGAAACCTTAGTTTGTTGAAGCATTATTTCACTTAGCAAGACCCTGTAATCTCTATCAGATGAACTTTTATAAACTCTCCAAGGTAATTGCCTTTGGTGTTTTTGGTACCATGCAATAATTTTTTTTGATAATATTTGGCTCATATCAATTAATGAATAAATTTATTCAACACAAAGTATATCAAGGACTTAAGCCAATCAAATCGGTTCTTCCCAAAGACGTAAGAAAAATTATCAACTCGCAAAAAAATTCGTTTGACGACGTCAAATCAAAATGGAGCGATATTGTTGGCACTGAAATTTCATCCATATCTGTTCCGGAAAAAATTAAACAAAGTTCAATAAATAGTGATAAAACATTGTTTTTAAGTGTTCCCAAAGAGCATATCATTGAGATTGATTATTCCAGAGATTATATAATTGAAAAACTAAACTCTTATTTTGGATATCAGTTTATTAACAAAGTTATTATTAATGCTTATAAAATTAGTAAATTAAAAAATGATACTGCAAACAAAGCTCCCGCTTTAAATGAAAGTTTATCAAATAAAATTAAGTTAATCAAAAATGAAAGTTTAAAAAATGCATTTAAAAATTTTTTCAAAAATGAAGACTAGTAAACTTCTAATAAAAGCTATTTTGTTGCTATTTTTATTAAATAACAAAACAATAGCTATTGAACTAAATAGCCACACTATAGGAAGGGAGAATTCGGCAATTAGTATCGAAATTTTTTCTTCATTCACGTGTCCTTATTGTGCAAAACTACACTTAAATATTCTTCCTGATTTAATTAAAAAATACACCGATACTGGTCGAGCCAAAATTACTTTAAAAGATTTTCCACTTGATTTGGCTGCTCTTAATGCTTCTAAAATTGAAAAATGCATTCCAGTTAAGAACAAACTAAAGTTTCATGATACTATTTATTTACAACAATCAGAATGGGCCTCTGGTTCGAGTATCGAAGAGATTAACCAAAAACTTAAGAAAATATCATCAGATCTTGGAATCAGTAATGAAATATTCAATTCTTGTCTAAATGATCCAAAAAATGAGGAGTTTGTATTACAAACAAGAATTGAAGCACAAAAAAAATTTAACATTAATGCTACACCCACAATAGTTATTAATAATAAAAAATATAACGGAGATTATACAATCTCTGCTATTTCTAAATATATAGAAAAAATAAATTAAAAAATGAAATTCAAACAACTTGAAGTTATTGGTTTTAAATCTTTTGCAGATAAAACTACATTTTATTTTGAGGATGGATTGACAGGAATTGTTGGTCCAAATGGGTGTGGAAAATCAAATATTGTTGAGTCTTTGAGATGGTGTATGGGAGAAACATCAGCAAAAAGTTTGCGGGGATCTGGAATGGAGGACGTCATTTTTTCAGGTACAACTTCTAGACCATCAAAAAATTTATGCGAGGTAGCTTTAAAACTAGAGAACGATAATCGATTACCTCAATTTAAAGATATGCCAGAGATAGAAGTTCGAAGAAAAATAGAAAAAGATAAGGGATCAAAATATTATTTAAATGGAAGAGAAGTGCGCGCTAAAGATATTCAGATATTATTTGCCGACCTTTCTACCGGTCCGCACTCACCATCCATGGTAAGTCAAGGAAGAGTGGGGTCACTAGTGACTGCAAAACCAACTGACAGAAGAGCTATTTTAGAGGAAGCGGCTGGTATTGGTGGTCTTCATGTAAGAAGACATGAGGCAGAATTGAGACTTACCGCTGCTGAAAATAATTTGAAAAAAGCAGATGACATAATGAAGCAAATAGAAAATCAGCTCAAAAGTTTGCTTAAGCAAGCTGAGGAGGCATCGAAGTACAAAAATATCTCTAATGAAATTCAACATTTAGAGGCAAAACTTGTTTTTTTTCAATTTAAAGAAATTGAAAAATCAATATTAGATGCTCAGACAGAACTTGGTGAGGTAGAGGATGAAATTAGTGCCGTAAATATTGACAAAAACTTTAACGAAAATGCTCTTAAAGAAGAAAGTCAAAAAATAGCTCCTTTGAGGGATACGAATGCTCAATTAAATGCAAAACTTCAAAGACTCAATCTTGAATTTGAGCAGATTAATGAAGAAGAAGGCAGGGCCAAAAACGAAATAGAAAAAATTAAAAAAGAAATTAAACAAATAAGTATAGATATTGATAGAGAAAAACAAATTATCAACGACTCTTCTTCTAATGAAAAACGTTTGTCTAATGAACGATCTGACGTTGTTGAGTTGGAACAAAATTCTTCAGAAATAGAAGAAAAAGCTGAAAAAGCGTACAAAGAAACATTAGGTGAGCTTGGCAAAGAACAATCAATCTTAAACGATTTATCTGAAAAAATATTTTCTCAAATCGGTGGATTTGAATTCGGAATAATCAAAAATAAAATTGATCAGCTATCAGTTCAAATTCAAAATATAAACCTTAAATTAAAAAATGAGGTAGAAACAATTGATAATCTCGATACCTCCACATTTAAAGGAAAAATCACTGAATATTATAATGATTTAACAATCGTAGAAAATTTAATAAAAAAAATTAACTTTGATTTAGAAGCGGCGGAACCCCAGGCCAATCTAAATTCTAATTTAACCAATAAACTCAAAGAAGATTTTCTTAATAAACTGAAAATTATTTCTGAACTTCAGGAAAAATACGCATCAAGATTAAGCAAACACGAAACTTTAAAGCAAGAAAATCTTAAGAGAAAAGAAAGGTTAAAAAATATCGATAGTGAAATAAAAAATTGGATAGATTTAAAAAATAGCTCTGAAAAAAAATTTGAAGAATTAAGTGGTAGAATTAAGGATAGAGAAGCAATTTTAGCTAAAGAAGAAATAAAGCCTGGAACAATCGCAGAAAAAAAAGGTACTTATGTTCAAAATATAAAGAATGTTGAAGAAGATATACTTCAGATTAATGAGCAATTGGATAGCAAAGAAGATTCCGTTAAATCAATTAATCAAAAGCTATATGATATCAATGGTATTATTTTACAAATTACAGAAAGAAAAGTAAGAGCACAAACTATTATTGAAGGATTAAAAGAAAAGAAAAAAGAGATTGAACTAAAATCTTTAAGTGACTTTAAAAATAGTATTGAAGACTTGCCTGTATTTGCGGGTATAGACATTGAAGAAAATATTGAAACCAATAAAATTGAGAATCAAATCCAAAAACTTAAAGACCAAAGGGAAAGAATGGGAGCTGTCAATCTTAGGGCTGATAATGAAACTCAAGAACTGCAAAATCAAATTGATAAAATGATGAATGATAGAAAAGATTTAGTTCAGGGTATACAAAAACTTAAGGGCTCAATTAACGATCTAAATCAGAAAGGAAGAGAACGATTATTGGATGCTTTTGAAAAAGTTAGTAGAAAATTTAATGATGTTTACACAAAACTCTTTGCCGGGGGAAATGCAAGACTTGAACTTATAGAATCGGATGATCCACTTGAAGCAGGTTTGGAACTACTTGTGAGTCCACCTGGTAAAAAATTACAATCTATAACTTTGCTCTCTGGTGGAGAACAAGCTCTAACAGCTATGGCATTAATATTTGCAGTCTTCTTAATAAACCCTTCCCCCATTTGCATTCTCGATGAAGTGGATGCGCCCTTAGACGACGCGAATGTAACTAGATTTTGTTCATTGTTAGATGAACTATCAAGTATAACTGATACAAAATTTGTTATTATTACACATCACGCACTAACCATGTCTAGAATGAATAGATTGTATGGAGTCACAATGGCAGAAAGAGGCGTTAGTCAGCTAGTCGCTGTTGATTTAGAAAAAGCAGAAGAAATGGTCGCTTAAATAATTAACAAATTTTAAATGAACGACATTAAAGACCTAGAAAAAAAAATAAAAAAATTAAGTTTAAAGACGAAAAAAGAAGAATCTAGTTCAAAATCAAGCTCATCTCTAGGTATGGCCATGAAACTAAGTAGCGAGATGGTTGCTGCTGTATTTGTCGCAAGTTTAATAGGATATTACATAGATAAATTGTTTAAAACCCAGCCATTTTTCCTCATTTTTCTTTTTTTTCTAGGATCAGTTGCGGGAATTATAAATGTTGTACGAAGTTCTAAAATGATTAATAAGGACTAGATTTTATATATATGGCTACAAACCCGATGAGCCAATTTGAAGTTCATTCAATTGGTCCTAAAATTCAAATAGGAAATTTTGATCTTTCCTTCACTAATTCAAGCTTATTTATGGTGTTAACAGTATCCATTATTTCACTATTTTTCATTGGGGCAACTCAAAAAAAATCTTTAGTGCCTGACAAAATTCAGCTTATTGCGGAAATGGCATTTGAGTTTGTATCGAAGATGATAAGCGAAACTGCTGGCAAAGATGCAAGGCCTTACTTTCCTTTTATACTAAGTTTATTTTTATTTGTATTGGTAGCAAATTTATTAGGAATGCTTCCATACTCCTTTACTGTAACAAGTCACATTATTGTAACATTTGCTTTGGCATTTTTTATTTTCATTGGAGTAACAATAGTTGGTTTTGCCAAGCATGGAATTTCTTATTTAAAACTTTTTGTTCCATCAGGGGTACCAGTTTTTTTATTACCTCTAATTATCGTAATTGAACTTATTTCTTACCTTAGCAGACCGGTTAGTTTATCTGTTCGATTATTTGCAAATATGATGGCTGGTCACACCATGCTAAAAGTTTTTGGAAGTTTTGTTGTTAGCTTAGGTATTCTTGGTGGATGGTTGCCACTAGGTTTTGCGGTTGCTTTAACTGGCTTGGAATTGCTCGTTGCATTTATTCAGGCATATGTTTTTGCAATATTAACGTGCATTTATTTAAATGATGCACTCAATTTACATCATTAACAAAAAAGGAGGAAACAATGGAAGTAGAAGCAGCAAAAATGATCGGAGCAGGAATAGCCTGTATAGCGTTAGCTGGGGCTGGCTTAGGTATAGGAAATATTTTTGGAAACTACCTATCTGCAGCAATGAGAAATCCATCTGCCGCGCAAAAACAATTTCCAAATTTATTATTGGGATTTGCTCTTGCAGAAGCAACTGGTTTATTTGGCTTGGTTGTCGCGTTAATTATTCTTTTCGCTTTTTAATTATAGGTAATGTTTAAATTTGTAACATTATTTATTTTTATAACCTCTGCTGCTCAAGCAGCAGAGAAAGCGGGGATGCCTCAACTAAATCCTTCATCATGGTTTACCCAAGTTTTTTGGTTGATTATTACTTTTGCTTTCTTATATTTAGTAATAAAAAAAATAGTTTTTCCAAGACTTTCTGACAGCATTGAGCAAAGAAATGAACATATAAGCGATAATATCGACCAAGCAAATTCAATAAAGAATCAAGCAGAAGAAAAATATCAAGAATATTTAAAGCTTCTATCTGATGCAAAAAAAGAAGCTCAAGATTTAATTAATAATAATAAAAAAGTTTTATTAAATAATTTTGAAAATAAAAAAAAAGAAATTGATAAGAAATTAGAAGAAAAACTAAAACAGGTAAATAAGGAAATCGATGCTTTCAAAAAAGAGGCTATTAACAACATTAATAATATTTCAACAGAAATTGCTAAAGAACTAGTAACTACAGTGACCAATATCAACGTCAATAGCGCCAGCGCTAATAGCATTGTTGACGAAGTTTCGAAAAAATATTTGAAAGGGCTTAACTAATGGACGCAACATTTTGGGTTGGCGTATCTTTTGTATTATTTGTAGCTTTATTAATTTATAAAAAAATACCAGGAATTATAAATGATGTTCTTGAAAATCGAATTAAAGAAATAAAATCTAAAATTGAAGATGCTGAAAATTTAAAAATTGAAAGCAGCAACTTACTTAATAAATACCAATATCAATTAGAAGAATCCAAAAAAGAGTGTGAGGAAATTTTAATTAGAGCTGCGAGGCTCAACGAAGAAGAATCTGCTTTAATGGAAGAAAAAATTAATACAATGTGGAAAGCAAGAGAAAATAATATTAATAAAAAAATAGTTCAATCAAAAAATAATGCATTAAAAGAAATAAAGAAAATATCTACAATAATAGCTATCGAAAGTGCAAAAAAAATCATCTCTCAAACCATTGATAAAAACAAGCTTGAGGATATTAATTTGGCAAATATCAAAGAGGGCTTGGAAGGTTTAAAAAAAACTATCTAACTATTTGTGAGACCCATCACAAAAGGGAGCGTTTTTTGTTTTTTTGCAGTTGCACAAAAAATAATCTTTACTTTCCTCAACCTCAAAATGCAATGAAGCCAGTCCTTCTACGGATTTGTGTGTACCATCGCAAAATGGCTGCTTTCCGGAAAGACCACATGTGCACCAAAAATATTTTTTTTCTTTCTCAAGAAAAATTTTTTCTGGAGAATTTTTTGTTGTTTTTAAGCTATTCATAGTAAAACTATCTACTAGATATAATATAAAAAATGAAGAAAAATTTAATTGTTGTTGGTTCTGGTTTTGGCGGTATTGCTGCTGCACTAAGAATGAGGGCTAAAGGATTCGAAGTTACATTGCTTGAAAAACATCCTGATCTTGGTGGTAGAGCAAGAGTATTTATAAAAGGAGATTTTATTTATGACGCTGGTCCGACTGTAATTACAGCTCCATATTTATTAGAAGAACTATTTATTTTATTCAATAAAAAAATAAATAATTATGTAAAAATTGTACCTTTGGATTTGTGGTACCGATTTGTTTTTGATGATGGTAGCACTTTTGATTACTCTGGGGATGAAGATAAAATGAAATCAGAGATAAATAAATTTTCTAAAAAGGATTTTTTTAGCTATACGAAACTTGTAAAATTTACAGAGAAAATATTTAATAAAGGTTTTACTGATTTGTCTACCAAGCCATTTACTAGTGTGTGGTTTATGTTGAAACAGGTACCGGCATTACTAAAATTAAAGAGCTACAAGTCTGTTTATCAATTAATTTCAACATATATTTCAAATGAAAAATTAAGAAGGGTATTTAGTATGCATCCTCTTCTTGTTGGTGGGAACCCATTTACGACCACTTCTATCTATGCGTTAATTTTATTTTTAGAAAAAAAATGGGGAATACATTATGCCATGGGTGGAACTGGTAATGTTGTAAAAGCACTTGAAAAATTAATGGTTGAAGAAGGTATTAGAATAATGAAAAGTTCAGAGGTAGTTGAATTTATAACTGGGGAAAACAAAATTACAGGAGTAAAATTAAATAATGGAGAGCTATTAAATTGCAACTACATTATTTGCAATTCTGATCCGCCAAATGTCTACAAAAATCTAATTACTGGTAAAAAAAAGTACAATTTTTTCTTTAAACAAAAAATAAAACGAATGGATTATTCTATGGGTTTATTTGTTTATTATTTTGGATCTAAAAAAAAATATGAAAATGTTGCTCATCACACTATTTCTTTTGGAAAACAATACGAAGAACATCTAAAAAAAATATTTGAAAAAAAAGTTTTATCAGATGACATTAGCTTTTATCTTCATAGGCCTTCTGCAACAGATCCTAATATGGCACCGAAAGATCATGATGCATTTTATGTGCTAGTTCCAGTTCCAAATAACCTATCAGGTATTAACTGGGCTAAAGAGGGAGAAAAGTTTAAAGAACTTGTAATTGATAAAATGGAAAAAACTATATTACCAGATTTGAAGAACAATATTATTAATGATTTTTATGTAACACCAGATTATTTTGAACAAGAACTTTCAACATTGCATGGCTCTGGATTTTCGATCCAACCGAAATTTTCTCAATCCGCATACTTTAGATTTCATAATAAATCAGAAATTTTTGAAAACCTTTTTTTTGTTGGAGCCGGCACCCATCCTGGTGCTGGTATGCCAGGAGTTCTTTCGTCTGCCAAAGTACTTGAAGAACTTTTGTAATGAAAAAAAATCACAGTTTATTGTCCAAACATGCAAAATCATTTAATTGGGCTGGTTTTTTTCTATCAAAAGAAGCATATCAAAAATCATCTACTTTATATAGTTTTTGTAGAACACTCGATGATATTTGTGATCAAGATAAAAGCTTAAGTTTTAAAAAAAAACAATTCAAACAATTTAAACATACTTTTAAAACAAGAAACAAATCCAAATCCATAATTAAAAATTTCCTTGATCTTACAATGGAGGAAGGATTTTCTGAAAATATTATTTTAGATCTTTTTGACGGTGTTGAAACAGATCTAAAAAAAAAAATACAATTTAAAAGTAAAAAAGATTTATTTATATACTCTTACAGGGTTGCTGGAACAGTTGGTCTTATGATGGCCAAAATATTTAAAGTAAATAAAAAAAAATCTTTAATAGGAGCTATTAATCTTGGAATAGCAATGCAACTAACTAATATAGCTAGAGATGTTATTGAAGATAAAAAAAGAAATAGATTTTATATAAATCATGATTTTCGTTCTATTAAAGAAACAATTGAAATTTCCGAGAATTTATATTCAGACTCCTTTGAGTCTATAAAAGATATCCCTATTTATAATCGTTTTGCAATTTTAGTTGCGCGAAGAGTTTATAGGCAGATTGGTAGAGAGATATTAAAAAAAAGAAATATTGATAAATACAATTTTTCTGGAAAAATTTATGTGTCTAAATTACAAAAATGTATTCAAACTATTTTAGCAATATTTGATTTTTTTCATTTAATGATACTTAGACGCAACATAAAATTTAAAACTAATCTCCTCACTATTATTAACAAGGAAATAAATTTAAATGAAAGACTTTGATTATATAATTTTAGGAGGTGGTCTATCTGGTTTGTCCCTAGCATATGAACTAAATAGACAAGGTTGCTTAGTAAATAAAACACTCTGCATACTTGAAAAAAGAAAAGAATACACAAAAGATAAAAACTGGTCTTTTTGGGATTTTAATAACAATAAATTTGAAAATTGTGAAAAAAAAAATTGGACTAAATTTAGTATATCGGCAAATAATCAAACCGCTCTGATGGAATGTACAAAAAATCCCTACAGAACTATAGATTCAAAAAAATTTTATGATTTTATTATTGAAGAATTATCCAAAAATAAAAATGTTAGTCTGGTGCTAGGAAGTGAAATTATAACCATAAACACTTCAACAGTTATAACTCAGCAAGGTACGTACATAGGGAGTTTTATTTTTGACAGTCTTTTGAATAATAATTTAAATTCTGGACTTATGTATCAACACTTCTATGGATGCGAAATAGAAAGTGAAGAAGATATCTTTGAAGAAGAGACTGTCCAACTTATGGATTTTAATTGCGAACAAATAAATGGAATGCATTTTTTTTATATTCTTCCTTTTTCAAAAAGAAAGGCTTTGGTAGAAACAACTTGGTATTCCAAAAATATTAAATCACTAAAAGAATATCAAATTGAAATTGATGAGTATTTATTAAAAAAAAATATTATTTCTAAAACTAATTATACTGAACTTGGAGCAATTCCACTGAACCTCCCACCAACAAAATTATCCAAGTCCAATTATTTAAAAATAGGTACAGCTGGTAACCTAACAAGAATGAGTACGGGTTATACATTTAGCGCTATTCAGGATTATAGTGAACAATTAGTAAAAAAGTTAAGGCTAGAAAATATAATAGAAGCGCCAATTGTAAGAAAAAAAAAATATACTTTTCTTGATAGTATATTTTTGTCCGTTATTGAAACAGATTACAAAAGAATGCCAGATATTTTTTTTAATTTATTTAAAAAAAATAGCACTCAATCTACTATAAAATTTCTATGTGATCGTAGTAACTTTTTTGAAGATATAAAAATTATTTTATCAATGCCAAAAATAGTTTTTATTAAGCACTTTTTAATCTACTTATATAAACAATTACGAAACAATTTATGAGCAATTTATTAAATTCTAATATTCAATTCAAACAGTTATTTTTATATCAATTATATTTTTTTATAATGATTAGCTTTTTTTTAGTTATAGCTAATTACAATAATAAATTGACTGAAGATATTTATTTATATGTTTGCTTTATCCTCATTGCAACCATGGGCATTTCTCATGGCGCGTTAGATAACCAGAAAGGTAGGTATATTTTAAAAACTAAATTTCCGAAATATTGGTCTTTGTTTTTTTATGGTTCATATATTAGTTGTTTACTATTTGTTTTGCTATTTTGGATTAATTTCCCATTAATTACCTTGTGTATTTTCTTTATAATTTCTTCCTTTCATTTTGGTCATGAAGATTTAGAAATATTTCTTAGTAAAAAAAATAAATTTGATTATTATTTTTATTTTTTGAGGGGATTTATCATAATCACTTCATCCTTATATTTTAATTACGAAGAGACTCTTGCATTTATAAATATTCTTTTACTAAATCAGACCACTCTAACTCTGAGTAAATATTTTTTTACTTATGGATATTACATCAATTTATTTTTTTTAATGTTGTTAATTTTCGTCTATTTTTTTTATAATTATATTGAGAAAAAAGAAGTGTTGATCATAACTTCAGAAATCGTCTTTATAATAATTCTATTTAAATATCTTCCTCTAATTATTGCTTTTACTGTATATTTTTGTTTTATGCATTCAACAAAGCACATTTTATCTTTGTCTATGGAACTTGATCATAAAAATCTACTACATGGAATTAAAAAATTTATGCTCAAATCTATTCCTTTAACGCTTATTACTTTTGTAAGTGCGCTAATAATGTTAATTTATTTGCAAAACAATTTTTCAATTAATGACTCAATGTTAAAAATTATTTTTATAGGCTTGGCCTCACTAACATTGCCTCATATTATGCTTGAATATATTTATGGAAAGTACAAACAGAAATTTAAATAAACTAAATATTTTTTTAGCAAGTCCTAGAGGATTTTGTGCTGGGGTTGACCGGGCGGTTGAGATTGTAAAAAAAACAATAGAAAAGTTTGGAACACCAGTTTATGTTCGACATGAAATTGTGCACAATAAGCATGTTGTTGAAGATCTTAAGAATATTGGCACCATTTTTGTTACAGAACTAGATGAAATTGAAGATAAGACCAGACCTGTTATTTTTTCTGCTCATGGAGTATCTAAAAAAGTAGTCGAAACAGCTAAATTTAAAAATCTTTTTTATATTGATGCAACTTGTCCTTTGGTTTCTAAAGTTCATCGAGAAGCCGAACAACTTCATAAGCAGGGCTATAATATATTTTTAATAGGTCATGAAAATCACCCAGAAGTTATTGGAACGATGGGACAACTAGACAATAATCAAATTACACTGATCCAATCTAAAAATGATGTTTCTAATATCTCACTTAAAAATGAAAATGATAAATATGCCTATATTACTCAAACTACACTTTCTATTGATGACACTAGAGAAATAATTGATGCTTTAAAAGAAAAAATACCAACTATTAAAGCGCCCATTAAAGAAGATATATGTTATGCCACAACCAATAGACAAGGTGCGGTTAAATTTATTGCTCAAAAGTGCGACTTATTTCTAATTATTGGTAGTCCAAATTCCTCTAACTCTCTAAGATTAGTAGAAGTTGCAAAAAAAAACGGATGTAAAAATAGCATGTTGTTACATGATGGTGTTGCCTTTCCTAAAAAAGACATCTTGCAAAGCAACAATTTAGGAATCTCGTCTGGAGCTTCAGCTCCAGAAATACTTATTCAAAATTTAATTAAGGAAATTGCTAAATTAAGAAAAGTTAAAATTGAAGAAATATCTACAGCTGTTGAGAATATTACTTTTAAACTTCCATCTAATTTGAAGTAATGGCCATATATACAAAATTATCATTTGTAGAGGTTGTTAAAATTTTAAAAAATTATTCTCTTGGAAACTTAAATAGCTTAAGAGGAATAAAAGAGGGTATCGAAAATTCTAATTATTTACTTAATACGTCCAGTGGAAAATATATTTTAACTATTTATGAAAAAAGAGTTAATACCAAAGAGCTTCCCTTTTTTATAAATCTAATGTCTCATTTAAGTTCAAATAAAATAATTTGTCCAACACCTATCTCAAATAATTCTGGAACTTATATTTTTAAAATCAAGAATAAATATGCATCTATTAGTGGCTTTGTTCAAGGTAAGGGCAAGTTAAATCATTCTATAACTGCGTGCAAAAGTATAGGAAAAAATATTGCCAAACTACATTTAGCAACTAAGAATTTAAAAATAACAAGAAAAAATAATCTATCAATTAACTCTTGGATCAAACTTAATAATTCAATCAAAAATAAAGCAAATCTTAAAATTCCTGGAATACATTTTTTTATAAATAAAATTTTACAAAAATTAAAAAATAATTGGCCTAATAATATTCCTAAAGGAATTATTCATGCTGATCTTTTTCCAGATAATATATTTTTTTTGAAAAATAAATTTAGTGGATTCATTGACTTCTATTTTGCTTGTAATGACTTTTTAGTTTATGATTTGGCAATATGCATCAACGCAATTTGTTTTAATAAAAAAAATAAATTAGATAATCAGAAAGTTTCTGCTATTTTACAAGGCTACTCATCTATTAGAAAACTAAAAAAAATTGAATTAGATGCGCTGCCAAATTTATTAATGGGAGCAGCAATTAGATTTTTTCTCACTAGATTGCATGATTCAATTTATTTACAAAGAGATGCAATTGTAAAAGTAAAAGACCCTATTGAGTATTTAAATAAAATTGTATTTCATAATACAACAACTCGTTAAGTATTATTATAATAATGAAAAATAAAACTATAATTTATACCGATGGAGCTTGCTCGGGTAACCCAGGAAAAGGTGGTTGGGCCGCTGTCATTATAAACAATAACAATGAGAAAATACTGTCCGGGTCTGAACCATTAACGACAAATAATAAAATGGAATTACTAGCTGTAATAAATGCCTTAAAATCAATTTCTTCTGACGATATAATAATCTTCACTGACTCAAAATATGTAAAGGATGGAATAGAAAGCTGGATCATTAATTGGAAAAAAAATGGATGGATGACAGCTGCGAAACAACCTGTAAAAAATAAAGATTTATGGGCTCAGTTAGATGAATTAAGAGAAAATAAAAATATTGAATGGAAATGGGTTAAGGGACACTCTGATAATAAATATAATAATATGGTTGATGAAATTGCAAGAAAGGCCGTTAACTCTGAGGACTAGAAGCTTTATTTTGAATATACTTTTTTATTAATTCTAAATCATTTTGCAAGACTGTAAAATTTTCTTTCTTCTTATAAATATTTTTAACAAATTCTGGTATCGGAGGATCATTATTTATTGCCTTAATTATCGATTCTGGGAACTTGCATGGATGCGCTGTTTCAAAACAAAAATAAGACAAACTATCTTTAAAATTATTATATTTTTTTAAAGCTTTAAATCCAATTGCTGAATGAGGATCAATAACAAATTTAGTAGAAGCATAAACTTCCTTAATTGTTTGTAAAGTTTCGTCCTCACTAATACTCAAAGCTACAAAGTTTTCTTGAAGTTTTTTTAATTCTTCATTTGATAATTGAAATTCTTTTTTTTCTTTTAAATCATTCATTAATGAAACAACTCTGGAGTCGCTTTGTTCACAAATATCAAAAACAATTCTCTCAAAATTACTAGCTACTTGAATATCCATACTGGGAGAAATAGATGGATTAACAGTTGATGGTTTATACAATCCTGTTTGTAAACATTTTTCCAATAAATTGTTATGGTTACTTGCAATCATTAATTTTTCAATAGGCAGCCCCATTTGTTTAGCTATATAACCTGCATAAACATCTCCAAAATTACCTGTTGGAACCGAAACTACCATTTGTTTTTCTGGATGTTCTTGCTGAAGATAAATAAAAAAATAATATACTATTTGCGCAACTATTCTTGCCCAATTAATGGAGTTTACTCCTGACATCTGGATACTATTTCTAAAATTCTTATCATTAAACATTTCTTTGACTAAATACTGACAATCATCAAAAGTCCCCTTGACCGCTATATTGTATATATTGGGGTCCAATATAGTTGTCATAAGTCTTCTTTGAGTCTCAGACACCTTATTTTCTGGATGTAATACAAAAATATTTACATATTTTTTATTTTTAAAAGCATCGATTGCTGCCGCTCCTGTATCGCCTGATGTGGCGGTAACTAAATTCATTTTATTTTTACTTATACCAAGTACATAATCATACATATGTCCCAATACTTGCATGGCCACGTCTTTAAAAGCCAATGTTGGCCCGTGGTATAGTTCTACACAAAAAATATTGTCTATTTTTTTAAGATCGATAATTTTCTTACTTCTAAAAACAGAATAAGACTTGTTTATAATTTTTCTCAAGTCTGCGGCGGGAAAAGTATCGCCGGTAAATCTTTTAAAAATTTCATAAGAGAGTTCTTGAAAAGAAAAATTTTTCATTTCTTTTATTTCTTTTAAAGTCATTTTTGGCAGAAGCTTTGGCACATACAAACCGCCGTCTGAAGCAAGTGCATTGAGGAAAATTTCTTCAAAATTGTAGATTTTTTTCTTATTTCTCGTGCTATAATACTGCATATTTATTTATATCTCTTTTTGTAATACCAAAAAGCAATTATTATACAAAAGCCCAATACAAACCAAGTAATGGCGTACTGCAAATGATTGTTGGATATATTTATATTCAAATTATTTTGCAAAACAGGGAAGTTCTGATCTTTTCCAGTTTGAATAACTACATAGGGATAAATAGAAATTTTTAAATTATATTCGAGTTTATCCCTATCTAAATAATATAAGAAATTTTCTTTTGGGTTGTTGTCGGGAGTAAACATTCCTTTCGATTTTAAAGGATGCAGAACTCCTTCAAAACTATAAACATCTTGATTATTAGTCATCATAGATTTTTCAATTTTTTCAACCCAGCCTCTTTGAATAATTACTGCATCGGTTGTATTGAGTTGTAAAATTGATACTAAATTAAAACCATATTTTCCTTTTTCATTTAAACGATAAACAAAGTAATTATTTTTAAACAGAATTCCTTGTGATTTAACTTTTTGATAATTTTTAATATTCTCAGTAATTAATGATTTTGCTGGTTGTGATATAGATAAATTAATATCTTTAATAAGATCTTTTTTCCATTGCAATCTTACTAACTGCCAACCTCCTAAGCTAAAGAGAATAAATATTATAAATATTGAAAAAATAGAAAAAAGGTTTTTATTCAAAAAAAATTAACTGCCCCAAATATAAATAGCAGCAAACAAGAATAACCACACTACGTCCACAAAATGCCAATACCAAGCCGCTGATTCAAACCCAAAATGATGATCTGGAGTGTAATGACCTTTCTTAGCTCTAAATAAACATACAGCTAAAAATATAGTTCCAATTAAAACATGAAAACCATGAAAACCAGTTGCCATATAAAAGGTGGATCCATAGATTCCTGAACTTATTTTAAATGGAGCCACTACGTACTCGTAAACTTGGAAAAGGGTAAAAATACTTCCCAGGATAACAGTTAGTAAAAGACCCTGAACAAGACCTTTTCTGTCGTTTTCAAGTAATGCATGGTGCGCCCAGGTTACCGTGGTTCCAGATAGTAATAAAATTAAAGTGTTAATTAGAGGAATGTGCCAGGGATCTAAAGTTTGAATACCTTTAGGTGGCCAGATTCCACCAATTATTTGATCTGGAAATAAACTTGCATCGAAATACGCCCAGAACCAAGCAACAAAAAACATAACTTCTGAAGCTATGAATAAAATCATCCCATATCTATGACTAATTTGAACAACCGGTGTATGATCGCCTTTGTGTTGAGCCTCTATCACCACATCTCTAAACCACATAAATACTGCATAAAAAAGGACACCCAAGCCAATAAATAACATCCATAAATTTTTTGTTGAAAAATAATAAACAGCACCAAGTCCAACAATCAAAGCTGAAAAGGAAACGACTATTGGCCAGGGACTTGGATCTACTAAATGGTAATCGTGTTTTTTTTCTGCTGAAGACATAATTATTTTTTAAACTTATCTACTTCAAATAATGTGTAAGATAAAGTGATATCTTTTACATTTTTTGTCTGTGGGTCGTTGGCAATTTCTGGGTCAATATAATAAGAAACATTAAATTCTCTTTTTCCTTTAATTGGAATTGCTTGTTGTTCAAAACAAAAGCACTCTAATTTATTAAAATACTTACCAACAGAATCTGGTGATACATTAAAAGTTGAAATAACTTTTATAATATTAGGGCTTTGATTTGTGACAACAAATGCTGCGTTTCTTATCTCGCCTGGCTTTATATCGAGTTTATTTTCTTTTATTTCAAATCGTACATCTAAGTTGCCAGCAATGTTGGTATCAAATCTCATTCCAATATTTTTGTCCACTACTACATTAGGAATCATAGTTGTTTTTTGAGTTGTACCTCCAAACCCAGTTACACGGCAAAAAAGATCATACAAAGGAACTGACGCAAAGGATAAACCTAGCATAATAAAAAAAATAGCAACCAGATACATTGGGTTTAGTTTTTTTTCTTTTAATGTGCTCATAGTGCCCTATTAAAAATTCCTCCACTGATGTTATGAATGGTATAGAAAAAGAAAAAAACCATAAATGCAACCAATATCCACGCAATCAATTTATTTTTATTTTTAAGTTTCATAATTAAATAAAGAAATAGTTATCGATTAAAATAGTTGAAAAAATAAAAAATAAGTAAAATATTGAATATACAAATATATTTCGAGCAATCTTATGAGAAGCTGGTTTCGCTTTAGTGATTAGAAGTTTAAAAGATAAAAAAATATAAAATAATCCAAAAAACGAGGAGAATATCAAATTAGAATAACTTGCAAAATTAAGAAAGTATGGAGCTAAAGTTACTGGCCAAAGAATAATGGAGTAAAATAAAATATTTTTCTTAGTTACTTCCTCTCCACTTACGACAGAAAGCATGGGTATTTTTGCTTTTTTGTAATCTTCATTTTTATAAAGGCTTAATGCCCAAAAATGAGATGGCGTCCAAAGAAATATAATAAGAAACAAAACAATTGGTTCTATTGAAATACTATTTGTAGAAATTGCCCAACCTATCACAGGAGGAAAAGAACCGGCAGCTCCCCCTATTACAATATTTTGCGGAGTGCTTCGTTTCAGCCATATAGTATAGACAAAAATATAAAAAAGAATTGTTATAGCTAAAATTATGGCTGCTAATAAATTAGAAAACCAATACAAACCTATTACTGATACAAAAGACAGAACTGTACCGAAGATTAATGCGTGTTTATTTGTAACTTTACCGAGAGGAATTGGTCTCAAGCAGGTTCTAGACATAATTCCGTCAATCTCGGCGTCATACCACATATTTAAAGCTCCAGCCGCTCCCGCTCCCAAAGCAACAAAAAATAGCGAAATTGCAGCAACGATAAAATCAGGCTTAGCAGGCGCAATAACTATGCCCACCAAAGCAGTAAATATCACCAATGACATTACTCTTGGTTTCATCAATTCAAAAAAGCTTTTGAATATATTTGGGAAATTTTTTACCGATGACAAAGATACATCAGACATCTATTTTTCCAAGCCTCTTCTCTATTACTTGACTTGCGGTAGTTCGTTAAATTGATGGAACGGTGGTGGTGATGAAAGTGTCCATTCTAATGTGGTGGCACCTTCTCCCCATTGACTATCGGCTACTTGTTTACCTCTAGCAAAAGCATGAATTACCACTCCAAAAAATACAAGAACTCCTACAACTGAAATATAAGATCCAATAGATGATACATAGTTCCAACCTGCGTAAGCGTCTGGATAATCAGCATATCTTCTTGGCATTCCTGCTAAACCTAAAAAATGCTGAGGGAAAAAAATTAAATTGACTCCAACAAAGGTAATCCAGAAATGAAGTTTCCCAAAAAATTCTGAATATTCATATCCTGACATTTTACCAAACCAGTAATAAAATCCTGCGAATATAGAAAAAACAGCTCCTAAAGATAAAACATAATGAAAATGAGCAACAACATAATAAGTGTCGTGCAGGGCAGTAGTTACTCCTGCATTTGCAAGAACTACTCCAGTTACTCCGCCAACTGTAAATAAGAATATAAATCCTAAAGCCCATAACATTGGGGTTGTCATCCTGATAGATCCACCCCACATTGTTGCAATCCAAGAAAATACTTTAATTCCTGTTGGCACAGCTATAACCATTGTTGCAAAAACAAAGTATGCTTTAGTATCAACTCCCATTCCAACAGTATACATATGATGAGCCCAAACTATAAATCCAACTACTCCAATTGAAACCATAGCATAAGCCATCCCAAGATATCCAAAAACTGGCTTTCTTGAAAAAGTAGAAACGATTTGACTTACAATTCCAAATCCTGGTAAAATCATAATATAAACTTCTGGGTGACCAAAGAACCAAAATAAATGCTGAAATAGAACTGGATCTCCGCCTCCTTCCGGATTAAAAAAAGAAGTTCCAAAATTTCTATCAGTAAGTAACATTGTTATTGCTCCTGCTAAAACTGGCAAAGAAAGTAATAGTAAAAAAGCAGTTACAAGCATTGACCATACAAACAACGGCATTTTATGCATTGTCATACCAGGCGCTCTCATATTAAAAATTGTTGTTATAAAATTTATAGCCCCAAGTATTGAAGATGCTCCGGCAATATGAAGACTAAAAATTGCTAAATCCATAGCTGGACCTGGCTGACCTGCTTTTGAAGACAGTGGTGGATACATTGTCCAACCACCTCCTACTCCAGATTGACCTGGGGGGCCTTCAACAAATATTGATATCAACAGAAGTATGAACGCTGCTGGCATTAACCAAAATGAAATATTATTCATTCTTGGAAAGGCCATGTCAGGAGCTCCTATCATTAGTGGTACAAACCAATTTCCAAAACCACCTATCATTGCTGGCATCACCATGAAGAAAATCATAATTAAGCCGTGACCAGTTACCAAAACATTGTACAGATGATAATTTCCACCTAAAATTCCATCTCCAGGGTACATTAATTCAATTCTCATCAAGACAGAAAATATAGTTCCAATTATTCCTGCAACAATTGCAAAAATTAAGTACATCGTTCCTATGTCTTTATGGTTAGTAGAAAAAGCCCATCTCTTCCATCCTGTTGGATGACTTTCGTGATGACTATCTGCAGTGCCTGAATATGATGACATAAATTTATCTCCTATTTTTCGTTTTTAACCAAAACATTATTTTCAGGGTACATGGCGTATTTAACTTTTGCCATTTCAACCCATTCTTTATATTTCTCCTCCGAAACTACCTCGAGAGCAATAGGCATAAAGGCATGTTTAATCCCACAAAGTTCTGAACACTGACCGTAATAGATTCCTTCTTTTTCGGCCTTAAACCAAGTTTCATTTATTCTACCTGGAACAGCATCTCTTTTAACTCCAAAGGCAGGAATTGTCCAAGAGTGCAAAACATCATTTGCAGTAATCAAAACCTTCACTACTTTATTAACTGGAACTACAATATTTTTGTCAGTAGCTAACAATCTAGGCTGACCTGGTTTTAAATCTTTTGTTTCAATCATCACAGCTTCAAATGCAATTTTTTGATCTGGATATTCGTAACCCCAGTACCACTGATAACCGATTGCTTTAATTGTTACATCTGCTTTAGGAATAACATCTTGCTTATAAAGTAATTTAAAAGATGGAACAGCTATCACAACAAGAATTATACAAGGAATTACTGTCCATAAAATCTCAATCATTGTGTTATGCGATGTTGTTGAAGGATTGGGATTTTTATTTTCTCTAAATTTATAAACAGCATAAAGAATTAAAAACAATACAAAAACGCAAATAACTGTAATAATTGGAAGTAAAATATAATCATGCAAAACCCTTATATCGTCCATGATTGAAGTAACGCTTGTTGAAAATCCTAATTGCCAGTTTATAGGCAGCTCAGCATAGGCATTAGTGCTGAGTAATAAAAATAAAAAAGTAGAGATAATTTTTTTCATAATAGTGTTGTTGTTATAGCAAAACAAAGTATTGTTAACTTTGCGACACTTTGACAAAAAGTATACAAAGTAATCTTAAAATCAATATAGATAATATCTAAAATGAGCACCTTTTTTAACGATACTGACCTAACACGCAAAGAAGCTGAACAGCTTGTGTCACAAACCTTGAAAAACTGCGATGATGGAGAGTTATTTTTTGAAAACACTAAAAGCGAGTCTTTTGTACTTGATGATAATAAAATCAAAAACACTAGTTACGATAGCTCTATTGGATATGGACTTAGAGCGGTGACAGACGATGTTACGTCTTATTCTCATTCAAATGAAATTTCTAAAAAATCATTAACGGATGCTTCAAAAAATTTATTATCGAGCTTAAAAAATAAAAATGGAAAATCCGATATCACTCCTCAAAGATCAAATTCTAAAATGTATTCAGATGCCAATCCTATTCAAGCAAAATCTTTTAGTGAGAAAATATCAATATTAAAAAATGTAGATGAATATTTAAGAAAAAAAGACTCTTTAGTTAAACAAGTTACTGCCTCCATATCTGGTGAATACCAAGAAATAGAAATTATAAAATCAGACAGCCAAAGTTTTAAGGATATTAGGCCCCTAGTAAGATTTAATGTTTCTGTAATGGTTGAAAAAAATGGAAGAAGAGAAACAGGATCATATGGTACGGGAGGTAGAATGAGTTATGATGATTATATTGCCAATCATGATTGGAAAAAAGTATGTGATAAAGCATATCAACAGGCAATGATTAATCTTGAAAGCAAAGATGCTCCTGCCGGGGAAATGAAAGTTGTCTTGGGGCCAGGATGGCCCGGTATATTATTGCATGAAGCAATTGGTCATGGATTGGAAGGAGATTTTAATAGAAAGAAAACTTCTGCGTTTCACAATTTAATGAATCAAAAAGTTGCAAGTGAACATGTAACTATCGTAGATGACGGTACTGTTGTTAATAGAAGAGGATCTATCACAATTGATGATGAAGGGACTCCTTCTTCAAGAACAGTGCTTATAGAAAATGGAATCTTAAAAAATTATATGCAAGACAGACTTAATGCCCGTTTAATGAAAACAAAATCAACAGGTAATGGAAGAAGAGAAAGCTTTGAGTGTGCTCCAATGCCAAGAATGACAAATACTTTTATGTTGGGTGGTAAACATACGCAAGAAGAGATGATCAAGTCTGTTGATAAGGGAATTTTTGCAGTTTCTTTTGGTGGGGGCCAGGTAGATATTACCAATGGCAAATTTGTTTTTTCATGCACCGAAGCTTATGAAATTAGTAATGGAAAAATTGGATCTCCTGTAAAGGGTGCTACACTAATTGGTAATGGTCCAGACATACTAACTAAAGTATCCATGGTTGGAAACGATATGCAATTAGATCCTGGTATTGGAACTTGCGGAAAAAATGGACAATGGGTACCCGTTGGTGTTGGTCAACCCTCTATTTTAGTAGATAAAATAACTGTCGGTGGAACACAACTTTAATTTAATAAATAATTTAACAAGACCAAACTAGCTATTGCTGCTGTTTCCGACCTCAAGATATTTTTGCCTAATGAAAAATTTTTAAATCTTTTATCTTCTTTAATTTGCATTCTTTCTTGTGATGAAAAATCACCCTCGGGCCCAACTAATAAGATAAATTTACTCTCCTTATTGTTTTGCACTAATTCCTTTAAGTTATTTGCGCTGAAGTTAATGTCGGCAAATAAAACTGTTTCTTTACTACCTAGCGAATGAGTAAAATCCTTAAAACTTAATGAATCTAAAAGATCTGGCACACAAAGCTGATCTGATTGCTCACAAGATTCTATGATTATTTTTTTTAATCTATCTTTGTTAATTTTTCTATTGATAGTGTGATCAGAAATAACCGGAATAAAACTTTTCAATCCTAATTCAGTACATTTTTGAATTAAAAAATCTAAACGATGACCTTTGGGGGGACAAAAGGCTAATAAAATATTTTTTGACTTTGACTGATCTCTTGTTTTGTTACGTAAAGATATAATAGTTTCTTTTTTAGAGTGGGAAGAAACTAAGCCCAAAAATTCACCTTGGATTCCATTAAACAATAGTAACTCACTGCCAGTATCTAACCTCATAACACTACTTATGTAATGAGATTGTTCTCTATTAAGAGTTATTTTACTATTTTCTTCTAGTGTTTCACTTAGAAATATTCTAATTTTTTTCTCCATACAATTTGTATATATGAAAAATAAAATTTCGAATATTAAAGTTTGCGCTTTTGATGCGTATGGCACCTGTTTTGACATTAATTCTGCCGCTAAATTAATTAAAAATAAAATTGGAGAATCTTGGCTGGATTTTTCTAATACGTGGAGAACAACTCAGCTAGAATATACTTGGCTCAGAAGCTTAATGAAAAACCATAAAGATTTCTGGAAAGTTACAATAGATTCTTTAGATTACGCAATGAAAGTTCATGGTATCAAATCAAAATACAAAAAAGAACTTTTACAACTATACAAAAAATTAGAAGTTTACCCTGAATTAAAAAATGTTCTTGAATACCTTAAGGAAAAAAAAATAAAATGCTGTATTCTTTCTAATGGAACACCAAAGTTATTAAAACAGCTAACTAAACAAGCTAAAATAGAACATTTTTTTGATTCTTTAATTTCTATAGAAAAAGTGAAAATTTTCAAACCTCATCCAAAAGTTTATCAGCAAGTTACAAAAAAATATTCTTGCAAGCCTCAACAAGTTTGTTTTTTAAGCTCTAATAGCTGGGATGTGGTTGGTTCTAGATCTTATGGTTTTCAATCTATTTGGGTCAATAGATCAAATAAAAATTTCGACAATTTGGATTTTAAACCAATAAAAACTATTCAAGACTTACGACAACTTAAAAATCTTTTGTAGAAAAAATCTAATCATTAATAATGTGGGAATATATAAAACTTCTAAGACTTGATAAACCCACTGGAATTTTTTTACTTTTTTGGCCTTGTGCTTGGGGGCTTGCGATAGGTAGCTCGGTTATTGATGATAGCGTTATATTTTATAAATATTTATTATTATTTTTTTTGGGATCGTGTTTTATGAGAAGTGCTGGATGTGTATATAATGACATTGTTGACCGAAAAATAGATGCAAAAGTATCCAGAACCAAATCAAGGCCAATAGCAAAAGGAACTATTTCTGTGACAACTGGATGGATGATTATCTTGTTATTAATATTTTTTTCAATACTTATATTGATTCAATTCAATCTAAACTCTATCATTTTTGGATTAAGTTCAGGTTTACTAGTGATTGCATATCCATTTATGAAAAGAATAACTTATTGGCCTCAACTATTTTTGGGAATAACATTTAATTGGGGAGTAATTTTGGCATGGTTAGTTCTAGAAAATAAATTTTCTTTAACTCCTCTGGCATTATATTCATCAGCTATTTTTTGGACACTTGGATATGACACCATTTATGGGATGCAGGATATTAAAGATGATTTAAAAATAGGTGTTAAATCAACATCTATCAAATTTAAGAAAAAAATAAAAACTTTCTTGTTGGTTTGTTACTCAATATCTACTTCTTTATTGTTATTATCTCTTGCATTATTGGACGCGAATTTTATTTTTTTTATTATGGCTATGCTATCTAGTTGCATTCTATTTGCTCAAGTTCTTAAATATGAGGAAGAAAATACAGAGAAAAACTCTAAATTATTTGCATTAAACAATTATTATGGTTTATCTATATTTCTCACACTAATGTTAACAATTAGACATGGTTAAAGATAAAATATTTTTAGAAAAAATTTCTCAATTTTGTTTAGATAAGGCAAAAAAATTTGGTGCAACAAACTGCGAAGTAATAGTTAGCAACTCTATTTCGGAAAGTGTTTCTTTTCGTAACAAAAAATTAGATCATTCCGAAAGATCAGATAACTTATCAATAGGTCTTACAACATATATAGGAAAAAAAAGATCTAATGTATCCTCTTCTAACACCAAAGAAGAAGAGGTTACTACTCTGATCGAAAGATGTGTTGAAATGACTAAAATTACACCAGAAGATCCTCATGTCTCTATGCCTGATAAAAATTACTTAGCTAAAGAAGACCTGGCTCTAAACTTATTTGACGAAAAACATATTACAACGGAAAATAAAATTGATTTTTTAAAAGAAATGGAAGAAGAGGCATTTAAAAATGATAAAATCACCAACTCAAATGGTTGTTCTTTTTCAGAAACGAAATCTAACTTTGTTTTAGCAAATAGTCTTGGTTTCTCAAAAGGCTACAAGAGTTCTATGTTTTCAGCTGGTTGTGCTGTTGTTGCTGAGAGTAAAGGTTTAATGGAGACGGACTATGAATACTCAACTAAAAGATTTTCTACTAAACTATTATCATCAAAAAAAATAGGTTTGTCTGCAGCAAACAGGGCTATTCGCAGACTAGATGCAAAAAAAATAAATAGCGCAAAACTACCAGTATTATTTGATAAACGAATATCAAGAAGTCTGCTCTCAAGTTTTGCTAGTGCAATATCTGGTTCTGCATTTTCAAGAGGAACTACTTTTCTAAAAAATAAACTTAATGAGCGGATATTTTCTGATGACATTTATATTTATGACGATCCTTTAATAGAGTCTGGATTGGGGTCTCAACATTTTGACTCCGAAGGTGTTGCAAGTAATAAAATAGAGTTAGTAAAAAAAGGAGAGTTAAAAAATATTTTTCTAGATACTTATCATGCAAACATTTTAAAAATGCAGACTAATGGACGTAGCGGAGGTAGCACTAATTTATTTTTTGAAAATGGAAAAATTTCACTTGAAAATATAATAGCTGATCACAAACGTGCGCTCTACATCACAGACCTCATTGGCCGCGGTTCTGACATAATTACCGGAGATTACAGTGTTGGTGCATCTGGCATAATGATTGAAAATGGAGAATTGAGATACGCTGTTAATGAAATTACTATTGCCGGTAATTTGATGCAAATGTACAAAAATATGACTTTAGCTGATGATCTGGAGTTTATTTACTCAACTAATTCACCGTCTATATTAATTAATGAAATGACCATAGCGGGCAAATAATGAACAAATTAGATCTAATTAAAAGAATTTTTAGAACTCAAGTAAAAAGACACCTGACTCAATTCATTGTTATTTTTTTATTTATAATTATTTCAGCAGTGGCAACTTCGGCAGTTGCTTGGTTACTTGATCCTGCAATCAAAAAAATATTTATTGAAAAAAATAGAACGCTTCTAGTTATTATACCTGCATTGATAATTTTAGCTTTTGTTATTAAATCTATATCAACTTACATCATCAGAATTAAAACTATAAAAATTTCATTTAATATAATAAAAAATATTCAAATTCTCATGGCTGATAAGATTTTAAAATCAGACACATCTTTTATAATAAGCAAACATTCAGGAAAATTTATTTCCAACTTCACTAATGACACACAAATTTTATTAAATGTTATTAATGGTATTGCAATTACTTCCGTAAAAGAATTTGTTACTTTAATAGCATTGCTTGGTTTAATGTTTTACCAAAATTGGCAGCTAAGTATTTTGGCCATCATAATGATACCTGTTGCTGCATTCTTTTCAAAAAAATTTGGAAAAAGAATGAAGAAATTTGTAAATCAAAGTCTTCAAGCTAGCGAGGTCTTTACAAAATTTTTATCAGAAATATTAAAATCAACTACCATTATTAAAATATTTCAAAAAGAAGATAAAGAGTTAGATAATTTTAAAAATGTTATTGAAGATAGAGTTGAAAAAATGACTCAGGTAGAAAGAACTAGACTTGGTGCAACTCCAATTATGGAGACAATTACAGGAATTGCAATTGCTATTGTTGTTTTTGCAGGTGGTTATTTAAGTATTAAAGATGAAATAGAAGTAGGAAGTTTTTTTTCATTTCTGACCGCATTGATGCTAGCTTATCAACCAGTAAGAGCACTAGCGAGTGTAAATATTGGAATCAATGAGGGACTTATTGCTGCAAAAAGAATTTATGAGTTATTAGATAATCAAAACAATATTTCTAACGATCCTAAAAAAAATAATCTCGTTATTAAAAATAAGAATATTGCATTTGAAAATGTAAGCTTTATTTATCCTGATGGAACGCAAGCTCTTAGAAATATTACATTTTCAATCAAAGGTGGTAGCACAATAGCATTAGTTGGAAAAAGTGGTTCTGGAAAATCCAGTTTTATTAATTTAATACCAAGATTTTATAATATCAGCGAAGGAAAGATTAGCATTGATGAGCAAAATATTAATGAGGTAAATCTTTCATCTCTAAGAAAAGAAATTGCCCTAGTCTCGCAAGAAACCGTATTGTTTGATGATACGGTAGAAGCAAACATAAGATATGGTCGATTAGATGCTAGTAAAGAAGAAGTTTTGGCTGCAAGTAAGAACGCTGCTGCTGACGAGTTTATTAAAGAATTGCCAAATGGCTACTCAACAATAATTGGTGAAAATGGAGTTAAGCTATCGGGGGGTCAAAAACAAAGAATTTCAATTGCAAGGGCAATGCTTAAAAATAGCTCCATTATATTACTTGATGAAGCAACATCAGCTCTAGATTCTGAGTCTGAGACAAAAATAAAATATGCGGTTGATAATCTAATTAAAAATAGAACTACCATTATTATAGCTCACAGGTTGTCTACAATTAAAAATGCAAATAAAATCTTAGTATTGTCTGATGGTAACTTAGTTTCGGAAGGCACCCATAATGAATTAATAGAGAAATCGGAATTATATAAAAAATTATATAACCAGGAAATCGTTGAATAGATTACATGCACGTATTATATGTATGCTTAAGTTATTTTTTTCACATTTTTTCAAAATTTTACTTAAATATCCGTATTTTAAAAAACAAAGAAGATCCACTGCGATACAAAGAAAAACTTGGATTTTATACAATTAAAAATGATAAGCCTGTAATATGGTTTCACGCATCAAGCCTAGGAGAGATTAAATCTATTATTCCAATAATACTTCATTACGAATCCAAGATAGATGACAGAATATTAGTTACCACGACAACCCTTAGTTCTGCAAAGTACTGTTCTGATATTTTTAAAAATAAATCAAATATAATTCATCAATTTTTCCCATTCGACACCCCCATAGTAATTGAAAGATTTTTAAAACACTGGAAACCAAAAATTTCTGTAATTACAGAATCTGAACTATGGCCAAATATGATTTTTAAAACTAAAAAAATTTCTAAACTAATATTGCTTAATGCAAGGCTTTCTAAAAAATCTTTTTTTAAATGGAAAATAATTAAATCATTTGCAAAAAAAATATTTAGTCAATTTGATTCTATTGCGTCTCAAAGCAGAGAGACAAAATCTTTTATTGAGTTTTTCAATATCGATAATATTCATTTTTTTGGAAATCTTAAATTTGCCTCTCTTAATGATAAACTAACTAAAAATATTTTTAATTTTGAAAAAAAGGTTAATTTTTCTTGGATTGCAATGAGTACTCACAGTGGCGAAGAGAAGTTTGTAATTAATACTATCAAAAATTTAAAAAAAGAAAAAATTTCTTCTCAATGTATTCTCATACCAAGACATATAAATAGAATTGATAAAATTACTTATTTAATAAAAGCTAACAACTTAACTTATCAACTTAAAAGTACAGATCCAATACCACTTGAAGATAAGGACATATATATTTTGAACTCGTATGGTGACACTAAAGAAGTATTTGAAAAAATTAATTTAGTTTTTTTAGGTGGTTCTATTATTGCGCATGGCGGTCAAAATCCACTTGAACCAGCAAGAGAGGGGTGCTTTGTATTTCATGGACCTTATATTTATAATTTTACCGAGATATATGATTTTTTAAGTGATAATGGCATATCATCTCTAGTAACATCGGAGCAATCTCTAGCTGAACAACTAATTAGTAAATTTACAAAGCAGGCTGATAATGAAAAGTTCAAAGAAACTATACAAAAATATAGTCAAAAAATATTGCTAGATCACATCAACTACCTTAATTCTTTTATTTAAAGAATGAACCTAAATAAACCGGCATTTTGGGATTTAAAAAATTTCAACATATGGCCAATATTACTTCTGCCCATAACTTTTTTATATTCATTAATTGTATTTATTAAGAGAATCGTAAGTGTTGAAAAAAAACTAAATATAAAAGTTATCTGTATTGGCAACATTTACATAGGTGGTACAGGAAAAACACCTTTGACAATTAAGATTGCATCTCTTTTGCAGGGTAAAATGAAAATAGCTGTTGTTAAAAAAGAATATTCGTATCTTCAAGATGAAATTTTATTATTAAAAAAAAATTGTAAAGTTTTTGTGAACAAATCTAGAAGACTGGCAATTCAACAAGCAATTAATGAAGGATATGATTTAGTTATTTTAGATGATGGATTTCAAGACATGACAATTAAAAAAGATCTTTCCATTATTTGCTTTAGTTCAAAGCAAGGAATTGGAAATGGATTTACATTTCCTAGTGGTCCATTACGAGAATCCTTAGCAAGACTAAAATATGCAGATATGGTTTTTATAAATGGCGATTTAAATCCAGAGTTAGAAAAAAAAATAAAACTATATAACAAATATTTAGAAGTGTTTTATTCACGATATTCTATTTTAGATATAAAAAAATATAATAATAAAAAGTATTTTGCGTTTTCTGGTATAGGAAATAATATAAATTTATTAAATTTACTAAAAAAAAATAAAATTAACGTTGTAGATCATAAATTTTTTCCTGACCACTATTCCTACAATGAATCTGACATTAATTCATTAAAAGAAAAAGCAAAAAAAAATAGCTTACAATTGCTAACTACTGAAAAAGATTTTTTAAGATTAGATGATGTTGCAAAAAAAGATATAGAATATGTCAATACAGAATTGATTATCAATAATGAAGAACGTTTAATGAAAAAAATTATTTCTTATGAAAATAATTAAATATTTTTTTGAATTTATTATTATTATTTTACTATTTTTAATATTTAAAATAGTGGGCCGAAAAATATCTTCAGAACTAGGATGTTTCATTTTTAAAATTTTTGGTTCCTACTTTAGGTCTAAAGAAAGAATATTTTCGAATTTTAAAAAAGCCTTTCCCAATATGGGCAGCGATTTGCAAAAAAAATACATTGAAGAAATGTGGTGTAATTTTGGACGAACTTTTTCTGAGTATGTATATTTAAAACAATTTAGAAAGTATCCAGAACTTCATATAAAAATAAATGGTGTAGATATTTTAGAAACTATAAAATCAAAAAATAGGCCAACTGTTTTTATTTCTGGGCATTTTGCAAATTTTGAATTAATGGCTATGGAATTAGATAGAAAACACTTGAATATTGCAGCAGTTTATAGACCATTGAACAATATATTTCTTAACCCTCTAATGGAATATTGGAGAAAAAAATATATTTGTACAAATCAAATTCCAAAAAAAATACCAGGAAAATTAGGAGACGGAACAAGGGAATTATTGAGAGCAATACATAAAAAAACGAACATTGCTGTAATGGTGGATCAAAGTATTACCCAAGGGGAAAAAATAAATTTTTTTAATGAACCAGCGTTCACAACCTCTATTCCTTCTCAATTAGTGCTAAAATACAATTATCAAATTGTTCCCATTTCAATCTTAAGAGAAAACAAGCATAGCTTTGTTATGAATGTTCATAACCCTATCATTATTGATAAAATAATTGATACAGAATTAAGCATTGGTGAAAAAATCAATAAAGAAATAGAAAAAATGATTCTAAAAAATCCTGGTCAGTGGATATGGACTCACAATCGTTGGAAAATTTAATCAGTTAGAACAAGTTCTGGGTCAACAGGAATTTTAGTCCAATAAATTCCAAAATGAAGATGTGGTGCTGTAGATCTGCCAGTCGAACCCATTGTTCCTATTAATTGACCTTGTGTTACTTTTTGACCAATTGTAACACTTAAAGAATCTAAATGATAATAAAGAGAAGTCACGCCATGCCCATGCTCAATTGCAATAGTACCTCCGGTAAAATATAAATCTTTTTCCGCTATAGTTACCACTCCATCTGCTGTCGATATAACTGGTGTTCCTTTTTTATTAGCTATGTCAAGACCAAGGTGTGGATTTCTTGGCTCTCCATTTAAAATTCTTTGACTACCAAATCTCCCAGAAATAATTCCTTCTGCTGGCCTAATAAATTTTTTATAAAAATAATCGCTATCTGAATTCACAGATCTCATATTATCAAACAAAACCTGCTCATTTTTAATTCTAATCATTTCCTCTTTTCCAGGTGTGACCATTTTTTTTGGGAGACCTTCAATTCTTTGAACTAAATAATTTCTTTTTTTTACTTTCTTCTCTAGAACTTTTTTTTCTCCATTATTATGAACTTCAAGTAAAATATTTTGTTTTCTATTTTTTTCTATTCCAAAAACAAAATACCCATTACTTGAAACTTTAATTTGTTTCTTGTCTAAAAATATTTTCGATCCTGGTTCAATTTTTCCCTTAATCAAACCGCCTTGAGCAAAATTACCCTGTAACTCAATACCAAAAGATACATTGTTGAAAAAAAAAATTAATAAAATTATATTAATAAATATTTTATTTATCATCGCTAAATTTTTGAGCCACCTCTATTGGGGAATAATATGCTTCTTGTAACTCTACATTCCAATACCTAAGATCCTGAAGGGGAATTTTTTTTTTAGATACTGCGCATACAACATGATCTCCATTAGTTATTATATCGAATGTTCCTGCTTTGTATTTTAATTTTGCTTCAGTACTCATTGCTTTTTTATAGTTTTTGCTAGCATGACCCCATCATAAAATTCAATATCAATTAAATGATCTTTGTTTAAATTCTTTAATTTCATTAATTTTTTTTCTTTTGTATCTTTTATTATTGCAAAACCTCTTTTTAAAACTTTTTGAATACTCAAATTGTCAATTCTCATAAAGTAATTTTCAACCTTTGTATTCTTCTCTTTAAGACTACTTTTTACAAAATAATTTAAGCTTTTAGATAAAGAAATTAAATTACTATTATTTTGTTTTATAAAATTTTTTAATGAGTTTGTATTTAAATACTTACTTATATTATTAAGCTCTTCATTTGCTTTATTAAAAACAAGTTCAATTGTAAATTTCAAATTTTTAAATAACTCAATAATTTGTCTGTTTAAATTCTTGATTTCTGGTACAGCCATTTCCGCTGCTGCTGTTGGTGTTGCAGCCCGTACATCTGCCACAAAATCTAAAAGTGTAAAATCTGTCTCGTGACCAATGGCCGAAATTATAGGCACTTTTGATCGGAAAACAGTTCTAACAACTTCTTCATCATTAAAAGGCAAAAAATCCTCAGCCCCTCCACCCCCTCTTGCAATTATAATTAAATCAACTTTTGATTTTAAATTAAAAAATTCAATGCCAGAAATAATCTCTTGAGCAGATCTAGTTCCTTGAACGGTTATTGGAAAAATTTCCAAATTAGTCGGAAATCTTTTTTTCACACGGTCAATAATATCCATTATAACTGAGCCTGTAGGAGAAGTTACGATTCCAATTTTATCAGGCAAAAAAGGTAAGGGCTGTTTGTGCTTTTCATCAAACAAACCTTCTTCTTTCAATTTTTTTTTTCTTTTTTCAAAAATTTTTAATAACGCCCCTTCCCCGTGAATGTCAATTTGATCTACCTGCAATTGATAATTAGATATACTTCCCTTTGCATAAGTTGTTATTTTTCCTTGAGCAAAAACTTCCATTCCTTCTTCTGGTTTGATATTTAGAAGTTCAACATTTCTTGCCCAGCAAACTGCATTTAATACGAAGTTTTCATCCTTTAGAGAAAAATAATAATGACCCTTAAAATCTTTAACTTTTGATATTTCACCTCTTACACGAATGAGACCGAAATTTTCTTCCAAAATACTTTTAGTCAAGTTTGTTATTTCTGATACTGAAAATTCTGGAATATTTTGCATTTTAATATAGAGAATATATTAACATGAACGTTGCTGTAATTGGAAGTGGTGGTCGAGAACATGCTCTATGCTTTAAATTAAGCATGTCTAAAAAAATCAAAAAATTATTTTGTATACCTGGCAACCCAGGAACAAGTGAAATCTGTCAAAATATTGATATTGATTACAATAATTTTTCCTTATTATACGAGTCTCTTTTGGCACATAATATTTCAATAGTGATTGTAGGTCCTGAAGTTCCTTTAGTTGCTGGTATTGTAGATTTTCTCTCTAGTAAGAATATTTTCGCATTTGGTCCAAACAAAAAAGCTTCACAACTAGAAGGTTCTAAGGGTTTCATGAAAAAGTTATGCAAAGATTTTAAAATACCAACAGCGTCTTACGAGGAATTTGAACATTTTGAAAATGCTGAAATTTACATTAAAAAATCAAAACATCCATTAGTTATAAAAGCAGATGGTCTTGCTGCCGGAAAAGGGGTGACTATTTCGCAAACAATTGAAGAATCTCTTAAGTGCACAAGAGAAATAATGAACGGGAAATTTAAAACATCTAAAAAAGTTGTGATTGAAGAATTTTTAGAAGGAGAGGAAGCAAGCTATTTTGTAATCACTGATGGTAAAAATTATTTGCCGATAGGAACAGCGCAAGATCATAAAAGAATAGGGGAAAATGATACTGGTCCAAATACTGGGGGAATGGGCGCATACTCTCCTTCACTACTAATAACAAAAGAATTGGAAAAAAAAATTAATAGGGAAATAATTGAGCCCACAATAAAAGGCCTTAACCAAATCGACTGTTCGTTTGTGGGGATTTTATATGCCGGACTAATGATAAAAGATAATAATCCAAAACTTATCGAATATAATATTAGATTCGGTGATCCAGAATGCCAAGTATTAATGATGAGAATGAACACAGATTTAATTGATTTAATACTATCTGTTAAAAATAAAAATTTATTGAACCAAGAAATTATTTGGAAAGAAGATCCATGCATCACTATTGTAGCTGCTGCGAAAGGATATCCTGATAAATACGAAATAGGATCAGAAATCAAAAATTTAGAAAACGTCAAAACCAACGACGCACAACAAATTTTTCATGCCGGCACTTATAAAAAAGATAAAAAAATTTTATCTAATGGTGGCAGGGTATTAAACGTGACTTGTACAGCCCCAAGTCTAAAACAGGCCAGAAATAAAGCTCTTGATATACTTAATCTTATAGAATGGAAAGATATGTATTTTAGAAAAGATATTGGCTGGAGAGTTATTAATTAGTTTTTCTTTCTTTTTTTTTTAAAAAAATCTACTAACAATCTAGAAAAAGTTTTTTCATGAAATCCATAATAATATGAAAATTTGTATTTTAACAAATTAGAGAATGCTAATTTTGTGCCATTAATTACTCCGCCGCTCTCTTTATCTTCGGCACAAAAATAAACATTTTTTATTTGAGCAAGACTTATTGCGGCTGCACACATGGTGCATGGTTCTAATGAACAGTAAATATTCATATTATCTAATCTTTTAGTTTTCAAATTTTTTAATGCTTTTCGAATAACAAGTATTTCAGCGTGTGCTAATGGATCTTTATTTTGAACAGATAAGTTATGTGCTTTTGCTATAATTTTTTTTGTTTTTGGATCTACAATTATAGCTGCAATTGGAACTTCATTTCTCTTTATTGCTTGGTTACACAATTTCAATAGAGTATCAATGTACAGTTTAAAAAAATTCATATGAAGAAAGAATTACTCGATAAAGTTAGAATTTCAAAATTTTTGGCTTCGTACAATATAGGCTCCCGCAGGGAAATTGAAAAAATGATTAAGGACACCAGAATAAGCCTGAATGGGACTAAAATTACCTCGCCTGTACATTTTGTAAATAAAAATGACTCAATAAAATTAGATGGGAAGTTAATTATTTTTAAAAAATTCGTACAAATATATAAATTTTATAAACCAGTTGATTGTATTTGTTCAAAAAACAAACAAGATGATCGAAAAATTGTATATGAAATTCTGCCAAAGAAATTTAAAAATTTCATATTTGCGGGAAGATTAGACGTAAATTCTGATGGTCTACTTATTATCACCAATACTGGTGAAATTGCTAGAAATTTAGAATTACCTAATAATAAGTTTACAAGAAAGTACATAGTTAGAGTGTACGGGCATTGCGATGAACATAAGATAGAAGAAATTAGCAAAGGTAAAAAAATTGATGGGATTCAATACAGACCCTTTCAGTATAAATTATTTAACAAAGATAAAAAAAATTTTTGGATAGAGATGATCTTAACAGAAGGTAAAAACAGAGAGATAAGGGAATTAATGCGTAGTATTAATCTTCATGTTAATAAATTAACAAGACTGGAATTTGGTCCTTTTAAACTTGGTAATCTTAAGCCAGGAGAAATCAGATTAGCCGAACAAAAAGAAATCAAACTATATGAGAGTTATCTCGGGAAAATTTAAAAAAAAAAAATTATTATTGCCAAATTCTGAAATTACTAGACCTCTTCGAGATTATGTAAAAGAAAGTTTGTTTAATTTATTAACTCACTCAAAACTAATTAATCTTGAATTAAATAACTCTGTTGTTTTGGACATCTTTTCTGGTGCTGGATCTTTTGGGATAGAATGTCTGTCGCGAGGTGCGCAAAAAGTTATATTTATAGAAAAAAATAAAAACTCAATAGACATCCTAAATAAGAATATCAAAAATCTATCTTTAAATGAACAATCAAATATAATTTGTAGTGATTTCTTTAAAGTTGACCTAAAAACTTTACTAGAAGAAAATATAAAATTAGTTTTTTTAGATCCTCCATTTCAAGCTGAATTTTTAAATGAGTTATTTGATAAATTGAAAAAATTTCAAAAAAAACTGTCTAACGCTTTAATTGTAATGCACTATGAAAAAAATAATAAGTTTAATTTTGACTTTTATTTAAGTATTATTTTAAAAAAAGAATACGGTCGATCCATCATCATTTTCGCGACTATCAAGAATTAAAAGTGTTTATTTTAATATCCTCAACAGCTGGCTGGTCGTAAGGATTAATATTTTGAGCATATCCCAAAATTATTGTTTCTAAAATATTATACGAAAATAGTTCTAACATATTAGACTCTCTACTTTGAAACTTGTCTATAAATTTTATTATTCTATGTGGTATTTTTTTATTTCTAAAAGTTTTCACAAGTCCCAAATATTGCGATTGAAGAAGATTTTCTGGTGTTTTTTTTTGTATAATACCCATATCTAGATCTGCAAAACTTTTAAAATGCTCCGAATGAGCCGGTGGGTAAATATTAAAAAATTTATCTTTTGGTCCTCCAATAAATAGCTGCGCCATACTATGGTGATCTTTAGGGCAAATAGATGTTGTTGGAGTCATTGCATTTTCATTTTTTCCTAAACTCTCTGCAAATAGTTGGTGGAACCAATAAGAATAGTTTTTTAGAGAATAGTCATACAGAAGATTTACATTAAATTTAACGCCCTGTTCTTGAAGCGACAGTATTATAGCTGCATTTACTGTGGGGTTTGACTGATCATCGACATTATTTTCCATTAATTTTGATACAACGGAGTTTGCACTATCAGAAATTTCTTTTGGATTGATATCAAATAAGATCATACCGGTTTCTGAAAATACTGAGTATCTTCCACCTATTTTTTTGTTGTGTGACACAACTTGAATATCGTTCTGATTGGCAAAATTATTTAAAATATTATCGGCCACTTCAGTTACAATGACTAAGTTGTTATTAATGAGTTCTTTATTAGATATTGATAATAAATGCTGATATATCAAATTTAGCATAGCTAAAGTCTCAAAAGTATTGCCAGATTTTGATATGATGTAAATTTGAAATTCTTTTAGATCGTGCTTTTTAAAAAAATCATCAATATATCTTAAATCATAATTATCAAAAAAATAAATAGAATTTCCTAAATACATACTTAAAGCTTTGGCGCCTGCAGAAGAACCACCCAAACCCACAACTAATGTGTTTTTTTTCTTAACTATTTTTTCTCTAATAATTTTTATTTTATTTTGATAATCAAAACTAAAGGAATTAAGAATTTCATTAGACTTATTTTTTATTTCAGCAATAAGTGCTTCTGATGCTTGTTGGCATTTTTCTAAATTTTTTTTATAATTTTCTGTTGTTTTTATATTATAGCCTAAAGTACCATCAAAGAAAAAATCAAGGTCTATACCTACATTCATTTACTTTATTTTTTTTAAAATTTCTTGCTCGAGGTTTCCAGAATCTAAACTGGGCGATTTTGTCTTTTGAGTTTCATTAGTGTTTAGCTTGCCATCCAAAACTGATTTTAAAGAATCTTTAGTATTTGTTGTCTCTTGTGGTTTTGTTTTGCTATCGGGTGGTAATAATCTGTAGTCGGGCGGTAATACCAATGGGTCTCTTTTTTCAATTAAAAACTCGTTCGGAACGTCTTTTTCTATACCCAATCCCTTTTTCAAATCTGAGCAAGAGTTGAGAGAAAAAATACTCAATAATAAAGTAAAATAAAAAATTATGTTATTGCGCATTTTTTTTTGAAAATAAGTCATTTAACAATAATAATATAATGCCTAAAGTAATTATAATATCCGATACATTAAACACAAACCAGTGAAAATCCTTATAATGTAGGTCAATAAAGTCAGGCACGGCATTGTAAGCAATTCTATCATATAAATTTCCTAATGCTCCACCAATCACTAGTGAAATTGGAAATTTTTCTAATTTACTACTTGATGTAAAAAACCAATAAAACAAAAAAATTACAACACATATAATTAAAAAACTTATGATATGATAAGTATAACTTTCACTTTCCATCAAACCAAAAGCTATGCCTGTGTTCCACAAAAGAACAAAGTTCAAAAAAGGATTGTAATAATAACTATCAGTTTTGTAATTTAAGAAAAAATCAATAACATAAATCTTTGTTAATCTATCAAATAAAAAGCATACAAGAATAATTAAAAAAAAAATCCAATTTTTTTTTATTACGCTTTTAAACAATTCCACAGTTAATCCTGTCACATTTATTTGGCAAAACTTTCCAACAGTGGGTACACTTGGTTCCCTCTGCTTTACTAACAATAATTTTTAAACTCTGAACAGCTTTTTCATCTTTTTGAACATTATCAAATTTAATATTTTGGTTATTCAAAGTACTCGCTGAGCAAATAAATAGTTCCGCCAAATCGATTTTGTGCAAAGGGGCCATATGTTTTGCGTCTAAGTAGATATGAACATTTGCCTCCAAACTTGATCCTATCAATTTTTCATTTCTTTTTACTTCGATTGCATTATTAACTTCCGATCTAATTGTCTTTAAAAAATTCCATTTGCTTTCTACTTCTTGATCTGCCCAGTTTTTTGGGAATGATTGAAATTGATGTAAAAAAACACTTTGTTTAAATTTTTCCTTCTTTATAATTTGATAAATTTCTTCACATGTAAAAACTAGAATTGGTGATAACCATTTTAAAAGAAATTCTAAAACAATAGAAAGAACTTTTATACAATTAGATCTTTTAACTGATTGTAAATCATCACAATAAAGGCAATCTTTTCTGATATCGAAATAGAGGGCTGAAAGATCGACGGTACAAAAATTTAATAAATCCACATAAATCTTGTGGAAATTAAAATTGCTATTTAAATTTTCAAAACTGTTGTCTAATGATGAAACTTTGTTCAAAATATATTTTTCAATTTCCTCTAAATTGCTAATATCTATTTTTGTTTCGAAATTTATTTCGTCATTCAAATTTCCGAGTAAAAATCTAAATGTATTCCTAATTTTTCTATAAGACTGAGAGTGTTGCTCTAAAATTGAATCATCAATTTTTAAATCATCAGAATAATCAGAGGCAACAACCCATAATCTCAAAATATCAGCTCCATATTTTTTAATTACATCATCTGGGGAAACTACATTGCCTAATGATTTTGACATTTTTTGTCCTTTTCCATCCACTACAAATCCGTGACACAAAATACTTTCGTAAGGTGCTCTACCTCTTGTTCCGCATGAGTGAAGTAATGACGAATGAAACCAGCCCCTATGTTGATCTGAACCTTCTAGGTACATATCTGCTGGCCATTTTAAATCATTTCTTTTTTCTAGAACATAAGAGTGGGTGCAACCACTATCAAACCAGACTTCAACAATGTCGTTTACCTTTTTAAAATCTTCGACTTTATAATTATCACCTAAAAAATCTTCTGATTTTTTTAAAAACCAAGCATCGCTTCCTTCTTTTTTAAAAATATCTTCTACTCTTCTAAATACCTCATCATCAATAAGTGGCTCATTTGTTTTTTTATTTACAAATATAGGAATTGGCACCCCCCAAAATCTTTGTCTAGAAATGCACCAGTCAGGTCTGGTTTCAATCATAGATTTCAATCTATTTTTTCCTACTGCAGGGTAAAATTTTGTATTATCAATTGCTTGTAAAGCCACTTTTCTTAAATTATTCGTGTCCATAGAAATAAACCATTGCGGTGTTGCTCTATGAACTAAAGGAGCTTTTGATCTCCATGAATGTGGATAGCTATGGATCAAAATCCCTGCACCTAAAAGCATGTGATTTAATTTTAGTTCTTCAATGATAATTTTATCAGCTTTAAAAATATGAGTTCCTTCAAATTTTTTTACTACATTGGTATAATGACCATTGTCGTCAATTGTATTTTCGGCTCTAATATTGTGCTTCAATCCTAAATTGAAATCGTCAGGACCATGGCTTGGCGCGACATGAACAATTCCTGTACCCTGCTCTAAAGTAACAAATTCGGCATTTAGTAAAGGAACATCAAAATCATATCCATAGTCTTTAAATGGATGAAAACATTTAATGTTATTAAAATCTGATCCTGAAAAAGATTCGATGATTTTGTACTCGCTAATATCACATGCCCTCAAAACTTCGTCGACTAATCTAGAAGCTAGTATGATTACTTCTTTTTTTCCTTCTTGAATTATTTCAACCAAAGAATACTCATAAGTTTGATTAAAAGCTAAAGCCCTATTGCATGGAATCGTCCACGGAGTAGTCGTCCAAATTACAACTTTAACATTTTGCAAATTTTTGAAAGATCCTTGAATTGGAAATTTAGCAAAAATAGTATTAGATTTGTGATCCGCATATTCAACCTCCGCATCAGCTAATGCAGTTGCTTCAACAACAGACCATAAGACTGGTTTAAAACCATTATACAAACTCCCATTTTTTAGAAATTTTAATATTTCGGCTGCTATTTGAGCTTCGGAGTCCTTGCTCATTGTAGTGTATGGATTACTCCAATCTCCTTCTACTCCTAATCTTTTAAATTGCTCTTTTTGCGTAGCTATCCAAGATGATGCAAAATCTCTGCATTCCTTTCTAAATTCAATAATTGAAATATTCTTCTTATCTTTTCCCTTTTTTTTATACTCCTCTTCAATTTTCCACTCTATAGGCAAGCCATGACAATCCCATCCTGGAACATATGCTGCATTTTTTCCTAAAAGTTGCTGATACCTAATAATAATATCTTTTAAAATTTTATTAAGAGCTGTTCCAATGTGAATATTTCCATTGGCGTACGGAGGTCCATCATGAAGAACAAATTTTTCTCTATCTGAAAATAATAGTCTTTGCTGATTGTACAAACCAAGGTCACTCCAAAATTTTAGAAGCTCGGGTTCTTTAACCGGAAGATTTGCTTTCATACCCAGCTGTGTTTTGGGCAAATTTACTTTTACATCGGTCATGGTCTTAGAATTTTTTTTGCTTTTGTTATATCTTTTTTTATCTGGCTAATTAATAAATTTCTATTTTTAAATTTTTTTTCATCTCTAATTCTTTTAATAAAAAATACTTCTATCTTTTTTCCATAAAATGAGGGTATTTTTTGGAATAAATTAATCTCTAACACTTTGTGATTTCTTGAGAATGTTGGTGCAACTCCAAAATTTGCTATACCAGAGTACTTTTTATTATTTACCAAAGCTTTAACTGCGTAGACACCTGTTTTTGGATTAATATTATTTTTGATTTCAACATTGGCAGTTCTAAATCCTAGAGATCTTCCTAATTTTTTTCCAGCTATAACTTTTTCTTTTATACTCCAATATCGACCAAGTAATTGACTTACTAATTCTACATTTCCTTTTTCGATTGCAGAACGGATACGTGTTGATGAAATTTTTAATTTTTTTTGCTTTGAAAGCTTTATATCTAAAACTTTATAGTTAAAAATTACGCCGTATTTTTTTAAGAGAGTGATAGTTCCTTTTCTTTGGTGGCCAAATCTAAAGTTTTTTCCCACCAGAACATGACTTGCTTGCAGCTTGTTAACAATAATATTTTCAATAAATTTTTCTGCAGTTACTTGTGAAAATTTTTTATTAAAATTACAAATAAAAACGAAATCTGCTTTATTTTTTTTTAATAAATCTATTTTAATATCATCAAGAGTAATTCTGATATTTTTTCTTTCTTTTTGAAAAAACTCAGATGGCAAAGGAGAAAATGTAACAATACCAAATTTTTTTTTATTTTTTTTTGCTATTTTTTTTCCAAGTTTAAAAATTTCTTGATGCCCTTTATGAACTCCATCAAAGTTACCGATTGCAATTACAGATTTTTTTATATTTATATTTTTTACCATATCAAATCTTTCTGATAATAATGAATTTGCAATTGCTGCAAATTAACGGAGCTTTTTAATTCTTCAAAATTAATTTCATCATTTCGAATAAAATCTTTATATATTCCGTTTAATATTAATAGAGAACTTATATTAAATGAATTGGCTCCCTTAATATCTGTTTTTAAATTATCACCTATTGCAAAAGGAATAATTTTTTTTTGCTCATATAATTGAAGTATGTTCATTTTTTTTAGAGCAGTGCTGTAAATATCCAGATACGGCTTACCGTAATATGTAACCTTGCCGCCCATCTCTTCATATTTTTTTGCTAGTGCCCCGGCACAATACTCCAGCTTTGTTCCCCGAATAACCACCTCGTCAGGATTAGCGCAAATCATTGGTGTTTGTTTATTTTTAAAATATTGTAAAATAGCTTCGTATTCTTGAATATCTTCTTTTTCTGAAAAAGTTAGTCCTGTGCAAATAATTTCATCACATTCTTTTTTGTTTGAAATATGAATTTTTTCATTTTCAAATAAATCTTTGTCTCTATCTGGCCCTAAGTGGTAGAATTTTTTTTTCTCTTTATTTTCAATTAAATATTGTTGCGTTATATCACCAGAGGTTATTAACAAATCGTACAATGTGCGCGGCAATCCTATTTTTTCTAAAAAGAGATTAACTGTTCTGCTAGGTCTTGGAGCGTTAGAAATTAATATAACTTTTTTTTTATGGTTTTTTAGTTCTTTTAAAACGGTAATTGCTTCTGCATAACACTCAACACCGTTGTGCATTACTCCCCACAAATCTATAAAATAAACATCATATTTTTCAAATATTTGTTTTAATCCTTCTATTTTGTGTGGTTTTGTTGAATGCATAAAGTTGTTTACTATAAACACTAGGAAAAACATAGGTTTTGGCAATTGTCCTACCACTTGAAATTTGAAAATTGATAATCATATAACTAGCCATAATTAACGACACAAGGAGTATAACAATGAAATTTAAACCTTTACATGACAGGGTATTAATCGAATCCCTAGAAAGCGAAGAAAAAACAGCCGGTGGAATTATTATTCCAGATACGGCTAAAGAAAAACCACAGGAAGGAAAAGTGATTGCTGTTGGCTCTGGAGCTAAAACAGAAGATGGAAAAATTATCCCTATGGACGTCAAAGTTGGTGACCGAGTTCTTTTTGGAAAATGGTCAGGCACTGAGGTTAAAATAGATGGAAAAGAGTATAGCATCATGAAAGAAAGCGACATCATGGGAGTTGTCGGAAAATAACTAGATTAAATTAGGAGGAAATAAAAAATGGCAGGAAAAATGGTACTATTTGATACTGAAGCAAGAAACGCAATGCTAAGAGGTGTTGACATCTTAGCTAATGCAGTAAAAGTTACTTTAGGACCAAAAGGTCGTAATGTAGTAATCGATAAGTCTTATGGTTCACCAAGAATAACTAAAGATGGTGTTACTGTAGCGAAAGAAATTGAGCTTGAAGATAAATTTGAAAATATGGGAGCTCAAATTATTAAAGAAGTTGCTAGCAAAACAAACGATGAAGCTGGAGATGGAACTACAACTGCAACAGTTTTAGCTCAAGCAATTGCAAAAGAAGGCTGTAAGTATGTATCTGCTGGAATGAATCCTATGGATTTAAAAAGAGGTATAGACACTGCGGTAGAAGCTGTAATTCAAAGACTAAAAGATAATTCTAAGAAAGTAAAAACTTCTGAAGAAATTGCGCAAGTAGGAACCATTTCTTCAAATGGTGAAAAAGAAATTGGTAAAATGATTTCTGAAGCTATGCAAAAAGTTGGCAATGAAGGTGTTATTACTGTCGAAGAAGCAAAAGGTCTTCAAACAGAATTAGAAGTAGTTGAAGGTATGCAATTTGATAGAGGTTTTTTATCTCCTTACTTTATTACTAATGCAGACAAAATGACGACTGAGTTAAATGATCCGTTAATTTTATTGTGTGATAAAAAATTATCTAACTTGCAATCTATGGTTCCTTTATTAGAAGCTGTAGTTCAGTCTTCTAGACCTTTGTTAATTATTGCTGAAGAAGTAGAGGGAGAAGCTCTTGCAACTTTAGTTGTAAACAAATTAAGAGGTGGATTAAAAGTTTGCGCAGTTAAAGCACCTGGATTTGGTGATAGAAGAAAAGCGATGCTTGAAGATATTGCTATCTTAACAGGTGGACAAGTGATTTCAGAAGATCTTGGAATTAAACTTGAGAACGTAACTTTAAAAGACCTTGGTTCTTGCAAATCTATCAAAGTAGATAAAGACAATACTACTATTATTGATGGATCAGGAAAAAAATCAGACATAGAAGCTAGATGTAACTCAATCAAAAAACAAATCGATGAAAGTACATCCGACTACGATAAAGAAAAACTTCAAGAAAGATTAGCTAAGTTAGCTGGTGGAGTTGCTGTAATCAAAGTTGGTGGAGCAACTGAAGTTGAGGTTAAAGAGAGAAAAGATAGAGTTGATGATGCGCTTAATGCTACTAAAGCAGCTGTTCAAGAAGGAGTTGTTACTGGTGGTGGATGCGCTTTGCTTTATGCTCTTGATGCCTTAGACGGTATTAAAGTTAAAGGTGATGATCAAAAAGCTGGTGTAGAAATTATTAGAAAAGCTCTACAAGCTCCTATCCGACAAATTATATCAAATGCGGGAGTTGATGCTTCTGTGGTTGTTGGAAAACTATTAGAAGGTAAAAAAGGTAACATGGGATACGATGCTCAAGCAGAAGAGTATGTAGACATGTTTGCTAAGGGAATTATTGATCCTACTAAAGTTGTTAGAACTGCTTTGCAAGATGCAGCTTCTATCTCAGGATTGTTAATTACTACCGAAGCTATGATTGCCGATAAGCCTGAAGACAAAAATTCATCTGGTGGTGGTGGAATGCCTCCAATGGGTGGAATGGGTGGAATGGGCGGCATGGGTGGAATGGGAATGTAATACCATTCCTACATAGGAACATTTTAAAAACAAAAACTAAACAGATTATAAACCCTCAGAAAGAAATTTCTGGGGGTTTTTTTTAAAATTTAATTTCTACTAATTTAAAACTAATCCACCATCAACGATTAAGTTTTGACCAGTCACTGCTCTTGACCAAGGTGAGGCAAAAAACAAAATAGCATCTGAGATATCTTCAATGGTTGTTACTTTCCTTAATGGAGTAATGCTTGAAATATAATCAAAAACGCTATCAGGTGTTGCTTTACTCGCATCTGTAATTTTTAATAATCCACCTGAAACCATATTAACAGTAATGTTATATTGACCTAAATCTATTGCTGAAGTTCTGGTTAGAGACAACAAGCCACTTTTAGCAGCGATATAGTCATGATAAGGAACAACAGGATTTTGAAATAAATTAGTTCCAATAGTTACTATTCTTCCAAAATGTTGCTCTTTCATAGTAGGCGTAAAGACATTGATTAAATTTAGAAATCCTTTTTGTGTAGTATGAATTTGATTTTCAAAATCATTCCATTCTATTTCATCTATTTTTTTTCTCTGGTCGCCGTTAAAAATATAATCATCAATCGCATTATGGATAATTGTATTAACAATAATGTTTTGTTTTTTTAACTCATCTTTGATTTTAAGAACATCATCTTTATTTCTTACATCTCCTTGAACTAAAACTGCCCTTTCACCTAGTGAGATACATAGTTTTTTAGCACTTTCAAAAGATTTTCTATAATTTATGATGACTTTTGCTCCCTCACGATAAAAGGATTTTGCTATTTCAGAACCCAATCCTCTTCCGGCACCTGTAATTAAAATTGTTTGTTTGTTGATAGGTAAATTCATTTGTTTCTCCCTACGCAAGCATTATCTTGTTCAGGTTTTGAGGGTACTTCTCAGATATAAATATCGCCCCTGAAAACATTAAAACTATATCACGGTAAGCAATTTAAAGTAAAATTAAAAAATATCTAAAGTATATTAATGTCGGTTGCTTCGGAATTTAGGGAAAAAATTTATCAACTTCAATGTCTTTCTTTTGAATTGCTTTGGAATTGCTTTGTTAAAGTGATGATGATTTGTTCAAAAGACAAGAATTTGCTTGCTTATTTACTAATACAACGGTAATGTAATCCTATACTAATAAATCCAAAAAGATTTATAAAAAGGCCAGTTAAGAACTGGCCTTTTTTATTTGAGGTTCTTTAAAAAATTATTTTTTTGGAATTTTTTTGAAACAAATAAACAAGCTGAACTCTTTAAGATATTTCCATCATTAACAATTCTAAGATTATTGGCCTTAAGAGTAGATCCGGTTGATGCAATATCAGTAATAAGTTCTGCAGAACCAGTGAATGGGTAGGATTCAGTTGCTCCCAGACTTGCAACAACTCTAAATTGACTTACACCCTTAGATAAAAAGAAAGTTTCGGTTAAATTTGGATATTTGGTTGCCACTCTCATTCTGCGACCGTATTTCTCTCTAAATTCAAAACTAACCTCTTCTAAATCTGCCATATTTTGCACATCAAGCCAATCTTTTGGAACTGCAACAACCAGATCGGCAAAACCAAAGCTTAGCTTTTGAAATATTTTAACATTTTCTGAATATACTTCTGGAAATTCTTTTAACAAATCTAGTCCAGACACGCCCATATCCAAAGTTCCATCATTAATTCTTTCAATAATCTCTTTTGCTTGCAAGAATATACCTTCTACTTCATTTTTTCCTTCTATATTAAAAAAATAATTTCTTTCTCCAAATGAATTTTTTATTATTAACTTTTTACTTTGAAAAAAATTTATGGCATCCTCTTTTAATCTACCTTTACTGGGCAAGCCTAATTTTATTTTATTCATATTATAAGTTTATCAATTGATTTAAATTAATAGCTCCACCAAAAGCTGGGATATCCTTTTTATAACCAAGAGTTTTAAGCAAAGTGTCGTATTCTCCACCTCTAGCAATTTCTATTAATTTAGATTTATTTAAAACATAAGCTAAAAAAACTAATCCTGTATAATATTCTGCATTTCTTCCAAAATTTGTTTTGAAATAAATTGTATATTTTTTACCTAGCGCATCGTTAACACTAGAAATTTTTTTTAGATAAATGGCTAGATCTTTATTTCTTAAACTATTGTTAAAAAAAAATAAGCGAATAGCATTTTCTACTTTATCAATTGGTAAATTAATTTTTAAAAAGTCCCTAATAATTTTTACATTTTTTTTACCTTTAAAATTATCTCTAGGATCTTTTAATTTTTTTTCAAAACGTTGAATAATTTCAAAAACCGTTCTACCCCCAATAACCTGATTTTTATCCATCTTTTTAAGTTCTTTTAGACGTTTTGTATCAACCTCAATTGTTTGCTGATTAAGATCATAATTAGTTTCCAATCTTTTAAGTAAATCTTCAAAATATTCTCTTCTGGAAAAATGTTTTATTAATCTAAATTTCCATCGTTCTGGTAATTCCAAAGAGTTTACCAATATTTTAAACAAGCCAATATCTCCTACTGTAACTTCTAGTTTTTTAATTTTTTTAATAGGTTTGAGAACAGAATTGATAAGATTTATTTGAGATTTTTTATTATTGGAGTTTATGATTTCACAACCTATTTGATCAAAAACCTTTAGATTGCCTTTTTTATCTAAACGATAAGCAGTCCCAAAATAACAGTATTTCTCTTCTTTATTTTTTTTTTCTTGGATATATTTAATAGCAGTTGAAACCGTAAGATCGGGTCGCAAACTGATTTCTTTACCCAGTAAATCTTTGTAAGTTAATGTAGTTTTTTTAAACTGCTCACCTGATCTTTCTGTTAATAAATTAGTGTCTATTAACAAATCTAGATCAGTAAAATTAAAATTGTTTTTTTCAAAACTACTTAATATTTGTTTTGAAAAAAATTCTTTTAACCTTTTTTTTTCCAATCCTTGCTTCATTTTTTAATTTCACTAATTAACTGATCAAAAGGTATGGTTTTTTGGACTTCGACGGACTGTTTCCAATCATCTCGATCTTTAAGATCTTCTGAAACTTTCTTGCCTATACTTAAATTTTTAATAGTAATAAGGTTTTTGGCAATCTCATCATCGCCACATAGAATTACAAACTTACATCCTCTTTTATCAGCATATTTAAGTTGCGATTTTATATTAGAATTTCCTGAATAAATTTCTGCACTAATATTCTCAAATCTTAATAAATTTAAGATTTTTATATAATAATCCATATATTTTTCATCAAATACACATATTAAAATTGGACAATTTTTTTCTACTTTAATTTTATTTTTTTGGATGATTGCATAAATTAAACGGTCTAGGCCAACGGATATGCCCGTAGAAGGACAATCTTGATTATTAAATCGTTTAACAAGATCATCATATCTTCCTCCTCCACCTATAGAGCCAAATTCAATTTCTTGTCCCTTATTATTCGTTACTTTAAAAGTTAAATTGGCTTCAAAAATAGGACCGGTGTAATATTCAAGACCTCTTACAAGAGTGGTGTCGAAATTATAATTTTCAAAATTAAATAATGAAAAATATTTTTTTATGAGTATTAGCTCATTTATACCAGCCATCATTTTTTCGTTGTTGTTAGCTATTGCTTTAATTTTTTCAAAATTATTTTCAGAAAGTTTTTTAATGTTTAAAAAATCAATAATTTTTGTAATTTGATTATCTTTTAATTCTGCTCCCTTAGTGAAATCTCCTGACTTATCTTTTCTTCCCTCCGCAAGTAAATATCGGACGCCTTCAATCCCTACTCTGTCTAATTTATCTATTGCCCTTAGAGTTATGGATTGCTTTTGTTCTTCGTTAATATTTAATTGCTCCAAAAGACCTTTAGTAAGTTTTCGATTTGAAACTTTAATTATGAATTCATTTTTTTCTAAGCCACAGCTAGTGAGAATTTCTGAAATTAAAAAACATAACTCAGAGTCTGCAAATAGATTACTGGTACCTATATAGTCTGCATCAAATTGCAAAAATTCTCTGAAACGACCCGGTCCTGGTTTTTCATTTCTCCAAACAGTCCCTAATTGATATCTCTTAAAAGGTCTTGGAATAGAATCGAAATTTTTAGCAGAATATCTTGCTAGTGGTGCTGTTAAATCATAACGAAGTGAAAGCCACTTTTTTTCATCTTCAAAAGAAAAAACACCCTCGGAAGGTCTTTCTTTGTCTGGTAAAAATTTTCCAATACTGTCTGTATACTCAAAACTAGGTGTTTCAAGATATTGGAATCCGTATTTAGACATAATCTTTTTAATGTTCAAAATTAAAAAATCTCGAATTAAAAGCTCTTCTTCTTGTCTATCTGCAAAACCAGCGGGTAATTCACTGCTGGGTTTAAAAGTTTTTTTATTCATTGTTTTGGTACAGCTGGGTGGACTCGAACCACCGACATCTGGTTCCACAAACCAGCGCTCTAACCAACTGAGCTACAGCTGCATAATATTTTTTGTTTATAATAGTATTCTTAATTTAAATATATAATTCTATTGGCCAAGCGTATGCCCAGCGTGGGAATGGTGTCTATGAGTAGATATATTTTTTTTTGTCATTTCAATTGAGGGTTGATTATCAATACAATAAATAAATTGCAAATAAAAAATGGTGGTCTGGGGTGGATTTGAACCACCGACACAAGCCTTTTCAGGGCTCTGCTCTACCAACTGAGCTACCAGACCACGCACAGTCTTTTTCCACAATTTATTTAAATAATCAATTAAAAACTAAATTAAATTCGATGTTTTTAGTAAGTTAAAAGCTTGTTGAAGTGGCAATCCTACAATATTTGAATAAGATCCATTTATTGTTTTAACAAATCGCTCCGCATAGCCTTGGATTGCATAGGCTCCCGCTTTATTTTCCCACTCTCTAGTTGCCAAATATATATCCATATCTTTTTTCTCTAATCGGATGAAAGTAACTTTAGAGATAGAGTATTTAATTTTAGATAAATTTTTATTGCGAAGGTAAATTGCTGTTAATACCGAATGTTTTCTGCCTGAAAAAAAATTTAAAAAGCTTCTAGCTTCCTCGTCTGAAGATGCCTTTCCAAAAATTTTATTACTACAAAAAACAATCGTATCAGCTGATAATACCGTCATGTCAGGATAGTTTTGAAAAACAAAATCACCCTTCTCTCTTGCAAGTCTTTTACAATATTCTATTGGTTTTTCTTTTTTTTTTGGTGTTTCGTCAATATTTGCGGCTTGTATAATTTCAGGTACAATATTAATTTTATTCAATAATTCTAATCGTCGAGAAGATGCGCTTGCCAAAACTAAACCTTTGGTAATTTTGGACATTTACTTTAGTCGAAAAGTAATTCTGCCTTTTGTTAAATCGTATGGTGTGACTTCAACTAGTACTTTATCTCCAGTCAAAACCCTAATTCTATTTTTTCTAAGTTTTCCTGAGCTATGAGCTAAAATTTCATGATTATTTTCTAGCTTAACCCGAAATGTGGCATTAGGAAGTAGCTCAGTAACTACACCATTAAATTCCAACATTTCTTCTTTTGCCATATATTTTATTTTTGGTTATTGATACGTGTCATAATCGAAAGAGCGTGTGCTTGCAACCCTTCATAATTTGCAAGGTTAACTGCAGCAGGTCCAATTTTTTTAATGCCAAGTTTTGTACATTTTATAACTGATGTTTTTTTATAAAAATCAGCAACTGACAATCCAGAAGAAAATCTTGCGGTTCCCGACGTAGGTAAAACGTGATTAGGTCCAGCAATGTAATCACCTATTGCTTCGGGACTATAATTTCCTAAAAAAATAGAACCTGCATTAATAATTTTTTTTTCTAACTCATCACAATTTTTAACTTTTATTTCAAGATGTTCTGGCGCTATTTTATTAGCAATTTCAATAATTTCTTTATCGTTTTTGCAAATAATAATTGTTCCGTAGTTCTTTATGCTAGCTCGAGCAATTTTAGATCTTGGCAATTTGTTAATAATGCGTTCAATTTCATATTTAACTTTCCTCGCAAATATGTTGCTCTTGGTAATTAAAATACTTTGGGACAATTCGTCATGCTCTGCTTGTGATAATAAATCAATAGCCGTCCATGTTGGATTGTTTTCTGGTCCAGCAATTACCGTTATTTCTGAAGGACCTGCAATCATATCAATGCCAACTTGTCCAAAAACCTCCTTTTTAGCAGTTGCTACAAAAATATTACCTGGTCCTACTATTTTATCTACTTGATCAACCGATTTTGTGCCATATGCAAAAGCTGCAATAGCCTGCGCTCCACCAATTCTGTAAATTTTTTTTACTCCGCAAATTTTAGCCGCATAAATAACACCTGCATTAATTTCATTATTAGGTGCGGGTACAGCTGCATAAATATTTTTTACACCAGCAACAATTGCGGGCACTGAGTTCATAATAACTGTGCTAGGATAACTTGCTTTACCTCCGGGTACATAAATGCCCACTTTATTTAAAGACGTATATTTGTAACCAAGAAGGTTGCCATAACTATCTTTATACTTAAATGAATGATTAACTTGCTTTAAATGAAAATTTTTTACTCTTGTATAGGCGAGTTCAATTGCCTTTTTAATTTTAAAATCAAGTTTTGTAATAATCGCTAGAATTTCTTTGTTACTCAATTGTATATTATTTTTATTTAAAGAAATCTTGTCAAATTTTTTTGAATATTTGATTAAAGATTTATCTCCATTTTTTTTAATATCACTAATAATCTTTAAAACAGTGGATTGTTTAGAACTAGACTGCTGACGCTTTGAATTTAGAACTTTATTAAATTCCTTTTGAAAACCAGCTTTCTTTGTATCTAATATATATTTCATCAAATTTTGTGTTTGGGGGTGTATTTTGTTGGCCAGCTCTCAGAAAAATCTTCAAGAGTTGAATCAATAAATTCCACTTCCATTGAAATTACTCCACCACCTGAAAATATCAACTTCAAACTATAATTATCATTTTTAAGTATTCGGCTTTCTATGGCTAAAAATTCTAATATTCTTGATTTGTTTTTAACATTAATATTTTTAGATTTTACTTTTGTTACATTTTTAAAAATAAGTGCCGATCTAACTCTTCTATTATCTCTAAAGACACCTTTTTCAGCATCTTCCCACATAAATCTGTTAAAAATGCAGGCTAGTGTTTTGTTTTTTAATAAAAATTTAATGTCCTGTGTAATGATAACTGCATCTTGTAAATATGCTGAGAAAATTTTTAGGTCTTTTTCATCATTTGCTAGTAGTTTTAAATTAGAATTTTTATCAGACATTTTTTAAAACTATCTTTGCTCCGCACTGCTTTAGTTTGCTAACCAAATTTTCATATCCTCTTTCTAAATGATAAATTCTATTTATGATCGTTGTGCCTTTTGCTGCCAATCCTGCTAATACCAATGAAACAGAGGCTCTCAAGTCCGTGGCCATCACTTCTGCTCCATTTAAATTTTCTATACCAATTATATTTGCACTTTGATTACTTATTTTAATATTGGCCCCCATTCTTTTTAATTCTGAAACATGCAAAAATCTGTTTTCAAAAATTTCTTCTTTGATTAATGAACTACCCTTAGACAAACAAAGCAAACTCATCAACTGTGCTTGCATATCTGTAGGAAAACCAGGGTATGGCATTGTTTTAATTTTTGTGGGTTTAATTATTTTTCTAGAAATGGTGACAGAATTATTTTTTCCAAAAACTATCTTGGCTCCAGCTTTTTTTAAAATTTGAAAAATATTAGACATCATTTCTCTATTAATTTTATTCAAAGTAATTTTTCCATTTGTAATTAAAGCTGCAACTGCATACGTGCCAGCTTCTATTCTGTCTGGAATAACAGAATAATTAATACCTCTTAATTTATCCACTCCTTCAATAACAATCGATCTTTTTGAGACAAAAGATATTTTGGCACCAGAGCAATTTAAAAAATTTATCAGATCTAAAATCTCTGGTTCAATTGCAATATTTTGAATAATAGTTTTGCCTTTACAGAGCGTAGCCGCCATAATTAGATTTTCTGTTGCTCCAACCGAAATAGATGAAAATTTTATCTTAACAGGGTTTAATTTTTTTGGAGCTTCCGCAACGATATATCCTTTTTCTATTTTTATTTTTGCACCCATTTTTTTCAATGCTTCTATATGAAGGTCGACTGGCCTTGACCCAATGGCACACCCTCCTGGTAATGATACACGTGCAAAATCATATTTAGCAATTAATGGTCCCAATACCAAAACCCCAGCTCTCATGGTTTTAACAAGACTATATAAGGCTTCTAATTTTTTTATTTTTGTTGGATAAATTTTTATTTCATTTTTCAAAATATTAAATTCAATTTTTTTTCCAATACTTTCTAACAAAGTTTTCATAGTCAAAATATCTTTGACATTTGGAATATTTCTTAAAATTATAATTTCATCTATTAGTAAAGAGGCTGCCAAAATTGGCAGAGAAGCATTTTTTGATCCAGAAATAGCTATGGATCCATAGAGTTTTTTACCTCCCTGGATTATCAATTGTTTCATTAATTTTTATACTTTGGGAAGGGTGACGCCCTTTTGTTTCATATACTTTCCTTTTCTGTCTGCATAAGAAACTTCGGGAGGCTGATCTCCTTTTAAGAAAATAAATTGGCACGCTCCTTCATTTGCATAAATTTTAGCTGGAAGAGGAGTTGTGTTAGAAAATTCTAAAGTTACATGGCCTTCCCACTCAGGTTCTAAAGGTGTTACATTTACAATGATCCCGCATCTAGCATATGTACTTTTTCCAAGACAAATAACCAAAACATCCCTTGGAATTTTAAAATATTCAACAGTACTTGCTAAAACAAAAGAATTAGGAGGAATAATGCACACATCTTCTTTTTTAGTAACAAAACTCTCTTGGGAAAAGTTTTTTGGATCAACTACAGTCGAATGAATATTGGTGAAAATTTTAAATTCATTTGAAACTCTAGCGTCATAACCGTAGGAAGAAAGACCAAAGGATATATTGTCCCCTCTTTGTTGATTTTCAACAAAGGGTGTTATCATCTCATTTTCCTGGGACATTTTTTTAATCCACTTATCTGACAATACGCTCATTTTTTATCTTTCAATTTTTTTTGGAACTCTTTTCTTTTTTTTAAATTTTCTTTTAGAGCGTTAGCTAATTTTTTGATTTTATCTTCCTTATCAACCGTCAAAAACATTTATTAAATTATTTATTAGGATTAGTTAAATCATCCAAAGTAATCGGCTTGCTGATATCATGCATTTCAGCAGGCTCTTCTTTTTTTTCTACTATTGGATTAGTTGAGGCTCTTTTTGCTTTTTTGAGAGCAAGACGTTCTTTTCTTTTTGCTTCTTTCAGCATCGCCCTTTCACCACGCTTAGACTTATAATCATAATGAATACCCATGGCCGAGCCTCCTAAACTAATATTTAAACTAAAAAACTATTCTTTTTTTAAGTTTACAGCAGATGGACCTTTTTTTCCATCTTCGATATCAAAAGTAAGAACATCTCCCTCATCGAGGTATCCAACACCAGAGTCTTTAACAGCTGACATATGAACAAAAACGTCTTTTTCTTTATCATCTCGTTCAATAAATCCATAACCCTTAGATCCATTAAACCACTTTACTTTACCTTTTATACTCATTGTTACTCTCTATTATTTAATTAAAAATACTTAAGCTTGGCTTAAGTATCTTATGCTTTAAATAGATATAAGACATTTTTGTCAAGAATTCCAATTTCAACCAAATATAGAAAAAAATTATATTTTTCCCTCGATTTTGGAACAGTTATCTTCGTTTATTTTTTGGTCAAAAGCAGAAACTGTTTCTTTTTTAACAATCCAAACATAAGATTTTTCATATGTGTTGTTTTCAGCAACTGTTGTACATTTTTTTCCTAATTTGACTGTATGGGTCGTACAATTTGTTACGGTTACTAAAATAATCATAACAAAAATATTTAATATTTTTTTCATAAATAAAAAATGCAATACAAAAATGATAGTTGTTTGCTCTAAAACAGACTTATTTCAGGCAGCTGAAGATAAAAAAAGTTGTAAAAACCTGAGATAAATTTAAAAAGTCACAAAGAAGCCCACATAGCTCAGGAGGTAGAGCACGTCCATGGTAAGGACGGGGTCATCAGTTCGATTCTGGTTGTGGGCACCAAATCTACTTTATATTTCGTTCTAATATTTCTTTGTAGATAGCGCTGTGATCATCATTGCCATAACCTCTATCAACTAGACCTTGAAACATGTTTTGAATTAATTTTGAAATTGGAAGTTTTGTTGCTACATTTTCCGCACACTCTAAAATATTATTCATGTCCTTTAAGTGGGTAATAGTTTTGCCTCTCGGAGCAAAATCTTTCTTTACCATTCTTGAACCATGGTTTTGCAAAACCTTACTGTCTGCAAATCCTCCGGCTACCGCTTTAATAAAATTTTCAGGGTTTGCTCCAACTTTTTCACACAAAATAATTGCTTCTGCCACAGCACCTATAGTAATTCCTACAATTATTTGATTACATAATTTAGCTACCTGTCCGCTTCCAGCAGGACCAACCAATGTAGGATTTCCCATTGTTTTTAATATTTCTTTTATTTGATTAAATATATTTTCATCTCCTCCTGCCATTATAGCAAGGCTTGCAGATTTTGCTCCTTCTGGACCTCCGGAAACTGGCGAATCCACAAAATCTACATTTATTTTTTTTAAGCTATTATAAAATTTTTTTGCACTATCGTATTTTGTTGAACTCATATCTATAAAAATACTTTTTTTTTCTAATAAATTCTTATCGACAATTTCTTTAATAACTTTTTCTACTGCATCATCATCTGGCAACATTGTAATAACCACTGTTGAATTTTTAATGGCTAGATCTAATGAGTTGCAAATTACAATATTACTTATCGATTTAAGATCATCCATTTTTGACAAAGTTCTATTAAAAACATTTATTTTATAGTTTCCTTTGGATAAATTTTTTACCATAGGTAAACCCATCAAACCTGTTCCAATAAATGACAGACTTATTTTTTGATTTTGCATCTTAACCAGAAATGCCTAGATGTGTATATTTTGTATTTAGATAATCCTTAATAGCCTCTGATCCACCTTCTCTACCATATCCGCTCTGTTTAATTCCTCCGAAAGGGGCTTCTGCGGTTGCCACAACAGGGGTGTTGATCGCTACCAAACCAGTTTCTAATGCATCCGAGGTTAATTGTGCTTTTTCCATAGAACTCGTTGCAACATAAGCGGCCAATCCTGCATCATGATTATTGGCACGCTCAATAACTTCATCAAAATGTTTAAAAGAAAGAATTGGAGACAATGGACCAAAAGGTTCTGTTGTCATTATTTTAAAATCATCTTTTACATTATCAAATACAGTTGCTTCATAAAAATAACCTTTGTTAAAATTAGCAGGTCTCTTGCCTCCACATAAAATAACCGCTCCCTCTTTCTTGGTTATTTCGACTAGTTCTTCAATTTCTCCTAATCTCTTTTTAGTTGTTATAGGACCTAGATCTGTATCTTTTTCAATCCCATGTCCCATTTTTAATTTCAATGTTTTTTCAACAAATAATTTGGTGAATTCTTTTTTTTTACTTTCGTGAATATAAAATCTACTTGGAGATATACATACTTGGCCAGTATTTCTGTATTTAGCCGCAATCGCCATATCAGTTGCTTTTTGAATATTTGCATCATCATGAACAATGAAAGGAGCGTGCCCACTAAGTTCCATGGTTACTCTTTGCACTTTGTCAGCAGCTTGTTTTAAAATTAACTTTCCTACTCTTGTAGATCCAGTAATAGAAATTTTTTTAATAATATCTGAGGAAATCAATTGGGATGCTATTGAAGCTGGATCTCCAGATAATAAATTAACCACCCCTGGAGGAATACCTGCTTCATTTACAATATTCACTAACTCCATAACAGATCCTGGTGTGACCATGTCGGGCTTACATATAACTGAGCAACCTGCGGCTAAGGCTGTTGAAATTTTTCTTGCCGCCAATATAGTTGGAAAATTCCAAGGACTCAATGCTGCAACAACCCCTACTGGTTCGTATTTGACATGCATCCTTGTATTTGCAAATCTACTTTCTATAATCTGACCATAAATTCTTTTTGTTTCTTCAGAATTCCATTCAAAAATTTCTGCGGATCCTATTGCTTCTGTTTGGGCTTGTGTAAATGGCTTACCAACTTCTAGCGAAATCCATTTTGCAATAACATCTTTTTTTTCTCGAATTAAATCTGCTATTTTTCTTATTTTGGCAGATCTTTCCCATGGTGAAATTTTTCTCCAAATTTCTAATCCTTTTTTTGCGGATTGCAGGGCTCTTTCTACGTCTGCTGAGGTAGCTTTAGACGCATGCCCTAAAATTTCTTCGTTTGAAGGATTAATTACTTCGTATGTTCCTCCATCCGTTGATGGGCTCCATTTTCCATCAATAAATTGTCCAAAATTTTTATACATAAACTGTGATTTTAATAGAGTTTTAGTTTAATTAATGTTCAAATCCAACCTAATTTGTTAGATTATTTTAAATTTACATAAGAAATAAAATTCAATAAGTATCGCAGAATTCTATGAGTGCAGAAATTAAAGTCCCAGACATTGGTGATTTCAAAAATGTTGAGATTATAGAAATACTTGTAAAAGAGGGGGACAAAATAAATAAAAACGATCCAATTATTACTCTTGAGAGTGATAAGTCTAGCGTCGAAATACCCTCTCCATTTTCTGGAACAGTAACAGAATTAAAAGTTAAAGTTGGCGATAGGATTTCAGAAGGAAGTTTGATCGGTTTAATGGACGCTGAGGGAATTGCAGAATCTAAAAAACCAGAACAAATAAAAGAAAAAATTTTACCAGAAACAGAGAGAATTATTAAAGATGCGGAAGAAACTTTATTAAAAAATAAATCAGAAAATACTGGTCCAAAAATTGAATTTAAAAGCAAAAATATTTACAGCGGCATCCCTAACATCAAAGATATTGATCCTGAAGAAACAAGTGAATGGATAGAATCTTTGAGCAATGTTGTAAAAAGAGATGGGGCCGAAAGAGCTCATTATTTACTTAGTCAATTAATTGACGAAGCTTACATTGCCGGCTCTAATATTCCATTTACCCAAACCACACCTTACATCAACACTATACCAACAGAGCTTGAAGCAAAATCTCCTGGAAACCAAGAACTTGAAAGAAAAATACGCTCCTTAATTAGATGGAATGCTGCAGCAATGGTTGTAAAAGCAAACAAAGTTTCATCTGAATTAGGTGGTCATATTGCAACTTTTGCGTCCGCAGCTACTTTGTATGATGTTGGTTGCAATCATTTTTGGAGAGCCAAAACTGATAATTTTTTAGGAGACATGGTATTTTATCAAGGACATTCTGCTCCCGGGATGTACGCGCGATCTTTTTTAGAGGGACGAATATCAAAAGAGCAACTAATGGGTTTCCGACAAGAAGTTAAAGGTGGAGGACTTTCTTCTTATCCTCATCCATGGCTAATGCCAAACTATTGGCAGTTCCCAACTGTCTCTATGGGGCTTGGGCCTATCATGGCAATTTACCAAGCAAGATTTATGAAATATTTGCAAAATAGAGGATTGATTCCAGATCAAGATAGAAAAATTTGGTGTTTTATTGGTGACGGCGAAACAGATGAGCCTGAAACACTTGGAGCAATTGGATTGGCGTCTAGAGAAAAGCTAGATAATTTAATTTTTGTAATTAATTGCAATCTTCAAAGATTGGATGGTCCGGTAAGAGGAAATGGAAAAATTATTCAAGAATTAGAGGGGACGTTTAGAGGTGCTGGCTGGAATGTAATTAAAGTTATTTGGGGCTCATATTGGGATCCTTTACTAAAAGCAGACAAAACTGGTCTTTTAATGAAAAGAATGAATGAAGTTGTGGATGGAGAATATCAAGCCATGAAAGCCAAGGGCGGCGCTTATGTTAGAGAAAAATTTTTTGGAAAATATCCTGAACTATTAAAACTAGTATCTAACATGTCTGACTCTGATATTTGGAGATTAAATAGAGGTGGTCACGATCCAAACAAAGTATACGCAGCCTATGATGCAGCAATTAAACATAAAAACCAACCTACCGTTATTGTTACTAAGTCAATTAAAGGTTATGGAATGGGCAAATCTGGTGAAAGTATCAATACTACTCACCAACAAAAAAAATTAGATGTGAATGACATGTTCTACTTTAGAGATAGATTTGAAATCCCTCTTACAGATAAACAGGTAGAAAATTTAGAATTTTATAGACCAGATGAAAAATCAGATGAAATTCAATATTTACTTGAAAGAAGAAAAAAACTAGGAGGATTTATTCCTTCTAGATCTTCTAAGGCTACTCCAGTAAAAATTGACAGTTCTGCATTTGAGTCTTCTTACCAGTCATCTGGTGAAAGACAAATTTCAACTACAATGGCACTTGTAACTATTTTGACTAAAATGCTTAGGGATAAATTAACTGCATCACGACTAGTTCCTATTATACCGGATGAAGCAAGAACATTTGGAATGGAAGGATTTTTCCAAAAGATTGGGATTTACGCTCATGAGGGACAAAAATATGAGCCCGTAGATTCTGAGCAAATAAGCTCTTATCGAGAAGATAAAGAAGGACAAGTTTTGGAAGAAGGTATTAATGAAGCTGGGGCAATGTCTTCATTCATTGCGGCCGGAACTTCTTATGCAAACCATGAAATCGAAATGTTACCTATCTACATTTTCTATTCTATGTTTGGCTTTCAAAGAGTCATGGATTTAATTTGGGCAGCTGGTGATTCTCAAGCCAGAGGTTTTTTGATAGGTGCTACAGCGGGAAGAACTACTTTGGCAGGTGAAGGATTGCAACATCAAGACGGACACAGTTTAATCATGGCCTCCATGGTACCAAATTGTGTGTCGTATGATCCTACTTATGCCTATGAACTAGCTATCATTTTTGAAGATGGTCTAAAAAGAATGCATGAAAAACAAGAAAATATTTTTTATTACATAACTACAATGAACGAGAATTACTTACATCCTGAGTTACCCAAGCATGTAAAAAAAGAAGATATTTTGAAAGGAATGTATTTACTAAAAGAATTTGATAACGGAGGAAAAGCAAAAGTTCAGTTAATGGGATCTGGGACTATATTAAATGAAGTTCTTCAAGCTGCTGAAATTTTAAGTAATGAATACGGTATTGATTCAGATGTTTGGAGCGTCACAAGTTTTAATGAACTTCAAAAAAATGCCATGGAAGTTGAACGAAAAAATTTACTTAACCCAACCGAAGATAGAGAACAAACATATATTGAAAAATGCCTTGAAGGAAGATCAGGTCCAATCATTGCTGCTACTGATTATATGCGTATTCATTCAGACCAGATAAGACCATATGTTAAAGAAAATTATTATACTTTTGGAACAGATGGTTACGGTAGAAGCGATACGAGAAAAAAACTTAGAGAATTTTTTGAGGTGAGTAAGGAATATATTGTAGCAAATACTTTGAGTATTTTATCAAAAGAACAAAAAATTGCTTCAAAAGTTGCCCAAAAAGCTTTTGAAAAATATAATATAGATCAAACGAAACCAATCCCTACCAAGTTATAATGGCTAAAGATATTTTAGTACCAAATATTGGTGACTTTAAAAATGTTGAAATAATTGAAATTTTAATAAAAGAAGGTCAGGAAATTAAAAAAGGAGATGCTGTCATTACTCTTGAAAGTGACAAATCAAGTGTCGAAGTTCCTTCCAGTCTATCTGGGAAGGTAGAAAAAATTCATATTAAAATTGGAGACAAAGTATCAGAGGGTAGTCTTGTTGCATCATTAGAGGAATCTTCTTCTGAAGAAAGCAAGGTACAAGAAACACTTTCCAAGTCAGCAACAACTAATACTAATAGTGAGGAGTCAGAATCAAAAGAGTTAAAAAGTCTGATTATTCCTAGTATCGATTTTTCTGGAAAACTAATTGTTACGGATATTTTGGTAAAAGAAGGTGATACAGTATCGATAGAACAGCCAATCATTACATTGGAGGATGACAATTCAAGTATAGACATTCCTTCACCTGTCGCTGGAATTATCTATAAAATTTTAGTTAAAAAAAAAGAAGAAGTGTCTGCGCAACAAGAAATTTGCAAAGTTGAAATAGGTAAAAAAATTTCTGAGCAACCCATAAAACAAGTATTTTCTAAAGTAGAAGAAAATCAAAATGCAAGTTCTTTATTATCGTCAAACAATTCTGATATTTCTGGCTCAAGTCCTAAAGTTATGAAATTTGCAAGAGAGCTTGGAGTTTCGATGAACGAAGTAGAAGGATCTGGAAGAAGAGGAAGAATCTTAGAAGATGATATAAAAAAGTATGTAAATCAAAATTTAAACAAAAATAAAGCAACGATACAAATTCAAAATTCAGAGCCCAAAACTACTGCATCTGAACCATTGCCATATGAGCATAGTGAATTTGGTGAAATCGATATTCAAAATATACCAAGAATTAAAAGATTATCAGGACCACATTTGGTAAAAGCCTGGACATCTATTCCACATGTAACCCAGCACGATGAATTGGATGTAACTGAGATGGAAAGTTTTAGAAAAAACCTGGTAGATTTAAATACCAGAGAAATAATTTCAATAACACCGTTGGCGTTTATGATTAAGGCATTAGTTAACGGTATGAAAAAATTTCCTAATTTTAATAGCTCTATTGATAATGATAAAATAATTTTTAAAAAATATTTTCATATAGGAATTGCAGTTGATACCCCTCATGGACTAATGGTACCCAAAATTAGAAATGTAGATAAAAAAAATTTATCAGAATTAAGTTTGGAGATAAGAAAAATAAGCAAACTATGTAAAGAGCTAAAAATTGACAAAAAAGAATTTTTTGGTGGATCCATGACAATATCAAGTCTCGGTGGAATTGGAGGTAGCTTTTTTACTCCAATTATAAATGCTCCTGAAGTGGCAATAATAGGAATTGGAAAATCTGAAATGAAACAAATATTTATTGAAGGAAAGTTCGAGGCAAGGCTTATGATGCCTATTTCTTTATCTTATGATCATAGAATTATTGATGGTGCAGAAGCTGCAAAGTTTTGCCAAGATTTAAAAATAAGTCTAGGTAGAAATTTTGCTATGAAACTAGCAGTCTAAATGCTTGTTAAAGGCTATTGTAAGGAAGAATTTTTAGCTATTAAAGAAATTTTTGAGGATTTTTTTAAAACTAATAAAGAAACTGGTGCTGCATTTTCCATTATTCAAAATAAACAAAAAATTATAAGTTTATACGGAGGCACTAAAAACTCGCAAAAAGATCCTTGGGACGAAAACACAATAGTTAACACTTTTTCAGCAAGCAAAGGATTGTATGAAACATGTATAGCAAAGCTTATTAATGATGATTTATTAGATTTAGAAAAACCAGTTTCCTATTATTGGCCAGCATTCAAAGCAACCGACAAATCCTCTATTTTAGTTAGACATATCTTATCTCATCAATCTGGTATGTATCGGTTTAAAACAAAATTAACGAATGAGGATTTATTAGATTGGAATAAAATTATTACAATTTTGGAAAATCAAGAGCCTGACCATAAAGCTGGGGAAGCAACTTATTACCATGCTAAAACTCACGGGTATTTAATTGGAAATCTAATTCAAATAATTACAAATTTAACAACTGGTCAATTTTTAAAAAAAACTATTACAAAGAAAAATAATTTAAATTTTTATTTTGGTTTAGATCAATCACTAATTTCTAATGTTGCTAATTTATCTGTTGGAGTGTTTGAAAATGAACAGAATAAAAAAATTGATGATAATTTTAATGCCTTTAATAACCCAAGGCACGATATTGAATTTTATAACACAACAGAATGGAGAAAATCTGAAGTTCCATCTATGGGGGGGCATGGAAATTCCGATGCTATTGCATCTATCTACGATTATCTGGCTAACGATTTAAAAAATGATAGCAATAATATTGTTCAACAAAATATTTTACAAAAAGGACTAGAAGAAACTAAGTCCTCAATTGATTTAAGTTTAAATTTTCCTATTAGATGGACTAATCTTGGGTTTATTTTAAGAGGTGGCTGGATGTTTGGAAAACACAAAGATTCTTTTGGACATAATGGTTGGGGTGGTTCATTAGGTTTTGCTGATCCTATTAATGGACTTGGCATATCTTACGTAACAAAAGAAATAAACCCTACTATGGGCATTGATCAAAGAGCTTTGCTCTTAATTAAAAAATTTTATGATTTATTAATTTGATCTGCCAATCCTGTCGCACTACGCCACGCACTTTCAGCTGTTGACCCACACATCCAATCTCCACAAATACCTAAATTTATTTCTTGGTCCCAGAAAAAATCATTCTCAAATTTTTCTAATTTATAAGCATATAGCCAACCATGAATATCTTTATGAACAATATTGATATTTTTAATACTAAAAATATTAATAAATTCATCAATCATTAAATTCATAATCTGTTCTTTTTTTAATCTATATTCTTGAATATTTTTTTGTGCAAAAATTAAACTGCTTTGCAAAGTCCACAATTCTAAATTAGGATTATTTGCCTCTCTTAACTTTGAGCTTTCATTGGCAACCCAACCTAAAACAGAGTTTTTTTTAAATTTAAAAGCATTGCCTAAAATTTCTAAATTTTTATTAAAAGCTACCATTGTTGTTAAATTTGGCTCCATTACGCCCTCAAACTTTAAATCTAATTGCTCAGTTTCTGTGAGTTTTTTGCACTGCTCCAAAGGAATAGTTAAGACTAATTTTTCGCATTCATTCTTAGTTCCATCTTTAAAATCAAGAAGCCAAAAATCTTTTATTTTTTTTATGCTAATTAATTCTTTTTGATAATAAACTTTCGTATTAATTAAATTTTTTACAAAATCATTATTACCAGATTTTCCAATGTATTTTTTTCCTTCTATTTTTCTACTTTCTTCAAAGCAAATGTGATCACCATCCCATTGCTTTATAAAAGAATTTAAATAATTATTTAAAAATAATTCAAATTTTTTTTCTTTTGGACTAATAAATTGGAGCCCATGATCAAAAACTCCTATATTTTCTACTCTTCGTGTAGAAGATCTTCCTCCAGGACCTCTGCTTTTATCAAAAATTATGATGTCTTTGTCACTAATACTTCGACTCAGAATTCCTGCAGAAAAACCAGATCCTATAATTGTTAATTTATTCATATATCATATCTATAATATGGCGGAGAGAGAGGGATTCGAACCCTCGGTACCTTTGACAGTACACACACTTTCCAAGCGTGCTGATTAAACCGCTCTCACATCTCTCCGTTTTTGACTAAGCATCTTTATTTATTTTTAGCACTCCTATAAAAGCTTCTTGAGGAATCTCAACGCTGCCAAATTGTTTCATTCTTGATTTTCCTCTTTTTTGCTTATCAAGTAATTTTCTTTTTCTATCTCTAGCGCCACCACCATGAATTTTAGTTAAAACATCCTTTTTAAAACCCTGAATAGTTTCCCTCGCTATAATTTTTCCTCCCATTGCTGCTTGGATTGGTATCTGAAACTGGTGTCTTGGAATTAATTCTTTTAATTTCTCGCAAATCAACCTTCCCTGCCTAACAGCAAATTCTCTATGAATAATTGTAGATAGAGCATCTACAGGTTCTGCATTAACTAATACCGAAAGCTTAATTAGTTCTCCCTCTTTATATTCACTTATTTCATAATCAAAACTAGCATAGCCGCTAGAAATAGATTTTAGTCTGTCATAAAAATCAAATACGACCTCGTTTAGAGGTAATTCATATTTTAAGATAGCTCTGTTTCCAGAATATGACAGGTTTTTTTGAGAGCCTCTTTTTTCTTCACAAAGTTTAATAATAGATCCTAAATATTCATCAGGAGTAATTAGGGTTGCATTAATCCATGGTTCCTTAATTGTTTTGATATAATTTGGTTCGGGCATGTTACTAGGGTTCTGCAAATCAGAAGTAGTTCCATCTGTTTTTTCTAACTTATAGATAACGCCTGGTGTTGTAGTTATTAAATTCAGATCGTATTCACGGTCTAATCTTTCAACCACAATTTCAAGATGGAGCAAACCCAAAAAACCACATCTAAATCCAAGACCAAGAGCTGTTGAAGATTCAGGTTCGTATATCAAACTTGAATCATTTAAAGCGAGCTTTCCCAAACTATCTCTTAGAAGTCCATAATCAGAACTATCAACTGGAAATAATCCGCAAAAAACAACTGGCTTACTTGGCTTAAAACCAGGTAATGCTTTTGCAACTGGATTTTTGGTTAATGTAATTGTATCTCCAACTTTTGTCTCAGAAACACTTTTAATTCCAGTTACAATAAATCCCATTTCGCCAGGTCCTAAATTATCTCTATCGATTGGCTTTGGGGTAAAAACTCCTACTTTATCAATTTTATATTTAGCATTATTCGACATCATTAAAATTTCATCATCTTTTTTGATAAAACCATCAATAACTCTAACTAATATAACAACTCCTAAATAACTATCGTACCAACTATCTACCAGGAGAGCTTTTAGTTGATCATCACTTTCACTTTTTGGTGCTGGTAATCTTTCTACAATTGCCTTTAAAATTTCCTCAATTCCCAAGCCTGTTTTTCCTGAAGCCAAGATTGCGTTAGAGGTATCAATACCAATTACATCTTCAATCTCTTGTTTAACTTTTTCAGGTTCTGACGCTGGTAAATCGGCTTTATTAAGTACAACTACAATTTCATGATTATTATCCATAGCTTGATAAACGTTTGCTAGGGTTTGAGCCTCCACGCCTTGTGAGCTATCTACAACTAACAATGAACCTTCGCATGCTGCTAGAGATCTGCTTACCTCATAACTAAAGTCCACATGTCCTGGTGTGTCCATGATATTTAAAATATAATTTTTTCCATCTGTATGCTTATAATTAAGCCTGACTGTTTGAGCTTTGATAGTGATTCCTCTTTCTCTTTCAATATCCATTGAGTCTAGAACTTGCTCTTTCATTTCTCTTTCCTCTAAACCACCGCAAGTTTGAATAAGCCTATCAGCAAGTGTTGATTTGCCATGATCTATATGTGCTACAATTGAAAAATTTCTAATTAAATCTGTAGAACTCATGAACTTCTTAAAGTGCCACCAGTTGAAGATTGCACAGAAGATATAATTTTTTGACTAACGTCCTCAATAGTTTTTTCATCTAAAGTTTTTTCCATTGATTGCATTTTAACATTCAAAGCAATTGATTTTTTTCCTTGTTCAATATTGCTGCCTTCGTATACATCAAAGATATCAATGCTTATAATCAATTGCGGTTCACAACTTTTAATTAAAGAAATTAACTGGCTGGCTTTAATATCTTTGCTTACTATAAATGCGAAATCTCTTTCAACTACTTGAAATTTAGAAACCACATAAGCTGATCTCGCATCTTTGTGCTTTTTTTTAGGTTCGGTAATATTATCTAAATAAAGTTCAAAACCACATATTGAATAATTTTCTAAACCTAATTGATTAAGAATAATTGGGTTTAATTCTCCAAAACAACCAAGCAAAGGTCCTTTATTAGATCCTAAATGTACTGCTCCAGATCTACCCGGGTGAAACGATTGATTTGTTTTACTTTCGATAACTAATTTTTTTTCATCAAAACCCAAATCCATTAGAATGTGTAAAATATCACTTTTGACATCAAAAGCGCTCGTTTTTATTGTTTTTTCTGTCCAAGTCTTTTCAATTTTATTTCCCAATCTTATACCGGCAGCAATCGTATTTTGCTGTCCAGATTGATTACCATAAAATACAGGGCCAATTTCAAATAACATGAAGTTTTTACAATCTCTATCAACGTTATTTTTTGAATGAATTAATAAATTTGAAAAAATAGAAGTTCTCAATGTATCAAGTTCTGATGAAATTGGGTTTGCAAGTCTCAATTTTTTTTCTGAAAAAAAATCATCGATTTTTGAATTAGAGAAGGACCAAGTAACAGTCTCTAAATAACCAATAGAGGCTATTGATCTTTGAGTATAGTGAAAAATTTTTTGCTGGTAATTTAAAGCTGGTTTTAAAACTGCTCTATTAGGTTCGGATAGCGGAATATTATTATAGCCCTTAATTCTTATAAGTTCTTCAATGATATCTACTTCCTGATTAATATCAGGTCTAAAACTTGGCACTATTAATTCTAAGCTTGTTTTTTTGTCTTTTACTTTAAATCCTAATTTTTCTAAAATTTTTATAGAGTCTGCTTTAGAAATTTCAAAACCTATAAGTTTTTTAAAATTAGATAAAATAAAATTAATTTTTCTTTGCTTATATGTTGATGATCCAGCGATATTAATTTTTCCTATTTTACCCCCACAAATCTCTTGTATTAATTTTGCTGATTTTATTAATCCTTCTTCTAAAGAATTTGGGTCTACGCCTCTCTCAAATCGGTATTTAGCATCAGTTATAATACCAAGTTCTTTTGAAGATTTTGTAATTGAAATTGGATCAAAACTAGCAGCTTCTATAACAACATTGGTGGTATTCATTTCTGTTCCACTTAATTCACCTCCTAAAATTCCTCCAAGTCCAAGAATTTTTGAGTCATCCGCAATAACACAACTATTATTTGATAATGTATATTTTTTACCATCTAAGGCCTGAAATGTTTCTCCCTTTTGGGATTTTCTTACAATAATTTTATTAGAAATTTTGTCTGCGTCATAGGCATGTAACGGTCTATTCATATCTAGCATTATGTAGTTTGTAATATCAACAATTGCAGATATCGATTTTTGACCAACAGACTCTAGGTGTCTTTTTAACCAGTCTGGACTTTCTTTGTTAACAACTCCTTCTATAAAGCAACTACCAAACTGAAAACAGCCAGATTCTTTTTCTATTTCAACTTTAATTATTTTCTTTGAATTAATTTTTATTTTTTCTAATTTCTCCTCAACAAAAGTACCTTCGCCACAAGCTGCAAGATCTCTAGCAATTCCTCTAACACCTAAACAATCTGACCTATTAGGAGTGATAGAAATATCAATCATGGGGTCTAAGTTTTCTTTAAAAAAATTATCTCCTACATTCTGTTTGTTTTTTAATTCAATAATACCATCGCTTTCTTCTGTAAGATTTAGTTCAGATTCTGAACAGAGCATACCAAAAGACTCTACTCCCCTTATTTTAGCAACAGAGAGCTTCATTCCATTTTTTGGAATTACTGTTCCTGGTGAAGCATATACAGTGGTTAATCCATTTCTTGCATTAGAGGCTCCACAAACCACTTTAGTAATTTTTCCATCTCCAATATTCACGTCACAAATCTTTAACTTATCTGCCTCTGGGTGTTTAATAGCTTTGATTATTTTGCAAACTTTAAAATTAGACAAATTACTCTTAGCAGAGCTAATGCTCTCCACCTCCAAACCTATTGATGTTAATTTTTCTGCTATTTGTTCAGTGGTTGATTTTGTTCTTAAATATTTTTTTAACCAGGCTAATGTTATATTCATCTTGCCAAACCTCTATAATTACTTGGCACATCGTTAGCATTAAATCCAAAATGTTCTAACCAACGAACATCGCTTTCAAAGAAAGATCTTAAATCGTTAATTCCATATTTTAACATTGCTAAACGATCTATTCCTACGCCGAAAGCATAGCCCTGATATTTTCTAGAATCGACTTTAGCATTTTTTAACACATTAGGATGAACCATTCCGCAACCTAAAATTTCTAGCCACTTATCTCCTTGTCCTATTGTAATTTTTCCATCTTTAATTTCGTAACCAATGTCCACTTCAGCGGAGGGCTCTGTAAATGGAAAGTGACTTGGGCGAAATCTCATTTTAATTTGATCAACTTCAAAAAATTTTTTTAAAAAATAATCAAGACAGCCTCTTAGGTCCGCCATAGTAACGTTTTTATCTACATATAAACCTTCAAGTTGATGAAACATTGGTGTGTGTGTTTGATCACTATCACAGCGATACGTTCTTCCTGGTGCGATAATTTTAAATGGTGGTTTGTCATTCAACATAGTTCTGATTTGAACTGGTGATGTGTGGGTTCTTAGTAAAGTCTGTTTGTTTTCATCTAGGTAAAAAGTATCATGCATATCTCTCGCTGGATGATTTGGTGGTGTATTTAAAGCTGTAAAATTATTATATTCGTTTTCAATATCTGGTCCTTCTGCAACTGAAAAACCGAGTTCTGCAAAAATGCACGTTAGTTCATCAATAACTTGGGATACGGGATGAATTTTTCCTTGAGGTTTTTTTGGTGTTGGTAGAGTTACATCGATAGTTTCACTGTGTAATTTTTTTTCCAATTCATCTTGTCCAAATTTTGATGAATATTTATTAAATTCTTCGAGGATTTTTGATTTTAATATATTGAGTTGAGAAGCAAATTCTTTTTTTTTGTCTTTATCTATGGTTGCAAGATCTTGAAATAGTTTAGATACACTTCCCTTTTTTCCAAGTACTTCAATTCTTAAATTCTCTAAATCTTCTTTGTTTTTTAGTTGAGAAAATTTATTAAATATTTGCTGTTGTAATGTAGCTAGATCATTCATCTAAAAATTAAAAAGTGTAATTTAATTTAGATGAGATTGTACCTTTTTTACAATAGATTTAAAGGTTTCAGGATTGTGGTATGCAATATCCGCTAATACTTTACGATCAATTTTAATTTTAGATTTAATAAGACCATTAATAAACTTAGAATACGTTAAACCTTCCGCTCTTACTCCGGCGTTAATTCTTTGAATCCACAATGATCTAAAAATTCTTTTATTTCTTCTTCTATCTCTGTAAGCATATTGCAGTGACTTTTCTACTGCTTGCTTCGCAACTCTAATAGTATTTTTTCTTCTTCCTCTAAATCCCTTTGCTTGCTTAAAAACTTTTTTATGCTTTTGATGACTAGCTACACCTCTTTTGACTCTAGACATATTATTATCCTCTTACACTATAGGGCATATACGACTTGATGATTTTAGAGTCTTGTTTAGACAAAATCGTCATACCTCTTAATGTTCTGATCTGTTTGTTGGTTCGCTTGATCATTCCATGTCTTTTACCAGCCTGTGGTGCTTTAACTTTTCCAGTAGCTGTAAATCTGAAACGCTTTTTTGCTGAGCTTTTAGTTTTTAGTTTTCCCATAAAAATGTATCGGGGTTATACAAAGATTGCGATTTGAAAACAATAGAAATCGATTGCTTATAAGGCTTGAATTATTAGGGTCATTTGTCGACCTTCCATCTTTGCAGACTGCTCCACCTTACCTAATTCTTTCGTGTCTTCAATAATTCTTCTAACAAGATCGTGTGCTGCCTTCATATATTCCATCTCTCTGCCTTTGAATTTAATTGTAAATTTAACTTTGTCCCCCGAAGATAAAAACTTTAGTGCATTTTTAATTTTAAAATCATAATCATGTACATCGGTGACTGGTCTTAACTTAATTTCTTTTAAATTAATTATTTTTTGTTTTTTTCTAGCCTGGCTAGCTTTTTTTTGTAATTCATATTTAAACTTACCGCTGTCCATAATTTTGCAGACAGGTGGTTTTGTATTAGGGGCGATCTCTATAAGATCTAAACCCACTTCTTGCGCTCTATTTATTGCTTCTCCAAGAGGAACAATACCAATGTTTTCACCTTCATGACCGATCAGCTGAACTTCTGTTGCTCTAATATTATTATTAGTACGTGGGCCTCTGTCTCTAGGCTTGCGGTTATGTTGAAAATTTTTATTAATAAGGATACCTCTAGATTTTCGGAGTTTGTGCCTCTTTAAACAAACTAGAAATTATCTCATCTAATTTTGCTGTTTGCTGTTCTTCTTGGCCCAATCTTCGCAAAGTAATGGTTTTGTCTTGCATTTCTTTAGTTCCGCAAATCATTAAGACGGGAATTTTTTCAAGGGAGTGTTCTCTGATTTTGTAGTTAATTTTTTCATTCTTTAAATCAATAATAGTTCTTATTCCTTTTTTTTCAAGCTGATTTAATATTTCTTTTGCATAATGATGATGCTCTTCACTAATGGGAAGTATTGCTACCTGCACAGGTGATAACCAAAAAGGAAGTTTTCCTGCGTAGTGCTCTATTAAAATTCCTGTAAATCTTTCCAAAGATCCAAAAAGTGCACGGTGGAGCATAACAGGTATTTTTTTCTTACCGTCTTTATCTATGTAGGTTGCGCCTAATCTACCTGGTAAATTTAAATCTACTTGCAACGTTCCGCACTGCCAGTCTCTTCCGATGGCATCTCTTAATACAAATTCAATTTTTGGACCATAAAATGCACCTTCACCTTTATTAATTGTATATTCGACTTTAGATGCTTTTATTGCCTCTAATAAAGCTTGTTCTGATTTATCCCAAACAGAATCTTCGCCCACTCTTTTTTCTGGACGATCAGCATATTTAAGACTGATATTTTCAAAACCAAATGCTTTGTAAATGTCTAAAATTAATTTAGTAACTTTGACTGATTCTTCAGTAATTTGCTCTTCTGTACAAAAAATATGCGCATCATCTTGTGTGAAAGAGCGAACTCGCATTAAACCATGCAAAGAACCTGATGGCTCATATCTATGAACTTTTCCAAATTCTGATAATTTTAACGGAAGATCTTTGTAACTTTTTAATCCCTGATTATAAATCTGACAGTGGCCAGGACAATTCATTGGCTTAATTGCAAACGTTCTTTCGTCAGGTGTAATTGTTGTATACATATATTCATGAAATTTTTCCCAGTGACCTGATTTTTCCCACAATGCTCTATCAATAATTTCGGGAGTATTTACTTCTTTATAGCCGGCCTCTAATTGTTTTTTTCTCATAAACTCTACGAGAGTTTGAAATAATGCCCATCCTTTTTGATGCCAAAAAACTGCTCCTGGACTTTCTTCTTGGAAATGAAATAGATCCATAGTTTTTCCAAGTTTTCTATGATCTCTTTTTTCTGCTTCTTCTAAATTATGCAAATATTCATCTAGGTCTTTTTTAGTTTTCCAGCATGTTCCATAAATTCTCTGCAACATGACGTTGTTAGAGTCTCCTCTCCAATACGCCCCTGCAACTTTCATTAATTTGAATGCTTTACCAATTTTTCCTATGCTGGGTAAATGAGGTCCTCGACACAAATCATGCCACTTACCATGAAAATAAATTGATATTTCTTCCTTACCAGGAATAGAGTCTATTATTTCTGCTTTATAGTGTTCACCAATACTTTTAAAATGTTCAACCGCTTTTTTTCTTTCCCAAACTTCTCTTGTAGTTTTGTCATCACGATCTACAATTTCCATCATTCTTTTTTCAATTTTTGCTAAATCATCTTCTGTAAATGGCTCTTTTCTTGCAAAGTCATAATAAAAACCATTGTCAATGACCGGACCAATTGTAACTTGCGTTCCTGGAAAAAGTTCTTGAACTGCCATTGCGCAAACATGGGCGCTATCATGTCTTAGTAATTCTAATGCATAATCATCTTCTAATGTGATTATCTTTACTGAAGAATCTTTGCTAATAGTAGTATCTAAATCTTTATATTCTCCGTTAACCTGCAGTGCTAAAGCTTTTTTAGATAATGAGATGCTAATATCTTTTGCTATATCAAATCCTGTTACAGCGTTTTCGTAAGTTACTTTTTTACCATCAGGCAGTTGAATTATTGGCATATACGCTGGTCAGATATCATTGAAGATTTAATAAACTAGTGAATGATAAATTTCTAGTGTTTTTAAACACATTGTATCTTTAGTATAGTTTTTAATGACATTATTTCTTCCTTCATTACCAATTGTCTTAAGCGCTGATTTTTCCATTTTTGAAATGTTGTAAATATGATTGGCAAGATCCTCGGTATTATTTGATTTAAATAACCAACCTGTTTTTTTATCTAAAACTGTTTCTACAGATCCGCCAATAGCACTAGCTAATATAGGCTTTTTCATAGCTTGCGCTTCAATACTAACTCTTCCAAATGCCTCTGGCTCTATCGATGCAGAAACAACTAAATTAACAAAAGCATATGCAAGTGGCATGCTTTTTAAAGGATGTACAAGTCTAACTTTATCAACCATTTTATAAGAATATATTAATTTTTTTAATTGATCTTCATAATCATGCCTGCCTTGAGAATCTCCCAAAATAATAAAAAATATATTTGAGATTTTATCTTTGGTTTTTAAATAATTAGCAGCTTCTATAAATAACATCTGTCCTTTCCAAGATGTTAATCTGCCTGGTAACAAAACTAAAAAATTATCATTTGAAAATCCCATTTCTTTTCTTAAAGTTTCCTGATCATGATCGGAGACATTTAATGGATCAAAATAATTCTGATCAATTCCTCGTTTGATAACGCTAATATTATTTATTGTTTTGTAATTTGTTTTTATGTGATTCAAAATAAAATTAGAACTGGCAATCACATGATCAGATTTTAGCATGATTGAATTGTAATATTTTTTTATGGATGATGTGAAGTTATAAGTCCCGTGGAAGGTGGTAACCATCTTGGCACTTGAAAGCTTACATGCTAAATAACAAGACCAGGCAGGGCCTCTACTGCGCACGTGTACGATGTTGATGTTATTTTTTTTTATAAGAAAAAAAATATAAAATATATTTAACAACATCATGACTATATTTTTAGAAATAGGCCACTTAAATACTTTTACTTTATTATTGATCAGATCAAGCTGAGAACCGCCAGAAGTTAAAATACTAGAAAATTCAGCATGTTCTGAAACATAATCGGCTATATGTCTACATCCTGTTTCTGCACCACCAATATCCATATTAGGTATTACTTGGAGTAATCTTATTTTTTTAAACATAAAATTTGTGTTAAAAAATTAATATTCATAATGAATAATAAACAAGTTAAATTTTTCCAGACTAAAAAGAAAGAGTTAATTAGATATAAATTAGTTCGAGGAAGAAAACCCATTGCTATCATTTTTTTTCATGGGTTTATGTCTGATTTAACAGGGAAAAAAATAAAACTACTAAGCAAATTTTGTTCCAGACAAAATGTTCCTTTTTTAACCTTTGAATATTCAGGACATGGAAAATCATCGGGTACTATAACTAATTATGGAATTAAAGATTGGATAGAACAATCTAAAGAAATAATAGAATCAACAATTAAAACAAAAAATGTAATTTTAATAGGTTCATCCATGGGTGCATGGATTGCTGCATCACTCATACAAAAAATAAGAAAAAATATAAAGGGATTTATTGGAATTGCCTCAGCTCCAGATTTTACTAAAAAAATAATGTGGGAACGATTTTCTGCAAAAACAAAATCAATGATTAACAAAGGTATAATTTATAATTTGCCAAGCTCTTATGGTAATTTTTATCCCATATCTAAGAAGTTAATTCTTAGTGGAAATAATAGCCTAATTCTTCACAAAAAAATTAAGTGTGATTTTCCTATAAGGTTATTTCACGGTCTCAATGATAAAAGTGTGGGGAGAGAATTTTCAATTCAATTATTAAAAACCTTTTTATCAAAAGATAAAATTATTTTTTTACAAAAAAATGGAGATCACAGTCTTAGTAGTAAGGAGCATTTTAAAAAAATAACTGGAGAACTAATTAAGCTGATTAAATATGCTATCTAAACCTTCTTTATAAGTAGGATATTTTAGTTGAAGACCCATTAATTTAGCTTTTTGATTACTTACTTTTTTACTATCAAGATAAAAATTTTTCATACTTCCTTCAGGGAGATCTTTGAAAGAAACCTCTTTTGGCTTTTCTATCCCTAAAAGTTTTGAAGCATACTCTACTACCTCTTTGTATGAGCAAGGCATATCATCACTAACATTGAATATATCTTTTACTTTTGACTTTTGAAAAGAGTTCCACAAAGTTTGAGCAATATCCTCTACGTGTATTCTTGAAAAAATTTGATTATTCATTTGGACAACTCTTATCTCTTGATGTTTTAATCTATCTAGGACATTTCTTTCTTTAGAATAAATTCCAGATAATCTAAAAATTCTAACAGGTAAATTAGTTTGTAGGAATTTTTTTTCTGCATGCAATCTATTTATCCCAGCATCTGAAGTTGGATTTGTATTAGAGTTTTCTGTAACCCATTCTCCGTCATGATTTCCATAAACACTTGTTGAAGATAAGTACCCGAGCCATATTAATTTTTTATTAGATGACAAAATGTCATAAAAATTTTTAATAATAACATCTTCTATTTTTGGGGGTGTTGATACCAATACATGAGTTACATCTTTTAGGTATTCGGTAATTTTTAAGTCAAATTTCTCTTCTTCTAAATAAAAACTTTTCACTTCTTTTTCTTTAAATTTAATTTTAGATCTAGAGGTGCCTGCAACTGAAAAATTTTCTTTTTTATCTATTAATAGCTTAACTAAATATTGGGCAGACAACCCAAAACCGAAACAGAATAATTTAATATTACTAGACAGCTTTTTTTTCAGGTTCCTTTAAAGAAATCGGGTGATCCAATTTTCCTATCATTTCTTTTGGACAAATTTGATAAAAATCTTTTTTACTTAACTCCCAATCAAATAATATCTTTTTAGCGTATTCTGATGCTGTCTCTTCAATGTGCTTTTCTAAAATTGTATAAAGGAAATCCAGCCAATATTTGGTTTCTACTTTTTGCCAAATGACAGAGTTTGGATTTATTACGTTTTCTAAATTATCTTTGGGATCGTAAACAAACGCCATTCCGCCGGTCATACCTGCTGCAAAGTTATCTCCTACTTCTCCAAGAATTACCGAACATCCACCGGTCATATACTCGCAAGCATTGGTTCCGGCACCCTCTACTACTGCGGTTGCTCCTGAATTTCGAACTGAAAATCTTTCCCCAGCTTGTCCTGCAGCAAAAAGATATCCTGAAGTTGCTCCATATAAGACCGTATTACCAACGATAGTATTCTCATTAGAAATTAGATCGCTAGCTACCGGCGGTCGTACACTTATAGTAGCTCCTGAAAGACCCTTTCCTACATAATCATTACAATCGCCTATGACTTCAAATTTTAAACCTTTAACACCAAATGCTCCCAGTGATTGTCCTGCAGATCCTCTCAATTTAATTTTAATATGATTTTCTGGAAAACTTTTATTTTTAAAATTTGTAACAAGACGAGAAGATAGTCTTGAACCGACAGTTCTGTCCGTATTTTTAATTGTATAACTTAATTCTACTTTTTGACCGCTCTCAATTAATGGCAATGCATCAATCAGTATTTGCTTATCCAAAGTATCTGGGACTTCATTTCTTATCTTATCTTTACAAAATCTTGGATGATCACCAGGATCTGCCTGAACTAATAATGGATTAAAATCTAAATCATCTAAGTTTGCAGCTCCTCTTGAAACTTGTTTTAACAAATCTGTTCTTCCAATAACTTCGTTTAAAGTTTTAAATCCAAGCTCTGCTAAAATTTCTCTTACTTCTTCTGCTATAAAGGTAAATAAGTTAACAACTTTTTCTGGTGTTCCTGTAAATTTTTTTCTGAGTTCTTCATTTTGAGTACATATTCCTACAGGACATGTGTCTGAGTGGCATTGACGTACCATAATACATCCCATAGCAACTAAACTAGTTGTTGCTATTCCAAATTCATCCGCTCCCATCATGGCTGCCATTACAACATCTCTTCCTGTTTTGATTCCACCGTCAGTTCTAAGTACAACTTTGTGACGTAGGCTATTTAACGTTAGAATTTGATTAGTTTCTGTAAGACCCATTTCCCACGGTAGACCTACATACTTAACACTTGTTTGAGGAGTTGCTCCTGTTCCCCCATTGTGACCTGAAATTAAAATAATATCAGCTTTTGCTTTTGCAACTCCGGCAGCGATAGTTCCTATTCCACCAGAAGCAACTAACTTTACTCCAACTCTCGCTATCGGATTAATTTGTTTCAAATCGTAAATTAATTGAGCCAAATCCTCAATGGAGTAAATATCATGATGAGGCGGTGGAGAAACCAATGTAACTCCTGGTGTTGAATGTCTCAATCTAGCAATTTCTTTAGTAACTTTAAATCCAGGTAATTGGCCACCTTCTCCTGGTTTTGCACCTTGGGCCATCTTAATTTCTATTTCATTACAATTATTAAGGTAAGTAGCAGTTACTCCAAATCTTGCTGAAGCTATTTGTTTAACCCTAGAGTTGGCATTGTCACCATTTTCTCTAGGTACAGACCTGCTTTCATCTTCTCCACCTTCGCCACTACAAGATGCTCCTCCAATTCTATTCATTGCAATTGCTAAGGTTTCATGAGCTTCTTTTGACAATGCTCCTAAAGACATACTTCCTGATCCAAATCTTTTTCGAATATGAGTAACCGATTCAACTTCATCTAGAGGAATTGGTTTATTTTTAAATCTAAAATCTAATAGATCTCTAAGATGAATTGGCGGCATCTCACTCATTAATTTTGAATATTTTTTAAACATGTCATACGAGTCACTTCCAACCGCTGTCTGCAAAAGATGAATTGTTTTTGCTTGGTACGCGTGTGTTTCCCCGCCATGTCTATATTTATAAATTCCTCCAATTGGCAAAGTGATAATATTTTCCTCATATGTTGCGGTATGTTGTTTTCTAATCATGTCTTCAATTCCAGAAAGTCCTATCCCGGAAATTTTAGATTCTAACCCAGGGAAGTAATCAGCAACTAATCCTCGGCTAAGACCTAGCGATTGAAAATTTAAACCCCCTCGATAAGAACTTATGACTGATATTCCCATTTTAGACATAATTTTTAAAAGACCATCATTAACTGCTTTAATGTAACGGTGCACACACTCATCAAAGGAAAATTTGCCGAATAATTTTTTTTCAAATCTTTGATAAATTGAATCAATGGCTAAATATGCATTAACTGTAGTAGCGCCGGCTCCTATTAAAACTGCATAATAATGTGTATCTAAACATTCTGAGGATCTTACATTTAAAGAGGTAAATTTTCTCAAACCTTTTTTGACCAAATGGGATTGGATTGCTCCAACTGCAAGAATAATTGGAATACTTATTCTATCTTTAGAAATATTTTCATCAGTTATAATTAGGTGTTTTTTACCTGATCGAACATAAAACTCAGATTCTTTTCTAATTCTTTCAATCTCTGATTTAAGATTTAATTCTTTATTATCTTTTTCAAATGTACAGTCTATTTTTTGGACTGACTCATCTCCAAATATTTCAAATAACTTTTTGAATTGAGTGTTTGATAAAACTGGGCTATCTAAAACGTAGCTCTTTTGCTCCGTAAGTCTATCATCTAAAATGTTCTCTAAATTTCCAAATCTTGTATTAAGCGACATTACTCTATTCTCTCTTAAAGAATCGATAGGAGGATTGGTGACTTGACTAAAATTTTGTCTAAAAAAGTTGGAAAGAGGCCTGAATTTACTAGATAAAACGGCGATTGGAGTGTCATCTCCCATAGACCCAACTGCTTCTTTTTGATCTTCAATCATTGGGTGGAGTATGCTTTCCATATCCTCGATTGTATAACCAGCCATAAACTGTCTTTGTCTAAGCTCCACTCCCTCAAATTTATTTTTTTCCTTAACTGCATTTAAGGTTTGACTTAGTTCAATGTGGTTCGATGCAAATTTTTTATAGACTGGATTAGATGATAGATAATCTTTGGTTTTGCTGTCATTATAATATTTTCCTTTATCTAAATCCAAAGAAATCATCTGTCCGGGTCCTACTCTTCCTTTAAATAAAATATTATCTTCTGAAACTGGGATCATTCCTGTTTCAGATCCTGCGAAAAATAATTTGTCTTTCGTGATAGTAAATCGCAATGGTCTTAGACCATTTCTGTCGGATGCAGCAATTACCCATTTTCCGTCGCAAGCTGCAATTGCTGCTGGTCCGTCCCATGGTTCTATTAATGAATTTAAATAATTATACATTTCCCTGTGAGCTTTTGGGATAATCTTGCTTTTTTTGGACCACGCTTCAGGTATCAGCATCATTTTAGCTACTGGTAACGATCTTCCCGTTCTAACTAATAATTCAAATACTGCATCCAATGAAGCTGTATCTGAATTTCCTAATTTTATAATAGGTTTTAAATCCTCAATATTTTCTATTAGATTACTTTCCATCCCAGCTTCATGCGTTTTCATCCAATTTACGTTTCCTTTAAGTGTATTGATCTCTCCGTTGTGAGCTATGATTCTAAAAGGCTGAGCGAGCTCCCAAGAAGGAAAAGTATTTGTTGAAAATCTTTGATGGAATATTGCAAAACGAGAAATAAATCTTTCGTCAGCAAAGTCTGGGTAAAAGTCACTCAGATTCTGAGCTAAAAACATACCTTTGTAAATGATAGTTTTAGAACTTAATGAACAAATATAAAATTCTCTTAATTGTTCTTCGGTAGCTCTCTTTTCTATTTTTTTTCTTACAGCAAATAATAATCTTTCAAGGTCTTCATCTTCTAAGTTTTTATTTGTTGTAAATAACAATTGCTCAATTTCAGGTCTTGTATCGTTTGCTTTCTGCCCTAAAACTTTTGGATTTACTGGAACTTGTCTCCATCCAAAGATATAAAAATCATTTTTTAAAAGTTCTTGTTCAATAAGGGTTCGGCAACGCTCTTGTTCGCTAAAATTGTTTCTCGGTAAAAAAATCATACCTACACAAAGTTTTTGATTTTGTTTTAAAGTATGACCTGTTGAATTAATTACATCCTCAAAAAAATTTTGGCTAAATTCAAAATGAATTCCTGCACCATCACCTGTTTTTCCATCTGCATCCACCGCGCCTCTATGCCAAACCGCCTTTAATGCATTAATTCCATTAATAACTACCTCTCTTCTAGGTTTTCCATTCATTGAAGCCACAAATCCAACTCCGCAAGCATCATGCTCCTCGGTATTCACATGATTTTTATTAAGCAGTTTTAAATTTTGTAAGTACAAATCTTTCATTATGCAGCCCTTATTGCAGATTGCTCTTTTTTAATTTTTAAATATTTGTCAATTTGCTGCGCAGCATCTCTTCCATCTCGAATTGCCCACACCACAAGAGAAGCTCCACGAACTATATCTCCGGCTGCAAATACACCTCTGATATTTGTTCTCATAGTTTTTAAATCTGTTTTAATAGTTCCCCACTTAGAAACTTCCAATTTAGGTTCAGAAAATAAAGTTGGTATTTCTTCTGGATCAAAACCAAGAGCTTTAATTACTAGATCTGCATCCAATTCTTCGTGAGCTCCCTCAATAATCTTAGGAGATTGACGTCCAGAAGAATCTGGTTCACCTAATCTTATTTTGTCATAAATAACTTTTTCAACTTTTTGACTTCCTTTAAATTCTTTTGGACTAGATAGCCAAATAAACTTAACTCCTTCTTCTTCTGCATTTTGAACTTCTCTTGCAGAACCCGGCATGTTTTTTTTATCTCTTCTATACAAGCATGATACTGATTTCGCTTTTTGTCTTATTGCAGTCCTAACACAATCCATTGCAGTATCCCCTCCTCCAATCACAATAACATTTTTTCCTTCAGCATTTAATGTTCCATCATCAAATTCTGGTACTGCATCTCCAAGACCTTTTTTATTAGATGCTGTTAAAAACTTCATTGCTGGGAAAACATTTTTTAAATCTTTTCCTGGTACATCTATTTCTCTGGACTTATAAACACCAGTTGCAATCAAAACTGCATCGTGCTTTTCTTTTAGCTCCTCTAATGTGGAGTCTTTTCCTATCTCAAAATTTTGAACAAATGTAATTCCGCTATCTTGATAAAGTTTTGTTCTTCTTTGTACTGAAGATTTTTCTAATTTAAAATTAGGGATTCCATAAATCAATAATCCACCTGCTCGATCGTAGCGATCATAAATAGTAATTTGATAACCTTTTTGTCTTAATTGTTCAGCAGCAGCTAAACCGGCAGGTCCGGCTCCTATAATTCCTATGGTCTCTTTTAATTCTTTTGTTGGCTTTATAGTTTCTACCCATCCATTTTCCCAAGCTGTGTTGGTAATATATTTTTCTATGGCACCAATAGTTACTGTTCCATGTCCGGATTGTTCAATAACACAATTGCCTTCGCACAAACGATCTTGTGGGCAAATAGCTCCGCAAACTTCTGGCATGGAATTAGTAGCGGATGATAACTTGTATGCTTCTTCCAATCTGCCCTCAGCTGTTAATTTAAGCCAGTCTGGAATATTGTTGTGCAGTGGACAATGAACCTGACAAAATGGTGTCCCACATTGTGAGCATCTGCTTGCTTGCTCTGTAGCCTTAGTTTCTATGAATTCTTTATAAATTTCATGAAAATTGGATGTTCTTTCTGAAGATTCCAATTTCGCAGGAGTTTGCTTTTTAATACCTACAAATTTTAGCATTTTCTCTGTCATATTGTTTTAACTTTAGTTTTTGCTATTTTTATCTCAACTTTTAAAAAAAAATCAATAATAAAATGGTTTTTTAGTTACCATGATCTTACCTATTTTATCTATATTGGGTGAATAGTTTGACATTTTCAAATTTTTATCAATAAAAAGTCCCATAAATTTACTAGTTTTAAGTATGTTTAAATAGCCAAGATATCATTGTAAAGCATTTGAATAAATTGATGAGTGAACTGTATTTTATCAAAATTTTATTTTTATCCATTGTCCAAGGGATATCTGAGTTTATTCCGGTATCGAGCTCTGGTCTTTTAGTTATATTTGAAAATATATTCGAAATACAAAATAACAATCTTCTAATTAATGTAACTATGCACGGCGGAAGTTTAGCTGCCGTAGTGTTATTTTTTTACAAAGATTTAATTAACCTTTGGAAAAACCCCAAGCTACTTCTTAACCTAATTATTGCAACTGTGCCTGTAGTAATTGTTGGAGGATTTTTACAATATTATGGAATTATAGATCAAATAATGAATATAGTCGTCATAGGTTATTCAACTATATTTTTTGGAATTTTATTGTTTTTTAGCGACAGAAATAGTGAAGATAAAAAATTTAATCAATCCATTTCTAACAAAGATTCTTTTATTATAGGATTGTATCAAGTATTGGCATTGATACCAGGAACTTCACGAAGTGGGATTACTTTAACGGGGGCAAGATTTTTAAAATTTAATAGAGTTGACGCTGCAAAATTTTCTTTTTTACTTTCTATACCAACATTGTCTGCCGCTTTTATTTTAAGTACTTACAAAATATACAAACTTGATGAGACTGAATTTAACACTCTTTCGCTTTTAGCATTTGTTTTTAGTTTTGTATTTTCTCTACTGACTATTAAATATTTTTTAATTTTTCTAAAAAACTTTAGTCTTAATGTGTTTGTAGTTTTTAGAATCATTATGGGATTAGGTTTACTAACTTTTTATTACACTACTCGCTAAATTGACCTTTAGGTCTGTAGATTTTTAGATAGGATGAAATTACACTTTCTATACTTTGCGGAAGTATATTCAAATCTTTCAAAGTTTTAAAATTTCCAGAAACAATATTATTTCCCTCTTCTAAAATAGTTACTTGATCAACTGTAAGAATAGGTTTTGGCATTAATTGTAATATAAATGCCTGTATTTTCCCGACAGAAAACGGAATGGGAATAATTAGTCTTTTCTTTCTTATTTCCTTCAGAAGCAATTCTATCAATTCTTTAAATGTAAATATTTTATCTCCTGCGATTTCAAAAGTTTCGTTTTTAATGTTATTTTGAATAATATAATGAACTGCTTCCGCAACATCCACAACATATACCGGTTGAAATTTTGTTTCAGCGCCAACTAAGGGAATTACCGGAAGTAAATTAATTAACTTAGCAAACATATTAAAAAAATTATCTTTAGGCCCAACAATGATGCTTGGCTTCATAATGACACTATTAACAAAATTAGTTTTCACTTCCTGTTCTCCTAAATATTTGCTTACTATGTATTGAGATTGGGAATGCTGCTTAACTCCTAGAGCTGAAAAATGAATTAACATTCCGTCTTTTGATATTTTAGAAAATGCAGTTGCTAATTTCTTAGGAAAATCTGTGTGCAAAGCTTTAAATTTTTGCGTTCTCTTTTCAAAAAGAATTCCGATTAAATTAATGCATATGTCACAGTCTTGTATAAAATTCTCAATAGAAAGAGTTGATGCAATATCAATTTTTACAAGCTCTATCTGTCCAATATCTCCATACACTTTAAGATGTTGTGAGAGATAAGGCTTTCTAGTTGCTATTTTTAACTTAAGATTAGTTTTTGCTAGCCTTTCAATAATAGCTTCTCCAACAAAACCTGATCCGCCAAATATGCCCACAGTTCTGCTATAATTTTTTTGATTCATGCTATATACAATCTGCAATTGAACATTTAAATTTCATAAAGAATAATGAAAATTACACTATATCAAAACGATTTACCTGAAAATCACAAACTAACCAAAGCACAAAGTGTAGCGATTGACGCTGAGTCTTTGGGTTTAAATTACAAAGGTAGAGATAAATTGTGTTTATTACAACTGTGCGGAGGAGACGATGAGGTGTCTATTATTCAGTTTAACAGAAGTAATTACCAAAGCCCCAATCTTTGTAACCTACTTGAAAATAAGAATGTTTTAAAAATTGCTCACTACGCAAGATTTGAGATTGGAATTCTTAAACACTATTTAAATCTTGAGTTAAAAAATATTTACTGCACAAAAATAGCATCAAAATTGTGCCGAACCTATACAGATAAACATGGTCTCTACGATATAACAAAAGAACTTCTAAATATTACTCTTAATAAGGTTCAACAATCATCAGACTGGGGATTAAAAGAATTAAGTGAGGAACAAAAACAATATGCAGCGATGGATGTTTTTTATCTTCACAAACTTAAGGAAAAATTAGACTTAATGCTAAAAAGAGAAAATAGGACTGAACTTGCTAAAAAATGTTTTGATTTTCTAAGTACTAGAGTTGACCTTGATCTTAATGGTTGGGAAGAAGATATATTTAGTCATTAATTATGAATAATAAAAAAATAATTTATACAGCAAAACAAGTAATTAACTCTGAAATCACAGCATTGAAAAAATTATCAAGTTCTCTTGATGCATCTTTTTGTCAGGCAATACAATTACTATATAAAATTAAAGGCAGGGTTATTTGTTGTGGGGTAGGAAAATCAGCAAAAATTTTAGAAAAAATTTCAAGCACACTGTCTTCCATAGGTGTGTCTAGTTTTACCCTAGACCCAACTGATGCTGGTCATGGTTCGTTAGGGGCAATACAAAAAAATGATGTGCTTGTGATTGCATCATTTAGCGGTAATAGCACTGAGCTGAATAACATCTTAAAATATGCTAAAAAACTATCTATTAAAATTATTGGTATTAGCTCAAACACACAGTCTCATTTAATCAAGCTATCTAATGTCAAAATTATAATGCCAAAAGTTGCCGAGGCTGGAAATAAAAATTTAGATATAATTCCAACTAGCAGCTCTACTAACCTACTAGCACTAGGTGATTGTCTAGCAATTAGTTTGGCAACTAAAAATAACTTTAACAAAAAAAAATTTGGTGCGCTTCATCCAAGCGGCTCCCTCGGGAAGAATTTATCCGAAATATCAGAAGTTATGATTACTGGAAAAAAAATTCCAGTTGTAAAGGATCAATCATCTATTCAAACTATTGTTATTAAAATTTCATCCGGCAGACTTGGTTGTGCCGTAGTAGAGGATAAAACAAAGAAAATATGTGGATTTATATCTGATGGAGACATGAATAGAGCGATCAATAAATATAAAAATATATTTAGCAAAAAAGCCAAAGATATAATGTCTAGAAAGCCAAAATCTATTCCTAGCGACTATTTAATCGTGGATGCTTTGAAGTTGATGAATAAAGAAAAAATAACTGCGCTTTTGGTAACAAAAAACAATAAGTTACAAGGACTAGTGCATATGCACAGTATTTTATCTTTTCTGAACTCGTAAATTCATGTCGCGTAGTAGAAAAATTCAAATAGCGCTCCTTACGCTTAGTGGAGTTATATTATTTTATAGCTACTATTATTTACCATCACAAAATAAGGGCTCTATTAAAGTTGAACAAACATCAAGTCCAACAACTACTGTCATACCAGGGGAAGCAAAAAATACTTTTACAAATACTGAATATAAAAACCAAGATAGCAAAGGCCAGATTTTCACTACAAGGGCAGCAGAGTCTTACATTTATCAAAATAAGCCAGATTTAATTTATTTGATCAGTCCCTACTCATTTACAAAATTAGAAAAAGATCAGTCTTTAATCGAGATTAGATCTAAAACTGGACTTTTTGATAAGGCTAATAAAGTAACTTCTTATGATGACGATGTAAGTATCAAAAATAAAAATTACATTGTCACCGCAAATTCTGCCAAGCATTTTGGGGAAAAAAATTTAATTGTGATAAATGGCGATGTTGTTATGAAAGATTTAACAATGGGATTATCTCATATTGCTTACTCTGATACTGTGGAAATCAATACAATAACCAATGATGCGGTTGCGTTTATGAACTCGACTAATGACAAAGTTAAGGCTAAAAAATTCAAATGAAAAAGCAAAAAATCACTATTGCAGCAACTATAGTTTCTGAACACGAACAGGTTAAGGCAAAAGAGACAAATCAAAATATTTTTATTCTTAAAAAAGAATTTGCTGTGGTTCCTGATACAAAAGAAATACTTAATGATCACGAGAAAGTACCAGTATTAAATACTGAACCAAAAGTGGATTTAATTCAAGAACAAGATCCTTTTATTTTAAAAAAAGAATTTGAAGTTATCGAAAACAAATTAAGCAAAGAAAGTAATATTTTTAATTTAAAAAAAGGCATTAGTAAACTACTTGAAGTTAGAAAAGTTTCTAAATCATTAGGAAAAAAACCTATTTTAAAAAATATATCATTAACATTGCAGCCAGGTAAAATTGTAGGCTTATTAGGACCAAATGGATCTGGAAAAACAACATTATTTAATCTGATTATTGGAAAAATTTTTCCTGATCAGGGAAGTATTCTCTTTAACAATGAACCAATACAGAATTTGCCGATTCATCTTCGAAGTTTAAAAGGAATAAGTCTTCTTGAGCAGCACAAGGGTCTTTTTGGAAACATGACTGCTGAAGACAATCTTTACGCTATTCTTGAGCTTCATATTAAAGATAAAGAAAAGATTTATGAAAGAATTGATGCTCTTTTAGCTTATTTTGATTTAGCTTATTTAAAAAATACAAAAGCAAATCTTTTATCAGGAGGAGAATATAAAAAAATTTCAATTCTGCAGAGGATTTGCAACCCAAATATATCAACCCTACTGTTAGATGAACCTTGTGCTGCTCTTGATCCTTTATCCATTAATTCTCTGAAAGAATTCATTCTAGAATTAAAAAAAATTGGTCTCTCCATTTTAATTACGGATCACAATTATTGGGCTATTGAGAATATTTTAGATAAAGCCTACTTAATTAAAGACGGACAAATTTTAGTAGAAGGAACAACAGATAAAATTTCAAACGACAAGAATGCTATTAAATATTATTTAGGTGGAAACTTCAGGCTTTAGTCTGGCTTAAATTCTTCGCTAGAATCTTCAATCTCTTTTTGATCGTCTAAGCTAATGATATCATCTTCAGTGTTATCATCTACAACATCGTCAATATTTTCAATATCATCTTTCTTTTTAGGTTCTGGTTTTGGTGCAACAACTGGGGATGTTCTTAAATTTAAATCTTCTGGAATATATTCAGCGGAACATACTGGGCAAGTAATTTTATCTTTTTTCATGGAGTAATATTTTGCTCCACACTCACAATAAATTTTTATTCCCCAATTTTTATCTGCCATACATTATTAATTTGTAATATCAAAGGTGCGTTTATATAATTCGACCATAAATGGCAAACAAAAAGTGGTTTTTACCCTCAAATAATATTTCTATAAACGGAGAAATCAATCTTCCTGGTGATAAATCAATTGGAATTAGATCAATTATTATTCTTTCCCAAAGTTACGGAATTTCAGATGTGCACAATGTCTCTGATGGTGAAGATGTGCAAACAGCTATCCAAGCAATTAAAAAATTAAAAGTGCCTATAAAAAAAATAAGTGCAAATAGCTATCGTATTTTTGGTCTTGGAATAGGTTTCAAAAAATTCAAAGGAACAATTAATTTTAATAATAGTGGCACTACATTAAGATTGTTAACAGGCCTCTTAGCGACGTCACCAGTGGATGCAAAATTAATTGGTGATCACTCTCTATCAAAAAGACCTATTCGTATTATTTCGTTGATGGAACAATTTTTTGCAAGTTTTTACCCAAAAAATAAAAATTTCTTGCCCATACGTGTCACTGGTTTTGGAGAGTCGGCACAAACAGAAATTACGATAGACAAACCTTCAGCACAGATAGTATCCGCGTGCATTTTAGCCGGCATGAATAGTCATGGACTAACAACAATTGAAGCCCCTAACGCACAAAGGGATCACACAGAATTAATGCTAAAGCATTTAAAATACCCCATTACTGTAAAAAATCTTAAGTCAAAAAAAATAATTAAAATCATGGGAAAACAACTCCTTAATGCAGAAAAAAAATATGTTGTTCCTGGCGATCCTTCTTCAGCCGCTTTTTTAGTTGTTCTCGCACTACTTGCTAAAAATAGCAACTTAGAACTAAATAATGTTCTGTTAAATCCAAAAAGAATTGGCTTCCTTACTGTTTTAAAAAAAATGGGAGCAACAATAAATATTAAAAATAAACAAATAAGATATGGAGAGGTTACGGGAACTATTCAAGTTCGATCTTCTACTCTCCAAGGAATTAAAATTGATAAATCGATTATCCCAAATATTATAGATGAAGTTCCAATTTTAATGGTGGCTGCGTCTTTTGCTAAGGGAGAAACTTTTTTTCCCAATCTTGATGAATTACGAATTAAAGAATCGGACAGATTATCTGTGATGGAAAACAACCTTACACAAGTAGGTGTTTTGGTTAAACGAAAAAATAATGATCTGACTGTTCTGGGACTTGGAGAGCAATTTTACTCTAGCAAATTAATTACGATTGATAGCTTTAAAGATCATCGTATTGCCTTAAGTTTTGCAGTTATGGCAATGGCTTCGCAAAAGAAAATTTTAATCAAAGATTTTGATTCTGCGAATGTAAGTTACCCCACATTCTTAAGTGACATAAAAAAAATTATAAACAAACAATCTAAACAGGTTATTATAGGAATGGATGGCCCTGTGGGATCAGGAAAAACTTCTTTAGCCAAATATGCGGTATCTAAAACAAAAAATAGTTTATTTTTAGATTCTGGATTGCTATATCGATTTCTAGCTAAAAAACATCTTGCAACAAAAAATAAAAAAATAAATGAAAAGTATTTAGTTAGAATTGCTAAAACTATTACTTTAAAAGATCTTCAGTCATCTGACTTACATGCTCAAAAAATAAATGCCTTAGTCTCAACCATTGCAAAAATACAAAGCATTAGATCGGCATTGCTACCTGTTCAAAGAAACATCATTTTCAATAATCCGTATCAATATGTTTTTGTCAGTGGTAGAGATATTAATTCTAAAGTAGCTCAAAATGCAGACTTAAAAATTTATATTGATGCACCTATCAAAGTTAGAGCGCATAGAAGATTTTTGGAACTTAAGAAAAAAAACCCAAATATTTCCTATCAAGAAGTTCTTAAAAGTGTTGTTAATAGAGATTATCTGGACAAAACAAGGTCAAATAGCCCTTTAATCAAAACGAAAGACTCTGTCTTGATTAATAATACGGGACGCAATATAAGATCCACCTTTGTAAAAATACAAAAGTTAATAAGAAAGGTTCAGAGTAAACAATATTGATACAACAACCGTTGAAAGTTTATAACGAAAGCAATGCCGAGTTCGAAGCATTGTTAAATGAGGACCTTTCCCAAAGATCAGTTCAAGAAAATACTATCGTTACAGGCAGAGTTGAAAAAATCGAAGAAAAATTTATTACGATTGATGTTAAAGGCAAATCATCTGGGATGATTGACAAGACCGAATTGTCTCGTGAAGAATTAGAAAATTTAAAAGTAGGTGGCCAACTAGAGGTATATGTTGAGCGAGTTGAAAATAAAGTTGGAGATATTGTTTTAAGCGTCGAAAAAGCAAGAAGAGCAAAATCTTGGAAAAAAATTGAAGACGCATTTACTAATAAAGAAAAAGTTTCTGGCCTAGTTAAGAACTCTGTTAAAGGTGGATTTATAGTAGAAATCTTCGGAATATTTACTTTCTGTCCTTCCTCTCAATTAAGCGACAGACCAATCAAAAGTCCAAACGAGTTTTTCAATAAACCATTAGAGTTTTATATTATCAAAATTGATAATGTTCGAATGAACGTGATCAGTTCAAGAAGAGCGATATTAGAAGAGGTTAAAAATCAAAACAAAGATGAAGTTATTTCTAAATATAAAATTAATGACATCGTCGAAGGCAAAGTAAAAGCAATAACTTCATACGGTCTATTTGTAAGCATAGAAAATTTAGATTGTTTGCTTCACTCTAGTGAAATCAGTCACCTTAAAATTTCTAATTTAAATGAAATGTTTAGCGTTGGTGATGCCGTAAAAGTTCAAATTATTGAAATTGATAATGAAGCCAAAAGAATTAGCTTATCTATCAAAGCGATGTTACCAGATCCATTCAAAACTATCGGGGATAAGTATGTAGTTGGAAAAGACTATGATGTAAAAATTACTAAGCTTTCTGACTTTGGTGCATTTGCAGAAATAGATGAGGGAGTAATTGGATTAATTCATTCAAGCGAAATGAAGCATATGCAAAAAAATGTGAATCCAAAATCTATATTTAAAATTGGAGACGTAGTTAAAGTTAGATTAAAAGAAGTAGATACAGAGAAAAGAAAAATCAGTTTTAGTTACAAAGACACTCAACCAAATCCAATGAGTGATTTTCTTGAAAAATATCCAGTCGGAAGTATTGTGGACACAAAAGTTGTCAACAAACAGGACTTTGGTTTATTCTTAAATACTGGGAAGAGCGATATTGATATTTTTGTTCATTACAAGCAAATTTCGTTTGCTGAAACTTCAAAAGATTTAGATGATTATAAAAAAGATGATATGGTAAAAGTTAAAATCATCGATATCAAAGATGATAAAGTTAATGGATCTATCAGAGCCTTGAAAAAAGATCCTTTTAATTTCTTTGATGACAAAAAATTAAAAGATATTCTTTCTGTTCGTGTTGCTGAAGTTTTAGATAATGCAATTAAAGTTAACGTAGGTGAAGACAGATACCAAACTATTATTAAAAAAGCTGATATTGCATTAGAAAAATCAGATCAAAGACCTAATCGATTTGCACCAGGCGACACTTTGGATGCCATGATCATCGAATTAAATACTACTGAAAGAAAAGTGAGACTTTCTATTAAAGAACTAGAGAAACAACAGCAAGAAGAAGCAATTGCAAAATACGGAAGTGTATCATCTGGATCAAGCCTGTCAGATATTCTTGGTACAGCTCTTAAGAAAAAAGAAGATAAGTAATTTTACTTACCCAATCCTACTTTTTGTTATTTATTCTTTATAATCAATAAGCTATTCTACGTTGAATGGAAAAAAAGACCTTTGTAAAAAAAGACCTAATTGTAAAATTACAAGCTCAATATCCTAAAGTTTTAAATACAGACATTGAGAAAATGGTCGATATTATTTTCAAATATTTATCTAATCAATTAGCTTTAGGTCACAATGTTGAAATCAGAGGATTTGGAATGCTCAAAGTCAAAACTACCAAACCAAGAATTGCCCGCAACCCAAAAACAGGAGGCAAAGTAGAGGTGCCTTCCAAAAGAAAAATCAGCTGGAAAAGCTCTAAACTTTTAAATATTGCAATTAATCAAGAGGACAAAAAGATTGAGCAAGAACAAATATAATATTTTTATAGCCTGCGATACTACTAGTTTGTCCGAAGCAAAAAAAATAATCAAACAAACGAAGCATAAGCAACTAAACATTGGTTATAAATTTGGTCTTGAATTTTTTAATTCTAAAAACGGTAGAAATTTTATTTCTAAATTACCTATAGCAAGTACGGTTTGGCTTGATCTAAAACTAATGGACATACCAAATACAGTTGCTTCTACAATTAAATCATTGCAGGATTTGAAACATGTAAAGTATCTAACTATCCATGCATCGGGTGGCTATGAAATGATGAAAGCAGCAAAGCAAGCTGCGAGAGAAACAAATAAACGATTAAAAGTATTGGCCGTGACTGTACTAACGTCATTTTCTGAGCAATCTCTTAAGCTAACTGGTCATACAAAAAAAATAAAACAAATTGTTGTAGAGCAAGCAACTCTTGCAAAACAAGCAGGTATAGATGGAATTGTATGTTCTGGTCATGAAGCAACTTTGGTAAAAAAGATTTGCAAAAGAATGCAAATTATCACTCCTGGCATAAGATTGCCTAGCGAATCTAAACACGATCAAAAAAGAGTAATGACTCCAATTCAAGCTTTTAATAATGGAGCAACAGGTATTGTCATCGGCAGAAGCATTACTAAAGGCAATATTAAAAATAATATAAAAAAATTAATTTCAGCGCTGCAATAGATGTCAGCCACCATTAAAATTTGTGGATTGAGAGATAAAGATGCAATTGACGCAGCTATAAATTTTGGAGCAAAATATTTAGGATTTGTTTGCAATTATCCTAAAAGCCCTAGAAATGTATCTCCCTATAAGCTCGTAGAAATAACGAATAATTTGCCTGATAGCATTGCATACAAGGTAGCGGTACTCGTAGATCCAGATGATGGGCTTATTGATACTATAAAAAATAGTGTAGATTTTTTACAATTACATGGATCAGAAACTGATGAGCGCATTCTAGATATTAAAAGAAAATTTAATCTTAATATTATTAAAGCTATCAAAATTAAAACAGAAGCAGATTTAAAACAAATCGATTCTTATACGAATGCAGACGATCTATTATTAGATACGCCGGCTATGGAGAAGTCAGAATTATTTAATTTTAATTTATTAGATAATACAAACATATCTTCTTATTTTCTAGCAGGAGGAATAAATATTGATAATGTTGCTCAAGCTATAAAATTTACTTCTAAATTAGATATTTCAAGTGGATTAGAGTCTGAACCTGGAGTTAAAGATTTAGAAAAAATTAAAAATTTTATGAAAGAAGTTAAAAGACATGCTTAAGTTAAAAAAAGGAGTTTTATTAATAGATCAGCATGATAAAAACTATATGTATGGAGGAAAGTTTGGTGGAAACTTCATACCTGAAACATTAAAAAAACCAATTGAAGATCTAACAAATTTATTCGGCAAACTTCGATATGATAACAATTTCATCAAGGAAAGAGATTATTATTTTAAAAACTATGTTGGCGCTCCTACCCCTTTTATAAAATTAGAAAATTTAACAAAATATTTGGGCGGCGCTCAGGTATATGCAAAAGTTGTTTCTAAAGCTAACGGCGGGGCACATAAAATCTATAATGCCGTAGTACATGCTTTAATCTGCAAACGTGCTGGTAAAAAATATATTGTTGGAGATACTGGAGCTGGGTACGCAGGAAAAATGCTTAGTATGGCTGCTAAAAAATTTGGCCTTAAATGCAAAATTTTTATGGGGGCAAAAGATATCAAAAGGCAAAAGCCTAACTGTGAAGCTATGCGAAAAAATGGTGCAGAAATTGTTCCTGTGTATTCAGGAAGTCAGACCCTGGTTGATGCGGTAAGCGAATGCATGAGATACTGGGTATCTAATTGCGATACTACTCATATGGCGGTTGGCAGCACTGTCGGTCCTAATATTTTTATTAAAATTTGTGCTTGGAGCACAGCACAGATTTCCAGGGAACTAATAGTTCAATTTAAAGAAGAGTTTGGCGGAGTACCAAAAAAATTAAAATTAATTAATTGCGTTGGTGGAGGTAGCTCTGCTGCTGGATTTTGGAATGAGTTTATAGATTATAACAAATCACAAGTTGAACTGATTGGAGTTGAGGCTGGTGGACCCAAAAATAGCAAACTACATGCTGCACCTCTTACATTTGGATCTAAAATTGGAATCCTACATGGTGCGGCTCAATATGTTATTCAAGATAAAGATGGCCAAATAGGGAAAACATCATCTATCAGTGCTGGCTTAGATTACCCTGGCATTTCACCCCTTCATTGTTTTTTAAAAGATACAAAACGAGCAAGATATACTTCCGCTTCTGATGAAGAATCGCTTCAAGCATATAAATTAGTTTCTGAATTAGAAGATTTATCTCCTTCTTTAGAGCCATCACATGCATTTGCAGAAGCAATTAAAATTACTCCCAAACTAAGTAAAGATACAGTTATTTGTGTAAATAGTTGCGGCGATGCCAAGAAAGATAGAGCTATTATCACAAAAAGACTTGGATTTTTTAGATGATATCAAAAATTAGTTTAGCTTTTTCCCAGTGCAAAAAAGAAAATAGACCTGCCTTACTCACCTATACCGTTGCTGGCGATAATACTAAAAAAAAATCACTAGAAATTCTAAATGCAATTGCTCCTCATGTAGATATTCTTGAAATTGGAATTCCTCACAATACCCCCGTTGCAGATGGGGGGCAAATTCAAACTAGTGCTTATCGGGCCATTAAGAACGGGATCAAAGTAAAAGATATTTTTCAAATCGTACAACAATTTAAAAAAAATAGTTTAAATAAACCTGTTATTTTAATGGGTTACTATAATATTATTTTTCAACAAGGAGAAAAATCATTTTTAAAACATTGCAAGCGATCAGGTGTAGATGGATTAATTGTTGTGGACTTACCGTGGCCAGAAAATAAAAATTTTGCGAGCAAATGTAAAAAACAATCTATCAATTTTATACAGCTTCTCTCCCCTACTACTTCAGATATACGAATGAAAAAAATTATTAAAGAATCTCATGATATGGTTTATTACATTAGTATGCTATCCACTACTGGTGGTACGCTCAAAGTTTCTGCAAAAGAGATTTTAAAAAATTATAATAAAATCAAAAAAATTAACCCTAAACAGAATGTAGTAATTGGTTTTGGTATTACTGAAAAAACAATTTCTTCCTTAACTGACGCAGATGGCCTGGTTGTGGGATCAGCTCTTTGCAAGGCTATTAGCAACGCTTTAAGCAGAGGTACAAATCCTGTTCGAATGGCTGAGAATATGGTAAAAAAGCTAAGATCTAAAATTATATGAACTGGATAGAAAAAATTTCTAAAAAATTAAAACCAAAGTTAGATAATTTATTTAGAAGAAAATCTAATATCCCTGACAATCTTTGGACTAATTGCGCTGCATGTTCCGACATAATTTACAAAGAAGATATTGAAAATAACTTATACTGCTGCACCAAATGTCAAGAACCTCAACAAATCTTACCTAGGCAAAGATTCGAAATTCTTTTTGATGAAGGAAAATTTGAAGAATTAGAAACTCCACGTTTAAGCTCTGATCCATTACATTGGAAAGATATTACACCCTATAAAGACAAAGTTAAGACAGCCAGAAAAAAATTTAATCAAAGACATGCTGCTTTAGTTGCAACCGGTAATATTAAAAACATAAAAACAGTTGTGTATTGCATGAACCAAAAATTTCTTGGCGGCTCTGTAGGGATTGAAGAAGGAGAAGCATTTGTATTTGCTTGTAAATACGCAGTTGAACAGAGCATTCCTTTTATTGCTTTTCCACAAACTGGTGGTCAAAAAATGCAACATTCTGCGTATGCTTTAATGCAAATGCCAAAATCAATTATTGGTTTACAGATGTTAGAAGAAAAGGGAATTCCTGCAATTATCATGGCAACTAGTCCTGTTGCTGGAGGAGTTACTGCAAGTTGGTTTTATGGTCCATCTGTATTTGTGTTTGCAGAATCGGAGCATACAAAAATTATGTTTGCAGGTCCTAACGTTATTAAAAGAACTATTGGTGAAGATTTGCCTGATGGATTCCAAACGGCTGGATATTTATTAAAAAAAGGTTTTGTAGATAGAATTATTCATAGAAAAAATCATAGAGAAGAGCTTAGTAATTTGTTATCGATACTACTTAATTTAAAAAATACACAGGCAACAAGCTCTCTAGATGCAACCGACGAAAATCCAATTTCTTCTCAACAGACTTTATCAGCTTAATCCTCCAACTAGGATCGAACTCACTTTAGACAGAATTAAAAGATTACTCAAAGATCTTAATAATCCAGAACAAAAACTATCAAACGTTATTACTGTTAGCGGAACCAATGGTAAAGGAAGTACATGTGAATATTTAAAAAATATTTTAAAAGAACATGGCCATTCTGTACATGTCTACACAAGTCCGCATATTGTAAAATTTAATGAAAGAATTTTTCTTAACGATCATTTCATAACAGATGATGAGTTCGAAACATTGGTTTACGAAGTAGATAATGCAAATAATAATCAAGACATAACTTTTTTTGAATTCATAACTGCTGTAGCTTTTCTGGCATTTTCAAAACAACAAGCAGATTATCATATTATTGAAACTGGGCTTGGAGGAATTGGTGACAGTACTAATGTATTTAATAAACCAGTGGCGCAGATTTTAACATCTATCTCAAATGATCATTTAGAATATTTAGGTCCAACCCTAAAAGATATTGTTCGAAATAAATGCGGAATTATTAAAGATAACACTAATATTATTATTTCAAAGCAAACTTTTGAAGTTATGGGCTACATTGATAGTGAATTAAAAAAAAATGCTTCAAAAAAATTAATTCTTTCTGAAGATTATCAAGTAAGTCAGGAAGGTAATAATATGATCTATCAAGATGACTTTGGCCTGATGGATCTAAAGATGCCAAAAATGAAAGGCAAGTTTCAATTAGAGAATGCAGCAACAGCTATTCAGGCATTACGAGCGACTGGTCTTGCCCTTGATATTTCAAAAACCTCCGAAGCTTTAAGTAAAACAGAACTTCCCGCAAGAATTCAGGAAATTACTAAAGGAAATTTAAGAAATCATGTTCATGATGAAAACAGATTAATTATTGATGGGTCTCACAACAAAGATGGTGGTAAAGAATTGGCCGAATATTTGACAACCATACAAGGAAAGAAAAGAATTTATTTCGTACTTGGTATGCTCACATCTAAAGATTTAAAGGGTTACCTAGAGAACTTCTCAAGTTTAGTAACTGAAATTAAGGCAGTAAAGTTAAGAGAAAATTTCTATGAAACTGATGAAATAATAAAAGTTGCAAGAGAATTTGGCATTCATACAAATCCAACTAAAAATGTAGCAAGCGGCCTTGCACAGCTGGCGCTGCAAGATCCAGAAAGTATTATTGTTGTTTGCGGAAGTTTGTATCTATCAGGAGCTGCATTAGAATTAAATATATGAAAAAACTATTTACCTTTATTTTTTTATTTCTTATTCCATACATCTCTTATGCAAATGAAGATGGTTGGAAACTGCTACAAGATGGAGGAAAAATTGTTTGGATTAGACATGCAATCACAACACCCTCTTGTTGTGGAGACCCAGATAATTTAAAAATTGATGATAGATCTACTCAAAGAAATTTAGGAAAAGAAGGAATAGAACAAAGCAAAAAAATTGGCGAATTTTTCAAAAAAAATAATATTCAAATCGATCAGGTTCTGACTTCACAATTTGAAAGATGCCGTGATACAGCAAAATATGCATTTGGAGACTATAAAGATTTTTCTGCTCTTAATTCATTCTTTAGAGAAGGAATTGGATCAAATGCCCAAAGACAATTAAAAGAAATAAAAGAATTTGTGCAAAACTGGAATAGTAAGAAGAACTTAGTTTTTGTTACTCATCAAGTTGTAATTAGTAATTCAGTAAATGAAACCGTCTCTTCAGGTGAAATGGTGATAACTGATAAAAATATGAAAGTATTGGCAAGAATACCTACGTTGTAATTATCTTACCTTACTATCTAACCACTCTTTAATATTTGCTTTAGAAGCAGCACCTACTTTAGTATCAATTAATTGACCACCGCTAAAAAGAAGCATAGTTGGTATTCCTCGCACTCCATATTTAGTCGGGGTATTCGGGGCATCATCAATATTATGTTTAGCAATAACTAGCTTATCCGCCATCTCATCTGACAATTCTTCTAGTACCGGACCAACCATTTTACAAGGACCACACCATTCTGCCCAAAAATCTACAAGAACAGGCTTATCAGATTTTAATACTTGATTTTCAAAATTGTCGTCATTTACTTGTTTTGTTGCCATAAAGAATCTCCTAAATTTATATGAGCAAGTTAAGCATCTATCTCAAATTGTCAACTAGGCGTCTTGATATTTGTTTTCAATCTCTTCTAGAAATTTATTAAGATCATTCATCATTCCAAGTCTCTCTTGATCATCTGCCTCTTCGTATTTAACTCTTAAGTTATCAAGTTCATTATAAGCTTTTGGAATTGTGTTCCACTTTTCGTCATTGGTGCTCAAAATTTGCTTGGCTATAGCTCTGTGAATTTCATTATATATATCTTTCGGTAATATAGATGGATTTTCCTCATAAATTAATCGTTTAGCAAAATAATTAAAACGAGCATCTTTAAATTTATCTGCAACAAATAACTTATCTTTCCATTCTGACTGATGAAATTCTTTCATGCTTGATTTATCTTGCTCGGATGCAAAACCACCTGAGTAAATAGACTCTTCAGCTTCTATATCTAGCTGAGAATCTAAATCTTCTTTTTCTTGAGTTTCCTCTTCCAAAACTCTAGAAACTTTCTTTTTAAATTCTTCATTGCTTTGCAAAATTTCAGCTCTCTCCATCAACTTCTTTATTCCTAACTGTTTGTATCCATCAAAATTTTCTCCAAATTTTGGATTCATAATTACGGGATGTTTATTGTTTTTGACAGATCTAATAATTTTTGGACTTTTTTTCATTGCATCTTTTAAATCTTGCATACTCATATTAATATAGGTGTGGGGATCTTCTTTTAGATCAAAACATTGCGGCCAATTATATTTTGGATGAAAACATAAAAAAGTGACTACATACGGTCTTGCTTTTCCATAAAAATATTCATTAAAACAAAATAGCTTTTCATTTTGAACGATAGTATTTACTTCTGATTTGCTAGTTGTCATTAGACTAGATTTCCAAACAGCTGGTGCTTTGTTTGAAATAATTTTAGCAATTCCAATTGTTGCAAGAACGTCACCTATTGCATCATGTGCATTTCCATGTTCAATTCCATTTAAGGGCGCAAGTTGGTCTAACTTAAATACAGCATTACCTTTGTCACTTGTTGGAGTTTTAATACAGTCTGGATAATAAAGATGAGCAGTTCTAATTAAACCCAAAATATCTCCGCGTTTATTTCCGTCAAATTGGGTGAGATAAGGGTCGTTCAAAGTTTTAAATAATGTTTTTCTTAGAAATTCTTCATCAAAACCTATTGAATTATATCCAATAAAAATTGAAGGCGTCCATTTTTTAAAAGTTTGCAACATCTGATTTACCAAACCGAAATGGGATAAATTGGTTTTTCTAAGCATGTCAGGTGTTGTTTTGTTAACCAAAAGTGCTCCAGGCTCAGGAACCAATCCTGGTCTTAAACTACACTTTGCTTCAAATCTATCTAACTCCTGGAATTCCGCGTTTACTAATACAGCACCAACTTGTATAATCTGATCCCAAGTTCCCGACCTTCCTGTGGTTTCTAAATCATAAAATACGTAGTTCATTCTTTATCCTTTTCGATTCTCTCGATATTAATTCCTTCTATCTCTTCTATTTTTTCAGCTCTACGCTGAATTTTTTCTGCTGAAACTTTTATATTTCTAAATTGATCTGCCACTAAATTAAATTTCTTTTCAACATCTTCCGTTCTTTCCACTAGTCTTCCAATATCTTTTCCTATTAAGCCTATTTCTTTAATAATTAATTGAGCCTTTTTTGTCATTTCCGAGTCTTTTAAAAATACACGCAAAGTATTTAATAACCCCCAAAGATAAGATGGGGACACAATTAAAACATTTTTTTCTCTAGCTTTTTGCATCAAGTCAATTTCACTATCAATTATAGATCGATAAACAGACTCAGATCTTATAAACATAATTGCGTGGGGAGCCGTCTCTCCTGAAATAATATAATCTTCAGATATTTTTTTAACATTCTTCATTACATCTTCTTCAAATAATTTTTTAAATCTTTTAATTTCTTCATCATTTTCTGCTACAACGTATTTTTTAAAATTCTCGAGAACAAATTTAGAGTCAATGCAAATTCTAGAATTTGCATCTCCAAAATCTATTAAGCAATCTACTCTCTTATTATTACTTAGTGTTTCTTGAAACTTTAAGTATTGTTTAGGAAGTCTATCTTTAAGTAATTTTTCTAATTCAACTTCCGAAAAAGCTCCACGCTCTTGTCTGTCATTTAACATCCCTTGAAAATTTTTAAATGTACTATCTATGGAAGACTGCATTGTATTCATATTTTTTGCCGCCTCTTCTAATTTTACAAAACGCTCCATTAAGTTAGATAGTTGTGTACTCAAAACTTCGTTCCCTGATGAATTGTTTTTTTTACTAGTAGCTAACAAATAACCGATAAAAGCTATTATAATTACACATGTAGTAATAAGAAGTATTTCATTCATAGTTTTTTATTTGTACGAGAAAAATATAAGAGATTAATCAATCACTAACAATTAGCTTCCCAATACAATGTTTGCCAATTTAGGTCGTTTTAAACTAACATGATTCTTTTACCTTTGTAAAACAATGCTAATTTGGGTTCGTTTTTCTCGGCACTAGAAGTTTCGCTTATTATCTTTAAGAATTTTTTGTAAATTTTTAAGCCTTTTTTTTCCTCTGGCTTTTCTTTGTTTGTGGATTTTATCTAATTCTTGACGCTTAAAAATTAGTTTTTTCATATCTAATTTCATTTAAACTGGATCTACGTGGGACATAACGTTAAGTACCGCTGGCATACTAGTCATAACCGCAAGTCTTGCTGCAACAGCTATATCATGACCCTCTTTAACGCTTATGTTGGCCTCTACTTCAATATGTACATCTACTAAAATCATATCTCCCATTTTCCTTGTTTTAAGATCATGAATACCTTTTACTCCCTTAGTCTCTAAAATAATATTTGTTATTTTTTTATCTTCTTCAAGTGACACCGAGCGATCCATTAAATCGTGAAGTGCGTCCCAAGAAAAATCCCACCCCATTTTAACGATCATTAATCCTACAACCAAAGCAGCAATGATATCAAAAACACCATAGCCGAATAATGCTCCGACAATACCAATGGCTACTACAAAAGATGAGGCGGCATCTGATCTTGCATGCCAAGAGTTTGCAATCAGCATCGCTGATTTTACTTGTTCGCCAACATGCAGCATATATCTAAATAACAATTCCTTAATAACCAGGGCACCTAAAGCAACCCACAGTGCCATTATTTTAATTTCAACAATTTCATTTGAGTATGCAATTTTATAACCCGCATGCCAGATCATTAAGATTCCAACTCCAATTAAGGACAGTCCTATAAAAGCAGTTGCTGCTGTCTCATATCTATAGTGACCATAGTGATGATCTTCATCTGGATCTTTGCTGCTATGCTTATTTGCAATTAAAACCACAATGTCTGAAACTAAATCGGAAAAAGAATGTATTCCATCTGCAATTAAACCTTGGGATCCTGAAAAAAAACCAGTTATAATTTGAAAAGTTCCAAGGCACAAATTAACAAATACGCTAACTAAAGTGCTCTTCTTAGCGGCTACGTGTTTCTCAGTCATATGTTCCTATTATGCTAACTTAATGAATATTAATTAAATTTTTCATAAGACGATGCAATTTTTGGCCTTGTTTACAAACCTTAACTAGATCAGAAAGAGTAGAAATATTTCTTTTCTTCGCCTCCTCCACCAAAAACAAAAATAACCTGCCAGTAATGATACTGTCTCCTAATGCAGAATGTCTCGCTTGATCGTTACTTTGAATATTAAAACGATTACAAAGAGATGTTAATTCATAACTCTGTAAATCTGGATAAAGTCCCGCAGATAATAGAATAGTATCAATAGTAACTACATTTTTAATAAAAGTTACAAGATTAGATTTTGGGACATTCGTCCGAATAAAATTAATATCAAAGTCAATATTATGTCCTACTAGGACTGTCTCTTGAAGATAAGAAGAAACGACAGGCTCAATCTCTTCCAAGTGTTTTTTTCCCTGCACTTGTTCATTTGTAATGTTGTGTATTTTAGTTGAAGCAGCAGATATCTCTATTCCAGGATCAACTAATTCATTGAGAAATTCCTGTTCCTGAATTTGTAAATTTTTAATCTTAATTGCTGCAATAGAAATAATCTTATCTTTCTTAAAATCAAGACCGGTTGTCTCCGTATCTAAGACAGAATAGGTAGCATCGGCTAAATTAATCTTGGCAAAAGCTAATCTAGTTTTTAAATATAGTTTTACTCTATTAAAAATACTCTTCACCAAAATCTCCTCTTGCACTTTTTTTTAAATCTTTAATTTTTTTCAAATACATTTTCAGAACTTGCTTTTCTCTGATCAATAAAGTTTTTGGGTCAATAAAATTGAGAATTTGCTTTCCTTCCCTAGCCCGCTTTACTTGGTTTTTAAGTAGAATATTAGACAAAAATTTAAAGGCATTTTTGAAAAAATCAAAATCATGATTATTAAAAACTCCTTTAGCATGTAAACCCTCTAGTCTTTCCATGGTAGAAACTTTATCGATTTGATGTTTGATTGAATATAAACGTATTGACTCTACCAGTGGTAAGGATGCTGTATGTTTTAAGTTAAGCATGCCTAAATTGTTTTTATCATCTTTTTCTAAAATAAAACCACCAAAAAAATTAAGTCCAGAGGTTGCTGCTTCTTCACTTTTATATAAGAATTTAAGTACATTTTTGTTTTGTAACTTTTGTAAAATATGCTCTCTTAGCTCATCAGCTAATTCTCGCTTACCAAAAATCGATCTAAAATCATACAACATATCGATATATCTAAGATGTTGCTCTGCCATATCTGTTGTCCAAAAATCAATTTGTTTTTTCCAGTCTGAAATACTTTTTCTCCATAAAATATTGCTTGCCATTAAATCACCTTTGCATAAAGGAATACCCACTACATCAAGAGTTTTTGTAAATATATTTGCTAGTTCAAAAAAATATGAATCAACTTTGTTCGGATCTTGATCATTATCTTCATAAATAATTCCATTATCTTGATCAGGATGTAGGAAGCTCTCCATTCGTCCGCCTGATCCCATGGTAAGCACACAGTATGCCGGAACAGTGGTTAATATATTTTTATCTTTAACTTTTTCTTCAGCATCTCTAATAGCTCTTCTGTAAATCACATTATTTAAAAAACTTAAAATGTAACTAATATCTTCGCTCGGAACATTTTGCTCTATAAGCATTTCAGCCAAAAGTACTTGTTGCTGTTTAATTTGTTTTAATCCTTCAAGATCTTTTTCATCGTATGCAAGCCTATCTATTTGATCAATAATAGTGCCAAGCTCTGCGGTTAAAGCTGTGTGCATATCTATGATACCAACAGGATAAGAATTTATGTTAATGACGGGTAGATGTCTAAATTTATTTTTTCGCATCTTGCCAACTGCATGAAAAAGTAAATCTTCTTCGTATACGATTGTCACAGGATTATTCATCAGTTCAGCAACTGTTACTTCTTCTTTTGTGCTAAATGTTATTCTACGAACAATATCTTGTTCGGTAAGAATGCCGCAAAGCTTATTATCTTTAATAACAAGAATGCTTGATTTCTTTTTTGATTGAATAGTTCGGATTGCAGCACCTATAGTTTGAGTATGCTCCACAATGACATAATCATTGTTCATGTAATTTTTTATTTGGTGAGTAAATATATCGACATTATTTGATCGTGGTAACATGATCAGATAATAAAGAATAAAGTGGATTTAAAAAAGGGGAAGTTTGCTTCCCCTTTTTTTAAAATGCGGTTATTGAAATCTATTTGGTGCTAAGTGAGCTTTTACCGAGCCTTTTCCAGAACCATTTTTAATTACATAACCTGTTGTGCCGTTGGCATAAGTATCAACCGATTTAGTTTTATTTGCTATCATTCGGTTTTTTTCTTCAACAGATTTTTGCTTACTGAATTTGATCAAAAGATCGTTTATTCTATGTAGCAACATCATTGTACCTCTTGTTAAAAGTTTACCTACTTTTAACTCATGTAGATGAGTCACTTGTAAGCCATGTGAATGGCGCATATTACCTATTCGTAAAATGCATACTTAATATAGTTCAAAACCTTAAATTGTCAATACAGTCTAAAATTATTGTGAGAAAATTACCTCATTTTTGAGAGTTAATAACTGAACTATTTTAAGTTCCACAAAATGTCTTATATGTTTTGTCTTTTTTAGGATCTGGTTCCAAATAAGATGCATGCTGTTCATCTTCCTTGTATGGATCTTCCAATACTTTAAGCAAAGTTTGAAGTGGTTCAAGGTTATTCGTATGGGCAGCTTCTAAAGACTCCTCTACTTTGTGATTTCTTGGAATAAACACTGGATTAAACTGTCTCATTTTCAAGACATTTGGTTTTCTTGCTTCAAATATTTTGTACCAAACTTCAAATTCTTTGTTTTGATATTGAGTATTAAATTTTTTATTCATTAATGCTCGAAAGGTATTAGTGTAATCTGCTTGGTTATTGTTCATCCAAAGCAATAATTCTTCAATCAGCAAATTATCTTCTTCATTATCACCCTCTATTCCCAGTTTTCCTCTCATCATTGCTAAACTTTTTTGATGGTAGATTTTGCTAAATGTTTCTATTTCTGTTTCTAAAATCTCAACAGCTTTATCGGTGTTCACATCAATCATTGGAATTAGAGTTTCTGCAAATCTTGCCATATTCCACTTTGCAATATTTGCTTGGTTTCCATAGGCGTATCTGCCTTGATGATCTATGGAGCTAAATTTAGTTTTAGGATCATAGCTATCCATAAAAGCACATGGACCATAATCAATACTTTCACCAGATATCGCAACATTATCAGTATTAAGAACACCGTGAATAAAGCCAATACGCATATAATGTACTATTAAATCTATGTGTCTGTTCATTACTTTTCGAAACAGTTGAAGAGCTGGAATTTTTTCCCCTTTTAATTCTGGATAATGACGATGGATACAATACATAATCAATTCTTGGAGAAGATTTATATTTTTTTGAGCAGCAACAAATTCAAAAGTACCAACCCGAATATGACTTGCAGCAACTCTTGTTAAAATAGCTCCTGGTAACAAAGTTTCTCTCATTACATTTTGTCCTGTTGAAACTACAGCTAAACTTCTTGTGGTTGGAATATGTAAATGATGAATGGCCTCGCTAATAATATACTCACGAAGCATTGGTCCTAACGCTGCTCTACCATCTCCATTTCTTGAGTAAGGAGTAATTCCAGAGCCTTTAAATTGAATATCAAATCTTTTTTTATCTAAAGTAATGTGCTCGCCCAATACTATGGCCCTACCATCTCCAAGCATTACAAAATGACCAAATTGGTGACCTGCATATGCTTCTGCCCATGGGGTTGTGGTGGATGGGATCATATTTCCTGAAAACATTAATGCCAAATTTTCTTTGCTTACAGAACTAACATCCAATCCAAGTTCTCTTGCTAATTGTTGATTATATAAAATAATTTTTGGATCTTTAACCGGAACTGGTGACAGCTTAGAAGCCATCATCTTAGATAAAGTTAAGTAACTATTATCAAAGTTCCATCCAATATTAGAGCTACTCATGAACAATAATTATCCCAATAAATCTAAAGCTTCGCTAATTAATTTTTGGCAATCTTCCTTGTTTCCTTCTTTGTGGGCTTGTTGAGCCTGTTCTTTTAAGTCTTTTATTTCTTTAGCTTCTTCTCGGGTAAGTTGTTTGGTTTCAGCAATTACTTCATCAAGCTGTTTCATTAGATCTAAACAAGAATCTGCCATTCCATAAGAAGAACTTAACAAATATAAAACTATTACTAAAAATAATTTTTTCATTTTTTAATTACAATCAAATATTTATTAGCTAATTATTCTAAATAATAATTTTAATTATATTTAACAACCATTTAATCAAAAAGATTGTAAGCCCACCAAATAACCAGTCCGACAGACAAACTCCATAAAAAAATATCTTTTACTTTGTGAATTTTTTTTTGAGAAATAAATGTACGAAAATAGTTAAGCATCATGTTGGTAACTAAAAATATACATTACTGAGCTTGTTTTGGAAATGGCTACGCTATGAATATATTTATCTTTTAGCATTTGCATAAGTTTTGGGCTTATGAATTTTTTAACCTGATCTTCGCTAATATTTTGAATTCGTGAATTTTTAGAGGTTTCTACTTCAATTCGGAACATAATTTATTGTTCTTCACTTGGACTCAGACACCAAATCAAAAAAACCATGAATAAAAAAGTTGCAGGCATGCCAAGGCAAAACAGCCATACTCCCGTTTGTGTATCCACTGCTTTTCCTTGGTTAAAATAGTTTTTTGAAAATTTAAGCTTTATTTAGAAAGTCTAACTCTTCTTGGTTATAGGGTATCATATTTGTACTCCAATTATACATTTCAATAGTTTTTATTTTATTCATTTCACTTTCACACCAAAATTAGGTGATTAAGTGATTAAATTCCTGTTCTTGTTACTAAGTACACAATTAATGGCAGACATAAAAATGTAGCCAAAACCATCATCGTCACTAAAACGGACGCTGTCGTTTTAAGAACATTTGTCAGTTTGTATAAAATAAAACTTAGTCGTACTGTTTCTGTTCGTGCAATTGTATTCATGCGGTTCATATAGGGATCAAGTGTGTTTTAATTGTGAATATGAAGTTAATTGTTTGTGACACCTAGAATGTCGTACAACACTCTGTCACAAAAGTTTAACACAAATCAAATTGAAAAAAATTAAGTTATGTTTAAATAAAGCGCATCGCTCTATTCAGATATTATTTAGCTCCCCTGTTAGATTGGTTCTAATAGAGCGAACCAAATCTCTTCATGCACCATCATCACTACTGGGATGCGACAATAACAATACTAACCCAAAATAATTAACCTATGTAGAAGACGGTCATTAACTTATTTAGTTTTACCAGTTAACTTCATTTTCTCCCCCGAAAGTTATAATTAGCTGGTAAAATCAAATAAGTTAGAAATTTTCTCCACTTATCTTACACCTTGATATTTTATTCTGTAATTAGATAGAACTACTCATATCTTGACCGCAGCACATAGGAGATTTAATTTTTCCCTCGCACTTTGGACATCTTGATATTTGTACTTGCTTTCCGCCTACATCTAAATTGTCATTAATTAGCGGCTCATCATTACAATTGGCGCAAGTAGCGTTAACAGCCATATTGCATTTTGGGCATCGGTAAGTTGCTGTCATAATTTCTCCTATTGATTTGCCACTACTTTAACATTTCTAAAAATTATTGGCAAAATTTCATTTGAGTAATAAATGAATATAGCTACTGTATTGTCATATGAAAAAAGAAGCGCTAAAAAAAGAATGTCCCTACTCTAGCGCAATTCCTCAAATATTTAAGTGCATGGGTTATGTACTGAAATCTTATGCAGGAGTTGGTATTGCGCTCGCTTTATTTATGTTGGTGGGTTTACAAATTGAACAACAATATCGTGGACAACGATATATGGGAAAATGTATTAATCACTTAAGCAACCCAGATCTAAAGATAAGCGAACAAGAGAGAAATTTTGCTTGTGCAAACATTTACAGAGAAAGTCCTTCTTTATTTGAGTATTACAAAGGCAATATCTTGAAGTTTATGCCTGAAAATTCTTTTAGATAATTTTTGTTACTATTGTTATTATGTCTTTAATTTTAGACATTAGATCTATAGTTTGGTAATTTATTACAAATTAAGAGGTTATCTTGTTCAATTTTATTTCAAATATATTTAAGTCCAGAAGCAAGCAAATAGAAGAAAAAGCTTTTAAATACCTTAAAGAAGTTAGTTCTATTTCAAGACAAATTGCTGGAGAAAAAAATGAGATTAAGCTTAGAGGTTTGGCTTTTTCTTTAAAGAAAAATTACGATCTTGCAATGAATCTCTTAAAAGAAATTGATTATGATATGAGCAAAATTGAAAAAGCTTACTTTGATCCTAAAAAAACTTTATCTTCAAATAATTACAAAAAAGTAGAGGAAATTCTTAAAAGCTTAGAAAAATCTGAATGAATTGGTTTTTGATCTCTGTTATAATGGTGGCCACTATAATTGTTCTCATAACCTTACCTCTGATTTTTTCTAAAAAAGCTTAAAAGAACAAAAAACGCTGATTTTGATACAATGCCTAAAAAGAAGAAAACCTATCAACAAAAAATAAAAAAATCGAGACAGCGCAAAAACACCAAAGGTTTATTAAAAATCTTACGGCAATCTAATTAAAATACGTAAGCGCAAATAAAACTGTAAAAGGAATAGTGAAAATTGAAATGGTAGTTGAAACTGCAATTACGCTTGCGATATTGTCTGTTTGCTCATCAGCTGAATACATTTTTGCCAATAAATAAGTAAGCACTGCAGCAGGCATTGAGCATTGTATAAATAACACCCCAGCTTGATAACCTGTAAGACCAAAAAATTTAATCACTGCAAAAGCTATCAGTGGCCCTCCTAATAATCTTGCAAAGGAAATAATGAGCGTTTTTTTTATATCTATTGTTTTTAACGAACTTAAAGCAATGCCAAGTGAAGTTAATACAAGAACGAGTCCCGTATAACCAACTAACATGGTAGTATTAACAATAAATTTGGGAACAGGAGTTTTAAAATATAAAAACATAGCTGCAACCAGCATTGCATATAATGGTACTGATTTGATAACTGGTTCAATTGTAAATTTTCCTTTTGCTAAGAAAATGTTCAGCGTAAAATGCAAAATCATAACCATAGAGGCAATAGCACTTGCAATTGAAAATCCTTCTGGTCCATAAGCAAATAAGCAAAAGGCTAAACCCATATTTCCCATATTGGGTAAAATAATAGGAGAAAGTTCTGTTAACACATTTCTTTTTAGAAGAAGCAAAATTACAACACCTATGATAGCAAAAAGAGCAATACACAACAGAGTAATTCCAGCAAATTTTATAAAAAGATAAAAATCTAAATTAGTTAAAGTTAAAGAATAAAAAAGAAGACTGGGAACACCAACACTTCCGGCAAAACCTGTAATGATATTAGTATCAAAATTTGGATTTTTTTTTCCAAACATATAACCTATGCCGATAATGAAAAAAACAGGGAATATAACTTCAAGCAGCTTTGTAAAAATTTCTAGCTGCATAAAATTTAAAAAATATATTTATCTACTAAATAAAAAGCAAAACCAATAGCAAGACCAAGCAGGATCCAGTGAAAATTATCTTTAAGCATAATTGGTTTGTATAGATTATTTTATATTTTTAAAGAAAAAGGACGCCAACTTATAACGGCTGACGTCCTTTCTTTTATGAACAATTAATACTGCTTCTTAGATTTGCTTACTTTTGGAGCTGTACTTTTTGGTTTTTTAGTTTCTTTTTTTACGTCTTTGCTTTTTCCCATAATATCCTACCGGTTAAAGTTAATTCCTTTATTACTCTTTTTTTTGACATAGTAAATATCATAGATGCTTTGAAACAGTAGTCTTGTAAAATGTGAATTAATAATTAACTAGCAAACTCTAACCAGTAAGAAATAAATCATGAAACTTTTATCAGAATTAAAATTAGGCCCTATCACTTTAAAAAACAGAGTCATTATGGCTCCTTTAACGAGAATGCGTTCAGCTCAGCCTGGCAATATACCTCAAGAATTAAATGGAACTTACTATGCGCAAAGAGCAAGCGCTGGTTTAATTATTACAGAAGCAACTCAAGTTTCTCAGCAGGGACAAGGTTATCCTGGAACACCAGGTATTCATAATAAAGAACAAGCCGCTGGTTGGAAAAAAGTGACCAAAGCCGTTCACGATAAGGGTGGAAAAATTTTTTTACAATTATGGCATGTTGGACGAATTTCACACAGCTCACATCAACCTGATGGCAAATTACCTGTAGCACCTTCTGCGATTGCCGCTAAAAATAGCGGAACCTATACTGCAGAATGGAAACCTACAGAAATTCTTACACCACATGCTCTAGAAGTTTCTGAAATTAAAGAAATAGTTAAAGATTTTAAACAAGCATCTATTTATGCGAAAGAAGCTGACTTTGATGGTGTGGAAGTGCATATGGCGAATGGTTATTTATTAGATCAGTTTTTACAAAATGGAAGTAATCAAAGAACAGATGCATATGGTGGATCTATAGCGGACCGAGTTAAATTTCCTTTAGAAGTTTTAGATGCTGTACTATCGGTTTGGGGTAAAGATAAAGTTGGTGTTCGACTATCTCCTTACGGAACATTTAACGATATGAGTGATTCAGATCCTGTAGCTTTATTTGGGCACCTAATCGAGGAATTAAATAAAAGAGAAATTGTGTTCCTAGATATGATTGAACCAAGGGCAACTACTGCCGGCGGAGATGATAAACTTAATGATAAAGCCCCTAGTGCTTCTGATTTATTTAAAAACAAATTCAAAGGAATATTTATTTCAGCAGGTGGTTATGATCCCGACATGGCTGAAGAAGCATTAAAAAACAATAAGGCAGACGCGATTATGTTTGGCCGATGGTTTATTTCTAATCCAGATTTGCCGGAACGTATTGCTAAAAAAGCAGAGCTAACTAAATACGACAGAGCTACTTTTTATGGCGGACAAGAAAAGGGTTACATAGATTACCCCTTTCTGGCTTACTAGTAATTTTATTATTACGCGAAGTAATGAATAGCTAAAGATAATGTAGCTATAAATGCTAGGCTAAATAAATTTATTTTAATTGTTTTTGTCATAATAATACCACTACCTGATTAGGAGAATTTTGAGCAATGCTATTTGGTGATAGCTAGTATCTAAAAAACGAATGACGCAAAGCTATAATTGATCTACTATTTACATATGAAAGAAGAAACTCCAAAAAAAATTGATTGGAAAGAAATAATTCAAACTAGCAAGATTAGTATTATTTGGTACATAGTAATTTCTTTCAGTTGGTGGATTTTAGGAATCTATCCTAACATTTTATTTTCATTAGGTGGCCAGCTTGTAATTGCTGGACTCGCCAGTCTCATGGCTTTTCTTCACACTAAAAAATAATGCAATCAAAAATTGTTTCAATTTTTAATACCCTAGAAGACGCGACAATTGATCTTAATGCTTGTCATATTTTGTTCATAATATTTTGATAGTCTATACAAGGTCTTAGTACTCGTCCTTATTTAGCCATCTTAATCTTTGTTCGGAGTTGTGCTGAGACCACTCAACGTCATTGTTTATTCAATAAGCTAATTACTAGTTTTGACTTGTAAATAATCTTGATTAATTCCAAATCAATTTGAAAGCTTTCCGATTGAGGACTCTTTAATTTTTTTCTGATTCTCTCTAGCCCGGTAGAAATACTGTTAAGATCTCTAATAGAAAATTTTGTTTTACAAATCATAATAAATTAATATCTTTGGTCTTACCTTTTAAATAAGGTATTTATAAAATAAATTATGTTAAATAAAATTATAATTTTAATAGCCATTCTTGCGCCATTTGCTATTTTTTATGTGTCAAAAAAATTAGTAAAAAAAAGTGAGGGCAAATGGCCTATCATTAAACTTTCGCTAATAAGTTTGTTTTTTTTGATTTGTGTACTCCTTTATTTTAGGTTCACAAATGACGCACCAGCTGGAAAACAATATATTCCACCTAAATTAGAAAATGGAAAAGTAATAAGTCCAAAAGTTCAATAGATTATCTCCATAAGTATTAGTATAAATTGAAAAAAAATTATGAAATTTAATTATAATTCTATTTTTGAAAACGCTCTTAATCAGCTTCGAAGTGAAGGCAGGTATAGAGTCTTTAATAATATAACTCGTAAAAGTGGTGAGTTTCCTAAAGCAGTATTTAATAATGAATTAGGAATAAAATCAGATGTAACTATTTGGTGCAGCAATGATTATCTTGGAATGGGTCAACATCCAGAAGTAATTGATGCATTTGTTAATGCAGCAAAAGCTGTGGGTGCAGGTGCGGGTGGTACCAGAAATATTTCAGGAACTTCCAGTTATCATGTTGAGTTAGAACGAGAACTTTGCAAATTTCATCACAAAGAATCTGCTTTAATTTTTACTTCAGGATATATTGCAAACGAATGTGCGCTAAGTACTCTTTCTAGATTTTTACCAAATTGCATTGTTTATTCTGATGCAAATAATCATGCTTCCATGATCGAGGGTATTAAAAATGGCAAATCAGATAAACATATTTGGAAACATAATGATGTAGAGCATTTAGAATATTTATTAAAACAGTCTCCAGCAGATGCTCCTAAAATTGTAGCGTTTGAATCGGTATATTCGATGGATGGAGATTTGTGTCCTATTAAAGATATTATTCGAGTATCAAAAAAATATAATGCTCTCACCTACTTAGACGAAGTTCATGGTGTTGGACTATATGGCGATCATGGCGGTGGCCTATCAGAATTAATGGGAGTTGCGGACGAACTTGATATTATTGAAGGAACTCTTGCTAAAGGTTTTGGAATTATGGGTGGCTACATTGCTGCCAATAAAAATATTGCAGATGTAATTAGATCATTTGCGCCAGGATTTATTTTTACAACATCTATGCCTCCAAGCATCGCAGCGGCAGCTATTGCTAGTATACGTGTGGTTAAAAATAACAACTCTTTACGATTAGAGCTACACGAGAGAGCAAGTAAACTAAAAAAATTAATGTTAGACAGAAATTTACCTATTATAAAAAATGACAGTCATATTGTACCTTTATTGGTGAAAGACTCTGCAAGATGTAAGAAAATTTCAGATATTTTATTAAATGAGTTTTCTATTTATGTTCAGCCCATTAATTACCCTACAGTCCCTAGAGGAACGGAACGTTTACGCTTTACTCCTACACCATACCATGATGATAAAAAAATGGAGTACTTAGTTGATTGCCTTGATCACATTTGGAGTGAATTAAAATTGTCTAGAGCTGCATAAACTGCTCACATAGTGGATAACTAAAACACTCTGTGGTTTCAATTTGAGTCTTAAAAAGAATCAAAACAAGAACATCGTTCTTAAAATGGGTGAATTATCAACAGTGGTTGTGTAAAACTTTATAAAAGCAAAAGCTTAACTTTTAGAAGCACGTTTTCGTTCGTGTTCTAATAAAAATTTCTTTCTTAGTCTTAAGTGGCGAGGAGTAACTTCTAATAATTCGTCTTCATTAATATAAGACATTAATTCCTCTAAATTCATTACAACTGGAGGAACTAAAGCGACAGCTTCATCACTTCCTGAAGCTCGCATGTTGGTTAATTGCTTTCCCTTCATAACGTTAATAACTAGATCGTTTTCTCTGGAGTGTTCTCCAACGATCATGCCCTGATATACATCTGTATTATGCGAAACAAACATTCGGCCTCGATCTTGCAGTTTCCAAATTGCAAAGGCTACTGCTTGGCCTGTATCAATTGAAATTAAAGCTCCATTTCTTCTTCCGACAATCTCACCTTTAAATGGACCGTAAGAATGAAAAATTCTATTTAATACTCCAGTACCTTTTGTGTCAGTTAAAAATCTGCTTTGATATCCAATCAAACCTCGAGATGGTGCTTTAAAAATAATACGTTTTTTACCAGCCCCTGTATCTTTCATATCTGTCATTTCAGCTTTTCGCTGATTCATATTGTCGATAACACTGCTTGAATATTCTTCATCTACATCGATCGTGACTTCTTCCATTGGTTCTAATTTTTGACCATTTTCAGTTTTATATAAAACTCTTGGTCTAGATACGGTTAATTCAAAACCTTCTCGTCTCATAGTTTCAATTAATACTCCTATTTGCAATTCACCACGTCCTCCGATTTCAAAAGAATCTTTGCCTTCATTTTCTTTAAAAGTAATGGCTACGTTACTCTCTGCTTCTTTCATTAATCGTTCACGAATAACTGTTGATGTAACTTTTTTTCCATCTTTTCCCGCAAATGGAGAATCGTTAACTGTAATAGTAACCGACATTGTCGGTGGATCTATAGGTGTAGATTTTAAGGGTTCATTAACCGACATGTCGCAAATGGTATCTGCAACAGAAGCATCTGATAAACCAGCAATACAAACAATATCTCCTGCGGTAACTTTGTCTGCAATAATTCTTTCTGTTCCAGCAAAAGTAAAAAGTTTTGTTAATCTTCCCATATCTACTTGCTCTCCTTTTAAATTAATTGCTTTTACTGTGTCATTTATTTTTGCAGATCCATGAATAACTCTTCCAACTAAACATCTTCCTAAATAAGAATCTGAACTTAATAACGTAACTAACATCGCAAAAGGCCTATTTTGGTCTACCTTTGGTTCTGATACATAACTTAAAATTAAATTTAATAAAGGATGTAAATTTTCTCTTGGCTCTTCTAATTCTTTAACACACCATCCCGCTCTTCCTGATGCATACAAAATAGGAAAATCTAACTGAGCATCGCTTGCATCAAGTGAAACAAATAAATCAAATACTTCGTCAATAACTTCTTTAGGTCTTGCATCTGAACGATCAATTTTATTAATAATAACAATTGGGCGTAAACCTTGCTTTAGTGCTTTTCCTAAAACAAATTTTGTCTGAGGCATAGGACCTTCTGCTGCATCCACGAGCAAAATAACTCCATCAGTCATTCCAAGTACACGCTCAACTTCTCCGCCAAAATCAGCGTGGCCTGGTGTATCTATGATATTCATTCGAACATCTTTCCATTTCACCGAAGTTGGTTTTGCAAGAATAGTAATTCCTCTTTCTTTTTCTAAATCTCCAGAATCCATTAATCGCTCTGCTACCAATTCATTTTCTCTAAACATTCCACTTTGCTTCATGATATTATCTAGCAAAGTTGTTTTTCCATGGTCGACATGGGCAATGATTGCGATGTTTCTTAACTTTAATTCCATAATGCGCCACTTAATACATGCTGTATTTTTAAAAGCTAGTGAATTTTATGTGGTTTTTTTCAGCAGTGCAGAGCACTACTAAAATAAACAATGACTTACTTGTATTACTTAGCGGCTGGAGCTTTTTTAGCTTCTTAAGCAGCTTTCATTTTTGCGTAATATTCTTTTTTTTCTTCAGCAGTTAATATTCCTGCAAAAATAAGATTGGTCTATTTCCAATTACAATTTTGCACATAGAAAATTTTAAATGAAATTTAATATTTGATAAGCAGTGAAAAAAGACTAATTATCTGGATTTGTTAGGTCGTCTAGAGTGATGGTTTTTTTTATATCATGCATCTCGACGCGCTTTTCTATCGATACGCTCGAGATTGCGGTGGTAGTTAAGGGGGCCCGTTTCAATTTTTTTGAAGCTAAACGATCTTTCCGCTTTTGCTCCTTTTGCATCGCACGTTCTCCGCGCTTTGCCTTGTAATTGTAGTGTATGCCCAAAACGGGCCTCCTAACTAATTAACGATTGGGATTATTCTTGCTTTAGATTTACTGCAGATGGTCCCTTAGGTCCGTCTTCAACATCAAAATTAATAGTAGATCCTTCATCTAAGTAATCTAAGCCAGCCGCTTGGACTGCTGAGATATGTACGAAAACGTCTTTTTTTCCGTCTTCGCGTTCAATGAAACCAAAACCTTTTTTTTCATTAAACCATTTTACTTTTCCTTTTAGACTCATTTGTTACTTTCTTGTTATTATTAGTAATTATGTATTTGCCAAAAGCAAATACACTCCGTCTTAGATAGAAAAAAAACTCCAAAGTCAAACATTGTTAGAATAGGCTAAATAATCGTTGGTATGCTTAGATAGTATTTAGATATAATTATTTAAGATTAGTTAGCTGACCTTTATTTTTCAAAAACAAAAAGTATGCAACAACTTCATACGTATAATGAAATACCAAGAAAATAATTGGGAGTCCAAATAATTTAGATAGAATTCTGTATCTTGGTATCTTAGACCAAACAATTAAAAATGCTCTTGCTCCAGAAAATAGTTGTCCATTTTCTATTACGTGCATTCTTCGTAATAATTGTCTATCATTGGATTTTGTTTGAATTTTTGCCATTTCATTATCTGTAATATCAATAAAATCAAATTGATCTTTGGCAATTTTTTTATAGTGATCAATTTCAGCTCTACAAATATTGCATGAATGATTGTAAAAAATTTTTGTAATCATAGTATGAGATTATTATAATATTTTGTAAACAAATGAACGAAGAAAATGCAAACAAACTTTGGAAAATGGTGCAGGATTCTGTTGATTATTTGCAAGGTCAATTACCTAATCATCGCAATCATCCTAAAAGCAGAAAACTATGCGCTTATGTTGCTCTTTGTGTAAAATATAAATTAAATAATTATTACAAAGATATTAAAGACGAAAAATTTATTGAAGTGTTGGACTATATTAAGTTCTTCAAAAAAATCCTAGTTAAGCTCCTCAATTGTATAAAGCCAAACTCCCTTTGTATTTAAAACTTGCTGGACAATTGCCCAATCTTTTTTTCGGTACCAAACTTGCGTATCTAGATCTTCTCCTTTGATGTCAAATACTGCAGTCTCGGTATCAACTCCCAGGACTTTGATTGTTTCATTTTTTATAAAGTTCACTTTTTGCTCTCTGACCGCACATGTAATACCTGCAATTTGCGTGGTTTGTTTTAAAAGTTCATGATTCCAATAAGAGGAAAGTAAAAAATCTTTTTTTACTTCTCCCTTAAATTTTTCTCCATCAACTACATAATAATCTCCCTGCTTCTTAATACTGCAGTATTTTACATCGCCGTCTTCAGACGTTTTAGATTCGAAACTAAGCAGGTTCCCTTCTTCTGTATAAATTTCTGTGCCTTCAGACTCGTATTTGTAAAATGAAATACCTAATTTTTTAATTTCAAAATTAATTAAATTGCGAACAATTAATTTTCCCTTATCTCTTTCAAATGAAATAGAGTGAAACCCAACTTTTGAATCGTTTCTAAAAATATCAAATTTAATAAGGTTAAGTTGATTATAGTGCCCGATATGGGCGTGGCTTTGTTTAGTTACAAAAAAAGCAACAAATAGGCAGCAGAAAATAATTTTTATCATTTTTACAGTTTTATTTGCATAGATGTGTTGTGAAAAAAAATCAATAATAAATCAAAGAGAAATTTGTATACAACATTAAGCGTACCTATTCTATATTCTATCTATATTTTAATATGAACAAAATAACATCAGAAGATAAATTAATTAAAGAGTGCTTGCTTAAGTCTCATCACATTGCACTTATTGGCGCAAGTATCAGACAAGAGTTGGCAGCTTATGAAGTAATGAAATATCTTTTAGAAAAAGGTTATAAAGTTTTTCCAGTAAATCCCAAATACAAGGACGACAGCATTCTAGGTCAAAAAGTGTACGCTGATTTATTAGATATCCCTACAAACATAGATTTAGTTAATGTATTTCGTCCGGCAGCAGAAGCTGTCGCAATTACTCAAAAAGCTATCCAAGCAAAAACAGCTTACATATGGCTGCAACTAGCTATTGAAAATCAAGACGCAAAAAAAATTGCAGAAGAAAATGGAATTGTTATGATTATGAATCGATGCACATTAATCGAACATAAAAAAATGTTTTAACGATTGATCCCGTAGTTCAACTGGATAGAATATCGGTTTCCTAAACTGAGGGTTGGGGGTTCGATTCCCTCCGGGATCGCCAAAATTATGAAAACAAACTTAGACATGCTAAATAAAAAAATTATTGCTTGCAAGAAATGTCCAAGACTAGTTGCGTTTAAAAAAAAAATTTCTACAGAAAAAAGAAGGCAATACATAAACGAAACATATTGGGGAAAACCAATTACAGGATACGGTGATCCTAAAGCAAAAATATTAATAGTTGGTTTGGCTCCTGCCGCACATGGTGGAACTCGCACGGGAAGGGTCTTTACCGGTGATGCATCTTCTACTTTTTTATTTCAGTGTTTATATAAAGCAAAATTATGCAATCAACCCACCTCGGTTAATAAAAATGATGGTTTAAAACTATATCATTCGTACATCACAACAGTCCTTAAATGCGTCCCTCCTCTGGATAAGCCGCTACCTGAAGAGCTTCAAAACTGTTCTGCTTTTTTTAAAAATGAGATTATTTTATTAAAGCAATTAACAATGATTGTTGCTTTGGGCAAAATTGCGTTTGATGCTTGTATTAAATTTTATAAACAAAATTATAAATTAAATAACAAAGATTTTATTTTTTCTCACGGAAAATATTATCCTTTACCAGATGGTAAGACGTTGGTTGGTTGTTATCACCCTAGTCCAAGAAATGTAAATACGGGGAGAATAAATATAAATAAAATGACAAATATTTTTATAAAAGTAAAAAGGAAACTAAAAATTAATTAACTTAAATAATAATGGAATTATTATTGAAGTTGCAACCCCACTTAAACCAAGAGCTAAGGCCGCAAATATGCCGGCTGTCTCATTTCTGCTCATAGCACGTGCTGTACCAATACCATGACTTGCAAGGCCAAAAGCAAATCCTCTTGCTGTCATATCTTTAACTCTCAAAATATCTAAGGCAAAAGTTCCAAATGAGGCTCCTACTATTCCAGTTATAATTGTAATAATTGCCGTTAAAGAAGGAACACCTCCAATTAATTCTGAAATACCCATGGCAATGGGAGCCGTAACCGAACGTGGCATCATACTGTAAATAATTTCAATATCTAGTTTCATTAATTTTGCGAAAGAATAAGTACTAAAAATTGCAAACAACGAACCAGCAATCAATGAGATGAAAATACTAGTAGTTTCTTTTTTAATTAAATGAATTTGCTTATAAATAGGGATTGCTAAGGCTACTGTTGCCGGGCCCAACATAAAATGAATAAATTTTGCACCATTAAAATATCGCTCGTACGAGATTCCTGTAGCAATTAAAATGCTAGCAACAAGCAAAATAGAAATAGCAACTGGATTAACTAAGGGATTCAGTTTTGATTTTTTATATAAATAATCACCAACTAAGAAAGCGCCTATCGTTAAGGTAAGCCAAAATAAAGGTTCAGCCTGCAAATATACCCAAATGGTATATAATTTATTTTTTTCTAACATGTTTCTTAAACTGGTTATTAATAGCTTCCATTAATAGTGCCGTAAAACCTATAGTTAGGATGGTGCTAAAAAAAATAACTCCAAGCACTTCAATGTAATTATTTTCTAAATAAGAAAGATGCATCACCACTCCAACTCCTATGGGAACAAATAATAACGATAGATAGCTAATAATAAAATTGGAAGTGGTAGTAATCTCTTCTTTTGTTTTTCTTATAAAAATATTCTTAGTGCTTTTGGTAAGTATAAGAGAAATCAATAAAAGAATTAATCCAATTACAGGTCCTGGTATTGTTAACTCAAAGTATTTTTGAATAGATTCCCCAATAAGCTGGAATAAGAAAATAATAAAAACACTCTTAAGCATAGACAATATTTACTAGCTATTGCTAATTAAAAACAGACTTAAAAAAATAGATAAATTAATCTAATTGAGAAGCAACAAATTCCCAATTTGCTAACTCATTAACAAATGCTTTCAAATAGTCAGGTCTGCGATTTCTATAATCCACATAGTAAGAATGCTCCCAAACATCACATCCAAAAATAGGTTTCATATTATCTACTAAAGGATTAGAAGCGTTAGCAGTTTTAGTAACTACTAATTTTCCATTTTGAATAGCAAGCCATGCCCAGCCCGATCCAAATTGTGTTGTTCCAGCTTGAATAAAATCTTCTTTAAATTTATCAGTACTGCCAAAATCTGAAATAATTCTTTTTTCCAACTGAGCTGGCATTAACCCTCCACCTTTGGGTTTCATGCAGTTCCAAAACAAAATATGATTCCAGTGCTGACCCGCATTATTAAAAATTCCGGCTTTTGACGAGTCTTTTGCGGTTTTTGTTACAATTTCTTCTAGTGAGGCCTGAGCAAGATCCGTGTCTTTAATTAAATTATTAAGGTTAGTGATGTACGTTTGATGATGCTTACCGTGATGAAGATCCAGTGTTTCTTCCGACATTGCAGGGGAAAGTGCATTTTTCGAATAATTTAATTTAGGCAATTCAAATGTCATAAGGATCTTTCTTTTCTTTCTTTACGAATTTTTTTTTTATATAATTGGTCAACAGTACCATAACGCCCAAGCCTAATAAAGGAAAAAATATTTTTGGGGAGTATAATAAACTAAAATTTAAATTTGCATTATTTTCAATTGCTCCTGCAAATCCACTAACTATGCTAACAGAAATTATAATGGGTACTGCCTCTCCTAATAAAGTTGCAAAAAAATAATTTTTTAGCTTTATATTAAACAAAACTGGCATAACATTTTTAATAGGAAATGGAATTCCTGGTATCACTCTAATAAAAAAGAAATAACTAAATTCATTTTCATTAAAATGATTTTTTAATGATAAAAATCTAACTGCTAAATACTTAAAGACCAAGTCTTTAAAATAATGATTAGCAAATAAATAAAGTAATGACGCACCAATTGAAAAACCAAGAATGGATAAAAAAGATCCCCAAAAAATGCCGAAAGCAAAACCGGCTGCAATCACTAGCGGCGTTCCAAATCCTAATAAAAAAACCCACACAATAGAAAGAAAAAAATAAGAAGTTGCCAATAAAACAAAATTGGCATCTCGAAAAGCAAAAATTTTATCTTTATTATTTTTTAAAAAATTAAGGTCCAAAAAAGAATTGGCTCCATAGTAAAAAAACAAAATAACCACCAAAGTTACAATGGCTAAATAGATAAGGCCAATTCCTATTTTTAGCTTAGAAAAATTTTGCATATGTTGATATTTAGCACTTAATTTATACTGTACATCCTAAATTGAATTACCTATAAATAGCCCAAATTTAATTTAAGCAAATATCGCAATGAAACGTACATTTCAACCAAGTGTTAAAGTTAGAGCTAGAAGACACGGATTTCGTTCACGAATGGCGAAAAAAGGTGGGAGAAGAGTAATAGCAAGAAGAAGAGCAAAGGGTAGAAAAAGAATATCTGCTTAATTCAATGGCAGCTTCCATTAAATTTGAAAGTCTTTCGGGAAATATTGAGTTCAAACAAATTCTTAAGAGCAAAAAAGTGATATCTAATTTATTTACTATTTATTACAGAAAAATAGAAAAGGAACTAAATAATAATAAAAAAGTAATTCTTAGCTGTGTCTCTGCAAAAAAACTTGGTAATGCAGTCAAAAGAAATAAAATTAGAAGAAGATTAAAGATGGCAGCAAGGAAAGCAATTATAGAATTAAATTCATCATTTAATAATAAATATAAATATGCAATTTTTGCCAAAGCCAAAGTGTATGACGAAAATTTTCAGACATTAGTGGAAGAGTTAAAAAATAAATTTAAAGAGGGAAGATATAGCTAAGTTATGAACCAATTAATAAGCAAGTTCATTATTTTTATAATTAAAAGTTATCAGTATTTGATATCTCCTCTTTTGCAACATGCTTGCAGATTTGAACCTACGTGCTCTCACTATTTTATCGATTCAGTAAAAACACATGGCTGGTTAAGAGGATGCATAAAAGGAAGTCTCAGAATTTTAAAATGTCACCCATTTACCTGGTTTGGTGGTAGCGCAGGATACGATCCTGTAGAAAAAGAGAAAAAAATATAATGGATACTAGAAATGTGTTAATGGCAGTAATTTTGTCGACAATTATTATTGTTGGTTGGCAAGTGCTAGTAGTAGATCCTGAATTTAAGAAAAGCCAATTAGAATTAAGTAAAGTAGAAAAAAATCCTTCTGCTAATTCTGTAGCTGGAACTCCTGCGGCTCCAACTTTAAATAACAAATTACCCGTACCTGAAAAATCTATTAGCAGAACAGAAGCAATTTCTGCAGAACAAAGAGTCAAACTTGAAAATGCAAAATTAATGGGCTCTATTTCCCTCACAGGTGCATTAATAGACGATGTTACTTTAAAAACTTACAAAGAAACTATTGATGAAAATAGTAAACAAGTCATTATTCTAAATCCAAAAAAAATTAATACTGGCTATTATTTAGAAAGCGGATGGGCTAGTGCAGATAATATAAAAATTCCTGACAACAATAGTGTCTGGACACTAATCAGAAATAAAACACTTACACCCAATACTCCTATTGAATTAGAATGGGACAACAAACAAGGTCTCATTTTTAACAAAAAAATTGAAATAGACGACCAATATTTGTTTAAAGTAACAGAAAGTATAAAAAATAATTCAGATACTAAAGTAGACCTTTTTCATTACTCGCAAATTACCCGAAAAGAAAAACCGCTAATTCAAAATTTTTATATTTTACACGAGGGATTGGTGGGTGTGATAGATGAAAGTCTGAAAGAAGAAAGTTATGATGACATTCAAGAAAAAAAACAATCCTATCAAGGTACGACCGGCTGGGTTGGTATTACAGATAAATATTGGCTTACTGCTATTGTTCCACAAAAACAAGAACCATTTAATGCAGAATTTACTTTTAACGATTCTTATAAAGCAAATTATATCTTAACTAAACCAACAACCGTTGAAATAGGAAAAGTGGCAACTAGTTCTGCTCAGCTTTTTATTGGAGCTAAAGAAGTAAATGTCATTGATGGTTATGCCAAGAGTGCCGGGATTAACAAATTTGATTTAGCAATTGATTGGGGTTGGTTTTATTTTTTCACCAAACCATTATTTTTTATTATTGATTACTTGTTTAGATTATGTGGAAACTTTGGTTGGGCTATTGTTTTACTGACTGCAGGAATAAGAATTTTATTTTATCCTCTTGCAAATTATTCTTTTGCTTCCATGGCTAAAATGAAAGCTCTTCAGCCAGAAATGATAAGATTAAAAGATCTCTACAAAGACGACAAACAAAAAATTCAACTCGAAATGATGGCTTTATACAGAAAAGAAAAAATCAACCCTGTATCTGGTTGTTTGCCAATGTTAATTCAAATTCCTTTTTTCTTTGCAATTTATAAAATGTTATTTGTTACACTGGAGATGAGACATGCTCCTTTTTTTGGTTGGATTCATGATTTATCAGCTCCAGATCCTACATCCTTATTTAATTTATTCGGTCTCATTCCTTGGAGTCTACCATCTTTTTTAATAATTGGGGTATGGCCAATTCTTATGGGAATAAGTATGTGGGTACAACAAAAACTAAATCCTGCTCCTACCGATCCTATTCAGGCAAAAATATTTGCTTTTTTTCCATTATTTCTTACTGTCATGTTAGCGTCGTTCCCGTCTGGTCTAGTAGTGTATTGGACCGCAAACAATGTGCTGACAATTGCTCAGCAGTATATCATCATAAAAAAAACAACAATAAAAACAGTTTAGATGAATATTGTAGAGTTCTGGCCAAAAGACGCGCCTCCTTTAGAAGAAGCAAAAAATTATATTGAAAATTACCAGGGGAAAAAAATAATATTAAAATACGGAGGGCAAGTGATGGCAAATGACCAGCTATCTAAAGCTTTTGCTCAGGATGCGGCTGTATGTAAAAAGCTAGGTGTTAAACCATTAGTGATTCATGGAGGTGGCCCGCAAATTCAGCAAAAATTAAAATTTTTAAATATTCAAAGCAAATTTATTCTAGGTCTAAGAGTAACAGATGAAAATGTAATTAAAATTGTAGAAGAAGTTTTGTTAAATGAAATCAATCCTGACCTTGTACATTCTATTCAACAGTATGGAGCAAATGCCGAATCTGTTACAGTCAAAAACAACAATATTTTCAATGTAACCAGGGCCATAAACCCTGAATTGGGGTTTGTTGCTGATCCAGAGGAACTAAATATAGATATTTTGAATTCAATAATAGACAGAGATATTATTCCGGTAATAGCTCCCATGGGCAGGGATGCTAAAGGTCAGTTTTACAACATTAATGCTGATACCGCGGCTGGTACAGTTGCTAACAAAATTCAAGCCGAACGTTTACTGTTAATGACTGATGTACCTGGGGTAAATGATAAGAATGGTAATTTAATCTCTAAACTAACTATTGGCGAAGCTGAAGGGTTAATACAAAATGAAACTATCACAGGTGGGATGATCCCAAAAATAAAAACTTGCATATCAGCCATTAAAAGTGGGGTTAAAGGAGTTGTAATTATTGATGGTAGAAAAGCGCATGCAGTTCTGTTTGAACTTTTTTCTAGTGCGGGAGCTGGGACTCTAATCGTTCAATGATTGAATTAAAAAATATTAGGCATTGGATTTTTGATCTTGATAATACACTCTATCCTAGCACTACTAATTTATTTGATAAAATTGACACTCTCATGTGTAAATTTATTGAGGATAATCTAAATGTTAGCAGACAAGAAGCTTTAAAAATTAAAAATAATTACTTTCACGAACACGGGACAACTTTAAATGGATTAATGCAAAATCATAAAATAAACGCTGAGAAATTTTTAGATTTTGTTCATGATATTGATTACAGTCTCCTTGTGGAAGATTCGGCTCTAGGAGAGCAAATTAAAAAATTGCCTGGAGAAAAAATAATATTTACCAATGGAACGCGCAAACATGCCCAACAAGTTACGAAGCGTCTTGGTATAGAGAATAATTTTAATAAAATATTTGATATTGTAGATGCAAATTTTATTCCAAAACCACAAATTGAACCCTATCATGCATTAATTGCAACTCATAGTATCAACGCTCAAAATAGTATTTTTATCGAGGATATTGCTAAAAATTTATTGCCGGCTCACGAACTAGGAATGAAAACTGCCTGGGTTGAGAGTGACGATTCTTATTGCAAACAAGGATATGATGGAAAACACGTTCATTATACGATAAAAAACTTAACTGATTTCTTGAAGAAAATAAACGAAAGTATAAATTAATATTATGAAGTACGAAAAAATTATAAATCAAGCTTGGGATAATATAGAAAAAATATCCAAAGATTCTAACCAAAAAATTATTGACGCTATAAGAGAAACTATTGATTTAGTTGATAAGGGGACAATTAGAGTTGCTGAAAAAAAAGGAAAAAAATGGATTGTTAATCAATGGATTAAAAAAGCAATTCTTTTAAGCTTTAGAACAAACGAAATGCAAACGACTGCTGGTCCTTACGCAACATGGTGGGACAAAGTAAAAGGTAAAACAGCTGGGTGGGGAAGAGAAGAGCATAAAAAAGCTGGTTTTAGAATGGTACCAAATGGTGTTGTAAGGCACGGTGCCTTTATTGGAAAAAATGTTGTGTTGATGCCATCCTTTGTAAATTTAGGTGCTTACGTTGATGAAGGAACAATGATTGATACTTGGTCTACCGTTGGATCCTGTGCACAAATTGGAAAAAATTGTCATATCAGTGGAGGTGTGGGCATTGGCGGAGTTCTTGAACCTTTGCAAGCTAATCCGGTAATCATCGAAGATAATTGCTTTATTGGAGCAAGATCAGAAGTAGCTGAAGGAGTTATTGTTGGAACTGGCTCTGTAATTTCTATGGGTGTTTACCTTGGATCTTCTACTAAGATATATGATAGAAAAAATAAAACTATTACCTATGGAACCATACCGCCCTACTCAGTTGTAGTTGCAGGAAGCATACCTAGCAAAACTGATAAAAATGGACCTTATTTATACTGTGCAGTAATTGTAAAAACAGTTGATGAAAAAACACGAAGCAAAACTTCTGTAAACGATTTATTGAGAGAATAAATGGCAAAAGTTATTAACGAACTTTCGCTTACAAAAGAATTAATCAAAATACCCAGCATAACTCCACTAGATGGTGGCGCCATTGCACTTGTGGCTAAACATTTGCGATTCCTTGGCTTTCGCTGCACTATCTTGAATTTTAAAGATAAAAATACAGCTTCTATAAAAAACCTTTACGCAAGGTTAGGTACCTCTTCTCCTAACTTTTGTTTTGCAGGACATACAGATGTTGTGCCAACTGGAAATGTAAAATCTTGGAATGTCGGACCGTTTTCTGGAATCGTTAAAGCTGGAAAAATTTACGGTCGTGGAACAAGCGATATGAAAGGTGCTATAGCTTGCTTTATTGCTGCTGTAAGTGAATTCTTAAAAAATAATAAAAAATTTGCTGGATCTATTAGTTTTATTATTACCGGTGATGAAGAAGGAGTTGCCATTAATGGAACAAAAAAAGTAGTAGATTATTTAAAAAAGAAAAAAGAAAAAATTAATTTTTGTCTAGTCGGAGAACCTTCTAACCGAAAAAAAATTGGACAGATGATGAAAATAGGAAGAAGAGGGAGCTTAACCACTTATGTTACTCTGACTGGGATTCAAGGTCATGTTGCATATCCTCATGAAGCATGTAACCCCTCAACTCCACTCATAAAAATTCTAGACAAATTAAAATCATGGAAACTGGATAATGGAACAAATAACTTTCAACCCTCTAACCTAGAAATTACTAAAGTAAGTACCGACAGTAATGCCGATAATGTCATTCCTGCAACAGCAAGCGCAACTTTTAATATTAGATTTAATAATAAACACACTTATACGACGCTAAAAAAAAGAATTTTTTCTATTACCCAGCAAATAAGTAAAAAATATAAATGCAAAGTCAAAATTAAATATTCTGAAACTGGAACTGCTTTTATCACCAAGCCTGGAAAAACTGTTCAAATGATGAGTAAAGTAATCAACGATATAACTAACACTAAGCCAGTACTATCTACTAGTGGAGGGACATCTGATGCAAGGTTTATTAAAGATATTGCACCTTGTGTAGAATTTGGTTTGGTTGGAAATACAATGCATAAAGTCAACGAATGCGTCTCTATAAATGACCTTAAAAAATTGAAAAGAATTTATTACAAAGTATTAGAATTATATTTCCATTGAAAACTTGTATCATTACAACAGATACTTATCAAAATCATGACACTGGAATTGGCCACCCTGAAAGAATAGACCGAGTTACAGTAGTTAATGAAGGTTTAAAAAAAATACAATCAAAAGATATAATTTGGTTAAAGCCAAAAGTATTTGATGCTAAATATTTATCATTAGCTCATAGTGAAGAATACCTACGCAAACTTGAGAAAAGCTTTCCTAGCGAGGGAAATTTTTTTTTAGATGGTGATACTTTAGTTGGGCCTGGATCTAAACAAGCTGCTTTAGACGCTGTAGCCTCAGTAATTACTGCTATTGATGGAGTAATCAATAAAGATTTTATTAATGCATTTTGCTCTATTCGCCCACCCGGACACCATGCTGAAAGTAGAAAAGCAATGGGGTTTTGTATTTACAATAATGTAGCAATTGGAGCGCACTATTTGTTGGATAAATACAAGTTAAAGAAAGTGGCAATTATTGATTTTGATGTTCATCATGGCAATGGAACTCAAGAAATATTTTATGACAATAAACAAGTTTTATATATTTCATCCCACCAATATCCTTTTTATCCAGGTACAGGCTCAGAAAAAGAAACTGGTAATTATAATAATATACTCAATGTACCTTTGGATGCTGGGACTTCAGGAAATATATTTTTAAATGCTTACGAACCTATTTTTAAAAAAATAATGGAATTCAGACCTGAATTTATTTTACTGTCATCTGGGTTTGATGCTCACATTAACGACCCTTTAGCCCAAATTAATTTACAGTCTAAAGATTTTGCAGAATTAACAAATAGAATTCTTAAAATAGCTAAAAAAGTTTGTAATAATAATGTAGTTTCAGTATTAGAAGGTGGTTATGATCTTGAGGCTTTGCAGGAAAGTAGTTCCTTTCACGTACAGTCATTATTAAAAGTTTAAATACTAATATTCTACTTGTGCCAGATATAATCCTGATGCAGGTGCCAGAGCCGCACACTTCGTTCTGTCTTTTGCATCAAGAGCCAATTGTAAATCATATTTGCTCCACTTACCCTCACCTACTAACTTTAAGGCACCAACCATAGATCTAACTTGATGCTGCAAAAAAGATCTAGATTCAAAAGTAATGATGATTTCATCATGGTGTTTTACAATATTTGTTTTACTAATTGTTCTTACGGGAGAGGCCGCCTCACAAGAAGCTGCTCGAAATGTTGTAAAATCATGTTCACCTTCAAACACTTTTATGGCACTTTGCATTGCTTCAACATTCAAAGGTGCAGAAATATGCCATGCTTTATTTTTAGAAATAGCAAGTGGAGAAACCCTATTTATAATAATATATTCATACTTTCTTAAAATAGCGTTTCTTCGACTATCAAAATTATTATCAACTATTTCTACACTCAAAATACTAATTAATTCCTTTTTTAAAAAATGGTTTAGAGCACTTGTAATTTTGAGGCCATCCAACTCAGTATCTAAATCAAAGTGAATGACTTGTTTTTTGGCATGAACACCTGCATCTGTTCTGCCGGAACCATGAATTCTAATCTGTTGATGAAAAATATGTTCTAAACTATTTTCTATGGCCTCTTGAACAGAGTAGCCATTTATTTGTCTTTGCCAGCCCACAAATGCCGTACCATCGTATTCAACGATGCATTTATATCTTTTCATTAATTAAGCTGTGTTTCTTTAGGAATAGAAAAGCCATGTAAAAATTCTTTTGATTTCTGAATTTTCTTACCTGGTCTTTGAATTTCCTTTATAATCAAAGAGGATGTTCCGCAAGCAACTTGCAACGAATTATTTATAACCTTTCCTGCATTTCCACTCTCTTCTGAATACGAAGCTTTCCATATTTTTATTTTTTCTCCTTTGTACTTAAAATAAGCACCTGGTCTTGGATTTAGTCCATGAATTTGGGCTATAATTTTTTTTGCATCATGATTCCAGTTAATTTTTTCATCTTCTTTAGTAATTTTTTTTGCGTAAGTTGCCTTTTCATTATTTTGCTCGACAAAATTTGCTTTATTGTTTTTTATTAAATCAATTGCTTCTGTAATTTTATTTGCTCCAAGTATAGCTAGTTGACTTTCTACTTCTCCTGCTGTGCTATTTAAATTTAAATTAATTTTCTCTGTTAGTAATACTGGACCAGAATCTAATTTTTCTACAATTTTCATTATTGAAATTCCTGTAAAAAGATCTTGTGACATAATTGATCTTTGAATGGGTGCTGCACCTCTCCAGTTTGGCAGGATTGATGCATGAATATTTAAAAATCCATGTTTAGATAATTGTAAAAATTCTTTTGATATAATTTGTCCGTATGCAACCACAATCGCCAGATCAATATTTAATGATTTAAAAAAATCATAATCATCCTGAAGTCTATTGGGCGTTCGTACTGGTAAGTTATTATTTTCTGCAAACATATGAATGGGACTTTTTTCTAATTTCATTCCTCTATTTGATTTTTTTGGAGGTTGAGAATACACTTGCTTAATTGTTAACAAACTCTGACTTATTTTTGCCAAAGTGGGTAAAGCAAAATCAGGTGTTCCCATAAAAACAACATTAAATTTCATTTTTTTATTTTTGATTTTTTTTAGCTTTTACTAATTTTTTAAGAATAAAAGATTTTTTTAACTTGGACAAATAATCAATAAACAAAATTCCGTTACAATGATCTATTTCATGTTGTATGCATGTAGCGAGTAATCCTTCAGCTTTTAGCAATTTCTCTTTTCCATGCTCATCAATGTATTGGACGTGACAAGCATTGGATCTTTTAATATCGGCAAAATAATCTGGAATTGATAAACAACCTTCTTGTTTTTTTTCAAGAATGTCGGATTTCCAAATAATTTCTGGATTTACAAGACAGATTGGTTCATTTTTGTTGGCTTCTTTAGATATATCGATCACAACCACTCTTTTTAAAATTCCAACTTGGACTGCTGCCAAACCAATTCCTGGAGCTGCATACATTGTATCTAACATATTGTTCATTAATTTTTTAATTTCTCTATCTACCTGTTTTACAGGTGCAGATTTTTTCCTGAGTATAGGATCTGGTTCTTTTAAAATTTCAAGAATGTTCATAACGCTAAACTGAAATTGATATACATTTAATCAGTAGTTAAAGAATTCCTGAATTTAAAAGCAGAAAACAAAGTTCCATCATCAAGATATTCTATTTCCCCTCCGACTGGTAAACCGTGAGCTAATTTCGTAACTTTTATACCTAAATCTTTAATGCTATCGTTGATGTAATGAGCGGTTGTTTGACCTTCTATTGTAGCCGAAGTTGCTAATATAACTTCTTTCACATTATTTTTTTTAATACGATTGATTAAAGAGTTAATCAAAAGGTCCTCTGGATTTGATCCATTTAGTGCTGACAGAGTACCTCCCAAAACATGATAGTGACCCTGAAATACATTCATACTTTCCATTGCCCACATGTCAGCAATATTTTCAACTACACATATTTGCTCGTAACTTTTATTTGTATAGAAACATTTTTCTAAATTACATACAGATTCATTAGACTTAATATTTCCACATAAATTACAGCGAATAACCTTGGAATGAACTTTTGCTAACGAGTGAGATAGAGGCTTCATAACATTGTCTCTGTTTTTCAGAAGATACAAAGCAATTCTTCTTGCAGATTTTGGTCCTAATCCTGGCAATTTAGCAATCAGTGTTATTAACTCATCCAAATCTGGTTCTGTAGTAAATTTCATTTATTTAAAAAGGAAACTTAAAACCTTCTGGTAATTTCATTCCACCGGTTAGTTTAGACATTTCTTCTTGAGCTTTCGCCTCAGCATTTTTTTTTGCGTTGTTAGTTGCTGCAACAATTAGATCTTCAATAATACTTTTATCCTCTTTTAAAGTTTGCTGGTCTATGTGCAAAGATATCATGTCACAATTTCCATTCATAACTACTTTAACTGAACCTCCGCCAGCTTGCCCTTCTGCAGAAATATTTTTTAAAGAATCTTTTGCTTGTGTCATTTTTTTTTGCATTTCTTGGGCTTGTTGTAACATTTTGCTAAAATCCATATTATTCTTGTCCTTCATCTTTAACGTCTACTAACTCAATGTCTGGAAACGTTGCCATAATTTTTTTATAAATTTCTGATTGTTTCATTTGTTCTATTAATTCAGCTTTTCTCTCGTTGTTTTTCTCATAAACAGTGGTTTCTCCCTCGTCTTTGGATAGAGAAATGATCCATCGCTTACCCGTCCATTCATTCAATTTGTTTGATATATTTTTTATAAAATCTTTAGATAAGTTTTCATTAAAAGAAATATCAATTTTTCCTTGTTCAAATTTTACTAATCGCACATTTCTTTCAAGATCAAATTTTAACTCAATCTCTTTGTGCTTATTAGTTAAATCTAAAAGATCTTGAAATGACTGAATTAAATTATTTGTATTTATCTCATTTAAAATTTCAGGCTTAATTTTAGGAAGTTCTTTTTTTTCTTGAATTGTATTTTTAATTTGAGTTTTAGAAATTAGCCCTTCTGGTTTTATTCCTGAAGTATTTTCTATTTTTTCTTTATCTTCTTCATCATCATCAAAATCTGAGTTCTGCATAATAGATTGTGGATCTGGCATGTTTTTTAAATGTGCCAATCTAATAAGAAGCATTTGGAAAGATAAAAAAGGATTTGGCATAAAATTTAATTCCTCAATTCCTTTTAGGGTAAAATGCCAAAGCATCGATACGTAGGTTAAATCAACTTCATCTGCGATTTTTTTAATCTGCGCAGACTCTACTTCGGACACACTAAGGTCATTTTCAATGGTTCCTAGAGTTTTTGTTCGAGAAATTAAATAAATAATTTCCAACATACTTTGTACAATTAATTTTGGGTCCGCTCCTATATTAAAAATATCTTCTGCCTCCTTAAGAGCTTCATGCTGGGAGCCTTTAACAATATGAGATAATAGCTCTATCACTCTTGTTTGATCTGCTAGACCTAACATATCTCTTACTTTTTCTTCAGTTATTTCTTGGCTCTGCAAATTAAAGGTAATAATTGCCTGATCTAAAATAGACAGTGCATCACGCACCGATCCTTCAGATGCTTTAGCAATAATGGCTAGGGCTTTATCATCAATTTTTGCATTTTCTTTTTCCGCAATCCCTCTTAGGAATGTTTGCATTTCGTCCATTTTGATTCTTCTCAAATCAAATCTCTGGCATCTTGATAAAATAGTTACTGGTATTTTTTTAACTTCTGTGGTTGCTAAAATAAATTTAAGGTGAGAAGGCGGTTCTTCTAAAGTTTTTAATAAAGCATTAAAAGCTTGCTTCGATAGCATATGTACTTCGTCGATAATGAATACTTTATATTTTGCGCTAGAAGGCAAATACTGAGAAGAGTCTAAAATTTCTCTTATGTCATCAATTCCTGTTTTGGAAGCAGCGTCCATCTCCAAAATATCCATATGACTGGAATCAATGATGGCCTGACAATGACAGTATTCATCTTTGGAACATTTTTCATCTGTTCCAAATTTCTTGTTGCAGTTAATAGCTTTTGCAATAATCCTGGCTGTTGTAGTTTTTCCAACACCTCTAATTCCAGTTAATAAATATGCGTTAGGAATTCTATCCATCTTAATGGCGTTTTGTATCGCAATAGCCATGGACTCCTGACCAATTAGCTGGTCAAAATTTTGTGGTCTATATTTAAGTGACAAAACTTTTCGATTATTCATAACATTTACGGGGAACTGAATAACAACCTGAAAAATTTACGGTACGGCTGCTTTCTTTCGAATCTGACCGGATTAGCGCAACATCCACCTGCTACCAATTCCCCAAGGCAATAGTATAACAAGATAGAAAAAAAACGATAGGAAAGATTCTGTGTATTATTTTTTGTAGCGGAATTTATCTGCTACATAAATCCCTAAAATATCTAATTTTTTAGTGTATTTTTTTAATTCGTAAATAGATTGTTTTACAAATTTATTTTCTGCATGACCTTCGATATCTAAATAAAAGATTGTTTGCAAAAACGTATTATTAACCGAAAAACTCTCTAGCTTTGTTAAATTAACATTATTTTTTGCAAATCCACCCAGTGCCTTAAAAAGGGCTCCTGGGGTACTTTTGATCATAAATATGCAGCTGGTGATAAATTTTTTTCCTTTAATAAATTTAGGAAATTTATGATTTTTTTTCATTATTAAAAATCTAGTAGTATTTCCTTTCCTATCTTCAAAATATTTCTTCAAAATATTTAAATTATAAATTTTTGCTGCTAACGATGATGCTATTGCTGCTTCAGAGGTACTGTAATTTTCCGAAATATATTTTGCTGATCCAGCTGTATCTGCTGCAACGATTGAAATTAATTTATATTTATTTAAATTTTTTTGACATTGTCCAATTGCTTGAGCATGACTTCTAACAAACTTAATATCCTTTAATTTAACTCCTTTATTAGCAAGTAAGCAATGCTCAACTTTATGAAAATATTCTCCAATTATTTTTAATTTATACTTTGGAAGTAAATAATGGATATCTGCAACTCGTCCTGCTAAAGAATTTTCTATTGGTATAACTGAAATAATATTATTATTTTTTTTGCATATTTGAAAAACATCTTCAAAAGTTTTGCATGGAACAACTTCTAAACTTCCAAACATTTTGGTTGAAGCCAAATGAGAGTAAGCTCCCAATTCTCCTTGAAATGCTATTTTATTTTTCATTATACAATAATCGAATTTTATCTAAATCTTCCTGTGTATCAACACCTAGTGGATGGTCTTTTATAAAACCTACATGAATTTTAATATTGTTATCCAGAGCTCTCATTTGCTCTAAACTTCTTTCTAGCTCATTTTTTGTTTTGTGCAAACCAACATATTTTTTCAAGACGGGGTATTGGTACGCATAAATACCAACATGATGATAAATATAATTGGTTTTTTCATCTTTTTTTCTAAAAAAATCTTTTGCTAAAGAAAAATAATCTGTGCTTATTTCACTTTTAGTCTCAACTTTAACTACATTAGGATTAGCTATATCTTGTTTTTCAAGATTGCTCGCAAGTGTCGCCATGGCTGCCGATTCTGCTTTCATAAAATTTAGCAAATAATTAATAGCATCGGGATTTATCAACGGCATATCGCCCTGCACATTTATAATTACATCTGGTTTTAAATTTAAATTTTCGGCAGCCTCAAAAATTCTGTCGGATCCATTTGTATGATTATTGCTAGTAATGATACTTCTTCCTCCTTGTTTGGTAATAACGTCTGCTATTTCCTTATCAGATGTTGCAACAATAACTTCTTCTATATTGCTTTTTTTTGCCTGCTTCCAAACATGAACAATCATGGGTTCTTTTTTTATTAATAATAAAGGTTTATTTGGCAATCTTTTTGCATTTAAATGACTGGGGATAATAATTATTGTTTTCATATAATTAAAAACTTAAATACTGCGACATCTATAACTTTATTTTATACTCTAAAACTTACTCAAAATACTATATGATTTAATTTAACAATTATGGATAGTTTTGAATTTAATAAAATTGCAGCGGCAGTTCTAGTTACTATTTTATTAATAATCGGGATTAAAGAAATTTCAGATATTATTTTTCATGTAGAAAAACCACAACAGTCCGCATACAAAATTGCAGGTGTGGATTTAAAAACAGAGACAAATTCAGAAACTACAAAAAAAGACGAGCTGCAACTTAATCTCATTACTCCATTGCTAGCATCTGCAAGTATTGACGAGGGTGCAAATCTTTTTAAAAGATGTGCAGCTTGTCATGTTGTAGAAAAAGGTGGGGCCAATAAAGTTGGTCCTGGCCTGTGGAATATTGTTAATAACAAATCTGCTGCCAGCGAGGGTTATAAATACTCAGCAGCTCTTCAGGCTTATGGTAAAAACTGGACATTTGAAGCGCTTAATAAATTTTTATACAAACCCACACAATACATCAAGGGAAACAAAATGGGTTTTGCTGGATTAAACAAAGAAAGTGATAGAGCAAACATTATCGCTTTTTTAAATAGCAAAAGTGATTCTCCAGCTCCCTTAAAATAATATCTAAATAATTAATTTATTATATAGTTTAGATTTACTAATGAACTTTTCTGATACACGCTTACTTGTAAGTAAAAAGTCTTTAGGTATGGCTTTATTCGGTTTTTCAGCTGGTTTGCCTTTGCTTCTAATTTTTTCCACTCTATCTGTCTGGTTAGTAAAAGCAGGCGTAGAAAGAAGTACTATTACTTTATTTAGCTGGGCTGGTTTTGCTTATTCATTTAAATTTTTATGGTCTCCCATAGTTGACCATTGTAAATTGCCTTTTCTTTCTAAAATTGGTCATCGAAAAAGTTGGCTTTTATTATCTCAAATTCTCATCATTATATCTATTTTTATGACCTCCTTCACGGATCCAAGTAAAAATTTATTTTATACAGCAATAGGAATAGTTTTAATTGCGTTTGCTAGTGCAACTCAGGACATTGTTATTGATGCGTTTAGAATAGAATCTGAAACAATCAAAAAACAAGGTGCGTTATCATCGATGTACCTTGCTGGGTACAGAATAGCGATGATTGTCTCTGGTGCTGGAAGTTTGTGGTTAGCTGCGTATTTTGGTGTTGAGAGCTACAATGTCGAAACTTGGAAAAATGTATACCAAATTATGGGCTGTCTCATGCTAGTTGGTGTATTTGCAACTCTAACATCTAAAGAACCAATTATTATAAAGAAAAAGATAACTCATTCTCAAATTAATTTTGTGCTTGTTTTGGTATTGTCTATTATTACTTTTTTTCTTTCTTATAGTTATTTACCAAAAATAATCACTGAGAATTCTGTATTATTGGGTGCATTAGAAAATGTTTTAAAAGTATTTATTTCTTTAGCAGCTGCAATATTTGTTCTAATTTTTTTTAGCAAAATTAATTTTATTTCTATAGATAAAGCTAGGTTAGCCTACATTGAACCTATTAGTGAGTTTTGCCATAGATACAAAAAAGTCGCTTTATTTATTTTGATTCTAATTGGCTTGTATAGAATTGCCGACATTGTAATGGGCGTCATGGCGAATGTATTTTATTTAGAAAAAGGTTACCAAATCACAGAGATTGCAACCTATTCAAAATTTTTTGGACTGTTTGCGACCATACTGGGTGGCTTTCTCGGCGGACTCTATTCCATGCGCAAAGGTGTTATTCAAAGTTTGCTAGTTGGCGCCATTATCGCAGCCTTGAGTAATGTTTTGTTTGCTTGGTTAGCAGTTACGGATATTAATATTATATTTTTAATAGCCGTAATTATTGCAGACAATATTGCTAGCGGATTTGCTGGTGCATCTTTTGTAGTTTATCTTTCTTCGTTAACATCTGTAAAATTTACAGCAACCCAATATGCCCTGTTTAGTTCTATAATGCTATTTATTCCAAAATTAATTGCGGGATATGCTGGATCGATGGTTGATTCAATCGGATATCCATTCTTTTTCATATTTACGGCTATTTTGGGAGTTCCAGTTTTATTTTTAATTTATTTAATTAAAGACATGCCCTCGAAAAAAAGAAGTTAGTTTTACAAATTATAACTTAAGTGCTACACAATTTTTCATGAAAAAAATAATTCTTATTCTAATAAGTATGCTGGTAATGTCTGTTAGCAGTTTTGGAGCAGAGTTAAAAACAATAACCAAAAAAGAATATCTGGATAATAATATAAAAAGATTAGAGCAAGAATTTGATGCTGTTGATACAAATAAAGATGGCAAAGTTACTCCTGAAGAACAAAAGGCTCATAAAGCAAGAATTGATGAAGCTAGAAAAATAGATCAAGAGTTAGGAAAATTAGCCGATACTAATAAAGATGGTAAAATTTCTGATGAAGAAAGAGAGATATTGTTAATTTCTATGGATACAAATAAAGATGGGGTTGTAACACTTCAAGAACAAAAAGATTATTTGAAAAAAATTAATTCAAAAAATAACTAAAATATATTTTTAATAATAATTATTGATCCGCTAATTAAGAGCATGTAATTAAAAAGGTTTTTAAAAGTATTTTCACTCAAAATTTTTCTTAAATACTTTCCTGTCTGTACACCTAAAAAAATTGGCATACATGCTATTATTGAAAATAACAAACCCTGATTATCAATCATTGAATAGCTATAAAAAAGAATAAAAAGACAAAAAGAATAAAAAAAAAAGGTTAAACCCATAAATTGAATTAGTTTTTCTTTTTTAAATTGTAAGGACTGAATCAAAAATATAAATGGCATAACATAAATACTAGTCATACCAGCTATAGTCCCATTAATCACTCCAATTGCAGATTGTACTGTGAATGAATTATAATTTTTAAATGTTATTATTTTTTTTAATAAAACTAAAGATGAATTTGTAATAAGCAACCCGGCTATTATTAATAAAATTATTTTTGAACTAGCTGCCCTTAAAATAAAAAATCCAGGTACAACAAATATAATAGAGGAAATTAAAAAAAATTTAGTTTGATTATAAATAGACTGTAAATGTTTACCATCCAATAACTGGTATAAATTAGTTAAAATCATCGGAATTAAAATAAAAGAAATTGAATCTTTAATATCATAAAAAAAAGATAACAATGTCAGTATGACCGCTGGCAACCCTACACCTATAATTCCTTTGACCAGACCACCTATAAAAAAAATAAATAAGGTAATAAAAAAAAGATGATTTAACTCTGCAAATTCCATAATATCAGGTTAGAAACATTCTACTCTATTTCATTAATTAATAATTTGATTTTTCTAAAATCAAATTTGTCGTTACTATTTTTTCTAAATACAATGACGAATAGTGGGGCTAAAGTCACGAAAGTAAAAGACCAAAATAATAGTACGTTAAAAATCCAAGCTGGAAATAGATGAGTATCAAATAACAGACCAATTAAAATATTTTGTTAAAACTCAAATCTAGAAAGAGCATTAATAGGTAAGCAAACCACGACCATAACTAATATAGAAACCTGTTCATTTGCATCTTCACTATACATACCATAAAAAAAACCGAAAATACTGCAGGCCAAAATTAAAATTGATTTTTTTTTTTTTAAATTTAGTTTGTCTGTAATGATTATCAATTGTAAATGTAAAAAATATGCATTTAATATTCCTGACGATGTGATTTCAAAAGAAGGTCGGGTCGTTCAGTGTGGATTTTGTGATGAACAATGGCTTCAAAAAAGTATTGAAAAAGAAGACGTTTCAGACATGGTACTAAATTCTGAAATCCCAATACCAATTAAAAATACAAATCAAATAAAAAAAAATATAACAAGCAAGAGGGGTGATAATTTTTATTCTACTATCTTTACTCTACTATTGTTTATCTTGGCTTTAGTAGCTGGAGTTTTTTTTAACAGGAATTTAATATTATTGAACTTCCCATTTCTTTCTGGATTCTTTGAAGCATCTGATATTGTTAAAGAAATAATTATGCAAATTATAAATTGGGCTACAGAATTTGCTCAAAACTTATTTAAATAAAATGTCTAAAATCTTAACTTGTGTCAATCAGGTTGGTAATATTTTTAAAGAGGCGACTACGAGATCAGAAATGATTTCTCAAATTTTATATGGTGAAAAGTTTTGTGTAAGAAAATCAATAGGTAGGTTCTATAAGGGTTATTGTATTTTTGATAATTATCCTGGATTTGTTTTAAAAAAAAATTTTAAAAAAATAACTACTAAAAATAATTATAGAATAAAAGCAAAAGAGACTTCTCTTTATCAAGGTAACATAAGTTTTAAAAAAACAAATAAAAAACTTTTATTTAACTCAAAAGTTTCTATTTTGAAAAAAGATAATAATTTTATAAAAATAAATAAATTTTGGATTAAAAATAATTCTATAAATAAAATAGAATATAAAACTAATAATTTTTTAGACAAGATTTCTTACTTCCTAAAAACAAAATATTTGTGGGGTGGAAATACAGTTAAAGGCATTGATTGTTCTGGACTAGTTCAAGAATTGTTTAAAAGTATAAATAAAAGATGTCCTAGGGATAGTAAAGATCAAATGGTTTTTTTTAAAAAAAATGTATCTTTACTTAATATTCGTAAAGGAGATTTGTTATTTTGGAAAGGCCATGTTGCAATAGCTATTAATCAAAAAAATTTAGTTCATGCTTATGGTCCTAAGAAAAGAGTTGTTATCATGCCTATTAAGAAAACTATTAAAATTCTATTGATAAAAAATAATCTCAAAGTTTTAGCTATCAAAAGACCCTTGTGACCAATCTCATTTCTAAAAAAATAATAATTACTGGTACCGTCCAGGGTGTTGGTTATAGGCGTTGGTTGCAAAAAATATGTAATGATAATGGTGTTATTGGATGGGTTGCTAATAAAAAAGATGGTGATGTAGAAGCGTTTTTTTTTAAAGTGGGTGGCGAAATATTTAAAAATATTTTATCAGAGTGTTTTTTGGGACCAAAAAATTCTTGTGTCACTAATATCCTTGTTGACGATTTTGAAGAGGAAATAACATCTAATAATTTTGAAATTAGATCATAGTTTTCAAAATTCACTCAAAACGAGAACATTTTTTTAATTGATTCGGTCACCCTTTATGCCTACTTTGTTCTTCGACCAAATCTAAATATAGTGGGTCAAAAAATTTTAGACCATAAATGATGAATCCACAAATAATCTCTGTTCTAGGTCCAACCAATACTGGCAAGACTCATTTTGCTGTAGAGAGAATGTTGCAATTTGAGACTGGCGTGATTGGTTTTCCTCTTCGTCTTCTCGCAAGAGAAGTTTATGACAATTGTGTTAAAAAATTAGGGTCAAATCGAGTAGCATTAATAACTGGTGAGGAAAAAATAATTCCACCAACTGCAAATTATTATTTATGCACTGTGGAATCAATGCCTCTTGATTTAAATTTCGAATTTGTAGCAGTTGATGAAATTCAAATGTGTGCGGATCCAGAACGCGGACATATTTTTACGGATCGATTATTAAATTACCGCGGAGATAAATTAACAATGTTTTTAGGTGCCGATACAATGAAAAATATTATCTCGAATTTGGTTCCATCTAGTGAGTTTGTATATAGAGATAGATTGTCTAAATTAATTTATACTGGTTACAAGAAAATATCCAGAATACAGCCACGTAGTGCAATTGTTGCTTTTTCAGTGGACGAGGTTTATGCATTGGCAGAATTTATTAGAAGACAAAGAGGTGGCGCAGCCATTGTGATGGGATCTTTGAGTCCTAAAACGCGCAATGCACAAGTTGATTTGTATCAATCAGGTGATGTCGATTTTTTAGTAGCAACGGACGCTATTGGTATGGGTATTAACATGAATATAGACCATCTTAGTTTTAGCAATTTAAGAAAATATGACGGAAAAAAAATTAGAGGATTAAGAAATACAGAAATTGGTCAGATTAGTGGACGCGCTGGTAGATATAAAAATGATGGAAGCTTTGGAATCACTGGAGATTGTGAAGCGCTAACGAGCGAACAAATAGAAAAATTAGAAAATCACAAATTTGACAGTGTTGTTAATATTTACTGGAGAAATTCTAGTTTAGATTTTTCGAGTATAAAAAAATTTATAGAAAGCTTAAATAAACTTCCTTCTATCCAAAATCTATTAAGAAACAGAGAATTGATCGATGAAAATATGTTTAAATTCTTAACAACAGAAAAATCCCAATTGAAAATAAACAATGAAATAAATCATATCTCAAAACTTTGGGAATGTTGCCAGATACCTGATTTTACTAAAAGCTCTTATAATGAGCATATGGAAATAGTTACTAGCGTTTTTAATTTTTTAACTTCTGATAAAGAAAAAATAACTAACGACTGGATGAAAAAACAGGTATCAAACCTAGATAATATGATTGGGAATATAGATGCTATTGCAAATAGAATATCTCACGTACGAACATGGTCTTATGTGGCAAACAAAAAAAATTGGGTTGAAAATAATGATTACTGGATTGCCAAAACTAAAGATATAGAAGACAAATTATCTGATCGTCTTCATGAAGAATTATCAAAAAGTTTTGTAGATAAAAGAATTAGTATTCTGTCGAGAGGTCTAAAACAAGAAATTCAACATGAGGCTAAAATTTCAGCAAATAATGAAATTATTGTGGATGGGCAGCTTGTTGGGAAGATCAATGGGTTAAAAATAGTTCTTGATTATACATCCAACGCTCTGCAAACTGACATACGGTCTATTAAGAAAGCAGCAAGAAATGGAACAGCTTTGGAATTAAAGAAAAGAATTGAAGAAATAATAGCATCACCTCAGCATTTCAGTCTAAAAAAAGATAAAAATATTTACTGGAAAGAAAAAATTATAGGTAAAATTTATCCAGGAAAGAATTATCTAAATCCTGATGTTAAAATTTTAGTAGATGAAAGCATAGAACTGCAAGATCAACAAAGAATATCTTCAAGTTTATCAAATTGGCTAAAATTGGAAAAACAAAACTTGTTACAAGATTTGATAAAAATTGAAAATTCTCAGTACGAAAATAGATTTATTCGTGGGTTATGTTATCAACTATTTGAGAACAATGGCGTTCTCAAAAGAGAAAATGTTGATGAAATTGTTAAACAAATAAATAAAGAAGATAGATCTATTTTAAGAAAGTTAGGAATAAAAATTGGAAGATACCATATTTATCAACCAAGAATGGTAAAGCCGGCCGCCGTCACTTTTAAAACAATTCTTTGGAATTGTTTTCACAATTTATTTGACAATAAATCTCCAGCATTTGGATTAAATTTTGTAAAGAATTTTAATAACCACGATAAAGAATATCTTTTGATTTGTGGTTTCGAAACTTTTGATAATTACATAATAAGAATTGATATATTGGAGCGATTATTCTTAAAAATTATTTCGTTAAGTAAAAATGGGTTATTTGAACTAACGAGTGATATATTGAATTTACTAGGTTCGACAAAAGAAGATTTCAAAGAATTAATGAAAAAAATGAATTATAGTTATATAGAAAAAGAAGATAAAATTTTTTTTAAGTATACTCCTAAAAAATTTAATTCAAAAAATAGTAAAAAGAAAATATCCAACAACCCATTTAGTGAACTTAAAAAGATTAAAATACTTTCTTAATAATGAGCTGGTTTTTTAAAGAAAAGCGTAAATTCAAAGCTTTGGAATTATCTATTACTACTTTGTTTATACACGCTGCAAAACTTGATGGAATCTATAGCGAAATAGAAAAAGAAACTATTATTAAGTGCGTAAAGAAATTTTTTGTTGCAGATAATGAATATATTAAAGAATTGATTAGTGAATGTGAAACACTAGAAGAAAATAAAAATCAAATACTCCACCTCACACAGGAAGTTAAAAAACTTGATTATAAAGAAAGACTTAAAATAATTGAAATGTTGATTGAAATTATATATTCAGACAGGACTATTGATGAATTCGAAGACAATTTAATACGAAGGGTTGCTGGCCTTACTTACATAGAAAGTGCGGATTTAGGTGCAATTAAAATTAAAATTAAAAAAAAATTAAGCATATGACCTACGTTGTAAACGACAAATGTATCAAATGTAAATTAACAGACTGTGTTGAAGTATGTCCAGTTGATTGTTTTTATGAGGGTGAGAACATGTTGGTCATTAATCCAGACGAGTGTATTGATTGCGGCGTATGCGAACCGGAATGTCCTATCAATGCAATTGAACCTGATACAAACAATGGTGCAGAAAAACATGTTTTGCTAAATAAAAAATTATCTGAGATTTGGCCAGTTATCACTAAAAAGAAAGACCCATTACCTGATTGGGAAAAATTCAAAGACATGGAAAACAAATTAGATAAATTTTATAATGAAAATCCAGGTTCTGGGGACAAAAGATAATTATATTTGTTGAAAAGGTTCTTAATATAAGCTATTTCCATCGCCTTACAAAAAATCAATGCTAAAAAAAATTAAACAATCTCTTTTAAAAGTTGTGGCACCAAAAGAAAAAAAATCTGAAAAACCTATTAAAAAAAAAAAAACTAAAGTCGTTAAACCTATTAAAGAAAAAAAAATTAAAGTAGCTAAACCTATTAAAGAAAAAAAAGTTAAAGCAATTAAAGAAGTAAAAGAAGCTATTGAGGAAAAAGATGCTCCTATAGTTCAAAAACCGATTATTAAAAGTGGAAGAGTTTATACTTCGCACTCTTCTCAAGACCCTCTTGTTGAAATCGTAAAAATTAAAAAACAAGATAATGAAAAACGAATTTATAAGATTAAAGATTACGTAATATATCCAAAACACGGGATTGGCCAAATTGTTGCTGTGGAAAAAGATGTAATAGCTGGAATAGACATAAATTTTTACAAAATTGAAATTACAAAAGATAAATTAGTTTTGACTATTCCTACTAATCAGCAATCTCATCTAAGGCCACTATCGAGCATTAATCAAATTAATAAAGCTATTTCTATTTTAAAAGGAAAAGCAAAAGTAAAAAGAACAATGTGGAGTAGAAGAGCCCAGGAATATGAACAAAAAATTAATTCTGGAGAAATTTACCAAATTGCTGAGGTAGTAAGAGATTTAAATAAAAATACAGATATGCCGGTTGATCAGTCTTATAGTGAAAGACAATTATTTGAAAAGGCATTTGAAAGACTTCTAGGGGAAGTTACTGTTGTTCTAGAATCAGCTGAAGAAGAAGCTAAGGAAAAATTAAATAAGGCTCTTGGTAAAACTCCGGAAAAAAATTTAGTAGAATAAAAAAAACGCCCTCTAATTAGAGAGCGTTTTTTTTGAAAACTAGATCTTAAACTATCTTTTTCTTTTCTTAGCTTTTTTCTTAGTAGTTTTCTTAGCAGCTTTTCTTCTTTTAGCTGGAGCTTTTTTCTTTGCTGCTTTTTTTCTTTTTTTAGCCATCTTTGCTCTCCTTTTTTGTTTTTTGGAGTTTCACTTAGAATATTTTCTAAATGATTCGTTATTAATTCATATAAAAAGAAATACGCATTAAAGTCAAACTTTAAATAGTTGAAAAATTTTTTAAAAAAAAATTAAAATTAATTCTATTTTGAAATTAACAATCAAATAATTAAATGATTAATATTAATGTTGGTTTTAAACGATTTAATGAATGTTTTTTACTTTATGATGAATGATAAAAACTATTTAGAATTTTAGAAAAGTTTTTTCTAATTACGTAACGTTTCGTCTTCATAGTTGGCGTGAGCATATTATTTTCCAAAGTGAAACCTTCGTCTAGAAGTTGAAAATTTTTAATTTTTTCGATTGCTGTAAGATTGTTGTTAACTTTATCTATAATTGTCTGTACCTCTTGCTTTGATAGTTTAAATTCTTTGTTAACAAAAATTAATGCCACTAAATAATTTTTGTTGTCACCATATACAAAAGCTTGGTCAATCTCGGGATTGGCACAAATTAAATTTTCAATTTTAGCTGGAGAAATATTATCACCCCCGGAAGTGACAATAATATCTTTTTTTCTATCTGTAATTTTTAAATAACCATCAGAATCTATTTCTCCTATATCTCCTGTATATAACCAGTTATTAATTAGTACTTTTTTTGTTGCTTGCTCATTGTTCCAATAACCGAGCATTATATTTTCACCACTCACCAGTATCTCACCATCTTCAGCTATTTTCACTTTTGTATTTTTTAGTATTTTTCCAACAGTATCTACTTTTATAAAATTTGCTGGATTGCAGCTGACTATCGGGGATGCTTCCGTAAGGCCATAACCTTGCATCGTTTTTAAACCTAATGAATTTAAATAAAGACCAACTTTTGGATCCAATGGCCCACCACCAGATATAAAGGCTTTTATATTTCCACCTAAATTTTGGTTTATTTTTCTTCGCACTAAAATATCTAAAAAAAAATTTAATATTTTTTCAAAAAAAGATATTTTTTTTTGTAGAATTAATTTTTCTCCTATCTCAATTGTTTTATCAAATAAAATTTTTTTTACTCCCTGTGTTTTGGAAATATTTATTTTTATTTTATTATAAAAATTATTATAAAATCTTGGAACTGCTGTCATAATAGTTGGGCTTGCTGTTTTTAAATTAGACAATAATTTTTCTAAACTTTCTGCGTAAAATACTTTTGCTTGAATAGCTATTTGAACAAACTGAGCGGTATGTTCGTAAGAATGAGATAACGGTAGCCATGTCAGAAAAGTGTGATTTTTTATTTTTATATCTTTCAATAAATCTAAAGCACTATCACAATTGCTCAAAATTCCTCCGTGGCTTAGAATAACTCCTTTTGGATTTCCTTCTGTACCAGATGTGTAAATAATACAAGCTGGATCTTTTCTTTGTAAAATTTCTTTATTAAAAACAAAACTAGTAGTTCTCGAGTTAAACTTAATGATTTTAGCATATGAAATTAAGTTTTGACCTAAATAATCTCTATCTAATTTATCTAAATGAATGATAAAATTAAAAACATATCCAAGATTATTTGCAGCAGTAATAATTTTATTTACTATATTTTCATTTGAAACAATTAAGCCGATAGGTTTACAATCCTGAATGACATATTCAAAATCCTTGACTGAGTACGTGGTGTAATTAGGCACTGTAATTGCCCCATTACTCATTATAGAGATATCTGAAATTAACCATTCAGGTCTATTTTCAGAAACTAGCATCACCCTATCTCCTTTTTGAACTTTTTGATCAAACAATATATTTGATAAAGATAAAGCCTCGTCTTTTGTTTGGTTCCAATTGTAAAATTCTTGCTTGCCAGTTTCTTTATTAATGTAAATTAAATGCTGTTTATTCAGCTTTTGTTTACAATTTTCAAAAAAAAGCTCTGGAAGGCTATTGCAAAAAGAAAGGTTCATTTATTTATGGTGCGGATGAACGGACTTGAACCGTTACACGCTTGCGCGCATCAGATTTTGAGTCTGACATGTCTACCATTCCATCACATCCGCATATTTATTTGAATATCTAGCTTTGTAATTAAAATAATAGTCAAAATCTAGATTAAAATTAGAAATACATATTTTCAAGTTTAAGATATAAAACTGCATTATTTATATGCTTAAAAATCTTCTTAAAAAAACTATAGCGCTAGCTGGGCATAAAAGTGCAAGGGTTTATTTGGCCATAGTCTGTTTCATTGAAAGTATTTTTTTTCCGATTCCTCCAGATGTCATGATTGTGCCGATGACAATCGCTCGCAGTAAAGATTGGATCAAAATTGCTAGCACAGCATCCATGGCGTCTGTGGTTGGTGGATGTGCTGGATGGGCAATTGGTCATTTTTTTTACAAAGAAATAGGAATACCAATTTTTGAATTTTATGGGTTTGAAGGATTTTCAGCTTTCAAAGAACAAGTTTCTTTTGGTAAAGGATTTTGGGCCTGGGTAGTTTTGTTAGTCATTGCTGGATTTACCCCTGTACCTTTTAAGTTACTTACAATTTCTAGTGGTTTTATTAATTTCAATTTTTTGGTTTTTATTATAGTTGCTTCAATAACAAGAGGTTCAAGATTTTTCTTACTAGCTGGATTAATTAGATTTTTTGGTCATAAAATTATTCCTTATATAGAAGCCAAGTCAGCAAAAATTATTGTAATTTTATTAATTTTATTAATACTCGGATTTTTTATTGCATATTTTATTTACAATAATTATCAATATTTAATTAATTAATGTCTAATTTTCAAAACCAGATACTTATCATTCTGGCGATTTTTTATAGTTCTATTCTTCTATCTGCTTATTTTATTCAATACGTATTAAACATACCTCCATGCGCAATGTGCTACTACCAAAGATATCCTTATTACTTTGCTACTATAGTTATTATTTTATCTTTTTTTAAAATAATAAATTTTAATCAAGTATTTATAATATTGCTATTAACATCTTTTATCAGTGCTTCTCTGAGTTTTTACCACATAGGTGTTGAGCAGTCTTTTTTTAATGAACTAAGTTCTTGCACTAGTGATACTAAGGCAAGCAATACTGAAAATTTATTAAAAGAACTACAAAAGCAACCTGTTATTTCTTGCAAAAATATTAGTTTTCAAATTTTTGGTTTGTCACTTGCGACAATAAATTTTATATTAAGTATTATTTTAATGCTAGTTTATGGAATATTTTTAAAGTATGAAAAACAAAATAGAAGAGATAATTAGAGTTGATCATGCCGGAGAACGTGGGGCGATCAAGATTTATGATGGTCAATTACTTGCTTTGCAATTATTAAAAGCAGATCCAGATTTAGAAAAAAAAGTTGCTGAAATGAAGGAACACGAAAAAGAGCATTTGAAGTATTTTGAACAGCAGTTAGCTGAAAGAAAAATAAGACCAACTTTATTTCTTCCATTGTGGGATCTTCTTGGAACAGCGCTTGGGTTCGGAACAGTAATGTTGGGAAAAAAGGCTGCAATGCTATGCACTGCTTCTGTTGAGGAGGTAATTGATAAACACTACTCAGATCAAATCGATTATTTGAGTAAATACGAAAAACAAGAAAAAGATTTAATTTCTAAATTTAAAAAATTTAGACAAGATGAGCTTGAACATAGAGATATTGCTTATCAAGAGGGTGCTAGTAAAGAAGGTGCTTATGGAATATTAGATGCCCTTATTAAAATAAGCTCAAAAGCTGCAATTGAAATATCAAAAAAAATTTAACTGGTTACGCTTCCAATCGAACATCCCAATATAAATAATCAAGCCAACTTTGATGAAGAAAATTAGGAGGAAAATTTCTTCCATTTTTATGCAACTGTTCGTCGGTCGGTCGATAGGGTTTTATTTTTGGAAACATTGCACATTCCTTAGATAATCTGTTTCCTTTTTTTACGTTACAACACATACAAGCTGTAACAACATTTTCCCATGAGGTTATGCCTCCTTTTGATTTTGGTACGAGATGATCAAACGTTAAGTTTTTGTGAGCACCACAATACTGGCAGGTAAATTTATCTCTCAAAAAAACATTAAACCTCGTAAAATTAGGGTATTCTGAAGGTTTAATAAAAGTTTTAAGAGAAATAACACTTGGTAGTTTCATTGAAAAGGATGGGCTACGAATTTCTCGCTCATATTCAGAAACAATATTTACTCTATCTAAAAAAACGTCTCTAACAACATCTTGCCAACACCAAAGTGATAATGGGTAATAACTTAAAGGACGATAGTCAGCATTTAAAACCAAGGCTGGACATTTCTCTAGTGGAAGTTCAGAAATATGATTAACGATCATTGCTGTTTAAATTATATCTATTTAAATCTAGCTTCAAGTTAAAGTTTTCTTACTACTTACTTTTGCTTTTTATAAAGTCCAATCCTAAACTCAAACCTTCTGGAGTAATAGAATGACCGCAATTTTCAAAAACTTTGTAAGCTACATCTATAGATTGCTCTTGTAATAATTCATAACTTGCATACATTTCTTCTAAAGGAATAATGGTATCTTCTGTTCCGTGAAACAAAACAACGGGTGGTTTAGAGTTAATATTTTTTTTTAACATCTCAAAATCATATATTTTTCCTGAATATCCTAAAATTCCTCCTACTGATTCTTTATAAGAAAGACCCAACTGTAGTGACATCATCGTTCCCTGACTAAAGCCCATTAAAAACAAATCTTGTTTGCTAAGCTTATATTCTAAAAGTTGCGCTTCAACAAAATTATTTAATTTTACTAATGCAGATTTAAACTCCTCATTTATTTTTGTTGCTGATGTTTGCATTAAATCAAACCACTCAAATCCAGATTTATTAATTTGGCAAACAGTCGGTGCATTAGGTGCAACAAAAGCTATATCAGGTAAAAATCTTTGCCAATATTCACCTATAGATATTAAGTCGTTACAATCTGCTCCATAGCCATGAGACAAAATAACTATTTTTTTAGTTTGTCCAGATACAGAATTTAACTTTTTATATTTAAGTGTCATAAAATCTTATCTATCATTATAAAGTATTTATGATAATTATTTCGCATGAGTCAAAATACACTTAGCTTTTTTGGAATTTTAATCATCCTAGCCGTAGTGGTTGTGCTTATTCGTGGTCTAAAATCTTTTTTTAAAGGTGGCGATATAGAAGAAAAAAAAAAAAGTAATAAGTTGATGCAATTAAGAGTTTTTCTTCAATTTTGTGCAATATTAGTTCTAATGGGCCTTGCTGCAATATACGGAAAATAATTTAATAATTTTTAATCCAATCAATAAATTTCTTGTCCGAAAAATCTATTGCCCCCACTACTCTAGAAAATTCTTTGCCTTGTTTATTTATTAATATAGTTGTCGGCAAGCCTCTTAGACCAAGACCTTTTACTACTCTTAATTCTTTATCAAAAAGACTATCAAAATTTTTTATGTTTAGTTCATCTAAAAAAGATTTTGATTTTTCATAACTAATAGATTCAACATTAACAGCAATCAATTCAACATAGTCGTGGCCTAAGATATCAATCATTTGATCTAAAGAAGGCATTTCTTCTTTACAGGGTGCGCACCAAGTAGCCCAGAAATTTATAACGGTTATTTTCTTATTAAAAATCACTTCTACATCCTTGCCTGATTTTTTATCTTCAAGCATAAGCGTAGGTAAATCTTTTAGTTTTTCATGAAGAACTATGTTCTTAAAAGGAACTTGGATATTTTGTTGAGATAAGCAATAATTAGTAATAAGTAAGAATAAAAAAACAAAAATAGTTAACTTTTTATATGAAATTGTAAAAGAATTCATTTTAAGTAACTATAATATTTTTAAATGAAAAAAACAAAAAAAAACTCTGTTTGGGGAACTAGAATGAACAAGGTAGTTTCCTCTGTGCTACAGAGTGCAAACTCATCCATAGAAATAGATAAAAGACTTTTCCAAGAAGATATTAATGGATCAATTGCGCATTGTACGATGCTTGCAAAGCAAAAAATTATTGATGTAACAAAGTCCAAAAAAATTATCACTGGATTAAAAAAAATAGAACAAGAAATTCAAAAAAATAAATTTATATTTAAAACAAAATATGAAGATATTCATCTAAACATAGAAAAAAGACTATTTGAAATCATTGGAACAGATGCTGGTTTTCTACATACTGCGAGATCAAGAAATGATCAGGTAACAACAGATTTTAAATTATGGATTAAGAAATCATCAAATGAAATTAAAAATTTGCTTAATGTCTTAATTAAAAGTTTTTTAAATCTCGCGGACAAAAATACCGATATCATAATGCCTGGTTTTACTCACTTAAAAAATGCTCAGCCTGTTTTATTTTCTCACTACTTGCTGGCTTATATTGAAATGTTCAAAAGAGATATCGTTAAATTCAATAATGTTATAAATAACTTAAATGAAAACCCACTGGGTGCTGGGGCGCTAGCTGGAACTTCATATAATATAGATAGACACTTAACATCAAGACTTTTGGGATTTAGTAAGCCAACTCAAAATTCAATCGATTCCGTCTCAGATAGAGATTATGCAATTGAATTTTTATTTGCTTCCAGTTTGTGTGCTATGCACTTATCAAGACTAGCAGAAGAAATTATACTTTGGAATTCAGATTTAATAAATTTTATTAATATTGAAGATAGCTTATTGACAGGATCTTCTATGATGCCACAAAAAAAAAATCCAGATTCTGCAGAGCTAATTAGAGGCAAAACAGGCAGTATTTACGGAAATTTAAATTCCTTACTGATTACAATGAAGGGTCTGCCTCTTTCCTATTTCAAAGACATGCAAGAAGATAAGGCTGCGGTGTTTAGTGCTTATGATAATTTAAAATTAAATCTTTTATTGGCAACTGAGTTAATTAAGGGAATAAAGCCAAATAAAAAAAAATTATATGAAGCTGCATTGAAAGGCTTTACGACTGCCACCGATTTTGCTGATTATTTAGTAAAAAAAGGTATCTCATTTAGGGAGGCATATAAAAAATCGGCTCAATTAGTTAATATCGCTGAAAAAAGCAATAAAAGGCTAGACCAACTTGATTTTACAATTATCAAAAAAATTGACCCAGTTATTGAAAAGGATGTGATGAACGTTTTTGATATTAGAAACTCCATTGAAAAAAAGATTTCTTTCGGTGGTACAGGTAGAAAAAATGTTATTAATATGATTAAAAAGATTAAAAAAGAGTTTAAATGAAAAAAATAATCTTTGTAGTCATATCTTGTATATTAATTTTCGGTTGTGGAAAAAAAGGACCGCCTATCTACAAAGATAATAAAGCAACATCTGTACAAATACAAAAGCTACTTTCCTAAAAATGAAAGCAATAAAATATAGAGGTAATAATCTCTATTTAGAAAACGCCCCTATAGAAAAAATTACAAAAAAAGTTATTACTCCTTTTTATTTATATTCTTTAAAACAAATAAAAGATAATTTTAATTATTTTCGCAACTCCTTTAAACAAACAAATCCATTAATATGTTTTTCGGTAAAGTCTAATCCAAATTTAACAATTTTAAAAAACTTAAAAAAACTTGGGTCTGGTACTGATGTTGTGTCTATAGGTGAATTACAAATTGCTTTAAAAGCGGGGATTGATCCAAAAAAAATTGTTTTTTCTGGAGTTGGAAAAACAACCGAGGAGTTAGATTATGCCATTACTAAAGATATACTACTAATTAATGCTGAGTCAGAGAATGAAGTTAATGAAATTACAAAAATTGCTAAAAGAAAAAAATGCAGAGTAAAAATAGGCCTTAGACTAAATCCAAATATAGACGCCAAAACTATGAAAAAAATCTCTACAGGTGGCAAAAGCGATAAATTTGGCATTAGTTTAGAACATTGTTTAGATATTTTCAAAAAAAATATAAATAATAATAATATTTCAATAGAGGCTCTCAGCGTTCACATAGGAAGTCAAATCAAAGAAATAATTCCATTTCAAAAAACACTAAATCTCATTGATAAATTTATTCAAAAATTAAAAGAGAATAAAATTAATATTAAGTATTTAGATCTTGGTGGGGGTATGGCTATTCCTTATTCAGATACAGAAAAAAAATTCAATTTAAAGAAATATGCCTCCATGGTTTATCAATTTAACAAAAAACATAAATTTAAAATTATTTTTGAGCCCGGACGATACCTGTCTGCAAATTCTGCTCTATTAGTTACAAAGGTAATTTATATAAAATCTATTCACGATAGAAATTTTGTAATTTTAGATGCAGCAATGAATGACTTAATGAGACCAGCTTTGTATGGAGCAAGACACGAGATAGTACCAGTACAAAAAATTAAAAATAAATTTAATAAAAAAATAGAATTTGTTGGTCCTATTTGTGAAAGCACAGATAAATTTCTTACTTATACAAATTATCCTAAATTAAACCAAGGTGACTTTGTGTGTTTCACTAACGTAGGAGCATACGGCAGGTCTTTATCATCTAATTATAACATAAGACCACTTCCAGCAGAGATAGCTGTTTATAAAAACTCCTATCGAGTGATAAGACCTAGACAAAAGCTACAAGATCTTATCAAATAAAAAGTTGTGAATTTTATTCGTTCTTTAATATTTAATTTACTTACATACGTTGGGATAATAATCGCATGTATAATTGCTATCCCAATGCTTGCTCTGCCGAGAAAGATGTTTTTAAGTAAATTGTCATATTACTTAGGATTATACTTACTATTGATAACTAAAATTGTACTACAAACTAAAGTTGAATTTAAGGGGCTTGATAAAATTCCAAAACACAAAAAATTCTTTATAGCTTCAGCCCATCAATCAATGTTTGAAACTTTTATTTATAATTTTTTAATTCCAGACTGTACCTTTATTATTAAAAAAGAATTGTTATCAATCCCATTATATGGACTTTATTTAAGAAAATTAAAATACGTTGCCATAAATAGAGGTAAAGCATCTAGAGAAAATTCAGATTCTTTTGCTCAAGTTTTTGATCTTGTTCTTAAGAGTAATAGAACATTAATTATATTCCCTCAAGGAACCAGAGTTAAATTTGATGAACAACCCCCACTAAAGAAAGGTGCGAGCAGAATTTATCAAGGATTAAATATAGCTTGCTTACCAGTAAAACTAAATACTGGAGTCGTCTGGCCCAAAAATAGTTTTTTTAAATACTCAGGTATAATTACTTTTGAATTTAAAGATTTGATTGAACCTGGATTAGATAGTGCTTCGTTTACAAATCAGTTAGAGAACTCTATTTACAACTAATTTTTTCTTCCAAAATTAGGAACTTTAGTATCTTGGCCAGTTTGAATTATTTTTTTCCTGATATTTCTGGTATTTTTAAAGATAGTAAATAATTTATTTTTATTTTCATTTCTAATTGCCATTTCTAAATTTTTTAGATCTTTATTGAATTTTTTTAACATAAATAAAATTTGTTTTTTATTGCTAATTACAATATCTCGCCACATTGTAGGGTCTGAGGATGCTATTCTTGTAAAATCTCTAAAACCGCTGGCGCTAAATTTAATAACTTCAGATTTTATTTTTTCTTCTAATTTAGAGGCGGTTCCTACAATATTATAAGCTATTAAATGGGGAATATGACTAGTAATCGCCATAATATTATCATGACTTTGGGCGCTCATAGAGGTTACTTTGCTTCCAAACTTTTTCCAAATTTTTTCTATTTTTATTTTTTGTATTTTTTTAGTTAATTTGGATGGAGTAATAATAAACCATCTATTCTTAAAAAGACTCAAAAATCCAGATTTCGGTCCACTCTCCTCCGTACCTGCGATCGGGTGACCAGGAACAAAGCATAGATTTTTAGAGAGGATTTTTTCTGCCAACTGAACAACGTTTAGTTTAGATGATCCAACGTCTGTAATTATTACATCTTTATTAGCACTTTTGTTAATGGCTAAAAATATTTGTTTATAAGTACTAAGTGGTGAACAAATGAAAACTAAATCAGCATTTTTAACGCTCGTTTTAACATCTGATGTTACTTCATTAACAAGCCTTAAAGATTTTATTATTTTTTGTGCACTTTGAGAAATATCGCAAGCACTTATTATTTTTGATAATTTATATTTCCTAATTTCTCTAGCAATTGAAGAACCGATTAATCCAAAGCCAATTATTGAAACTTTTTTAAACATTAAAAAAATCTATCTATAAGTTTAATAAACAATTTGCTTTCTTGCGCATTACCAACCGTAACTCTTAGACTATTTTTAATTTTATAATTATTCATTTTTCGCAGTATAACTCCAGACTTAGCAAATTTATTAAAAATATTATTTGCGTCATATTTTTTACTAAATTGCATCAAGAAAAAGTTGGCATTTGGTAAATTACATTTAATATTTTTTTCTTTTAATTTTTCAAAAATTTTTTTACACCAAAAATTATTATGGCTTATATTTTTTTTTAACCATTTATTATCTTTTAATGCACTTACACCAGCCAACTCAGCAGTAGTTGTAATGTTAAATGGTGGCTTATAGGTTAATAAAGAGGAAATAATTGATTTTGAGGAATAGCCCCATCCCAACCTTAAACTTGCTAATCCATAAATTTTTGAGAATGTTCTCAAGACCAAAACATTCTTGGCGTTTTTAAAGATGGACAATCCTGAGCTATAATCTTTTTTTTGAACATACTCCCAATAAGCGTCATCTACAACTAACAACACGTTGGTGGGAATTCTTTGTTGTAAATACCTCAGCTCATTTTCAGTTAAATAAGTGCCTGTAGGATTGTTAGGATTTGCTAGAAATATAATTTTTGTTTTTTTTGTTATGCAATTCAAAATTGAATCTATGCTTATTTTTAAATTATTCTCTTTGGCATAAATAATTTTTGCTTCATTAATTTGTGCATAAATTCTGTACATTAGAAAACTAAATTCAGGAACTATTACCTCGTCTCCCTTTTCCAAAAAAGCCTGACATGCAAAACTGATAATTTCATCTGAACCAGAACCAATAATTAACTGATTATTTTTCACATTAAATATTTTGGCCAGCTGTTTTTTAAGTAAACTACTATTTGAATCTGGATACTTAAAAATTTTTTTTTTTATTTTATCTATCGCTTTTGCAGCAGCAGGCGAACAGCCCAAAGCAGACTCATTGGATGATAGTTTAATTGGGTTAGTAATACCAGCTATCTTCGAAAGCCCCCCTTCGTATCTTTGGATATTTACTTTTTTAGCTTTTGGAAAGTTCATGTTACAATTATTAATTATTTTCTTCATACAATAACTCTGAACGTTTATCAAAAAAACATTAGCTATTTGACATTAAAATTATCATTTAGTACAACTTCATTCGCTGATTTAACCAAATTGCGGGCTGAAACTGCTAAAGAGGAACCATCACTTACGATGGTTAAAAATTGATGAATTTAAACTTTTCAAGTATTAAAAAAATTAAAATAGAAAAACCACTTCTATTAGATTGCGGCGTTACTTTAAGTGGATTCAATCTTGCATATGAAACATATGGAAAGCTTAATGAAAAAAAAAATAATGCAATTTTAGTTTTTCATGCACTTTCAGGTGACCAGTTTGTAACTGAAACAAATACAGTTACTAATAAAGATGGCTGGTGGAATCTGGCTGTGGGCAAGGACAAATCTATTGATACAAATAAATATTTTGTAATTTGTGCGAATGTAATTGGTGGATGCATGGGAAGCACCGGCCCTAAAGAAATAGATCCATCAACTGGTAAGCCTTACGGTTTAAATTTTCCTGTTATTACCATTAAAGATATGGTTTCAGCTCAGGCTCATTTGCTCGATTATTTTGGAATAAAAAAAACATTAGCTGTACTTGGAGGCTCTATGGGTGGAATGCAAGCTTTGCAATTTTGCACTCTATTTCCTGAACGTACTTACGCATCAATTCCGATCGCTTGTGCCGCAAGTCACTCTGCGCAAAATATTGCATTTAATGAATTGGCACGTCAGGCGATTATGGCTGATCCCGAATGGGATAATGGAAACTATTTAACATCTGGAAAAGTTCCCAGAAAAGGCTTGGCAATTGCAAGGATGGCTGGACATATTAGTTATTTATCAGAGCAAGGATTGCAAAATAAATTTGGAAGAAAATTACAAAAACAAACAGATGTAAAATTTACATTTGATGCTGATTTTGAAGTTGAAAGTTACCTTAAATACCAGGGCTATTCATTTGTAGATAGATTTGATGCCAACTCTTATCTCTACATAACTAGGGCTATGGATTACTTTGACTTGTACAAGCAAAATAATGGAAATTTATCTAAAGCTTTTGATGGATCTAAAATTAAATACTGCATAATTTCTTTCTCAACAGATTGGCTGTATCCAACCTTGGAAAGTAAAAAAATTGTTATTGCATTAAATTCAATAGGTGCTGAAGTGAGCTTTGTTGAAATAGTTTCTAATAATGGTCACGATTCTTTTCTAGTAGATGAACCAGCTTTTTTTAACACCTTAAAAGGATTCATTGATTCAACATATGAGGAATTTAAAAATGAGATTTGAAGATGATGTTTTGGCAGGATTGATCGATATTAACTCTAGAGTACTTGATGTGGGTTGCGGTGATGGGAATTTATTATTACACCTTAAAAAAAATAAAAAAGTAGATGGTCGAGGAATAGAAATCGACCAAAAAAAAGTTCAAGAAAGTGTAGCAAAAGGTTTGGCAGTTATCGAGGGTGATGCAGAAAAAGACTTAATAAGTTATCCAAATAGCTCCTTTGACTTTGCAATCTTAAATCAATCTCTTCAACAATTCTACGATCCCAGAAAGGTCATGAACGAACTTTTAAGAATTGCTAAAAAAGCTATTATAACAATTCCAAATTTTGGTTATTGGAAAGTTCGACTTCAACTAGTATTGCGAGGTACAATGCCGGTTACTAAAAATCTTCCATATACGTGGTACAACACTCCCAATTTACACATGTGTACAATTAAAGATTTTTATAATCTTTGTAGATTAGACAATATCACGATTGAAAAATCTATATCTGTAAGTTCGGACAAAATAAGCAATATTCAAAGAGGAAATTTGGAAATTAAAAATCTTCTTTCAGAAATAGGAATATTTTTAATAAAAAAATAAACTATTTAGTTTTATTAACTATTTTTATTTTATTTACGAGGTGTACGTGTTGCTGTGTTGTAGTTGCATATAACCTTTTTTTGGCAACACATATATATACTCCATTAAAAAATTTCCAGAAATAAGATCCTACTTTTTCAAATAAAAATTTGTTTTTTTGAATCAAAGATAGATTCCAAGGTGGGAAGTAAATCAATCTTTCAATAAATAGTTTTTCAAAAAAATTGTCTTCGAACATATGATGTATTTTATTTTTAGAAAAACCAAATCCTGAAGAAAAAGGACTGTTTAAAGAATGGTTCCAAGAAGATTTTTTATTTGGCAAAATAATATAAATCGTTCCCTCTGGTGAAAGAACTCTCCACAACTCTCTAAGATTTTTCTTTAAATTATTTACATTTTCAAGATAGTGAATAACTAATATGTGATCAAAAAAATTATCTTCTATTGGAAGTTTTTCTTCATCAAATAATATATTAACATAATCTTCTTTTGTTAAATTTTTTCCTATACCGATTTTTTGAGATGAAAAATTAAATATTCTATTATTTTTTTTTGGAATCAAATCTAAATAAGGATTTCCGTAACCAACAAATCCTACAATTTCTTTTTCATAAACATTAATATATTTTTTTAGTTTTGACGATACAAGATACTTAAGACTTTTACCTAAGTCAGATCGGTAAAATTTTTCAAACTCACTATAATCTTGATACATAATTATTTATATAATACAAAAAAAAATAAATGATTGTAAATCTAATTCCATGCTTAGCTGATAACTACTCTTACTGCATCATCGACTCGGTAAACAAAAATGTTATCTTAATTGATCCTGCAGAGTTTAGTGTGGTTGATAATTTTTTAAAAAATAAAAATTTAGTTCCTAATTACATCCTAAATACACATCATCATTCTGATCACGTTGGTGGAAATATTTTATTAAAACAGAAATATAATTCCAGCATATTAGGATTTGCTGCTGATAAGGATCGAATACCAGGTATTGATACTTTTTTAAAAGACAGAGAAACGATAAAAATAGGAAACTTAGAAATAGAAACTCATCACGCTCCCGGACATACTTCTGGACATGTTTTTTATTATTTAAAAAATGAAAAAATAGCTTTTGTTGGAGATATTGTTTTTTCATTAGGTTGTGGAAGGGTATTTGAAGGAACAATGGAACAAATGTATCATTCGGTTAATAAAATTAAGAATCTAGCACCTGAAACTAGAATATTTTGTGGACATGAGTATACAAAATCAAACTTAAATTTTTGTATGTCGATTGACAAAAATAATAAAGATTTAAAAATAAAAGAACAAATTATTTTAGCTCAGAGAAAACACAATATACCAACTATACCAACTACAGTCATGGATGAGCAAAAAACAAATATTTTTTTTAGACTTGATGATACAAAAATTAGAAAAGCTATTTCACTTGAAAACGCAACCGAACTAGAAGTCTTCTCAAAACTAAGGAAACTCAAGGATAATTTTTAGTTATTTACTATCTAACGCCTTGACATGATAAGCTTGCTGGATATATTGCCCCTACTTTAAAAAATACATTATGACATTTGCAGTAATTCATACGGGTGGAAAACAATACAAAGTCGCAGCAAACGATACCTTGCGTCTAGAAAAACTTTCCATGGAGGAAGGTCAGGTTGTTAATTTTGACCAGGTTTTGCTTACAAACAAAGATGACGATATTGAAATTGGACTACCCATTTTAGAAGGTGCAAAAGTTGAGGGAAAAATAGTTAAGCAAACAAAAAATAGGACTGTCATAGCTTTCACCAAAAGAAGAAGACAAAATTCTAGAAGAAGAAAAGGCCATAGACAAAAAATTTCTGTAGTCCAAATTATGAAAATTTTTGGGAAAAATGGAAAACTTTTATCAGAGGCCACATTGGAACCAAAAGCTTCCAAAGTTGAAGAAAAAAAGAGTAAAGAAAAGATTGAAAATATAAATAAATAAGTGATATAAAATTATACTATGGCAACGAAAAAAGCTGGTGGATCAACACGAAACGGCCGAGATAGCGCAGGAAGAAGACTTGGTGTCAAAAAATATGGTGAACAAGTTGTTATTCCTGGAAATATCATTTTAAGGCAAAGAGGGACAAAAATGCATCCAGGTTTAAATGTTGGTATGGGAAAAGATCACACTATCTTTGCAAAAGTAAGTGGAAGAGTTAAATTCCAAACAAAAAAATTTGGAAAAACCTACATTTCAGTTATCCCTCACTAAGTAATCAGTTCTTTTTTTAAGAACTAATCATCGTATAATTCCTCAATTATGAAATTTTTAGATCAAGCTAAAATTTATGTTAAAGCTGGGGATGGAGGTAATGGTCTAGCTAGTTTCCGGAGAGAAAAGTTCGTAGAATTTGGTGGACCAAATGGTGGTGATGGAGGTTCTGGTGGATCAGTAATACTAAAAGCGGTAAATGGGTTAAATACTTTAATAGATTTCAGATATGCGCAACACTTTAAAGCTACGAATGGAGAAAAAGGAGGATCAACAAACAAAACTGGTCATGGAGGAAATGATCTATATCTACGAGTTCCTCTTGGAACCCAAGTATATGCTGAAGATAAGAAAACTTTAATTTATGATTTTACAAAAGAAAATGAAGAGTTTGTTTTAGCAAAAGGAGGTTCGGGAGGTGCTGGCAATACAAAATTTAAGAGCTCAACTAATCGAGCACCAAGAAAATTTACAAAAGGAAAAGAGGGAGAAGAAATTTGTGTTTGGCTTGAACTTAAAATTATAGCAGATGTAGGCTTAATTGGATTTCCAAATGCTGGAAAATCTAGCTTTCTTTCAATTTCTACCAGAGCTAGACCAAAAATTGCAAACTACCCCTTCACAACATTAAATCCAAATCTTGGGGTTTTGCAAATTGACGACAAAGAAATTGTTTTGGCTGATATACCTGGATTAATTGAAGGTGCACACAAAGGTGTGGGATTGGGAGACCAGTTTCTTAAGCATATAGAGAGATGTAAAAGCTTATTACATATTATAGATATTAATGAGGAAGATTTAATTACTAATTACAAAATAATAAGAGAAGAACTTAGACAATATAGTGAGCAATTATTAAAGAAGAGAGAGATTGTGGTGTTTAACAAAATAGATTTATTAGAGGAAAAAGAAAAAAATGAAAAACTTAAAAAATTTAAAACTTTTTTTAAGAAGAAATTTTTCGAAATTTCAATTCTTAACAAGCAAAATATTAATTCTGTTTTAAGGGCCTTGTAATGAATATTCTAAGTTCTAAATTAATTGTTATTAAAATTGGCTCTTCAATACTAGTGGATCAAACCGATAATTTTAATAATGTTTGGATTAATAAATTAATCGATGATGTTTTTTTTCTTATTCAAAAGAAAATTAAAATAATAATAGTAACATCAGGAGCTATTGCTCTGGGTTGTAAAATATTAAAAAAAAATAAAAAAAAATTAAAGCTTAAAGAACACCAGGCTGTTGCTGCTGTTGGCCAAATAGAGTTAATGAATATTTTTAAAAAATCTTTTTTAAGAAAAAAATTAAAAATTGGACAAATTTTGCTTACTCTTGAAGATACTGAAAATAGAAGAAGAGCTTTAAATGCTAAAGATACTATTGCTAATTTATTTGAAATGGGAGTTGTTCCAATAGTTAATGAGAACGATACTACTGCAACAACTGAAATTCGTTATGGCGACAATGATCGCTTAGCCGCTAGGGTTGCTCAAATAACGAATGCTGACACCCTTATTATGCTTTCAGATATTGACGGTTTGTATTCGAAAAATCCAAATCAATTTAAAGATTCTGTGTTTATAGAAAAAGTTACAGAAATTAATAAAGCAATAGAAAAACTTGCAACAAAAAGCATTAGTGACTATGGATCAGGTGGAATGATAACAAAAATTGAAGCTGCAAAAATTTGCATGGACTCCGGTTGCCACATGCTAATTACCTCTGGAAAGATTAATAATCCTATTCAAAATATATTAAATACAAAAAAGTACACTTGGTTTGTTCCTAAAATCAATTTATACAACGCCAAAAAAAAATGGATAATGGGGACTATTAAAACTAAAGGAACTATCATAATTGACCAGGGAGCTGCCGTGGCACTTTCTGCAGGTAAGAGTTTATTACCTGTTGGAATTGTTGATCTCGCAGGCTCTTTCCAAAGAGGAGATACTGTTTCTGTAGTTGATATAAATAAAAAAAAAATTGGTCTAGGTGTGACTTCTTATTCCAGTGATGATGTTAAAAAAATTAAGGGGTTAAAAAGTGATCGTATTAACAAAGTTCTTGGGTATTCTTCACGTGGAGAAGTAATTCATATAGATAATTTGGTAAAAGATAAAAAAAATGAAAAAAAATAAATACTTAGATCAACTTGGCAGAAAAGCTAAAGTTGCATCTGAGTCTATAGCTAAGCTGACAGAGGAAAAAAAAAATAAAATATTGAATGATTATATTCAAGAAATCAAAAAAAATAAGAAAAAAATTTTAAACGCAAATGCTCTGGATATTAAAAGAGCTAAAATAAAAAAAATCAAAGAAAATATAATTGAAAGATCGGTATTAACAAATGACCGCATAGAATTGATCATTAAATCTATTAAGGAGGTAATTAAACTCAAAGACCCTACTAAAAGAATTATTAGCTCATGGAAAAGACCTAATGGCCTAATGATACAAAAAATTACTATGCCAATTGGTGTGATTGGTGTTATTTACGAGGCAAGACCAAATGTAACAGCTGATATTTCAATTTTATGTTTTAAGTCTGGAAATTGTGTAATTTTACGTGGTGGTACCGAAGCATTTTATTCAAACACAATTCTTTCTAATTTATTTAGAAATGTTTTAAAAAAAAATAAAATTAATCCTAATTGTGTCCAACTAATAAATAAAACAAGTAGAGATCATGTTGATTATTTATTATCTAACATGCAATCTTATATTGATGTGATAGTTCCTAGGGGAGGAAAAAGTCTCGTAAAAAAAGTTTTAGATTTATCAAAAATTCCTGTAATTGGTCACTTAGAGGGTCTTTGTCATACATATGTAGATTCTGATGCACCTATAGAGATGTCAAAAAAAATTATTTTAAATGCAAAACTACGAAGAACCAGTATTTGCGGAGCGACTGAAACTTTATTAATACACAAAAAAGTTTTAAGAACACATCTCATTCCAATATTAAACCTTCTTAGTAAAAATCAATGTAAAATTATTGGAGATCGATTAGTAAAAAAGTATTTTACCAATACAATTCTTGCTACTGAGCAAGACTGGAGAACTGAATATTTGGACTCTATTATTTCTGTTAAAGTAGTGAACAGTATTGAAGATGCAATCTCTCACATAAAAAAATATGGAACAAACCATACTGAGGCAATTATTACACAAAACTTGAAAAATGCTCAAAAATTTTTAGAAGAAGTAAACAGCTCAATTGTTATGCATAATACATCAACGCAATTTGCAGATGGTTATGAATTTGGCTTTGGCGCAGAAGTAGGAATATCTACAAACAAGCTTCACCCAAGAGGACCTGTGGGGCTAGAGCAGCTAACTACCTATAAATATATAGTTAAGGGCAACGGACAAATTAGAGCTTGATTACAGATATTTATAAAAATATCGGAATTTTAGGGGGTACTTTTGACCCTCCTCACAAAGGTCATGTTTATATTTCAAACTTAGCAATAAAAAATTTAAGATTAGAAAAATTATTTTGGGCAGTTACTAGACAAAATCCTTTAAAAAAATTTATACCTTCTATATCAGAAAAAAAAAGGATTTTTTTATGTAAAAAAATAATAAAAAAAAACTCTAAAATTAAAATTTTGAATACGAAAAATATAAAAAAGCCTGATTTAACAATTAATATTATTAAATCTGTCAAAAAGACACTTAGTAGCAAAGTTCAACTATTCTTCATAATTGGTGCGGATAATTTAATTGATTTTCATAAATGGCAAAATTATAAAAAAATATTTGAGCTTTGCACAATTGTAATAATAAATAGGCCTGGATATAAAAAAGTAGCTATGAAATCTTTAGCTGCAAAAAAATTTGCTAATTTCAAAATAAATATTTCAATTTTAAAAAGAAGAAGACTAAAAAAAAATGAGTGGATTTATGTCAATAATAAGGGTTTAAATCTTTCTTCTTCGAGACTAAGAATTAGTCTATAAAGAACGCTAATTAAATGCCAATTTCAAAAAAAACAAATCTTGTATCTCAAATAAAAAAAATATTGGACGATAATAAAGCAACAAATATTGTTACTATAGATCTAAAAGATAAAAGTTCTATCGCTGATTATATGATTGTAGCAAGCGGTACTTCATCAAGACACATACAAGCTGTTTCAGAAATAACTGCGCACGAGTTAAAAAAGTTAGGTATAAAAAATTGCACTATCGAAGGAAAAGAAAGTGATGACTGGAAATTAATAGATGCTATTGAGATTATAATTCATATATTTCATCCTGAAAAAAGGGCCCTATATAATTTAGAAAAAATGTGGGAGGATATCCTTCCCAAGCAAAATATCACTGTGTAATGAAAGTCACAATTTTGTGCGAAGGAAGAATTAATAAAGGTCCTGAGAGAGAATTGTGTGAAATGTATCAAAAAAGAATTAATTTAATAAAAAAAAGTGGATTTAGCAGTTTTATTATAAAGCACTCTACAGCCAAAGAAATTATTAAAATAATTAAAGAAAAAAATGTCCACAAAAAAATATTAATTTTAAGTGAAGAAGGAAAGCTTTACTCAAGCACTGAATTTACTCAAATGATAATAAAAAATTTAGATAATAATATAAAAGATTTGTATTTATTAATAGGTAAACCTGAGGGTATTTCTATGCAGACTGCAAATTGCGAAAAAATATCATTAAGTAAATTAACTTTTTCACATTCTTTATCGAGAGTAATTTTGTGTGAACAATTTTATAGGTGTGCTACAATAGTAACAAATCATCCTTATCACAAGTATTAAACAGTTATGAAATTTTTTTTTAAATTTACTTTGTTGCTCTTTATATTAATTTCTCAAAGCTCTAGTGCAAAAAATAATAATACTTTATATGAAAAATTAGATTTATTTTCTGATGT
>JAGYIF010000010.1 GCA_018402735.1 Pelagibacteraceae bacterium
CTTTTAATACTGAAGGTAAAACTACCTTGATACTGGTTCTGCCGCCCATTAGTGGATGAAAATAGTATAGACCAGCCAATTTGTTCATATCTAAAATGCGATTGTCATCACGTTCTTTATCAACAATGATATTGGCTAACCAATTTATTAACTCGTTATCAAATTCTTCGCTTTCTTCTATGGTGTTTAATATTGATTTCAACTGCGTATTTTCATAAGCGCTCCAAGTCATGACGGTACCGGTTTCACCCAGACATTCTTTGAGTGTGGTTGCAAATTCAAAGTTGGGGTAAATATCTTCCGTATTTAACCATTCCTTATGTTCCAATCTGCCATCTTGATATAGTGTATGACAACTCCATTGAAAGATTACATTTTGAAAAGGCCTCATGCCGGCATGAAAAGGGATTGCCATTTGGCAAGTTTCAAAATCGATGAAATGAAGGGGGTATTGGATATTTGCTATAGCCTCTTTAAAACTATCCAAGATAAACTCTTCTTTACAAACCAGTTGAAAAAAAGGGCGGTCGTTGTAAAATGGACTACTTTCTCTTAAAACCGATGTCACAGGAACATCTGATAAGGAAGTTTTACCTTTTAATATCAATTCATTAATTATATTGTCTTTTCTATTCACATTACCTAACTGTCCCAATTCTAAAATATGAGGACTCGACTCAGCCAATTTTCCCCAGCATTCTTTGAAGCCCGATTTTTCTGTATCTACCCGGTATTCACAATCACGACAAGTAAAGGATAATTGAGTTGTAATTTTTTCAGCTGACAGTAAGCTGTCAATGTATACTTTTGAAGCCGTTTTGATTTTCTCTTTAATTAGTTCAATTTCATTATCCACACACTCTAGCCCCATAAAATTGGATAACCTCAGCTGAGCGGCATCCTCTTCTGTACCTGTAAATTCTACAATGGTATTATCCTCTTTTTTGTTCAGAATAAACCAATTGATTAAGTTTTCGTGTTCGTTTATTTTAGATTTATCAGGCATCAACAGATAAGCCGAGATAGTTGCCTCAGGAAACTTATCTTGCAACACTTGTTTTTGATATGCTACATCTTCTAAATAAGATAGGAACTCGCCCTGTAACCAATATGGTTTTTTGGAGTTAGCTAATTTTTGACTATCATAGGATTTCGACTTCACTTCAATCAAATTAAAATGACTGCCTTTTTTCTCTAAAATATCTATGCGTATCAATTGGTTGTTCACCGAAATAGCTGGTTCAAATAAGGTAATGTTATCATACTCTGACAATAGTCTCTCAGTGTCTTCAATAGCTTGATTTTGTTTACCTCTACCTTCTACAATTTCTTTGCCTTCAGGATAAAGCAACTGAGCCAATTTACCAATCATAAAACCACCATCTGCTAGTAAGGCCAAATACTCATTTGCATCCTTTAAACTCTGATATTTATTTTTTTTATAATACAGCTTAGTAGGGCAGGTTTGAGCTACTTTGAAATCGGATTTGGAGAGGTAGGTCATTTAGGGATGTTTTGTTTAAATTTATCTATATTTTCAATTACTCTTTTTATTTCGTTTACAATAAATTTAACTAAGGTGATAATTGGATTATTAGCGTAGGACGAAACATCCATATTTAAATAAATAAAGTTCAACCCATAAGAGTTAAAAACTTCCCCTGAATTTGATATTACTAATTCTTTATTTCTACCTTTACCACTCAACAGCGTACCATTTTCATTATGAAACCAAAGGCTATCATTAAGCAAGTTAAACGCAAAGTCTTTATTTTTTAATTGCAATTTTTTGGCCCCAAAAACTTCCGTTATGTATTTTAGACTATTACCTTGAAGTTGTAAGCCAATAAATTGTTTTGCATCTACGCATATTTTAATGTCTGTTATTCCTGTTGATCTAGAAAAGCCATTCGTGATATAAATATTTCCAGATTTAAATTCATCTTTTGGATAATATTCAAAAATCCTATATTGATCAGTTGAGTCATTGCTAAGTATATTTTTGATTAACAATCCAATTTTTTCATGCGCTAATTTTAATATTAAATCATGAAGGCGTAAGTTTCTAACTTCATCCATTTCTTTGGATATGTAGAAGTCATAATTTTTTAGTTTGAAGTCTTCGGTATTGTTAAAATTAAACCAAAGTAAAAGTTTGTTTTGATTGTTTAGAAAAGAAATATATTTTTCAATGGCATATTTAACGTCATCATTGACAAAACTCAACGCTTTTATTGTTTCCAAAAAAGTAATAATATCCTCTTGATAAGTTATATTATCCCACTTCTTAGAATCTGAATTAACATCACTTTTAAATGGCGTTAAAAGAAACTTTTTTATGATTTTTCTTTGAAGACCATTTCGATTTGTTGTATCGTGCAATTTATCCGTTTTTTTATCGTACTCGTTTAATTGCTCTGAAGTTGGAATGCTTTTCATCTTATTTTCAATAAAAATCAAATTCCATTTCCCCGCTTCTTTCCATTTGATCGTTAAATCAATTTTATTCTCCTCTCTTGCAATCTCCGGGGTGTTTTCTTCAGTAATAATCGCAACATCTTTTTTAGCAACAGTTTTAATAAAAATGCTTAAAGCTTCATACTCACCATTTTTATTTTTTTGTTCTAATAACCATGCAATTAAATTACTATGAAATAACTCTTTTGACCCTAAGGAAACTTGAAATAGAAAATTGTTTTTTAATGATTTGGTGATTTCATTTATCTCTGATGAAACTTGCTTCAAACTTATAAGCTCATTAGATTTCTCAGTTTCGTCAAGTATTAGAATCCCCTCCCATTTCCCTTTCATAGGTCCTGGATCAAGTCCTTTTTTCCAGTTTCCTTCGAGGTTATTATCAGTTATAGTAAACTCTACCAAACCTTCCGTGCCTTTGTTTTCCCATTGGCCTTTAAAGGTGTTATTTATAATTTCACCTTTTAATGTGCCATTCTCTTGATAGGAGCCGGTGGCTTCTTTACCGTTGATGTTTAGGATTAGTACCCCAAAGTTCCCTTTGAATTTCATGATGACAAGTTATATAAAAATTAACATTAACAGTATTTTTGCCAAAACTCTCGTGCGAGTTGATTATAGTCAAATCCCATTGACAAACCTGAATCTAAAAAGTATCTTCCATAAATTTCTGATTCGCCTTCGTAATTATATAAATCAAAACCAAGAATATCTAGAATGTCAATTACCATATCACTAATCCAATCTCCATCCATAGCGTCTTCGGTTTCTGAATTAGTAAATTGATTCATATTTGACCCAACAATAAGCTCTGCAATAAACTCTATATCATCAGTCTCCTCCACAACAGTTAGTAGGGTGAAAATCATTTTGGTTAAAAACACGTTTTTGAAGATTTCTTCGGGATAATCATGACATACCAATTTAACTGGAGTACCTTCCTCTTGAAGTCTATCGAGTGAATATCCATGCTTTTGAATTTCTTCATAATCAAAATCAAGGCATATATTATCATTAGAAACATTTTTAACAATCGTCTGAAGATATAAACTGCTCCACCGTATAAATCAGGATTACTATTATATAGCTCAATTAAATCGTTATTAATTCTCTCGAGTTTTTTTTGTGTATCATCATTATCAATCAAATCCAATTTTCCTAAATAATCTTTAACGAATCTTGTGTACATGTACAGCGTAAAATCTTTTCCAGAATTTTTAATAAGGTAATCTTTAATTGGATTATCATCATTTTGATCGAATGATTCTGATTTGTTTTCTGCAGTTTGTTTGTTTTCTATTAACGATCCTTCCCATTTCCCTTTCATAGGCCCTGGTTCAAGTCCTTTTTTCCAGTTTCCTTCGAGCTTATCGTTAGTTATGGTGAACTCTACCAAACCTTCCAAGTCTTTGTTTTCCCATTGCCCTTTGAAGGTATTGTTTATAAACTCACCTTTTAGTGTACCATTTTCCTGATAAGTGCCGGTGGCTTCTGTTCCGTTAATATTTAGGGTTAGTTCCCCGAAGTTTCCTTTGAATTTCATGCTGTATTTTTTTAATTATTTTATTCGTTCAATAATCCACTCATTAGATGTTGTAGTTTCACCAACTTTAATAGCTCCCCCTCCTATTGATGAAGAAATTTTAACCTCTCTACCAATTTTCCTTAAATGATTTGCTAAATGATTACCAGAAGCCGCATTAGACCCTTGCTCTATTGTGAAACTCTCCCCTGCATTAACTGCGCCACCCCAAGTATTTCTTGTAGCTGTGTATTTAAATAAATATCCCATATTAATTTGTAATTTAGTTTCCTACTCATAAAGCTTTTCGGTATCCGCCTCCTGTTTAACCTTACGGGAAAGACCGTTTTTTTGAGTGGGTTCTGGTCTCCACTTTTATAGCATATTGATACTATTCTTTTTACGTTTAAAAAACTTTTCAATGTCTCGTGCAATGATTATTTTTGTTTTAAATAAGCAGCCAATATAAATTTTAAATATCGTCAGTTACTTGAATAACAATATCAATTATTGAATAAAATATTAAACCTATTGTTAATGAATACAGATTTTTTTATTTTTTACCCATCTATTAAAAAACTACAAGATTTATATTCTGGTTCATAATAAAATGTGAATCCTTTGTCCCTATGAATATTCATTTCAGGAATTATCAATTCGTTTTCATAAAACAAGTAACTTCCTATATATTCAGGTCCTGAATCGTGAAAATCTGCCATACCACTAAATTTTAAAAATGTTAGTTTTTCAATATTAAAATCCACATTTTCAATGTAGTAATCAAAATCAACTATATTATCATGCTCTACTGTAACATTTTGTAGACGAGATTTGAAATTATTTAAACCCTGTGGGTTAATCCATTCCTCTAAAATTATTACCCCATTTTCTGCTTTTCCAATCAATGTGGACTCATCAATATTAAAGGTCTCACTATGTTTTGCCCAAATGGCATTCGAAGCAGCTATTGCTTTTGGGTCATCATCTTCATCTACCCATTTTATTTCACCCAAAAAATCAGATAACTTCTTTTCCGAAAGTACTTCTATTTCATCAATAGATATAGTAATATATGCATCGCTCTCAATAACGTTAACATCTTCCTGTGATTGATTTAAAATGGTCTCATAAAATTGGTAATGGGTTGAATGCCCTGCATCAACACTCTCTAAGAATTTAAACAATAAAGGACAATTTTCTTTTAGTTCATCCATATTTATATTCTCACGAAAAACATCCAAACCAGATTCAAAACCACTGTCCAATGTTGTTTCATACAGCATGACTATAAATTTTTCCACATCTTCAACTTCATCTGAAGCAAACTTTAGTGCTTTTTCACATTCATCAAAATATTCAGGTCTAACAATTCCAAATAAATAATTTGAAATGCGTCCACTGATAGTTATTTTTACTAATGAGTTCTCTATCTTATTAAAATCATTTACATGTTTTGTTATTACATTGTCGCTCTCAGTTCTATCAATTTTATTACTCGATATGTTTAATAATTTCCCCTCCCATTTCCCTTTCAAAGGTCCTGGCTCAAGTCCTTTTTTCCAATTTCCTTCGAGCTTATCGTTAGTTATGGTGAACTCTACCAAACCTTCCAAGTCTTTGTTTTTCCATTGGCCTTTAAAGGTGTTGTTAATAAACTCACCTTTTAGTGTGCCATTTTCCTGATAAGTGCCGGTGGCTTCCGTTCCGTTAATGTTTAGGGTTAGTTCCCCGAAGTTTCCTTTGAATTTCATGCTGTATATATTATGTTATTGTTTGTTTAAAATCCTTGAAAATAATAGACTCCTAAGTTATTAGCTCATAATTACTATTGCCATAACCATTATCTATGCACTCTACATTAACCGTTTGCCCGGGTTGGACCAATAGATTCTCAATCAAATCACCAACAGTTAGAGTTCCCTCTTCTGAGTAGTTTTCAATGATTGAAAGTATCTTTTGGTCAATTCCATTATTTTTTAATAGTTCTATTATTTCATTCAGACTATATTCATCAATATCATCTTCGAAAACATCTCCACCTAATCTCAATAAATAAGTACTGCCATAAAGTATTATTTCACCATCTGGATATTTTATATACTTAAATAAATAATTGACATCATCATCTGAAAATATATGATTAAGATAGTTAATTATTCCATCAAAGTCATCAACTGGTGAAAAAGCACTTGTGTTTAAAGCAACATCTTGACCGCTTACACCATCGCAATTCGTAAATAAAATTTCTCTAATAGTAACTGAATCAATATCCCAATCCTCGGAATTTTCAGCAGATTGGTCATTTTCATTACTTGATATTGAATTAACTAATTTTCCTTCCCATTTCCCTTTCATCGGTCCTGGATCAAGTCCTTTTTTCCAATTTCCTTCGAGCTTATCGTTAGTTATGGTGAACTCTACCAAACCTTCCAAGTCTTTGTTTTTCCATTGGCCTTTAAAGGTGTTGTTAATAAACTCACCTTTTAGTGTGCCATTTTCCTGATAAGTACCTGTCGCTTCCGTTCCGTTAATGTTTAGGGTTAGTTCCCCGAAGTTTCCTTTGAATTTCATTTCTACACTATTTTTAGTATTAACCAATTTTTTCTATAATCCAAGTAGCATCATCCATAGCCGGAGAAACACTTGTAGTTAAATTTAACTCCTTTTTAACTTGATGCCATTGTGGCTTTACTGTTCCAGTTGTTACAATATTTACGCTTGTTCCTTTCTTTATAACATTCGCAATATCTCTTTTTGCAGTTACTCTATAAATTGCCATACTGTTGTTTTTTTTATTCTTACTCATAAGGCTTTTCGGTATCCGCCTCCTATTTAACCTTACGGGAAAGACCGTTTTTTTGAGTGGGTTCTGGTCTCCACTTTTTTGTTCAATACTAATTTATCTACTTAAATAGTTGTTAACTATTCTTATTATAAACTCATCCTTCAAAAACCATTTTCCTGATAGTTACCGGTGGCTTCCGTTCCGTTAATGTTTAGGGTTAGTTCCCCGAAGTTTCCTTTGAATTTCATATATTGTATTATTTATTTATTTTAGGTAAATTATTGGAACCCATCATTAAAATCAAATATTTGTTTTGATAACTAAATAATGCACTTGTTGTTTTGTTATTTTTGATGGTTAAGGGCTTCATCTTTAATTGATCTATTGGAATTCCAGCCAAATCACATTGGTAAGTAAGCCATTTACTTTTCAAAATCGTGTCTTTTGAAATCGTGTCTTTTGATCCACAAGCGGATACAATCAATACAGATTTTTCTTTTAGGTAAAACTTTAAAGACTCATGATATGCAAACAATACCCAAGACTCTTTAATGGCCTTCAATGCTTTTGATTTTGAAAGTGTCTCACTATGAAAAGGAATGGTTTCTATGTTGACAACAGCATTAAACCCCAATTCTGCTGCAAATTCTATACTCTTCATCAACCTTCTATACGCTGGGCCAGAGCCTTTTTCTTTTCTGAAATTATCTGAGGTATAAACAGTACTTAAAATTTCTTGAAATTTATGATACTGTACTTCTTTATGTTGATCGATATGTTGGAAATCCATACCAGAACCAGGATTGGTTAATAACACAAAGAGTGGATTGTTACCCTTTTTCAATTCAAAATAAGGCTCCGGGGCATAGTCTAACTGAAAAAGTTCACTTAAGGTAGTGTCTTCTTTAAACTGATGTTTTTTCCATTCCTGATGCAATTCACCACAAAATTTGAGGTAGTTTAAATTTGGATGTAATTTATTCATTGTTATTAAATCTGAATCAAGAATATCAAATGTATTTATTATTAGACTCATTAAATAAGTGATTGTGGGTTCTTTAGGGTTCTTTTGTTGCTAAGCCTTTAAGGACTGTCAGAAGATTGGTTGAAGTTCTATAATTTTAAAAAAAAATAAATGCTGTATACCGATGAATTAAGACTTCAAATTGAAAATCGTTTCGGAAAAAAAATAGTCTCAAAAACTGATGCCGAAAAGTTAAAAAGTTTAATTTTGATGAATCAAAAAGAATATTTGAGCGAGAGCACTATTCGAAGATTTTTCAATTTAGTAAAGTCGGGTATAACATCCCAAACCACCTTAGATATTTTTTCAAGATATATAGGTTTTTGTGCTTATACTGATTTTTGTGATTTTTGTGATTATCAGATAAAAAATGTTGTAAATTGGGAGGTTGATAATGTAATCATTACCACAATAGCTACCAAAAAAAGCCTTTCAATCTTTGAAGTAAATTTATTAACGAATCGAATTGTACAACTTATAAAAATAAATGATGTTCAACGTTTAGAAATTTATTTCAATAATGTTTTTTTATTCGAGCTTATCAAAGCCAATCAAAGTACAGCGGACTTATTCGCACAAACTTTGGGGCCTTATTTTTCTTCCGGATTCAATACATTAGCAATGGATAAAATAATGAATACCCAATTTTTTTCGCTTTTGATCTTAAATCACTATGTTGACGTAGGAAATGATGATTTTGAGCCGTTTTACAAATGGTTGTTTTTGCACGAAAAAACACTTGAAGAGAAAGTATTTTCAGGCTCTATATTATCACTTAATCATATTTTAAAAGACCAATGGGAGGATGCTGAATTTTACTATGAAAAAATAAAAAAAACCGAGATACAAATGTCTTCCGAATTAGCTGGAAGAATTGCGTTAATTGATTGGATATTTAATGATAATATTGATTATTTAATTAAAAAAGCACAAAAATATTCTGATCAAATAATCTATTTCTCATTAGATATCATTCCCTACTTTATTTTCAAAAACCGATTGGATTTATTAAAAATTTGGTTTATTCATTTTCCTACAATTCTTAGGCAAAATAAATCGTGGGTAGAAAAAGACATTGTAAAAATAATAGACATTGCTCGTTGTCTGACAAGTGACAATATGTTGGAATGTAAAAAAATAATAGAAGATCAATCCGAATTATTGAACTCTAACACATTCTTTTCAATAGCTATACAATCAATTAAAAAATTATACTTTAATAATCTGTAGTTTAAATTCATAGAAATTAATTGCTGACTAAAAATAAATTCAGTAAATAATTTTAAATACCGAAGTGTTGATTTTTTTGTAAAAATGCCTTAATTTTAAAGAGAAAATGTTTCAGATTTGTAATCTGGAACGGATCTCAAAGGGTTTATAATCCGAATTGATTACTTAGCAATGGTTTTGCATATACAATAAGAGACCAGGGATCGGTTCATTTTGTGACCTTTACCGTACACCAGTGGGTGGATGTTTTTACCCGATCTATATATGTAAATATCCTTCTGGAAAGCCTTAGATATTGCCAGCAAAACAAAGGTTTGGTGATTTATGCATGGAGCTTGATGTCTAGTCATTTACATTTATTTTGTAAAGCTACAAATGGGTTTGTTTTATCCGATGTTATTAGAGATTTTAAAAAGTTTATACCCGTTATTATTTGAAATTACTGGAAAAGAAAGCGATGATTTTTTTCTTTATGTAAATTAGAAAAATCAAGCATAGGCTTAGTTATGGTTTCTTTTTATAATGAAACAGAAAGGGAAAAAGGGCGTTTTATTACGGTAATTTCAATTGATAAATGGTATTGCTTCTAAAAAAATAATACAAACCATTATTGAAGAACTAGAAAGCAGACGTAAGTGGCTTTTAGATTATTTTAGTAAAGCCTGCTCGCATTTAAAAAGAGAACAACAATACAAAGTCTGGCAAGACGGTTATCATGCAGAACATATTTATAGCAACTCGTTTATAAAACAAAAAATAGACTATATTCATTACAATGCAGTAAAAGAAAAAATAGTTACTTCATCAGAAGATTATTATTTTAGTTCTGTAAGAAACTATGCGGAATTAGATTATGAATTGGAGGTGTTAGTGCAAAATTTGTTTTAACATACTTTATGGGCACGGATTGCAAATCCGCGCTATCGTATTTATTTTTTTAATCTTAATTTGTTAATAAGGATTTTATCTTTTTTGCGTCCGAAGCGGTAAAACACCTTGCAAAAATTGAATTTCCGCCAAAACTGTGAATGGTTATATCTACTCCCCAGACCTTATCATCTAGTTCTACACTTGATATTTTATCAAGAGCAATACTAATGCTATCAACTCCAATTAACATTTTGTTCCGTTTTTTCCATGTCACAGTTTTTTCATAGATGATGATACGCTCTGGAGTTAATATACCCCCACCACGGGTTATTGCTGATTTAAATTCGTAGTGCATAATTTGCTATATGTTATCATTTCAAGTTATAAAGTTACATCATAAAAAGAATCGCTTTCTGCCCTTTCTTTAGCTTGTGCAATAAAATCTTCTTTTGACACAAAGTATTCAGGCCAAAAAGATTCCGTATAATGTCAAATAAGATCGGCAACATCTTCTTTTTTGCAGGTTAAAATATCCAGGTATAATTGAAAATGCTCTTGAGAAAAATTATCATCATCTAGTTCTTCTTCGTTTAATTTTATTTTCTCGGTTGGGAAGCCATTCACTAAATAGCCTTTCGCCTCACAAAAAGCAATAATTAAATCTTGATCCTGAGATTCTAATAATTCTGCATAGCTTATATCTCCAATATTTTCCTCGTTGATAGCTGCATGCTTTTTTGCAAGTTCTGAAATACTGTTTTTAATATCTTGTATTGTCATTTACATCAGTTTTTGAGGTTGGCTATTATGTTTTCCCTGCTTGTAACACGATTGCCTGATTTGATCAAATGCTGCCAATGTTCCCAAATGATAACCATAGCAAGGGTATCTAATTTACAATATTGCTTCAAGGCTTCATTATAGGCTTGCTTTGCTGGGGGCATATCTTTCGAAATACCATACATCATATCTCGATAAGCAGCCATAGCATCGCCTCCGTTTTTAACGGTAACAATTTGATCCCTTGTGTCATCAATAATGCGGGTTTCTAATAATTTATAAGGATCTGTAATGCCATTCTCAGTTTCATCAAATAAACTTTCATTTCTAAGCCATTGCTTAGTGCTTTCAGAGCTTGTTG
>JAGYIF010000011.1 GCA_018402735.1 Pelagibacteraceae bacterium
TTAGCTATTGCAACCAATATACTTGCCTGCCTGATTACTGCGACTGGTTATATATTTCAATCAGAAGGGGTGATTATTTTATTTTATATTTGTTGCTTTGCTCTAGTTTATAATCTGATTATCCAGTTTTTCTTGTTTAGATTTAGAAACGATTAAGGTATTTTAAAATCAAGACTGCCCTCAATATCCTATTTAAATTTAATTTCGGAAAATGCATTTTCTCTACTTTTTTTTCAAGTTCAACTCACCCGAGTACTCGATTGGCGCATCCAGGATCGCTTTATGCTTGCAAGCATAGTTTTAATTTATCATAATAAAAAAATACAACAGGGGGAAAACAATGAAGATATTATGCGTATTATACGATGATCCAAAAGGCGGTATGCCTAAGCGTTATCCACTGAGTAATTTACCAAAATTAGATAAGTATCCTGATGGTATGAGTTTACCATCGCCTAAAGGACGAGATTTTACTCCGGGCCAATTATTAGGCTGCGTATCAGGTGAACTAGGACTTCGAAAATTTTTAGAGAGTAATGGCCATGAATTTATTGTGACTTCAAGTAAAGATGGACCAGGCAATGAAGCGGATAAGCATATTGTTGATGCAGATATTGTTATATCCCAACCATTTTTTCCTTACTATTTAACAAGAGAGAAAATCAAAACAGCAAAAAATTTAAAAATGGCGATCACTGCCGGCATTGGTTCGGATCATGTGGATTTACAAGCTGCCATGGATCATAAAATTGATGTGGTGGAAGTTACTTATTGTAACTCAAGATCTGTAGCAGAACACATTGTCATGATGATCATTTCTATGGTGCGTGATTATCATAACCAACACCGTATTGTGAATGAAGGTGGCTGGAATATTGCTGATGCTGTGCAACGCTCATATGATGTGGAAGGTATGCATATTGGAACGGTTGCAGCTGGCAGGATTGGTTTAGATGCGTTGCGAAAAATGAAACCTTTTGGCGTGCATCTTCATTATTTTGACCGACATAGATTATCTACTGCTATTGAACAAGAGCTTAATTTAACCTTTCATACTTCTGTCGAATCCATGGTGAAAGTTTGTGATGTGGTGACTATTAATTGTCCGCTTCATCCAGAAACAGAAAACTTATTTGATACCGCTATGATTAACAAAATGAAAAAGGGCGCTTATATTGTCAACACCGCTCGTGGTAAAATTTGTAATAGAGAAGCAATTGCAGCAGCTTTAACTAGCGGTCAATTATCTGGTTATGCAGGTGATGTTTGGTTTCCGCAACCAGCACCAAACGATCATATATGGAGAACCATGCCTAATCACGGTATGACTCCGCATACCTCAGGTACCTCGCTTTCTGCTCAGACTAGATATGCAGATGGGGTTAGAGAAATATTAGAATGCTACTTTGATAAGAAACCAATTAGACAACAATACCTTATTGTGCAAAACGGTGAACTAGCTGGTGTTGGTAAACACAGCTACAGTAAAGGTTCAGCAACTAGCGGTTCGGAAGAAGCAGCTCGTTATAAAAAGCAGTAATTAAAAAAGTTAGAACAGTTCTTACAATTAGGTTGGTGTAGTGAAGATAGCCACTACACCCAGCCTTACAGCTGGATGCGTATTTGCTAATTTAGTTAGGCTGGTAGGATAACAGAATCGATTATATGAATTACACCGTTAGTGCATTCAATATCTGTTTTTGTTACTTTTGCTGTACCGTTTAAAGAAACACCACCATCAGTGCTAATCTTAATTTCAGCTCCATTAACCGTTTTGGCAGATTTGCCGTTTAAGCCCATAACATCTGCTGCCATTACTTTACCTGGTACTACGTGATAGGTAAGTATGGATGTAAGTTTTGGAATATCTGCAAGTAACGAATCTAATGTTCCTGCTGGTAATTTACTGAATGCATCATCGGTTGGTGCAAACACAGTAAATGGTCCATCTCCTTTTAATGTATCAACTAAGCCTGCAGCAGTTACTGCTGTTGCAAGCGTTTTAAAACCAGCATCTACTGCTGTATCAATTATATCTTTCATTGTTCCTTTTTGTTTGATTATTTGAGCCTAGTGCCTACGGGGTTAAGCTTAAGATCACAAGGAGTATTCGTGCCAAAGTGTCTCTAAAAAAAAATAAATGACGTAGTGCTCACTTATGAGTAGTTATTCATCACTTAACATTTACGAATAGTTAAGTATTTTTAGTTTTTTGATTAAGAATTAAGACGCAGCCAAAAATTAAAACAGGTAAACCAATAATTAAATTATTAGTCCAGGCTAATCCTTCAAAGATGGTTGAAATAATTAAAGCAAGAATTGGCATAATCACACCAATATAACCAGCCCGGGCTGAACCAATTCGCTCTAATAAACTTAGATATAAGTAAAAAGCAAGCACCGAACCAATGATGGTTAGATATAATAAAGAGCTAATATAAGAGAGGGAATAATCAAAAACAAATTCTGCGCCTCTAACTTTGGCAATAAGTAAAGTGCCAAGTGATCCATACAACATGCCGTAGGCAATGGACTGGATAAAGGGAACTTTATTACTACTATTTTTTTGATAAATGAGATTACCACTGGATGCCCAAAAAGTTGCAACAAAAGAAAGTAAAATACCAATATGACTGGTGTCGGTCATAGTAAAATTAAATAATTCTTTTTGAAAAATAATAATAATACCAAGAATACCAAAGCCTGCAGCCCATAAGGTTTGTTTTGAACTTTTAATTTTAAAAAAGACTCTCTCACCTAAAATATTCATAATTAAAATAGTTGAAAAAGCGATGGTGACTATACCGCTAATTAAATAAGTATTGGCAAGATAAAAGAAGATATAATTTAAGGAAAATAACGTCATGCCCAATAACAAAAACAAAAGATGCTGATTGAAAGTAAACCGTAATTTTTTTTGAGAAATGATTAAAAATATAAAAATAATAACACTTGCTAAAAAAAAGCGATAAAAAATAGAAATTAAAGGATCAACTACACCAAACTGAAACTTAATTAAATACCAAGTCGGCGCCCAGCAAATTAGCGTGCTGATAAACAGGATTAGATTTTGCATAGGCCTGCTTTGTAATCGAATAGTAAGAAACTTCCAGTTTATTTAGTGAGCCGGGATACCGTTATAAATTTGTTGCAAGAACATAACTCAGAAACTCTACTTCTTAAAATAAAGATACGATGTATTTATGAATAAAAAAAGCAACCACCAATAAAGCTAGGCCCGTTGCATAAATCAACCAAAAATTCATATTAAAACTTTTGGCAAAGAAAAAGGGAAGAAAAAATAAATAACTAGCAGGCACACCAATTAAAATACTTTTAGCAAAGGTAATGGTTGTCTCTGCATTTTTATGTTCGGTGTAGGATAAAACAAGAGCAATCAAAGTTGCAAGTGGTAAGGCTATGATGAAACCTGCAAGTTTTGGATATTTTCCCGATAACCAGCTAGCTGCTGCAATGACTAAGGCAGAGAGAACTATTTTAAAGAAAAAAAACATACGTTGGCTTGTTATTTTGTTGTTTGCTTTGCTTAGCATAGTTACTAATAAATATATATTTTATCAGACAATCCATAAATAAGAATCGCAATCAATACTGTAAAAATTAGAGGCGCAATCACTGCCTCTATAGAATTATTCTTCACTCCTGTTTTATCGATCATAACCGAATAAGTATTGGCTAATAACACACAAAGATTTTGCACAAATACTAAGTTAAAAAAAGCCCAAGTTCCCTCCACCCCATTAGGTCTGACAAAAAGAATATAAAGCGCCATTAAAAATACGCCGGCTAGCATCCCGCCTAACATTCGCATGGTTGACGTTGCGGTCACATCAATTGCAAATTTTTCTCTAAATTTTGCGGTGTTTCCTAGAAGTTGATAAGCGTAAAGACCAACCCCTGCAAAATGAATAAGGAATATAATAAAATAGATAATGCCGTTAAATTTTTCAATCATAAGCCAACTATATTAAAAAAGGTAGAGAAGATCTATCTGTTTTGCAAACTTGGGCGCTTTGTTTTAAAATCTGCCAAACTATCAAGATCAGTTAAGAGAGCTGATTGACGAAAGGTTAATTTAGTATGTTTAGATCTGCGCAGTAACATTTTAGCGCCGAGGTCGCCTTCTAATAATTGTAATTTACGAATAAAATGTTTGGGAAATAATACTGGATTAGCAGCTTGGCCATCCACGTACGGCACCACCGGTAATTTTGGGTTTTTTTTGATTGCGCTAATTATTTTATTGTAATGATTTTTATTTACTTTCGGCATATCGGCCAAAGCTATAAAAAAATGAGTAACCTCCTGCGGTAAATACTGTAAGCCCACCTTGATGGAAGAGGCCATACCAGATCGATACTTGGGGTTATAGACAACTTTGATCATATCTTTTTTTGGAATAATTTTGCGGATCTTGCGTTGCTGTTTACCGGTGACGATGATGAGATAAGTTATGTCACTTCTCGTAATAGCAGTGATGGCATGGCCGAGTAATTTTTTTCCTTTATAAGGCAAAAGTAATTTATGAAAACGTTTAGTGCGCGATGATAAACCAGCCGCTAACAAAATGGCTGCAATCATTAACGCTTATATACTTCTGTAACTAACTGGGCGATAATCGATAAGGCTATTTCTGGTGCAGCTCTACCGCCAAGCTTTATACCAATTGGTCCATGAATGGAGTTAAGGGCAGCACCCGTGAAGCCTAATGCTTGCAATCTCTGACAACGACTAGCGTGAGATTTTTTACTGCCCAAGGCGCCAATATAAAAACATTGTTGGGTAAGAGCATGACTAAGAGCTGGATCATCAATTTTTGGATCATGGGTTAATGCTATCAAAGCGTCATTTGCGTGCAGAGGTAGTTCCAAAAAAGCTTCACCCGGCCATTTATTAATAACTTTGGTTTCGGGAAATCTTTGTTTCGAGGTAAAATAACCACGCGGATCAATAATAATAGTTTCAAAATTTAAGTGTCTTGCAAAATCACAAAAATATTGAGCGATGTGTACAGCGCCGACAATAAATACTTTGATGGGTAAATGATAATTATCAATAAATAAAGACGTCTCAGCAATCATCCCGTTAGTTCTTTTAACCGCCGCCGTCTTTATTGCGGCCGCATATGGCTCGAGTATAGTTGGCAAAGGATGCTGCGGTGAATAAATATAATTAGCAGCATTATTGATATCGGTAATGATTGAGAATTCTTTTTTTTCTTTTTTTAAACGAAGGACTTCTTTTAAAATAATAGGCTGCATTAATGAATTTTTTCTAGATAGACAGCTATTTCCCCGCCACAAGCCAAACCCACTCCCCAAGCACTCTCGTTTGATACTTTAAATTCTAATTTTTTGTGCGTTTGCTGATTATTGAGCAGCTCAATGCATTCGCTAATGACTGCCGACTCGACGCAGCCTCCCGAAACGGATCCTGAAAAATCTCCATTCTGATTAATGATCATACGGCTACCAACCGGCCGTGGTGAAGAACCCCAAGTTTCAATGACGGTGGCTAAGACAACTGATTGCTTGGCCTCCAGCCAAGTCCAGGCTTCTTCTAAAATTTTTTCATCAAAGGCATTTTGGTTCATGGATGCCTAAATATAAAGTAAAAAAATTTTATTTACAATGCGCCACCGCTTGCTTAGCGGACGATATGATTAAACTAGCTCGGTAATCAGCTGAGGCATGAATATCAGAATTTAAATCAGAACTATCGATGATAATATTATCCAGTGCTTTTTCCGAAAAATTTTTATCTAAAGCTTGTTCGATAGCTTTTTCTCGGTAGATGCCAGCTTTTGCACCAGTCACTGCAACCTGAACGCCGGCTTTATGTTTTGCAACAAACACACCGACCATGGCATAGCGTGAGGCAGGATTAGGAAATTTTACATAATACGATTTTTCTGGAATAGAAAATTCCACCGCCACAATCAATTCTCCTTTTTTAAGAGCTGTCTCAAACATGCCTGTAAAAAACTTAGCTGCTTCTATCTTTCGCTCAGAGGTATGAATAATTGCATTTAAAGCTAGGCAAGCTGAAGGATAACAAGCGGTCGGATCATTATTAGCAATCGATCCGCCAAGGGTGCCGCAATTGCGCACTTGGGCATCACCAATTTTTCCAGCTAAAGTACACAAAGCCGGAATAGCTTTTTTAATTTCTTTAGATTGAGCGACTTCAGCATGCTTAGTTGCTGCACCAATAGTTACACTTTTGCTTGAAACTTTTATGCCATGCAGTTGTTTTATTTTTTTAACATCAATCACATCTTTGTACGATGCAAGGCGCATCTTCATGGATGGAATCATAGTCATACCGCCCGATAAATAAGCAGATGCTTTTGAGGCTAAGCCAGTTGCCTCAGCTACTGTGCTGGCTGAATGATAATTAAATGATTTCATAAGTTATGCCGCCTTTTTTGCAGATTTAACTTTAGTGCGTAATGCTTGCCAAACTTTTTCTGAAGTAGCCGGCATCGATATATCGGTACCAATTGCATCAATCACTGCATTCATCACCGCTGGTGGTGAGGCGATAGCCCCAGCTTCACCGCAACCTTTAACTCCTAACGGATTTGAAGTGGCTGGAGTGCAAGTATATTCAATTTTAAATTCTGGAAAATGATCGGCTCGCGGCATTGCATAATCCATATACGAGGCAGTCACCAATTGACCCGTTTCATCGTAATATGCATTTTCATACAAAGCTTGACCAATCCCTTGGGCTAGACCGCCGTGGACTTGGCCTTCAACAATCATCGGATTAATCAAAGTACCAAAATCATCCACACAAGAATATTTCACTACTTTAGTTACTCCTGTGTCTTGATCAATTTCAACTTCACACACGTGTGATCCTGATGGGAATGAAAAATTAATCGGATCGTAGAAAGCTGTTTCTTTTAATCCAGGTTCTACTCCGGCTGGTAATGGAGATTTAACTTCACCATAAGTTCCAGGCAAATAACAAGCAAAGGCAATCTCGCCAATAGTTTTCTTTTTATTGGAATTACGCACAATAAATTCACCATCCTTAAAATCAATTTGCTCTGGTGTGGACTCTAACATATGCGCTGCAACTCTCTTGCCTTTATCAATAATTTTATCACAAGCTTTAGAAATGGCACTGCCACCAACCGCTAGAGATCTTGATCCATAAGTTCCCATACCAAAAGGTCCTTTGTCAGTATCCCCATGGACTAAATCAATGTTAGCCATCGGCACACCTAATTTATCAGCTACAATTTGCGCAAAGGTAGTTGCATGACCTTGGCCATGACTATGCGCACCAGTGAAAACTGAAATGTTTCCAGTTGCATTAAATCGCACTTCTGCTGACTCCCATAAACCAACGCCCGCACCAATCGACATCACCACTGAAGACGGCGCAATCCCGCAAGCTTCAATATAAGTTGAAAAACCAATGCCACGTAATTTACCTTTGGCAGCCGAGTCTGCTTTGCGTTTTTCAAATCCTTTGTAATCCGCCAGCTCTAAAGCTTTGTTGAAATGCGCATGATAATCACCTGAGTCAATATTATGCACTAAACACTGCTGATGCGGAAAGGCTGTAATGAAATTTTTCTTTCTAAATTCAGCACGGTCCATTCCCATTTCATTTGCCGCCTGATCCATAATTCGCTCAATTAAATAAGTTGCCTCCGGCCTACCAGCCCCGCGATAAGCATCGACCGGTGCGGTATTAGTAAAGACTGCTTTCACATTACAGTAGGCAGCTGGAATATTGTACAAACCAACAATTAACGGTGCATATAAATAAGTTGGAGTAACTGTTGCAAATAAAGAACCGTATCCTCCTAAATTAGCAATAGTGTTAACACGTAAACCAGTCACGATCCCATCTTTGCGGACGGCTAATTCTGCTTCGGTAACATGATCTCGGCCATGACAATCAGAGAGAAAAGAGTCAGTTCGCTCGCACACCCATTTAACTGGTCTGCCTATTTTTTTTGCCGCATAAGCAATCACCACATCTTCCGCATACGGATAAATTTTTGAACCAAATCCGCCGCCGACATCTGGAGCTACCACTCTAAACTTATGTTCTGGATGAACACCATTAAATGCCGATATCACTAATCTAGTTAAATGAGGATTTTGGCTAGTTGTATATAAAGTAAGATCATCAGTTGATGAATTATATTCGCCAATCGAAGCTCTTGGCTCCATAGCGTTTGGCACTAAACGGTTATTGTTTAATTTCAAATGAACGATGCGGTCGGCTTTAGCAAAAGCTTCTTCTGTTTTCGCTTTATCACCAAGCTCCCAATCAAAACATAAATTTTTATCAATACCTTCGTAAATAGCTTCTGAAGTCATCGCGCTGGCTGTGTTCACCACAGCCGTTAATACTTTATAATCAACGTTAACTAACTCTGCTGCATTTCTTGCTTCTTCTAATGACTCAGCAATCACGACCGCTACATGATCTCCCACATAATTAACCTGATCGTGAGCTAATGGTGGATGTGCTGGTAACTTCATATCAGTTCCATCTTTGCTGACAATTTTCCAGCCAGCGATAAGTCCGCCAATTTTATCTTTAATAATATCTTGACCTGTTAAAATAGTCACAACTCCAGGTGCAGCTAATGCTTTGCTGATGTCGACTTTTTTAATCTTAGCTCTGGCATGCGGTGAGCGAATAAAGAAAGCATAGGTTTGACCGTGCAGGGTTATATCAGCTGTGTATCTGCCTTTACCGGTGATAAATTTTTTATCCTCGGTACGCTCTACTCGTGAACCAATCATGCTACTTGCCATCTTGTCTCCTCCTATAAGTTTTGTGCAGCTTCTTTAACAGCTGCAACAATGTTTTGATAACCAGTGCAACGACAAATGTTGCCTTCTAGCCATTCCCTAATTTCTGCATCACTTGGATTTTTATTATTATTTAATAAATCGACTGAACTCATAATCATACCTGGGGTACAAAAACCACATTGCAAGCCATGATGTTTTTTAAATGCTGCTTGCATTGGATGCAACGTACCGTTAGTTGATAATCCTTCAATGGTAGTAACCGCAGAGCCATTAATATCTGCTGCAAGTAAGGCACAACTTTTTACCGATTTACCATCCACATGCACCACACAAGCTCCACACTGACTAGTGTCACAGCCAACATGCGTGCCGGTTAAATTTAATTGCTCTCTAATAAAACTGGATAAGAGAAGATGATCTTCAATAGTTTTAGTTACTTTTTTACCATTTACTTCTAACGTAACTGATCTCATTTACTTTCCCCCGAAAATAACATTGTTTGAGATTAGCTGAAAATTTTTATTTATTCAACTTTAACAAATGGCAGGTTCGCTCAAGAGTTGTCTTATTAATTAAATAAATAAACAATTTAATTAAATAAAATGAACAATGCTGCAATTGTGGCAACCGCAAGTGAAATATAAATATAGATATTTCTCGATTCACTTTTGCCTAAGGCTTGCTCTGCCAATAATTCAGCTCTTTTTTCTGGTGGAGTAACCAGTTCAGAAAATTTACCAAAAAAAATATCTGCCATTTTTTTTGCTGTCATATCAATTAATCTTGCTCCCACTTGAACAATTTTTCCGCCGACATTAGCCTCAACCGTGTACGATAAAGTTGTTATGCCGTCCTGTTCCGTTAATTCCACATATGCTTGGCCCGAGGCAAATCCCACCGGCGAATTACCTTGGCCAACAATTTTATAATTATCAGGCGGATTTAAATCTTTCAGTTCAACATCGCCAGTAAAACTTGCATTAAATGGTCCTATTTTATTAGTGGCGGTTGCAGTAAAAGTTGTTTCTGTTTTTTTAGTAAATTCATCGCAGCCTGGAATACATTGCTTTAATATTTCAGGATTATTTAATGATTCCCAAACTGTTTGTTTGTTAGCAGGAATATTATAGGAACCAGAAAGTTTCATAGGTTGAGTATATAGTACCAATTATAAATGCTAAAACAAAAAATCATAATCAAAAGTGGATAGATTGTAAGGAAAGAAGATTATAATAATTATTTAAGGATACAAATTTAAACTGAAAATAAAGAAATTAATTATTTTTAGTTTGTTTTGCCTCTTTATTAGGTAACATTTTTTTTTGACTACAGTATTTTTGTAAGAGCCAAGCAGTTGCCATCCCACCTAAAAAAGTTAGTTTTAAAACTTTAAGTCCTAGCAGAGCTTTTATAACCATAATGTTTATTCTATACTAAATTACTTATTAAAAAAATACTTTCTTTATTTGATAAGTGCTACAATTTTATACAATCAGACCATGAGTCCAGCGACCAAATATAACACCAAATAAAAAATGACAAAGATTAAACCCCAATAACAATTAACTAAGCGGTCTTTAAATTTTTTTTGCTGCTGAATAGTCTTACCATCTTGGCGGACGGGTGTGTAGGTTATATTATCGAGTGGAATTGGATCGTTGAATTCTTTTGGATCCTTAACATCATAACTATACTTCCAATAATCATTAGGGTTAGGCTCATGATTACCAATTTTAATTTGCTTTAAATAATTAGATAAAAATAACAATAAATATATCAACACCGAAAGTAACAAGACAATCCAAAGCATACATCTCTTATCCTACCTCATAATTCGAATTATATCCCATTCAAATTAATCTTTGGTGAGGCCCACATTAAACCTGGGCCTCTAGGTTAT
>JAGYIF010000012.1 GCA_018402735.1 Pelagibacteraceae bacterium
GAGATTGAAAAAGAAATTGTAGACTTAGGAACAAAAGCAAAAAATAACCAACTTTCTATTGATGAATTGCAAGGTGGGACTTTCACTATTACAAATGGAGGAATATACGGATCGATGCTTTCAACACCAATTATTAATCCCCCGCAATCCGGAGTATTGGGCATGCATAACATTGTTCAAAGGGCAGTAGTTATTGATGGAAAAATTGAAATAAGACCAGTTATGTATCTTGCTTTATCTTATGATCATAGAATTGTAGACGGAAAAGAAGCAGTTTCTTTTTTAGTTAGAGTAAAAGAGATATTAGAAGACCCTAGAAGATTATTTTTAAGTTTATAAATTTATTATGGAAGAGTTTGATGTACTAGTTATTGGAGGCGGTCCAGGAGGATATGTTTGTGCGATTAGAGCAGCACAACTAGGAAACAAAACTGTATGCATAGAATCTAGAGGTACTCTTGGTGGAACTTGTTTAAATGTTGGGTGCATTCCGTCCAAGTCATTGCTTCATGCCTCAGAAATGTACAGTAAAGCAAAAAATGAATTTAAAGATATAGGAATCAATACTGGAGATCTTTCACTGGATTTAGCAAAAATGATGGGTCACAAGGATAAATCTGTAGATGGCCTAACTAAAGGAATAGAATTTTTATTCAAAAAAAACAAAGTTACTTATTTAAAAGGTCATGGAAGCTTTAAAGATAAAAACACAATTTTAGTAAAAGATTCTTCTGGCTCTACACAAGAAATTAAAGCAAAAAATATTGTTATAGCGACAGGGTCTTCGGTTGTTTCATTACCAAATATTAATATAGATGAAGAAACGATCGTTTCGTCAACTGGAGCTCTTGCATTAAAAAAAATACCAAAAAAATTAATAGTAATTGGTGGAGGCTATATAGGCTTAGAGATGGGATCTGTATGGTTACGACTAGGTTCCGAAGTAGAAGTCATTGAATACATGGATCATATCACACCTGGAATGGATAAAGAAATTAGCGATACTTTTTTAAAAATTTTAAAAAAACAAGGAATGAAATTTCATTTATCAACTAAGGTGCTTGATGTCCAAAAAACTTCAAATGGAACAATTGTCACAGCCGAAAGTAATGGACAAACAATTGAAATAGTAAGTGACATCGTTTTAATGTCAGTAGGAAGAAAACCAAACACCGACGGTCTTAATTTAGAGTCAGCAGGAGTTAAAAAGGATTCAAAAGGAAGAATTTCTACAGATAAAAAATTCAAAACAAATATAGAAAATATATATGCTATCGGAGACGTAATAGAAGGTCCGATGCTTGCACATAAAGCAGAAGATGAGGGAATGGCAGTTGCAGAAATAATTTCAGGAAAATATGGACATGTAAATTACGATACAATACCCGGAGTAGTTTATACTTCACCCGAAGTTGCAGTTGTGGGAAAAACAGAAGAAGAATTAAAAAAAGCAGGCATAGAGTATAATGTTGGAAAATTTCCTTTCGTAGCCAATTCAAGAGCAAAAATTAATAATGATTCAGATGGTTTTATAAAAATTTTAGTAGATAAGAATACCGATAAAATCCTAGGTGTGCACATGATCGGCCCAGACGTAGGAACTATGATAGCTGAGGTTGTGTTAGCTATGGAATTTGGAGGAAGCGCAGAAGATATAGCAAGAACATGTCACGCTCATCCTACATTGTCCGAAGCTGTTCGAGAAGCTGCTTTGGCAGTCGATAAAAGAGCTATCCACTTTTAATTTATTTGTTTTCCACTTTTTTTCCAATCGGATAAAAAAGTTTCAAGACCTTTGACTGTAAGTTCATGCTTATAAAGTTCGTGAAAAATTTTCGGTGGGATAGTTACAACATCTGCCCCAATTTTTAAAACTTCTTGTATATGCGTAACAGTCCGAATGGAAGCTGCCAAAATTTTTGTTTTAAAATTAAAGTTATCATAAACAGTTCTAATGTCTTTTATTAATTGAAGACCATTTTCGCCAATATCATCTAATCTTCCAACAAAGGGAGAAATGAATGTTGCACCAGCTTTAGCGGCTAACAATGCTTGAGACACAGAAAAACAAAGAGTTACATTCACCATAAATTTCTTTTTTATTAGGTAGTTACATGCAATTAAACCATCCAAAGTTAGGGGAATTTTAATTACGATATTTTTTGCGATTTTTTGAAGTATTCTTGCTTCATCAATCATTTTATCTGCTTTAATTGCGGTAACTTCTGCACTAATTGGACCTTTAACTTCATTTGCGATAGATTTTAAAATTTGTTTAAAGTTTCCTTGTTGTTTGGCTAGCAACGAGGGATTAGTTGTGACGCCATCAATTAAGCCGGTTTTATTTAGTGGCTTTATTTCATTAATATCTGAAGAGTCTAAAAATATTTTCATAATTGTATAACTTATTATCTAAAAATATATAAATCAATTTTTATATGAATATAAATGTTTTGTTGCCAATAAAGTTCGACCATCCATTTACATATTCATCAGATCCATCAATAAAACTAGAAAAAGGAGATTATGTTCTGGTACCATTTCGAAACAAAGAAATTTTAGGCATAGTATGGGAAATGGGAGTTAGTAGTCCCAAAAATATAAAAATAAAAAAAATTATTAGCAAAATAAATTTTCCCAAACTATCTGAAAATAATATTAATTTTATTGAAAAGTTTTCATTATATAATTTATCCAGTCTAGGAATGACTCTGAAACTTTTTATGTATGAAAAAGGATTGTTATCTTTAAATAAAATAAATAATAAAAATAATTTTAGCGAGAACAAAATTACCAAATTCAAAAAAAATAATTTAAATAATTTACAAAAAAAAGCACTTAATGAAATTTGTAAAAATTTAAAATTTTCAAGATATTCTACTACTTTAATACATGGAGTAACAGGATCAGGTAAAACGTTAGTTTATTTTGATGTTATTAAAAAAGCACTGAAAGAAAATTTTCAAGTTTTAGTTTTATTACCCGAAATAGCACTTACGAAACAAATAGCGCAAAGATTTAAAGATTATTTTGGATGTGAAATATCTTTATGGCATTCGAGCATAGGAGATAAAAGAAAAAAAATAATTTGGAAGGGAGTTTCTGAAAATAAAATAAAGTTAGTATTAGGAGCTCGTTCTGCAATTTTTTTACCATTTCAAAATTTAAAACTTATTGTGATCGATGAAGAGCACGATTCTTCTTATAAGCAGGATGAGGGGGTGATTTATAACGCGAGAGACATGTCAATTCTTAAGGGGTCAATTGATAAATTTCCAGTCCTTCTTGTTTCTGCAACACCGTCTCTTGAAAGTTATTTTAATAGTAAAAATAAAAAATATTTCTACGTTAGTTTGCAAGAAAGATATAAAAATATTTCTCTACCAAAAATTGAAATTATTGATTTAGTCAAATTTCCCGCAGATAAAGGAAAGTTTATTTCAAATAATTTAATTTTAAAGTTAAAAAAACTAATAAATGAAAAAAATCAAGTTCTATTTTTTTTGAATAGACGGGGACATTCAACATACGTAATGTGTTACCAATGCAAAAAAAGGTTAGTGTGTCCTAATTGCTCAATAGGATTAGTTTTTCATCTAACATCGCAAGAAGCAATTTGTCATTACTGTGATTACAAAACAAAATTAAATCAAAAATGTATCAATGAGAAAAATTGTAATTATACTTTTTATGGTTTGGGTGTAGAAAAAATATTTGAGGAAGTCCAAGTGATATTTCCTGATAAAAAAATACAAATTTTTTCCTCCGATACAGTAAATAATAATGATTCAGAAACTATTATTAAAGACATAGAAACAAATAAAATTCCAATTTTAGTGGGTACTCAATTAATTTCAAAAGGATTTCATTTTCCAAAATTAAATCACATTGTTGTTGTTAATTCAGATACCAATTTTTTAGGAAGCGATATTCGAGCTTCAGAGAAAAATTTTCAATTATTGCAGCAACTTTCAGGTAGAGCTGGAAGAGAAAAAAATGATTCTATCGTATTTTTACAAACGAATGATCCTACTAATAAAATTCTTCATTCTCTTTCAAGTACTAATCCTGAAGTCTTTTACAAGGAAGAGCTTGAGTTTAGAAAAAAAGCGCATCTTCCTCCATATTCAAAATTAGTTAGTATTATAGTTTCTGGAAAAAATAAGTTTGATGTTGAAAAAATATCAAAAAAATTAAAAGCATCTTTTTCCAATCACGTAAAAATTAAAATTTATGGCCCAGTGACTGCGCCAATATTTCGAATTCGTGACAAATACAGAATGCGTTTATTAATTAAATATGAAGTGTCTCTTTTTCCTCAGCAATTTTTGAAAAATTGGTTAAATTTAACCATGGCTACTAAAGATTTAAAACTTGAGGTTGATGTTGATCCAATAAACTTTCTTTAATCATTAGTAAACGTGCCAAATATCGCTCTTGATCGCTAGTTTTCGTTGTGCTACGTACGGCCACGGAAATTAAAAAGCAAAAAGGATTATCTTGGAAAGTAACTCAAACTCTTTTTCTAATGCTACAGGCAGGTATGCTAAATCTATATTTCAGATAGCTGCAGAAAAAAAAATATTGCCAGAAGTAGAAAAAAATTTCGCACAAGTAGAAAGCTTGTTAAATGAATCTGAAGATTTCAAAAAATTTGTGACTAACCCAACCATTCAAAATAAAACAAGATTTAAAATAATAGAAATGTTTTCTAAAAAGTTAAAATTGAATAAGTATTTTGTAAATTTCCTTTTATTAATTAATGATAAAGGACGTTTTTTTTATTTAGAGAAAATAGTAAAAGATTTTTTCTCTATTGTGTCTGAAAGCAAGGGTGAAGTATTTGCAAATTTGACTATTGCAAATAATATTTCTGAAAGTAAAAAAGACGAAATTAAAAAAGAACTTTCTTTGCTTTATAAAAAAGATATTAAATTGAATTTTCTAGTCGATGAAAGTTTGATTTCAGGTTCAATTTTGAAAGTTGGAAGCACAATGGTAGATAATTCTGCTAAAAGTAAATTTAATAGAGTTTTAAACAATATTTAGGAGCAAAATAATGGATATTAACCCTTCAGAAGTTACAAAAATAATTAAAGACCAAATAGAAAATTTTGGTACGGAAACTGAGGTTTCAGAAGTTGGACAAGTTCTTTCTGTAGGAGATGGAATTTCTAGAATTTATGGTTTGGACAATGTTCAAGCCGGAGAAATGGTTGAGTTTTCTGAAGGCACCAAAGGCATGGCGCTTAACTTAGAAAGTGACAATGTAGGAGTAGTTATTTTTGGCGAGGACTCAAAAATAAAAGAAGGAGACATTGTTAAGAGAACAGGAAAAATTGTAGATGTTGCTGTTGGAAAGTCTTTATTAGGAAGGGTGCTTGATGGTCTTGGTAATCCTATAGATGGCAAAGGTCCATTAGATCCTAAATCTGAAAGAAAAAGAGTTGATGTAAAAGCTCCTGGAATTATTTCAAGAAAGTCAGTTAACGAGCCTATGCAAACAGGTCTTAAGGCGATTGATAGCTTAATTCCTATTGGAAGAGGTCAAAGAGAGTTAATTATTGGTGATAGACAAACAGGAAAAACAGCAATTGCGATCGACACAATAATTAATCAAAAAGAAATTAATAAATCTTCAGATGAATCTAAAAAACTTTATTGTATTTACGTTGCGATAGGGCAAAAAAGATCAACTGTAGCTCAGATTGTTAAAACTTTAGAAGATTCAGGCGCTTTGGAATATACCATTGTAGTAGCTGCAACAGCTTCAGATCCAGCACCACTTCAATTTTTAGCTCCATTCACAGGTTGCACAATGGGCGAATATTTTAGAGATAACGGTATGCATGCATTAATAGTATATGACGATCTATCTAAGCAAGCCGTAGCTTACAGACAAATGTCGTTATTGTTAAGAAGACCCCCAGGAAGAGAAGCCTTTCCAGGAGATGTATTTTATTTGCACAGCAGACTATTAGAAAGAGCTGCTAAACTAAGCGATGCTCATGGAGGCGGATCACTCACAGCATTACCTATTATTGAAACACAAGCCAGCGACGTATCAGCTTACATACCAACCAATGTTATTTCTATTACTGACGGACAGATATTTTTAGAAACAGAGTTATTTTTTAAAGGTATTAGACCAGCAGTTAATGTCGGTATTTCAGTTTCGCGAGTTGGATCTGCTGCACAAATCAAAGCAATGAAGCAAGTTGCTGGATCAATTAAATTGGAATTAGCTCAATATAGAGAAATGGCAGCATTTGCACAATTTGGATCAGATTTAGATGCTTCAACACAGCAATTACTAAATAGAGGATCTAAATTGACCGAGCTCTTAAAGCAAGGTCAATATTCTCCTTTAAAAGTTGAAGAACAAGTCGTGTCTATTTTTTGTGGTGTAAAAGGATATTTGGATAATATTGAATTATCAAAAATTAAAAACTTTGAGAGTCAACTACTAAGTCAAATTAAATCTGACTCCCCGGAAATATTAAGCAACATAAGTTCGACTGGTAAATTAGATGAAGCTAATGAAGCAAAACTTAGAACGTTTATTGAAAAATTTAAAAGTAAATTTGAAAATTAATGGCAACTTTAAAAGATCTACGCAATAGAATTAAAAGCGTAAAATCTACACAAAAAATTACTAAAGCAATGAAAATGGTTGCTGCTGCGAAATTAAGAAAAGCACAAGAACGAGCAGAAAAAGGAAGAGCCTATTCTGACAAGATGAATAGTATTATTAGTAATTTAAAAAACTCAATAGTGGATAAAACTGCAGCACCTAAGCTCTTGGTTGGAAACGGCAAAGACCACAAGTATTTGTGTGTGGTTATGACAGCTGATAGAGGTTTGTGTGGAGCTTTCAATACCAGCATAGCAAGAAAAGCTAAGTCTTTTATAAATGAAAAGTTAAAATTAGGAAAAGAAATATCTATTATTACAGTTGGAAGTAAAGGTCATGATCAGCTTAAACGAGTTTTTGGAAAGTATATAGTTGATAAAATTAGCTTCAAAGAACTGAAACAAATTACTATTAGAGAAGCAGATCAAATTACTTCACAAATTGTAGAAAAGTTCAGCAAAGATGAGTTTGATGTTTGTACTATTTTTTATAACAAATTTAAAAGTGTCATATCTCAGGAGCCTCAAGCGCAACAAATTATACCTATACCTTCCTTAGATAGTGAAACGAAAATAGAAGAAAACTCAACTAATGTTGTGCAATATGAATACGAGCCAGAAGAAGAAGAGATTTTAGAAAATTTATTGCCAAAAAATATTTCAACTCAAATATTTAAAGCATTTTTAGAAAATGCTGCAAGCGAACAAGGATCAAGAATGTCGGCTATGGACAACGCGACTAGAAATGCAGGAGATTTAATTAATAAGTTAACTATAAATTACAATAGAAGCAGGCAAGCAGTGATTACAAAAGAGTTGATCGAAATCATTTCAGGCGCTGAGTCTTTGTAGAAAAATGAGGAGAGAATAACTAATGGCAAATAAATTTGGAACAATTACACAAGTAATCGGTGCAGTAGTAGACGTAAAATTTGAAGAAAATATACCGGAAATTTTAATGGCATTAGAATGTAATAATTCTGGAATAAGATTAGTTTTAGAAGTTGCCCAACATTTGGGAGAAAACACAGTTCGTACTATTGCAATGGACACCACAGAAGGTCTTAAAAGAGGAGATCAGGTTACAAATACAGGAAAATCAATCACGGTGCCAGTGGGTCCTGAAACATTGGGAAGAATTATTAACGTCATTGGTGAGCCGATTGATGAGAGAGGGCCTCTTAGTACAAAAGAAAAATGGCCAATTCATCGTTCAGCGCCTACTTTTGTTGAGCAATCTACTGAAACAGAAGTTTTAGTGACTGGTATTAAGGTTGTTGATTTATTAGCTCCATACTCAAGAGGTGGTAAAATAGGATTATTCGGTGGAGCAGGAGTTGGAAAAACAGTTTTAATTATGGAACTAATTAATAACGTAGCAAAAGCTCACGGTGGATACTCTGTATTTGCAGGTGTAGGTGAGAGAACTAGAGAGGGAAATGATTTGTACCATGAAATGATGGATTCCGGAGTTATTAAAATTGATGGCCCAGGTTCTAAAGCTGCTCTGGTTTACGGTCAAATGAATGAACCACCAGGAGCAAGAGCAAGGGTTGCTTTATCAGGTCTTACAATTGCTGAGTATTTTAGAGACAAAGAAGGACAAGATGTTTTATTTTTCGTAGATAATATTTTTAGATTTACCCAAGCTGGATCTGAAGTTTCAGCTCTTCTTGGAAGGATTCCTTCTGCGGTTGGATATCAACCAACTTTAGCAACAGAAATGGGTAATTTACAAGAACGAATTACTTCTAC
>JAGYIF010000013.1 GCA_018402735.1 Pelagibacteraceae bacterium
GGCTTTATCCACCTAGGGATGGGCTGGAAGCGGGCCCGGGGATTCAGCCGCTGGCCTTACTGATCCGCCCCCCTGCAGGGGGCCGCAAGCACCAGAGCCAACCACCGCCAACCACCATGGATCTGAGCCCGTCAGAAGCGCCGGCCCTCTACACGCTCCGCCTGAACCTGGCCTATCGGGGGGCCGGCCGGCTTGATTCAGGGTGGAACCGCCGTTTCAGGGGGGCCCTGGATGGTCTGTTGCTGGAGCTCCGCCAACAACAGCATCACAGGGACCAGGTGGAGTGGTATCCAGACGGGGGGCCCTTGCTCGCTCCCTGGCCAGCCTCAGGGCCAAACGGTTGGCGGGGGGATTCACTGATTTGCTGGGGGCCCGTCGCCCGGGCTGCCTTCAACCGGGGCCACTGGCTCTAGCTCTCCCCGGCACTCGCAAACCGCCGAGTAGTTGGAGCTCCCACGGGGGCCGCGCATTTCCACATAGACACCAGCCGACCTGAGCAGGGCCCGCACAAACTCAGCGACCGGGCCGGCGCTTGTCGCTGCAAGCTCCGCCGCCACGGCTCCGGTGAGGGTTGCGGCCCAGATGTATTTCAGGGTCCGACCAGGTGGCACCGGGGGGGCCGGGGCCGGGGCCGGATCGGGGGACGGGGAGGCTCCATCGCCTTCACTGTTGTTTATTGCTGTCCTCCGAGACAAAAGGCGCTTGAGATACGCAATCACAACGGGCAGAGAAACGCTGAGAGGATCATGCCTCAGACCGGGCCTCTGGTGTATTCACTAAGCCACCGATTAACCAGCTGTGCTGACATGACCAATCAGCGGGCCGAGCTACACGGTATGCACCCATACGACACGGGCCGGGATAGCAGACAACACCAACAACCCTCTCAAAGATTCAGGATCGCTTTGTGGCCAGCCTTATATCGGTGCCAGAACTTGCTTAACAGGGTGGAACCGACGAACTAGGCCGAACCTATACAAACTCCCTGTTTCTTGTGCAGGCTACTACGATCCAGAGAGAGCAACCATCGGGGATACAAATACGCTCGCATTACCAGTTGTTGCCCATTCCGTCCCGACCGTTACTGTCTGGATGCTGACAAAGTTTGTGCCATCAGTGGACCCCTTGAGCGCAAAGCTTGCTGGAAACCTGGGCTGTGTGTAGGCCGAGAATATCTGCAAAGAGTCAATCTCTACCGGAACGCCAAAGTCGAACCTAATCCACGCCGTTGCCCTCTTCGCTTCCCAGCCTGTAACGAACTGGCGGGAAGTTATGGCCTTGTCACCGTCGTACAGTCCCGGATTGTCGGCCCCTCCAGAGCTAAAGAGGCTGCTATACGCAGCTATCGGGATAACCTCAGAGCCATTTAGGAAGAAGTCAAACTCTATAAGGTCCAGTGCATCACCATTTAGGGCCGTGTCTGCCCAATCATCGAACCGGAAATATCTGAATGATGGGCTTGGTGTGAGCACTGGCGGAGCAGACCCAGAAACCAGCTGCCCTCCCAAATAAATCCCGGTGCTGCCTTCTCCCGTGGTGACATACAGAACGCCAGGCCGGGGGGCCGTCAGCGCTTCATAGGCCGCCTGGCTGATCTGAACCAGGCCAGCAACTGTCGACGCGCCAACGTCTTCGCCTGGGTCGCTCGCCAGCACCGGGCCGGCAGCCAGTGGCGCCAGTGGGTCGCCAGTCAGCAGCAGGGCATCACCGGCCGAACCACCGGCAGGGATCAGCTCCGATGGATCGCCGGGGGGCCCTTGCTCGCCCTGAGAGCCGGGGCCGCCGGGGGGGCCGGGAATGCCAACTCCAGGCTCACCCTGGGGGCCGGGGGCACCAGGGACGCCGGGGACACCTTGGATCCCTTCAGCGATCAGCCGGCCCTCAGCGTCAACCTGAATGGGAACCTCGATCCCTTCTTCTGTAAGGCCAGTGAGCAGGGGCACGATCAGAACCGCAAACGACCAAAAGATCCCGCCAGCTCAAGCACCAGCGGGGCACCGCCCACACGCCCAAAACCGGGGGCGCGGAAGCGATCAGGGGGCAGATCGGAGGCAAGATCCGCCAGAAACTCCAGCACCAGGGGGAAACCGGCTCGCACCCATTTGAGATTCCACAGCCGGGGCTCGAACACCAAAACGCCACTGTTGTCAAGTGCCGTGAGGTTGGCGCCAATGTAGTAGCTCTCCCGGTCCGGCTTGGGCCAGACCTGAACCGTTCCGAGCTCCCGGCCCTGGGAGCTGATGTAGGACACCAGCCCATTACCCCAGCGAAACGGGGTCGGTTCGACCTGCCTAACGCTGAACTCGAAACCGCCAGCGACGGGAACCTCTATCGGGCCCACTGTCACCAGATCATCTAAGGGGCTCACGGTGACGCGACCCACAAGCTGCCAAGCCACCGCCAGAACCTCCGCTAGTTGCCGCCGCCGATCTTGATGGTGTACTTCTTGCCACGGGAAGAGACAAGCAATACATCCGAAGTGACGTTGCCAAGAAGGAAACTGTGCAAGTCCCTGATGGTGCCTTTCAGGTGGAACTGTCGAACCTCACCGATGATCGGGAAACCATCCTCGCTGTAGTCGCTGATCTCTTTCAGCACAAATGGCCGACCGGGCAGGGCAGAACCGCGCCGGCTGTTCGGGTCGCGCAGCACCACACGCGGCCCACCATCCACATTGACAAGGCTTGCATCTCCCGGATACTGCCGGCGCTTGCCGCCTGGGTTGCCTACCTGAACATTGGTTACGCCTTGCTCCTCGTTGGGCTCAAGGTCTGTTCCAAGAAAGAAGTTGATGTTGTCGGTGATGCCGTAAATGGTGATCGGATCGCCACCGGGAACGGCCGTGGTGTGGGCTTTGTAGGACATGGGACCTATGCGGAGTTACGGGAGATCAGAGAGTGTTTGCGCTTGTGAAGGGCCCATAGGGCTTGCCCTTTTCAGAGCGCCACATCACTACCTTGCCCTGGCCGAACAGGGAGGATCCAAGGGCCTTATTGAAAGCCTTGTGGGAACCAGTGAGGCGCATTGTCCACCAGCTGCCATCAGCGAACACTCGAATGGCCTCGCCGCCGGATGCTTGGGAAGCAGAGCCCCCGGACATGCCCCCCGTGGTGTAGCTGGCAGGGGCCACAGAAATTGTGGGCCCGCCGATGCGACGCCGCCGATCATGGCGCTTGCGGTTGACCTGGGTGCCTTCCGTCAGCTCTTTCCTGATGAAGTCCGCCCCGAACACCTCTTCAAGCAGGCCACGGGTTGCGGTGATTGAGCACCCATCCAGGGGAATGGTCAGCCGGATGGCTTTTAGATCAACTGCCATGGGAGACATGGGAAACCTGAGCCCAACTTGATGGCATAGGTGAGGTTCCGCAAGCGCCGGACCCTAAGGGTCAGAACGTCACTACGTCAGGCAGTCCGCTGGCGCCCTCCCGCTTGGTAACGCTGATCGCTCCGCCATAGAGCACCTGGGGCGCCATTAGGCCGCTCCGCCCGTACCGGGGATTGGTTGTGCCGCTGATCTCCCAGCGCCCCAGCTCGTCGGGATCGACTCCCGCGATGCTTCCCGCGTGGCGAATCACCCGCTTGCCCTCGCTGATGCTGGATGCCCACACCTGAACCACTCCCCAGGGGCCGTCCTTGTGCGTAACGATCACCGGGCCGGCTTGCCACGTAAAGCCGCGCCAATGACTGGTGTGGGCCTCCAAGCTGGCGCCGGTCAAGTCCCGGTACTTGAGCCGCTTAACCAGATTGCGAAAGGTCATCGGGGATTTGTTCAAAGGTGACTGTTACGGGCTCGCCGGTAGGCCGGGGGCGTCCGCAGATGGGCTGCGGGAGATCCTTGTGATGCTGCAGCAGTTCTGCCAGGGCATCCACCCGCTTCAGGATGTTCTGCTCCATCGTCAGTGAGAAGCCCCAAGTGCTCTCCAGATCGGGCCGCTGTTCTCCTGTCTCGGGGTCTTGGTTGCATGGGCTGTTGATCGCATAGCCCCCCGGGCCATCGGCCGACAGCAGCAGACCCAGGATCTGCCCCAGCAGATCGAGCATTGCGCCATTACCTCCGCCCTGGTCGTTGGGGCGGCCGACTCGCTCCAGCAGCCTCGACAACTTCTGCTCCTGCCGCCCCATCTCCTGCGCGATCGCCTTGAGGGTGGCCGCAGGGCCGTTGCCTCTTACCGGGTCGTCGTCGTCGGTGGGCTTGTGCTGGTCGTCGGGGGTGTCCGGGTCTGGCCGGGGCCGGGGGGTAACTGGCTCGCCGTCCGGCTGGGTCGGAATCGCCGGGGGCCCGGGCTGGGGCACAGGGCCAGGACCGGGGCCCGGGTCGGGGCCGGGGTCGGGGACAGGACCAGGGCCAGGGTCAGGATCAGGGCCAGGGCCAGGGCCAGGGTCAGGGTTGGGGAACTGTCCCGGTTCCGTGGGCACGTCAGGAAACGGCCGGACCGGGCCGGGGAGGATCGGGCCAGGCCGATCACCGGGGATGGTGGGCCGCGAGGGGTTGGGCTCGGCTGGGGCGGGCTCCGGCTCGGGCTCGTAATCCGGCAGCACCGGTCCGGGCAGGGGCCGGGGCACCACGGGCAGGGCCGGGGGCACGACTGGCGCCAGGTCCTCTAGGTCGTCGGGGCCGGGTTCGGCGTTGGGATCTGCTGGGAGGGGGCCGGCAACAGGAGGCAGCACGGGGCCGATGTCGGGGCCCACCGGGTCAAGTTGGATGGGCGGGTTTGTGGCCGGCTCGCCCTCCAGCTCAGGCCATCCATCCAGGCCGCCGGGGAAGTCCAGGGCAACGCCCACTAGGGGTAGGTGCTCCTCCCCGTTGAGGGTGACTCCCTTAACCGTGTAAATCTCCTTGAAAGTTGTATCGAATCCAAGCAGAGCCTGCCGGTCTCGCGGACCGGCCACTAACAGCGTCTCCCTCTCTCCGTCCTCGGTGTCGAAGAAGAACCCAACACCAGCAAACGACCACCCGAGAGCACTTCCACAGGGAGAGTTAAGAGTGGCCTTGATCCATCCGTACATACCCCATCCGGTTACACCTTCTCGGGTTGTGATGTCATTGGGTTTGCTTACACCAAAGAACGTAGTCCCGTTGCCGCAGTTCACACGGTCGAAACGAGTCTCCCCCTCCCACTCGATGGTGATGGTTGCCGGTTCGCTGAACCGCTCTTCGTAGTCAGACAGGGGCTCCCACTGACCCGTGACGAGAGTGATTTTTGGCCCTTGGGCGCTGCCCCAACCTTGGGCGATCTTGCCCAGCGCGGCGGCGATTGCTCGGGCGGCCTTGTCCCAAGGCATCAGGGGCCCCAAGGGGCCCAACCCACCGGGGCCGGGGAAACCGGGGGACGGGGGCAGGGCCACCGGCAGTTGGGCCCCCCTAATGGCGTCCTCGATCAGCTTCGCCAGCCGCTCGCGCTTGGGGGTGTCGGCCACTGTGCCCCCCAAGCCACCCGGCCGCCTGAAAGCGTCGGCCAACTGCAGGAGAGCGGGGCCGTAGCGGATCGCAGCGCTGATGCCTTGCGCTACGCCACGGCCGATGCCTCCCGCAATGGGGAGGGCGACTGGGATGGACAATGTTCAGGCCCTCAGTTGCTGAGAAGGTTCGTGTGGGGGGCCGTGCTGCTGATGTCCTTGGCTGCCATCCAGGTCTTTTTATCGCCTGCGTTCAATTCGTTGCGATCCATCGGCACGTAGGCCGACACCACGAAACGATCAGCGTTGTCCGCGGTGACAGCCACCTGGACCTGAGCCAGGGGGACCGATCCGACACCTTCCACTGCGTTGACTTGCTGGCCGTTGGCGATGGATTGGCAACACTGCGCGGCCCAGATCAGCAGCCGCTCATAAGTGTTGATATTGCTGGGGATTGCTGCAAGGGAGAGTGCTGCCACTGGTTAAAACGCGATTCGCGCTCCCATTGTGCGTCCCATGTGTCCAGTTGCCACAGGTAGGCAAGCTGCGCCAAGTGCTCACAACTGAGCCAGTTCACCTCCCATGTGGCCGGGGCCCGGGGGTCGGGGAGGTCAAGTAGACGGAACCGAGCCAGCTCGCGGTTTTGGATCGCCTCCCTGTGGCGATGGACCCAGGCCAGGAAGTCAAAGGCCATCGGTAGGACGTGCTGCAGCACCCATAGACGTAGGGGACGGGTCCAGAACCACCATTGCCGGGGGAGCAAGGGTTCCCACCGGCTGCCAACCCAGGGCGTCGGGTCCACTTGTTTCTTGGTCATGTAGCAGGCCAGGTAAGCGCAGACACTCTTCCTCACCGACTCGACACGGCCCGCAGCTCTCAGATCAACGCCATGGACACCGGCCGTAGCCAGGGCCGCGCCAATGATGCCGTCCAGCTCCCACGTCTTCAGCACCCAAAAATCCCAAGAGTGCCGCTTTGCCTTGTAGACGATGTGCCAATGGGGGCAGGGCCTGTTCTCAGCTGCAGATCGCTCCGGCTGCAGCTCAACCACACCCACCACGTAAGGAGTCCGGCCCTTCTCACGGATCCGCCGATCCAGCAGCTTCCTCACCCGATCCTGAAAGACATGAACCGTGTCCAGTTCGGCCAGCCTGTCCAGGGCCTCACTTGGGAGGGTGATGGTCCAGAAGGCCAGCAGCCGGCTGTTCTCTTCCAGCAGCCTCACGGATCGCCAGACCTGCCGCCGGCCGGCGGTGGTAAGGCCAGCCAGTCCATACCGGGGGGGCCGGTTCGGATTTGGGGCGAGGGACGAGCCCAGGTCGCCGGGCTCCGCCGGCTCCCACAGCCGGGCCCACTCCCGTTCGGCCGGGCCCTTCTCGCTGTCCTCCGGTGCTGGCGCGAAACCGCGCCAGCTCACACGGGGGCTGTAGGTGGTGCGGAGCCGGGGGCACAGCACCGCCTGAGGGAGATCAGGATCTCCCCATTGGGCCTCCGGGGGGGAAATCACGCCCCCCAAGGCCAGCAGATCCGCCGAGAGGCTCAAGGGCCCGACAGCAGATCGAGGATTCGACGACACTCAACATGTAGGTCGTCCTCAGGGTCTGTGAGCTCAACCACCTGGGCGAGCAGGTCGCGTCCATCGGCCTCCCACTCGCAAAGGTCCTCAAGTAGCTGGGCGAGCTGGCGACGGCGCCATGTCCTATGCACCACCTGAAGGGGCCATCGGAGAATCCGCATCACGCAGCCCTCCCTTGCTTGAGCTGTTCTATCCCTGCTTGTCGGTTCTCCGGTCGGGTCACGGACCGTTTCGGTAGCTCAATCCGCCACATCACCCCCGGCTCTATCACCCTCCAGCCGTGGGTTCTGACCAGCCAAGAGATCAGGTAGGCCTCAGAGTGCCAGACATCACCGGGGCCCCTCGTGACTGGCACACCCGCCATGGGGTGAGATTCACATGGGTGGTGTCCGGTTTGGAGCGCATCGGCCCCGACGCATTCTGTTTTGGACGTTGAGTCGCTGCGTGAGACACAGATACTCGGGCAGTCAGGAGAGCAGTTCTCAGGGTGAGACATAATTAAGACTCAAGGGAACGGGGGCAGTTGGGCTGTTTGTCCAACTGCTTTTTTTTGGCCACCCGATCAACTGTCTTGAGGGGTGGTGTGCCACACGCTATGGGTGGTGCTTGACTCCCGCCAACCGTCTCAAGCCGTCTATTTGAGACCCACTCCCCCATGGCCACCGTCCCCACTCCCTCCAGTCCCTTCACAGCTGAGCTCACTCCCCACTTCAGGCTCGGGGAATTCGCCCTTAACCGGCCCGATCGCCGCTTTGTGGCCCAGCACCAGATCCAAACCGCCTTGGAGCTCGCTCAATTCTTGGAGAGAGTCCGGGCCCAGTTCGGGGGGCCCGTAGTCATCACGAGCGGTTACAGGCCCGCGGCGATCAACCGGGCTGTAGGGGGCGACCCGATCAGCGAGCACCTTTACAGGGAGCCCAAATGGGGGGCCGTCGATTTCTATCTCCCTGCGGCCAACATGCTCGCCGTCGAGTCCTGGGTTGCCAACAACTGGTCGGAATCCGTTGGGCTGGGGGTGCGGAAGCAT
>JAGYIF010000014.1 GCA_018402735.1 Pelagibacteraceae bacterium
CAAATACGATCTAAAGGTAATCTACGATGCAGCTCATTGTTTTGGTGTAAAATACAAAGGGCAATCTATTTTCAATTATGGGGATGCAAGTACCTGTAGTTTTCATGCTACCAAAATATTTCATACCGGTGAAGGGGGAGCAATTTTTTGCAATTCTAGTGAGTTTCATAAGAGTTCTTTTTATTCTCATAATTTTGGGCATAATGGTCCAAGTACTTTTTATGGTGTTGGAATTAATGGGAAGATGAGCGAATTGCAGGCTGCGATGGGCTTGACTATACTACCTCATATGAACTATATCATTGAAGAAAGGAGAAAGGTAGTTGAATTTTATAAAGAAAATTTAGACTTTACTTTAATAAGATCTATTAGAATACGTGAAAATACGATTTGGAATTATAGTTATTTTCCTATAGTTTTTAAAAATGAAGAGATATTAGAAAGAGTTATTTATGGATTGCAAAAGAATAATATTTATCCAAGAAGGTATTTTTATCCTTCTTTAAATAATCTGCCTTATGTTGCTTCAGTAAAAATGAATGTTTCTGATGCTATTTCTGCTTCTGTACTTTGCCTTCCATTGTATGTAGGGCTTACTAGGGTGGAACTATCACTTATTACAGATTTGATTAATAAATTAGCGAATTAATTATTTAAATATCAATAGTGTAATTTATATTTATTACTTTAATATTTGTTCTTTAGGTCTAAAGTTTGTTCATACCATATATTTAATGTAAATTATATATTCTGTTAAATGAAGATTTCAATAATGCAACCCTACTTATTTCCATATTTAGGCTATTTTCAACTTATAGGTTCTGTAGATAAATTTATTTTTTATAACGATGTGAATTTTATTAAAGGTGGCTGGATTAACAGAAATAATATTTTAATTAATTCAAAAAAAAGCCTTTTCACTGTTCCACTTGACAATGCAAGCTCTAATAAGTATATTTCTGATATACAAATACATAAAGATGTGTATTCAAAATGGAAATTTAAGTTTTTGAAATCGATTGAGCAATCTTACAAGAAAGCACCCTGTTTTGAAGAAATATTTACTTTAATGAAATTCGTATTTGATTCGAATGATTTGTCCATTTCTAATTTAAATATTAGGAGCATAAAGGCTGTTTCAGATTATTTAGGTTTATCAGTTAAATTTGAAGAAAGCAATTTAGTTTATAACACAACAAAAGGTCTTAGCAAAGAAGATAGAATAATAGCAATTTGCAAAGTCAATAACTGTAATACTTATATTAATTCTAGCGGAGGTAGAAGTCTTTACGATAAGCAACTATTTATAGAAGAGGGCATTGATATGTTTTTTATTGAGAATACTTTAAGGGTATATAATCAATTTGATAATAAATTTATTTTAGGATTATCAATAATAGATGTATTAATGTTTAATGAAAAGGCATCAGTAAATAGTATGATTAACCAATACTCATTATCATAATGGATAAAATTAAGTCCATAGGGGGATTTTTTGAACTAGACTTTAGGAAGAATGATGTATCTAGTTTATTTCATGATAATGCTATTGCACTAAATACAGGAAGGAATTCTTTAGAATATCTATTACGAAAAAAGAATATTAAGCATTTACATATACCTTATTATACTTGTGAAGCTGTTTTAGAGCCAATTAAATATACAAAAACATCCTATTCATTCTACCATATAAGCAATTCGTTTTTACCACTAATAGATAATATTGGCACATCAGAAACTGTGCTTTACACTAATTATTTTGGAATAATGCAGAAACGAATCTCAGTTTTATGCAAGAAATATCCTGACATTATAATTGACAATTCACAGTCGTTCTTTGATCTTCCATTAGATGGAGTGTCATCATTTTATAGCCCAAGAAAGTTTTTTGGTGTACCTGATGGAGGTTTTCTTTATGATTGGGAATCTCCAAGAGATAAAAGTTATGAGCGAGACTTTTCATATAATAGATGTATTCATTTATTAAAAAGTATTGATATAGGTAAGGAAGCAGGGTATATTGACTTTTTAGAGAATGAAAAAAATCTTAAAAATCAACCGATAAAGCAAATGTCTGAGTTGTCAAAAACAATTTTAAAATGTCAAGATTTTAATGCTGTTGCAAATAAAAGAGTTAACAATTTCAATTTTTTACATCAAGAGTTAAGACAAATCAATATTTTGACAGACTTAATTGATTCGTTAGATTACATAGGGCCAATGGTATATCCATTATACGTTAAAAATGGGACTGAGTTGAGGAGACTTTTGATTGAAAGTAAGGTATTTGTTCCACAATATTGGACAACTATTTTGTCATTCTTAGATAAGAGTTCTTTTGAATTTGATTTAGTAGAAAACCTTCTACCTTTGCCAATTGACCAAAGATATAGTAGTTTAGAGCTCAGAAGAATTGTAGAGATCATCCAAAATCAGTACAAAAAAAAAAAAAAAAAAAATCAGTACAAATGATTGAAAGTTATTTTTTATACCGGCATCCAAAGTAAAATTTTTAAATAAAATAAATACTTATAAGTCAGATTTTTCATTGTAGATATGGAAGATGCTGTTTCTCTTAAAATGATAAAAAAGGTTGCTTTTGATAATGTTATGGCTTTTGATTTTAGAAAATACGTTTGTCAGAATTTCTTTTTTGATAAGTGTTATTCAAAAGAAGAACTGTTGGTAATAAAAAATTTAAAGGTAAGTTGTAGTCCCAAAGATAAGTACGATTGCTGATTTTGAAGTAATAATTGATTTATTAAGGGTCTAAATAGTTTTGAGATGATAGTCTTAGTTGAAACACCTTTTATGTTTTATCAATTTGGGTGAAATATAAAAGTATCACACGCAAATATATGGCATAGGGTTTGGAAGTCATGATTTTGTGTGTTAATGGATATGAAGCATGATTTAGAGAAACTTATTCACTACAAGAAGGGAGTTGATTCTAATGTCGAAAGCTTACAATATAAGATATATTGATTCTGTTGGACACTGATTTAAGAAATTTCACCACCTTCAGAGAAGAATAAAGTCGCATATGAGAATGGGGCTAATGGTAAATTCTTATCTTATCCCCAACAATTACAAGAACTGGAATCAACAGAATTTTTGACCCAATTAGAAATTGAAAAAAATAAATTTTTGTATAATAAGTTTAAAGATTTAGATGTAGTAAGTATAGAAGCTAAATGTAGACGGTGAAATGTATGAGTTGCCTCACATAGAAAGATAAAAAGATTATATAAAAAATAAATCGATAGTAAAATGGAAGAAATAAAATGGGAGCTTTTTTTGAAGATTTTATAGTTGGAGAAGAAATTGCTCATTGTCAGTCCAAGACCATCTTGAATCTGATAATAATATTTTTTCATTGTTAACAATGAATCACCATCCTGTGCATCTTAATATAGATTATTCTAATTCAAATGAGCAAAACCAAATTTTAGTGCCCGGTACATTAGTTTTTGCTTAGCTGTGCATTTGACAGTTATGGATATTAGTGGTAAGGCAATAGCAATCTAGGTTATGAGTCTATCGAGTATGCATCCTACGTTCATAAATGATACTATCTATAGCAGAACAAAAATATTGAGTAAAACATCTTCAAAATCAAAAAGACAGGGGTATTATTTACGTTGAGACAATTGGGTTCAATCAAAATTCAATCGATGTAATTCGTTTTAAAAGGGAAAATACTTTATAAAGAAGAAAAATCATGAATAGAGATTTGACAGTTTTAAGAAGCTTAATGTTTGTGCCTGGACACAATGAAAAGTTAATGAATTTTTGCAGCATATAGTAATGTTGATGCACTACTTTTTGATTTGGAAGATAGTGTTCAACCACCTGAAAATAAACCTTTAGCTAGAAAGTTAATTGTTAAAAAGCTTAAAGATGAAAAGTTTAATCGATTTAATAAATTTGTGAGATTAAATGAAATCAATTCTCCTTACTTTCTTCAAGATGTTTTGCAACTTACAGAAGCTCCAATAGATGGATTTTTACTTTCGAAGACAAATACAAAAAGAGACATTATTTACTTAGATAATCTATTGGCTTCAATTGAGCGTGAAAGAAAAGTTAAAATTGGTCACTTTGTTATTATTCCTATTCTGGAAAGTGCAAAATCGATACTAAATATCAACGATATAGCAACTGCTTCTAAAAGGATTATTGCGCTTGGTTTTGGTTCTGAGGACTATGTTTCAGATATTCAAGGAGTCAGAGATTTTGATACTAATCTCAGTATTGAATTTCCGAGAAGTTTAGTTCCAATTGTTGCTAGAGCTCATAACTTGGAAGCAATAGATGCTGCATATGTAAAAGTTCATGATTTAAGTGGTTTAAATGCACACTTGGCCATCGGTAAAACTTTAGGTTATAGTGGTATGTGGGTTTTACATCCAAAACAGAATGAAGCTGTAAATCTAAATTATTCGCCTACTGATCAAGAATATAGAGATTCAGTAGAGTTTTTACGTTTATACGAAGAGGCCCAAAAGTTGAATAAAGGGGTTGCCATAATTGAAGGAAAGTTCGTTGGTCCACCTTTAATTACAAAATCAAATGATATTATTAAAAGAGTCGATCTTATAAATAAAAGAGAATTTTTTTATAAAAATAGTTAAATGAAAAAAGTTGTTATCATTGGGGGGAAGGGATCTGCTATAGTAGTAGCTGAGCACATTTACGATGCTCAGATAAAATGGAAATCGGATGTAGAGTTTTTGGGCTTTGCCTTTGATGATCTCTCTAATGGAAAAGAGATAAATGGGTTTCCCATTTTGTGTAACACTTATAATGCTTACGAAAGGTATAAAAACTTTAATGATGTAGGGTTTATTTTTCAAATCTATAGGCCTGATATATTAAGAGAACGAATTGACCTAAAAAATAGCTTTAAAATACCTGAGAGAAGATATTTTTCATTTGTTCATCCATCTTGTATGGTTTCACAAAGTGCAAAAGTTGGTAATGGTACCATTATAATGGCGAATACTGTAGTTAATCCAAATGCAGAAATTGGAAAATTTTGTACTATCCAAAGTAATGTTACTATTGGACACGATTCAAAAATTGGAGACTATAATTTTATTGCAACTCAGTCTACAATCGGTAATATCGTTATGGGAGATAGAAATTTTATTGGAATTAACTCATGTACTAATAACTTTATAACAATTGGTGATGATTGCTTCATTGGAATGGCTTCTAATGTTGTTAAAAGTATTCCTTCAAAAACAAAGGTTTATGGAAATCCCGCTAAACCTTTTCAAGGTATAATCAAGCCATTATAAAGATTTAGAATGATAACAGAAATACCATTAGTAAGTGTCATATGTTTTACATACAACCATTCAAAGTTTATTCGTAGAACACTAAATGGCTTTGTTAATCAACAGGTCAATTTTTTAGTAAAATGTATCGTTCATGATGATGCATCTACAGATAAGAGCCAAGAAATTATTGAAAAGTATAGTTCACTGTATCCTGAAAAGTTGTTCGCAATATTTCAGACAGAGAATCAAAGATCGAAGGGTTCAGGAATCGTATCAAAATTAGTGTTGCCACGTGCAACTGGGAAGTATATCGCTTTTTGTGAAGGCGATGATTATTGGATCGACAATTGTAAACTACAAAAACAGGTAGATTTTTTGGAAGCGAATCCGAGGTTCTCCATTTGTTTTTCACCTGTACACATCGTTGATCAAGGCGGGAACTTAAT
>JAGYIF010000015.1 GCA_018402735.1 Pelagibacteraceae bacterium
GGAGTTGCACGGGGTTAGTTTTAAAAAAGGTTGTTTTGTGGGCCAAGAAAATACTGCTCGCATGAACTTAAAAAATAAAATTAGAAAAAGAGTTTTGCCAATTCAAATCATTTCTGGAAGCGTAGAGATAAATGAACACATAAACATTAATGAAAACATAGTTGGAAAAATTATATCTATTGAGCCTCATTGCTTTGCCGTAATAAAAATAGAAGAAGTTAATGTATTTGATCAAATAATACCACTTAAGCAAGGTAGTATTAAAATTACAAAACCGTATTGGCTAAGCTTATAGTTATATTTTTTGAAGCGAAGCTATTATGTTTTTTCTAGTTTTGATTTTTAATTGATAAGAAATATTAGCTTCTCTTAGATTTATTTTTTTAAACTTTAATGAAGTTCCAGGCAGAGTTTGCGCTAAATGATCATAATCAGCAGAAGCAATGATTGCAATTTTTGGATATCCGCCAATAGTTTGATGATCAGATAATAATATAATAGGTTGGCCACTAGCAGGTACTTGAATGGAGCCTTTAATAATTCCTTCTGATTTTATATTCGGACTTTTTACAAGATCAATTTTAGATCCTTCTAATCTCATGCCCATTCTGTCCGTCAAATTAGAAACTAAAAAACTTTTTTCATAAAATGTCGTTAAACCGTTATTAGAAAAATATTCTTCTTGTGGTCCTTCTAATACCCTAATTGTAGTATTTCTATTCTTTTCCGGAATTCTTCTTAAAATATACTCATCGCTTGTATATATATTTTTTTTTAATTGTATTTTATCATTATTAGACAGTTTCTTACCGTTATTTGGGCCTAGGTTAGATCTTGAATTCACAGCAACACTTCCAAAATATTTTTGCAAATCTATCCCGCCCTCAAAACCTAAATATCCATAAACCGAATTTGACGTGGTTAGTACATCCAATGTATCATTTTGATTTAAATTATAGCTTCGATAGCATTCTCCATTTATAACGGTGCCACTTGATTTTATAATATTAAATATAACATCTCCTGTTATTGCAATTTTACAATTACCATCGACCACTTTAATTTTAGGACCCTGGTAAGCAAATTCTATTAATCCTTCATTAGAATTATTTTGCAAGATTGCATTGCATAATAAAAAATTATCTTCATCAATACAGCCACCCTGAACAATACCGATATATTGCAAATTTAGGCGACCTCTATCTTGATAAGATGACGAAGTTCCAGCTCTCTCTACTAAAATAATATTCATAACTTTATGCTAACTTTTTAAACTCCTCTAAATTTATTTTATAAAATTCAACATTATCGCCAGGAAAAAGCAAACATGGATTTTTTGAATGTTGATCAAAAAGTTTAATTGGCGTTCTTCCCAAAATATTCCAACCACCAGGACTTTTGTAAGGATAAATTGCACAAAATTTTTCAGCTATAATTACCGATCCATCTAATATTTCTACTCTAGGTGTTTCTAATCTGGGTGTGTATAGTTTATCGTCTAAATCTCCCATGTATGGAAAGCCTGGCATAAAACCAATCATGTAAATATAAAAATTTGTTTTTTGATGTATATCTAGAATTTCAGAAATACTTAAACCAGTATACTCAGAGATTCTTTTTTGATCGATTCCATATTCTTCATCGTAGCATACAGGGATCTTCCAAGTTTTTTGGTTTTCTAATATCTTGTTCAAATCCTGTTCTTGCACACTTGTTACAATTTTTGAAAGTTGTTGAAACGAAATGACTTCAAGATTAAAATTAATAATTAATTTATTATAAGAAGGGGTGCAGTTTTTAATTCCTTGGATTTCATTATTTTTAATTTTGAAATTTATTATTTTAAAAAGTGAAATAACTTTTAGATTTATTTCTTTTTTTACTTCATCACCAAAATCACAAATAAGACCCTGATCTCCAAAATTTAGTATTTGTTTAATCATGTTATTTTGTTAAAATTTAAGTATATATATGAACAAAACATATGGAAACTAACATTAATTGTGATCTTGGTGAAACTTCAATTCACACTTCAACAGACAATGATCCTACCCTCTTAACAATTGTGAATACCGCAAATGTTGCTTGTGGTTTTCATGCGGGCGACGAAAGCACTATGATTAGAACTATGCAAATTTCAAAAAAAAACAATGTTAGTATAGGAGCGCATCCATCTTTTAATGATAGGGAAAATTTTGGAAGAAAAAGAATTAAGTTATCTTCAAAAGAAATTAACAAACTTATTCTAGATCAATTAGAAATTATTTCCAGTATTGCTGACAAACAACAATGTAAAATCACTCATGTAAAACCTCATGGAGCATTAAACAATATGGCTTGTGAAGACTATAATTTATCATACGATATAGGCACAGCAATTAAGCAATTTAATAAAGATCTTATTTACATGTGTGGAGCAAAATCCGAAATGGAGAAGGCTGGTAATGACCTTAATATGAAAGTTGCTTGTGAAATATTTGCCGATAGAAATTATGATGATTATGGAAGATTAATTTCTAGAGATTTGCCACATGCTTTAATTACTGATCCGCAAGAATCTTTAGAACACATTGTTACTATGCTAACGGAGCAATCAATACGTTGTTATTCTGGCAAAAAAATATCCTGCCAAATTGATACTATTTGTCTTCATAGTGACGGCATAACGGCCGTACCTCTAGCAAAAAAATTAAAAGAAGGACTACTAGCCGAAGGATTTGAGTTAAAGCCACTCAATACTTTTAAAAAATTCTTATAATAGAGGATTAACCATTTTACTCGGTAACCATAAAGCTAGTTCCGGAAAAAGTACTATCGCCACTACTGCTAAAATCATAATTAAAAAAAGAGGAAATGCTGCTTTTGCAATATAATAAATATCTTTATTAGCCATATTTTGAAGAACAAAAAGATTAAAACCAACTGGTGGAGTTATTTGTGACATCTCTACAACTAAAACTAAATAGATTCCAAACCAAATCATATCAAATCCAGCTTGACGTATCATAGGCTCTACAATTGCCATTGTTAATACGACAGCCGAGATTCCGTCTAAAAACATGCCAAGAATTATATAAAAGATAGTTAAAACAAAAATGAGTGTGTAGGGGGATAAGTCTAAACTATTAATCCATAATGCTAAATTTTTAGGAAGACCCGTAAACCCCATGGCTAATGATAAAAAAGTAGTTCCAGCTAAGATAAAGATAATCATGCAAGAAGTTTTGGTAGCTCCTAATATTGATAACTTGAAATTAGTCAGATCAAGACTTTTTTGAAAATACGATAAAATTAATGCTCCAACAACTCCTAATGCTGCAGCTTCTGTTGCAGTAGCGATACCTGTGTATATCGAGCCAATGACCGCAGTTATTAAAATAATAATAGGAAGTAGTTCTGCCGAATTAATTATTTTTTGTCTAAAAGAAAAATTCTCTACGGTTTTTGGCATTAATTTTTTATTAAACAAAGACCACATCACTACATACATCATAAATAATAAAGCAAGAAAAATTCCAGGAATAATTCCTGCTACAAAAAGTTTTGATATAGACTCCTCAACAGTTACTCCGTAAATAATTAAGATAATGGATGGAGGAATCAGTAAGCCCAGTGTTCCAGATCCTGCCAATGTTCCAATAATTATTTTTTCTGGATAGTTTCTTTTTCTTAATTCAGGAATGGCCATTTTGCCAACTGTTGCAACCGTTGCAGCTGACGATCCAGATATAGCAGCAAATATTGCACATCCAAGAACATTTACATGTAATAAACTTCCCGGTAATTTAGTTAGCCATGGGGCTAAACCTTTAAATAAATTTTCAGACAAATTAGTTCTAAATAAAATTTCTCCCATCCAAACAAAGAGGGGTAATGCAGCTAATGTCCAAGATGATGCTGTGCCCCATATAGTAGTAGCCATAGCATCTCCAACGGGTCTCGTAGTGAAAAGCATCATTCCAATTGTCGATACTCCAATCATACTTAGAGCTACCCAAATTCCGCTACCCAGAAAAAACAAAAGGATAACTATAAAAAATATAGTTAAATAGAATTCATCCATTATTGTTTAATCTTTTGATAAATTGATGGATTATGCAAATAAATAATAAAGAACTTCCGATAGCTAACGTAATTTGAGGAGGCCATAACAAAATACCATCCGCTCCCTCACTTCTTTCTTCGAACAAATAGGATGTATAAGTCATCTTAATTAGATAATAAGACAAAAAACCTGAAAATATCGATGCTGCTGTTAAGCACCATATTTCAAATATAGATTTTATTTTATTGCTCATTTTTTCAATAAATAATGTAATTCTAATGTGACCACCCACCTCAAAAGTATATGCTAAACCAAAAAATGATGCTGCAGCCAAACAGTATCCTGAGTATTCGTTAAGACCAGCAATATAAAAATCAAAAGTACGAGTTAAAATACTTAGTACTATTAAAATTGCGATTAGAATTAAAAAAAAAGAGGCAACGTAACCAGAAAAAAGATAGAGCTTGTGAAGAAATGTATCTATTTTTTTTATCATAAGGCCGTATGAGTTTATACGGCCTTTTGATTTAATGTGAAATTATTTTTTATAAGCTGAAATTACTGCTTTACCAGTGTCTCCAGCTTTTGCTGACCACTCTTGTGTTAAAGTTGTTCCAACTTTTTGAAATAAAGCTTTCACGGAATCGTTAACTACACCTACTTTCATTCCATTACTTGCAAGTATTTTTTTATCAGCCGCATCACCTGCTTTGGCAACGTCCCAGCCTTTTTTTTCAGCAATAGCAGCTTCAGCTAATACTAATTTTTTAGTTTCAGCATCTAGCTTATTCCAAGCATCCTTGTTTACAATTACTATATTTTTTGGATACCACGCAGCAATATCGTAGAAATATTTAACTCCGTTTTCCCAAATTTTAGTATCTTTGCCAGTTGTTGGAGAAGTAATCATACTTTCAACTGTGCCTGTGGAAAAAGCCTGACTAACTTCGGCAACTTCAACTTTCGTCGGAGTCATGCCAGTTAATTCAGCTATTCTGACAGTTGCTGGATTATAAGCTCTAAACTTTAAACCTTTTAAGTCATTAGGGCTTTTGATTTCTTTTTTACTGTAAAGTCCTTGCGCAGGCCATGGCACAGCGTACAATAATACTAAACCTTTAGCATCTAAACTTTTTACAGTTGCTGCTTTTGAAGCTTGGTACAATTTCATTGCCTCGTCGAAGCTAGTTGCTAAAAAAGGAATTGAATCAATTTCATATAAAGCGTCTTCGTTTCCTAAAGCTGACATGAATCTTTCACCAATCTGAGCCTGACCAGTTCGAACTGCTCTAAAGATTGCATCGCCTTTATACAAAGAGCCATTGGCATGTGTCACAATAGTAAGTTTACCGCCACTTTTTTTAGTAACATTTTTTGCAAATTCATCC
>JAGYIF010000016.1 GCA_018402735.1 Pelagibacteraceae bacterium
ATTGCTTGCTTGGCTACTTCTTCTGGAGTTTGAAATAGTGAACCTAGGTCGACAGTAAAGCCTAGATCTGAAAACGCACTAGCGACTACTTTTGCACCTCTATCGTGGCCATCCTGCCCAATTTTTGCTATTAAAATCCTTGGACGTCTCCCATGATTCAAATAAAATTTATTTGATTGAATTAAGACTTCATCAATACATTCATTATTTTGATTGTGGTTTGCAGTGTAGACAGAGTTAGTAATTGAATTTTGAGCCTCATATCGGCCATAAACACTCTCTAATGCCATGCTTATCTCTCCTAATGTTGCTCTTACCCGTGCAGCTTCCACTCCTAATTCTAATAGATTTCTATTTCCTGCCTTTGCAGCCATTTTAATGTTATTCAAAGCAACACTTACCTCATTTTGATTTCTTTTTCTCTTTAAGGCTTCTAGTTTTTTAAATTGTTCTTTTCTATTCCAATCGACGTCAATTGATAAAATATCTAGGTTAGTATCTTCTAGTCGTTCATCCATAAAATTCACACCTATTATTTTTTCTTCAGCCGAATCTAATTTAGCCTGTTTGACAAGAGCGCTGTCTTCAATTTTCCTTTGTGCCCACCCTTTCTCAATAGCTACGGTCATTCCTCCTATTTCTTGTATTTCCTGAATTAACCTAAAAGTTCCATTGATCAGTTCTATCGTATTCTCCTCAAGAATATGACATCCTCCAAAAGGGTCAATAATATTTGCTAGCCCGGAATTATCTCTTAAGAATAATTGAGTATCTCGCGCTATACCAGCAGAATAATCAGTAGGTAATGCTAATGCCTCATCTAATGAATTTGTATGAAGGCTTTGGGTTCCACCTAAAATTGCGGCCATAGCTTCTAAACCAGTCCTTGAAATATTGTTTAGAGGATCTTTTGCGGTTAGGCTCCAACCAGAGGTTTGACAATGCGCCCTAAGCATTGAACTCTTTGGATTATTTATTTCAAGATCTTTTAAAAGGTAATTCCAAACCACCCTTGCAGCTCTAAGCTTTGCAATTTCTTTCCAGAAATTCATTCCAATACCCCAGAAAAAGGAAAATCTTGGTAAAAAATCGTCTAATTTGAGATTTTTTGACTTTCCTAGATTAACATATTCTAAACCATTAGCCAAAGTTAGTGCTAGCTCTAATTCTGGAGAAGCACCGGCTTCTTGCATATGGTAACCAGAAATTGAGATGCTATTGAATTTTGGCATTTTCGTTGAGAGGAACTCAATAATATCTCCTGTAATTTTCATACTATCTTTAGGTGGATAGATATAGGTGTTTCGTACCATATACTCTTTCAATATGTCGTTTTGAATGGTGCCTTCTAATTTGTCAAGTGGTACATTATTCTCCTCTGCTGTAACAATAAAAAAGGCCATAATTGGTATTATGGCACCATTCATTGTCATACTAACTGATACTGATTCCAGGTCAATTCCTTTAAAAAGTAATTTCATATCCTCTACTGAGTCTATCGCCACACCTGAGGCTCCAACATCGCCTTTAACTCTTGGGTGATCTGAATCGTATCCCCTATGTGTTGGTAAATCGAATGCTACGCTAAGACCGGTTTGTCCTGCTTTTAAGTTTTTTTTATAAAACAGATTTGTTTCCCTTGCTGTTGAGAATCCAGAATATTGCCTAATAGTCCATGGTTTATCTAAATACATTTTAGGATATGGGCCGCGTAGGAAAGGAGCCTTTCCCGGACATTCCTCTTTTAATAACTCAGATTTGTAAATCAAGTTTTTCATTTTGAACTTTTCAACTGATTAAAAATATGCTTTGTAAGTTCATAAGTTAGGGTGTCTACAGCATAGGAGCCTTTTAGAGAGTCAACGGTATTATCTAGACCTGATTCAAATTTAATAATCGAAAACTGTGGCCTTAAAAAATTAAGAAATTCAAGGTTAGCCCTAGAAGGTTTCTGCACAAAAGATGAAATTTCATCGGCCATAGCCAAAAAAGAGGAACTCATCATGTACGTTGTTTCAATCAAATTTTTTTCCGTAAAATTTGAGGCGTCTATTTTGGCAGTTATCCACAAAGGATAATTTTTTGAGGCTGCGAAGTTTTTTTGCAACAATTCTCTCCATAATAACCTAAGACTGCGGATCCCTACCATATTTTTAATGATATCTCTTCCTAGATTCAATTCGACTTTAAAACGATTTAATTCATCCGTTGATTTAATTTTTGATAGCCTTGAATCTATTTTGCTGACCACTTTAAATATTTCGTTATATAGATTAGAATTTGAGAATTCCAAACTTTTTTCGGCAGCAAAACAATGGTATCTAACGCCTATTGGTAGTAATTGGTTTAGATCCTCATTGAATTGAATGTTATAATTGACTAAACTCCCGTTCCAATTTTCGAAATTTTCGTTATTCCTTTCACACCAATTGTAAATATCTTCGAGTACCTGTTGGATATCAGTAGAGTCCTTAAAAAAAATGTGAATGGGTAGGTATTTTAGTAATATACCTTTCGGAAATTCGATTCGATTTTTTTCAGAACAAACAGTAATTGAACTCACCCCTTCAAAGAACAATTTTTTAATTTTTTTATTGGAGTAGTAATTGAAGATAGTTTCATTGTAGAGTATTTCGGAATTAACTCTAATCTGAGCTTTGTAAAGGCGATCTAACTCAACACTCGGGATCGAATTCAAATCATTTTCGAAGTATATATCTTTTTCCATCATAGGCACTAAGTTTTAATAGCTGTCATCTTTTGTTTAAAGAGTAGATTTCGAGATTATGTATTTTCCTTAAACTTAAAGGTATCAATCTTTTCAGTTTCGACTATCGATTTTATTTTGTAAAGTCTAAGTTTCCCTGCCATTGTATTTGACCTTAACGAATAACCTTTATTATCATACTTCTGGATATGACCATGGGTAAAGGAAGTATAATGCTGAAGATTGAATTTTAGCTAAGACTACCGCTACTAGAAAATCTCTAGCTCATTGGGCTTCTGCGCTTTTCTTTTCTATATTCACAGCCATTTGGCGCAGTAAAACTCGGTGAATTATAGGATAACGAAGTCACTGAAAAATTTATCCTTTGAGATTCATTTTATACTATTTTTTTAAAGCTTAAAGTAGCTACTGTTAAGTGAAAAATAAATTTCCTTATCTGGAATTACTTTAAGAATATATAATCATTGACCTTTTGTCCAGTAATCTTCTTTTATTCCATTTTTTTTTGCCCAATATCTAGCGAAAACGAAAAAGTAATCCGACAATCTGTTAAAAAACACTATCAGGTTAGGGCTGTAATCTAATGAATTTAATAGCTTTACGAAGAGAACTTCTACTATTCTACACTTTGTTCTGGCTATATTAATCTTATAAAGGTATGGATCGCTTCCTGGAATAATAAACTTGGGTATCAAATCTATTTCGTTCAACCATGAATCCATTCTTATTTCTAAAATATTTATTGCTAAGTTGATCTCCTTTTCTATGTCGGATTTGTCTTGAGCAATTATCGCGCTAACTAAGAATAAAGCTTTTTGAAATTCATAAAGCTCCACATGTAATTCTCTTGGTAAGTCAGCTGACCTTAAGTTACCTATAATATTGTTTAAATCATCTAAGTGCCCATTAAATTCAATTCTTGGATCAGATTTTAGAACCTCTTTTTCTGAAATTAATCTAGTGATTCCTTTATCGCCGTTTTTTGTATAAACTTTCATTGTCTAAAAAGGTTTCTCTATTTCGAATGAGAACAGAATTCAATTAAACAGCCATTAGTTGATTTTGGATTCAGAAAGCCGACATATTTATTTTGTGCACCTTTTCTTGGGACTTGCTCGATTAATTCAAATCTACTAGACTTTGCGTTATCCAAACTTTTCTGAACACTTTCTACCAGAAAAGCTAAGTGGTGAATACCTTCCCCTCGCTTGTTTAAATATTTATTAACTACAATCTCATTTTCATCTATTGGTTGAATTAATTCTAGCTTAATTCCCTCAAAATAAATGATTGCTATTTTTAAAGATAAAGCTTCATTCGTTTCAATTTTAACCTTGTTAGACTGAAAAAGTTTACCAAACGTTTCTAGAGTGTCCTCGATAGATTTTACTGCAATTCCAATGTGATCAAATTTGTTGGCAATCATAAGTTCAAAGTTGCATTTCCCATTAAAAACTCTAGACCCTCGTTTAAGGACCACTTGTTGTCTAAAATATTTTGTATTGACAGGTCAAACTGTTTTCTGTTTTTTTCTACATTTTTAATTCTTGAAAGATATAGTGACGTTAATTTCTCCTCAAAAAACACTTCAAAGTTTTTTGATTTTTCAACTTTCTTTCTTTGAATCATTTCTTCATTACTCAGACAGTATTCTGTTGCAGAAATCAGCTCATCAATACCAGATCCTGTAATTGAGGAACAGCAAAAAATCCTTTTCTTCACTAGGTCCGAATCAAGATTATCTTTTAATTCTAAAGAACTTAATAATTCTTTACTTGATTTTCCGCAGCCATCAGGGTCAAGATCACTTTTATTCATAACAATTAGATCAAATACCTCTAGTACCCCTTTTTTCATTGCTTGAATCCAATCTCCAGAATTTGGGATTAGTGTTAGGATAAAAAGATCCGAAATAAAATATGCGCTAATTTCTGATTGTCCAACTCCAACTGTCTCGGTGATAATATAGTCATAGTTTGCAAATTCAAAAACGGAAATCATTTCCATTGTTTTGTCTGAGATTCCTCCTAAATTCCCAGAAGAAGAGCACGGTCTTATAAAAATATTAGGGATATTCATTAATCTACTCATCCTTGTCTTATCCCCTAATAAAGCACCTTTTGTAAATTTCGAACTTGGGTCAATTGTGATTATTGCAATTTTCGCATTTCGGTCATTATTCACTAGTCGCAAAGCAAATTCAGTGATTAAAGTACTTTTCCCTGCTCCTGGGGGGCCGCTGAAAGCTATTTTTTTTGAAAGCTTTGAAGCTTTCTTCATTTGAGAGAGCAATCTTGACTGAAATTCAAAGTGTTCTGGTTTTGAACTTTCGATGATAGTTAGAGCATGCGCTAAAAAGGGCATGTGATTTTGCTCAATTCCACTTAAAAGACTCTCAATCGATATCATATTTTTAGGATTCGGTTGATTGGATAATTAGTTTTTCAAGTGATTCTAGAATTTCTAGAGCTGCAGAAGGAATTTTGGTGCCTGGATTAAAAAAGTGAGATACGCCTGCCTCTATTAAGAGTTCACGATCATTTTTTGGAATTATCCCTCCGACTACCACTAACTTTGGGGTTAAGGAATCTTGTTTTATCAAATTGACAAGCTCTGGTATAAGAGCTCGATGGCTTCCTGACAAAGAGCTAATGCCAACTATATCCACATCGTTTTCA
>JAGYIF010000017.1 GCA_018402735.1 Pelagibacteraceae bacterium
AGGTATCAAGAACCATAGCCGATTTAGATGGCAGCCCAAACATTGAAACGAATCATCTGGCAGAAGCTATTCAATATAGAAGTTTAGATAGAGAAGGATGGGCTGGGTAGAAAAAACAACAGCCCCTTCCATTATAAGATCGGGGCTGTTGAAAATTAATAAACCAATTAATTATAAAAGATGGTTGATTTTATAGGTGTTGAGTAGGTTTAGTGGTACAAACTTTATTCTTTTTTGGAATTTAATGTATTTACACTTTCACTAATAAGAAATGCAAATCATTCACTTTGTCCCATTTAAACGTATAATCATTTTTTAGCTGAATGCTTGGTCCGTATGGGCTTGCAGTTTTGTATTCTAGCTCATCCCCCGCTTTATAGGTTTGATTATCCCTAAAATCAAAGTCAGCTGTATCGTTTGAGTAGTGGTCCTGATTGACATAGTGTTCATGATCTGTAGCTAAAATAAAGTAGCATAAGTCGATGCCTTTTTCTTTATACAGTTCTAGATTCGATAGGTCTTTAAATACATCGTATCGGTTGTTAGGCTCTCGGTGATTGGATTTTTTAAAAAATTTCAATTCAATTGCTGCTTTTGTTTTGGTGTTTTCGTCTTGATAGGTTATCAATAAATCAACACGCGCCTTGTCGGACTTGCTTTTAATGCTTTGTTCATTGAGGTGGATGTAGGTCTCAAATTCAAGATGAAATTTGTCTTCTACTCTAAATTCGTACAACTGTCCGAGTGTTTTTAAGATATGTCCAAATTCAAGTTGAAATGCAGCTTCATTATTGGCTGTTAATCCACCGTGAGCAAGTTTATGCGTCAGTAAACGGTAAGCCGTTTCTATGATTTCATTTGTTAATTGTATTTGATTGTCTTTTTGCATGGGTGAGAAGTTTTTTAGTTGGAGTGTTGGGTTTTAGCAAAGTTTCATTTTTAGTTTCATTAGTCTTTTGAATTTTCGGTTAGTGTAGATGCTTAAACGAAGTATTCTGTGTGAGAAATGTTGCTGCATTAAACCAATAAATATTTATGATTAATAATTTTTAGATCATTCCAATCAATTGCATAGTCATTAGACATTTTTAACTCTGGAAACTTTTGGGCCCGACTAATTTTGATCTCTCTTAACGTAGCATCCCATTTTAAAACTTTACTATTTGAAACTTTACGTCCCTGATGAATTGAAAAAGGACCATATTGAACATTTTGTCTTGGTTCATTCAGGTAGGATTGGTCATTAGTTATGAACAAGACAATTCCTGATTGTTTGAGTTTGAATGTTTCTTTTATAATTTCAAGCCTTCTAAGGTCTTTCCAAAAACTGTAGCATCCTTCATTTTGAGCCCCTTGATTCAATAAACTGACATTTGTTTCTGAACCAAATACTTGATGTGGAAAAGTTTGCTTTCTCGTTTTATATTTGATTTCTATAGGAATGTAGTTACTTTTCTGCTGAATAACTATGTCAATTGATATCTTTTTGTCATTCACCCAAGGATAATCAGGAATTAAATCTCTGCTAATGTTATATTCTACAAATACATTATCATAATTGTCTGTTTCTAATAAATATTTAGCTAATAGAATTTGAACTTCACTTTCTGAGTGAAAAAACCCCTCATAGTTCTGTAAGAAATTGTGAATCTGTTCTTTTAATTTTTCTCTCATAATAATATAAATTTTATAATTGTTTTGTAAGCTTTTTTGAGGCCTAAGCTTGTTTGTATACTACAAACAAACTACTATCCTTCACAACTTAAAAAATGAACAAAGAAAGTGGCTTGACTTTCATATTTATTAACTGTAATTGAGTAGTTTATAAATAGTATGAAAGTGGTAATTTGCTTCTAAAGCAATTTTTTTACATCAATTTGTAAGCTATTTTTTCACGTTTTTTAGTCTGCAATTCGTCAATTGTATATGCAAGTGGCAGAGTAAAAAAACAAAAGCCCCATTCTAATTCAGGAACGAGACTTTTGAAGATTAACAAAACCAATTAATTTGTTCGTTAAATATGTTAGAGTTTCAACTTTTCATTAAATATTTTCAAATTTGTAATGAATGTATTTGTAGGGACTTCAAACTTTAAACCGTTTACCCAAATCTCAAGTTTCATTGCTTTAGTTTTAGAAACGCTTCTATAATTGATAAATACATCTTCGTTAATAATTGTTCTTAAATTGAATATTTCTTTGTAAGGAATGTAGTTGTTTTCCTTTCCCATCTTTACAAATTCTTTGAAATTATTTAGAATAGAGTTAATTCCGTTTTCGTTAATTGTGATTGTACTACATATATCGGTTAAAGAATCACACAGTGTACTTTTTGATGATTTCCCATTAGCCACAATAAGTAGTGCAAAAAGGAATCTGTTAGGTAATTATCATAAAATCAAAGGTAAGTTCTTCAATTATACCTAAATGAGTTTTGTTACAAGTTAAATCGAAGATATTTTGGAGAGAAACTATTTGATAGACTTGTAATTGCAAACTATACAGGATTATGATAAATTGCGGATATTTATAATTTTTTTCATCCTTTTTAGTTATCAGCAATAGTTAATAAAGTTAAAAACGAAAGTGATGAAACCCTCCAAATTATTTTAGGAATTCTTTTATTTAATCTTTTCTCTTCATACTTGAAGTAATATTGAATACTTTCACCAACTTCATTATCGTTTACAAATGTTTTTAAATTTCCTACCCTATGTACAATATATTTTCCTTTAGGGACCTGTTCATTAACATATAAATGTATTATTTCATCTTTTTCAAGAAAAGCATTATTAAAGAAATTGGCTCTATACAACCTTTTACCAAAAAGGGGGAGCTTGTAAGTGCCTTGTTTATTGACGTATATCTTATCAGTTTTTTCATCACCAGTAAAAACTATTTGATTTTCTAATGTAATCTCTTTTTGAGATCTTACTGGAATATCGAAACCAAACTTTTCTATGGTTAGAGGGTTTGTTGTACCAATTTGTTTTTCAAAGCATATTATTTCTCCTTTCTCATTTATAACTAAGGTGAATGTACTGTCAGGCAGTTCCTGAAAATATTCTAGGTTATCATGAACTATTTTGATAACATCTTTTTCACTTATGGTAAATTGATTTTTATTCATCTCCTTAGTTAAAAGACTGATTAATTGAACTTTAACCATATCCTTATTATTGGGATATTTTAAACCTTCCATAAAATTAAAACATTCTTCAGAGGTTTTATTATTAAAATCTTTTAGAAACTCTGTAACTTTTTGTCTTTCTGATTCAATTTCCCTTGCCCTTTGTTGCTCTTTTAATCTTTCTTGTTCTTTTTCATATTCTGTTTTGAGAGTACCACAAAATTTGTCAAAAGGTAAATTTAAATTTTCAACAAATTGTATATTCTTTACTCCATATGTCCAGTTGCCATAAATATCAGAAGATGTTGAAGGTTTATAATCAATATGTAAAAAAGATTTATCAGGTAATCTGTTATCATATTCTTTTTGTTGGTTAATTTCTCTCTGTTCGGAAGGTGTTTTTGGGTCTGGATAAGTATAATCTATTTCTGTAATTTTATGTAAATATATTTTGAAGGGAGGCGGGGAAGCATTAACACTAGAACTCATTGCTTCGTTCTCATCCGAGGTGAGAAGTTTATAAATAATTGACTTTTGTGTGCGCTGATTTTCGTATTTTGGAGAGGATGTCTCATATTTATATTTTCTCATAGTTACGAACCCTTTTTCCTTGGATTTAGATCTTTCTTCAAACTTTCCATATAAACCTGTTTCATGAAAGTATAATTCAATATAAAGGCTAAAATTCTGTGTTGGATCGTAGTTATAACCCATTCCCATCGCATTCCTATCATATTTCCGTTCAAATGTAATTTCTCCACAAAACTTTTTATTCTTGAACTCATCAGGGAACCAATCTGGGTATTGTGCGAGTAACGGAGATGATAAAAAAATTAAAGAAAATAGTAAAGCAAATGTTTTCATTTTGATTATATTTTAAGGTATGAATATTTATTTATAATAGTAACCATTTTACCACGTATGAAAATTCATTGTAATAGTTCCTTTTGATTCATAATTAATTGTT
>JAGYIF010000018.1 GCA_018402735.1 Pelagibacteraceae bacterium
AGAATAGTCATGTTAGCTCTAAATCTATGTATGCTTCCATCTTCCAAGCACCATGCTAAAATTCCATGACATTTTCCGTTGTGCATTAATAAATCTAAAGCAAAATATTCAATAAAGAATTCTGTATCTTTTTTTAAAGCCTGTCCATACAGAGTATGTAGAATTGCGTGACCAGTTCTGTCTGCTGCTGCACAAGTTCTTTGAACAACACCATTGCCATAATTTTTAGTCATTCCACCAAACGGTCTTTGGTAAATTTTTCCGTCTTCTGTTCTGCTAAATGGTACACCATACTTCTCTAATTCTACTACTGCTTGCGGTGCTTCTTTACATAAAAATTCAATTGCATCTTGGTCGCCCAACCAATCAGCTCCTTTAACAGTATCATACATATGCCAACGCCAATCATCTTCACCCATGTTTCCAAGTGCTGCTGATATCCCACCTTGTGCTGCAGCTGTGTGACTTCTTGTTGGAAATACTTTTGATATACAGGCTGTCTTCAATCCTGCCTCTGATAGTCCAACTGCAGCTCGCAAGCCAGAACCTCCTGCTCCGACTACGATAGCATCATATTCATGATCAATAATTTTGTACTTTTCCATTTTTTAATAAAATTTAATTAATATCAAAGACACAATAGTTAATAGAGGCAAAATAATCGCAAATAAAGAAATGATTAAATTAGCGACAATTTTGTACTGTGTATTTTGTATATAATCCTCGAATATTTCACTTGTACCAATTTTCATATGTAAAAAAACAACAATTAAAAAAATAATCGAAAGGAAGAAATTAATATCGTTTTCAAAAAAGACTAATGTTGTTTGGTAATCTTTTTGAATTAAATCAATAAAAATTGACAAAAACCATACAAGCAAGGGAACAAGTGTTATCGCTGTAGCCCTTTGCATAATCCATTTTGTAACTGCAATATTCCTCATATAAAAAACCATAGTGCTGTTGTTAACAAGAAAGAAACTATCACAACTAGTAGTCCAGAAAAATTAGCTATTTTTATTTCATATCCGTATCCAAAATCCCAAGACAAATGTCTTAACCCATTTAACAAATGATAACAAAAGGACCATGTGAAACCGATCAATATAAATTTTCCTACCATGCTTGATGAAAGTATTTGAAAATATTTGTAATAATTTTCTCCCAAGTACAAAGATATAATCCACAAACAAATCAAAGAAATTGCTGCTATATTTATAATAGATGTTAATCTGTGAGTAATGGATAAAAGTGAGGACAGTTGCCACTTGTACACTTGCAAATGCGGAGATAGGGGTCTGTTTTTTTCCAAATCACTCATTATGTTAAATAAGATTTTTATTTATTAATGTCTCAGCAATTTGCACCGCATTTAATGCTGCACCTTTTAGCAAATTGTCAGAAACAATCCAAAGATTCAAGCAATTTTTTTCTGTATTATCTAATCTTATTCTTGAAATATAGGTTTCAAACTTATCTTGAGCTTCAAAAGGAGTTATGTATCCTCCGTCTTTTCTCTCATCTATCACCTTACAACCGCTTGCAGCTGACAGTGTTGTATAAATCTGATCTAGTGAAAATGATTTCTCAAATTGAATATTAACAGACTCGCTATGAGAGACAAGCACTGGAACTCTGACACAAGTAGCGGTTAATTTTATTTTGTTATCTAATATTTTTTTTATTTCATTTGCCATTTTTAGTTCTTCTTTTGTATATCCATCATCAGCGAAAACATCGATATGCGGAATAACATTGAAAGCAATTTGCTTAGTAAATTTTTTTGGGTGAATTGTTTCTTTATTTAAAAATTGTTTTGTTTGCTCAATCAATTCATCCATGGGCTCTTTACCAGCGCCAGAAACTGATTGGTAAGTGGAAGTAACAATTCTTTTTATATTAAATAAATCATGTAGTGGTTTTAGAGCTACAACCAGCTGCATAGTAGAGCAGTTAGGGTTTGCTATGATATTTTTCTTTTTGTAATCTTTAAGATCTTGCCAATTTACTTCGGGAACTACTAGTGGAATATCTGGATCCATTCGGTAGAGACTAGAATTGTCAATTATAATACTGTATTTAGCAGCTTTTTCAGCAAGCGTTTTGGTAACTACAGATCCACAACAAAAAAAAGTGATGGTTGCTTTTGAAAAATCAAAACTTTCCAATTCTTCTATAATTAGTTTTTTTTCTTTAAATAAAATTTCTTTCCCGGCGCTTTTTTTTGAAGCTAACAAATAAAGATTATCTAGAGGAAAGTTTCTTCTTTCCAAAACCTCTATTATTTTTCGTCCAACGTTACCTGTCGCCCCAGCGATTGCTATATTATATTTCATTTTTTTAACTCCAGTTTTGCTATTACCGCATCTCCCATTTGAGTTGTGGATACGTTTTGTTTACCTTTTTCCGTAATATCTGCTGTTCTTAATCCATCTTTTAAAACTAATTTAATCGCTGATTCTAATAGCTCTGCTTCTTGGTCAAAGTTTAAGGAATATTTTAGAGCCATTGCAAAACTTAAAATCATAGCAATAGGATTTGCAATTCCTTTTCCAGCTATATCGGGCGCAGATCCATGACATGGCTCATACATTGATCTTGTCCTGCCGTGTTTATCTTTTTCACTTAAAGAAGCAGAGGGTAACATTCCAAGAGAGCCTGTTAACATAGCAGCTTCATCCGATAACATGTCTCCAAATAAATTATCTGTAACTATTACGTCGAATTGTTTAGGGTTTCGAACTAGTTGCATTGCACAGTTGTCAGCTAGCATGTGGTTTAATGAAATACTTTTGTACATTGCATGCTCATCATAAAGAGCTTGCACCTCTTCTTTCCATAATAATCCAGCCTCCATTACATTAGACTTGTCTGCTGATGTTACTTTTTTATTTCTCTTCAAGGCTAAATCAAAAGCTACTTTAGCAACTCTTCTAATCTCTTTAGATGTATAAACATGGGTATTCACACCCCTTCTTTCTCCATTTTCTATTGGTTCAATTCCACGTGGTTCTCCAAAATAAATTCCACCCGTTAATTCTCTAACAATCAGAATATCTAATCCAGATATGACTTCTGGTTTTAAAGATGATGCACTTACTAATTCCTCGAAACATATAGCTGGTCTTAAGTTTGCAAATAATCTCATTTCTTTTCTCAATCGTAACAATGCTCGTTCTGGCTTTTTTGCAAAATCCACAGTATCCCACTTAGGTCCACCAACAGCCCCTAGAAGAACTGCATCGCTATCCATAGCTTTGTATAAGACCTGATCTGTTAATGGAGTTTCGTTTTCATCATATGAGGCTCCACCGACTAATTCTTCCGAATAATCTATGTCTAATTTTTTATTTTTATTAAACCAATCAATGATTTTTTTGGCCTCTAACATTATTTCTGGGCCAATACCATCTCCCGCTAACAACAAAATATTTTTTTTTGTCATTTAAAAAAGCCAGGGAGTTCTTGTTTTTTGATTAGAAATAAACTTTGTAATATTTTCAGATTTTTTTAATGTAATGCCAATATCATCTAGACCATGTATTAGACAATCTTTTTGAAAAGCATCAACGTTAAATTCTATTGGCTGATTATCGCCTTTAGTAATTTTTTGTTCCTCTAAATTTACTTCTATTTCTTTTTTATTTTTAGAAAATTCAGCCAGTTCTTTTATTTTCTCTTCAGGTAAAACGATTGCTAAGATTCCATTTTTTGAACAATTATTAAAAAATATATCAGCGAAACTAGGGGCAATTACAACTTTAAAACCAAAATCTAATAAAGCCCACGGAGCGTGCTCTCTTGAAGAGCCGCATCCAAAATTTTTTTCTGCTATTAAAATTTTTGACTTATTAAATGGCTCTTGGTTGAGAATAAAACTTTGTATCGGATTTCCAGCATCATCATATCTCATTTCAAAAAATAAACTTTTGCCTAAACCAGTTCTTTTAATCGTTTTTAAAAATTGCTTTGGTATTATCATGTCTGTATCTACATTTACGATTGGCAGATAAGCAGGGATACTTTTAAGTGTATTAAATTTTTCCATTATAAAAATTTTCTAACATCAGTTA
>JAGYIF010000019.1 GCA_018402735.1 Pelagibacteraceae bacterium
CAAAGCCACGTCCATATTGAGAAATGCTAGATATTAATAGCTGCTAGAACTAATTTCGCTATCCTTATTTTGCATACCAAAGATGCGGCCTCATGGAACAAAGATTGGCTATATGGATAATTGACAATCTATTAGGTTTGATAGTGTCAGCCCAATTTAACAAGGAAAACTAACATGAAAAAAACACTAGCCATCTTAATTTCTAGCTTATTTATTTCATCATTTGCTTATGCAGGACAATGTCCAGCATTAGTAAAGCAAGTAGATGCAAAAATAGCGACGACAACATTAGCTGGAGATGCTCTTAAAGAAGTAAAAACATTACGCGACAAAGGTGATGCAGATCATAAAGCAGGTAAACACGCTGATTCAGTAAAAGCGTTACAAGAAGCTTTAAAAAAATTAGGCTAATTATAAATTTAAACTAGGGCGCAAAGCGCCCTAGTTTTCTTCTACTTTACTTTTCCTCTTACATAAATTTGGCAATGATCCCTGGGATCTGATCTTTAAAAGCAAAAAAACCTTTGCTGGCAAAGGGCCAACAATACTTATCATAATCACGCACCGCATACTCAATTGTAACTTCTTTCATTTCTTTTTTTATCTTTTCTACCAAGTCATGTTCATAACCAGTGGTTAGATACGGCATTACTATTTTTGTAATATTATGTTTTTTTACAAAATTTGCTAAGTGCTCCTCGCTTATGCTTGGCACATCTTTGTTAAGTGAAGTTGCAAGATGTTGCTGTAATTGAGATTGTATTTTTTGTTTAAAATCTAAAACGGGACTAGCGTACTGCAAAGAACGTAGATGCGACACACAATCTAAAACTGCAACTTGTTTAGATTTACTGACTAATGGAGATTGTTCGGCAAAAGAACAATCTAGATAATGAAATAAGCATAAGGCATTATCATAATTAGGATTAGTGAAAGACAATGGAGTGATTGGATATTGTTTTGCTTCGATGCAAGGCATGGCTGTTTCATTAAGATGAAGATTGGAATAAGTTGTACCTGAAAATAGATTAATGTTTTTAGTTGTTGCAAGATAATGTTTGCCTTTTGTATGTAACCCCGCTACCCAGCGCCAACTTAAAGTATTTGCTGCAGCATCACCATCCAGTAAATGTTTTAAAAAAAAATCTGCTCCTAATTGCCAAGGTAACTTTAGGGTAAAAATCCAGATACTAGCAAACCACATTCTTGCATGATTATGCAAATAACCATGAGTTTGTAATTCTTTGACCCAATCATTAAAACAAGGAATAGCTGTAGCAGCTTGAATGGCTTGTTGGTATTGCTCAGTTTGTGTTTGTGACCTGAGCTTAGCTAAGTCAGTTACATAATCCTGCCAAACCTGAGGCCGCTGCTCGAGCCAACCTTTCCAATAAGTTCGCCACATTATTTCCTGAATAAATTTTTCAATTCGAGCAAAAGGATATGCTCCATAAGCAGATCGCAGCACGGTTAGCTCATCAATGATGCGGTGGCTGATATATTTTGATAAGACGCTAGTATTAGTTCGCATCTTTGGGCCATAATCAAAGTTACGTTTGGCAGCATAAGATGAAAGATGTTGCTCACTAAATTGCTTTAACTGTTTTAGAGCTTCTTGCCTAAGTTCCATGATGAATTAAATGATGACAAGTGCGATGCAAAATAGAATGCAAATATACTAAATGCTCAAAACTTTTATTATACCCACCCCCCAATACTCCGCACACTGGGATCTTGCGTTGATAAAAGTGCGACAAAACCATTTGTTCTCTTTTTATGATACCATTGGTTGTAATACGTAAGGCGCCTAACTTATCATCTTCATGCACATCAACGCCTGCTACATAAAATACAAAATCAAAAGACTGTTTGCTCAATTTCTGTAAACTATCTTCAACAATAGCTAAATACGCCTCATCCTGTAAATGCTCCTCAAGCTCAATATCTTGATTACTTTGTTGTTTTTTTGCTGGATAATTTTTTTTGGCGTGAATGCTACAAGTGTATACTTGCGGATGGTTTTTAAAAATTTCTGCAGTACCATCGCCTTGATGAACATCAAGATCATAAATTAAAATACGCCGAACTAACTTTTGTGCGAGTAAACTATGTGCTGCAACCGCCACATCATTAAACACGCAGTAACCATTACCAGCACCCGCAAAGGCATGGTGCGAGCCACCTGCAGTATTACAGGCTAATTGATATTGCAAAGCTAAGCGCGCCGCTAACACAGTGCCGCCAGTTGCCATATACGACCGGCGTTTGACACTTGGCACCATCGGGAATCCAAGTTTGCGCTCTTCTTCTTTAGATAAAGATAAGTTATCAATTTTTTCAATATATTCTGCCTTATGTACTTTGAGCAAATCTGCATGCGAGACTGGTTCTGGAATAAATAAATTATCCGTTCTGATAATCTTATCTTGCTGGAGTAATTGAAACAAAGCGCCAAATTTATTAATGGGAAAGCGATGATCGTCCCCTATTTGCGCAACGTAATCTGGATGATTAACGATTGGCAGCATAGACTGCATGCAATTCTTGTTGCAGAAAAAGAGCAATCTGCTTCATACCAAATAAACCTGCTTTTTGTTCAGCAGTCGAATTATAATTAGTATTGGTATTAACATCATAGGTGTAGTGAGTTCCGTTCTTAGCCGTGATGTATTCGATACCGGCAATTTCAATGTGGTTATCCTTTAAAAACTTCTTATATTTTTCTATACTAGCATTCTGATACTGAGGAATAATCATAAATTTATTACCATCAGGATTGGTTGGACAAAATTGTTCTTCAATATTACATGCATCCGCCGGACACAGTTCAAAAGAATCGCTAGCATCTACTTGCACTGCATAAAAAAATTGGGAATTAATAAATTCTAGGCGGTGGATGACTTTTGGATTAGCCTCGATATATTCTTGAAGAATAGTAATCCCATCCACTGAATTTTCAAAAGATGAACTGTGTACATGTTTTTCTAATTCTGCTTGATTGTTGAATAATTTCACGCCTAAACCACGACCTGCTCTATTGTGCTTGATGATAAATGGTTCTTTAAAATGTTTTGCAGCAGCGATGATTTGTTTTGGGCTGCTACAACATATTGATCTTGGTGTTGTAATACCTGCCTCTTGCAAACGAGCATACTGTAATGATTTACTAATTTCTAAAGCTAAGGCGTTGCTGTTATTAATCACTCGTCGCTGATGCGTCTCTAACCAATGTAAAATAGTTGCCGTATATTCAGGTGCAAAGCGGTGACCCCTGGCGTGTGAACTCGCGCTCATTCTATTATAAAAAATGCCTTGAGGCGGGGCTGTGCCTAGATCGATGCTCGCTTGTTCCACATGCCAATCAACAAAGGGTACTTGCAACTGCTCAAGAGCAGCTACTAAGGGACGAGTCCATTCCTCGTTTTCGTGAATGATGTGAACTTTCATTATTTTTTTTTGTGATATTTTTATCTTTTATTATTAGGGACACAAGTTTTGTTTGTTTGTATTCATCCTTTAATTTACCAGGACTTACATCTTCAAAAATACCAAGCCAGTCTCAAGCTAATAGATCTAAGCTAAAGATATCATAGGAAAGGGATTGGTTTTTTGTTACAATTCATGATTAGGAAGGCTACTTGCTACACTTAAAGTATGTCAGAACAATTTTATATTTCTAGTATGTGCATTGTCTTTAGTCATCACTTTAACATAAAAATATTTTTCCCCCGTTAAATGAAAAAATTATATTCATGCTTAATTGATCCTTTTACAGATTTGGCTCGGCAGTTTCGTATTAGTTATATACCACCCCTCATGATTTATGTGGCAGCTGGGGTTTCTGGATTAACCGGGATTGTCGGAACATTTTTTGTAAAAGATTATTTAAATTTATCTGCAGCCCTGCTCGCAGGTCTTGGTTTTTGGGCGGGAATACCTTGGGTATTAAAAATGCCGCTTGGACATTTA
>JAGYIF010000002.1 GCA_018402735.1 Pelagibacteraceae bacterium
TAACCATGTTATCCAGGTTGAGATCCACTGCGCTGCCAGTCACGGTATTTCCCACCTCGATGCCATCGATATAGAGCCGCAGGCTTTGAAGCGATCTGTCATAGCTGAAGGCCACGTGATACCAGGTATTCTCTTGAATCGGGCTGTTAGCACCGTTGAGCTTGATCTCACCGGTCCTGATATCGATCACCATCCCCGTCACGGTGTTATCTCTGCCATACTCTAACAAAAAGTGAGGCGTTCCATTCGCGTATTGCGTACTATGAAAAATCGCTTGGCTACCTGGAGAGTTGGCATCGTTCGTCCTGACCCATGCTGATACGGTGGCATTTGAGTAACTACCCATGGCCGGAACCGTGGCGTATTGATTCGACACATGATTTAGATTGATGGCCTGCTGGATGACCCCCGCCGCATAAGTTGGGCTACTGATCGGTGTCGCATTAAAAGTACCCTGCGAATCATTCACGTTGTTTTGAAAATCCCAAACGCTAACCAGAGCACCATAGGATTGGAGAGTGTGACCACCAAGAAAAGTTGCAAAAACCACCGCATGCCACACCCCCGTAATCCCCGCGGTTCGTTCCAAAATAAAAGCGAACAAGGCACCGAAAGCGCCGCTTTTCACACCGTTGACCTTGAACCCCTTCGATTTCATTATGAGGTTTTTCCGGTTGACTGTTATGGATTGCATACTGCAGGAGTTTACTTTTTGTGTGAAGGCCGTTGAAAGAGGCGGGGGAAAAGGGGATTTGGGTAAAGCTGAAATGCTGAAAACTGAAACGCTGATCAATTGTAGCTCTCCGAGCCGCCCTGCCAAGAATTCTTTCGTGAAGGTTTTGGCACAGATGAGGGGACTTCAGTCCCAACCCCTGATTTTGCGTTGGGTGCCGCGTAGGAGCAAATTACAGCCGCGCAAGGGATGCCGGTATCCCCTCCTCTCACAAGACCATTCCGTCCGTTAGGCATCGTTCGCGCGGATGGAACGGGATCACTTGACCTCCACTCCGTTGAGGATCACGCGCCGCTTCTTGCGGTCGTAGCGGAGGGTGTTTTCCCACTGGCCTTCCTTGGGCACCATCTTCAGAAAGCCCGGCTTCATGAATTCGGCTTCATGAATTGTGCCGTCATGGGCAAATCAACTTCACCTTCGGGAAATACGTCCGATACCGGGCGGCATCGCGTGTCAACAACACCAGCCCTTCCGCCTCTGCATGGGCACCGATGAAAAAGTCGGGCAGTGGAGCTGTCCGTTGGCCGCCGGATTTGCGGTAGGCCTGAAACGCACGGGCCGCAGGAAATCCTGCCGAAAACGGTAAGGTCAGGCGGCGGAAATCCGAGGGAGGGACCAGATTCAAATCCAGTTCCCGCGCGTTCCGGTAGAGCGGGGCGAGTTCAGCGTAGATGACCGGATTGATGGCGGCCTCCCGCGTGTTGATCAAGGAAGCAAGCTGCCCGCTCGACCATTCAAACCAAACCGCGTCCTGGGTCGCGATATCGAGCAGCACGTTGGTATCGACTAGAACCATGGGCTCAATCCTCCCCTCGGGTCATTGCCATGATTTCATCCGTGGTCATGCCTTTTTGGGCCGAACCCGCCGCCTTGGCCAGCCAATGATCGAAGGCGCTCGCCTTCTTCCGGCTCCGCTTGCGCGGCTTCATCTGCAGAGTCCCTTCTGTGGCGACAAACTCAACCTCGGTTCCCGGTCGCAACCCGAAGCGTTCGCGCATGGCGATAGGAATGGTGATTTGGCCTTTGACCGTCACTTTCATGTGATAAGTATTACTTCCAAGGGTATTACTTGTCAAGTTATTTGGTTTTACTTTATGCGGGATATGCTTATCCGGGAACCGTCGGTTTCTTCTTTGCATTGGACGAGGACAAGTCGGCGTTCGAGGCTGCGGCGGGCAATCCGATACGTACCATGAACCTAGTAGGTGGCACGGTGGTGTTCGAATACAGGGTGGGTGCGCACCGGGTGATCGCGGCCAAGATGGGGTCGGGATGTGTGAATACTGCGGTCACCGTAGCGCGTGTGCTTGCCTTGAGTCCGGTGGACCGGATTATATCCACGGGGCCGGCCGGAGCCATAGGTGATAAGGCGGATGAGAAGGCGAGCGAGGACTTCTCCGCTTTTCTCAAGAGCTATGATGGGGCGGGCGGGAAAATGGTGGCGGAGCTGGTCAAGGCGATGCCTGTCGGCGAGGACGAGCCGGCTGCGCATGACGCGCTGCGGGTGTTGATCAATGAGTGAGCGGCGGTTTTGATAAGGCACCACCCGCTTTTTGAAAAACTAACACACCGGATTTCCGGACTTTCCGGGATGAACTACTAAATATGCCGTAGTTTTGGGGTTGACGGTGCCATGGGTGGCGGTAGGCTGTGGTGCATTGTTTCCCGTTTCACCCATGCGATGCGTCCAATGCGGCTCCCAGAAAGACAAAGTGCTCGACTCGCGCTCCTCGAAAGACGGAACGACGATTCGGCGGCGCAGGGAATGCCTGAAATGCACTTACCGGTATACAACGTACGAGCAGATCGAGCGCACCGAGCTGCGCGTGGTGAAGAGGGACGGCACGCGCGAGTCCTTGAACCGCGAGAAGCTGATGGGCGGCTTGATCAAGGCCTGCGAGAAACGGCCCGTCTCGATGGAGCGCCTCGACCGCGCGGTGGAGGAGATCTTGACCGATCTCCACAAGGACCATCTCAGCGAGGTGCCCTCCGCGTCCATCGGCGCGAAGGTGATGGACAAGCTCCACCAGATCGATCCGGTGGCCTACGTCCGCTACGTTTCCGTTTACCGGCAGTTCGAGAACGTCAACGAGTTCATCGCCGAGATCCAATCCCTCTCCCGCCGCGCCGCTCGCGACACCTTCCAGCGCCGCCTCTTCAAGGAATGAGCCTTTGCTGTTAGAAAACCCCCGTCACCGTTTTGATCTCCTTCATCGGCAACCGCCCCGCACTCCAGATCGGCCCCTACCAGGTGCTCGATTACGATACCGCGTGGCTGGAAGACGCCCTGCGCCGCGCCGCCCGCGCGGCCGACCATGAGGATTTCCCGCTGATCCCGGAAATCCGCAACGGCATGGAGCTTTACCTGGAGAACCAGTGCGCGCTGCGGCTGCTGCATCTGGAGGATCTCTTCGAGCGGATGCGGAAAATGCTGGTGAAGATCGGCTGCGAGCGCATCGCGGAAAAGCTGGAGCCGCTAGCCCCGCCGCTCACCGTCTCGCTGGTCGAGGCCGCGCGCTCCGCCGGCAACGGTTTCGAGCTGGCGTTTTTCGAAACGATCCGTGCGGATCTTTCTCAGCTCCGCGAGGTGGGCGCGGAGGACATCCGCTTCACCGGCCTGCGCGAGAGCACGATGATCCTCCGTGGGAAATCGAAGTGGACACGCCAGTGCGACGCTCTCCTCGCGGAGATCGCCGCATTCATCCAATCCACCGGCACCCTGCGTGTCAGGGCTTAGCGGTTTCCCAACATTCATAACGGCTTGCGACTCGAGGATCAGGAAGGGGCTTTTCGCCATAGAGGCGTGGAGAAACCGGAGCTTCAAGGAGCCGCCGCGAAGGGACTCGCGCTGTCGCGGCGGCGGACTTCGTCGGATGTCCATGTCCATGGGTTCATGCCTTTCCGGGTGAGAGATAGCCTGCGGAGTTTCCGGGTGCAGTGATGCCGTGCTAACACAACCGCCCCGCTACACCGCGCTGGACTTGGTCAAAGGGTACAGCCATTTTTCCGGAGATGACGGATGATGAATGGATGGCTCTGGCGCTGGTGGAGGCGCGCAAGGGTGTGGGCCGGACGGCACCGAACCCTCCGGTAGGGGCGGTGGTGGTGAGAGATGGGAAATTTCTCGGCGCGGGATGGCACCGGCGGGCGGGGTTGCCGCACGCGGAGGTGGAGGCGATGGCAGCGGCGCAGGCGGTGCATGGGAAAGGATGCCTGGCGGGGGCGACGGCTTATGTGACGCTGGAGCCATGCTCGACGGTGGGAAAGACCCTGGCGTGCACGGGCGGGCTGATCGCGGCGGGGGTTTCCCGGGTGGTTTACGGCTGTGTAGATCCGAATCCGTTGCACGCGGGCGCGGCGGATGGCATTTTGGAAAAGGCGGGGATCGAGGTGCGGGCGGGGGTTTTGGAAAAGGAATGCGGGGAAATGCTCCGACCCTTCGCGAAGGTGCAGCGGACGGGCTTGCCGTGGGTGATCTGGAAGTGCGCGATGTCGCTGGACGGGCGGATCACGAGGCCGGAGGGCGAAGGGCAGTGGTTGAGCGGCGAGGAATCGCGCGCGGATGTGCAACGGCTACGGGCGGAGGTGGATGCGATCCTGACCAGCGGCGAGACGGTGCGCCGCGACAAGCCGGCCCTGACCATCCGCGTGCCGGAACTGCTGGAGGGACGCGCGCAGCCCTGGCGGGTGGTTCTCACGGACAGGCCGAAATCCATGCCGGACGACGCGCCGCTTTTCACCGACGAGTGGAAGGCCAGGACGTTGGTCCACAGCGGCGGCTTGGAGGAAACACTGCGCGAACTCGCGGGCGAGCGCGGCGTCCTTTCCGTGATGATCGAGGCGGGCGGGAAACTCTCCGCCGCGATGTTCGCCGCCGGGCTGGTGGACGAGGCGGTGATTTACCATGCGCCCGTTCTCTGCGGTGGCGGCACGCTCCCGGCACTGGCGGGTGGTTTCCCGGCATCCGTGAAGCTGCGGGAGGTGACGTGGAAAAACTTCGGCGCGGATCTGAGGATGCGGGGGTTGATCGCCAAATGAGTTGAAGTCCCGGCGCGGTTTGCTAGCTTCCGGACATGGGTATCCTGGAACTGAAAAACGCGGTGAAGACGCTGCCGCCCGGCGAACTCTCGGAGTTTTCCGCATGGCTGGAGGAACTGGTGGCTGATCAGTGGGACGCGGATTTCGAGTCCGATGCGCTCGGAGGCAAGCTCGATGAGCTTGGAAAGGCGGCGGATGCGGATTTCGAAGCGGGCCGGTGCCGGGAGCTATGAAGCATTTCGCCTCACCGAGGTTCTGGGAAGCATACGACAAGCTGCCCCTGCACATCAGGAAACTCGCGGATAAGAATTTCGAGATCTTCAAGAGCCATCCCGAGAACCCGAACCTGCGGTTGAAAAAGGTGGGGGTGTTCTGTTCGGCTCGTGTGGGGGCGCACTACCGGGCGATCGCCAAAGACCGGCCCGAGGGACTCGTCTGGATCTGGATCGGACACCACACGGAGTATGACAAACTGCTGAAAAAAGGATGAGCGAACCGTTTTTCGAAACCACCCACGCCAAGGTCTGGCGCGGGGATGTGGTGGCGCTGCGCGGGCTGGATCTCACGCTGCGGATCGGGGAGAGCGTGGCGATCCTCGGCGCGAACGGCGCGGGGAAAAGCAGCCTGCTGAAACTGATGACCGGCGAGCTGCGGGCGGAGGCGAATCCGGGGACTTCGGTCCGGCTTTTCGGCGGGGAGCTGTGGTGCCTTGAGGAGCTGCGGCACCGGATCGGGATCGTGATGCCGGAGGAGGTGGAGCGGTTCCATCCGGCGGAGATCGCCGCAGATGTGGTGATCTCGGCATTCCGGGGTGCCTACGGGCGGACGCGGGACATGCGTTTCAGCGCCGCCGAGAAAGCACTGGCCGCGAAGGCGATGGCGGACGTGGGGATCACGGAGCTGGCGGGGCGGGAGTTCGGGCACCTTTCCTCGGGAGAAAAACGGCGATTCCTGATCGCCCGCGCGCTCGTCCACCGTCCGGAGGCGCTGGTGCTCGACGAGCCATCGACCGCGCTTGATTTCGCGGCGCGGCTGAAACTTCTGGAGACGCTGCGCGGGATCGCTGCGGGCGGGGCGACGCTGACCCTCGTGACCCACGACCCCGGCGAGATCCTGCCGGAAATCACGCGGGTGATTTTGCTCAGGGACGGCCGCGTGATCGGCGACGGGCCGAAGCGGCAGACGCTGAACGACCGCTCGCTGAGCGAACTTTACGCGATGCGGCTGAGGCTTTCGTGGTCGCGGGGCTGGGCGGTGGTCAGGCCGGTTTAGAGGGCTTTTTCGGAACCGGATCGTATCCATGCGTGCCCCATGGGTGGCAGCGGAGCAGGCGACGTAGGGTGAGCCAGGTGCCTTTCAGCGCGCCGTGGACTTTGATTGCCTCGATGCCGTAGTGGCTGCATGTGGGATCGTGGCGGCATACGCCGTGGCCACCGCTCGCCATGCGCAGCCATGGGGAAATGGCGAGCTGGTAGAAGCGAATCAGCTTGGTGAGGAGCCAGGACACGCCGGAGTCTGAAATTTCAAACTTCAATGTTCAACGATTCAAACGGATGAACCGATTTTTCCCTTTGCAACGCCTTGGTTCTGTTGTAACTGAGTCGCCCGCCTGAAATGGTGGTCGTAGCTCAGTTGGTAGAGCCCCGGATTGTGATTCCGGTTGTCGCGGGTTCGAGTCCCGTCGATCACCCCACCTTTTTTCCCGTGTCTGGCAATGGAGCCACACTCGGAGAAAGCGGTGAAAAAAAGGATATTTTCCCGATGCAACCGCTGGAGAGCCGGATCCAATATAAATTTCGCAACTCGCTCCTTTTGGCGGAGGCGCTGACCCATCCCAGCCTGGCCTATGAGTCGCAGCGTCCTCATTTCGACAACCAGCGGCTTGAATTTTTGGGCGACGCGGTCTTGCAACTCGTAGTGACGGAAGCCCTCTTTCGGCTTTTTCCCGTCGCCCCCGAAGGCCATCTCACGAAACTCCGCTCGCGCGTCGTCTCGCGCCGGGCGCTGGCGAGGTTCGCGATGGTGATCCACCTCGGCGACTATGTATTGCTGGGGAAAGGTGAGGAGGCCACCGGCGGGCGGCGGCGGCTATCGACCTTGGCCGACGCCTTCGAGTCCCTGATCGGCGCGGTATATCTCGACACCGGACTGGATGGTGCGAAAGCGATGATCCTGAGGCTATTCGAGGCCGAGATCGAGGGCATGGTGGAGAGCCCCGACGAACGCAACCCCAAAGGCGAACTCCAGGAATTTCTCCAGGCCATCCATCCCACGGCGCCGGTCTATCAGATTGTCAGCGAGAGCGGCCCGGATCACCGCCGCGTTTTCCAGGCAGAGGTGACATGGCAGGGAAAGCTGCTGGCTGCGGGAAAGGGCAAGAGCAAGAAGGAAGCCGAGGCGCGAGCCGCCGCCGAAGCGCTGAGGACGCGGAGCTGGGAGGGGTGAGCGGAACTTTTCGCAGGGCTTGCTTGACCCCTTCGCTTAGCAAGGGATAAAAGCCGCGCGGGTTTCCCCGCCACGATCCATGAACATCCACGAATACCAAGCCAAGGAGCTGTTTGACCGATTCCAAGTCCCGAGCCCGAAGGGCAAGGTGGCCTCATCCCCGGAGGAGGCCGCCGCCGCTGCCAGGGAGTTCGCGGGGGCGAAGCTGGTGATCAAAGCGCAGGTTCATGCGGGCGGGCGCGGCAAGGGTCATTTCAAGAACGGCTTCCAAGGCGGCGTGCATCTCATCGAAAGCCCAGAGCAGGCAGCAGAGTTCGCCGGGAAAATGCTCAACGAAACCCTTGTCACCGTGCAGACCGGCGAGGAAGGCCGCCTGGTGCGGAAAGTGATGATCGCCGAGGCGGTGGACATCACGCATGAATATTACCTCGCCATCCTGATGGATCGCGCCACCTGCGCGCCGATCATCGTCGCCTCCACGGCGGGCGGCATGAGTATCGAGGACGTCGCGCACGACACGCCGGAGAAAATTTTCCGCCAGGTAGTCCACCCGTTGCTCGGCCTGCAGGCGTATGAGATCCGGAAAATTTCCGCTGAGCTCGGCCTCTCTGGGGACATCGCGAAACAGTTCGGGAAACTTCTTTCCAACCTCTACAAACTTTTCATCCAGTGCGATTGCTCGATGCTGGAGATCAACCCGCTCGTCACCACCCCCGACGGCCGCGTGTTGGCGCTGGATGCGAAGTTCGGCTTCGACGACAACGCCCTTTACCGCCACCCGGACATCGTCGCAATGCGCGACAAGGAAGAGGAGGATCCCCGCGAGGTCGCCGCTTCGGAATATGATCTCAACTACATCGGACTCGACGGCAACATCGCCTGCCTCGTGAACGGCGCGGGTCTCGCCATGGCGACGATGGACATCATCAAACACTACGGCGGCGAGCCGGCGAACTTCCTCGACGTGGGCGGTGGCGCTTCCAAGGAACAGGTCACGGCCGCATTTAAGATCATCCTCGGTGATCCGAACGTGAAGGGTATCCTCATCAATATTTTCGGTGGCATCATGGATTGCAACGTGATCGCCGAGGGCGTGATCGCCGCGGCCAAGGAAACCGGCCTCCCCATCCCGCTCGTTGTCCGCCTCGAAGGCAACAACGTGGAAATGGGCAAAGCCACCCTCGCCGCCTCCGGCCTCGACATCGTCACCGCCGACACCATGGCCGACGGCGCACAAAAAATCGTGAAAGCGGTTGGCTGATTCCGGAGCTTTGGTTATCGTGCGATTATGAAAGCGGAACTTGAAAGGCAACTCAGCGGACTCTCGCTTGAGGAGAAGAACGAGGTATTCACGTATCTCCTGCCTTTCGTGACGCCGGATTTTGACGGTGAAGCGGATTCAGAAGATCTCATTCTGGAGCTGGAAAAACGGCTCGAAGCCGACAAGAAAAATCCGGAAGCGGCCACTAGCCTCGACGAATTCAACAAGCACTGGGCGCATATCGGATGAAATATGCGTTGCTGATTGTCCCGGAGGCGTTGGAGGAGCGTGAGATTTCCTGGTGTATGATCGGCGACCTCGCGGTGAACCATTGGGCGGCCGAGCCAATGGCCACCGCTGATGTGGATCTGGTCATCGCTTCTGAGAAAATTGAGGAAGCGGCGGAGGCACTCAAAGGACTAGGTTTTTCCGAAAACAGGTTCGACTGGTCGATCCATTTTAAGGGCGAGTCCAAGGTCTCGATCCAGATCAGCACCGAGGCGATGTATGGGGAATTTCCATCGCACTCCGTGCCGACGGAAGTCCACGGAATCCTCATGCGTGTCGCCTCTTTGGAAGATACTCTCAAAGGAAAGATCGCCGCTTACTCCGACAAGGGACGCCGGGGCAGCAAGAAGCTGAAGGATCTGACCGATATCTCCCGCCTGCTCGAAACCCATCCGGAACTGAGCGAGAAAATCCCCGCCGAAATACTCGGAAAACTCGAAATCTAAATTTACATCGAACCTAACACAAATCCATGGCCATCCTCATTGACGAAAACACCAAAGTCCTCGTGCAGGGCATCACCGGCGCCTTCGGCGCACGCCACGCACAGCTCTCGCTTGATTACGGGACGAAACTCGTGGCCGGCGTGACCCCCGGCAAAGGCGGACAGAAATTCGCGGATGTGGTTCCCATTTTCGACACCGTTTGCCAAGCGGTGAGTGAAACGGGAGCCACAGCCTCCGCGATTTTCGTCCCTCCGCCGTTCGCGGCCGATGCGATCCTTGAGGCGATGGACGCCGGTGTGGAGCTGATCGTCTGCATCACCGAGGGCATCCCGGTCATGGACATGATGAGAGTGAAGCACGCGCTGAAAGACTCGAGGTCGCGCTTGGTCGGCCCGAACTGCCCCGGCCTCGTGACCCCCGGACGCGGCGAGAAAAGCCACGGCGGTTGCCGCATCGGCATAGCGCCCGGCTACATCCACAAGCGTGGCAACGTCGGTGTTGTTTCCCGCTCCGGCACGCTCACCTATGAGGCGGTTTTTCAGCTCACCCAGATGGGCTACGGCCAGAGCACCTGCGTCGGCATCGGCGGCGACCCGATCAACGGCACCTCCCACCTCGATGTGCTCGAAATGTTCAACAACGACCCCGAGACCGAAGCGATCATCATGATTGGCGAGATCGGCGGCACGGCGGAGGTGGAGGCCGCGCGCTGGGCGAAGGAGAATTGCAAGAAGCCGATCGCCGGCTTCATCGCCGGAGCCACCGCGCCTCCCGGCCGCCGCATGGGGCACGCCGGAGCCATTGTCGGTGGGGAGGAAGATACCGCCGAGGCGAAGAAAAAGATCCTCGCCGAGTGCGGCATCGCCGTGGCGGAAACGCCGAGCGACATGGCCACCACGCTGATGCAAGCTTGGGGGAAATGATTGCCGCGCAAACCCCTCACAAAGACGCGATGAGGCGGACGAAGCGGCGTCCGTACTCGACGTAGGAGGAGTAGCATTGGTTCCAATCGACCGCCGAGGGATCGGGGGCGTGGAAGACAGTAGCTACGTGCGGCTCGATGGCGATCCAACCCTTGTAGCCGGACTTGTGCGCGTCCGCGAGGATCTCGCGAAGCTTTGCCTGACCCTCGCCGGGCATGGTGTAATCGGGTTCCACATCGGCCGAGACGGGGTTCATACAGTCCTTGATGTGGATGTGGGCGACGTGCTCCTTCACTTTCAGCCAGAAATCCAAAGGATCCTGCCATGGGAACGGCTCGGGCTTTGAGCGGTCGAGCTGAAACACCGGATTTCCCGTATCAAACACGAGTTTCAGGCCGGGGACTTCCTCGACGAGGCGAAGGGAATGCTCGGCGGAAAAGCCGCCCCAGTTCATGCAGTTCTCGTGGACGGCGGTGATGCCCTCATCGGCGAAGCGTTTCACGATCTCGCGCAGACGTTGGAAGCGCTCTGCCTCGTCCTGATCCTCGCCCCACGGCTCCTGCGCGTAGGACATGATGCGGATCATCGGCGTGCCAAGGCGTTTCATGCGTGGGATGGCGCGGGCGATCTCGGCGAGCGTGATGGCGAAATCGGACGAAATCTTTTTCCCCCAGTTGCCGATCGCCGAGCCGAACTCGGGGACTGTGATACCCGCGGCGTCGAGTTTGGCGGCGGCGGCGAGGAAATCCTCCTCCGGCATGTCGTGGATATTCATGTTGCCGACCATGCGGGTGGAGATGGCAGACCAGCCCAGGTCTTTTGTGGCGCGGATCTGGAGGTCGATGTCGCGGGAGGCTTCGTCGGCGAAGCCGGTGAGTCGTTCGGTGGAAAGCATGAGGCGAGGCTAAATTTCAAATTTCAAAACTCAAACTTCAATTTGGGAAGGATTCGTGCATCCTCGCCGGATGAAGCGGAGAGAATGGATGGTGTTGTGCGGCTTGGCGGCGGCAGGCTGCCGGAAGCGGGAAGCGCCCGAGAAGAAGGCACGCTCTTGGATTGAGATGCGCGGACAGTGGGAGGGTATGGGGGGCGGGGAGATCGACAGCGGCGAGCCGTTGCGGCTCGGCTGGGGCGAGACGATGACCGCCGTACGCTGGAAAGGCGCGCCGCCCTCGCCGCCCTTCGAACTGGAGCTGATGGCGAAACGCATCGATGGCACGGATTTCTTCTGCGCGGTGACCTTTCCTGTCCGCACTCCGGAAGAATGCGTCACCCTCGTGGTAGGCGGATGGGGCGGCGGCACCGTCGGGATTTCCTCCATCGATGGCAAAGACGCCTCGGAAAATGAGACCACCTTTCATCGCGCGTTTGAGACGGATGTCTGGTATGCGATCCGGCTATTGAGGAACGGCGAGCGGATCGAAACATGGATCGACGGTGAGAAGATCATTGATGTGGACACCAAGGGAAAGATACTCGCGCTCAGGCCGGGACCGATCGAGGACTGCGCTCCCTTCGGCCTCGCGACATGGCAGACGACGGCTCTCATCCGCAACGTGCGTTGGCGGGGTCTTGATTGAATGTTTTTCCGAAGCACAAAAACCGGCTTGATGTGTGCGAGGCCGAAAGGCAAGGACGCGCTCAGTTACTGGTGGCGACCCGGAGACGATGCGCGGGTAGTCCTAGAGATAGACGGACCTACCATTTTCATCGTATCATTCCGCATATCTTGTTCTCGACGAGTCACCCATTGCGGGCGATTTTTTCCCAAACCATTCCCCACAGACCACCATGCCACGACCTCCGCTACACACGCTTCTTCTCTTCCTCGCGCTCTGCTCCTGCAAGGATGAGGAAATCCGCACCTACAAGGTAGCCGTCGAGCCGGAGGCCGAAGCGCAGTCGTCACAGGACGCTGGGGCGCGCGACCACGCGGAGCATTCGGACTCTGTAACGTGGCGCGCCTTGCCGGGCTGGAAAGCGGAGGAGGCGGGAAAGTTCCTGAGCGCCGCCTACACGGTGCCGGAACTCGGGCGTTTGACGGTTTCCAAACTCGGCGGCGACGGCGGCGGCCTAGCGGCGAACGTGAACCGCTGGCGTGGACAAGTGGGCATGCAGCCTCTGCCTGAAGATGAGGTGCGCGGCCAGCCGATGCCGGTGATCGAGAGCAACCGCGAGATGCTGCTTTTCAACCTCAATCCTGATGAGGCTCCCGCCGATGCCGAAGGTGTTTTCGTCGCCGTGCTGCCGCTTGGATCCGAGACATGGTATTTCAAACTCACTGGCTCCTCCGCTAAGCTGCGGGAAAACGGCGGCACGGTGTTCATGGATTTTCTCTCCGATGTTCGCATCGCCGGCGAGCAACAGGCCGCGCCGCCCTCAAAAGGAGCCTCCATGATCAACGTCATCGCGCCTGCAGGTTGGGAGAAAAGCCAAGGCAGCTCGATGCGCGTCGCGAGCTTCGAGATCAAAGGCGAGGACGGCACGACGGCGGATGTCTCGGTGATCCCGCTGCCCGGTGATTCCGGTAGCGTGCTCGACAACGTGAACCGCTGGCGCGGACAAGTCCAGCTCCCCCCTCTCGCGGGCGCCAATGACCCGGCCATCGGAGTGGAAATGGACGGCGAGGCCGGGAAGCTTTTCGTCACTCACATGGTCAGCGCGGAGGCGGTGCTCGACGGGAAAAAGGCCGCGATTTCCACCGCCATCCTCAAGGCGGATGACATCACCTGGTTTTTCAAGATCACCGGCGAGGCCGCTCTGGTGGAGGCGAACCGTGAGAAATTCGAGAACTTCGCCCGCACCGCGTCCTTCCCATGATTCTCCGAAAATCCACAAAATTCCTGAGTTTCCTGCGCCTGACGGTCACACTGTTGGGCTTCTCAATGGTGCTGATTTTCGTCGGCACGGTCTAGCAGGTCACTCTCGGCATCGGCTCCTTCGGTTTTACTGCCATTTCGGGATTACATCTCCTCCGTTATTGATCAGAGCCTACCGAGCCGGATCAGCCCTACCGGTATGCAAAAGCCCGCAGCTTTTCTCAGAACCCCTGCAGCTTCGCGGCGATCCATGCGTCTTCCATCTCGGAGAGCGTGGCGGCTTCTAGGGTTTTCCCGGCGGCCTTGAGGATTTTCTCCATCTCGCCAAAGCGCCGCTCAAACTTGGCGTTGGCGCGGGCCATGAGGACTTCGGGGTCGATCTTGCGGAAACGGGAGAGGTTCACGACGGAGAACAGCAGGTCGCCCAGCTCCTCCTCGACGGCGGGCATGTCTTGGGCGTCGATGGCGGCTTGCAATTCTAACAGCTCCTCGCGGATCTTCGAGATCACGCCGGTCTCCATTGGCCAGTCGAAGCCGACTTTGGCGGCCTTTTTGAGGAGCTTTGCGCCGCGCACAAGGGCGGGCAGGCCTTTGCCGGTGCCGTGGAGATAGGAAACATCCTCCTCGCCTTTCTCGCCGCGCTTGATGGCATCCCATTGTTTCAGCACCGCATCGGGGTCGCCCGCGACGGCCTCGCCGAAGACATGCGGATGGCGGCGGACGAGCTTGTCGGAAATTCCTTTCGCCACGGCATCGAGATCGAAGCGGCCGGCTTCCTGCGCGATTTCGCTGTGGAAATAGACTTGGAGCAGGAGGTCGCCGAGTTCCTCGCGGATGTCGGTGTCGTCGCCGCGCTGGATTGCATCCACGGTTTCGTAGGCCTCTTCGATGAGGTTGGGCACAAGCGATTCGTGTGTCTGCTCTGCGTCCCAGGGGCAGCCGCCCGGTGCGCGCAGGCGGTGCATGATGGCGCGCAGCCGTTCGAGTTCCGGCACACCGTTTCCTCTGATCATTTCCTCATCTGTCATAAGTCGCTGTTCTTCGCCGCGCGGTGAAGCGTATCGCGTTCCTCGTCCGTCAGGCTCTGAAAGCCATCGCGGGAAATCTTTTCGAGGATCGCATCCACTTCCGATTGGCCGTGGAGATCGACGATGGTGCGCGGGCGGATTTTTGGGGTGAAATCGGAGGCCAGGCGGCCGCGCGGGGAGCCGGTCTTGCCGCGCATCCAACCTATCCAGCCGTGGGTTTTCATCAGGACAAAACCCATGATCGCGCCGCCGAGGTGGCCGGCTTCTCCTCCCTCATTGCCGCCCAGTTTCAGGACGATGGCTCCCACCGAAATGACCAGCAGAGCGATGGCGAGCTGACGCATCGTAAGGGTGATGGGCGGGAATAGGAGTGAGACCCGCATCGAAGGAGCAATCACCGCCACGCCCACGAGGATGCCGTAGATCCCGGCCGAGGCACCCACAAGGGGAACCAACGTCGAGCTGACCAATTCCTGGCTACCGTCGGAATAAGTCGCCAGAATCATCCGGGGAAGGATTCCGGCAAACACAAGAGTAGAGTATAAAACACCACCAGCTACTCCGCAGACTAGGTAGAAGAAAATGAATCGCATTGCCCCCCACCAGCGCTCTAACCATGGGCCGAAGAAAAACAGCCCGATGCAGTTGAAGAGCACGTGGCCGACGCTGCCGTGGAGGAACTGGAAAGTAAGAAACTCCCAGTAGTGCTTTTCCAGCACGGCTGTCTGGATTCTGAAGGCAAATTCCTTGCGGAGCGGCCCGTCCGGAGCATCACCTGCCAACATCATATCGATGAAGTAGATTCCGAGATTCAGGATCAGCAGGCCTTTCACCACGGGTGTCAATTGCGATATCATCCCGCCGCTTCTCGGATAGTCTCGTTCCGCCAAACCCATGTTGCGCGGATTATCGGCGGGGCTTTTCTTTTTCCAAGCAGCAACTTTGACGATTGGACCCCACGTAGGGGTTTGGCTGGAGAGGTCATGGGAACGAAAGACCCAAGCCAAACTCCCTGGCCTTGGGAGGCGTATTTACAAATATCGGCTTGCCACCCGGTGCTGGCGACGATATTGCGCGCACTTTACGCACGAGTAGCTCAGCGGTAGAGCAACCCGTTTACACCGGGTCGGTCGGCGGTTCGATCCCGTCCTCGTGTACCACCCGCCCTTGCGCTATGTCCTGCCGACTCCGAAACGGCGGTTGATGTCCTTGAGATTGTATTCAGTAAGAGTTGGTCGCCCGTCCGCGCCGCAGTAGGGCAGATCGCAGTGGAAAAGCTCCTCCAGCAGCGCGGCGGCTTCGGTGAGGCGGGGCATCACGCGCAGGGCAGCCTTCATGGCGATCGCTTTGGAAATCCGGTCGAACGCGAACCTGCCCGCCGAGGCGGGGCCGTGGAGCAGTTCTTCGAGAAGATCGTCGATGAATGCGTGTGGGTCGCCAGGCGGAAGTCCGTCGGGAAGGCTGCGGACTTGGAGGGTATTGCCGCCGAAGGCCTCTACCTCGATCCCGGCCTCCTGCAACGCCATGCGCTCGCGAAGGAGGATGTCGAGATCGCGCGGATCCAGCTCGAAGAGTAACGGCACGAGCAGGCTTTGCGTTTCCATGCCGTCCTTGCGGCTTTTTGAAAGGCGCTCGAAGAGGATGCGTTCGCGCGCGGCCTTGGGGTCGAAGAGCACGAGGCCGTCGGCGCTTTCCATGATGACGTATCGCTCCTGCAGCATCCCGATGATGCGGAAATCCGGGGCGCGGCGTTTCGGCGGGGCGTTTTCGGCGGGCGGTGTGGCGATGAGGTCGGGTTGGTGGGGATGAAAGGTCGGGTAGCTGGCGGGCGGTGTTGGTTGCGTTTCCCGGGGCGCGGGCGGTTCGGGTCTCCTGACGGGGGAGGGGCGTAGGCACTCGGCGACCGTCTGTGAGATCAGATCCCGCACCTCGAAGGGGCGGTGGAAGCGCACCTCGCGTTTCGCGGGATGGACGTTCACATCCACCAGCTGCGGCTCCATCTCCAGCCACAGCCACGCGGCCGGATGCAGGCCTTCCTGCAGGTTTCCCCGGAAACCCTCGGCCAATCCTTTCGTCACCGCCGCGTCCTCGATGGGCCTGCCGTTGAGGAAAACGAACTGGTGCCGCCGGCCTTTCCGCGCGTGCTTCGCGGGCAGTACGAAGCCGCTCACGCTCATCCCCGGCGCCAGTCTTTCCGGCATCGCCACCAACTCGCCGCCCAGCTCGTTGCCGACGAGCTGGCGCACGCGATCCACCGCGTTGGCCGCGGCGGGGAGGTCGAAGATGACTTTGTCATCCCTGCGGAAACGGAAGCGCACCCCCGGCGCGGCGAGCGCGTGCAGCCTGATCTGCTGCTCCACGTGCGCGGCCTCGGTGCTTTCTGCTCGCATGAATTTCCGCCGCGCGGGCATGTTGAAAAACAGGCTCCTCGCCTCGATCATCGTCCCGGGCGCACCGCCCGCGTCGCGCACATCGCGCACTTTCCCGCCATCCACGATGATTTCCGTCCCGGAAACATCCTCCGCGCGCCGCGTGAGCATGCGGAACTTCGCCACGCTGGCGATGCTCGGCACCGCCTCGCCGCGGAAGCCTAGGGTCATAACCGAGGCGAGATCCGCCGCCGTGCGCAGCTTGCTCGTCGCATGTCTTTCCAGAGAAAGCAGCGCGTCCTCGCGCGCCATCCCGCAGCCATCGTCTGCCACCCGGATTAGGCCCACGCCGCCGCGCTCGATATCGACCGTCACCGTCCTCGCGCCCGCGTCGATGCTGTTTTCCACCAGCTCCTTCACCACGCTCGCCGGGCGCTCCACCACCTCCCCCGCCGCCACCTGGCTGGCGAGGATATCGGGCAGGACTTTCACCAGGGGCATGGCCGAAGTTTGTGGGGCGGAGACAACTCCCGCAATCCCGAATCCGAAGACAAAGAATTCATTCGCGGTTGAATCACAAAGTCGAGGGCTCTTGCCCGGATAGAAGTTTAAGGTTTTAAGTTTCCATTCCCCCGTTAGCCTCCCGCGCATCCATGGCGGGCTTCTTCAAAAAACTCTTCAACCAGATCACCAACCAGGCGGAGGTCGATTGGGACGAACTGGAGGCGAACCTCATCGCCGCCGACCTCGGCGCGAAACTCAGCACCGGCATCGTCGATGAACTCTACGACCTCGGCCGCGAGGTCACCGCCGCCGACGTGGTGGAGGTCACGCGCAGGCGCCTCGCCAAGATCCTGCCGGAAGACTCCCCCGCACCCGCTCCCCGCGCCGACGGGAAACCTACGGTAATCCTAGTAGTCGGCGTGAACGGAACCGGGAAAACCACCTCTTCCGCCAAGCTCGGGATGTGGCTGAAACAGCGCGACCACACCGTGATCCTCGCCGCCGCCGACACTTTCCGCGCCGCCGCCGTCGAGCAGCTCCAGCGCTGGGGCGACCGGCTCGGGCTGGAGGTCGTCACCGGGAAAGCGGATTCCGACCCCTCCTCCGTCTGCTTCAAGGCGCACCAACGCGCCATCGAGGCCAAGGCCGATTTCCTGATCTGCGACACCGCCGGGCGCATCCACACCCGCCACAACCTCATGGAGGAGCTGGGAAAAATCCGCCGCACCATCGCCAAGCAAGACGAGGCCGCGCCTCACCTCACCCTGCTTGTCGTCGATGCCAGCACCGGCTCCAACGCCCTGAGCCAGGCCAAGGAATTCCACAAGGCCAGCCCGCTCGACGGCCTCATCATCACCAAGCTCGACGGCTCCGGAAAAGGCGGCATCGCTTTCATGATCTTCGACCAGCTCGGCATCGCCCCCCGTTTCATCGGCACCGGCGAGGAGCCGGAGGCGTTCTCGATCTTCGAGAAAGGGCGCTTTGTTTCGGAGGTGTTGTAGCGAAAGGTTCAAACATAGCTTCGTTAAGCTGTTTTCAGAAGATACAGGAGTGTAGGCGAAAGACTAAATTAAACCTAATGAGAGGATTTTGTCCTCCATATCACGATTAAAAAGCCAATGATACCAACTGAGATCACACCTATAATCCAGTGGCGCCAGGAACCCGTTTGGCCGGTCTTACTGGGAGGATCATCAACCGAAGCACTCATTCCTGGGGCGGAAGTTTTCGATTCAACATCCGAATCACTTCGCCGACGTTCGGGTCTTTTCGGGGCGTTCTCTGGATTTTGCTCAAGAAACCTCGTAGCAGCTCCTTTCAGTTGGCGATTCTGTGAATTCACGTGGCTGGAGACCTCATCATGTGACAAAACATTCGATTCCTCGATCAACCGCAAGACAGTATAATGCCACTCATCCCCTTCGGATGACTTTTCCTTGCTCATTTGATAGCTTTTTCGCAGTAGATCGTTCTTCACATTTTGCGGAACCGGAGATCTAATGATCAGTCCGGTGAGATTAGACAAAAAGATATCATGCCTTGGGTTTTCTTGAAGATCCCTAATATCGTCCAGATTTTTCGCCAGTTTTTCACACAAATCGCTCATCTCTTCGGCATTGAGATGCATCAATCCGTGGCCGCTGCACAAATCGTACACCTGTTGCTTGAATGGATAAATCGCCTCACCCCGCAAATCCATATCATCGTGCCCGGATACAAGGCCAAACGCACAAAATAATGAAACTAAAATTGCAAGAAGCGACTTCATAACAAAACCATTATTATTAAAATATTTTTCATAAAGTTGAATAATTTTATTGTCTATCTTTAGGCTTATATCTAAGGATCTTTTGCGAGCGGATTTTGAAGCATTGTATCTGCTTGTGATTTAAAGAATCGTTTGGATTCAATGATTCCTCCAGTGATTGTTACATCGTCAGTCATGAGATTTATCCTAACCTTGTCAATGTACGAAGTATTATCTATAAAGTCCGTAACCCAAATATGCCTAGCGTTGGTCAATATGTGTCCTATCTCATGAGCGAGCGCCGACGGCCACTGCGATTGAGTCATGAAAATGTTCGACAGGTAGCCCGCATCTTCGGGTTTATTGAAATGACCATTGAGCGCAACGCCATCAGCGCCTACAACAAACGCACCTCTTAGAGTAAAGGGAACGTAAAAAACATGGATATCCGTAACGTCACCAGCAGTTCCCCGCTCCTCTACGATTTTCCTCACAGACTCAGATAATTTCTTATCGTCACCGGGAATATCAATTCTGAGCGCCCCATCGACGAGAACCACTCCTTCCGGGATTGTCGCCACGTCCACCCCGCCATTGACAATCCTGATTCCTGCCTGGGCGTAGCGTTCATTCGCAGCTTCCAAGTCACGGACGATGGTATCATTCATTTCCTGAACGTTGACTTCACCATCGTTCAGAATCACAAAATTTACTGTCACCTCTTTCTTTATCCGTGTCGGCCTAGTTAGTTCGAGTTCATATTCATCGCTGTCCAAAAGGAGTTTGCTCAAAGTCAGACTACCCGAAAGCTGGAGGATATGCGTGCGATCCCCTTCCTGATCGTCCGCGCCGATGTCGATCAAGCCTGCATAGTCGTCATCAGGGTCATCGGACATGAGCATCAGCCATTTTGTAACCAAGTTGCCAGACTCGGCTTTCAGTTCGATCTCGGTTTCTGGATCATTGTATTTTGCCACGGAGTTCCCTTCGGATTTGACTTTCACCGATACCTTTTTTGCCTCAGCTATACCCGCGCCACCGAGTATCCGGACGCGGAAGCGATCAATGTCCTTGTCGATGTCCAGTTCCAGTTTCGAAACAGCCCCTCCGCTTTTCTCCACTGTGAGGGATTGCTCCATTTTTGAGATCTTCAGTTCTGTGGCGCTGGCCACCTGCCCGACAATTTCTTCACCGTTCTGATCGGTTTGCGGAACAACGATCTGAACAGGTAGCAACCCCACGGCAATGTGGCTGGGGAGCGACCCGTCTCCAATATTGGTAGCGGTGATCTCGACATCAACTATGAGAGGCTCATCGGGCGGTGCAGTGAGAAACTGGATTTCCTCGTAGTACACCGGACCGGGAAGCCCCTGGAGGGTTTCCTCCAGCAGCTCCGCAATTTCCCAATCTAAATGCCGTGAATTCACATCAATCTGTCCGGAAATGGTATCTCCTATGGAAGGCGCGATTTCCCATTCTAGGACATCGTTGAAATCGGCGGTTGATTCCGGATCGGTATAATAAGGATATTCGTCGCTTGTAATCGCGACAATGACCATTACTGTTTGACCCGCTTCAATGGTGAACTGGTGGTTCTTGGAGAGCGGAACATCCTCTTCACCGGTGCCTTGCAAGGCCAGCCATCGCCTTTCGGCGGGAGAATCCGCCACGTTTGGGTCACTGCCACCTAGAAGTTCTTCCATATCACTGATGCCGTCGCCATCCGTGTCGGCGTTGGGATCAATGGATGAAAGACCACCATCCAGAAGTTGTGCGATGAAATGAGTTGCCAACCAGAAGTCCGGAAACCCTGGCAACGAAGTTGGATTGTAGGGATCGGTTCCCAGCAGATACTCTTCGTAATCGGTCAGTGAGTCCCCGTCCGTGTCCATGTCTCCGACCTCCACCCTCCAGAACAGCTTGTCCGGCATAGTGCCATCAGAATGCGTCGCGAGATTTCCGATGATGATCGGCTCATCATAACCCATGATAGAATCGCCGACCGTGATCCAGTTATCTACACCAAGGTCGGGCGAAACATGCAGAGAATATTGCTTGCCCAGGATCCCATGCCATTCGATCTCGAACGCTTCGGGACTCAGCAGCACAGGTTCTTCCTCAGGTTCGCTGAACCACACGGCGGGAACATGGCGTATTTTCTGAGCCAAATGTCCCATAGGGGGATCGAATTGCAGGGGGGCGGTTCCTGCCGCGGCTTCGGAGAGGTTATTCTGGCCGTCGCCGTCGGGATCATCTCCCGGCAAAAAAGCAGGTGAATACAGCTGTCCGTCATTGAAATGACGTTCCCATACATCGCTCATGCCGTTGCCATTCGTATCGAGCTGAGCGTGGACGTGGGGCACTGTCGCAGCAGTGAGCAAGAGTAGCGGTAAGCAAGTCTGTTTCATTGGGCTCCCCCTTCCTACTGTTCGATATTCCAATAATGGAGTATGATGTCTTTTGGCGGGGACGGGTTGGCTTTTTTGAAGGCTTCGCGCTCGCGGTAGACGCGTTCCCTTTTATCGCGGGCTAGACGGAGGTCGTCAGCTTCGTTTTTTAGCATCATGTGCAATGCATCAAGCGCGCTACTCGCCTCTTCACTCAGCTTGCCTTCGCTTACGACATATGTAGGAGCTGCTTCAGGCAGCTTGGGTATCTCCGGCAGTATGAGAACCTCGGCGTTGTGCTCACGCGAATAACGCGCTTGGCGTGCGATGTCGATTACGGAAGAAAGCAGGAAAAGCGAACGAGTTTCGCCATCCGTGCCAACGAATTCTCCGACACCGGCTAGCAGCGAGAAATCAGCGGAAGACCAGAGGCTGATGGTTTCCCCCTGGTTTTGTCCCCATAGCTGACAATGTGTGCGAACGCTCGCGTCCTCAAAACGGTACACTGTTGCGCCTAGGAATATCGTTTGTTGACGGGGATTATTCTCCGTGAATTCACGCACACGTTCCTTCATAGCTTCAGTTATCTCGACAGTCGGCGATTCTTTGAGTGGCTCTGGTAGCGCGATAGGCTTAATTTCTCTAACTGAAACTTTGCGCCCTCCCACGCTGAAATTTCTCTCGGAAATAACATCTTCAGGCGGCAGTATGAATGTATAAACCGGAACGCGAGCTGCCGGAGATTCTTCAAACGGTCGAGTATTGTCTGCGGTATGCGGGCGTGCTATCTCCTCCTGCGCACCTAGGAGCAGCGCTGAGGATACGAGTAGGAATGGTTGGAGGAGATTTCTCATGGGATCTCGTGAGTTGTTTTTCCTCCAAGTGGACGGGGAGCTAATAAGCCGTACTAGGACGACTGCAACGGCCTTTAGCCGTTCCCCGTGGGGGCGGCCTGGACATGCGCCGCCGCCTCCCCGGCCTTTCGGTCGGTTTGGCGGCATCGTTGCGGTCGATGCCGACCGCCTAGTATGAGGTTTATTAGAACCTATCCCTGTGAATGACACACACCTAAACCATCTTTGACCCGGCTTTCGCAACCAAAATTTCCCAAAAATTATTGATCTCCTTTTGAATTCCACAAGGCCAGCCCGCTCGACGGCCTCATCATCACCAAGCTCGACGGCTCCGGAAAAGGCGGCATCGCCTTCACGATCTTCGACCAGCTCGGAATCGCCCCCCGTTTCATCGGCACCGGCGAGGAGCCTGAGGCGTTCTCGATCTTCGAGAAAGGGCGCTTTGTTTCCGAGGTGTTGTAACCTCACTGCGCGCTCGCCAGAAACTCGCCGCCGAGCAATTCCGCCCTCGCCTCTCCCACCAGAAACAGCGACCCGGCGATGAGGATGGGTCCGCCGTAAGTCCGCGCGGCTTGCATCGCTTCGGAAAAGGTAGGGAAGCATTCCGCGCGTTCACCGTCGGTCAGGCATTTCAGCAGCTCATCGGTGGGCAGGCCGCGCATCGTCCCGACCTGGCAGAAAAGCATCCGCGCCGTGAGGCCGCGCAGCTCGGTGAGGATCCCGGAAACATCCTTCGATTCGACAGCGCCGAAAACCAAGGTCCCTTTCCCCGCCCCGATCTCGGCGAGCCAGGTTTCGCGCAGCACTTTCCCGGCGTGGGGGTTGTGCGCGCCGTCGAGGATGACCTCGATGCCGTCCGAGGGAATCCGCTCAAACCGCCCCGGCCACGACACCTTCGCGAGGCCTTCCGCGACGCTTTCGTAACCCAGCCGCAAGCCCAGCGAATGCAGCGCGGCGAGCGCGAGCGCGGCGTTCCATTTCTGATGCGTCCCCGCCAGCGCGATGCCGTATCCCTCCAGCGGCTCCTCGATGAAACGCAGCGGCGAGCGCCTCTCGTTCGCCTCCTTTTCCAGAACCTCCATCGCCTCGGGCTCCTGCGGCGAGGAAAACGCGGGCACGCCCTCCAGGAAAATTCCCGCTTTCTCCCCCGCGATCGCCCCGAGCGTTTGCCCGAGCCATTGCGTGTGATCCATCCCGATCGGCGTGATCACGCAGACATCGGCCGGCACCGCCGTGGTCGCATCGAGCCGCCCGCCCATGCCCGTTTCCAGGATGATCAGCTCGCAGCCGCGCTCGTTGAACCAGCGCATCGCCACCGCCAACGTGATCTCGAAAAAGGTGGGGTGCGTCTCCAGCGTTTCGCAGACCGCGCGCGCTTCCGTGAGCAGCTCCGCGCACCTTTCCTCGGAGATCATTTCCCCGGAAACCCGCATCCGCTCCCGGTAGTCGATGAGGTGCGGCGAGGTAAAAAGCCCCGTCCGTTTCCCGCAAGCGCGCGCCACCGAATCCATCAACGCGCAGGTGCTGCCCTTGCCGTTCGTCCCCGCCACGTGCGCGACCCGCACGCCGTGTTTCGGAAACGCCAGGAACTCCCTCAGCAAACGCCGCGGCCCGTCCAGCCCCAGCTTGATGCCGAATTGCTGCGTCCCGAAAAGCCAGTTGATCGCCTCCGTGTAGTCCATCGATTCATTTCCGCAGCTCGTCGAGGCGGTCCACAAGGTTCTCTGGGAAGTTCTGCCGGAGGAAATCCTTCCCGTCGGCGCTCAGATCAAAGACCACGCCTAGGATCGTCTCGCGTTTCGACGCGCGGGGCTGGTTGCTACACGCCGCGATGATTGCCATACGCTTCATGCGGGAACCTTCCCGCATCACGCCCGGAAAGGCAAAAAGCAAATGCCCGACCAGCGAATCCCAGCTCAGGTCGTCCGCCGTGATCGGCAGGAAGTTCGGAGGCCTCTCCGCAGAGGATCCAGCGGTCTGGGCGGATACGGGCAGAGCCAGGAAAAAAAGCAGCGGGAAAATGGCCAGACGTTTCATCGGAAAAAAGGGTCGGGTGAGAGTGGCGGGAACACAAGACCCAGCGACGGTTTTCCAGATTGGCGTTTCATCGCGATCCGTTACGCTCCACCCATGATGAAGTTTTTCCGCCCCGCCATTCTCCTCGCCGCGCTCCTCACTGCCTGCGCCCCCGGCAATCCTCCCGCCGCCGGAAACGCGGCACCCGCCTCCAACCTTACCGCCGCCCAGAAAGCCGCCATCGGCAGGAAAATCTGGCAGAACGAATCCGGCGGCACCGTCGAAGGCCTCACCGCGTGGAATGTCGGCGAGGAATTCCCCTCGCTCGGCATCGGCCATTTCATCTGGTATCCCGCCGGCTTCAACGGCCCTTTTAAGGAATCGTGGCCCGACTTCATCGCCTTCGCGGAAAGGAACGGCGCGAACCCGCCCGCCATCGCCAGGCGCGCGGACGCGCCGTGGAACTCCCGCGCCGAGTTCCAGCGCCAGTTCAACTCCCCGGAAATGACCGGCCTGCGGAAATGGCTCGCCTCCACCGTGGGCGTGCAGACGGATTTCATCATCGCCCGCTCCCGCGCCGCCCTGCCGAAAATACTCGCCACCGCACCCGCCTCCGAACGCGCCAAGATCCAGGAAAATTACCGCAAGGTATCCGCCTCGCCGCAAGGCACCTACGCCCTCATCGATTACGTGAACTTCAAAGGCGACGGCACCAGCCCCACCGAAAAATACAAGGGCCAGGGCTGGGGTCTGCTCCAGGTGCTGGGCGGGATGCGCGATGTACCCGCCGGAGCGCCCGCCGCCACGGAGTTTTCCGCCTCCGCGAAACGAGCCCTCAACCGCCGCATCGAAAACTCCCCGCCGGAGCGCGGCGAGAAGCGCTGGCGCGAGGGCTGGGACAACCGCTGCAGTACCTACGCCCGCCCGCTCTGATAAAGAAAACTCCCCGGAGCTCACGCCCCGGGGAGTTCGTCACACACAAACACTTCGTTCGTTTGTTCAGCGGCGGAAGGTGAAGCTCACCGAGCTTCCCGAATGGCCGTGATAACGGGGAGGAGGGCAGGGCGCCACATAACGGGGTGGTGGGCAGGGCGCGGCATAGTGCCTGCGCGGCGCGTGCACCGTCCGGTAGGCGAATCTCGGATGGCCGTAGCGGTCGTATCCGACGAAATATTTCTCGGTATAGACCGGGCGTCCGTGACGGTAGCCGCTCACGTAGATCGTGTTGGCGGGTGAGCTATATCCGCGTCCACCGTAAGGGCGGGCATCGGAGGTGGCGGCGGTTCCCACGAAGGCGAACGCACCGATGGCAATGGCAGTGATTAGTTTTTTCATGGTTGAGTAATTTTGAGTTACGCAAGCTTCGACCCCACTCTCCGGACGATTATTCAAGGCCGGTGAAAAAAAACGCGCACTGGAAATTCAGGACAAGCCTTTGCAGAACTGAATCCGATGATCGACGGCTTCGAGGTGTAACGTCTGACCTGCCGTAATTTTACCACCCAGCAGGGCTTCGGCAACCAGGGTGCCCAGCAAGCGATCCACCGCCCGTTGCAGGTTTCTCGCGCCGTATTGCTCGCTGTAGCCTTCGCTGAGGATCAGTTCCTCCGCGCTTGCGGTCAGCTGAATCTGCCCAGGCAAAACCAAACTCTCCAACCGCTTGTTGAAATCCACCATCAGTTTCCCGAGGACTTCCCGCGCCGTCGCCATGCCCAATGGCTTGAAATGAACCGATTCCCAAAATCACACTTCTTCCCCTGCGCATCCGTCAACGTGCCTTCATCGACGCTTCCCGCACCACCGCTTCCAGGCGTTCCTCGAACTCTCCCCGGTATTTCTTCCCCGCCACCAGCGAGGTCAGGGAAATCTCGATCACCGCTGGCCGCCCCAAGTCCTCCGGCAATTTCCCATCCGCCATCCACTGCGCGAATCCCTCCATGAAATCCGCAGCTTGTTATGTTCGTGATTGCCGGGCATGTAACTGTGGGCGAATCTCCGCATGACATATTTGATGAGCCTGACGAAATCCAAACAACGAGTCGCCGATCACGGGGAGGTCTTCACCCCGGAGTGGATGGTTGAGGCGATGCTTGATCTGGTGAAGGGCGAGACCGAGCGCATCGATTCGCGGTTTCTGGAGCCGGCCTGCGGGAGCGGGAATTTCCTGGTGAAAGTCCTCCAACGCAAGCTCGCCGCCGTGGAGATGAAATACGGGAAGTCCGATTTCGAGCGGCGGCACTTCGCGCTCCTCGGGCTCATGTGCATCTACGGCATCGAGCTTCTGCCGGACAACATCGTCGAATGCCGCGCAAACCTGCTGGAGATCTTCGCCGGATACCTGGAGCTCCAGGAAACGGACGACCTCTATCTCGCCGCTTTCCACGTGCTCTCGCTCAATCTTGTCCACGGGGATGCCATGAAGATGCGCAACCATGAGGGCCAGTCCATTCGCTTTGCCGAGTGGGGGTATCTGGGCAAGGGCAAGTTCCAACGGCGCGACTTCAAGCTGGATTGCCTGACCGGCTCCTCTTCTTACAGCACTGAGGATTCGCTCTTCGCAGACCTCGGGAAACACGAACTTTTCACGCCAACCAAGACCTACCCCCCGATGACCGTGAGTGAACTGGCCGCCGCAGCGAAGGAGGGCACTCCATGAGCGAGAAGGCCTCCTTCACCCTGCGCGGGCGGAATCCGGATGTGCTCACCTGCATCGCGAACCTCTCCAACGACGAGGTCTTCACCCCGCCGGAACTCGCCAACCGCATGCTCGACACCCTCGCCGAGGCATGGGCCGCCAACCACGGCGGCGCGAACCTCTGGGCGGACAAGACCGTCACCTTCCTCGATCCCTGCACCAAGTCCGGCGTCTTCCTCCGCGAGATCACCCGCCGCCTCACCATAGGCCTGGAGAAGGAGATCCCCACCCTGCAGAAGCGCGTGGATCACATCCTCACGAAACAGGTCTTCGGCATCGGCATCACCCGCATCACCAGCCTCCTCGCCCGCCGCAGCGTCTATTGCTCCAAGCTCGCCAACGGCGAACACTCCATCGCCAAGTCCTTCAAGGATAACTCCGGAAACATCTGGTTCGAACGCATGGAGCATTCTTGGCGGAAAGGCAAATGCTCGTATTGCGGTGCGGGACAATCTGTCTTCGACCGGGGTGCCTCGCTGGAAAATCACGCTTACGCTTTCATTCACACAAGCGACATCCAGACTCGGCTTTCCGAGATATTTGGCAAAAATATGCAATTCGACGTCATCATTGGAAATCCTCCGTATCAGTTGGCCAGCGATGGCGGGACGCGGGACATCCCCATTTACAACAAATTTGTAGAGCAGGCAAAGGCGCTGTCGCCGAGGTATCTATCGATGGTTATTCCCTCTCGATGGATGGCATCCGGTCTTGGTCTTAACGAATTTCGAAAAACCATGTTAGAGGACAGTCATATCCGAAAGCTGTTTGACTATGAGCGCATGGACTTGGTCTTTCCAGGCGTGGATTTTGAGGGCGGCATCTGCTACTTCCTTTGGGATCGCGACAACGCCGGAAAGTGCGAGGTAACTTCAATCACCGGCGAGGAAACAATGGGTCCAATGGAACGCGATCTGAACGAATACGACGTTCTAGTCCGTGACAGCCGTGGTCTCAATATTCTCAAGAAAGTGCGCGCAGCAAACGAGCCATCCATCACTGCAATTCTTTCCGCTGACAAGGAATTCGGATGGACATCCAATTTCGACGGATTTAGCCCAAAGAAAAAGTCCTCCGACGTGGCGCTTTATTACGGTCGGACTGGCAAGCGACTAGTCGGCGGCATCGCCCGCAACGACATCTCAAAGAGTACGCACCTGATAGATACTTGGAAGGTGATGACCTCTGCGGCATATGGCGAACGCGGTGCTCGACCTGCTATGGTGCTTGGCAACAGCTTCATTGCCGAATCGCCCTCAGTTTGCACTCAGACCTACTTGTTCTTTTATGTGGCATCAAAGAAGCAGGCAGAAAGCCTACAAAGTTATCTAAACACACGATTTTTCCGTTTTCTAGTTTCGCTACGGAAGATCACTCAGCATGCAACTCGCGCCACATACACCTGGGTTCCTCAACAGACATGATCGTGTATGGACGGACGAACTGCTTTACAAAAAATACCGCCTCAGCAAGGACGACATCGCCCACATCGAATCAAGTATTCGCCCGAAAGCCACCGAAGATGAGTAAGAAGAAACAGCCATCCGCCGGCGAGCCGCCCGAGGAGCTATTCGGACGCGTCGTTTCCATCCTCGAGCAGGCGCGAGGCAACGTCGTCCGAGCGGTGAACACGAACATGGTGCTCGCCTATTGGTTGATCGGGCGGGAGATCGTGGAGGAATTGCAGGGCGGAGGCGAACGGGCTGAATATGGCAGGCAAGTCATGGCAAATCTCGCGAGACAGCTCACACAGAAATACGGCCAAGGATTTTCGGTCACCAATCTCCAGAATTTTCGGAAATTTCACCAAGCCTACGCTCACCGGCCGCCTCAGATTCAGCACCCGTTGGGTATTAAATTCGGTTTGAGCGATGCGTCCCCGCCAATTCAGCACCCACCGGGTGCTGAATTGGCAGCCCTTTTTACCGAACAGGGGATAGAATTAGCCCTGTCGGCAAAAAGCTCCCCGCTGGGGAGCCAATCGGTGCCAACTTTCTCCCCTCAGCTCACGTGGTCCCACTACCGCGCCCTGATGCGCGTGGAGAACCTCGAAGCCCGGGACTTTTACGAACGCGAGGCGATTGAAGGCGGCTGGGACAAGCGCACCTTGGAGCGTCAGATCCAATCGTTCTACTACGAGCGGATGCTCAAGAGCGCCAAACCCGCAAAGATGCTCGCCGAAGGCCGCCGACTGCCGGTTCCCGCCAGCTCGCCTGTCGAGGCGCTAAAGAATCCTTATGTGCTTGAGTTTCTCGGCCTGCCGGATGTAGCGGATTTCCACGAATCGGATCTGGAGCGGGCGATCATCACGCACTTGCAGCGGTTCCTGATGGAGTTGGGCAGCGGCTTCGCCTTCGTCGCCCGCCAAAAGCAAATCCGCATCGGTGAGCAGGAGCGCTACATCGACCTGGTTTTCTACCACTGCCGCCTGAAGTTCTACCTCCTTGTCGATCTCAAGGTCGGCGAGCTGGCCCATGCGGATGTCGGCCAGATGGATGGCTACGTGCGCATGTTCGACGACCTCGTCGTCGCGCCCGACGACAATCCGACGATCGGCCTCATCCTATGCACGGAAAAGAACGAGACGGTGGCGCGCTACTCGGTGCTGAACGACCGCAAGCAGATCTTCGCTTCGAGATACATGCTCTTCCTGCCGACGGAAGAGCAACTCCGGCTGGAGATCGAGAAGGAGCGGCGTTTGATCGAGTCGAACCTGGAGGATCAAGCCGATGCCTAAGCCGACCATCGACGAGATCCTCGTCCCGAAGCCGGAGCTACGCCCGCGCATCTACGCCTACTCCATCGCGGACAAGGCGCATGAGGGGCAACTCAAGGTCGGCCAGACCACGCGGGAGGTGAAGAAGCGGGTCGCGGAGCAACTCAAGACCGCGAACATCAGGAACTACACCATCGCGCTGGACGAGCCCGCCGAGCGCGAGGACGGGACGATTTTCAGCGACCACGAGGTGCGCGAGGCACTCAAGAGAAAGGGTTTCGAGAACGTCGGTCTGGAATGGATGCGTTGCACGTTGGAAGACGTGAAGACCGTGCTCGCGGAGTTGCGCAGCGGCCAGAGATTCAGCGGCACGCACCACGAGACATTCCCGCTGCGTCGGGAGCAGGAGGAGGCGGTGGAGAAAACCTCGGATTACTACCGGTCGATCTGGGCGGAGAACAGGAAGGCGGTGCCGCGTTTCCTGTGGAATGCGAAGATGCGCTTCGGAAAAACATTTACGGCCTATCAGCTCGCCAAAAAGCTCGGTGCCAAGCGCGTGTTGGTGCTGACCTTCAAGCCCGCCGTGGAGGATGCCTGGCAGGCGGATCTGGAGAACCACGTGGACTTCAACGGCTGGCAGTATTTTTCCCGGAAGTCCGCTTCGGATCCGGGGACGGCGGACAGGAAGAAGCCCCTCGTCTATTTCGGCTCCTTCCAGGATGTCTTGGGGAAGGATGCGTATGGCAATATCAAGGCGAAGAACGAATGGCTCCATACGATCAACTGGGATCTGGTGGTGTTCGATGAATACCACTTCGGCGCATGGCGGGAGACGGCCAAGGAACTGTTCGAGGGGGAGGAGGATGCGGTCGCGAAAAAGGAGACCAAGCTCGAATACGCCGCCGGGCTGGAGAATGTGAACGAGGATCTGAGCGAGCTTTCCGGGAAGGAGACGGACTTTCTGCCCATCACCACGAAAGCGTATCTTTACCTCTCCGGCACACCGTTCAAGGCGCTGGCCACGGGCGAGTTCATCGAGGAGCAGATATTCAACTGGACCTACACCGACGAGCAGCGCGCCAAGGAAGCTTTTTCCACGAAGCATTCCGGCAAGCGCAACCCCTACGGCGCACTGCCGCAGATGCGCCTGCTCACCTACCAGATGCCGGAGGAACTGCTGGCCATCGCCAGCGGCGGGGAATTCGATGAGTTCGATCTCAACGCTTTCTTTGAGGCATCGGGCACCGGTGTCCTCGCGCAGTTCAAGCACAAGAGCGATGTGCAGAAGTGGCTCGACATCATCCGTGGCGGATACGCGCCTAGGGCGGTGGAGCATCTCAAGACCGGTTCCCGCCCGCCCTTTCCCTACTCGGACGTGCGCCTGCTGCCCTACCTCCAGCATTCTTTCTGGTTCCTGCCCAACGTGGCGGCCTGCCATGCCATGGCGAACTTGCTGGCGGAGAAGCAGAATGTCTTCTGGCACGATTACGATGCGATCATTTCCGCCGGAACTGCGGCGGGCATCGGACTAGAGGCGTTGCCGCCCGTGCGGAAAGCCATAGGCAGCGGCTTCGATACGAAGACCATCACATTATCCTGCGGCAAGCTCACCACCGGAGTAACCGTTCCCCAGTGGTCGTCCATCCTGATGCTTCGCAACCTGAAATCGCCGGAAACCTATTTCCAAGCGGCATTCCGGGTGCAATCGCCGTGGTCGATCAAGAACCCGAACGGCGACGATCCGAACGAGGAGGAAATCCTCAAGCCGGTCTGCTTCGTGTTCGATTTCGCGCCCACCCGCGCCCTGCGGCAGCTCTCCGAGTACGGGATCGGCCTGGCACCCAACGAGCCGAATCCGGAAAACGCGGTGAGGGATCTCGTTTCCTTCCTGCCCGTCCTTGCCTACGACGGCGCGAACATGATGCCGATCGACGCCGGAGCTATCCTGGATTGGGCTATGGCCGGTACGGCTGCGAATTTGCTCGCCCGCAAATGGCAAAGCGCGTTGCTGGTGAATGTGGATAACGACACACTCCGCCGCGTCCTCGACAACCCGGAGGCGATGGCCGCCGTGGGGCGCATCGAAGACTGGCGTAAGCTCGGCGACAATGTGATCGAAACGATCATCAACAAGAGCGAGAAGATCAAGGATCTCAAGAAGAAGGCCAAGGAAGGGGACTTGTCCGCCAAGGAGAAGAAGGAGCTCTCGGACGAGGAGAAGGAATACAAATCCAAACGCAAGCAGGTGCAGGAGAAGCTGATCAAGTTCGCCACGAAAATCCCGGCGTTCATGTATCTGAGCGATTTCCGGGAGAACACATTGCAGGATGTGATCACCAAGATCGAAACGGGACTGTTTGAGACGGTCACAGGCCTGACGGTGAAGGATTTCCACCTGCTGGTGCGGCTTAAGGTTTTCAACACGGAGCAGATGAACCAGGCGGTATTCGCCTTCCGCAGGTATGAGGATGCATCGCTGCGCTACACGGGCATTGAGAGCCATGACGGGCTTACTCGCTACGGGCTTTATGATACGGTGGTGGCGAGGGAGTGATAGCAAAAGTAAAATGGAGGAAGCGGTTTGGAGTTTCGAATCATTTCCCACCCTCCATTTCCACACGCACGATGTCCGCGAGTTGTTTGGCGGATGGGAGTTTGCCTTTGAGTTCGCCGGGGAGATTGGAGTCGCGTAAAACGGCTGCGCCGCACGCGATTGTGATTGGGGATTGGGGATTGGGGGAAGATGCGGTGGGTGGATTCGTTGTCTGTTATTGGGGAATACGGTTGAGGCGGGAAATCGTCAACTTAGCGAAGCCGGCAGGCCTTCGAAGAAGACATCGATGGGGATCAGGATGCCGTTTTTCTGGCGGATGAAGTTTCCGGCATGGACGTCGTGCATGCGGATTCCGGTGGGGACGTGCTGGAAGACGAGGTGGTTGTGAAGCGAACCTGCGGGCTTCCAACCTTGGAGCTTCAGATCGGCGACGAGTTCCGCCTGGGTGGGGTGCGTGCCTTCGATGTAGGGTTGAACCGTCCAAATGACGCCGTTGCCGCGCGGGTTGAGCGAGACGCCGAGAAAACGAACGGCGGCGGCAGGCACTTGCCCGGAAAATTCCGCCATCCGGCGCAGGTATTGGAACGGTGAGGAAAAGCGGAAGCCGTAGGAGTCATTGATGGTGCGGCGGATGACGAAAGCGCCATTCGGTGTTTCAATCTTCCATGCGTCGTGTTCAGAACCTCCGCCTTTGGGCGTAGCGGACTTCTCAAACTTTTGGATCTCGTCAGCAGTAAACAAACGATGATTCCGCTCCGCCCATTGGATGAGAATGGACTCTTCGGCATCGATTTCAGCCGGGCTGGCGCTCTGGGCGTATTCCGCTACTGGTGCTTGCGTGAGCTCGCCAAGCGGTTGTTCCGCAGGAATTGAGATGTGCGCTCCTCCGGCAACAAGCTCTGCGGCAGCGGCTTGAGATGGCCGAAGAGCGGAGCTTGGGGCGCGGGCTTTGTTTGGCATTTTTCCGGCTGCTGTTTGAGTGCTTTCACGGTGGAAATATGGCGGTTTTCGGTGGATTCCGCTAGCATAATCTGGCCGGGATCTGGTTGAACTGCTCGACCCTGCTGGCGGAAAGCAGTGTCCGCACCCGGGTGATGGCGATGTCGTTGAGGGTGGCGAGGCGTTCCGGTTGCGGCAGGCCTTGGCGGATGAGGACGGAGTTGAGGCTTTCGAGGTTGGTGAGGACTACGAGTTGTTCCAGCGGGGCGTGGTCACGGATATTGCCTTCGGCGGCGGGGTTCGCGTCGCGCCATTGCTTGGCGGTCTGGCCGAAGAGGGCGACGTTGAGTAGGTCCGCCTCGCTGGCATAAACGGCGGAGGCCTGTGTCTTGGTGATGCTAGGCGGGATGAGGGTGTCCTTGATGGCGTCGGTGTGGATGCGGTAGTTGATCTTGGTGAGGGTGCGCTGGAGGTTCCAATCGAGCTTGAGGCGGTCGTTTTCCTCGTCCTTGAGGCGGCGAAATTCCCTGACCAGGTAAATTTTGAACTCGGGGCTGATCCACATACCGAATTCAAAAGCGATATCGGGATGGGCGAAGGTGCCGCCGTAGCGTCCGGCAGTGGCTTTAAGACCGATGGCGTTGGTTTTCTGAACTCATTCCTTTACGCTGATCTTGTAACTGTTGAGTCCTGCCTGACTTCTAATTGTGGCGAATTCGCCGTAATTAAAATCGGGGTTGAAAACGGACTCCCAAATGCCCAGAAACTCGACGGTATTCCGATTGCGGAGCCAGTCCGAAATGAAAAATTCTCCGTCCTTCGCCTTGAGCATGTCGGTAAGGGAGATGTAGTCGCCCTCCTTCCCTGTGAGAATGGAAACGGCAGTGCCTTTGACCTCGATGGTGGCTATGGCTAGTTTTTTCATGGTTTGCGCTTTGAAAGCGAGCCTAGCAGTTTCCCCGCATCGGCGAAGCGGGCTTTGGGATTGCGGAGGAGGGATTTGTCGATGATGGAGGCGATTTCCTTCTGGAGGCCGGGCATGCGTTCGCGGATGGGGACGGGGTTTTCGTTGAGGATGATGTCGATGGGGCAGAGCATGGGGTTGGGAAGTGAGATTGGAGATTGGGGATTGGTGATTGGTGATTCGGGGAAGGGGCGGGGAAGAGGCGGGGGAAGGTTGGTGGGTGGATTCGGTGTCTGTGATTGGGGAATACGGTTGAGGCGGGAAATCGTCAACCCAGAGGTAAAAGCTGAAATGCTGAAAACTGAAACGCGGAAATGGAGAGGGAGAATGTGGGCGAGGCGGATCATGTGGGGTTCTGGTCTGCAGATTTGCGCTCGCCGATCAGGGCGCGGGCGGTGGCTACGGCTTGGTGGAGTTTTTTGCGGAGCAGCTCTTTGGGAAGGGTCTTGGTCCAGTAGGACGCCACATGGATGCCGGATTTTTCCACTTCCAGCAGTTCCACATGCTCCGCCGACTTGCCGGCGCACAGAATGATGCCCATGGGCGCGGCTTCGTCAGGTTCGCTTTCGTGGCGTTTCAACCAGTTCAGATAGAGTTCCATCTGGCCTTTGTCCGCCGCCTCGAAATCGCCGATCTTCAGCTCAATCGCCACCAGGCGCTTGAGCTTCCGATGGTAGAACAGCAGGTCGAGGTAGTAGTCCCGTCCGTCGATCTGCATGCGCTTCTGGCGGGCCACGAAAGCGAAGCCGACTCCGAGTTCGAGGATGAACGCTTCGATCTCGCGGAGGATCGCCGCTTCCAGATCCTTTTCCGCGTAGGTGTCCTTGAGTCCGAGGAAATCCAGCACATAGGGGTCACGGAACACCAGATCCGGTGTGAGTTTGTCCTCCTCCCGCAGTTTTTTCAGCTCCAAGGCGATCAGCTTGTCCGGCTTCTTCGAGAGCGCCGTCCGCTCATAGAGCATGGACTGGATTTTCTGGTGCAGCGTGCGCGTGTTCCATTTTTCGATCCGGCACATGTCGGCGTAGAAGTCACGCTTTAGGGGATCGTCGAGGTATATGATCCGGCGGAAATGCGTCCAACTCAATTGTCCGCTCAGTGCTTGGATAATCTTGGGGTCTGGAAATTCCTCAGCGAATCGGGTCATGTTCGCTAGATTCCGCTCCGTGAATCCTTGCCCGAACTCGGCAACCAATTTTGCACTCACTGCGTGCAAAATCTTTTCCCCGTATTCCGCTCGCTTCTCCTTGAGTATGTCCGTTCGGATGCGCTGGCCAATAGACCAATAAAGCAAGACCAACCCGGAATCCACGGCGCGGGCGACCTGTTCGCGGGCACCGAGGATGAGCTGGCGCAGGTCGGTGACGAGCGCCGGGCTTAATCGGGTGAGCGTTGCCGATGTCTTGGTGAGAGCCGTTTTCTTTCCGGCAGGTAGGGAGGCGGAGGTTGATTTGCGGCGGGCAGGCATGGGAGGAGGGACGATTCACTATTCTAAAATCGGATGAAGAGCGAGGGAGAATGTGGGAGTTCAGATTCATTTCCCACCCTCCATTTCCACACGCACGATGTCCGCGAGTTGTTTGACGGATGGAAGTTTGCCTTTGAGTTCGGCGGGGAGATTGGGGTCGCGTAAAACGGCTGCGCCGCACGCGATTGTGATTGGGGATTGGGGGAAGAGGCGGGGGAAGGTTGGTGGGTGGATTCGGTGTCTGTGATTGGGAATACGGTTGAGGCGGGAAATCGTCAACCTGGGGGCGGAAGATGGGAGGCGAGACGCCTCCTGGACGGCCTGCGGCGGGACGCCACAGCCACTTTTGGGAGCTGCGCGCCCCTATTTGGATATTCCTGAGGGGGATCCGCTCAAGGCTTGGGCTGGTCTATCTCGAAGGCGCGGATTTCGTCGCACATGTCTTCCATCGTTCCTTCATCGGTCTGGTTTTGGCGAGTGGCGGTGAAGTCGCCGGAGCCTTGATCAAGCAGGCGGAGAAAGCGGATGGAATCGACCGGACCGAGCTGATCCGTGAGGATGGCGACCCCTTGACGGTAAAGATCGATGGGGCTGGTGTAGGTTGTGGGGTTCATGGGATTTCAGGTTGTGGAAAATTGGACAGGATTGAGGACGGACACGGTGATTTGCGTGGAATGCTGGGTCGCACGGCGGAGAAGTTGGTCATCGGTGGTTAGCAGGAGATCCACCTTCAATGCCTCGGCTGTGGCGAGATGTAGTGCGTCGAGTCGTTTGAATCCGAGATTGTTCAGCAAGATGCCGCGCTGCTCGATCTCGGTGGTGAGAGGCTGGTATGATGTTGAGTAGCTGAGGAAGTGGAGTATGCCGTTGCGCCGGGTCAAGTCTGCGATGCGATGGGTCTCGAACTGAAGCACACTACTGCTGGCAAGTTGCATATCACCCGCAGTCACCCGTTCTTCCATGACGGCGTAAAGCTATCAGGCGATACACCTGCCAGGCAAGCATCTGGCAAAGTAAGCCGCACAAAGCCACCGCCACACCGTAAATGATCCCGACAGGAATCGAACCTGTATCTAAAGTTTAGGAAACTCTTGTTCTATCCGTTGAACTACGGGACCGAAGGCGAGGAATTGGTAGGCATTCCCGGGCGGGGAGGCAAGCCCTAAGGCGCGGCGAGGAAATCGGCGGCGCGGGTTTCCGACCAATACTCGCGCCCTGCGCCGAAGCCGACGTGGCCGCCTTCGGCGGGGATTTCGAGGTGGAGGTGGGCGCTGGCCTTCGCTTCCTCGCGGGGGTAGCAGGAGGGGCCGAGGAAGGGGTCGTTCTGCGCGTTGACGAGCAGGGTGGGGATGGTGATGGCGGGCAGGAACGGGCGGCTGCTACTACGTTTCCAGTAGTCCTCCGCGTCCCTGAAACCGTGGAGGGGGGCGGTGAAGCGGCCGTCGAACTCGGCGAAGGTCCGCATTTTTTCCAATCCGGAGAGATCGAAGATTTCGGGGAACCTGCCGTGCTTTTCCCTGACCTTGGCACGCAGCGATTTCATGAAACGTGCCATGTAGAGCGCATTTTCGGGCTGCCCGAGGCTGGCGGAGGAGCAGGCGAGATCGCAGGGCGCGGAGAAGGCGACGGCGCGGCGGATCTGCGGGTGGAGATCGCTTCCGCGCTCGCCGAGGTATTTCAGCGTGAGGTTGCCGCCGAGGCTGAAACCGATGAGATCGATCCGCTCCGCAGGATGGACGCCGAGGGCATGGCGGATGATGATGTCGAGATCTTCGGTCTTGCCGCTGTGGTAGAAGGCGGGGAGGCGGTTGGGTTCATCGCCGCAGCCGCGCAAGCTCCAGGCGAGCACATCCCAGCCGCGCTTCACGAGGGCGCGCGCCATGGCCTGGATGTAATTCGCCCCAGTGGAACCCTCCAGGCCGTGCGATAGGATCGCGAGCCGCTTGCCGCTGCCGCCTGACCACTCGAGATCTAGGAAATCGCCGTCCTCCAATTCTAGCCGTTCGCGACGGAGTGTGACCGGCGCGACCTTACGGAACAGCGCGGGATGGATCGTCTGCAAATGGGCCCCGCGCATCCATGCGGGAGGGCGGTAGGTGGTGTTCTCGATGAGCGGCATCTCAGAGGCTGTCTGAAAAAGATGGGTAACGCGGGGCAGCGGGACTGTAAGAGTTTTTAACCGCAGATGGATGCAGATTCACGCAGATGGAAGAGTAGTAAAGGGCGCGGGACTTGGTGGAAAAAGGTAAGGCGGAAGGCACCGGGCGGGAAGAAGGGATGCAGGCCTTTGAGCGGAATTTCCGGGGAATCACCGAGACCTTGTAGCCGATGCTCCGCGCCGTTCTTGATACCAATGTGTGCTGGCGGCCAAGCTCTCCGGGCATCCAACGGAAAAGCCTGGCTGCCTATCTGATCCCAAACCTGACCCCAAACACGGAACGCTAGAGTGAGCGCGAAAAATCCTCGAGCGATGACGATTGGATGGCAGCACGGAGGAGCATACGCAGGGAGGATTCCGCAGTGATACCGGCGATGGCTTCGCGCATCCCTTGTGGGATCTCACCAAAGCGGATTTCCAGCGCGGCAATAACGTTTTCCTGAAGACTGCCTAGCCGTCCTTCCTGCCGTCCTTCTTGGTGTCCTTCTTGGCGATATTGTTGGGCTAGGGTCATAGCGGTACTCCGTATCTCAGTGCTTGAAATTTCCGATACCCTACGGTCGAACGCCGTCTTGTCAATATCGGCGTTTAGGATGTAGCGGATCAAAAGCTCGATGACTTCGCGCGGGACATGCAGAAATAACGATTCGTCCCATACGTGATCTTCCAGTAATTTTTCGAGTCGCTCGGCCTTCATGACGCGTAAGGTCAGGATGCCGGCGGGCGTGCCGCGGATGGCGTCGAATGGTATCTCGGCGAGTTGAATGAGCCGGTAGGTGAAATCGGGAATCAGGGGTTCAAGATCACCAACAAGCGAGGCGGGGATATCCAGCAGGGAGGAGAATTGCGGCGAAATTTTCCAGACTGCGGCATTTTGCGCGAGGACTACCGGCAGGATTACAGGCAGGCTTCCGGTTTCCGGATGATTTTTTCGCCAGGTCTCCCAGATGCGGACTTGGTAGCGCAGCAGCCGCAGCGCGATCCATGGGTCGGGCGCGAGTTGGTGCTCAAAGAGCAGATAGACTAGGCACTCGGACTCGCCGGTCGGGGCGGAGAACAGTAGATCGCTCTCGCTCTGGCGATAATGCGAGTCCACAAAGGCACCGGGTTCGAGGCGCAGGCGATCCCAGTCGATGGCGGAGGAAAGGGCGGAGGGGATTTCCCAGCGCAGGAACTCGGCGGCGGTCGCGGGATCGCCGAAGGCACTCTTGAAAAGCTTGTCGTGCGGTTGGTGAAGCGGGTCTTCCGACATACTGGCAGACTTATGGGTCATCGGTTTTCCGGCAAGGGGAAAGGGAAATGGAGTATTGGGTAATTTCGATTTCCCACTCGCTGAGAATTAGGGACGACACGGCGGGATCGTCCCTACCTGATCTAAAAAAAGGCCCGCTTCGGGTGAAGCGGGCGTCTTGGAAAACTCTTCCTCTTAACTTGAGGTTTAAATTTTAAAATTTGAAGTTTCCATCTCAACGGCGACGGCGGAGCAGGAGCATGGCTCCCAGCGCACCGAAGAGGGCGGAGGACGGCTCGGGGATGACGGTGAGCGCCAGATCGCCGGTGCTCTGCGTGAAGACCCAGGATTCATTGCCGCTGCTGGTGGTCGCAGACCAGACACCGAACCCATCATCCACCAAGGATCCGCTGTAACTGCCCGTGAGCGACACCGAACTGAAGCTTCCGCTCTGGCTGGTGAAGAGGTCGAACAGGTTGAAGGTCTGGTCGGTTCCGAAGGTCGTGCCGAACGCCAAGGTCAGCGTGCCGCCATAGGTGAGGGCGGTGCCGACATCAACGCCATCGTAGCCCGTTTCACGGACAGTGCCGTTGATTTCCATGGTCGTGGCGGCCGTGCCTGCTAAGGTCAGCGAGTCGCTGAAAGTGAGTACACCCGGGCTATTACCGGGTCTCAGGTTGCCGTTCACCGTGGTCGCACCACCGACAGTGCCGTTGCCCCCGAGGGTGCCGTTAATACCGACTGACACCGCACTGCTGGTGGAAGTACTGCCGTTGATGAGCAGGGTTCCCCCGTTGACGGTGGTCGCTCCGGTGTAGGTGTTAGTATTGGTGAGGGTGAGGCTTCCGTCCTCGATGAACACCGCGCCCGCTCCGCTGACCACACCGCCGAGTGTCTGGTTGGAGGAACTGTTATAGACGAGCCTGCCGGAACTCGTGGAGGCGATGGAGATGTTGCCCGCGTAGCTGCCGACACCCGCCGAGACATTTCCGAGGGTGCCGCTGCCGCCGATTTCGAGATGGCCGGCATTGATGGTGGTGTTGCCGGAGTAGGTGTTGGCACCAGAGAGGGTCCAGGTGTTGACGCCCTCTTTGGTGACGGACAGGGCTTGGGGAGTCACATCCGTAGAATCCAGGATGTTGCCTGAAATCACGTTGCCGTTTACATCGCCATCCAATTGAAGATTGGTCATACCCAGACTACCGGCGGCTTGTTGCACATTGCCGCCAACGGTCAGACCCGCGCTGATTGCATCCAGCCTGACATTCCAGGTGCCGGTGTAGGCCGCTTGCAACTCAACATTCACATTTCCGAGCTGGAGACCATAATCATTGGCGCCTGTGAGATTGAGACGCGCACCACCCGTTGCTCCCGTAACCTCCTGTTGGAAGGTAAGATTGCCCAACTGGATGGCGCTGCCCGTCTGCGTGCTGGCACTTGTGCCGCCGTTGGCCGTGCTGTTGTTGCCGACAAAGACACTGAGTGAATTTTGCGAGGCGTTGCGCTGAACGTGGAGAATATCGACCATCGAGCGGAATGTCGGGGTAGCCGAGTCGTCTAGGAATTTCCAAGTGCCGTGACCGCCAGAGCCGCCACCATGGCGCTGATAAAGCTCGGTGTTCTCCGAAACCGCCTGCATGCCTTGGAAGGTGATGCCACCGGCACCGGTATTCGCCCTGTTTGGAAGGCGGCGGCAGGTTGATATCGCCGGCGCCGGGCCGGACAAGGCGCCGGCGTTGCGCGGGATGGTGCGGCGTCTGGTGGATCTGGGTCACCGGCGCATCGTGCTGTTTGTGCGCCATGAGCAGCGCCATCCGGTGCCCGGGCACCAGGAGAGGGCGTTTCTGAAGGAGCTGGCCGCGCAAGGGATTACCACCGGAGCCTATCATCTGCCGGAATGGGAGGAGACGCCCGAGGGCTTGCTGAGCAGTCTGGATCGTTTGCAGGGCGTTACACCTCCGACCGCCCTGATTTTCGACGAGGGATTCGTTTTTGCGGCGGCACAGCAGCATCTCGCCCAACAGGGCATCCTCGCTCCGAGGGATGTATCGCTGGTTTGTTGTGATCCGCCGCCGTCCGCGCTGGGCTGGATAAGGCCGAGCGTGGCCCATATCCGTTGGGATCACCGGCCGCTGGTGCGGCGGATCGTCCAATGGGTGTCAAACATGGCCGAGGGGCGGAAGGACATCAGGCAATTGGGTATCCGGGCGGAGTTTGTCGAGGGGGGGACTGTCGGGGAGTGCCTGGCGGCGGGCAAAAATTGATTGCGGCAGAGGATGCCGTGGATCCGCATGGCTTGTGCGCCGCTCCGGGCGCGGGATTTCCAGGAATCTCAGAACGGGAATTTCCCGCCTTTTCCACCCATGCCGCCGAGGCCTTTCATCATGTCGCCCATGCCTCCGGTGCCGCCCATGGCTTTCATCATGTTCTTCATTTTTCCGGGGCTTCTCATCATCTTGCGCATCTCGCCGAACTGCTTGATGAGCTGGTTGACCTGCATGATCGAGGTGCCGGAACCGGCGGCGATGCGCTGGCGGCGCGAGGCCTTGATGATCTCCGGGCGGGAGCGCTCGTAGGGCGTCATGGAAAGGACGATGGCCTCGGTGCGCTTGAGCTTGCTGTTGTCGAGGGCACCGGCGGGGAGCTGTTTCTTGATCTTGCTGAAGCCCGGCATCAGGCCGAGCAAGCCCTCGAGCGGCCCCATTTTCTGGATCATGCGCATCTGGTCGAGGAAGTCGTTGAAATCGAATTTGCCCTCCTGCATCCGCTTCATCGAGCGCATGGCGTCCTCCTCGTTGACCGCCTCGGCGACGTTCTCGACCATGCTGACAATGTCGCCCATGCCGAGGATGCGGTCGGCCATGCGCGAGGGGTGGAACTCCATGAGCTGGTCGAGTTTCTCGCCCTCGCCGGCGTATTTGATCGGCTTGCCGGTGACCTCGCGCATGGACAGCGCCGCGCCGCCGCGGGCGTCGCCGTCGAGCTTCGTGAGCACGATGCCGGTGATGCCCACCGCGTCGTCGAAATGGGTTGCGACCGAAACCGCCTGCTGGCCGGTGGCGGCGTCGGCGACGAGGAGGGTTTCCTTGGGTTTTAGGAAAGCGTTAAGCTTCTTGAGTTCCTCGATGAGCCGCTCGTCGATTTCCTGGCGGCCTGCGGTGTCGAAGATCAGGACGGTGGCGCCGCTGCTTTCGCCGAATGCGATGGCCTCGCGAGCTACCTTGATCAGATCCTTCTCTTCGGGCTGCGGGGCGAAGCAGGGGACATCCGCCTGCTTGGCTAGCGTCTGGAGCTGCTCGATGGCGGCGGGGCGGTAAAGGTCGCAGGCGACGAGCAGCGGGCGGCGGCCTTCCTTTTTCAGGCGGCGCGCGAGCTTGGCGGAGGTGGTGGTTTTGCCCGCGCCGTTGAGGCCGACCATCAAAATGCGGGCGGGCGGGTTGAGATCGAGCGGGACGTTGTCGCCGCCGAGGACGCGGGTCAGCTCGTCGTGGAAAAATTTCACGATCATCTCGCCGGGCTTGATGGACTTGAGGACATCCTCGCCCATCGCGGCCTCCTTTACGCGGGCGCAGACGTCTTTCGCCACGCCGAACTCGACATCCGCCTCCAGCAGCGCGATGCGGATCTCGCGGAGGGCGTCGGTGATGTTCTTGTCGGAAATTTTGCCGACGCCGCGGAGGTTGCGGAAGGTTTTGTCGAGGTTGTCGCTGAGGGCGGAAAACATGCCGGAGGCTAAGTCTCAAATCTCAAATCTCAACTTCCAATTCCAGCGGCGAAACGGTCTGGCACCTCGAGTGGATCGGAAGAAAAATCAACCACAGATGAACAGAATGGACGCAGATAAAGATTGTTGAAAATTCGTGTTCCGTTATTCCACTGGCGGATTTCTTGAAGTTTCGCCAAGCCATCCTCTTCATCTGTGGTTGGATCTTTCCAAAAGAAAGTGGCGCCGTTGAAACCGATCACTCATCCGGCAGGTAGGCGGCTTCGCGGTCGATCTGGAAACTCCATTTCAGTGGGGTTTCCGTGGTTTTTCCCGCCGTGTCCTTCCATGTCACCTGCACCTGGCAGGTGGGCTGGCGGAGGCGGCGGTTGACTTGCCAGGAGAAAATCTTGCCCTCGCTAGCGTAGTTCGCGGGCACCTCGCCGAAGCCCGCGACCTGCATTCTCAACGTCGCGGGGTCGATGTTTTCGGCGGTGGTGAGATCCACGGAAATTTCCGGGAGGCGCGAGTTGATGATTGCGCCGGGCTGCGGCTCGACGGGGAAGGGGAGTTCCGGCACCAGCCCGGCCACCGATCCGGCGGGCATGTCGGTCTGCGAGTCGCGGAAGGTCAGCGCGAAATCGAAGATTTTGTCGTAGTTCCCGAGGATGATATAACGCGGCAGGACTTCGTTGGGGTTCGTGCGTTTCACTTTCCCCGGCTGGACGGTGAAGAGGTGGGTGTAGCCGAGTTGCCCCGCCTTGGTGAGCATTTCCTCGGTGAAATAGCCGCCGGGATAGGCGTAGGTGGCGACGGGTTCCCCGAATTTGTCCTCTAGGAAACGCTTTGACTCGCCCATCTCCTTGTCGAGGAATTTGTCGTAGGTCTCCGCGCCGCGCTTGCGGCTCGCCTTTACGGCCTGCGGGAAAGGGTGGGTCACCGAGTGGCTGCCGATGGTGCCGCCGTATTTCATCATTTCCTTGATCATGGGTGTGGTCAGCGCCTTGCCACCGCCATCGACGTAATCCTTGTAGAGATAGAGCGTGAACGGATATCCGAACTCTTTGAGGATGGGAAACGCGTCGGTGTAAGTGGATTTCCAGCCGTCATCGATGGTGATGACCACGGCCTTTTCCGGGATCTCTTTCTTGCCGTCCTTCCACGCGATGAAATCCGCCATCGGGATCACTGGGACGCCGAATTGGCGGATCGCCTCCATCTGCTTGCGGAATTTCGAGGTGCGGATGCGCATGGCGGTCTCGCGCTCGGTTTCGGAAAAATCATGGTATCCGAGCACCGCGACGCGGACGCCGTCGTCCGGCACGTCGAGTTCGCGCAGGGGCTCGGCGTCGGGAGCCGCGTTCTGCCCCATGAGCGGGGAAACCACCGCCAATCCCGCGAAAAATAGCCATTTCGGAAAAGTCATCTCGACGGAACACTAGCCGGGCGCGGCGGGCTTGCAATCCAAACGGCGGGAGCATGAAAAACCCCGCGCGCGGGCTTGCCAAGCGGACGGGGGAACACCTAGCTTTTCGGGCGGGATGCCAAAACCCTTCGCGCAACTGGAATTCCGATTCCCCGCATGGCTGCGGACGACGAGGGCTTCCCCGCCAAAGACCGTCCGCACCGCGCCGGACGCGCTCCATGACTCCGGCATGACCGCGTGGTGCCAGGAGCAGGCGGTTTCCTTCGGCCTGCCCGAGCTGGCACGGAAAGTCCGCGTGACCTGGAACCCCCGGATGCGCACCACGGCCGGCCGCGCTTGGTGGCCCTCCCGCGGGATCGAGATGAATCCAAAGCTCAAGGATTTCACCGAGGCCGATATCTGGCGCACGCTGAAACATGAGTTCGCCCACCTGCTCGCCTACGAGCGTTGCGGGCGGCGGCACATCGATCCGCACGGACCGGAGTGGCGCGCCGCCTGCGCGGAACTCGGCATCCCCGACGAGCAACCCTACCACTCCCTTCCGCTCAAGGCGCGCCGCCTCAAACGCAACCACGCCTACGCCTGTCCCTCCTGCCTTGCGGTGATCACCCGCGTCCGTCCCATCCGCCGCCCCGTCGCCTGCTACGCCTGCTGCCGGAAATTCAACGGCGGCCTCTACCACGACCGCTTCCGGCTCATCCGGAACAATATCTGAAAATAGCATTCCGCAGACAAAAACGCGGCGGGTGTCGCTTCAGATTGCGGTAAATCGAAAAACAAGTAACATACGCCCATGACAGACTTTCTCACCACCGCCCCGCTACTCGCGTTTTACGGTTTCCCCCCGACGCTAATCATCATCTTCGTAGCCACCGCGCTCGCGAGCTGGCTCGTTTCGAGCACGCTGAAACGCCGTTTCAACGAATACTCGCAGATCCCGATCCGCTTCACCGGCGCGCAGATCGCCGAGACCATGCTCCGCGAAAACGGCATCACCGATGTGAAAGTGATCCACACGCCCGGGAAGCTTACCGATCACTACGATCCGACCAATAAGACCGTGAACCTCAGCGAGGAGGTCTATGCGATGAACAGCATCGCCGCCGCCGCCGTGGCCGCCCACGAATGCGGCCATGCCATCCAGCACGCAAAGTCCTACGCGTGGCTCACGATGCGCTCAAAAATGGTGCCCGCCGTGCAGTTCGCAGGCCGAACCCTGAACATTTTCCTCATCGCCAGCATCGTTGGCGCGGGGATTTTCAACTCGCCCGCGCTGCTTTTCGTGTGGGTCTCCCTGTTCGCCATTACCACGCTTTTCGCCTTCGTGACCCTGCCCGTGGAGTTCGACGCCAGCCGCCGCGCCCTCATTTGGCTCGAAGGCTCCCAGGTCTCATCCTCCATGGATCATGAGAAAGCGAAAAACGCCCTTTTCTGGGCCGCCATGACGTATGTCGTCGCCGCCATCGGCTCGCTCGCGACGCTGCTCTACTACATCTACGTGCTCTTCGGACGCAGGAACTGATCCCCGTCAGCGGAACCACTTCGGCTCGCTGCCGGGCTTCCACTTGATATTGCAACCGCTGCTGGGGACTCCCTTTCTAGGAGCTTCCCCGGCAAGCATTTTGCCAACTGCTTCGCGGAGATCATCGCCCGTCGCCTTCTCGCCCGAGCGCGGGCGTGTGCCATCAAACTGCCCGGCATAGGCCAGTTGTCCCTCGGCGTTGAAAAGGAAAAAGTCCGGCGTGCAGGCCGCACCGTAGGATTTCGCAACCATCTGGGTTTCATCGATCAGGTAGGGGAAATCCCAGCCGTTTTCCTCCGCAAAACGCCGCATCGGCGCGGGGCCGTCCTGGGGATAGTTTTCGAGGTCGTTCGAATTGATCACGACCGTGTTCACTCCCTTTCCGGAAATTTCCTTCGCCAGCTCGCCGAGTTCCATGGCGAGATGGATCACGAACGGGCAATGGTTGCACGCGAATGCCACCACCGTGCCCTCTTTCCCCGCCACGTCCCGCAGCGAATGCCTCTTTTCCCATGCGTCCGGAAGCTCGAACGGCGGCGCGTTGTCCCCGAATCTCAGCTCAAATGTCGATGTAACCTCTGCCATGCCGGATTGTTAGATGGGAACGGGCGCGGTGCAACCGATCTCTTCCACTTCATCACGGCACTACATTTGAAAAATTGAACCGCAGATGGACGCAGATTCACGCAGATGGAAGAGAACAGTCCTCAAAACTCCAGTGGCAGGAGATACTTGGCTCGGCCTGCAACAGAGGTTTAATTTTTTCTTATCTGCGTCCATTTGCGTCCATCTGCGGTTGGATTTCTTCATCTTCCGCAGCCATTTCCTAAGGCGTAGTCGACTTGGTCAGCTTCATTGAAGTTTGAAGTTTGAAATTTGAGGGTTAAACGGAAGGCGTGCTCAGCGCCGAAGAGAAAGCCCGCTACTCCCGCCACCTCCTGATCCCGGAGATCGGCGAGGCTGGGCAACTGCGCCTGAAAAACGCCTCCGTCCTGCTGATCGGCGTGGGCGGACTCGGCTCGCCCGCCGCGCTTTACCTCGCCGCCGCCGGTGTCGGGCGGCTGGGTATGCTCGATCCCGATACGGTCGATTCCTCCAACCTCCAGCGCCAGCTTCTGCACTCCGACGTCACCGTCGGCATGGCGAAAACGGAATCCGCAGCCGCGCGTTTGCGGGAAACCAATCCCCACATCACCCTTGATCTCCACCCCGTCCGTTTCACTCCGGAAAACGCCATCCGCATCGCGCAAAATTACGACATTATCCTCGACGGCTCCGACAATTTCCCCACCCGCTTCCTCGCCAACGACACCGCCTTTTTTCTCAGGAAACCGCTGGTCTATGGCGCGATCCACCGCTTCGACGGACAGATGACCGTTTTCGCCCCCCACCTCGGCGGGCCGTGCTACCGCTGCCTGCTGCCGGAAATCCCCGCGCCCGGCAGCGTGCCGTCCTGCGCGGAGGCGGGCGTGCTCGGCGTTCTGCCCGGCATTATCGGCTCCCTGCAGGCAATGGAGGCGATCAAGCTCATACTAGGCGTAGGCGATCCGCCGCTGGGGAAAATCCTGATCTACGATGCCCTCCGTACTTCCTTCCGCTCCCTGAAACTCGCCCGCGATCCGGCTTGCCGCCTCTGCGGGGAAAACCCCACCATCAAGTCCGTCAGCAACACCGAAACCGAGGCCGACCCAAGCTGCTCCATCCACGACCCCGCCATGCAAACCATCACCCCCGCCGAACTCAAAGCCCGCCTCGACTCCGGGAACCTGAACGCCGTGCTCATCGACGTCCGCGAACAGGACGAGTGGGAGATCGACCACATTCCGCAAGCCAAGCTGATCCCGCTCCAGACCATCCCCGCCCATGCGGATTCCCTGCCAAAGGACACCGAGATCATCATCCACTGCAAGGCCGGCATGCGCTCCGCCCGCGCCTGCGAATACCTCATGTCCCTCGGATTTGAAAACGTCACCAACGTCACCGGCGGCATGGATGCTTACAGGAAGTTGTGAAATTCAGATTTCCTCCAGTTCTCCGCCGACCTCCAACTGTGATACCGTAAGCAGATCCTTGGGACGTCCCATCGCCTTTTTCGCCACAATCAGGGCTTCCCGGGATAGAAAGCGAATCACAAATTCGCCGAAATCCGCTAGTACGCTGCGCGCCTTGCATTCGTGAAAGTTTCCCAAACCTTTGATGTCTCCTAGGCAGTCTAAAACCCCGGCGGTGGTGTCCAGGTAGATGTTTTTCCATCCCCCTTTTGCGGCCATAACCTCGTCGAAAGATTGGGGAGGAATCTTATGCCGGAATGTAGGGGAGAATTCGGAAAGCGCCTTCGCCAGCTTGTCGAGATTCTCAGCGTCAAGATTCACAACCAGATCACAGTCATAAGTGGCCAGTGCACTGCCATGAAAGTTTGCCGCTATGCCACCTACGACGACGAACTCGACATCTTCCTCCGCGAGTTTTCTAAGAATTCTGAGAAAATTAGTGTCCATTTCGATAACGTCTTCCCACCTCCATCACACGCAGCAGAGCGGCAGCAGTTTCTTGTGCATGCTCAATTCTCTCCCTCGGACTCATGTCAAGAATCCGCTTGATCAGCCCGACATCAATGCCCTCCCGCTCCGCCAATTCGGCGGCGTAAGGGCTGAGCTGAAAGCCTTGGCATTCGACCGTTTCCATGTCTGCGAGATTACACGTGAGGCCGCGATGTTCCAGCTTTTCCATCCGGATGATTTCATGGAAAAAACGCCCGCAGCGCCTCGACCACGCCGTATCCGCTGGCGGCGCGGGTGATCAGGCCGCCCCGGGCGGCGACGGTTTCCCGGATCGCACCCACGGCGTTGGCCGGGCAGGCGGCGTAGCCTGAATGGGCGGCGGATAGCATCTCGATGTCGTTGTGGCTATCACCGGCGGCGAAGGTCTGGTCTGTACTAAGTCCGTGCAGCCGCGCGACCTCCGTCAAAGTACTGCCTTTCTGGTAGTTCCGGTGGCCGAAGCGCAGGTAGATCGAGTTCCGCTGCCAGCCCAGCTCCGGCACCTCCGCCATCATGGGCGCGATGTGAGCGACGATCCATTCCATCTCCTCCTCGGTGCGCGAGATCAACCCGGCCGGCTCGCCGTCCATCTCGATGTATTGCGCGCCGGTATGTTCCTCTACCTCATGGCGGATTTTTTTCAGAACCTTGAGGGAGTTTTTGAAGAGCTTGTGGATGTCCTTTTCGCAGCGCTTGTTCCAATCCGTATGCGGCAGGAAACGCCCGAAGTTGTTGGGGAAATAAATCTCCCGCTCGCGTGCCACCACCCAATCCGGCAGGAAAGGGAAACGGCTCTCGATCAAACCTTCGACGACCTGCGGCATCGAGCGGCCGGTGTTGATTCCCCATACCGCGCCCCGCGTTTCCCTCAGGCGGCGGATTTCCTCAAAAAACGCAACCGGCACCGGCGGGCTGTCGGCGGGATCGTGAAGGGTGCCGTCGAAATCAAAGGAAAGGATCAGGTTGGGCTGTGGGCAGGCGTCGAGGGTTCTCACGCCGCGAGGCTAGCGCATCTAGGAGGATGGGCAAGGAGCGTGACGGTAGAGCCCCCGGGCTTTCTAGTTAGCGAACCGCACGGTGACAGGTGGCACTGCCTGATCTCTGTCTTTTGATAGGTTATCCAAATGTACCCCAAGAATCCAAAACTTGAAAAAACACAAAATCAACTTTGGCGTTCCGCCGATCAAATTATTTAATCTCAATCAAGTAGGGTGACGCCCGTTGAATTGTCTGCAAACCATGAATAAGCTTGCTCGATCGTGCGGGTTACAGGATCAGAGAATTCTTTCCCAGCTGGGACTTTCGTTACCCCATCTACCTTGATGATATCTTTCTTTGTTTTCGGGTCGAGATTTCCGTCGAACAGCGCCCCCTTGATCATTACCAGTGTGGCTTTGTTGGTCACTTCACCGGCCTCATTCTTCACCTCGTAGGGAAGGGTGTAGAAAGTGCTTATGACCAGAACCGCATAGGATTGTTGCACGGTGAGAAGATCGCCGAAATCTATCGTCTCGTATCCTCCCGTCCTCAGATTTGCTTCAATCTTCTTTTTCAAGGCCATGGATTGTGCCGAAGACGTTTTCCATTCGGATAGGCCTCCTTCCGGAGAATTGACAGGCACGAGCTGCTCAATGGGCTTGCCGCTGCTGTTGCTGCGCAAGGGCGGGAAGACGTAAACAAAGGATGGGATATCCCTAAGCTGCATGGACGCCAGCGCCTCATAAGAAAAGGTAACACGCTTGATGGCTTCTGGTTTTTTACCTCCCAGCGTGCAGGAAAGCTGGGAGATGGCGATGACCAACGTGGCGGTGACAATCAATCTCATCTTATGATCTCTGGATGCGCCGACATGAATTTTTCGGTTCGCCCAAAAAAGCCCGCACCGTATGACCGGTGCGGGCTTAAATGAGCTACTAGCTTATTAACAACCTACTTATGAATTACCACTGAACTGAAACACCCACACGAACGACGCTTTCGTCGAAGTCGGTGGTCGATGCGACCGAAGTGTGCACCTGGACGTTCTCATTCACGCGGTTCGCGTATCCGAAGGCAAAGCCAGTCTCGGATTGGAACTGCGCCATGTTGAAATCAACTCCATGGGTCTTGCCTGCTTCTACGCGGGTGTTGGTCATCGCAGCAACCATCGCGATACCGCGAGTGTTCTGGTCGATGTTCGACTGGAGCCTGTTATCAGCGGCGATCCGGTTGTTGGTCTCGTTGGCGAGGTCGGACTGGACACCGGTGATGCGATTGCCGAGGGCGTTGTCGCGGGAGATGCTGTTATCGCTTTCCGTGTTGATGCGAGTATTGAGATTGTTATCACCTAAGATGCGGGCAGCAACTTCGTCATCGATGCGACCGCCAAGGGCGGTATCGGCGAGAGCACGGGTGTTAGCCTCGGCGTTGATGTTGCTCTGCAGGGTGTTGTCACGGGCGACGCTGGCATCGCGCTCCGTGTCGATGCGGTCGTCGAGGAAGTCGTCGCCAGCGATGCGGTCGTCGATCTCCTGGTCAATGCGGATCCCGAGGGCTGCGTCTGCGGCAGCGAACTCATCGCGGACCACATCGTCTGCGGCAGCGAACTCATCGCGAACCACATCGTCTGCGGCGGCGAACTCATCGCGGACCACATCGTCTGCGGCGGCGAACTCATCGCGGACCACATCGTCACCGGCATTCATTTGTCCCACGGTTGCTGCGTCATCAGCAGCAACACCGTCTGCAACACCGTTGATTTGCTCACCGGAGTTGTTGATGCCATTGGTAGTGGTTTGACCTTCGACATTGAGGTTTCCACCCGTATTGGCGAGGGGAGCTTGAGTGCCTAGATCGTTGTGAGCAGCAAACAGGGTTACAGGATCATTCACAGGATCATTGATCCATGTGTTGAGATCCGCTTCGCTTGTAAACGGAGGAGAAATTGAGATAAACTGTCCAGGATTCGTCGGATCTGGCTTGGCGGCAAAATACAATTGGGATCCGGGAACCGGCTGCCCCGCGTCTGGTTGGTCTGCGTTGTAGATTTCAACCGTGGTAAGGCGTGAAAACGAGATATCGGTCTGGAGTCCCGTCGCGGCACTTAGATTAGCATCGCCATTGGTCCCGATGGTTGCGCCGCCACCCGTGGTTTGAGTCTGGGAGCCGGTGGTTTCACCCAGCTTTGTGCCAACAATTGTGGTGGTCGGGCCAACGGCACCAATTGCAGGATCTATTGCGCCTGCGCCAGTAGGGGTATTGAGGACATTAGATGTTGAGATAATCTCCGGCTGGACTGTTAGTGTCCCATTCACTGTAGTATCTCCTTGGACAGTTAGTGGAGCTGTAATGCCTCCAGGAGTCCCAAGAGGACCAGCAGGGATGGTGGTCTGAGCATGGAGGCTTCCGGATACGAACAGTAGCGCGAGTAGCGGTGTGTATTTGTTTATTTTCATAAGGTGCACTAGCATGCGTAATGGCAGGGAGATGGAAAGACTTTGATTGTAACTGTATGTGTTACCTTTTTTGTAATCATATATATTACAGGAAATTTTGGTATTGCGTGTTGGTTTTTACGTGAAAAGGGATTTACCGGTTACATCATCCTGAGCTTCAGGAGATCTGGGCAGCCGAGCCGTGTGCGGATTCGTTGGATATGAGTCCGCACGGTTACTTCGGAAATTTTCAGGTGATCCGCGATTTCTTTCACTGCGAAGCCTTTTCGCAAAGCGTCCAAGACAGTGCGCTGACGAGTGGACAAATCCAGCAGATCTTCCGGTGAGATGTCGCTCTGGCCGTTTTCGAGTTCCTTGAGACCGTGCGCCAATGCATCACAGACCGCTTGGTTCGGGTTGATTCCACGATGGATCGCGATCTGGCGTATCGATTCGCTGAGATGGGTGAATTTTTCTGCTTTTGCTAAATTCTGGGGCTGCTCTGCGGTTTGCTCGTTCATTATGAGACGGGGATTTTGTTGCAAGGTTCGGACGGATCTTCCTGAATGATTATGGAGTTTCGTCGGGACTGGTTTCTCCGAGGCTGATGTAAACGAGTGAGATTTCCTGCCTGAGTTCGATTTGCCGTTCCACTGCCGCGATGTGGTATGGTGAGTCAGTGACTGACGTTAGGCCGAGCAGGGAGACCGTTTCCATCTCCACGGTGAGTAATTCCAGTTTGGCTCTGAGTAGTTCCATCATACCTACACGGAAATGTTTCCTAGTCGGTAAAATGGCGCAAGTTTTTTTTCTTTTGAGTGATGCCGTGGTAAAATTCAGTTAGTTCTGACGTCCCCGAATTTGATGAAAATCTACCAAGAATTTCCCTCCGCACTGCGCAAGGTCATAGCGACCACCCAGGGTGGGAATCAGAGCGATTTCGCGGCGGCAACGGGGCTAGCCGCGGCTTCTATCTCGCGGCTTTGTGCCGGGACTAGAGAGATTACGAGAGACACCTTGGAGAAATTAACACGGCATTTGCCGGAGGCGGAGCGTCGCAGGCTGTATCTCGCCGCCGTGCTCGATTTCCTACCAGATGAAGGGAGGGAGATGTTTTTCCCGAATCGGAAGGCAGAGTTCTTGATAAAGAAAGAGGACGAGACGGAATATTCAGTGGTCGATCCAGAAACGCGCAGGATTTTGGACTGGATCAACCGCCAAGCAGAGCGGCAGGAGGAGGTCCGCGTCTGGTTGCGAACGCTCGCCAAGTGGATCGGGCCGAATATGGAATAATTCTCGGGAATCCACCCCATGTATCCTCAGCGCCTAAAACTCGGCCGCACCGGCACCCCGTGTTTCGCGAAGTGCTCCTTCGCCTCCGCGACGGTGTGCATCCCGAAGTGGAAGATCGAGGCGGCGAGGACGGCGTCGGCTTTGCCTTTTTCCAAGACCTCCACCATGTGGTCGAGGTTCCCCGCGCCGCCGGAAGCGATGACCGGGATGCCGATTGCGGAGGAAATGGCGGCGGTGAGCTCGCAATCGTAACCGGCCTGGGTGCCGTCCGCGTCCATGGAGGTGAGCAGAATCTCGCCCGCGCCGCGGCGCCATACTTCCTTCGCCCACTCTACGGCGTCGAGACCGACGGGTGTCCGCCCGCCGTGGGTATAGACGCCCCATTTCCCGGGAGCCTCGCGCTTCGCGTCGATGGCGACGACGATGCATTGGCTGCCGAAGGCCTTCGCGCCCGCATCGACGAGACCCGGGTTGTTTACGGCGGCGGTGTTGATCCCGACCTTGTCCGCGCCCGCCTGGAGCATGGTGTGCATGTTGTCCACCGAGCGGATGCCGCCGCCGACGGTGAGCGGGATGAAACATTTTTCCGCCGTGCGCCGGACGACATCGACCATTGTCTCGCGGGCGTCGGACGAGGCGGTGATGTCCAGGAAAACGAGTTCGTCCGCTTGTTGCTCGTTGTAAGCGACGGCGCACTCGACGGGATCTCCCGCGTCGATGAGATCCACGAAATTGACGCCTTTGACGACGCGTCCGTTGGTGACATCAAGGCAAGGGATGATCCGTTTGGCGAGCACGGGCGAAACTTCAAATTTTAAACCCCAAACTTCAATGAAGAAACGGATTCTGGGGTTGTTTCCGGTGGCGGTCGGGGATACTTGTTCCGCATGTCAGCTGGTGAAAAACGAGTTCCAACCGGTGAGCAATACCTCGCATGGGAGCGGGAGGCCGATTTTAAAAGCGAGTATCTGCGCGGTGAAATCTATGCGATGTCGGGTGCTTCGCTGGAGCATAACACCATCGCCTCAAATCTGAACGGTGCGCTTTGGAACCAGTTTAAAGACCGTCCCTGCCGGGTTCTCGGTTCGGACATGAGGGTTCAGGTTGAGGAAGCGGATGCTTATTTTTACCCGGATCTATCAGGGTTGTGCGGCGGGTTTGATTTCCACGACGAGCGCAAGGACACCTACAAGAACCCCCAGTTTGTGATCGAGATCCTCTCCGCCAGCACGGAATCCTATGACCGCGGGAAAAAGTTCTTTCATTACCAGACCTTGCCTAGTTTGCGGGAGTATGTGTTGGTTTCGCAGGGAGAGGCGGCGGTGGAGATTTACCGGAAGGAGGGGGATCGCTGGATCTATCAGCTCCTCACTGGCGCCGGCGCGGAACTCAGGCTGGAGTCGGTGGACTGCACGGTGCCGCTTTCCGAAATTTACCGCAATGTGACTTTTACCGCCGAAATGCCGGCGTAGATTACGGCTTGATACAAAAAAACGGCGACCCATTGCGGGACGCCGTTTTTTGAGAGGAACGGAACATTTCCGTTCGGTGGCTTAGCCGACCTTGGGCTTGCCGACGCGGCGAACCGCTCCGAAACGCTTCTGGAACTTGTCGATGCGGCCTTCGGTATCGACGAACTGTTTCTGTCCGGTGAAGAACGGGTGGGAATCCGACGTGATGCCGGAGGAGATGATGGAATGCTCGACGCCGTCGATGACTTCCTTCTTCTCAGAGGACTTGGTGGATCGGGTGACGAAGCGCGCGCCCGTGGTCATGTCAACGAAGACGACGGGATTGTATTGGGGATGAAGTTCCTTTTTCATGGGAGTTTGGTATTTGCCACACGTTCCAACGCGCGGGGCGGGGAAATTGGCGGAAATCGGTGGGGTGTCAAGTTTTTAGGATTCTTCTGTTTTTAGGGTGCTTCCGGAGTGGGTAGATCATAAACCTTGGCGTTTCCCGCTTCGGGCGGTTCAATCCCCCACCCATGTCCTGCACCGCCATCCTCGTCGCCGCCGGATCCAGCCGCCGCATGGGCTTCGACAAGCTCGCCGCGCCCATCGAAGGCATCCCTGTCCTCGCCCGCGCGCTCGCCGCGTTCATGGAGTGCGCGGAAATCTCCGAAATCATCCTCGTCACCCCACCGGAGCGGATGGAGCTGCTGGATGAAACGACCTTCACGAAACCCGTTTTCCGCATCGACGGCGGGGCTGAGCGCCACCTCTCCGTCGCCGCGGGGCTCGATGCCGTCCCGGCGGGCGCGGAACTCATCGTCATCCACGATGCGGCTCGCCCCTTCGTTTCCCAAACCGACATCCTCGCCGTCATCGCCGCCGCTGGTGAGTATGGTGCGGCTTCCCTCGCCCGCCGCGTCACCGAGACCCTAAAACGCACCGACGTCTCGGATTTCACCTCCACCGCCGTCCCCCGCGAGAACCTCTGGTTCATCGAGACCCCCCAGGTCTTCCGCGCAGCCCTGATACGCACCGCCTACAAGCACGTCCTGGAAAACCAGCTCCCCGTCACCGACGAAACCTCCGCCCTCGAAGCCATCGGCGTGAAAGCCAAGCTGATCCCCTCCACCTCCCCCAACCCGAAGATCACCACCCCAAGTGATCTGGCGGGTCTTCCCTCTTCCACTCAGGGCGATCAAGCTAGGGAGTGAAAACCGACTACTTTGAGATTTTACCACGGAGAGCACGGAGAACACAGAGAATCTCCCGACTGATCTACAGGTTTCGAACCAAGACCTCCGTGTTCTCCGCGTCCTCCGTGGTTGAAATTCTTCCATCCATGAACCCAGACTCGCTCATTTAGCTGCTCCAAAGGATGGACAGACCTTGATTTCCCCTAGCTTGATCGCCCTGCTCTTCCACTGCTCACTGATCACTTGGCACTGCTCACTCACGAGCTACTCTCCTGCCGTGCCCGCCACCTACACCACCCACGATCTCCCCGGCGGTCCGCGGCTTGCCCATGCGCGCTTGCCGGATTCCGAGTGCGCCGCGTTGTCCATCTACATCCCGGCCGGCTCGCGGGATGAAACGGGCGGCATTCCCGCGGGGCTCGCGCACTTTTCCGAGCACATGTCTTTCAAGGGCACCGCAACGCGCACCGCGAAAGAACTCACGCTTGCCATCGAGTCCGGCGGCGGGCAGGCGAACGCTGGCACTTCCGAAGATCACACCGTTTACGAAGCGCAGGGCGAGGCCGAACTCATGCCCGCCCTCATCGAGACCCTCGCCGACATGGTATGGCACTCCACCTTCCCCGAGTACGAGATCGAGCTGGAGCGAGACGTCATCGGGGAGGAGATCACCATGATCCGGGAGAACCCCTCGGACCACATCAACGACCTCCTCGCCGCCGCCCTCTGGCCCGCCCACCCCCTTGGCCAACCCATCTCGGGTTCCCTCGAATCGATTGCGGGAATCAACCGCACCTCCCTCCGGGATTTCGCGAGGCTCCATCATTTCCGCAGCGACATCGTCATCGCCACCGCTGGCCCCATGCACGCGGAGGAAATCCTCGCCAGCCTCCTTCCTTTGTTGCCGAAAAGTTTCACCCCGCCGCCCCTCGCCCTAGCCTACACCCCCGCTCCCGGAAAGTGGATCACCGACACCCGCCCCACCGATCAGCTTCAGCTCGCCATCGCCTGGCACACCCCCGGCCGCCATGCCACGGAGCGCCACGCCCTCCGCCTGCTCTCGCTCATTCTTGGTGAGTCCTCCTCCTCCCGGCTTTTCACCGAGCTGCGCGAGGAGCGCGGCCTCTGCTACCAGATCGGATCGGAAACCTGCCTCTTCCACGAAACCGGCGCCCTCCAGATCACCGCTGGCCTCGATCCCGATTCCCGCGCCGAATCTCTCGAAACCATCCTCCGCGAAACCGCCGATCTCGCAGCGAACGGCCCGCGCCCCGGCGAGTTGGAACGCGCCAAGCGCCTCGCCATCGCCCAGTCGAAGCTCGCCTTCGAATCCACCGCCGCCCACGCCGCCTGGGCCGGCGAAGGCCTGCTGTTTTACAACCACATCCCCACCGCCCACCAAGCCCGCGATAACCTTCTCAACGTGAACGCCGATCAGATTCAGTCCATCGCCGAGCGGATTTTCTCCCAAGAACCCGCGATGGCGGAGATCCGCTCCTGACCCGTCAAGCCCCCTTTCCACCGCCATCCCCACCAGTGAGGTTTGCCCTCGTTAGGGGACTTGTCTTGCTTCGCCTTGTCTTGGAAAGCGGTTTCGTGTTCCGTCGGGCCAATGTATCGGTCGATCCCGGAGGAAACCGCCGAACCATATCCTGGCGGGAAAGGTGCATAAAAAGGAAGCTGCGCATTCATCCGCGGCCGAAACGGAACGGGCGGGACGTTTTCGCCCCGCCCTCCGGTTTGTTGGTTGGAATCCGTTTGGAAAATTTCCCTCTTGTTTGGAGCGGAATCGGCAGACTCGCTTGGGTTTCTGCCGATGCCGCCCCAGTGGCGGGTGTTTCCTGCGGGTGTTCCGTTGTTAGAGCCGCAGTTGCCAGAGGCCTTCCGTCTCGCGGTCGCGCCATTCGGGGCGGCGTGAGATGGGATCTTGGAGGGTGCGGGATGTTTTGCGACCGCCCGTGCAGACGAACGATTCGCAGTCGATGACAACCACGTCGAGACCCATGTAATAGGTATCGTGGAGGGTGGTGACAGCCTCGGCCCCGAAGGCTCCGGCGAGGTGGGCGCGCAGCAGGTTGGATTCCTTCGCGCCTAGGAAGAGGAACGACGGGGTTTCCCCGTTAGCGCTCTTCGATCGGATCAGGTCAGAAACAGCCCGTGTGTCCCATTTGTCGCCCATCGTCAGCTCGGTGGGAACCGTGGCGACGTCGGGCAATGGTGTGTTATGTGGTGTGGTATTCATGGCAGGGTGTGTGATGTTCAAGTTTTACTTAGCATCCCATGTGCCACAAGGCATCATGCCTTCCGGCGCATGTATCCTCTGTTACGGAAAGAGCCGCGCGCGCCTTTCACCCGTTTTTTTCTGAAACGAATGCAAGGCTCAGGATTTCCTTCCGAAGACATGCCAACTATGCCCGTCCGGGTGATACGGACGAGGATGCTGACGTGACGGAGGTGTCACCCTTCGGCGTCACTTGACCTCGATGCGCACTTTGCCGGAGACCTCATCCGGCAGCACCCAGCGGTTATCGACGAGCTTTGCCTCCACCTTCTTCCCATCCACGTAAACCACGCCGGATTCGCCGGAAACGGGCAGATCAATTTTGGCCGACATGCCCGCTGGAAGCTCAAGGGAGAGGGTGAAATCGACCCCGCTTTTCCAATCGATGAGGATGGGGCCGCGCGGAGTGGGGACTTTGCCTTTGGCGAAGGAGAGATCCCCCATGCGGGGGCTGATGGCGGCCGTTTTCCAGCCGGGGACGGCGGGCCGCGCGCCGAGGACGTAGGTGGAAAGCAGGTTCGCGGGAGCCGCGCCCCAGGCGTGGTTCCAGTCCTGGTTCGGCTTGTATTTCTGATCCCAAGCCTCCCAGGTGATGGTGGTGCCGCTGTTGACCATGTGCTTCCAGCTGCGGTCGCCGTCGGCGGTCATCAGGGCGAGCGCCTCGCGTTCCGCCCCGTTATCGAACATGGCCTCCATGAGGTATTGCGCGGCGTAAACCGAGCATCTCATCCCGCTTTTCTTGAGGTGGGCGAGGATGCCCGCACGCTTGTCGGCAGGCACGAGGCCGAAGGCGAGAGGGAAGAAATTCGAGTGGATGGCGCTGTGATCCGTGCCGATGCCATCGCGGTAGAGGCGGGTCTTCTTGTTGAAAAAGACTTTCTGGAACACCGCGCCGGTTTTCGCGTGGCGCTCGCGGTAGGCCTTCGCCTCCTCCGTTTTCCCGAGGGCGTCGGCGAGCTCCGCCATGTCCGCGACGGCCTTGAGGTGGAAGGCGTTCACTACGCTGTTCGTGTTCGTGAACTTGAAGCCGTCGCGCTCGGTGTGCGGCCAGTCCACGATGTCGCCCTTCTTGATCTGCGCGGCGTTGCTGGTGACCAGGCCATCGGGGCCGACGCGCTCCATCAGGATGCGCTTCTTGAGTTTTTCGTAACGGGGCGCGAGCCAATCCGCGTCGCCGGTGCGCATCCACTCGGCCTTCGCCATGAAGACGAGGTGCGGCGCCCACTCGGAGGGCCAGGTGCCGTATTTGATCAGGTAATCGAAGGTGTCGCGGGCGAAGAGGATGTCGTCGTCGGTGGCGTAGTGGCTGAGCTGGTTCAGGTAGGAATCCGCCTCGTAGGGGATGCGCTCGCGGTCGCCATCCACGTAAACGCCGGCGAAGGTGGTGGCCTTGATGGAGTATTTGCAGAGTTCCCAGATGCGGTTGAGCGTTTCGTCGGAGGACTCGAAATGGGAGGCGGCGTCATCCCAGTCGGCGGCAAAGGCGGATCTACGGACGAAGTGCTCGGGTTTCGCATCGCCGGGGAAACCCTCGATCTCGACCCAGCGGAACGGGGTGATCACACCCCATTCCTCCGGGGTGAGGATGGCGGGGGGATCGAAGCCATGGCCTTGCTGGGTGTTTTTCTTGTCAGCCGGGGGAGCCACGACAAGCGCCTTGCCGCCCTCCCATTTCCCCGCGGCCACGGAATAGCGCACGGTGCCGGGCGGCTTGCGGTTGATGCGGCCCTTCTCGAAAGCTTCGCCGAAGTGGACTTTGAAATCGCCCTTTGCGCCGGATGGCGGGGTGATCTCGATGTTTCCGAAAGAGACCTTTCCGAAATCGACGAGGATGATGCCGGATACAGGGGCGGTGACGGTGACGGGCGCTTCCTCAACGAGCTTTACGGGAGCGGCGGTGGCGAGGCAGGCCAGCGACAGGGCGGCGATGATGGGTTTCATGGTGGGCGTTATTTCCGGGCGTCGGCGAGCAGCGCCTTCAGTCTGGCTACCTCTTCGGGATGCTCCTTGGAAACATCGGTTTTCTCAAGCGGATCGGATTTCAGATCGTAGAGCACCGGGGTCGTCGGCGCGCCGGAGAAAGGGCGGTCGGGCTTGGCGGCGCCGGGAACCATGAGCTTCCACCAGCCGTCGATCACCACATCGGTGATGCGGCTTTTCGCGGGATCGGCGAGGTCGGCGATGTCATGGGTGTAGGACTCCACGAAAACGGTTTTGCGCGCCTTCATCGCTGCGCGGTCGGTGAGGTTCAGGCCGGGGATGTCTCCGGGGTTCTTCGCGCCGGTGATGTCGAGGATGGTTCGGGGGAAATCGAGGACGTGCGCGAGAGTTTCATCGTCACGGGCGGGCTCCACCTTGCCGGGCCAGCGGACGAACATGGGCGTGCGGATGCCAAGTTCGTAGGGGGAAAGCTTCGCGCGGTCGCGTTTGTGGGCGTAGGCGGCGTCCCAGCCATTGTCGGCGAGGTAGAGGATCACGGTGTTTTCCTTGAGGCCGTTTTTTTCCAGATACGCGTCCATCTCGCCGGTGGTCTCGTCCATCCAATCGACCATCGCGTGGTAAAGCTCCGCCTCCTTGGTGGGCCCCTTGCCACGGTATTTCTTGAGCAGCCGCTCGGGCGGGTTGTGCGGGGTGTGCGGCAGGAACGGCGCGTGCCAGATGAAGAAGGGCTTTTTCTCCGCCTTGGCCGTCTCGATGAAATCATAGATCGGCTTCATGCCTTTCCGCCCGATATCGAGACCCGCGTCGCCGTGGCGGCCCGGGGTGTTCGTCATGCCGTGGGTGAAGCCCATCTGCTGGTAGGTTCCGTTCCAGATCTTGCCGGTTTGGAAAGTCAGGTATCCGGCCTCGGTCACGGCCTTGGGCAGCGTGAGGGAATTTCCCAGCAATTGCTCCCGTAACGCCTCGCGCTGGCCGGGCTTCGAGCGTCCGCCGGAAAGGTCGTTGCCGGTGATCCCGTTCGCGCTTGGCATTTTTCCGGTGAGCAAACAGGCCAGCGTGGGCGAGCAGACCGGCATCACATAGCCTCGCGTGTAGAGCAGGCTCTCCGCGGCCATGCTGTCGAGGTGCGGGGTCTTCACGATTTCGTGGCCCATGAAGCCGTAGTCGTTGAAACCGTGGTCGTCGGAAATGATGAGGATCACGTTCGGCTTGGCGGTCTCGGCGGAAAAGGACGGAACGCACGCCGCTATGAGGAGAGCGAAGGCGGTGAGGAGTTTTTTCATGGGGGTGAAACTCCCCGACCCGCCCGGCGTTGTCGAACGAAAACCGCCCATCCGCCTTGCAGCGCTGCCACCTGCCGCCCATGGTTCGCGGTCATGATACGATCCCTCTTCGCCGCCGCCTTCGGTTTCCTCGCAACCGCCACCGCCGAACTGGCGGACAAATCGGAACTCTACACGGGAAAGGAATACACAAACGCCTTCGCGCTGCCCAAGGACGATCCCGCGCTCCCCAACGTCCTGCTCATCGGCGATTCCATCTCCATCGGTTACACGGTGGACGTGCGGAAACTCCTCAAAGGCAAGGCCGATGTGTTCCGCATCCCCGGCAACGGCCAAGCCTCCGACCACGGCCTCCAGAACCTCGACAAATGGCTCGGCGACCGGAAATGGGACGTGATCCATTTCAACTGGGGCCTGTGGGACATCTGCTACCGCCACCCGGACTCGAAGCAGCAAGGCCACCGCGACAAGATCAACGGCAAGCTCAGCGTGACCCCGGACCAATACCGCGAAAACCTCGGGAAGATCGTCGCCCGGCTCAAGCAAACCGGCGCGGAACTGATCTGGTGCGCCACCACCCCGGTGCCTACAGGCGAACCCGGCCGCCACCCCGGCGACGAGATCGCCTACAACCGGATCGCGGCGGAGATCATGGCGAAACACGGCGCGACGACCAACGACCTGCACGCCCATGCACTGGAGAAGCTTCCCGGCATCGCGGTGAAAAAGGGCGACGTCCATTTCAACGCAGAGGGCAACGCCCACCTCGCGGAAAAGGTAGCGGAAAGCGTTTCCGCCCAGCTCAAGCCGGTTGACAAAGTATTCCCGTAACCGTGAACTCCGCGCCATGACCGCCACCGAACTCGCCGAAGCCTACCTCGCCGCTTTCAACCAAGGCGACACCGCCGCCATGCTCGACCTCGTTTCCGAGGACATCGCCCACCACGTGAACGAAGGCGGCGTCCGCACCGGCAAGGAGGCCTTCGCGGAGTTCAACGCCCACATGACCCGCTGCTACAAGGAAAGGCTGGAGGACATCGTCGTCTTCGGAACGGCGGACGCCACCCGCGCCGCCGCCGAGTTCACCGTCTGCGGAGAATACCTCGCCACCGACGCCGGACTGCCCGAGGCGAGCGGCCAAACCTACAAGCTCCCCGCCGGAACCTTCTTCACCATCACCGGCGGAAAAATCAGCCGGATCACGACTTACTACAACCTTAGTAACTGGATCGCGCAGGTGTCGGCGTGAGACCTTGGACTGCTACAGCCTGCTGTAGCTTTGCGTGTGACAGCCCTGCGGTCCACGGCGGAGCACTAGGATATGGCAAGCCACACCGTGCCAATGCCGTCCGGCTCGCAGCAGGGCTGCATAGCCGAAAGCGGCAGCAGGCTGCCGCAGTCCAAGGTCTGAAACTCAAAGGCCCGATGATGGCCTCGGAGGTTCGGGTGGTTTCCCTGGCTGAGGAGATCGTTCTGCGGGGTGCCTTTCGCGAGTTTCGCGACCCATGCGGCGGAAACATCGGCGAGGATCACCTTTTCGGAAACAGCGAGCTTGCGGATCCGGGCGATGAGGGAGGACATCGCGGGCGAAACGCCCGGCTCGTTCTTGACGAGGACGGAGAGGGTGTGGCCGTGGGAGATGGGAGCGGAGTTTGGCTTCCACCAGCATTCCGGCAGTGCCTTTTACGTTGATGCCGTAGATAAAAAAATCTCCTCACCAAGAATCCGAAATTCGGTTATGATTCCGGCGAAGTTCGTGTGATCAATCCGCTCTTCTGAAACGTATCGTAAATCACATTCCCTTCTCTCATGCCTGATACCATCACCACACCATCCCAGAAAACCGGCACCCGCGCGGGCAACTATTTCATCTCGAACTATCCGCCGTTTTCCTTCTGGTCGGAGGAAAACGCCGCCGCCGTCGAGGAAGCCTACGCCGCCCCCCCTTCCGGCGAAGTGCCCGCGCTCGGCCTCTATCATCACATCCCTTTTTGCCGGAAACGCTGCCACTTCTGCTACTTCCGCGTTTACACCGACAAGAACGCCGACCAAATCAAGCACTACCTCGACTCCACCGTCCGCGAGCTGGAAATGATGGCCCGCAAGCCGCTCATTGCAGGCCGCAAGCCCCACTTCATCTACTTCGGCGGCGGCACACCGTCTTATCTATCCGCCAAACAGCTCGTCGATCTAACAGACCGCATGAAGGCCCTGCTCCCGTGGGACGCGGCGGAGGAAGTCGCCTTCGAGTGCGAACCCGGAACCCTCAACCCCGGCAAGCTCACCGCCATCAAGGACATTGGCGTCACCCGCCTCTCTCTCGGCATCGAGAATTTCGACGACCGCATCCTCGAAATCAACGGCCGCGCCCATCGCACCAAGGAAGTCTGGCGCGCCTACGAACGCGCCCGCGCCGAAGATTTCGACCAGGTCAACATCGACCTCATCGCCGGGATGCTGGAGGAGACCGAGGAAAACTGGCAGAACAACATCGCCAAGACCCTCGAACTCGCCCCCGATTCCGTCACGATCTACCAGATGGAGGTGCCCTACAACACGGGCATCTACAAGGACATGAAAGCCAGCGGCAGCCTCGTCGCACCCATCGCGGATTGGGAAACGAAACGCCGCTGGGTCAAGGAAGCCTTCGCCGAGCTCGAAGCCAACGGCTACACCATCTCCTCCGGCTACACCGCCGTGAAAAACCCCGAACGCACCAAGTTCATCTACCGCGATTCCCTCTGGGGCGGGGCCGATCTGTTAGGCCTCGGCGTGGCCTCGTTCTCCCATGCCAAAGGTGTCCACTATCAGAACCTCACGGAAATCGACGACTACGACGCCGCGATCTCCGCCGGCCGCATGCCGATCAAGCGCGCCCTCAAAACCACCGAGGAGGAACGCATGATCCGCGAGTTCATCCTCCAGATGAAACTCGGCCGCGTGAAAGCCGATTATTTCCAACGGAAATTCGGCATCCATATCCTCGAACGCTTCGCCGCCCCGCTCGCCCAAATCGAATCCGAAGGCCTGCTCACCATCGAGGACGCCACCATCGACCTCACCCGCGACGGCCTCCTCTGCGTCGATAACCTCCTCCACGACTTCTTCCTCCCCCACCACCACACCGATAAGATCGTCTGAACCGACCTTTGAAATCCCCCCAGGGAATGACTCAGAGTTCCCAGAGTTTGGAAATGGGCACGGCGTAGAGCTTGAGTTCACGATCCAGCGGCAGGACGGAAGTGCCATCGTAAAGGACGACGCCGCCATGGAAATCGGTTCCGGCTTGGGAAGCCAGGCGTTTGAGGCCATCGGCATCGGAGCTTTTGACACTCGCCGCCGCTTTCACTTCAATGCCCCACGTCCGGTTGCCCTGTGTGAGCACGCAATCGACCTCGACCTGATCTTTATCCCGATAGTGCCAGAGTCGCGTACTCGTTTCTAATCCGCCGGCTTGGATCATCACTTGCTGGAGGACAAAGGACTCCAGCAAATGCCCGAAACGCTTGCGGTCTTCCGTCCAGGTCATGGCGTTGATGTTCGCCAGTGCTGCTGCCAAACCGCTATCGCAGAGGTGGATTTTTTGGGATTTTACGAGACGCTTTCGCACGTTCCGATGCCATGGGGGGAGACGCCGGACAAGATACAGTTGCTCCAGAATGGCCAGATACTTTTCGACCGTAGGCCGTGCATGTCCGAGGGCTTTAGCGATTTCCGAGACATTCAGTAGCTGCGCGGTCTGATGGCACAGGTATTCGAGAAAGCGTTCGATTTCCGCACCATCCCGCACTTGGCTGATGTCATGATGGTTACGGATTCGGGAAGCTCGCCGATGAAGCCCTTGGGGTCGGCCATCGCCAGCTCGTAGCTTGCGGGGTCATCTAGGCTCACAAACGCCCGATCTTGGGCGATGTGCTTCGCCAAGGTGGACTTGCCGCACTGGCGTGGCCCGAGGATGCATACGACAGGCGTGTCTGCCATGGCTGCGGCCAAGCCCGCCTCGAGGTGGCGTCTCAGGTATTCCGATGATTGGGTGGTGTTGGGCACGTGGGTGAATACTGGACAAAATGCTCATTGGGTAAAGGACAAATTGTAATTTGATAGTCGGACAAATTGCACAATGGGAAAGCGTGAAAATAACCTCACGGGTGGAGTGGCGCTTAAGGATGTGCTGGATTTGCTTAGGTCATCGGCAGTTCATTTTCAGTGCGAGGAGCTTGGTTCGACCACTTCTTTCCGCATTTTCCCGCCCTGCTGTAAGAATCGCCCCTCCCTTCCCGTCACTGTTTAATCCCAAATGCCAGTCTCCACCCTGCCCTCCGAACTCTCCGTCTTGCTCGCCACCTCCCACCTCGGGGTGGCGCCACTGACTTGGATCCCTGCTACTGAAGTCCCCCAACCCTACCAAAAGCTCCTCGTCCACGATCACGACATGACCTCGGAGCTCGCCGCGTTCCATGGCGATTCCATCTCGTTCACCGTCCTCCATTCCCAGCTGGACGATCCGATCTACCTCCGCGAAGTCACCCTCCACGCCGCCACCTCCGGCATCATCGTGGAATACGGCCTGATCGAAATTCTCCTGGGCTCTTTCCCACCCGAACTCCGCTCCCGCATCCTCGCCGGAGACACCCCCCTCGGCGCCATCCTCACCACCTCCGGACTCCCCTTCCGCAGCGAACCCCAAGGCTTCTTCACCCTCCCCGCCCAAAGCCTCGCCACCATTTTCCCAGAATCTCCCACTGGAAAAATCCTATTTGGACGCTACAATCACTTAATCGGAGACGATTCCAACATCTTCGCCCGCATCCTCGAAATCCTTCCTCTGACTCCTGACTCCTGACTCCTGACTCCCGACTCCCGACTCCCGACTCCCGACTCCCGATCACCGATCACTTCCAACTCAATCTCCAATGCACTACGATGCCATCATCATCGGCGGCGGCCCCGCCGGCACTACCTCCGCTACCCTCCTTGCCGAGAAAGGCCACCGCGTCCTACTCGTCGAGAAGACGACCTTTCCCCGCTACCACGTCGGCGAGTCCCTCATGCCGTTCTGCTGGTTCACGCTGAATCGCCTCGGCGTCCTCGACCGCATGGAGGAGATCGGTTTCACCCGCAAACACAGCGTCCAGTTCGCTACCACCGACGGGAAAGTCTCCGCCCCATTCTACTTTTTCCAGCACTTCGATCATCCCGCCGCGACCACCTGGCAGGTCGAGCGCCAGGACTTCGATCTCATGCTCCTCAACAACGCCCGCTCCAAAGGCGTCGAAGTCCGTGAGAACACCACCGCCCTCGATTTTCTCAAATCCAGTGACCGCATCACCGGCATCCGCGCCCGCACCGGCGATGAGGATCCCTTCGAAGCCACCGCACCCATCACCCTCGACTGCACCGGCCGCGACGCGCTCTACCAGAGGAAACACGGCACCCGCCACCGCGACCCGATGCTCAACAAGGTTTCCATCTGGACCCTCTATCAGGACGCGAAACGCGACACCGGCCTTGAAGAAGGAGCAACCACCATCGCCTATCTGCCGGAAGGCGGCTGGTTCTGGAACATCCCGCTGCGTAACGGCGTCGTCAGCTCCGGCATCGTCGCCGAGCGCGATTACCTCTTCAAACCCGGTGAAACCCGCGATCCCGCCGAAATCTACGCCCGCGAAATCGAGAACAACGCGTGGGTCAAGGAGCACCTCTCCGTCGGCACACAGTTCGGCGAATACTGGGTCACCGGCGAATATTCCTACCGCGCCGAACACTGCGCCAACGACGGCCTCGTCCTCGTCGGCGACGCCTTCGCTTTCCTCGATCCCGTGTTCTCGTCAGGCGTCTTCCTCGCCCTCAAATCCGGCGAAATGGCCGCCGACGCTGCCCACGCTGCCCTCGAAAAAGGCGATACCTCCGCCGCCGCCTTCGCCCATTATGGAGAGGATCTTTGCGGCCACATCGAGACCATGCGCCGCATCGTTTACGCCTTTTACGACAAGGACTTCAGCTTCGCCAAACTCATCCGCAAATACCCCGACCTCCGCCCGAAACTCACCGACGTCCTCATCGGCAACGTCGAAGGTAAAGACTACACCGACCTCGCCCAAGCCATCGCCGATTTCGCGGAACTGCCCGAGCCGCTCGACTACGGACGCGTTCCCGCAGCGGTCTGATTGAATTCGCTCCGGTTGTGATTCTCTTTTTCAGTCGTACAGGTTTCTCCCTAATAGAGGCACCCTTTCCAATAGTTCCAGTCTTGCGTCTTGTGTCTCCAAGTCTTGAGTCTCCGAAATGAACTTCGCCTTCCTCACTCCCGGCACCGGCTCCTACTATTGCGGAGCCTGTATGCGCGACAATGCCCTCGCGAAATCGCTCCTTGCCGCCGGCCACCAGGTTTCCCTGTTGCCGATGTATCTTCCGCTTCAGCTCGATGAGGAAATGCTGCCGCAAACGCAAATCCCGATCTTCTTTGGCGGCATCAATGTCTATCTCCAGCAGAAAATGTCCCTCTTCCGCCACACTCCCCGCTGGTTGGACAACATCCTCAATCACTCCGGCCTCCTCCGCTCCGCCGCCAAACGCAGCCACATGACTTCCGCCCACACACATGGCGCGATGGCACTGGCCATGCTCCGCATCGAGGACAGCCACTTCGGCAAGGAACTCGACAAACTCATCGACTGGCTCGCCACCGACAAGCCGGACATCCTCTGCCTCGGCACCGCCCTCCAAGCCGGCATGATTCGCCAGCTCAAGCAACGACTCGGCGTGAAAATCATCTGCTATTTCCAGGGCGAGGACAGCTTCCTCGACGGCCTCCCCGAACCCTTCAAGACCGATTGCCGGGCCGAACTCCGCAGCCGCCTCGTCGATGCCGACCTCCTTGTGGCTCCCAGTCAGTTTTATGCCGACCTCATGCGCCAGCGACTCAATGCGCCCGAACTTCATATCGAAGTCATGCCCAACGGGATCGACCTCGAAGGCTACCACCCACCCAAGCCATCCACTCCACCCGTCATCGGCTACCTCGCCCGCATGATCCGGGAAAAAGGGCTGCCGGAACTCGTCGAGGCATTCATCCATCTCCGTAACACCCTCAAACAACCCGACGCCCGTCTGCACATCGCCGGAGCCGCTACCGCAGGCGATTCCGCGCTCATCGCAGAACTCAAACAACAGCTCAAAGCCGCCGGACTCAGCGAACAGGTCATCTGGTCACCCAACATTTCCCGCGAAGAAAAAGCGGACATGCTCTCCTCGCTGACGATTTTCTCCGTCCCTGCGACCTACCCGGAAGCCTTCGGGCTTTATCTGATAGAAGCACTGGCCAGCGGCGTGCCTGTCGTGCAGCCCCGAGCCTCCTCGTTTCCTGAAATCGTCGAAGGGAGCGGCGGCGGCGTGCTTATCCCGCCCGGCGACCCCATCGCCCTCGCTACCGCCTGGCACGAACTCCTCAACCGCCCCGATGCCCTCCAATCCTTCCGGGAAAAGGGTCGCGACGCCGCGGAAAATCACTACAGCGTCTCCGCCATGCGCGAGCGGTTCCTCGCCCAAGCGAAGAAATTAGTAAAGTTCGAATCGACCTCTAATGCGCGATTCACCGCAGATGTATCATGCGCTAGCACTGATTCATAACATGCGGTATTAAGCAATGATGCAAGGGATTCATCTTGGCTGTAATCGTAAAGTGATCGAGAAAATCAGCTAACGAATCCCGCGTGGTAGGATCCGGAACACCGATCGTCCGTAATCTGTTCCTAGACCTGCACCAAACCACGCTGAACCGCGAGAATCGCCGCTTCGGTGCGGGTTTCCACACCGAGTTTTGCTAGGATATTGCGGACATGCGCTTTGACTGTGAATTCATTGGCTGCGAGAACGCGGGCGATATCTTTGTTGGATAGTCCGCGAGCGACCAGCGCTAGAATTTCTAACTCACGGGCTGTGAGCACTTGGAAGGCGGCTCGTTCGGCGAGGCGTTCCGCGACGGCGGGTGGCAGATACTGGCGACCCTCGATCACTGCGCGAACAGCAGCTTCGAGTTGAATGCTGGGAATGCTTTTTAATAGGTAGCCACTCGCCCCGGCAGCCATGGCACGGTGGATGTCCTCATCACCATCATAGGTGGTCAGCATCAGCACACGTGCGTCGGGTTGAGCCTTGCGGATGATTTTCAGGGCGTCGATTCCCGTGCCATCGGGCATCTGCAGATCCAGCAAGGTCAGGTCCGGTTGATGCTGGGCGTGGGCGGCGATGGTTTCAGCCACATTGGCGGCCTCTGCTACGACCTCGAAGTCAGGGCGCAGGTCGAGCACCACACGCAAACCCTCGCGGAAGAGTTCGTGATCGTCGGCAATCAGGATACGGATCATGGAAATGGTTATTCTATCAGGAGGAATGAGACAGGGAAACTTGGATACAGGAACCACCGCCGACTTCGGATTTCACGGTCAGCGATGCTCCCAGCAACTGCGCCCGCTCGCGCATGTCCTGCTGTCCGTAATGGGGCCTGTCGTTTGCAATGGGAATGGAGGGATCGAATCCATGACCATTGTCCTTCACCGTCAGGACGATCATTCCGTCTTTGCGCAGCAGGGCGATTTCCAGACTGGTGGCATTGGCATGTTTGAGGACGTTGGCGATGGCCTCCTGAGCGATGTGCAGAAGTTCGCATTCTTGCTCGTTTGAAAGTCCTGCATCGCTGTCGTAAAGATCGAGGCTGGTGGTGATGCCGGTATCTTCGGTGAGTAGCCTGACGGAATCACGCAAGGCTTCTACGAGGCTGTATTTTTCAAGCGCCAGACTGCGAAGCCCCCAGACAGTGCGGCGGACCTCGGTCTGGCTGAGGCGTAGCAGTTCGGCGGCTTTTTCCATTTGCCGCCGGGCGGGTTCCGTGTCGGTGGCGCCCGGATGCGGGAGCAGGTCGTTGGCGGCATCCATGCGCAGCGCGGCACCGGCGAGGGTTTGCTCAAGCGAGTCATGCAGGTCGCGGGCGAGGCGGTTGCGCTCGGCGGTCACGGCCGAGTATTCGGTCAGCTCGTCGCGGCGCGCACTGAGCTGGGCATGCAACTGGTCGGTGCGGGTTTCCACCCGTTTCGCCAGCGCATCCTTTGCCGCCACAAGTTCAGCCTCGGCGGTGACGAGGCTCTTGTTCTTGCGGGTCAGTAGTCCAGCGAAAAACATCACGGTCACCAGCGCCGATCCGGTCGCGGCGAGGGCGACGGCAAGTCGCAGAGGCGTCCACCAAGGCGCTGGCTCCACCACCCGCACGTCGGATAGATTTCTTAAGCGAATCAATAGATCCCGCGATTTCAAATAACCCTCTTCCTGTTGGGGTGAGGCCAGCGATCCTTCCGCAATCCCGGTGACCGTAATGATGGCTCCGGGCCGGGCCGGAAGCGCATCACGGGGAATGCTTCCGTTGAATTCGGCAGCGAAAAGCAAACTCCCATCCTTCAAAAGCAGCCGGGCGGGACTGACATCCGTTTGGGTTTCAACCAGCCTGCCACGGACTCGAACGACCCGTCCTTCATGGGAAAAAGCGTCCCGCGCGCTGTTCATTACGGCGGGCGCAAGGGCGGTGCTAGTGCCCAGGATTCGCACCTGACCATCTTCCAGTGTCGGGCTGACCGGGCCAGGTTTAGGAAATCCAATGACTTCCACGAATGAACTGACGGCTGGCGGCTCGATCTTGCCCGTGATCCAAACCCTCACTCCGTGCTCTTCATCTTGGATTTGAAATGACTCGTCGTTCTGGTAATGAGTGACAGTGCCTCGGGTGCGGACCCGGTGGCCGGGCGCACCGCTAACCGGATAAGCTAACAATCCTTTTAGCGGCGTAAGTGGCAGTTTCGATACATCCCTTGGTGGTTCCAGAACCTCGATGAATTCCGGGTGGGTCACCCGCATTTGTGCGGTGAGAACCTGCCCGCTTTCGTTGACAGCAACTGCGGTGATGCCTTTTACCCGGACCACCGCGTCCACCAGCCCGGTCAGTCGCTCGAGTTGGTTGCCGGGGGTAAGGACAAGGATCCGCGTGCCCTTGGCATCCAGATGCATGATCGCATGGTCGCGGCCCAAGGCCGACCAAGGCTGCACCGCCCGCACGATGCCGGAGAGTTCCACGAAATGGCAGTCATAGGCACCGCTCAACAACTCGCTTCCCGTGACAATTTCAGGCTCCGGGAGGCCGGGTTCCCCGATTACCTCGAGTGACTGCACAACGAAGTCAGGTGCGAATTTTCCCTTCTGGAGGTAGCCCCCCACTTCGACTTCCTGGCCAAGTTTGAGATCACGCGGGCGATTCACGTGCATCGGCAGCCAGATGGCGGCCTTGCCGTCTTGGATGGCGATCTCGGTTTGCTGGTCGCTGATGTGATTGATGATGCCACTTGTTCTCGCTTCGATGCGGAGCCCCTCGTCATTCGAGAATTCGCGCAATTTGCTGATGCTTAAAAAAGGTGCTTCCTGCGCCGCGGCACATGGGGAGACCGCGCCGATGGCGATCCAAAAAATCAAAGAAACTCTGCCGTATGCAATCAATTTAGCTACATTCTTCTACAAAATCCATCGCCTGCAAAGCCGCGTCTGAAAAGAGCTGTAGTCATTTTGGACTATAGCTCGGATCAGGAAATCAAAGGTAAATATATTTGTGCGCGTTTTAAAACCTCTATTGGCTCTTTTCCTTGGTCTGATTCCCGGCGTGGCCTGCGGACAGTTGCTACAAGTAAACGGCACGCGGATTGTCAACAGTTCGAACAATCAGGAAGTCATCCTCAATGCGGTAAACTTCGGCAATTGGATGGTCATGGAGGGCTACCTGATGAACTCCACTTCACAGGCCCCCGCGCAGCACGACTGGAAAAGCAAGCTGACCACCCTGATCGGCCCTGCCAACACGAAGGCCTTCTACGACGCTTGGCTGGCCAATCACGTCACACAGGCTGACATCCACCAAATCAAGAGTTGGGGTTTCAACGCGGTGCGCCTGCCTTTGCATTACGAATATTTTGTCAACCGCGACACACCTGACGAATGGAACGAACAGGGGTTTCTCCTGTTAGACAACGTGATCTCATGGTGTGCGGCGGCGGGCATCTACGCCATCATCGATCTGCATGCCGCCCCCGGAGGTCAGAGCAACAATGACATCAGCGATTATGATGACACCCATCCTTCGCTTTGGGACAGCGTGGCGAACCAAGACAAGACCGTGCGCCTCTGGCAACGGATTTCCGAGCGTTACAAGAGTCAGCCATGGGTCGCCGGTTATGATTTGATCAACGAGCCCGCATGGGACCTTCCCGGCGGCACACTTCTGCGCTCACTTTACGGACGCATCACCGCTGCCATCCGCGCGAACGGCGACAAGCACATCCTCTTCATTGAGGGAAATTGGTATAGCAACGACTACACCGGACTCACTCCCGCGTGGGATTCCCAAATGGTCTATGTGTTTCACAAATACTGGTCCTCCGCTGAGTCGCCGAAGGAAATCCAGTGGGTGCTCGATCTGCGGACCGCCCAGAACCGCCCAATCTGGTGCGGCGAGCATGGCGAAAACAGTAACGACCATTTCACCAAGATGGTCGAACTGCTCCGCAGCCAGGGCATCGGCATGTCATGGTGGCCGATGAAAAAATTCAAGAGCATCAACGGCCTAGTGGATGCTACCTTGCCTACCGGATATCAGGATCTCCTCGACTACTTCGGAGGCACGAAATCGGATTTGAACCCCTCGGTCGCGTTCACCACACTGATGGAGCTTACCGACAGAGTGCGTTTGGAAAACTGCCGCCTACAGACCGAGGTGATTCGCTCGATCCAAAACCAGCCCGGCAACCGCGATACCAAGCCGTTCGCGCGGCATCAAATCCCCGGTCGCATCCACGCGCCGGACTATGATCAGGGAATGAATGGCCATGCCTATTCGGATACTGCATGGGAAAACTATAACCTGACCACTTCCAACTACACTGCGGGTAACGAGGGATGGTCTTACCGCAACAACGGAGTGGATGTGCAACCATGCGCTGATGCCTTGTCCAACGGCTACAATGTGGGCTGGTTCATCGCCCCCGAGTGGATGCGTTACACCGTGACGGTCGCTACGCCCGGCACCTACCGCATCGAACTGCGGGTCGCCAAGGGCGGAGGCGATGACGGCATGTTGGAAATCCAGGACGGTGATGGGCTGCGGGTTCTTGCCAGCGCAACCATTCCCGATACCGGCGGCTTCGCATCCTATCAGACGATTGTTTGCACTGGCGGCTTCGTTAGTGCGGGCAAGCAGGCGATCCGCATCGCGAATGTGGCGGGCTCCTACAACATCGCATCGGTGAATTTCATTTGGGAAAACGCCGCCGTGCCGCCGACTACTCGGGTGAAAGTTCCGGTTCGAACCGTCACACTGAAGGGCAGCAACGGACTCTACGTGACCTATCGTAACGGAGACAGACTCGTCTCTTCCACCGCCATCACCGCAGGAACAAAGGAACGCTTCACCTTGACCGATGCAGGTGCCGGACGCGTGGCCCTTCGTGCCTCCAATGGCAAATATCTGCGCCTCAATACCACAGACAGCAAACTCTACGTAGACGCTGCAAACATCGGCACGGATGAGCGTTTCCATCTGAAAAATCTGAGCGGCACCCTCTCGCTACAAGGGTCTAACGGATTCTACGTTTCTTCGGAAGACGGTTCCACCGACGGTCTCAGCTGCACCCGTTCCTATCCCGCAGGGTGGGAATATTTTCGGGAGGCGGTCGTCTCGATGACTTGGGTCCCGGCCGCTGCAGCACCGGCCGCGCCTCAGGGCCTTGAAGCGGCTGTCACTGGCCAGGCAGCAACGCTCAACTGGAGTCCCGTGTCCGGCGCGTCGCACTACACAGTGAAACGGGCGACTCTAGCGGGAGGTCCCTATTCGATGGTCGGCACCTATCTCACCGAGCCGGAGTTCACGGACCACTTCGCCCAGAAAGGGCTGAGTTATTACTACACGGTCGTCGCTTACGCAGGCAATGTCTTCGGTCCTGCGTCAGAGGAAGTTAGCCTCACCGCACTACCACCAAATACCTCAAACTGGAACTCATTTCAAAACACCTGGTTCTCCGCCGGACAGCTCGCGAATACTAATCTCAGCGCCCCGGATGCCGATCCTAATCACGACGGACTGGCCAATGTTTTTGTCTACACTTCCGGCATCAGTCCGTGGCTCCAGGCAACAACCAAAGTAGTTCCTCTCGATGATATCCGCGAGCAAGTGACGCTGCGAGATTCTGTCCCGACGGATGGGGTTGATCAGCGGTTCATACGTCTATGGGGAACCTTTTTGCCCTGATGGATGAACGCCGGCGGTCTAGTCATTTCGGACTATTGCTATCCCAGTAAAATCCGAGTCATATTTTTAAATTAGTGTCGCTTTCCAAACCATCGGCACCTTAACCAAAAAAACCATGAAACCCAAGAATCATAACCCCGGCCTCCGCAACTCAAGCATCGGAGTCCCACTAATCACTGCCTTCGTAGCCATCAGCCTCTCGGCCGCCAACGCCCAAGATAATTCCTGGACCGGCGGCACCAGCACGGATTGGAACACCGCGGGGAACTGGAGCCTCGGGAATGTGCCTACTGGGCAGGGTGCTATTGTTAGCAACCCGTCGGGAAACATCGCAACAATCTCCAGCAACATTACGGCAACGCCCACCGACATCTACGTGCGCAATGGCAGTCGAATTGATCACCTAGCTGGGACTGCTGGCACGGGCGCGGGTAATTACATGTGGGTCGAAAACGGGACATACAACCTCGCAGACACTGTATCAGTGAGCTCTGGCATCAGCGGCTTTGCCCAAGGCACCGGATCTCTCAGTGCGAATGCCAATCTGCTTGTCGGGGCCTGGGGCGATAACCGGAATGGAACGATCAATGTAAACACCACCGGAACCTTTGCTGTAGCAGGCGAGCTATTTTTCGGCGACTCCACAGGGAGCCAAGGCACTCTGAATCTCGAAAGCGGCACCATGACGGTGAACAACAAGATCTATGTCGGTAACAACAGCGGCACCGGCACGCTGACCATGTCCGGCGGCACACTGACCAAGACCGGCGGCGACCAAACCTTTGTCGGCCGCGACAATGGCACAGGAACCCTCACCCAAAGTGGTGGGACTATCACGTTGAATCATGACTTTTACGTGGGACAAGGAACCGGAGGCGACGGCACCCTCAATCTCAGCACTGGGGCGGTGCTCAACACCGGGCGTGATTTCGTCATCGGCCGCGAAAACGGCACTGGCACGCTTAACGTTACTGGGGGAACGATTACTAAAACTGGAGATGAGAAAATGATCGTCGGCCACAACAATGGTAATGGCACCGTGGTGCACAGCGGGGGAACGATCAACGTGAATCAAAATCAGCTGTATATCGGCAACGAGAATGCTGGAGCAATGGGAACCTACACTCTCAGCGGCACCGGGGAGCTCAACGTGGCGGACGAATTGGTCGTCGGCCGCGAGAGTGGAACGGGAACTTTGAATGTGGACGGCGGGACGATCAACACCTCGGGTAACGGCAACATGTACATCGGCCGCCGCAACGGCACCGGAACTCTGAACCAGACGGCGGGAACGATCGTTGTGAACCGCGAGTTCGGCGTGGGATCGCGTGACGACAACAAAATCGGCACCGGCACCTACAACCTGAGCGGTGGCTCCATCACTGTGACGCAAAACTTTTTCGTCGGCAAAGAGCTAGGTGCAATCGGCACGATGACGATGACCGGTGGAACGGTGAATGCCAACGAAAGCCTGCGCATCGGTCACAATCAAGCGGCAGGAAGCCTCACCCACAGCGCTGGCATCATCAACGTGCAAAACGAGGTTTATATCGGCAACGAGAGCAACGCATCATCCGTGGGCACCTACACACTCAATAGTTCAGCGGAGCTCAATGTGGGCAACGAAGTGCATATTGGCCGAGACAATGGCACGGGAACCTTCAATCTGAATGGCGGCACCGTCACGACCAAGAAACTTGAAGGAGGCAGTGGCAACTCGACTGTCAACTTCAATGGCGGCATCGTGAAGGCCAAACAGGACGATTCAAACTTCATCACGAACCTCGACACTGCCAACCTGCAAGGCGGCGGCGCGGTGATCCACAGCAACGGGTTCAATGTCGGCACCTCACAGGTGTTTACCGGCACCGGTGGCATCACCAAGACCGGAGCCGGCAGCCTCACAATTGACAACACGAGTAGTTATTCAGGTGCGACCACCGTTAACGAAGGCACACTGATCATCAACGGCAACATCTCGACAAGCAGCCTCACTACAGTTGACAGCGGCGCAACTCTCTCCGGATCAGGAACAATAGGCGCCGCTGTCATCAACGGCACGCTCGCCGTGGGAAACAGCCCGGGTCAAATGAACTTCACCAATGGTGTTGATCTGAACGGGATCACCATCATGGAAATCGACGGCACCTCGGGCGCGGGTGTCGCGGGTGGTCATGATTTCATCAACCTAACCGGTGCAGGGGCGGCAGGTATTCTCACCTACGGTGGCACGCTCACCCTCGATATCGGCACCGCCTTAGGAGCAGGAACCTATGCATGGAATCTCTTTGATTTCGCCAGCGAGACCGACACCTTTGCCACCATTTCACTCGCCGACCAATATTCCGGCAGCTTGGCCAACAACGGCAGCGGCATCTGGGGCCTCAGTGATGGTAGTAACACTTGGCAGTTCAACGAATCGACTGGAGTTCTTGGCTTAACCGTGATCCCCGAGCCGGGCACCGTGCTGTTGGGTAGCTTGGGTATGCTCGCTCTGCTTCGCCGTCGTCGCGAAACTTGAGAGGCTTTCGGAGTCAATGAGGTTTTCTCTGTTATGAAGTTCTTCTTTCAAAACCTGAGTGTCCCCACCACTCTGCTTATGGGCATACTCACCATGATGATCACAAGTGCCTCCGCGTCCGGGAAATCCGCCCGTGTCTGGGTGGTGGTCAAGACCACCAAGGAGGGCATCGGCTACACGCTCGCCCGCTTCAGCAAGTTCGTCCAACCCAGTGCCCGCCGTATTCATTCGGAAGGCGGCCCCCAGGGGATTCAGTCCATCGCTTTCAGCAATAATCAATGAAACCAAAGTCAACATCCGCTGGACTCCGCAACGCCACCTTCGGAGCGCCGCTTACTGCCGCCGTCGTCCTCTGCTTCAGCGCTTCTCTCAGCCATGCGGTTGACAACAATTGGATTGGTATCACCAGTTCGGATTGGAATGACAAGTCCAACTGGTCGGAAGGCGGCGTGCCGGATACGGACTTTAGTGAAAACGCCGTTGTCTCGACGGTGTCTCCCAACATCGCCACGATCACCGAGGACATTTCGTTTACCCCCAATGACATCATTGTAAAAGGCGGTGGCCGGATCGACCACCGCGCTGGTATTGCCGGTACTTTTGGCGGCGCCTGGATGTTCGTCGGACAAGACAGCACGCCGAGCGTGTATAACCTCGCGGACACCTCGACGCCGGGAGCCGGCATTACGGGTTTCACCCAAGGATCCGGGTCGCTCAATGCCACTGGAAATCTGCTGGTAGGCGCCTTTGGTGATGGCCGGACAGGAACAATGCGTGTGAACACCAGCGAAGCTCTCTCGGTTTCCAACGAACTTTTCGTCGGCGATTCGCTGAACAGTGTGGGCGAATTTAGCCTCGAAAGCGGAACGGTGACGGTGAACAACAATATCACCCTTGGAAGCAACCGGGGTAACGGCACACTGACCATCTCCGACGGAACGATTACCAAGACCGGAGGGGGACAATTTCGCGTTGGCCATGACCAGGGCGTAGGCACCTTGGCACAGAGCGGCGGAACCATCAGCACGAACAGCGAACTCTACATCGGCAACGAAAAAGTCGCATCGGGAACCTACACGCTGAGCGAGACGGGCACGCTCGATGTTGGCAATGAAGTTGTCGTGGGGCGCGAGAGCGGTGCCGGCATTTTGAACATAAATGGCGGCACGCTCACTACCACAGGTAACGGCAACATGTATGTCGGACGCCGCAACGGCACTGGAACCCTGAATCAGACGGCCGGAGCCATATCCGTGAACCGCGAGTTCGGAGTAGGAACGCGTGACGACAACAAGATCGGCATCGGAACCTACGACCTGAGCGGAGGCTCATTATCGGCAACGAACAATATCTTCGTTGGAAAAGAACAAGGGGCGTCTGGCACGATGACGATGACCGGTGGCACGATCACCGGCAGCGACAAGCTCATCATTGGCGACAACGGAGCAAAGGGAGTGGTCACGCAAAACGCCGGAACGGTAGCTGTGCCAAACGAAATTTACATTGGAAATGGTGCTTCCCAAGCTCCGGTAACGTCGATTCTTGCAAACTCCAACGACGGCCAACTGGAAACGCGCTCCGATTGGGCTCCCGGAACCGTGACGGTCCAGGACAACGGAAACTGGAATGTCAGCGTCGGCGAATGGTTTGGTTCGGGTCTGACCACCGCCGTGATCCCGTTTCAGTTGCCTGACTTCGGTGCGGTCGCGAATCCTTTCACCACCGCTTCCTTTGGAGTAAATCTTTTCCAAAAAGGAGGGGCCACCGTCACCGACCTCGATCTCTACGCGGTAAGAGTCAGTCCTTCTCCGCAGATTGACACGACGGATTGGTATAACGGATCCGCAGCCGATCCGAACGCCACGCTCATTCAGGCAAGTTTCCTGACTCCTACAAGCACCACGACAAGCGTCGGCATAGAGAGCGGGCCTAACAATCTCACGGATGCCACGGGAAATGCGGCCCTGCTTGCTTATCTCAATTCCGCCTACAATGGCGGCGCGGGTGCGGGTAAGTTTGTCTTTCTACGCGTAAGCTATGGCTCGGACAGCTTCGCCTCTGAAGCGGATTCTTACCAATTCACAACGACAAATGCAGCGAACGAAGGCGACGCACCTGTGATCAGCTTCACATCGACCCATACAGCTCTGGCCCCCGATGGAACCTACACCCTCAGTGGGGAAGGCGTGATCGACGTTGGCAACGAAGTCATCGTGGGACGCGAGAATGGCACAGGCACTTTTAATCTCAATGGCGGCACCGTGAACGCGAGGAAGATCTCGGGTGGAACCGGCAGCGCAACAGTGAACTTCAACGGCGGCGTCCTGAAGGCCAAGGTGGATGAGAGTAATTTAATCGAAAACCTCGACGTGGCGAATGTGCAAACCGGCGGACTCAGGATTGACAGCAACGGCTTCAATGTCAGCACGAGCCAAGTGTTCGCCGGAACCGGAGGCTTAGAGAAATCGGGGGCGGGTCAACTCACCGTCAGTGGCGCGAATACCTACGCAGGAACCACAACGGTTGCCGCAGGGGCATTGCGGATCGAGAAAGCCGGGCTGGTTGCTATTATCGATGCCACCACCAGCGCTATTGAGGCTCAATTCACTCCCCAGCCTGCCCCCGGAGATTATCCAATCCTCCCCGGACCTCTGGCAGGTGCCCAGACCTTCTCTGCAACCGGTTTGGGTGCAAATCAGCTGGCCACATTCAACAACCTGAACAGCACCGTGACGGTCACGGGAGAGCCGGACAGCGACCCGTTCGTGACTTGGATAGACAGCTTCACCCCGAATACCCTGCTGCCGGACGAAGCGTCCAAACTGCCCGGTGCGGACCCTGACAGCGACGGAATCACCAATCTGATGGAATTCGTTCTCGGCGGCAGCCCGGTCGTTTCATCGCAGTCCATCCTGCCGACAATTGCCACCGTGGGCACGGACCTGGTTCTCAGCTACGCGCGCAGCGATGCGTCCGAATCCGCCACCACCCAGGTCGGCCAATGGAGCACTGACTTGACGAACTGGAATGACGTAACTCCCTTGCTCGTTGATGAAAACGGCGCCTTGCCCGACGACATGACCATCACCGTGCCCAAAAGCAATGCGGTGGACGGCAAGCTGTTCCTGCGTCTGTATGTGGAAACACCCTGAATACCCAACCCAGCATCCCACGATTCCATAGCACCATCATCAATTTCTTGTACATTATTACCAAGTGTCTATGCGATCCCAGGTGAAATATCACGCACACATCATTACACATGAAAATATTCACTAATTTTTCCCAATCCAAGATAGCAAACACAGGATTCCGCCGTGCCATCTACCCACAGCAGAGCTACCGCCCTAACCGACACTCCGGCTTTACCTTGGTCGAGCTATTAGTCGTCATCACCATTATCGCGATTCTCGCATCTTTGTCGGTATTCGGCTTCAAACGGCTGCGTGAAAAGGCCGATATGGTAACCACCGTTAAGAGGATCCGGAGTTTATCCGAAGCCAACGTGCTGTATGCCACAGATAACAACGGTAGGTATGTCCCCGTCTTTGCCTTCGACGAGGACGGACAGAGTGCCGTAATGTGGCATTACAACCGCGCCTACCTCGAAGCGCTTATCGGCAACAAGGAAGAATTAGAGGATGCCGAACCCTTCGAAGGTATCGACGGGCTACCCGACGAAGTCCTCGATCCTATCGTCATCCGTGCGAAGAAAAAATACTGGAGCCGCATCTCCGCGAGCTTTGGCTACAACGGCGAGAATCTCACTGGCGGCGCTTGGGGAGAACCCAATGCCGCCGCCTCACGTACGATTGCTTCGATGAGCTATCCGGGCGAAACCTGCGCGTTCATTACTGCTACAGACTGGCGGGCCAAACAATCCGGCGGCCTGCTTTGGGAAAGATCCCCCGTCGAAGGAAAGACCGGTGACGGCAAGATCGCCTACCGTCACCGAGGAAAGGCCGTGGTGGCATACTTCGACGGTCACACTGCACTAATTTCCATCAATGATATGAAAGAGATCAACCGCCGTGGAGGTGTCAACAATGTATTCTGGGGTGGTAACCGTAGGAGCAGTGGTCGCTGAAAACGGCCACCGAACCCGCCTGCCTCTATTATGATAGGCATCGGCTCTCGATTATGTTTCGCGCGTTTTAGAAATCGAAATCGTCGATATTGTCTTTTGTGAACACGACAGGCTCGCCGAGGATCAGGCTGTCGCCATCCACCTGAAGCTCGCCGAGTTTCCCCGCGGGGAATGTCTCCGCGCCTTCACGGAGATCGCCTTTCGCGAGGGCTACACCGGCTTGCACGGCAAGGTAGCCGAGATCCTCGGGGTTCCAGAGCACGATGGCCTGGGTGACGCCTTCCTTAATGTAGGTGCGGTTCTCGCTCGGCAGGCCGAGGCCGACGACTTTCACCGCTCCCGTTTTCCCTGCCTGCTTCACCGCCTCCGCCGCGCCGGGGACGGCGGGCGAGCAGACGGCGACGATGGCTTTAAGGTTCGGGTGAGCGCTGAGGAGGTTGGTGGCTTCCTGCTGAGCCTTGTCCTTCTGGTCGTCACAGGGGCGCACATCGACGAGTTTCATGTTGGGATATTTCTCGGCCTGGCGGGCTTTGATCGCCTCGATCCAGAGGTTGAGGTTCGCGGAGGTGAGGGTGCCGGTGATGATCGCGAACTGACCCTCCCCACCCATTTGCTCCGCGGCGGTGTCGATGAGTTTCTCGCCGATGCCCTCAGCCGTGGCCTGGTTTGCGAAAAACGAGCGGGCGTCCTCCTGCGCGTCGGCGTCGTAGGTGACCACCTTGATCCCCGCTTCCTGCGCCTTGCGCAGCGCGGTGGAGATTGAGTCCTTGTTCTCGCAGGCGGCGACGATCACGTCCAGCCCGTCGGTGATCCAGTTCTCGACAATCTCGTTCTGCTTCGCGGGATCCGCGCTGATCGGGCCGTCCACGCGGAGGTCGATGTCGAGTTCGGCGGCGGCGGAGCGGGCACCTTTCTCGCAGGTTACGAAATACTGGTTGCCCTTGCTCTTGAGGAGGAAGCCGACGGTGGTTTTGCCGGCATCCTCAGATTTTTTGCAGGAGGCGAGGGCGAGGAGGGCGGCGGTGAAAAAGAGGGTTTTACGGAGGGTCATGGTGGCGTGGGATTCGCGTCAGTCTGTTTGCCCGCGCGGCGCAGGGCGAGCGTTTTTGTCCCGGCGGCAAGGGCGAGCGCCGTAAGTAACAGCAGGCCTGTTAGCATTCCGGAAAGCTCGCGCGCCACGCTGGAGACTTTTTCACCCATGATCTCGTAATCGGAAATTCGTGTGAGGCCGTTGTTCAGGATCGCCAGCGCGAGCCAGCCCAGCGCGGTGCCGAGGACATTGCCGCTGCCGCCGAAAATGCTTACCCCGCCCAGCACCACAGCCGTGATCGCGAGCAGCTCGTAGCCCGTGCCCGCGTTCGCCCGCGCCTCGCCGAGCCGCGCGACGAGGATCACCGCCGCAAGGCCCGCCGCCGCGCCAGCCAGCACATACGCCGTGCCCAAAGTCCGCCCCACCGGCAGCCCCGCGTAGCGCGCGCCCTCCGGCGCGTATCCGATCGCCCGCAGCGACCGCCCGAAGGTCGTGCGATGCACCAGAAACCAAACCGCGACACCCACCGCCGCGAGGATACAGGCCTGAATCGGCACTCCCGCGACATCCGAATTTCCCAGCGCGAGGAAGCCCTTGGAAAAGCCCGAGTAGGATTCCGAGCCTTTCGTCAGCGCCTCCGCAAGCCCGCGGAAAAGCGAGAAAGTCCCGAGCGTCACGATGAGCGGTGGCATTTTGAAACGGTGGATTAGCCCGGCGTTCAAAGCCCCGCCCAGCGCCCCGCAGCAGACCGCGAGGCAGCCGGCGGAAACCGGATCGAGCCCGAAGCTTTTCACGAGGATCCCGAACACCACCGCGCACAACCCCATCATCGACCCGACGGAAAGGTCGATGCCACCGCTCAGGATCACCGGCGTCATCACCAGCGCTAGCAGCCCGATCTCCACCGAGTGCCGTAGCACGTTCGAGATATTTCCCCCCGCTAGGAAATTCCGCCCCAGTGCCTGGAAGAGGATCACCTCCGCCACAATCACCAGCGCGAGCACCGTCTCGTGCCGCGCAAAGAGTTTCCGTATTGGAATGCCACGAGTCATGGCTGTCTGAAAATGCAGCCGAACCGCGAATCCGGATTCGACAAGGCAACGACGGGCAAGCGAGCGCGAAGGAAGGCGGATGTTTGAATCCTCCCACGCATTGAGCGGTCTCTTCCCTTAGCTTCCATTCTTCGCTTGAATTTCGCCTATCCGCACGCTTTCCAGACGGCGAGCGCGCCGCAGAGATCGCCGGGGAAGTAGGTGAAGGCCTTTTGGCAGATCACCTCATCGTTCCAGCTTGGCAGCATCGCGAACGCGTCATGCGAGCCGGAAGCCGGATCGAGCAGCAGCACCTGGCGTGGCGGCATGGTGTGCGGTGCGGCAGAAATCACTTTCGGACTCATGCGAGGATGTCCTTGATGACTTTCGATGGCTCGACGCCGGTGAGCTTGTAGTCGAGGCCTTGGAATTTCTTGGTGAAACGGGCGTGGTCGATGCCGAATCTCTCAAGCAACGTGGCGTGGAGGTCGCGGACGTGGACGACATCCTCGACGGCGGCGTAACCCAGTTCATCGGTGGCTCCGTGAACGTGGCCACCCTTGATGCCGGCGCCGGCCATCCAGACGGAGAAGGCCTTGATGTGGTGATCCCGGCCGGTGCCCTGACCCATGGGCGTGCGGCCGAACTCGCCACCCCAGATCACGAGCGTGTCCTCGAGCATCCCGCGTTGTTTCAAATCCTTCACCAAAGCGGCTGAGGCCTGGTCGGTGAGGAGCGCGGATTTCGGCATCTGCTTGTCGATGTTGCCATGGTGATCCCAGCCGCGGTGGTAGAGTTGCACGAAACGGACGCCGCGTTCCAGCATGCGGCGGGCGAGCAGGCAGTTCGAGGCGAAGGAGCCGTCGCCCGCTTCCTTCACGCCGTACATGTCTAGGATGTGCTGGGGCTCGCCTTTCATGTCGGTGAGTTCGGGCACGGAGGACTGCATACGGAAGGCCATTTCGTACTGGGCGATGCGGGTCTCGATCTCTGGATCGTAGCGGTGCTCGCGCAACATGCCGTTGAGGCGCTGGACTTCCTCGATGACCTGCCGCTGCGTAGATTGGCAGACGCCCTCCGGGCTGCCGACGTAGTGGACGGCGTCGCCTTTTGACTGAAACTGCACGCCTTGGAAACGCGACGGCAGGAAGCCGGCGGACCATTGGCGGGAGGAGATCGGCTGGTCCGGGAAATCGCCCCGCGATACCATGACGACGTATCCGGGCAGGTTCTGCGAGTCCGAGCCGAGGCCGTAGAGCAGCCACGAACCCATGCTGGGGCGGCCCTTGAGGATAGAGCCGGAGTTCATGAAGGCGTGCGCCGGGTCGTGATTGATCTGCTCGGTGACCATGGAGCGGATCACACAGATATCGTCCGCGATGGCACCGGTGTAGGGGAAAAGGTCGGAGATCTCGATGCCCGCCTGGCCGTATTTCTTAAAGCCGGTGAAGGAGCCGCGTGCGATGAGTTTGTGGCCCTGGAGCTGGGCGAGCTGCTGCCCTTTCGTAAAAGATTCCGGAAAAGGCTGGCCGTTGAGCTTGTCCAGCTCCGCCTTCGGGTCGAAGGATTCCAGATGAGAAGGCCCGCCGGCCATGCAGAGATGGATCACACGCTTCGCCTTCGCGGGGAAGTGCAGTCCGCCCTGCTCGTGGATGCGCGGGAGGGACGCGCCTGCGAACTGCGAGAGCGCGAGACCACCGAGACCGGCGAAGGATTTTTTCAGGAACGTCCGGCGCGACCAGTCGTTCTGGAGGGCGCTGTAGAGGTGGTGGTTGTTCATGGGGAAGAGGAGGGAGGGATGGGGTGAGAGGGAGATGGGGTGATTTTTTGTTGGGGCGGAATCGTCCACGAAGCGGGATCGGAGATCATGCGGACGAGCATGCCTAGGATGGCATCGTATTCAGAGTAGATAAACTTGGCTTTTTCGCGTTCGAGATATCCGCATTCCACGGCGAACTGGATCCAAGTTTGCGTTTCGGCGGCTTCACCTTCCGCATCCGATAGTTTCGCTACAAAGGCAGCGGGATACCTGCGTTTTCTCCAGGCTTCGGTGATGTTCGCGCAAACCGATCTCGATGATCGCCGAACCTGATCCGTCAGCGAATACCTCTCTTCTTTGGGAAAATCCTTGCTGAAGCGAAAAATCTCCATCGCAGAAGAAAATCCCTTTTTAAGGACTTCCAGTTCGGTATGTCGGCTGATTCTCATCTTGGTTGCTCATTTTCCATCTCCCCCTCCCCCACTCTCTCCCTCACCCCCTCCTCTTCAGAATCTCGTGATGGTTTCGTGGAGGTTGAGGATGACGCGGCAGAGCTGCTCGGTGGGGTTGGCGTCGGGAAGTTCTTTGCGGAGCTTTGCGAGGAAGGCGAGGAGGTTTTCCCGCTCTCCGGCGGTGGGTTCGCGGGAAAGGGCGAGGAGGTAGGCGCGGTTGATCTTGGCGGCGTCGGTTGGCTCGGATTCGAGGCGGGCGGCGAGGGCTTTCGCGGACTCTACGAAGGTGGGGTCGTTGAGGAGGGCGAGCGCCTGCTGGGGGGAGTTCGACTGGAAACGGTCCACGGCGCATTCCTCACGGGAGGGTGCGTCGAAGGCGGCGAGCATGGGGTGAATGAAGGTGCGCTGCCAGTGGACGTAGAGGCCGCGGCGGTGCTGATCGGTGCCCTTGGAGGAAAGGTATTTCCGCTCGGGGAAATTGAGGTTCGCCCAAAAGTCCTGGGCTTGGTAAGGCATAATGGACGGACCGCCGATCTCGTCCGTGTGGAGCAGGCCGGCGATGGCGAGGGCGTTGTCGCGGACGAACTCGGCTTCGAGGCGGCGGGCGGATTGCTCGGAAAGCAGACGGTTGTCGGGGTCGATCTCGGCGAGTTCGGGGTTTGCGGCGGAGACCTGGCGGTAGGTTTCCGAGGTGACGAGGAGGCGCACCATGTGTTTCACATCCCAGCCGGAGGATTGGAATTCGGCGGCGAGCCAGTCGATGAGTTCCGGGTGGGAAGGCCACTCGCTCTGGTTGCCGAGGTCATCGAGGATGTTGGATAGGCCTTTTCCGAAGAACTGTTTCCAGAGGCGGTTGGAGAAATGGCGGGCGGTGAGCGGGTTCTCGGGGGCGAGCAGCCACTCGGCGAGATCCATGCGGTTGAGGCGCTTGCCGACGGGCGGCGCGTCCTTGGCGAGGAAGGCGGGAAAGGCGGGTTCCACTTTCTCGGCGGGGTTCATCCAATCGCCGCGCGGGAGGAGGTACGCCTGCGGGATTTGATCCGGCGGTAGGGTCTGGGCGATCATCGAGTGGGCGAATCCGGCGTGGGCGGCGAGCATTTCCCCGCGGGCTTCCTTGTAGGCGGCGGGGAGCTTGTCGTCCGGCGTGTTGGCAAGGAGGAACGCGGCCTCGATCTCGGGGTGGGAGGTGTTGTCGGTGTTGAAGGCGGATGCGAGGGCGGGGCGCAGGGCGGCTGGCTCACCGGGAACGGGATCGGCGAAGGGGCTGACGCTCACGCGGAATTTTCCGATGTCGGCGGACGCCAGGGTGAGCGTTAGCGTGGTGTCTTCGGAGGAAGAGACGGATTGTTTCAGGTGGTAATGGGCGTGGTGGGGCAGGCTGGCGGCGTCGGACGGCTCCTCGAAAATCGCGGGAGCGGATTGCCAGGTCTCCTCAAGTGTCGGGGTTTGGTAGCCGTTGCTGTATCTGGCGGGGGTGCGGCGGTCGGCCTGTTGGTACGAGAAACCTAGTTTTTCAGCGTTGATCGCGAAGGTGGGGGTGGCGGTGAACTTGCCGTTCGGCTGTCGGCCGACATTATTTTTGTTCGCGGCGTCGGGCAAGACCTCGAGGCGGAGGGTTTTTACCGGAATGTCCGTGGGGAGGGCGTAGGTGACGGTGATGGTATCATCTTTCACGGGCGCGCCGGTGATGAGGATCGAGCCGTCGCTTGCTTGGGCGGGCTGATCGGCTTTGCCACGGGTGATGGCGGTGGCTTTGAGCGGGAGCCAGCCGTCACGGTGCGCGGTGAGGAAGGAGGCGGTGGATTTGCGCCAGGCCTCCAGCGTGGCGGCATCGTAGGGCATGCCTTTCACGGCGGCGAGCGAGGTTTCGCGGGCGGTTTCCAGGCGCTGCTGGACGGCTTTGTTTTTCGCAAACAGCTCCGGCGGAAACGGGGAATCGTTGGTGAAGCCGGGCAGATCCTTGTTCGGGGTGTTGTTGTAGTTGGTGTAGATGCCCCACTGGCGCACGTCGTTGAAGAAGGCGGCGAGCGAGTAGAAATCTTTGGCGGTGAAGGGGTCGAACTTGTGGTCGTGGCACTCCGCGCAACCGGTGGTGAGGCCGAGCCATGCGCCACCGATGGCGCGGACGCGGTCGCCGGCGTATTTCGCGAGGTATTCCTTTTCCTGTGCGCCGCCCTCGCGGGTCATAAGGTTGAGACGTAGGAAGCCGGTGGCGATTTTCTGCTCCTCGGTGGGGTTCGGCATCAGGTCGCCAGCGAGCTGCTCGCGGGTGAACTGGTCGAAGGGCTTGTTCGCATTGAAGGAGTCGATCACGTAATCGCGGAACGGGAAGATGCGGGCGTTCTGGTCGCCGTGATACCCGACGGAATCGGCGTAACGGACGGCGTCGAGCCAGGTGACGGCCATGCGCTCCCCGTAGCGGGGCGATGCGAGGAGGCGATCCACCTGTTTTTCGTAGGCGTCGGCGGATTCGTCGGAAAGGTAGGCCAGGAGTTCCTCGGGCGTCGGCGGGAGGCCGATGAGGTCGAGGGAAAGTCGGCGGAGGAGGGTGGCTTTGTCGGCGGGCGGGGAGGGTGCCAGGCCGTGTTTTTCGAGGTTCGCGCGGATGAAGGAATCGATGGGATGTTTCGCGTCGGCTTGCGGCACGGCGGGTTTCGCGATGGCCGCGAAGGCCCAGTGCTCCTGGTATTCCGCGCCCTGCTCGATCCAGCGGGTGATGAGGTTTTTTTCCTCCTCGGAAAGGGGTTTGTGGAAATCCTCCGGTGGCATGGGATCCTCTATGTCGTGGATGCGCTGCCATACGACGCTCTCCTCGGGTTTGCCGGGGATGATGGCGAATTTATTGGCATCGCTCTCCAGCGCGGCGTAAGCGCCCTCGGCGGTGTCGAGGCGGAGGTTTTCCTCACGGGTGGTCGAGTCGAAGCCATGGCAGGAAAAGCACTTGTCAGAGAGGATGGGGCGGATGTGGGCGTTGAAGCTGATGGTTTCCGGGGTCCCGGCGGAGGTGGGTGTGGGTGCTTCCGCCGGACGAGGTGAGGGGGAGATGGCAAGAGCGGGGGACGACTCGCGCACGCCGAGCCAGACCAGCACCCCGAGCAGAGCGGTGAGGCAGAACGCGGCGAAGGTCAGGACGGGATTGCTGGGGCGGGACATGGATCGTATGGAAATGATCGGCGAAACCGAGGGTGATTCAACTGCGAAAGGGATCGTAATCCCCTACAGCATACGCGGTCGGGAAGGGCTTTTTAACATTTCTTTAAAAACTCGCGTTCATTCGCGGTTGAATCTTCAAAAATCAGGCGCGGAAATCCCTATCAGACCGCTTGCATCCCCACCCACGCCGGACATAGAACTCCGCCCCCATTTCCCATGTCCGAACCCGCACCCTCCTCGTCCAGCCAAGCCCACCTCGATCTCATCGCCCGCGAAACCGGCATGAACCTAAATACCGCAGTTGGGTATCAATTTTTCACCGCAGAGTCGCAGAGGTCGCAAAGGAACGCAGAGCCTTGCATGTGGGAAGATAGAAAATTTGGAAAAACGATGGAACTGCATGGTTCACCCAATGGGTGAAATGGAATTGCCGTGAAAAATGCCCTGCACTATCCCGAAACACAAACTCTTCTCAGCGTTCCCTCTGCGACCTCTGCGCCTTTGCGGTGAAAATCTTCGTTTGAACTGCGGATTTTAGGATGAAGCCCGCTTCCGTCGCCGCGACGGCCAAGCTACACGCCGAGGGCGCGACCATCCCTTTTATCTCCCGCGAAACCGCATCGCCCTCTCCATGAAATCCAAGCCCGAGCCCGAAGCCCGCCGCGCCCCCGGCCCACCCGGAAACGACCGCCGCCCGCGACAGCAAAACGAGCGCCCGCAACCCGCGGGCAACGATTGGTTCACGCAGGCGATGAGATAGGCGAAGAAGAAGTGAACTCACTTCCTCTGACAAAGCGCGCACCAATACGTCGCCCGCTGCCCGAGGACGCTGTGTGAAATCGGCGTCCCGCAAACCCGGCACGGCTGCCCTTTCCTGTCATACACAGACAGCCGCTGCTTGAAATACCCCGGCTCGCCGTCGGATTTCAGGAAATCGCGGAGCGTGGTGCCGCCCTGTTCGATGGATTCCGCGAGCACCGCCTTGATCGCAGTGACGAGGCGCGCGGCCTTCGGTTTCGTGAGCTTGTTGGCGGGCAGCATCGGATGGATGCGGGCGCGGAACAGGCTCTCCGAGGCGTAGATGTTGCCCACGCCGACGACGACCTTCGCGTCCATGATCGCGACCTTGATCGGGATCGTCTTGTTCTGAAGCGCAGCACGCAAACCCTCCGCCGTGAACCCCTCTCCCAGCGGCTCCGGGCCGAGGTCTTTCAGCAACGGATGGGAATCCAGCCCCGCGATGGGACAAACCAGCGCCAGCCCGAAGCGGCGCGGATCGTGGTAGCGCAACTGCATCCCTCCCGCCACGGTGATGCCGATGTGGTCGTGCTTTTTCCAGTCCTCCCCCGCCGGGATCACCCGCAAACTGCCCGACATGCCTAGATGGATGATCACCACCTCCCCGCGATCCGTTTCCAGGAGCAGATACTTCGACCGCCGCTCCACCGCCGTGAACTTTGCGCCCTCCAACCCCGCCAGCTCCGGCGAAATCGGCTGCCGTAGGTCATGCCGCCGGATGATCACCTCGGAAATCTTCCGCCCCACCACATGCGGAGAAATCCCCCGACGCGTCGTTTCCACTTCAGGCAGCTCAGGCATGGTGAGATAATCAATCCCCGCTCTTGAGCACCTTGATGAACGCATCCTGCGGGATGTTCACCTTGCCGAACATTTTCATCTTCTTTTTCCCCTCCTTCTGCTTTTCCAGAAGCTTGCGCTTCCGGGAGATGTCGCCGCCGTAGCATTTCGCGGTGACGTTTTTCCGCATCGCGGAGATCGATTCACGGGCGACGATCTTACCGCCGACAGCCGCCTGGATGGCGACGACGAAAAGGTGCGAGGGGATCACTTCCTTGAGGCGCTCGGCGAGCTTGCGGCCGTAGCCCTCGGCCTTGTCGCGGTGGACGATGGTCGAGAACGCCTCCACCGGATCCCCGGCGATGAGCATATCCATCTTCACCATCTTCGCGGCGCGGTAGCCGGCGTGCTCGTAGTCCATCGAGCCGTAGCCCTTGGTCTGGGATTTCAGCTTGTCGTTGAAATCGACGAGGATTTCCGAAAGAGGCAGCACGCAGGAAAGCATCACGCGCGTGTCGTCGATGGTTTCCGTGTTCGTCACTTCGCCGCGTTTTTCCAGCACGAGCTGCATCATGTCGCCGATGTATTCGCCGGGCACCATGATATACACGTTCACGATGGGTTCGCGGATCTCCTGGATCACCTGGGTCTCGGGGAAAAGCGTCGGGTTATCTACGATGACTTCCGTACCATCCGTGAGATCCACGTGATAGATCACGGACGGGTAGGTGGAGATCACATCCATATCGAACTCGCGCCGCAGCCTTTCCTGGATGATCTCCATGTGCAGCAGGCCGAGGAAGCCGCAGCGGAAACCGAAGCCGAGAGCGGTGGAGCTCTCTTGCGAGAAAGTGAAGGCGGGGTCGTTGATCTGGAGCTTGCCCATCGCCGTTTTCAGCGCCTCGTAATCCGAGGAATCCACCGGATAGATGCCGGAGAACACCATGGGCTGGATCTCCTTGTAGCCGGGCAAGGCCTCCGCGCAGGGGTGCGTGGAATCGGTCATCGTGTCGCCGATCTTCACCTCGCTGGCGGATTTCATGTTCGCGATCACGTATCCCACATCGCCCGCGCTGAGCACGTCGCGGACGCTCATTTTCGGGGTGAACACGCCGACCTCCTTGATCTCGTAGGTCTTGTCGGTGGCGAAAAGTTTCACCCGCTGGCCGCGCTTGATCGTGCCGGAAAACACGCGGACGTAGGAGACCACGCCGCGGTAGGTGTCGTAGAGGGAGTCGAAAACGGTGGCGCGCAGGAGCTTGTCCGGGTTCTCCACCGGGGCGGGCACGCGGGCGATGATGGCCTCTAGGATTTCCTCGATGCCGATGCCGGCCTTCGCGGACGCCGGGATGCAGTCTTCCGCGGGGATGCAGAGGATTTCCTCAAGCTGCTTCTTGCACTTCGGTACGTCCGCGGCGGGAAGGTCGATCTTGTTGAGCACCGGGATGATCTTGAGGTTCTGCTGCTCGGCGAGGTGCAGGTTTGCCACCGTCTGCGCTTCCACGCCCTGCGCGGCATCGACCATCAGGATCGCGCCTTCGCAGGCGGCCAGCGCGCGGGAGACCTCGTAGGAGAAATCGACATGCCCCGGCGTGTCCAGCAGGTTCAGCTTGTAGGTTTTCCCGTCCCTCGCCTTGTAAAGCATCGCCACCGGATGCGATTTAATTGTGATCCCCTTTTCCCGCTCCAGATCCATCGAGTCGAGCTGCTGCGCGGAGGACTCGCGCATCGTCACCGTGCTGGTCACCTCCATCAGCCGGTCGGAAAGCGTGGTTTTCCCGTGATCGATGTGGGCGATGATGGAAAAATTGCGGGTCAGTTCGGTGGACATGGTCGCTCGGGGCGCGGATGGATGGCACGAAACGCGGGGCATTGCACCAAAAAATCGCGACCCGAAGACCTGCGGAGCGAAGAGCTTATTGCCCCACCTTGATCCTCGCCGGGACTTCGTTGATGGAGATCCCGGCTTTGCCGAGGGCGTCCCAGATTTCAAGAAGGCGTTCGAGGGGCAGGCGGCGGTCGGCTTCCAGCTCGAGTTTCCGGCCGGGGTTTTGTTTCTGGTAGGCTTGCAGGTAGGCTCCGAGCAAGCCCTCCGGGACGGCGAGGGAGTCGAGGGTGATGTTTCCGGTGGCATCCACGGCGATGACGGAGCGCGTGTCGCTGATGGTTTCGGAGGGGATTTCGCGGATGGTGGGCAGCTCGATTTGGAGGATCTCGCGGGGCTTCTTGAAGGTGGTGGAGACGATGAAAAAGACCAGCAGGATGAACAGGATATCGATCATCGGCACGATGGGCACCTGGGCCCGGCTGCGCTGGACGCGGTAAAAATGCATCTCAGGGGGCGGGTGGTGTTTGGCGCGAGCAGGCGGGCACGAAATCGACCAGCAGCGCCTCCATGCGGGCGGTGAGGCGCTCGATGCGGCGGGTGAAATAGCTGTGGGCGATCACGCAGGGCACGGCGATGGCGAGGCCGAAGATGGTGGTGTTGAGCGCCTCGGCGATGCCGCGGGCGATGGCGAGGTGGTCGGTGGTTTCGCCGAGGCCTTGGAAAATGGTGACGAGACCGGAGGCGGTGCCGAGCAGGCCGAGCAGCGGCGCGACAGTGATGACCACATCGAGCACGCCGATGCCGGAGTGGAGCTTCACGACCTCCTCGCGGGCGGAGGCCTCGACCACCCGGGTGATGTCCTCGGTGGGCTTACCCTGGTGCCGGAGGGCGACCGCGCCGAGGCGGGCGAGCGTGCTTGCACCCCGGCTCAGCTCGCGGACGACCGGTTCCGTAACATCGGAGCCGATGGTTTCCATGCTGCGGGCGAGGCCATCCGGGACGGTGCGGGGGCGGGCGAGCGACATGGCCTTGAAGCCGATGGCGGTGAGGCCGGCGATGGAGCAGAGGATGAGCGGGTAGATGAAGACGCCGCCTTTGCCGAGGAATTCAAGGGAGGCCTGGGTGGCGCTAATTGCGAGGGGTTCCATGCGTTTGGCTGTTAGAAATAGAAGTTGAAGATGAGTTCTAGCGCATCGCCGTCCATTTCCTTTTTGACGGCAGGCGGCATGGCCGGGATGGGGGCGTTGCGGATCGAATTCAGCGTGAACCCTTTCTGCACCTCGCCGGTCTCGCTGTCGCCAATAAACTGGACGCTTTTCACGCGACCATCCGCGGCGACGAAGAAGCGTATGGTGAGGAAACCGGGGGTGATGAAATCGCGGTGCTTGACGCAGTTGCGCTGCCACTCCAGCTCCACGGCGCGGCTGATCTGCGCCTGGTAACGGCCCATCGGGGAGTCCGCGACGTCGAGCGCGCTGCGGCCGGTGCGCGAGATGCTGCCTTGGATGGCGGTCTTGCTCTGGTTTCCGGAAAAGGCCGGATCGGAGGCGGGAGTCGGTTTGGGTTTGGGCAGTTCCTCCACCTTTTTCTCGGCCAAGGCATCGGGCGCGCCGTCGCGGGCCTTCGTTTCCTCGCGGGGTTTGATATCCTCGCGCACCTCGCTCTTCGCAACGTGCGTGTCGATGGGGTTGGGGCCGTCTAGGATGGTTTCACGGATGGCGGTTTCGGCTTTTTCGGCATCGCCGGGGAGCGGGCTTTCCTCGCCCTTCGCGGTCTGCGTCTGAGACATCGCTGGTGTTTCCGGGGAGAGTAGCGCGGCCTCGGCGGGCGGCGAAGGAGTGGCCGTGGCGGTGTCGAGACGGCCGTCCTGGTATCGACTTTCGGTGGTTTCCGGGGCTTCCTCGGGGCGGGCTTCTCGGCCGGATTGGGAAATGGAATTGTCGTCGGAGGTCGGCGCGCGGTCGCTGGTTGCCTCGGTGTTGCGCTCGCCGATGTAGCGGCGGCTAGCGGGCGGCTCCGCGCTTTCCTGATCCGGGGTAGTGCGGGCGAGACGCGGCGGGGCCTCGGGCTGCTTCGCGGCGGCGGGCGGCTCCTCGATGCGCTCCAGCATTTCCGGGAAAATCTGCACCGTCTGCTCGGGCTGGAAGATCACCGGAGGCTTATTTTTACGCGCCAGCTCGGACTGGATCGCCTCGATGCTGACCCATGCGAGCAGCAGCAGGTTCAGCACGACGGATCCGCAGAGCGCGACCGCCCATAGGCGGGCGTCGTCGCCGGTCGTTCGCTGGATCGTGCTTTCCACGGCTCTATATTGCCGCAAATCAGCGCTGGCGCAATGCTTCGCTTGCCGTCGGGCGTTCGAGGAAACGGCAGGCGGCTCCGGCGATGACACCGGCGGAGAAACCGAAGACGTGCCCGAAAACATCGACGCCCGAGCCGGGTGCCGCCCCGCCGAGCCAGCCGAGCAAGACCAAGCCCGCAAGCAGCGGGGCGAGCACGCGCATCCATGGCATGCGGAGATCCTCGCGGAAATTTTCCACGATCCCAATGCCGGAGAGGATGCCCAGCGCACCGAACACGGCGGTGGATGCGCCGAGCGAACGGAACGGCTCGGGATAGGTGACGGCGGAGGTGATCGCGTTGCCGACCGTCCCGGCGAGCAGGATCATCGCCCAACCTTTCCACGGGCCGAGGGATTTCGAGACCAACATGCCGAAGACCGCGCCGCTGGCGAGGTTGCCGAAGATGTGCCCGCCATCGCCATGGAGGAAAAGCGCGGTGAAGGGCCGCCACCACTCGCCGTGCGCGATGAGACCGATGCTGGATGAAGCACCGCGCTCCGCGAGGGTGGGATCCAGTCCCTGCGCGCGGAACACGAAAAGAAGCACGGCGGCCCAGACGAGGTAGTGGAGGACTCCGGAGGGATGGTGCGACCAACTTTGGGAGATGAGAGGCGGCGGGGGAAGTTTCGCCTCGGCCTCGGCGGCGTATTCTTTCAGCTCATTGGAAACGCGCGGCGCTGCGGAGGGTTCGGCGCGGAGCTCAAACTCGCCGGGGATATCCCCATGATCGACGCGGATCGCCTCGCCCATCGCGAGCGCAACGAGGGCATTTTCCTGCGCCTCATCGAGGCTGGGGAAACGGGCGACATCGACCCATTGCTCCTCATCGGCTTGTTCGGTTTCAGGCATGTCCTTTCAGGTAAACCGCAAACAACCCCTCCGCCAGATTCTTCGGATTCCTTTCGATGTAACCCCGTGCCCAATGAACCTAAATACCGCAGTTGGGTATCAATTTTTCACCGCAGAGTCGCAGAGGTCGCAAAGGAACGCAGAGCCTTGCATGTGGGAAGATAGAAAATTTGGAAAAACGATGGAACTGCATGGTTCACCCAATGGGTGAAATGGAATTGCCGTGAAAAATGCCCTGCACTATCCCGAAACACAAACTCTTCTCAGCGTTCCCTCTGCGACCTCTGCGCCTTTGCGGTGAAAATCTTCGTTTGAACTGCGGATTTTAGGATGAAAGTGCTTCGGCGAGCGGATCAGGCGGTCGTAGTAATCCCTCTGCCAGAACTCCCCTTCCCTTCCGAGTTCGCTGTTTGCCCGTTTTGCGCTGAACGATTTTAAGCTCCTCACAATGTCAGGCAGCAGATGAGGTTCGAGAATGCGGAGGAGCAAATGGACGTGGTTTGGCATGATGACAAAGCTGTCGAGATCGTATCGCTCCCCGTCGAAGTGCCTGAATGCGGAAGACACAATTTCCCGTATCGCGGGCAGTTTCAGGTGACACTCGCCGAGTCCCAGATCAAGCCATGCCTCAATCTCGTCGGTGAATTGCTTGCGATAGGCGATGTGGGTTTCGTCGCTCCATGGTTCGGGGTTATCGTTGAAAAATTTCTGACGTTCCTGCTGCCATTGACGGAGTTTTGTGAGGGGCAATGAGTCGGCCAGGCGCCATGTGAGGAAGATCCAGACATCACCCTGTTGCCAGTGCGGGAGGTTGTGGATTCGGCTGGTTACCGGGGATTCCGGGTTGAAGTAGTCGGGCATAATGGAGAGCCGTGTCTTTGGCCGGCTTATTGCTTGGGTTGGGGGAAGAAGCCGGCCGCAGGCGCGGCTCTCCAGCAGGCGCTCAATGATCCTCTCCGACATGATCACCCAGCAGGTCGCGGCCGAAGTCGTTGGCGCTGTCCCGCCAGACAGCGTGGATGTGATTGCCGTTGTTCTGGACGTTGGCGACTTCCACTAGGAACGTAGTACCTTGGATGCGGTAGTAGTAAGGCTCGCCGCGCTTGAGGCCGCCCGCCCAGCCGAAGCGGAGGTTTTCCATGTCGGCGCTGATTTTCGCCATGTCCGCCTCCGCGAGTTCCTTGCGGTGGCGGTTCGCGTAAACGGCGATGAGTTCCTTCAACGCCTGCTGCTGGGCGGCGGTCATTTCGGAGGTTTTCACGCCGACGGGATCGAGCTGTTTCACTTTCCTGTCCTCGGCGGTGAGGATGTCGGCGGGCGGCTTTTCGGAATAGACGACCGCCTTGCCGCTTTCCACGAGCGTGGTGGCGAGGGCGCGGGCGAGGTCTTCCTCCGCATGGAAAGGACGGGTGCCTTTCATCTTGTGCTCGATGGTGACCTCGCCGGGGTTCGCCGCGAAAAACGAGGGCGTGACGGCGACCGTCTTGCCTTCGACGACGGTGTAGTTGAGCGAGAGGTGATGACCCTCGAAGCGCCACGCCCATGTGCCGCCGGGTTTCGGCTCGCCGAAGACGGAGGTGAAATAGGCCTTGTGGTTGCGGAACTCGGGACGTTTCTCGATCTCACCGAGAAAGGCCTCCAGCGCGATCACGGCATCGACCTTTTCCAAGCCGGGATCGCTGAGCGCGGTCTTGAGCAGCGTGCGGACGAGGGCGGTCTGCTTTTCATCGAGTTCCTCGATCGCAATGCCCTTGCGGTCGCGGGGGACAAAGCCCCAGTTCTCGCGCTGGTCGGCGGCGAAGGGGAACTTCGCTTTCTTCGCCTGATCCTCATCAAGAGCGGTGAGAAATGTGTTCGCGGCGGTCGCCATCTCGGCAGTCACATTCGCGAGCGGCGCGGGTTCCTTGGCGGTGAGGGCGGCGGTTCCGAGCGCAATGGTTAGAAGGAATGTTTTCATGGGATAGGGGCTTTACGCGATGGGAAAGGATGCGCTTCCAAAATCCATGCGGGAAGGATTTTCAGAGTCAGACATTTCTTGCTAATTTTTAAGACTTTGTTATCCTTAAACTATGAAAATCACCGTCGATCTTCCTGACAGCGAACTGCGTGAGATCACCCGCATTACTGGCATCGCCAAGAAGGGCCCTGCGATACGCAAGCTGGTTTCCGATGCGCTGCTGATGAAACGGCGCGCCGAGATTTCCTCAAAATTCTTATCCGGCGAGTGGTCTGCCGAGCACGAAGGGTATGAGGCTGGCAAAACCGCCGACCGCCGGGAAACCCTCAACCTTGCCGAAGCATGGCGCGATTGATCGAATCTTCGCTTTGGGTTGATTTCACCCGTAGCAAATCCCCGCAAGTCCTCAAAGCCCGCATCCAGCCATGGATCATGGATGCCGAAGCCGCCCTGTGCGAGCCGGTGGCCTTTGAGGTGCTGCGGCACGCCACACCGCAGGAACGCCCGCTGAGATAGCTGTGAAGAAAGTGCTGCGGGAAATTTTCGGTTTTGAGGAACTTCGCGGCGGGCAGGAGGAGGTGATCGCCGCGCTGCTGGAGGGTCGGTCGGCTCTGGCGGTTTTTCCGACGGGTGGCGGGAAATCGATGTGCTACCAGCTCCCGGCGCTGATGTTGGAGGGGACGGCGTTGGTCGTTTCGCCGTTGCTGGCGCTGATGAAAGACCAGGTGGATCGCCTTGTCGCGAAAGGGGTGGCGGCGGCGCGGCTGGATTCGACGCTCAACGCGGAGGAGTATGGTGAGGTGGTCGCACGGCTGCTTCGCGGTGAGTGGAAACTGCTTTACGTTTCACCGGAGAAACTGGGCAACGCGGAGTTCCGCAAGCTGCTCAAAGGCGTGCCGCTTTCCATGATCGCGGTGGACGAGGCGCATTGCATTTCCGAATGGGGCCATAATTTCCGGCCGGACTACCTGAAACTCGGCAAGATCCGCAAGCAGCTCGGCGTGAAGCGACTCTTGGCTCTAACAGCCACCGCGACACCAAAGGTCGAGGCGGACATTCGCAAGCGTTTCGGGATCGCCAAGGCGGATGTGGTGAAGCTCAGCTTTCACCGCCCCAACCTCGACTTGCGCATCACGCCTTGCAAGGCGGCGGAGAGGAAACAGCTTCTGTTAGATCGGCTCGCCGCGCACGGCTCGCCGACGGTGGTGTATGTCACGCGGCAGGAAACCGCCGAAGAGGTGGCCACGTTCCTCGTTAAAAACGGCCTTTCCGCGAGGGCGTATCATGCGGGCTTGAGATCGGAGCTGCGGCGCGAGATCCAGGAGGAGTTTATGGGCGGCACGGTCGATACCGTGGTCGCGACGATCGCCTTTGGGATGGGCGTGGACAAGGCGGACATCCGCGCGGTGATCCATTACAACATGCCGAAAAGCCTGGAAGGATACACCCAGGAGATCGGGCGCGCGGGGCGCGACGGGCAACCCGCCGTCTGCGAATGGCTCGCCTGCGGCGATGATAGGACGACATTGGAGAATTTCATTTTCTCCGATACGCCCAGCGACCGCGCGGTGCGCAACCTGTTGGAGCGCGTGCTCAAGCTGGGGAAGGACTTCGATGTCTCGCTGTACGATCTCGCGACGACCTGCGACATCCGCCAGACCGTCGTTTCGACGATCCTCGCCTACCTAGAAATGGAAGGGATCATCGAGGCGCGGGGGAGTTTCTTCGATCGCTTCGGGATCAAGCTGATGCGGCCTTTGGAGCGAGTGCTAGCGGGTCGCCCGGCGAAGGAGAGGAAAACATTGGAAGGTGTTTTCGCGGAGCTGGATGCCGAGTGGAAATGGCTGCGGGTGGAGATTTCGGAAACGGCGCAGAGGCTCGAGGTTCCAGTAGCAAATCTACGGAATCTCATTTCCGATCTGGAGGCGGCGGGCGATGTGGCGCTGAAAAAATCGAATTGGCGGCAGGCTTACCGTTTGAAAAAGGAGCCGGGAGGCTTGCGCGAACTCGCGGAGGCGATGGCGGCGGGTTTCAGGGCGCGCGAGGCTTCGGATCTCGCGCGGCTGGAAAAAGTGCTGGCGCTTTCATCGACGAAGAATTGTCTAACAGGAACACTGCTCCGGCATTTCGGCGAGAAAATGGAACAGCCCTGCGGCCATTGTGACCGTTGCCGGGGGATCGTCCCGACCAGGCTGAAAGTTTCCAAGCCAAGGAAAGTCACGGCGATCGAGCTGTTAGAGATCCGCGGCCTGGCGGATGCACAACACGCTTCGCTCGGCACACCTCGTCAGATGGCGCGTTTCCTCTGCGGGATGTCCAGCCCCGCCTCGATGCGGGCGCGGCTCTACCGGCTCGATGGATACGGAATGCTCTCCGATCTGCCCTTCGGCGAGGTCGAGGTAGTGGCAGAGAGTTTGTTTTGAAAACTCTTAGAGGGAGCACATGAAACTCACGCAGGCCTCTCTGCCAACAAGCGCTTGAGCCGGTTTTTTACGCTGACTTTTCCGACGGCCGAGAGCCTGTCCGTGAATAAGACGCCGTTGAGATGATCAATCTCATGCTGTAAGGCCCGAGCGAGCAATCCGTCTGTTTCGAGGACGAGCGTGGAGCCGTCAAGTTGCGGCAAGGTCGCTTTCACATCCATCGGTCGGCGGACTTCGCAGCGGATGCCTTGGATGCTGAGGCAGCCCTCGAAGGCGATTTCCTTTTCCTGACCGTATTCCAGTGTGGGATTGATGAAAATGAGCGGCATGATGTCTTCAAGCTGCGCGTCTTCCCCGTTCACCTTGAGGTAGGAAACGCACTCGGGATCGTGCGAGACATCGATGACCGCAAGTCTCAGGTCGCGCCCGATCTGCGGCGCGGCCAGGCCCACGCCATTGGCGTCGGCCATTGTTTCGAGCATATCGGCGACGAGCGCGATGAGGCTGTCGTCGATGGTTTCGACGGTGCGGCATTGCTGGCGGAGGATGGGATCGCCGTACTGGACGATGGGAAGGGGCATAAGCGGGGAAGAGCAAACGGCGAATGCCATGGCGGGTCGAGCGGAAATTGCCCGTGTGAAATTGCAAAACAGCCCCTTGCGCCGTTGCGGGGTGGGTCTAGCTTCCGCGAGTGAACGCAAAACAGTCGGTCATCGTGAAAAGTCTAGTCGTGCTGGCGCTCATCTGGACGTTGGTGTTCGCGGTGCGTTCCTTCGCGTCGTCGAAAAAGATCACCGCCGAGCGACTCGATCGCGAGGTGAAGGAGCTGGCTTTCGCGGATTGGTCGAATAACCCCGGATCCGGCGCGGTGGCGAGGGAGCGGGAGGAGGAGATCCGCCGCATCGCCGATATGGTCAACCGGCTCGACTTCGCCGAGCGCGAGCGGAATCGCCAGAGCCGCTCGGGCGAGGATTTTTTCCGAAAGCTTAGCACGACCGAGAAGAACCTGTTCATCGATCTGACCATCGTCGAATCGATGAGCCGCTTCATGGAGGCGCTCGACCAGATGCCGGAGGAGCAGCGGAAACGGTTTGTCGAGCAAGGGCTGAAGGAAATCCGTGAAGGGCGCACCGAGGAGGAGATGGAGCGGGCGCAGGAGATGGATAACAACCTGCTGACGAAGATCAGCGAGGAGGGGATGCGTGCGTATTTCGACAAGGCCAGCGCCGACACCAAGCTCGACCTCGCGCCGCTGATGGAGGCGATGAACGAGGTGATGCAGGGGCTGAGGGGCAACGAATTCGGGCCGCGATGAAACCTTTCCCTGCCATGAAACGAGGCTTCACCCTCACGGAGCTTCTGGTCGTCATCGCGATCATTGCCGCGCTCGCGGGTGTGGCGGTGCCGGTGAGCCTTTCGGTGGTGGCGAAAAGCCGCGAGGCTGCATGCCTCGGAAACCTGCGCGGCATCGGAGCCGGGTTGCAGGCGTATCTTTCCGACCACAACCAGCGCCTGCCCGTCCTCGCGCTCGGGCGGGAAAGCAAAAACTCGCCGGAGCCGGTGCTGGAGACCGTGCTTTTGCCTTACGTGGGCGGTGCGGATGTGTTCCGCTGTCCGGCGGACAAGGAGCAGTTCGCGAAAACGGGCGGCAGCTACCACTGGAACATCACGCAGAACGGCCTGCACATCACGAAGCTCTCGTTCTTAGGCATCGAGGACAGGCCCGAACTCATCCCCCTCGTCAGCGACAAGGAAAGCTGGCATCCCGGCGGCACGAATTTTTTGTACGCCGATTCTAGTAGTTCTAACAAATCCCGTTTCGCGACGGGAAACCAGGAGGATTAATATGCTCGAAGCGCGCGGACTCACCAAATCCTTCAGCGGGAAACCCGCGCTACGGGACGTTTCCTTCAAGCTGGAGAAGGGCGAAATCTACGGCCTGCTCGGCCACAACGGCGCGGGCAAAAGCACATCCCTGGGCATCATCCTCGGCATGGTCGCCCCGGATGCGGGCGAGGTGGAGATCGGTGGCGTCTCCGTCCAGCGCCAGCGCGGCAAGGCGCTGCGCAAGGTCGGCGCGATCTTCGAGGCACCCGCATTTTACGATTACATGAGCGGCTGGGAGAACCTGAAAATCCTGATGGGCTACTCCGGCGGCTTCGATGAAAAGGCGGCGCGGGAAATCGTCGAGCGGGTCGGGTTGACGAAGCGCATCACCTCGAAAGTCCGCACCTACAGCCACGGCATGCGGCAGCGTCTGGCGCTCGCCCAAGCCCTGCTGCCGGAGCCGGAGCTGCTGCTGTTGGACGAGCCGACCGACGGCCTCGATCCCGAGGGCATCAAATGGTTCCGCGATTTTATCCTCGGCCTCCGCGAGGAGAAAGGCATGACCGTCCTCTTCAACTCCCACCTCCTCGCCGAGGTGGAGATCATGTGCGACCGCGTGGCGATCCTGCGCGAGGGGCAACGGGTGTTTGAGGGATCGGTGAACGGTTTCCGCGATGGAGTCCCGACCTATCAGGCCAACCTCGACGCCTGGGAAAAAGCTACGGAAATCGTCCGCGGCCTGGGCGGGGAAACCATCGCCCAAGACCGGATCTCGCTCCCCGCTGAGATCGACCCGGCTCAGCTCGTCGAGCGGCTCGTGCAAGCGGGCGTGAAAGTCCGGGAGTTCGCCCGCGTTCGCCGCTCGCTGGAAGACGTCTATATGGAAATCCTCGACGGAAAAGGCAGCCCGAACTGATCAGGCTTCCTTTTTCCTCCTGTCGGCGAATTTCTGCACGAATACGTAGCAGACCGGGATGAGGAACAGGCCGATGAGGGTGGAGATGGTCATTCCGAAAACCACGCCGGTGCCCATGGTGCTGCGGGAGGCCGCACCGGATCCGGAGGCGAGCATCAGCGGGACGCAGCCGAGGATGAAGGCGAAGGAGGTCATCAGGATGGGGCGCAAGCGGAGCTTGGAGGCTTCCAGCGCGGCATCGAGGGTGGACATGCCTTCCTCGCGTTTCATCTTGGCGAACTCGACGATCAGGATCGCGTTTTTCGCCGCGAGGCCGATGAGCATTACGAGGCCGACCTGGGCATAGACGTTCATTTCGAAATTCCTCAGGAACAGGCCGATAAGGGTTCCGAGGATCACGGTGGGGACGGAAAGCAGCACCGCGAAGGGCAGCGACCAGCTCTCGTATTGCGCGGCGAGGAGGAGGAACACGAAGATGATCGCCATGCCGAAGATGATGCCGGCCTGGCCTTCGGATTTCTTTTCCTGAAGGGTGAGTCCGGACCACTCGTAGCCGATGTTGCCCGGCATCTCCGCCATGACCTCTTCCATCGCCTTGAGCGCCTGGGTGGAGGTGTAGCCGGGAGCGGGTGCGCCCATGATTTCCGCGGACTGGTAAAGGTTGAAACGCGTCGCGAAATTCGGCCCGGAAATGCGGCTGACCTTGACGAGGGTGCTGAGCGGAACCATGCCGCCGTTGTTGTTGCGGACGTAGAAATTCCCTATGTCGTCCGGCTCGTTGGTGAACTCCGGCTCGGCTTGGAGAAAGACTTTATAAACGCGGCCGAATTTTACGAAATCGTTCACATAAAGGCCGCTGAGGTAGGCTTGCAGGGTTTGAAAGACGCTGTTGACCGGCACGCCGAGCGTGCGGGCTTTTTCACGGTCCAGCTCCACGCTGATCTGCGGAGTGCTGGGGCTGAAGGTGGTGCTGATACGCCCGATCTCTGGACGCTTGGCGGCGGCGGCCTGCACCTTGGTCAGCGCGTCCGTGAGTTCCTTGATCCCCCCGCCGGAGCGTTCCTGGAGCTGCATCGTGAAGCCGGAGACGCTGCCATAACCGGGGAGGGCGGGTGGCCCAAAGGCAAACACACGGGCGCCGGGGATGGCGAAAAATTTCTTATTCCACTCCGCTGCGATCTCGGAGGATGAAAGACCGCTTCCGGCGCGTTCTTCCCAGCTTTCAAGGCCGACAAACATCAGCGCGGCGTTGGGCACGCTGAGGTTGTTGAGGATGTTCATGCCACTGATGCCGAGGGCGGAGCGAACCCCTTTCGTGCCGCCGACGATGGCCTCGACCTCTTTGAGAACCTCATCGGAGCGCTGCAGGGAAGCGCCTTCGGGAAGCTCGATGGCGACGAAAAGGTAACCCTTGTCCTCGTCCGGAATGAAACCGCCGGGCACAAATTTTCCTAGCCCCCAGATCCCGCCGCCGACGATCACTAGCATCAGCATGGAGAAGGTCGCCTTGCGGGTGAGGCCGCCCACGATTTTCCCATAGCGGTCGATGACCCAATCAAAGAACGTGTTGAATTTCCGGAAAAACCATGCCAGCGGGCCGCGGCCGGGCTTGGGTGCGCGGAGCAGCATCGCGGAGAGCGCGGGGCTGAGGGTGAGTGCATTGATCGTGGAGAAAACGACCGAGACCGCGATGGTGATCGCGAACTGCTGGTAGAGGCGGCCGGTGACGCCGCCCATGAGCGCGACGGGGATGAAGACCGCGCAGAGGACCAGGGAAATGGCGATGATCGGCCCGGTGACCTCTTTCATTGCTTTCCGCGTCGCCTCGATCGGCGAGAGGCCGCGCTCAATGTGGTGCTGAACCGCTTCCACCACGACGATGGCGTCATCCACCACGATGCCGATGGCAAGGACTAGGCCGAACATCGTGAGGGTATTGACGCTAAAACCAAGCAGAGGGAAGGCGATGAAAACACCGAGCAGCGCGACCGGCACGGTGAGCATCGGGATGATGGTGGCGCGGAAGCTTTGGAGGAAAATGAACACCACGATCAGCACCAGGACGATGGCCTCAAAGAGCGTGTGAACGATCGCTTCCATTGACGCCTTGATCGGCAGAGTGGAGTCCAGGGTGATGCTGTACTCCATGTCCGGCGGGAAACGGTCTTTCGCCTCCTCTAGGATCGCCTTCACGTTGTCGGCGGTTTGCAGCGCGTTGGCACCGGGCGCTAAGTAAACGCCGAGCGCCCCGGCGGGAGCCTTGTCGAGGCGGGCGCGGAGATCGTAGGTCTGCGCGCCCAGTTCCACCCGGCCCACGTCCTTGATCTTCACCTGCGAGCCGTCGTTATTGGAGCGGACGATGATTTCCGCGAACTCCTCCGGGCTTTTCAGGAGTCCCTGCGCGCGCACGTTGAACTGGCTTTCCTGCCCTTTCGGCGCCGGCTCCGCGCCGATACGACCCGCGGGAGCCTGGGCATTTTGCTCCTTGATCGCGTTGTAAATATCCGTCGGCGTAATGCCGAGCGAAGCGAGCTTGTCCGGCAAAAGCCAGACGCGCATCGAGTAGTCCTGCGCGGTGAAATTCTTCACGTCGCCCACGCCTTTGACGCGCTTGATCTGATCGACGAGGTTGATGTCCGCGTAGTTTCCGAGGAACACGCCGTCGTAGGTTCCCTTCGGGGAAGAAAGTCCGATGGCTAGGAGGATATCGGGGCTGGAGCGGTTGGTGATGATGCCCTGCGACTTCACCGCGTCCGGCAACTGCGCCTCCGCCTGGTTCACGCGGTTCTGCGTGTTCACTTGCATGATGTCCACATCCGTGCCGACATCGAAGGTGACGTTGAGCGTCATCTTGCCGTCGTTCGAGCTGTAGGACTGCATGTAGAGCAGCTTGTCCACCCCGTTGACCTTGGATTCGATGGGCGTTGCTACGGATTCCATGACCGCCTCCGCCGCCGCGCCACGGTAGGTGGAGGTGACTTGGATCAGCGTCGGGCTGACGTTCGGATACTCCGAGACCGGCAGCTTCGTGAGGGAAATGACCCCGACCATGCAGATGAGGATGGAGATCACCATCGCCACGATGGGCCTACGGATGAAGAAATCGGCCATAGGGTTCTATTGTTGGGGGGCCTTCGCCGGAAGGGTCTGGACGGGAGCGCCTTCGCGGACTTTCTGTAAGCCCTCTACGATGATCCGCTCCCCCGCCGCGAGCCCCTCGCTGATGATGGCCATCCCGTTGGTCCGTTCTCTTGCCACCACAGCCCGCTGACTGGTGGTGTTATCTTTGCTGACAACCCACAGGAACGTGCGCCCCTGCAGATCCACCAGCGCCCTTTCTGGGACGGTCAATGCGCCTTTTCTCGCACCCAGATCGACGACGATCCTGGCGAACATTCCGGGTCGCAGCAGCAGATCCTTGTTGGGAAACTCGGCGCGCACGCGGATCGTGCCGGTCTGGGCGTCCACGGCACGGTCGATGAACACGAATTTCCCGGATTCCGGATACTGGCTACCATCGGAAAGGACTAGCGAAACGGGAAGATCACCGATTTGTCTGCCGGTCGCGCGGGCTTTCTCCACGGATTTCAGGTGGATGTCCTCACTGACATTGCAGTAGAACCAGATGGGATCGAGCTTGGAAATGGTCGCCATCAGGGTCGGCTCGCCTTTGCCGACGAGTTCGCCGATGGAGACCTGCGCGGCACCGATCATGCCCGTGATTGGGGCTTTCACCGCCGTGTAGCCGAGATCAAGCTGCGCGGATTCCACCTTTGCTGTGGCGGAGACGATGCCTGCCTCGCCCACTTCCACCGCCGCCAGCGCATTGTCGAGATCCTGCATCGGTATGGCACGGCGCTCGGCGAGTGGGCGCAGGCGGGCGACGTCCTTCTCGTATTTATTGAGCGCTGCTTGTGCCTCCGCAAGGCTACCTTGTGCCGCAGTGAGTTTTTCAAGATAGGGCTTCCGATCCAGTTCGAAAAGGAGATCGCCCTCCTGCACCTGGGTGCCCTCGGTGAAAGACATCTTATCGACGAAACCCTCCACCCTGGCGCGAATCTCCACATTCTGCGGGGAATCGAGGTGACCGATCATCCCGGCGCTGGCGGGAACATCGGTAGCCATCACTTCCATCACCGTAACGAAGGGCGCCGGAGGAGCCTGCGCCTCGGGTTTGTCGCATCCGGCAAGGAGCAAACATGCAATCGATGACTTATAAAATCGCATCATTCCGTTTAATGGATTGGAAGTGCCAGACACGCGCATCCTCCCCCTTGATGCTATGAAGGGTATTCCATACATGCCCTTATCCTCCGAGCAAGCATACCCCTTGCCAATCACAAATTCAAAACGGGTGAGTTTGCCGCCCGCCGCAACCGGCTTTTCCCCCTTGTCTCCGCATACCGCGCGCCCGGCGGCGGTTGGCGGTGAATCTTTCGGAGTTTTTCGGAAATACCCGTGGCGGTTATCCGCAGGGGCGTTAACCCTACCGCTGCCAATGATCTTTCTCCAACAACTCAAGGGCGAACTCCGCAAGCTCTTCGCCAGGCCGCGGACATGGATGGGCTATGGCGCGTTTCTCATCATGGAGGCGGTGATCCTCGCCGTTTACAAACTGGAGGCGAGCCAGCGGCACATGCGGGGCCTGGTGGAGAGGAACGGCCTGGAGTTCGGCACCTACTACAGCTCGCTGACGATCACCTTCACGATCATGCTGCTGAGCATGTTCCTGCTCGGCTCGATTTATTTCGCGCTGGTCGCGGGGGACATCGTCGCGAAGGAGAATGAGGACGGGAACCTGCGGATGGTCTTCGCCCGCCCGATCACTCGGCTGCGGCTGCTGCTGGTGAAATACACCGCCATATGCCTCTACACGTTCAGCTTTGTTTTTTTCGTGGGTCTCAGCGGCTATGCGATGGCCGTGGCGGCGGTGGGATGGGAGGGCGGGCTGTTCGTCATGGAGCCGAAGATGAAAGTCTTCGCCGCGTATCCGGAGTGGTGGGAGGGCGCGGGCAGGCTGGCGCTCTCAGCGGGCGGGATCGGCATCAGCATGATCACGCTCTCGTCGATCGCGTTCATGTTCTCCTGTTACAAGATCAAGCCCGCGGCGGCTACGATCATCACGCTCACCATCCTTTTCGTGGATATGATCCTTCAGGGTTTCCCGTTCTTCAAACCCTACGAGAGCTACTTCGTCACCTACCGGATGAGCGCATGGGTGTTCCTAATGGAGCAGCATATCTCCTGGCCCAAGATCATCGAAAGCTACGTATTCCTGCTCGGGCTCAACGCAACGCTATTCACTGTCGGCTGGCTCTCTTTCCAAACCCGCGATTTCAAGACGTAGCGGACGTGGCCACGGCTCCGCACACCTCGCCGGAAACGAGCGCTCCCGGCCAGACCACGCTGTCAGCGACGCGCGCGCCGGGCGCGATTCTCGCCGATTTCCCGATCACGCTGCGCTCGATGACCGCGCCCTCGCCTATGACTGCTTCCGGGTGGACGGGTTCTTGGAGAGCGAGGGTGCGGTGGGCGGCGAGGTAGCTTTCCACATCGCCTAGATCCATCCACTCGCCTTTGTCGAGGATGGCGGCGCCGAGCCCGCCCTCGCGGGCAAGTTGCTGAAAAGCGGGGATCACGGCGATCACCGCGCCCGGTGGGATGCGGTTCAGGAATGGTTTCCTCACGCAATAGATGCCGGTAAAGACATGCGTCCCCGGCAGCCCGCGCACCTCGCTGCGCACATCGGCGACTCGTCCGTTCTCATCCAGAGAGATTCGCTTCTCGCCGCCCGAGGAGCGCAGGGCGAGCGTGACCTCATCGCCGGAAGCCGCGTGCGCGGCGGCGAGTTTCCGCAGATCCATCGAGGAGAAAATGTCGCCGTTGTGGATCAGCAGGCTGCCGTCCTCGACCCAATCCCCGATGTTCCTGAGCCCGCCGCCGGTTTCGAGCAGGACAGGTTCGTGGAAAAAGGTGATGTCCCGCCCCTCGCCGAAGCCCTCCCATTTTTCCGGAAGGTGATGGGTGTTGATGGCGAACCTCCGGCACCCGACTGCCTCGCAGGCCTCCACGGCCCACATTGCCAGCGGCTTGTGGAAAAGCGGCACCAGCGGCTTGGGCAGCACGTCGGTGAGCGGTCGCAACCGAGTCCCCAGCCCCGCCCCGAGTATGAAAGCCTGCGTGATCATCCGCTCACGGTGCTTTCCAATCCGGGAACTCGTCGGCGAGTTTCGCCTTGTAGGTCGCGGCCTCGGCGGCGTTGCCCTGTTTCCCGAGAACCTGAATGTATTTGTAAAGCGCGAGCGGCTTGAGGTCGGCGTCTTCGTGGAAGTTAATCACGTTAAGGAAATCCGCGGCGGCTTTGCCGAGATCGCCTTCCTCGATGTGGAGATCGCCGGAAACGATGCGGAGGTAGGCGGAGGTGCGGCCTTGGGGGCGGAGGGCGGCCGCCTCATCGGCGGCCTTGCGGGAATCGGCGAAACGCTTGAGTCCGAGAAGGGCGCGGGCGCGGTCGAGGAGGCCGTCGGCTTTCCAGGCGGGGTTGTCCTCGACGTCGAGCAGGTTGGCGATGGCGGGGAGCGCCTCGGTGAATTTTCCGATCTCGAGTAGCGCCTTGGCGAGGTAGCGCCAGACCTCCTTGGGGGTGGCGCGGGGTTCGTCGGGGTTGGCGACGATTTCTAGGAAACGGGCGGCGGCTTCGAAGCCGCCGGCGTTGTAGGCCTGCATGCCGGCCCATTGCACCGACTGCTGCGGCACGTCATCGATGTATTTCCCGGCGATCGCGAGGTCGATCTCGGCGGCGAGGCTTTTCGGATCCTGGGCGGCGAAGTGTGAGAGGGCGAGGAGCAGGCCGGCGTGCTTGGCGTAGGCCTCGGGGCGGAGGGCGCGGGAGGTGTTGAGGAAAGGGGCGGCTTCCTTGGGTTGGTTCGTTTTCACCATGCCCCAGCCGATCCAGTAGTTCGCCTCGGCCTTGAGGTTGTCGGTGAGGTCATCGACTTTTTCCAGCAGCCCCTTGTAGCGGACGAGCATGTTCTCGATGTTGCCTTCCTTGCGGCGGGTGCGGGCAGACTCAAGCCAGGCGAGGGCGAAGAGATCGGCGGGCGCGGCCGCGTCGGTGGTGAGGCGGTCGAAATCGGCGACAGCCTTGGCGGACTCGCCGATCTCGGCGTAGGCCCTGGCACGCTTCACGAGGGCAGGGTGGATGCGCTTGTCTTCGGGATATTTCGCGATGAAATCGGTGAGCGACCGGATCGCGCCCTGGGCGTCTCCCGCGTCGGCGAGGCACCATCCGCGCTGGTAGAGGAAGCCAGGGCGGTTCGCCTCGCTGAGCAGGGTGGGGTCGATCTTGGAGTAGGTTTTCGCGGCCTCGGCGGCGTTGTTTTCGGCGAAGAGGGTCTCGGCCTTCATCAGCATCGCGGTGTGGATGCGGGTGTCGTTGGGGTGGAACCGTCCGTAGATCTGGAGGAAGGCGTCCACCTGATCGACGACGTGCTTGCCCTCGATCTGGAAGAAGCAGTTGAGGCGGTAGTAGGAGGCCTGGAAGGCGAGGTCATTCTCGGGTTTGACGAGGCGCTCGACCTCGCGGAAAAGCTCGCTGGCCTCGGCGGGGCGGTCGATTTTCATCATGGCCCGCGCGGCGATCATCAGGCGCACGGCTTCCTTTTCGCCCTCAGCCTTGAGGGTGCTTTTGCGGAACATGTCGAGCACCGCTGTGTAATCCTTTTTCGCGTAAAGGTTCTCCATCAGCGCGGTCTGGGCGTCGGGGCGGAACTCCTCCATGCCCTGGCCGTCGAGGATGAGGCGGAGGTAGGTTCCGGCGAGGTCGGTATTGCCGAGCTTGGTGGCGGTGATGGCAGCGTGGAGGGCGGCGTCACCGCGGTGTTTGGCGACGGCGCTCGAATCGGCGACGGCGCGGAAAAGCGCGAGCGCCTCCTGGAGCTTGCCGGCCTTGAGGGTGAGCTTGCCGACCTCGGTCTGCGCCTGGGCCTTGAAAAGGGCTCCCGCCGGATCCGCGACCACGCGGTTGTAGGCGGTGATTGCCTCGCGGTCGCGGCCGAGCAGGCGGTAGCAGTTACCGGCGAAAAGGTTGCCCTTGGGTTTGTCGCTGGGCTTCGGTGCGTTCGCGGCGAAGCGCTCGAAGAGCGGCGCGGCGAAGGCATATTCGCCTTTGTTGTAGTGATCGGCGGCGAGGGTGTAGGCGGCCGCGCCGGCGTACCTTCCCTGGCCGTAGCGGTTCAGCAGGGTGCTGAAGCAGCGCTTCGCGTCATCGATCAGCCCGGCTTGGTAGAAACTGGTGCCGAGATACCACCAAGCCGCCTCGGTGTTCGCGTGGTTGGGGAATTCGTTGATGTATTCGGAAAAAATGTCAGCGGCGCGCAGGTAGAGATCACGGCGCGTCTCGAGATCGACGCTGGCCTGCGCGGTGTCGAAAAGGTTTTTCCCCCGTGCGAAGAAATCGTTCCCGGCGTCCGGGCGGAGGTTCTCGGGGACGATACCGGCGCGCGGCGGCTGCTGCGCGTGCGCAGGCAGGTAGAGGGTCAGGAAAAACAGCGGGAGAGCTTTCAATGTGCCGGGAGTTTCGGGGCGGAAACGGGTTTTGCCAAGCGAATCAGTCGGTGGGCGCGGGGCGCTGGGTGGCGAAGGAAATGTTCCAGATGCCTGCTTTCGTGCAGGTGTCGATGACCTCGACGACGCGCTGGTAATTCACCCCACCGTCACCACGAATGCGGACGGGCTGGTTCTTGTATTGCGCGGCGATGGAGGAGAGTTTCTCAAGGAGCTGAGGCAGATCCACCGTCACGCTCTCGATGCGGATCGTGCCGTCGGCGAGGATGTTGATCACGATCTCGCCTTGCTGCCGCTCAGGATCCGCGCCTTCCTGGGCGGTGGGGACGGAGACGGAGAGTTCCGTTTCCGAACGGGTGAACTGCCAGGTGACGATGAAGAAAATGAGCAGCAGGAACACGATGTCGATCATCGGCGCCAACTGCATCTGGGCGGGTTCGGGCTGCCTGCTGGAGAATTTCATCGGGGCTTGGCGTTAGATCCCGTGGAGGTCGGGGCGCTCACCGCCGAGAGGGGAGGGCACCGGTATGGCGTAGTCCTCGCGGACGCGACGGTTCGGCGCGTAGGACTCGCGCTCGCCGGGCAGCTGGTGCTCCACCTGGGTGTGGAGCAGCGCCATGAGATGGGTGGCGGCGGCCTCGAGCTCGGCGATGTATTTCTGCACCCGCCCGCGGAAAAGGGAGTAGAAGACGAGCGCCGGGATGCCGATCATCAGGCCGGCGGCGGTGGTGATGAGCGCCTCGGAAACACCCTCCGCAAGGCCCATCTGGCGGACGCCCTGGATGTCTCCGCCGGAGATTTCCATGAATGACTTGATCATGCCGAGCACCGTCCCGAGCAGCCCGACCATGGGCGCGATCGAGCCGATGTCTGCTAGGTAGGTGATGCGGGAGCTGAGCAGCCCGGCCTGGCGCGAGCCTTCCGCCTCCGCCACCTCGCGGACTTCGCCGAAGGAGGCACTGGGGTATTTTGTGAAGAAATCCAGGGTCTTCTGCGTCACCCGCGCCATGGATTCGTTCTGGCGGTGGCAGTAGGCGATGAGGCCGAGGTAATCGCGCTTGCGGATCATCGCCTCGGCGGCGTTCATGAAACGGTCGCTGACCACCGCGTTGCGGCGGATGGTGAGTAGGTAAAGGAGGATAAGGACGACACCCACCACCGAGATCAGCGCGAGGGGATACATCATCACCCCGCCAGCCGCGACGATCTCCAGGAAATTGGTTTCCTTAACGGGAGCCGCCGCCTCAGGGGTCTCCTGTGCGGAGGCGGTCAGAACGCCGCACAACAGCGCGGCGGTAGAAAGAGTGAAACGCTTCATCGGTTCGGCGGACTTTAGCCCCCTGCCTTGTCTTTGCAAGCACGGGCTGTACCCACCGCCCGAACACGAAAAAGCGGAGGAACCTGGATGCTTCCCCCGCCGTGCGGCCCACTCATTCTACGTTGACCTCTATGTGTTTCGGTTTCTTCTCCTCGCTCTTTCAGGGCTGGAGCTACTTTTGAAAGAGAAAGGCGGGCACGCGAAGTGTCGCATGCCCGCCTGATAATTTTGCCTTCCGGAGGAGTATGATTTACCTTCTGCGGCGGAGCAGGAGTCCGAGCGAAACGAAGGAGAGCAGTGCGACGGATGGCTCAGGGATCACGGCGAAGCCGAGATCGTCGATGAAGAGTCCGTTATCCGCGTCGGTTCCGGTTCCGTTGGTCACGGTTAGTTCGACCCGGCTGATCGCATTCGTGGGCTCTATGTGGCCGAAGAGCAGTGCGCTGCTTGCCGGTGCGTTCGAGAAAGTTTGGGTATCGAGCACACCATTGGAAGAATCAAAGAAGGTTGCCGTGATTGTACGGGGAAGATTCTTCGCTGCGGTCGTAACCATGAAGCCGAGCGCCGAAACCGCCGAGTCCGCTGTAAACGTCGAAGGCGACGTAAAGCTGCCGAAATCAATGATCAACGCTTTTTGCCCGACTCCGGTGAACCCGCCAGATCCGATGAAAAAGCTAGTGCCTGCAGATGTAGTGAAATTGTTCGATTGGGCACCGCCAGATGTGTTGAAGCTGAGGGATGTAAGACGTATATCCGGGTTCGATCCGGAGGTAAAGTCCACGTAATTGACGACGGTTCCCGTCGCGTTTGTGTTAAATCCCGTGAATGACTGGATCACCCCGAATCCCGTTGTGGAGGTTAGGCTCGCTTTTGTTTCGGCTCCGGAGACGGTGGCAGTGGCATCCAATGCTCCGCCCGCAGGATCGATAGAGTCGGGGCCGGTAGCGAGGGTGGGGTTTGTCATCACAGCGGCATTTGCGGATGCGGCGGTGATTGCGAGGAGACATGTTTGGATTGTTTTTTTCATGTTCGTTGGTTTCTGGATTTATATTGGAAGATGGATTCTTTCTCCTTCGTGGAAGGCAGAAGATATGATCTTGCACCATATGACGGAGGTTACGGAGTCAGAAGTTGTGCGAAATTTTTTTGGATTTGGGACGGCGCAGGGCGGGTCGGTTGTCATTTTACCGGTATCGGGCGGGCGGACCAATCGAAGAACAGCGCCATGCGCTCGTCCCCGAACGATGGTGCGGTGGCGCCGTTGTTCGCCCAGGGGCCGCCTAGTGTCTGATCCTGCTCGATCATCGCGGTGATCTTGCCCGCTTCGTGGGGGAGGATGTCGTCGATCCGCCAGGGACGTGGTTCGCTGGCCGGGGGGTTCTTGGCATCGATCCAGATCCACGGGTAGTTCCCGGAGCGGGCGGGAGGAGGCGTCAGCCCCCCGGTCATGCGGTAAACAACGGGCGGGTTAGGATTCGCCGCGTTCATGTGTTTCATCAAGGCGGGTGATCCGAAATTCGGGACGATGGTTTTCGGAGACTGTGACAGCCCTACGAACAGGTAGGGGCCGATGAAGGTGACAAGGGCGCGCTTGTCCCCGTTGTAGAGGGCGGACTGCCCGACGTTGAGGGGTCCGGGGAGTTTGTTGTTGTTCTCCGTGGCGTAGGCGACAATGCCGACGGAGATGGCGCGGAGGTTCGTTGCCGCCGCCGCTTTCTGCGCTTTCCGGACTCCGCGGGAGGTGACGGAGAATACGAGTGTGGCCAGGACAGCGATGATCGCGATGACCACCAGCAACTCTGTGAGGGTGAATCCCCTTGCGAATCGTTTCATTGGGTTTTGATTGGGAATATGCCAAATTGTGCCGCTCCGGATTCTTTGGCAACGGCGTTCATGTGCGAATGTTTTCCGGATTCGGGACAGTCGATTTTCCTTGATGGCGATAGGCCTGCATGTCCGTATCGAAGTCATGGCAAGCAGTCGCCGTTCATTCATCGCCCTTTCACTGTCTGCGATCCCAGCGGTGTCGCTCGGCGAAGAAAACACCGATATGACCAAGGCGATCGACCGCGAAAGGCCGATGCGGCTGGGTTCGCTGGTTCCTTCGATCCGCGACCGCGTCGGCACTACATTGGTTGCTGGGAAATACCATCTCACCGGGAAGCCGAACCTGACCGAAGGTGCAGAAAAGATGTTGGAACTGGGGACGAGGCTGGGGAAATTCTGGTTCGATCCCTCGCGTGCGGCGACGGATTATCCTTTCAACAGCGATTGGCCGGAGATGGCGACGCTGCGCGATCTCGCCGCTTCCCCCTATTGGTCGGAGGTCTTCCGAATGCGTTTCAAGACCTTGATCCTGATTGCGGAAAGCCCGATCGAGAGGGGCTGGAAGGAGGGGGAGGACGATGGGCTTTACGGAAAAATCTCGAAAGAGTTTGAGGATCTCACCACGCACCTTTTCGAGAAACACGGCGACCGGGATCTCGTGGTGATCCTGCAAAACTGGGAGGGCGACTGGCAGCTCCGCGGCACGGGCGAGACTTGGAATCCGCCGCCGGAAAATTGGAGAACACTTTGCGGCCGCTTTGTGAAGAGGCTCGCGGCAAGGCAGGCCGGGGTGTCGCGGGCGCGGGATAGGTTTCCCGGCGCGAGGCTCAAGGTCTTGCACGCGGCCGAGGTTAACAGGGTGCGCGACCAGTGGGAGGGCATCCCCACGATGGCGGAGCACGTCCTCCCGCATGTGGATCTCGATCTGGTCTCCTACAGCTGCTACGATGCGATGAAGGACGGGATCACCCTCCACAAGGCGATCAGGACGGTCGCGAAATTTGCCAGGACGAACGGCGAACACGGCCCGGGTGCGGTGTATCTGGGAGAGATCGGAATCCCGGAAAACGTCGCGAAGGAGCGGATCAAGGAGCGCTGGGATGAGCTCCTGGGCGCGGCCTTCGCGGCGGATGTGAAATACGTGGCGCAGTGGGAGCTTTACTGCAACGAACTCAATCCGAAGTTCCAGCCCCACCCGCAGCCGCCGATCACCGAAGGGTGGCGGATGCGCGGTTTCTGGCTGCTCAAGCCGGACGGATCGCTCTCCCAATCGGGTGAGTTTTTCAGAGAGCTTTGGAAACGGGCCGGAGCCTAGGTCTTCGGAGAGCGCGGGCGGCCGGGTTTCGGGGATTTCGAAAAATCGGGGTTGAAGGCGTGGCGGTATTCGCCGGGGGTCATACCGGTTGATTTCGAGAAAACGATGACCAGCCGCGCCTGGCTGTTGAAGCCGCATTCGCGGGAAAGCACGCCAAGTTTTATGTCCGATTCAGCAAGGGAGCGCTTTGCGTGCTCGATCCGGAGGCGGGTCAACTCGTCGGCTACGCTGCGTCCGATCGCCCGCAAGAAGGCATCATGCAGGCGGCGGCGGGACATCGGGATGTCGGCAATCATTCCCTCGGCGGTGAGGGGCAGGTGGTATTTTTCGCGGAGGGTCTTAATCGCGCGGGCCACCATGGGGTGCTCGACAGCCAGCACGTCCGTGCTCCGGCGGGTGATGACGCCCAGCGGCGGGACGAGCAGTGGCAGCCGGGGCAGGGATGCCTTTGTCATCAGTTGCTCAAGCAGAACCGCGGCCTGCTGGCCGATGCCGTAGCCGTTGTCGTCCACGCTAGAGAGGGGGACGCTGGAAAAAGGGCAGCGGAACTCGTCATTGCCCACGCCCAGCACAGCCAGCTCGTCGGGAATGGAAACGCCCGCTTGTATGGCGGCTTCGAGGACTTCCACGGCGTAATCGTCGATCTCCGCGAACAGGGCGCTCGGTTTCGGTAGATTCAGGATTTTACGGCTCAGCCAGCGTTCGCGGGCATCCGAAGTGCCGGCGCGGTTGGTGCGGCCGTCGATGATAGACAGGGTTTCCCCATGTTGCGCCAGCGCCTCGCGGAAGGCCTCGCAGCGGCCGAGATCTCCGGGCTGGCTGCCATGGATGTAGTAGCAGAATTTCCTGAAACCGCGGTTGCGGAAATGGGAAGCGGCGAGGCGGGCGATGAGATGTTGATCCGCTGCCACGCGCGGAGCTGCCTCTGTTAGCGAATAGCCGATATTCACAAAGGGCATCCGGCATTTTTTCGCGAAGGCATCGACTTCAGGGTGGATGCCAAGCACACCGATCACGCCATCACCTTTCCAGTTTTTAGGGATCTCGCCGCTGCGGTCGAAGCGGCTGTCGATGACCCAGCCCGCGTCCTTCGCGTATTTCGCAATGCCCCGGAATGTGTTCGTGGCATGCCATGCGAGCAGGATGAGTATCCTTTTGCGGGACGGAATAACGGCTCTTCCTAGCACGGAGGCAGTCATACCGCGCCGTGGATAGAATAGCAATGTCCCAAATACGAAAAAGCGGAGGAAATCCGGAGGCTCCCACGCCGCGAGCGGTTAACCCGTTCCACGGTGAGGCCGAGGTGTCCCGGCCTCTTCTCTTCGCGCCGTCGCCGGCCGCCTCAGCCCGCTGCGGGCTTGAGCAGGTAGAGACCCATGGTCGCAGCGCAGGCGTCGGGCGCTGCCATGCGTTTCCTCTCGTGGCCGTCGCCCCATGAATCGCTGAAGATGATCTCCTGCTTGGCCTCGTTGTAGCCGATGATGAGCCGCATGTGCCCGCCGCCGGCCTGGAGCGCTTTCTGGCCGTTCTCGGGGAAGAGACCGAGCTGAAGCGCCCACATCACCGGCACGCCGTCGTCGATGTTGTCTTTCACGACCCGCATGAAGCGGTCGTAGGTCGGCCCTTTGCCGTTGACCTCGCGCAGCACTTCGGGATCGAGTCCGCCGAGGAAATAGATGAAGCGGTCGGTATCCAGCGTTTTCTTGTCGAGCTTGCGGGCGGCGCTGTTGTAGCGGCGCATGAAGCTCGCGTATTTCTTGCTGGTGTAATCGAGATCTAGGATAGTGGTGAAACGGGTCTTGTATTTTCCGGAGAGTTTCTTCATCGCCTCGACCATCTCGTCGGGGTTCGTGCCGCCGCCGCCGGCCTGGTTTCCGGAAACCTGCGCCATCTCGTGCTGGTCGGCCGGGACACCGTAATAGTTGAGCACGCGGGCGGCGGTGGCGACCGCGCAGTAGCCCTTGTCACCCTGGTCAACCATGGGCACATCCGGGATGAGGACATCGCCGGAGTCCTCGCGGACGACAGAGTTCTTGAGATCCTTGCGGCGCACGGTCGCCTCGCCGCCGGTGCTCGCGTCAAGACCGATCATGCTTTCCGGCCTCGGCAGTAGCCGCAGTCGGATGAACTCGCCTTGGAAATTCTTGCCGGTGCGTTCGCGCCCGCTGTAGGGATCGCGGATGCGCTCGATGCCGCCGCTGTATTCTAATTGCGCGAGAGTGTCCTTGCCGATCCACATCCGTCTCTCGGCGCGGGCGGCGCTCGCCTTGTCGGGGCCGCGATCCTGGTGGTCGGGCGCGATGTGCTTGTCCAGCCCGGCGGTCCATGCGTCCACGATTTCGCCGAAGGCTTTCTCGCTGATCTGGGCGTTGCGGGAATCGCCCTTCGTCCATGGCAGCAGGGCGACCTCCGCGAGCTTGCCCTCCTTGAAAACGAACACCACCTCCTCGACCGTCAGCGAACCGAAGGCCGTGAGCTTGAGCGGCTGGAAGCCCCAGTTCTCACGCCGGATCACGCCCCGATCCTTCATCTGCTCCGAGTTCCACTTGAAGCCCTTGTCTTTCCATCCGGCCTCGATGTCCGTTCCGGAAAGCGCCCACAGCTTGCCGGGTTCGAACAGCGAGTCAACGGCGACTTCCTTGGGTTCTTTCTGGGCGAGGGCGGGTGGCGCCATCATCGCGGCTAGGGCGAAACAACCTGAGATAACGAGGTTTTTCATAAAAAGGTTCGGGAGTCTAACCGGAATCCCGCGGCGTAACAAGGATCCTTTCGGATTGATTGATTGATTGGGCAGGTCGGGTTTTTCTAGTAACAGCAGTGGCCGTTGTCTTCTAGCACGTAGTAAGTGCCGTCGCCGCCGCGGATCAGGTCGCTGCCGCAGATGTGGATATAAATGTCCTTGGGCACATCTACCCCGCGGAATTCCTTGCGGAAATGCTTCGCGTTCTGGATGTAATGGCGCGGGATGACCTCGTCGTTGAGGATGTTCTGGTCGTGATAGACGTCGGTTGCTCTCCAGCACCCTGTCCGGATTCGAAAGCCCCGTCGGCGGCGGATCCGGGAATTTCCCCATCGGAAAAATCTGCCCCCCCCCAGCCATCCCGCCGCCAACACCCACAGAACCAAAGCCGGGAAAAGAGTCCTTAATCGGGGGAGTGCCCCCTCATCCGCCCCGCCTGACAATCCGGAAAAACCACGAGCTTCCGTGCGATCAAGCAAGGGAACAAAAACCCGGGCAGCTAGCGATTTTACCACAGAGAACAGGAGCCTTCCCGATCCAACGAAGGAAAGTCCAGATTTCACGCTTCCCTGCGGCGGGCCGGGCGGGTTGACTGAAGCACTATGCGCGTGCTTGCCGTCGATCCCGCCGTCCGCAACACGGGTTACGCCGTGCTGGAGGGCGATCCGCGCAAGCCTACCGTGCTGGCCTACGATGTGATCACCATCCCGCAATCCATCCCGCAATCCGCCGCGCTTTCCGCGATCCGCACGCACCTCACCCATGTCATCGCCAAGCACCTGCCTGACGAGGTGGCGGTGGAGGGGATCATCTACGTGCAATCCCATCGCACGGCGATCACCATGGGCGCGGCGCGGGCTGCGGCGCTCATCTCGGCGGCGGATCACGGCCTGCCAGTTTACGAATACGCGCCGCGGAAAATCAAGATGGCCGTCGTCGGCAAAGGCACGGCGAACAAAGCGCAGGTGGCCTTCATGGTCCGCGCGCTGTTAGGACTCGCCGAAACACCGCCCGCCGATGCCGCGGACGCTCTCGCCATCGGCCTCGCCCACCTCCAGGCCTCCGATCCGATCAGGGCGCGGTTGCTGGACAGGCATTTGATCTGAAATTATGACCGACTGGAACGAACGATATCTGAAAGGTGAAACCCCATGGGAAAAGGGCGCGCCCGCGCCTCCTTTGCTGGAGCTGTTAGATAAGGTAGAGCCGGAGATCTGGGGCGACGGCGCGGTGCTGGTGCCGGGTTGCGGCACGGGGCACGACGTCCGCGCGCTGGCGACGAGGGGCTTGCCCGCGCACGGCCTGGATCTGGCGGAGGAGGCTCTCCGCCGCGCCCACGCGCATTCCAAGGTGGGAGGGGAGAACTATGAGCTCGGCGATTTCCTCGATGCCGGATGGAGGGAAGGAAAACGTTTCTCCGCGATCTGGGAACACACCTGCTTCTGCGCGATTGATCCGGCGCGGCGCGAGGATTACGCGAAAGCCTGCGCGGAACTGATCATAATGGACGGCTGCCTCGTCGGCGTGTTCTTCCTGACCCCCTACGATCCCGGCGAAGCGTGGACGGGTCCGCCTTTCCCCTCCGCTATGGAGGAACTCGACTCGGTTTTCTCACCATGGTTCGAGCGCGAAACAGCCTGGGTGCCAGAAGCCGCCTACCCCGGCCGCGAAGGGCGCGAGTGGCTGGCGGTTTACCGGAGGAAATGAGCTGGGGCTTTGTCCTTGCCCGCGCAGGCGAATTTCCGCCCAATGCCCGCCATGAAACTCCTCCGCGTTCTCCTTGCCTGCGCCCTGCTGCCGGCCTGTGCCGCGACCTTGCCGCAGCAACCACCAGGCATGCCGCTCGACAAGGAACTCTCGCCCGGTCGCTCCGAGGAGGCGCTGACCAAACGATGAAACCGCCCTTGGAAATCCAGCGCATCGCGCATCCCGTTTCCTACGCCGACGGGCTGGCGATGCAGGAAAACGCCGTGGCCGCGATCCTCTCCGGTGAGTCCGGCGACACCGTTTTCCTGTTGGAGCATGAGCCGGTCTATACCATCGGCCGCCTGCGCGACCAAGCCTCCCTCCGCTCGGCGGCAACCTTGCCACATCCCGTTTTCGAAACAAACCGCGGCGGCCAGGCCACCTACCACGGCCCGGGGCAGCTCGTCGGCTATCCCATCCTCGACCTCAACCCGCGCGGCCGCGACCTTCATCTCCACCTCCGCCTCATCGAGGACGCGCTCATCGCCGCTTGCGGGGAGCTTGGGGTTTCCGCAGGCCGCCGCGAGGGCATGACCGGCGTGTGGGTGGAGAACCGCAAGCTCGCTTCCATCGGGGTGGGCGTGCGGAAATGGGTTGCGATGCACGGCTTCGCGATCAACGTCACCCGCGAGTCCCTGCCGCCTTTCCTGGCCATCACGCCCTGCGGGCTGGACGGGGTGAGCATGACCTGTCTGGAGGCCGAGTCGGCATCGCCCGTGACGATGACGGAAACGACCCACATGATCGCTAAGCATCTGGCGCGTCTTTTCGCATAGTTTCCCTACATACCGCGCATGGCGGACTATCCGAAGTCTGGCACGCGGCGGGCTTATTGGCTGCTGTTCCCCAAACTTCCGACACCTCATGCAAACCAACCGCATCTCCCGTTCCCACGGTTTCACCCTCGTCGAGCTGCTGGTCGTGATCACGATCATCGCCGTTCTGGTGACGATCTCCGCCTCCGCGCTTTTTCGTTTCCGCAAATCCGCCGATCAGACGACGACGATCGGAGCCATGCGGCAGCTCCAGATCGCCAACATCAGCTACGCGGCGGAAAACGGCGGATCCTTCGTTCCGCCGGAGGCGAAGGAAATCGATGCCAACGGAACGGAGACAGGCGTGACCTATAAATGGTTCGAGAACCCGGATTTCATCAGCCATCTAACAGGTTATGCAACCGCCGGCTCCAGCCCGGTTCCCGTCACGCTGATGGATGCGGCTGTGGTTCGGAAAAAAACGGCGATGAACACCACCTTGGGCATCTGTTTCGGCTACACCACCCCTGCTGAAGTCGTGGCGCTGAAACAGGCGCGGCTGACCAGCCCCAGCGATACCGCGGCGTTCATCACCTGCGACAAGCCTTTCATCGTCCATTCCACGAAAACCGACATCGCATACCGCCATCAGGACAAGGCGCTGGTTGTCTATTACGACGGGCGCACGGCGGCCATCAACAAGGCGGACATCACCCGCATCGATTCCAAGGGCGGTGCCACGAACCCGTTCTGGAAAGCCGACGCCAACTGAGTGGTGCGCAGGTGCTTTACGGCAATTCCTTGATGCGTAGGTTCCTCCAGCGCACATCGGTCTGCTTGCCTGCGTGCACCTGCATTCCGAAAAATCCCTCCGGGGTGGAGTCCTTCGGATCCTCGTCGGTGTAATCGACCCGCTTCTCGCCGTTGAGGAAAATCTGGATGCGCTTGCCCTCGCAGAGGATGCGGATCTCGTTCCAGCCCTCCGCCTTGAAGATTGCCTGACCCTGCTTGGTGAAGGCGGCACATTGTTCCTTATCCTTCTTGTCCGGGAAAAGCCAGCCGCGCCGCGCTTCGTCGTAGAGACCCGCCGTCCATGCGCGGGCCATGCCGTTGTCGTGCTCGCACTGGTAGCCGTGCACACGCCCGTTGCCGTCCTTCGATTCCTTCTGCAAGCCCCGGAACATCATCCCGGAGTTGCCCTTGAGCGTGTCGAACTTCATCTCGAAGCGGAAGTCGAAGTTCCTGTACGTCTTCTCGGAGATCAGGAAGGTGTTGCCGTTCACGTTCATCCCGGTTCCCACGATCTCTCCGCCCTCGACCTTGAACTCACCGTTCCCTCCGACCTTTTTCCAGCCGGTGAGATCCTTGCCGTTTGTCATGGGAACGAATCCGGTTTCATCGGGGCTTTCGGCGAATGCGATGACGGGCAACAATGCGAGCAGTAGGAGTTTTTTCATGTCTTGGATTGGGAACTGAGTTTTGGTTACGCTGCGTGGAATCGGTTTATTGCTTGTCACGGCATAAGATCCGGTTTCATCTGGACGTGTTCAAATGATTACAAAACTGTATTCGGCAGCGTTGCGCGGGGTGGACGCGCTTGAGGTGGAGGTCGAGGTCAACGCCCGCGGCGCGGAGACGCCCGCCGTGATCATCGTCGGCCTGCCGGACGCTGCCGTCCGCGAAAGCTCGCAGCGCGTGACCTCCGCGATCACCGCCTCCGCGCTGAAACTCGATCTTGGCGTCAAAACCGTGAACCTCGCCCCCGCCGACCTCAAAAAAGAAGGCCCGTCCTTCGACCTGCCCATCGCCCTCGCTATGGTCGGCGCGAGCGGGGACAAAATCATTGATACCGATGACTTCTGCGTCGTCGGCGAGCTAGGCCTCGATGGCGCGGTGCGTCCGGTGAAAGGCGTGCTCTCCATCGCGCTGGAAGCGAGAAAACGCGGGCGCAAGAGCCTCATCGTCCCGGAAGCGAACGCCGCCGAGGCCGCCGTGATCGAGGGCATCGATGTGATACCCGTCCGCAGCCTCCGGCAGGCATGGGACTTCATCAGCGGAGAAAAACGCATCCTGCCCTTCAACCTCGACCGCCGCGCGTTTTTTGAAAGCCACCGCACTTACCTCGTCGATTTCAACGAGGTGAAAGGCCAGCATCACGTGAAGCGCGCCCTGGAAGTCGCCGCCGCAGGCGGGCACAATCTTCTGATGGTCGGCCCGCCCGGGACAGGGAAGTCGATGCTCGCGAAACGCCTGCCCACGATCATGCCGGACATGACCGAGGAAGACGCCATCGAGACCACCAAGATCCACTCCATCGCCGGGACGCTCGACACGAAAAAAGGTTTCCTAACCACCCGCCCCTACCGCGCCCCACACCACACCATCTCCGACGCGGGTCTGCTAGGCGGCGGCACAAACCCCGGCCCCGGCGAGGTTTCGCTGGCGCACCACGGCGTGCTGTTTCTCGACGAGCTTCCCGAGTTCCGCAGGCAGACGCTGGAGGTTTTACGGCAACCCCTGGAAGACGGCCACGTGACGATCTCCCGCGCCGCCGGATCGCTCACCTTTCCCGCCCGCTTCATGCTCGTCGCCGCAATGAACCCCTGCCCGTGCGGGTTTTATGGCGACTCCAAAAGGCAGTGCCGCTGTTCTGTTAGGCAGATCGAAAACTACCGCCAGAAAATCAGCGGGCCGCTGTTAGACCGCATCGACATCCATGTCGAGGTGCCGCTCGTCGATTTCCGCGAACTCACCTCGGACGCGATCACCGGCGAATCATCCGCCGTCATTCGCGAACGCGTCGCCGCCGCGCGCGGCATCCAAGTGCAGCGTTTCAAATCCGCCAAGCTCACCACCAACTCCGCCATGGGCGCGAAGCAAGTCCGCGAGTCCTGCAAGCTCGACGCCGAATCCCGCGGCTACCTCGAACACGCCATGGAGCAGATGAATTTCTCCGCCCGCGCCCACGACCGCATCCTGAAAGTCTCCCGCACCCTCGCCGATCTCGCGGGCAAACAGGACATCACCGGCAACGAGATCCTGGAGGCGATCCAGTTCCGCTCCCTCGACCGGCGGCTGTTCGAATGAATCCAACACACCCAATGCCATGTCCCAAATCTCCCTGTTTGAAGAAAAACAAGTCCGCCGCGCTTGGAGCGCAACGGAAAATCGATGGTATTTTTCCGTGGATGATGTCGTTCTCGCACTGACGGATTCAGCCAATGTGAAGGACTACATCAAAAAACTCAGGAAGCGCGACCCCGAATTGGATTCCTACTGGGGGACAAATTGTCCCCCGGTTGAAATGATCGCAGCTGATGGCAAACGAAGGAAAATCAAAGCCGCCCACACCGAGGCTCTCCTGCGCATCATCCAGTCCATGCCATCCCCCAAAGCGGAACCCTTCAAACTCTGGCTCGCCAAAGTCGGCTACGAGCGCCTCAAGGAAATCGAAAACCCGGAGCTCGCCGCCAAGCGAATGCGCGAAATCTACGAGCAAAAGGGTTACTCCGAGGAATGGATCGAGAAACGCCTGCGCGGCATCGCCGTCCGGGACGAACTCACCGACGAATGGAAAAAGCGGGGAGTCAAGCAAGGCAAGGAATTCGCCATCCTCACGGCCGAAATCAGCAAAGCCACCTTCGGAATGACCCCGTCCGAATACAAAGGGTTCAAGGCGCTTTCCAACCCCAAGGAAAACCTCCGCGACCACATGACCGACCTCGAACTGATCTTCACCATGCTCGGCGAGGCATCCACCACCGAGATCGCCAAGAAGCGCGATGCCAAGGGATTCCCGGAAAACAAAAAGGCCGCGGAAGACGGCGGCTCCGTCGCAGGCAAAGCCCGCAAAGACCTCGAAAAGCAAAGCGGCAAGCGCATTTCCGTACGAGAGAATTTCAAGGAACTTCCCGAATCCCGAAATCGAATCCCAAGAGGCTAAAAATGCACACCACCATCTCCGCCATGGGCGCAAAGCAGGTGCGCGAGTGCTGCAAGCTCGACGCCGAAGGCCGCGGCTACCTAGAGCACGCCATGGAACAGATGAATTTCTCCGCCCGCGCCCATGATCGCATCCTCAAGGTTTCCCGCACGTTGGCGGATCTCGCCGGAAAACAAAACATCCGCCCTAACGACATTCTGGAGGCGATCCAGTTCCGCTCGCTCGACCGGCGGTTGTTCGAGTGAGGTTTCCGAAACGCGTTGGAAGTCGCCCCTCATTTCTTGTGTGTTGCCTCTCCAAGTCTTCCGTCTCTAAACCCCCACCCTCGGCGGAACCTCCATGAGGACATGGACACTACGAAATACATGCTGCGTCTGGAATCTAGGGACGCACCGGGTTCACTGAAAGGGAAAAGGACAGAGGAAGCACGATTCACCCCCTTCACACCCTCTAAAACGCCCCCTTCAGCTCGCGACCAGCCCCGTCCTTGCGGAAGCGGCAGCATGTCCAAAGTGCTGCAGACGCTGATCTTTTCTCTCTAGCCTCACCATATCAACGCGTTATTAATCAGAATCAACTTGATAAACAACGTGTTTATTTTACGGTAGTCCTCGTGAGACGGGCGGTTTATCCGGAATTACAGGCGTGGCTGACGGACGGGCGGCGGAAGCCCCTGATCCTGCGTGGGGCGCGTCAGGCTGGGAAAACGTGGCTGGTAAGGGAATTGGCGCGTGAGCGGAACCTGGCGTTGCTGGAGCTGAACTTCGAGCGCGACCCGTCGCTGGCGAAGGTCTTCCTGGACTCGGCGGATCCCTCGCGGGTGTTCGACGACCTGGCCTTGTTGCGGGATCACCGGGCGGCACCTGCGGATTCCCTGCTGTTCATCGATGAGATCCAGGTCGCGCCCGAAGTGCTGGCGAGGCTGCGCTGGTTTGCGGAGGAAATGCCTGAGCTGCCGGTGGTGGCGGCGGGCTCGCTGCTGGATTTCGCACTGGCGGATTTTTCGCACAGCATGCCGGTGGGGCGGGTGAGTTATGCCTATGTGGAGCCGCTGGGATTTCCGGAATATCTGGAAGCCCACGGACTGGAGCCGTTGCTGGAGCGCTTGCGGTCATGGCAACCGGGAATGGAGATCTCCGCAGCCGTCCATGGGAAGGCCATGGAGTGGTTCGACCGCTACCAGATGGTCGGCGGCATGCCAGCGGTGGTGGCTGCGGACGCGCAGGGAGCCGATGCCAAAGCCTGCCGAGATCTCCAGCGCGACCTGCTGCACACCTATCAGGACGATTTTTCCAAATACGCCGGGTGCATCGACACCCGGGTCTTGCGCCAGGTGCTGCTTGCGGTGGTGGCCGCCCTGGGCGAAAAGTTCGTCTATAGCGCCGTGGGAGACGGGGTGAAGCTGGAGCCCGCGCGCCGTTCCCTGGAGATGCTCGCGGCGGCACGCCTTTGCAAGCTCATCCCGCACACGTCCGCCAACGGCCTGCCGCTCGCGGCGGAGAAAAACGACCGCCTGCGCAAGGCCGCCCTGCTGGACGTGGGCTTGGCTCATGCCTTGTGGAACACCCCCGCGCTCCGCCATTTCCCACGCTGGGAATCCCTGGCTCCCTGCATTCGGGGAGGCATCGGCGAGCAAATGGCCGCCCAGCAGCTCCACCTGCTCAGCGGTGGCTTCACACGCGATGGGCAGTTGTTCCACTGGCGGCGCGAGGGTGGCCGCGCCGGGGAAATCGATTACCTGCTGGAACTCCACGCCGCTGTTCTTCCCGTGGAGGTCAAAAGCGGAGCCGCCGGTTCCATGAAAAGCCTCCACCAGTTCATGCACGACAAAGCCCTGCCATTGGCTCTGCGCCTCGACCGCAATCCGCCCAGCCTGCAAGCCATGGAGGTATCCACCACCCAAGGCCAGGCGGTAAGCTACTCGCTGCTCAACCTTCCGCACTACCTGTGCGCGTTTCTTGGTGAAATCCTGCCCCGGATTTCCGGACAGCGGAGCTGAAATTTCCGTCCCGCACCCGCGTTCGCCTTCCATCGTCTGCACCTTTGGCAAACGGCCTCACTCCATCGCCCTTTGAAATTCAGACGACTTTTCAATATACGCCGCCATCGTTCGCGCTGCCGTCCCGCTTTCCACGATCACGCTTCTGAAACGATCTTCCCAGAGCGTTCCGGTGCGGTTGTGCGTGCGGTTGAACCAGCGGGTGAAACGCTGCAACAGGGTCTTCATGAAATCGCTCAGATCATGCATCCGCGGCGTGAAACGACCGTGGATCTCCGCAACACGCTCCGGATTCCCTCCCGCAACACCGCCCTCCGTCCGCGCCGCAAGCAGCTCATCGGCAACGGATTTCACGAAAATCTCCCCATAAAACACACCCAGCCGCTTGAACAATTCCGCGTCGCTCAAGTCTCCCTGCGGCATCGGCGGAACCTCAAGGAGGATGTGGAAATGATTCGACATCACGCAGTAAGAAAGCACCCGGCAACCACTGAAATTCTCCACCATCCGCAGGAACATCCGGAACTTCCCCCGCTCCTCATCCCCAAAAACGAACCGCCTGTCCACCACTCGCGAAACACAGTGATAAATTGACGGCTTTTCCTCCGATTCCGCCCATGGCGAAATCCAGCGCTTGCTGACTTTCTTGCCTGACATGTCCCCACCCCAGCCAACTCAGTCCCGTAGTCAAAGGAATTCTGTCATTTTTCCGGGAATCTTGAAATACAGGCGTAGGTCAAGAGGCGTGGCAACCGTATGACTTCTAACCGCCGCATCAGGAGTTCCTTCGTTCCAGCTGTAGGTATTCGAGCTACCGGCATTGCCTTGTGCAGCCCAGTTGGCAAATACGCCATTAATGACAGTGCCATCCGCTAAATCAAACGTCCAAGACACCGGGCCGGCGGTCCAGCGGATCGTCGTATTCGCGTAGGTCGTGCCGTCGGGCTCCCAGGCGTTTCGACCGCCGGCGGCTTGGTTCCCAACGCTCTCACCAAAATTCGTGCCAGTTTGCGTAAAGGTTGTATTCGAAGCCTCAGTCGCGCCACCAATTTTCGGGCCGTCGATGGCATACAAGGTGCCCGTGACCGTGTAAGTGCTCGCACCGTTGATATTACCAGAGGGTACTATCACAGCCGCATTGGCCATGCTTGCAGTCAACGCAAATCCCGCAATGCATGCGAGGCGCGTGGTGGTATCAATGAAGTGGGTTTTCATGATTTTCGAGGGGTAGTTGATTGACTCAATGATGGAGGAGTTGGATGAATCAGTGAGTATCCAACGACAAAAACCAAATGCAGCCTGTTGTGCAAATAAACTCTCAAATACAACTGGTATTGCTTTGATCACGTTTCCCGGATCACCGATCCAGGACGTCCGTATCGCATTGAAACTGCGCCACCCCCATTGTCCTACTGCCGTCTATCCTCGATGGCATGGAGGCTGAAAATATCTCCGCTAGCGCGAATGGCACAGTTTTAAGGACCTATTACGCGATTTCTGATAAAAGGACCATCCTTATTGCGATATGATTGGTGCGGAACTTTGTCGTTTCTTGCATTGCCGGGCACCGGCAGGCAATTCGTATGATTGATTGGTTAAGATAGATACTATGAAGAGGATTCGAGCTTCCACCTTGGCAGGGGTGGTCTGTGGGCTGCTACTGGTAGGAGGTGCGATCGGTTGGATCGTGCCGAACCGGATCGATGTCATGGACGGCAGGCGCGTGCCGATTGGCTCGATAGAGCCTACACGTGTCGATGCATCGTCCCTCACAGGTAAAGTGATGTGCGGCTACCAAGGTTGGTTCGGCACTCCCGGTGATGGTGAAGGACGGGGATGGAGGCACTACCACAATCCGGCGACGCGGCAGTTTACCCCTGGTCATGCCAGCATCGAGTTCTGGCCGGACTTGAGTGAGCTTGGACAGCACGAGCGTTTCGATACCGAATTCCGCCACGCTGACGGTCGAGTTGCGCAGGTGTTCAGTTCGGCGGTCCGTGACACCGTGGTAAGGCACTTCCAATGGATGAAGGAATATGGGATTGACGGCGTATTCGTGCAGCGATTCGCCACCGAGGTGACCAAGCAGGGAACCTCGGGCAAGCCGATGGCCGAAACGGTGAACCGGATCCTCGATAACTGCCGTGCTGGAGCTGAACAGCACGACCGCACCTATGCCGTAATGTATGATCTCTCCGGCATGAAGTCGGAGCGAATGAGCCTGGTCAAGGATGACTGGCGGCATCTAGTCAAGGAAATGGGAATCCTCGAAGATCCAGCTTACCAGCACCACAGCGGCCGACCGGTGGTGTCCGTGTGGGGGGTCGGTTTTGGTGAGGATCGGAAGTACGGGGCGAAGGAGGTGCTTGAGCTGATTGATTTCTTTAAAAACGACCCCGAGTATGGTGGGCTCACCGTGATATTAGGCACCTCGACCCACTGGCGGGATGGGATTCGTGATGCCGGGGCGTTCGCTACATGGGAGCCGGTTTATCGGATAGCCGACATCATCTCGCCGTGGACGGTGGGACGTTACCGCGATGCCAGGCAGGCCCGCGCCTATGCAAACACCCGCGCCAGGGAAGATCGGGCCTGGTGCATCGCCAACGGTAAGGAATTCATGCCGGTTGTGTTCCCGGGCTTTGGCTGGTCGAACCTGAAGAATTTGACCGCCGAAGATCCCGATGTCGCCATCGATCGGGATGGCGGTCGGTTTCTCTGGGCGCAATATGACGCGCACATTCGCGATGGCGGCGTGAAAATGATCTATCAGGCGATGTTCGACGAACTCGACGAGGGCACTCACATCTTCAAGTCCACCAACGACCCGCCGATCGGCGAAAGCAAGTTTCAGACCTATGCCGGACTGCCTTCCGATTACTACCTGTGGTTGGTCGGTGAAGCCTCCCGTCGGCTAAGGCAAGAGATCGTTTCAACCCCTGACCTCCCGGTGCGGAGTTCAAGTCCAGGTCAATAAATTCCCATGAACCAACCATCCATCCTTCGGTGGCTTCTGCGAGTGGCTGGCGTTTGAGTTTTTCCTGCTTTAGGAGCTTCTGGTGCTCCTATGTTGTCGTCACAGCAATCGGGTGGTGATCGCTGATCGGGCTGTGGCGGTAACTGCGTAGTGCTCGCATTGATCCGGCACAGGCCTCGAAACCCTCACCTGCCCTTCGGCACAGGCCCGATTGTCCCGCCTTCGACGAACTTGGACTTGATGAGCGTCTGCCGAAGGTCCTGCTTCCCGTGTGCAATGTTCTCGGCCCAGCGGGTCACCCGGCGAATCACGGGGAGATAATCCCAGCGGATATGGGTGACGGGGGGCTCTTGCCACGCGAAGGTCGGGTCCCAATCGTCACACACGAGAGAGACATCCCGCGGAGCGATGATGCCCCGTTGCGCCAGATGGTCTCGTGCGGCTGCGAACAGCCTCGGTTCCATGATGATCAGGGCGGTTGGAGGCGTATACCGAAAGAGAGTGTCCAGTCCGCGGTGAAAATCCTCGGAACCGCTTCCCCAATCGGGTAGGTTGTAGGATCCGATCTCGATTCCCTGGGCCTGCAGTTCATCGAGAAAGGCTTGTTCGCCAAGGGCCGGACGAGGCTTCCGGCGTTCCTCCTGCACCAGCATCACGATGCGCCGATGGCCAAGGGAAACCAGTCGCCGCACCGCCTCCTGAATCGCCGGAACCTTGCGGGGACACGCGGCCGCAATCGGAAGATCACTGAAGCGGCCGAACAGAGCCAAAGCTGGGACTGACTGCTCGGCAAACCAACTCAGGACTTCGCGGGATCCTGCGGCAACGATCCAGGCATCGGCCGATGTGCGCTTGACCAAGGCCGCGACTCTATCGGGGCGCATCTTCAGATCCCACAGGGATTCCCGCGCGAAATGGAATCGAAACCCTGTCTCCTCAAGCTGTTGGCTGAGTGCGGACATAAAGGGCATCTCACGGCTGGACTTGTCATATGGCAGGCATCTCAGAAGCAAGGGGCGGGGTTCGAGTTGCTCGGCAGACACCTGCACCCGCCGCCGCTTTCCCGCACCCTGCCCTACCAGCAGCCCTTCCTTCTCCAGCTGCCGCAGGGCCGTGTCCACCGTCTCCCGGTTCACTCCCAATTCTCTTTCCAAGCGCAGGACGCCCGGCATGAAGTCCCTCCATCGCCCCTTCAACAATTCGGAACGGAGGTGCTCCGCGACCTGTTCCGAGCGTGTTGGAAAATGAAGCATTGCGGAAATAACCTACGGGTTTATCATGATAGTTGTCGAGAGCAATCTTTCTGGACGAAGTTGTAGTGAGAGGGTTCCTTGAGCTCGTCAGTTACGCAACCGTCGAGCCTGACTTGCAATAAAACCTCAAATCAAACCTCAAATGAAACATCGAAAAACAAGCCTCGTCGTTGCCGCAACCAGCCTTCTGGTCCTCGGCAGTTCAATTTGTCCGTGCCACTCCGCGACGATTATCCATGAAACTTTCGGCGGCACTGGCTCGGCGCTGAGCGGAACAACCGCTGAAATCTTCAACACTGCCATTGTGACCGCAGGTGGTTCAGCGACGTGGAACGCCAATAGCAATTTTCTCGACAATGGCACTGTCAACAATGGGGCGGATGCCGGGGCATCTCTTAGTCTCGGTAGCTATGTCAACGATGCGAAGGGCACGGCTAACGGTAAGTTTGAACTCACCTATACAGTTTCGCAAACGTCTGGTGCTTGGATTTCTCTTGGATTCTCAGCAACAGCAGCACCGACGGCTCATTTCACGTCGGACGCGGGGGCTGGACTGGCGACCATCATCTATCGCGGTGTGGACACTGCCTTCGGCAATTTGGGCGAGTTGGATATGTATGCTGGCCCTAGGACTACGGATGCCGTAGATGGCCCGGATGGCAATACCGGGGCAAGGACGCTTACCGCTACCATCGATTTTACTCCCGCCGCCGGCTACGACGGAACGACTGACTTTGGAACCGTGACATGGTCCGATAGCGTCTTGGGGGACCTGGGTAGCGCAGCCCTGCCCAATTCAAGCTTCGGCTCCATCCTGATCTCAACGTCGAAAACCTCTGGGACGATCAGTAATCTCACGCTAACACAGATCCCCGAGCCCTCAAGCATCATGCTTTCCGGATTGGCGCTAGCCGGGCTGGCCTTGCGTCGTCGTCGCTGAAGTTGCCGCCTGTTTACGAATCCTTATTGCAGAGAGGCCCGCACCTTCGTGTGGGCCTCTTCTGTCTATGAAGTCTGCCATTGGAAGCCCCCCTGCTCATACCACACGGAATGGAACATCAAAAAACAAGCCTAGTCGTTGCCGCGATCAGCCTTTTGGCCCTCGGCAGTTTGATCAGCCCTAGCCACGCCGAGATCCTCGTCAAATACGAGTTCACCGGAGCGAGCGCGGCCCAGACTTCCGGAAGTGCCACGGGGACAAACGTGACATTCGGTGCCTTCACGGGCGGAGGCGCTGCTGGAACCATCGGTTTCTCGGGTAGCACCGATGGTGACCAGTTGGGCGGGGTGACCTACGCCTCCGGCACTGCGCCGGGGCCCACCGATACACCCGACACCACACTCACAACGCAGTGGTCCACCGACTTGGAGTTCTGGGAAGACTTCACCTCGCCGCAGAGCGAGACTCCGACTGGTGATGGCCTCGTGAATTGGATCTTTGTTTTAGAGGGACCGCCGGAGCATTTATTTATCAGACTGCAGGCAACCCCGGAAACAACAGAATAAGAACGCACAGCATCGACCCCACTAACACCATGGCTTCCTCTCTACGATCACTTCTTTCCCTCGTCCTAGTAACCCTCTGCACCCACGCTGATGAGGTCGCCAAGGACGTGGTGGTTTATGGTGCCACACCCGGCGGCATTACCGCCGCGATCTCCGCCTCGCGCGAAGGTCATTCCGTCGTTCTACTGGAGCAGACCCGGCACGTCGGCGGACTGAGCACCAGCGGGCTCAATCGCGACGAGGCAGAGCACATGGATACGCGCACCTTCGGTGGTTTGAGTGAGAAGTTCCTGCTCGCCGCCCACCTGCGCAGCCGTGGCTGGACTGAACTCAGGCATCCCGACAAGCGCCATCCGCGCACCTGGCAGTCAAAGGTCGCCGAGAAGGTCTTTCTGGAGATGCTTGAGGAGGCCGGGGTCGAAGTGCGCTTTGAGCAACTCATCCAATCGGTAGAAAAGCAGGAGGCTTCGATTGTGTCCCTCACCGTGCGCGGTGGCACCACTTACAAGGCCAAGGTCTTCATCGATGCGACCTACGAAGGTGACCTGATGGCCAAGGCGGGCGTGTCCTACGCGCTGGGTCGCGAATCCCGCGATCAATACAGGGAGTCACTGGGTGGCGTGCGCTATCTCGACGACCCTATTCCAGTGTCACCCTACGACAAGGACGGCAAGCTGCTGCCCGGCATCATGCCCGGCAAGCCGCCCGCCGAGTTTGGCGCCAGCCCGCATCCCATCTGCTACAACATCCGCCTCAACCTGACCACCGATCCGGAGAATAAGGTCGAGATTGAGAAGCCGGAGAACTACGACCCAAAACAGTATGAACTGCTGATTGGCAGCTTTCAGGCGGGCAAGCTGGGGAAGGTGGGCGATGTGCTTGCGCTCTATGGCATGCCGGGTGACAAACGCGAGTGCAACAACAAGCAGGCGGCCATCGTGTCCTTGAGCATGCCCGGCGAGCAAACAGCATGGGCGGAGGCAAGCTTCGAGCAGCGCGAGGCCATCCATCAGAAGTATCGCGACTACACCCACGGGCTATTGTGGTTCATGAAAACAGATCCGCGCATGCCGGAGAAGGTACGCAAGGAAATGGCCAGCTATGGCTTCTGCAAGGACGAGTGGACAGACAACGACCACTGGCCCTGGTATCTCTACATCCGCGCCGCCAGGCGCATGATCGGTCCGGTGGTGCTCACCCAGCACGATGTCACAGAGACCCGCGACAAGAAGGACGTCATCCACATCGGTTCGCACTACATCGATTCGCACCACGTCGCCCGCTACGCCTACGACGAGAACAGCTTCATCAACGAGGGCCGCATCTGGCAGAAGGGCATGAACTTCGACATCCCCTACCGCGCCATCACCCCGAAGCAGGAGGAATGTGACAACCTTCTGGTGCCGGTCTGCGTGTCCGCCAGCGCGGTCGCTTTCTACGCCATCCGGCTGGAACCGACATGGATGCACTTGGGTGAGGCCAGCGGCATGGCGGCCTCTCTTGCTATCAAGAACCAGCAGGCGGTGCAGACCATCGACGTGCCCACGCTACAGGGTATGATCCAGAAGCAAGAGATTCCGTTGGACGTCCCCACCGATGAGGACGTTCAAGAAATGGTGAAACAGTTCAAGACACGTCTGAAAACCTCCATCATCGAGGAGAACCAGATTATTTATGATGCGTCTGAATCAGTCAAAACGATGCAGCCGGACGGCAGTTGGCCCGGTATCGATTATGGCTCGAAGGCTATGCACAATTGGCCTGGCAATGAACATCTGTTTCGCATGGTAGATATGTCCGTCGCCTATGTGGCAGATCCAAAGCACCCGCTATACAAGAATGATGACCTGTTGGAGAAAATCCTGAGGAGTATTGACTTCTGGTTTGCCAGGAATCCGACCGAAGGCCACCCGAACTGGTGGTATCGATCCATGCAACCTCAAATGTCCCTCAGTAAAGTCTGTCTGTTGATGGACCCTTATCTTGGCAAAGAGCGACGAGCCAAAATGGTGGGTATACTGCAATCCGATGTTCATAGTAGGCATACGGGAGCCAATCTGGTCTGGTTTGCGGAGAACACCTTTTTCAAGGGGATTTTCCTCGAGGATTACGCCATGATGCAACATGCCGTGGCGGCGCTGAACAGAGCTTATACCCCGGCATACAAGACCCTGCATGAGGTCGCCCTTGAGGGCTTGCAGCCGGATTCCAGTTTCACTCAGCATGGCATGCATTTCTACAACAATATGTATGGGCTGGGCTATTTCATGTCCTCCTGCCGCTGGCTCTACTTTCTTCATGACTCGCCCTTGGCATTCAGCAATGCGACGCGAAACCTGATCAATGACATGGCACTCAATGGAAATCGTTGGATGCTGCGCTATCATCAGAATGACCCGAGTTCTCGAGGTAGAGCCATAGCGACCCGCGTTCCGGAGAGGGGTAGCGCATCGCCTCTCTTGCACCCGCTCGAACTATTGAAGAAGGCTAATGACGACCCTGAAACGAAATCTCAGATTCAGCATTTTATCGATCATATCAATGGGAAACGACCAACCCCGGGCGTGGTGGGTAACCGCTATTTCTGGCGGGTTGACTATATGTCGCACATCAGGGAGAAGTTTTTTGCGTCTGTCAGAATGGTCTCAAAGGGAGTCAAAGGTTCTGAAGAGACGATCGGGAACAATGTGCTGGGCGGGTTAACGAGCTACGGGCTTACCTTCATCATGCGCACAGGTAGGGAATACGACCATATCTTTCCTGTTTGGGACTGGGCCCTGCTGCCGGGAGTCTCGGCGCCCCGGGAGACGTTTCGCCCAAATCATCTATCACACATAGACTCCACGTTTGTCGGAGGCGTCACCGATGGGACCTATGGTTGTGCCGCCATGGACTTCGCGAAGAAGATACCCAAAATCAACAAGAGTTTTAGCGGAAAGAAAGCGTATTTCTTCTTCGATGACGAAATCGTTGCACTGGGCACAGCGTTATCAAGTGATTCCAACAATGAGTTCAATACGACACTGAATCAGTGCTTACTCACAGATCAGGTATACATCGACGGCCAGCCAAAGGGTCTGGAGGCATCACCGGTTGCAAAACAATACGAAGGGCGTTGGGTGAACCATGACAGTATTGGATATGTTTTCCCGGAAAAACAGACATTCATGCTAAAGAACGGAGAACAAAGCGGGTCCTGGAAGCGAATATCCACGAATCTCTCAGACGCTCCTGTAAAGCACAGTGTTTTCACCCTTTATCTGGAACACGGGATCAAGCCCAAGAATGGCAGCTATGAATACATTGTTGTTCCCGGCATCACCAGGGAGGAAACAGCGGCTTACTCTGAGAACATGCCTGTAAGGATATTGAAGAACAGTCACCACATACAAGCAGTGGAACATGTGCCGCTAAAGACTGCCGGGGTCGTATTTCACAAGCCGGGACAGATCAGCCTGACGTCCGGCCTGACAGTAAGTGCGGATCATCAATGTTTTGTCTTAATCAGCGAGAACCCCGACGGGAGTTTCGGGGTCTCTGCCGCAAATCCGGAGACCCCCGGTCTAAAACTGACGATCACGCTGAAGAACGCAGGCAACCAGAAGAGTGTGGTCTACCGATTCGAAGAGGGCATTGCATTCCTGGGAAGAAGCATCACGAAACGAGTGGTCTTATCCCAACTGGAAGCGGACAACTGATCTGCGGTCAATCTCGATGAGTGAAACCAACAGAAGACCACCTACAAGATGAACCAACAAAAAGCCGCTTGCAATCCAATCCTTCTGCCACTCGTGCTACTACTTTCGGCCCCTTGGGCTTTCGCCCAGAACCCGAAGTCGGAGAATTTCCTTCCCGCGCGGGAACTCTACGCGCCCGCCCACTTCGGCAATGCCTATGAGGTGATGAGCGCCGACGAGATGAGCGCGTATTTGGCCGAGGTGAAATGGATGGGGTTTAACTCCTATTCGGATTGGTTCACGGCGACCGACGTGAATGATCCCTATTCGCCGCAGCATGCCGACGAAAAGAGCAGGAGCCGGTTCGAGAAAAAGAAGGCCATCTACCTAGCAGCCCAGGAGGCGGGATTGGCATTGAACGTGATCATTTGCCCTAATCATGTCTATGTGAACCAGTTGGCGGACAAGGAAATCGCTGCCACGAAGGGGCGTCTGATCCAGGGGCAGTTGATTTGTCCGAGCACCCCGCGCGGCAGGGAAATCATCCTCGCGAACCACCGGAACTGGTTCGCGGATACCGCCAAGGCGGGGATCACCTTCAACACGGTGACCGCGTTTGCCTACGACTATGGCGGCTGCGCCTGTGATCAATGCAGCCCCTGGATCCTGACCTCAGCGCAACTGACCAAGGAGATTCATGAGATCGCGAAGGAGTATCATCCGCAGATCGAGCCCTGGTATTGTTCGTGGTGGTGGAGCGGCGAGGACCACCAGTTGTTCAACGAATGGGCGGCCTCGGAAGCGCCCGGTTGGCTCAAGGGAATGACCATGCACATCGAATACAACCAGACCCGGCCAAAGAATGTCGCCGTCCCGGAGGGTTGCCGCAAACTCGCCTTCGTGCATATCGGCTATGGCGAAAGGGGCGGCTATGCCACCTACGGGAAGATGGGGCCGGTCTTCGGGCCGAAGCGCATTCCCGCCACCATCGCCGAGTTGAAAAATCTGGGCTTCGACGGGTTTCAGGCCTATTCCGAAGGTCGCTTTGATGATGTTAACAAGATGGTTCTGGCCGGCCTCGCGAGCGGAACGCAGCCGAATGCCGACACGGCACTGGAGGCCTATGCAAGGCGCTATCTGAGGGCCACTGAGACTGACGCCACCCGCTGGACTGAATTACTCAAGCAATGCGTCGATCCGGTCAGCCCAACCGAATCGCGAAAGGAGCTCGACAGCTTGGCGAAGAAGGTTCCAGGCAACTGGCGGATCGAGCAATGGCGCTCAAGGCTTTTTCTCGTCGAACATGAGAGAGCGAAGAATGCGGAGCGCTTTCTCGATGCTCAGGATAAGCTCTACCGGGATGTCTACGGCCTGGGCAAGGTCGACCATGTCCTGAACCCGGCGGTTGGACGGCCGGGCTGGATCAGAAGAACCAACGGCAAACCCGACAGCCAGAAGGAAATGCTTCCGGAACAGTGAGGACGATATGCAGGACGCGGCAAGCGGCCTCCGTCTTGTTAGAAGCGCCCTACTTCCAGATGGATTTGAGCGCATGAACTTCAAGGCGAATCAGCTGGGCTGAACCGCCGTTGGCGAAGGCTTTTACTGCGGAGACATCTCCCAGATGTTTGCGACTTGTTGTGATGTAAACCGCACCGTCATTGCCACAGATCTCCATCATCGGCCGGTCCAGGATCACCTGGATGGAGACTTTGCCGTCAACCGGCTTCATGGGCGCACCATTGAGTGTTCCGGCTTCGACATCGTAAGTGATTCGATTGCCGCCAATGTCCACCCCGACGGAGCTGGCCTTAACCAGAGCAAACTCCGCTCTGACCTCAAAGAGTTCACCGGAGACATCGAGGCTCGTGCCGGAATCCTCGGCAAGGTCGGCGGACTGGGTGGCATGCGTTTTCTTGCGGAGCTTGGCAATCTCCCTGACTGGCTTCGCATACATGCGGATTCCCTCCGGGGTCTGCCGCAAGGTCAGACGGTGCGGCAACGTGAAAGTCTGGGTGAACGGCATCCCAGGCATTTTGATTTTGGCCCATCCGATCTGGATGGCGCGTTCATCCGGCATATTGCTGAAGGTCTGCGCGGCGAAATAGGCGCCGTAATGAACCCGATGTTTGCCCTCGTGCTCCGGGGTAAACATTTTGCCGTCGAAACTGCCGACCGCGTATTGCGCATCCGCCCCATAGACCACCCATCGTTTCTCACGCGGACCATCGGCTGTCTCGGAGGAGACATAAGGATCAACAGGCAACTCAAGGATGTCCGGGCATTCCTTGTAGCCCGGCAGGTGGCCCTGCAAGGTCCAGTCCTTCAGATTGATCGATGTGAAGAAGGCGATGTTCGCACCATACTTGCGCTCGATATTGTAAGTGACCATCACCCAATGCCCTCCCAGCTCTTTTGCCGCGGCACTGATCGGTTGATCATCCACGTCATACTCATACCAAATGACTCTCGGATCGTTGCCGCGCTGCTTGAGCACGGGATTATTTTCGTAGTAGGTGAAAGTCCTGCCATGATCGTTCGAGTAGGCCAGAGCTTCTCCGACGCCTGCTCCGAAGTCGGAGAACACGGCGACGATGGGCGGCTTGCCACCGGTCTGGAAACCAGCCGTGTTCTGATGATCGACCACCGCACTACCGGAAAAGCATTGCCCCTTCGCCTGAATGAACGGGCTCAGAGCAATCGGCAACTCCTCCCAGTGAATCAGATCCTTACTGACGGCATGACCCCAGAACTTGTCAGCGTGGCGGAGAGCCGTCGGGCAATACTGGTAGTAGAGATGCCACTCACCTTCATAGTAAACGAGGCCGTTGACGTCGTTGTTCCAACCGGCCTTCTGACTGAAGCGAAGCTGGGGTCTCAAGGACTCGGAATACAAGTTGTCCTCTTCGGGAAGTTCGTCTGACTGCCGGATCAGCGCAAAGCTCTGCGCCGTAGCTCCTTCAGCGGAAATGACTGCGGGCTTTCCCTTGTGGGCCTCAATCGAAAAGTAAGCCCAGAAGTCCACCGATTCGGCATCCGGAGCGAGTTCCGCGTCGCAGCGAATCACCTTCTTGCCCGCCACCTCTAACTCCAAGGTGCATTCCACGGCCCCGTTTTGAATCGGTATAAGTAGATATTTCTTCCCGACGACCATTTGGTCGGTAAGCGTATCGACCTTCTCAACACTTTTCGGCGGCGGACCGCCAAAAGCCAATGATATGGAGATTGCGGAGATAAATAATAGAAGTGTGTTTTTCATAAGGATTTGGGGAAATTTTTCTTTCCGTTAATCCGTTAGAATCTCAGCGGGCTGGCTGATAGAAATCGATAGGAGGATCCAGTCTCACCTGCTAGCTCCGAATGATCTCCCGCGCTGGCAAGGGCCGGTGGAGCCGACTCCTTCAACGGCCTTCACGCAAAAAGCAAACTCCTTGCAATCTTGCAAACTCACGCGGGTGGGTCATTTCGGCAAAATGACCCTACCCGTCATCTCGCGAGCGTGAATCCCTTGGCGAGCAAGGCCGAGAGCCGGTGGCGGGTGTCTGCGTGGGCGGGGTCCTCGCCGAGGTTGTGGTATTCGCCCGGATCCTCGACGTGGTCGTAGAGCTCGATGCCCGCTTTCCCGCGTTCGCCCCATTCGGTGTAGCGCCAGCGCTCGGTCCGCACGCTGCGACCGACCGGGCCGCGGTTGACCTGGGTGTAGGCGGCCTCTTTTCCGGGTTGCGCGGGGTCTTCGAGGACGGGGCGCAGGCTCTGGCCGGAGAGTTTTTGGGGAGGGGTGAGGCCAGCGTAGTCGGCCAGCGTCGGGTAAAGGTCGACGAACTCGGTGATGGCTGCGGTGGGTTTGCCCATACCTTTCGCGCCGGGGATCCAGACGATCATCGGGGCGCGCGCGCCGAGTTCGTGGACGGTGACCTTGTTCCACCAGCCATGCTCGCCGAGATGATAACCGTGGTCGCCGATCAGGATCACGATGGTGTTGTCCCACAACTTGTTCCGCTCCAGCGCAGCGAGAATGCGGCCTACCTGCGCGTCGGCGAAACTAACCCCGGCCTGATACGCGCGCTTGAACTCGCGGCGCTCGCGGTCGGTGAACGCGGCGAAGTCCGTTTGGTTCGGGATCGCGTGACGTAACTGAGGGCTGCGGTCGGCGGGTTCCTTCGCGAGTTTCACGGAATCCTCCGGGTAGAGGTCGAAGTAGCTCTTGGGCGCGAAAAAGGGATCGTGCGGCTTGTGGATGCCGAGGGCGAGGAAGAAGGGCTTGCCGTGGCGTTCATCGAGCACGCGCAGGGCTTCGGTGGTGTTGATGCCGTCGGGTTGGTCGGCGTCGGTGCCCTCGGCGGCGCGCCATTCACACCATTTGAGGCGGCCTTCCGTCAGGTTGCGGCCTTCGCCCTTGAGGCCGATCGCGGGGGCGGCGTTAAGGCTGTCGGAGAAGTGATCCCATGACTTGGGATCACGGAATTTCGCATCCTCGCCCTTCGCGTCCTCGCCGAGGTGAAATACCTTGCCGATGCCCGCGGTGAAGTATCCGTTGCGGCGGAAGAGTTCCGGCAAGGAGATGCGCTCCGGCATGGTTTTGCGGAATGGCACGTCGTTGGTGACGATCCCGGTTTCGTCCGGCCGCAAGCCCGAGAGAAAAGAAGCACGGCTCGGGTTGCAGACGGGATACTGGACGTAAGCGCGGCGGAAGAGCATGCCCTTTGCCGCGAGGCGGTCGATGTTAGGCGATTTCACGTCTTCCGCTCCGTAGCAGCCAAGCTCTGGGCGGAGGTCGTCGAGGATGATGAACACGACGTTCGGTTTTTCCGCCGGAGCGGCCATGGTGTGGGAAAGGAGGGCGAACCAACCCACCGTCAAAGATACGGCCATGCGCAGGGAGCGATTCAGGTATGCGGCGGCTGCTTGGCAGAACGGCGGGAAGAGGACACGAGCGTTGATGGCTTCCATGGCGGCTATCTTACCGTCCGGGAAAGCCATGAACACATTTTTCGGGTCAATCCGCGTTCACGCCATAGGCGAAGCGATAGAACGATTCCTTCTCGCCCTCGTTGACGGGGACGGTCATTTCCAGTTCACCGCCAGCGGAGGCGTTGATGGCGGTGGATGTCCAAAACTACCGCCAGAAAATCAGCGGGCCGCTGCTGAACCGCATCGTCATCCACGTCGAAGTCCCGCTTGTCGATTTCCTCGAGCTCACCTCGGACGCCATCACCGGCGAGTCATCCGCCGTCATTCGCGAACGCGTCGCCGCCGCGCGCGGCATCCAAGTGCAGCGTTTCAAATCCGCCAAGCTCACCACCAACGCCGCCATGGGCGCAAAGCAGGTGCGCGAGTCCTGCAAGCTCGACGCCGAATCCCGCGGCTACCTCGAACACGCCATGGAGCCCATGAATTTCTCCGCCCGCGCCCACGACCGCATCCTCAAGGTAGCCCGCACCCTCGCCGACCTTGCCGGGAAGGAAAACATCGGCGGCAACGAGGTGCTGGAGGCGATCCAGTTCCGCTCGCTGGACAGGCGGTTGTTCGAGTGAGGCTGAGAAACGGCTTTGGTAGTAGCCCCTCTTCTCTTTGATGGTGGCACTTAAGTGGGCAGCACTTGAAAATCAGCCTCGACAAAAAAAATTCCTAGGCGATCGATCATCAGCATCATGTTTATGTTCCATAAAATCGACTACCCCTTCCTCATCGGCGCGTTTGTGAGTTTCGTCACAAGCGTCTCACTCTGGTTCCTCGTAAGTCATGATTACGGTATTTTTGTCGGCATCTGGGTGCCCAGCATTCTCAGCCTTTGGGTGGGAGTAAGGGTGGTCATTCTTTCCGCTGGCATCCAAACCCGGAAAGGTTCCTGAAGTATGGCCATCGTATTTGCCGTTTTTGCCATTGGAGTTGCCGTCACCCTTGTCGTTGCGAAGGGGATGATGCAGGCGAACGATTTCGCCAAAAAGGAATTGGAAAAGTTGGATCGATCCGCCCGTGACAATAACGGCGGGTAATTCTCCGGCAGTTGGGCCTTGATCTGGAAAATTTACTGTCCCCAGCGCCCGGCCACTGTATGGTCTTGATGTGCTGCCAAACAGCGCATTGGAAAACGTGGATACTTTTCAAATAATCCTGCAAATCATCGTGGCTTTGGGTCTGCTGAATGTGTGGATCGTGCGAAGGGACAAAAAGACCCCTTATCGCGGCAAAGGCACAGGGAGCATGCAAAGCGAATTCGAAGCCTACGGCTTGCCCGTGTGGGCGATGTGGGTGACGGGCGCTCTCAAGATCGGAGTGGCGGGTGCCCTGATAGCGGGCATCTGGGCGCCCATGTTGGTTCAGCCCGCTGCGTCGGTTTTAATCGTCCTGATGCTCGGTGCCCTTGCCATGCACATGAAGGTAAAGGATCCGCTGAAGGCCTCGATTCCTGCGCTAGCCATGTTGTCCATGGCCGTGGCGATTTTTCTTCTCTGATCCATATCCTGATGTGCGGCTCCGCTCCTTGCTAAAGGGTCGCGGTTTCCCTACCGGAATCCTGCCGCCGACAGGTAGGCATTGAGGACAAGATAAAAGGCCGCCGGAAGCGTCTGCATAAGGCTGTCCTTGATGTGGATTCGAAGACCGGTGCCTGCAAGCATCAGGATGGCGAGCCCGGCTGCGGCGAACTGCCCGATGAGAGGCACGGCAAATCCCGTTAAGAGGCCAAGACCTCCTGCGATCTGCAGACTTCCGATCAAGGGACGGAAATGGGGGACGCCGTAGCGCACATATTCCCTCTTCATGGGTTGCCAGAAAAAGCACGCTGTTCCGAAACCGAGGAAGGAAACGGCGGAGAAGCAGATCAGGAGCGTGTGCACCCTGTCAGCTTAGGGTATGCGCGGCATAGCGCATGCGGAAAATTTGCAGCCCGCATATCCTCGCCCGTGGTGCGGGCGGATTCAAGCGGAGGCGAGCATGAGGATCGCACGAACCCGGTTCTCCAGGTGTGCTGTGCTTCGTAGGCGGCGAAATCCGATTTCCCCATCCTGTCAAAGAGCGGGTAGTGCACGACCTGAACGAACCCAATCAGGCCCGTCATGAAAAAGGGTGACGAAGGCGTGTGCGGCAAGCAGCCATCTGAGGGTTTCGGCATTCATCCTAAATACCGCAGTTGGGTATCAATTTTTCACCGCAGAGTCGCAGAGGTCGCAAAGGAACGCAGAGCCTTGCATGTGGGAAGATAGAAAATTTGGAAAAACGATGGAACTGCATGGTTCACCCAATGGGTGAAATGGAATTGCCGTGAAAAATGCCCTGCACTATCCCGAAACACAAACTCTTCTCAGCGTTCCCTCTGCGACCTCTGCGCCTTTGCGGTGAAAATCTTCGTTTGAACTGCGGATTTTAGGTTCATGGCAGGTCCTCCAAAACTGCCTGCGCCGCAGCGGCTCCGCTGGAAAGAGCCGAATTGAGCGAGGCGATGCCGCAGTGGTCGCCGCACTGGTAGAGTCCCTTGCGGAGCCGGGCGGGTTTCTCCGGCGCCAACCGCTGGGATGGCACGGCGTGCGGGATGCGGTCGATGCGCAGAAGCTCCCATTTTTTCGCGCCGGCACCGAACCAATCGACCAACTGCCGCCGCACGCGTTCTTCCAGATTGATCGCGGCAGCGACTGCGGAGTCCACGACGCTGATGGAAATCAGATGCCGTCCGGGCGGCGCGTAATCCGGCGAGACCGCGCTGAGCACTGTCAGGTTATTCACAGGTCCCGCGCCCTCGCCATTGAGCAGGAGAATCGGTTCACTCACGGGCGCGCTTGCCGCGGTGAAATAGAGACAGGTAACGCTGTTGGAATCCGCAGGTGGATCGCTCCGCCCGAGCAATCGCCCCGTCCCGCCCGCTTCGGTGGCGATGACCACGGCCTTGGCTGCTAGAATTTCACCTCCCTCCAAATGCACGCGGTTTCCGTCGATGGCCTCGACCCGGGTGTTCAGGTGGATGGCGGCGGCAGGCAGGGCTGCGGCGAGCTGCCTGGGAATTTCCGCCATGCCCAGAGCGGGAATCGCGGTGTCGCCGCGGGCGAAATTCCGCATCACGAACTCCAGTTTCCGAACCGTCGTATCGAGTCGGCTCTCCAGAAAGACGCCACCGAGAAAGGGACGGAAAAACCGCCCGATCATCGATTCGGAGAAACCTTCCGCGCGCAGCGCTTCAAGCGTTGTCAGACCTTGTTCGTGGTGGGAGAAATCGAAACCGCCGAGACGCGACCAGCCCACTCGCAGCTTATCGGCGAAGGAGCCGATGGGATTGAACGCACCGCGCAGGCCGTCGATGGGATGGCGGAAGGGATCGGCCACCCGGTGCCATTTACCGCCGTGGCGCACCAGCGCGCCGGGATAGAAGCGACGCAGGTTAAGCGCGTCGTAATCGAGCACCCGCTGTGCCTCGGGATAGGCGGTGAGCAGAACCTGGAATCCGCGATCCAGACGATAGCCATCGCAAACATCCGTGGCGACCCGGCCACCGACGCGGTCGGCCGCCTCGCAGATCATGAAACTACGGCCCGCGGCATGCAACTGGCGCGCGCATGCCAGCCCGGCCAGACCCGCGCCGATGATCACAGTGTCGATTTCAGGGTGGCTCATGATGAAAGGCGATCCAAAAGAATTTTCGCGGCAGCCGAGGCGGACTGAGCCGCAACTTGGCGAAAGCATCGCCCGCCACAGCCCATCGGGATAGCTCAATTTTGAATAGCTAAACATGTGCCCGGTGCCGAATCACGCGGCTACCTCGCGCCCGCGATGGAGCCCATGAATTTCTCTGCCCACCCGATCGGCGGTTATTTGAATGATTCTTTCCGGAAAACCAGGAGAAGAAAAAGCGGGAGGGCGGCATGGGGGGCGCGGTAAACGGCTTCGTGCAGAAACTGGTCGGCTCCCCACCATGGCAAGACCAATGACATGCCGGCAACAGGCCGCGCGAGCCCCGTGAGCGCGCCCCACAGCACGGCGTACGCGAGGGCGGCCTGGCGCATTCGGGGCCATAGCACGGCGGCGCAAACCAGGAAGTCCAAGGCTCCGGCTCCCTTGAGAAAAAGATCGGCCGCCCGTTCGCCGAAGCCGAATATCGCATGAGTGAGTCCGTAGAAATGCCCTGGCGTCGGCGCCCAGCCGATCGCGAAGATGCCGTGCCCGGCAAAGGTCATCCAGAAAGCCAGCAGCGCTGTGCCGAGCGTCCGGCGATCCCCTGCGCCCCGTCGCAAGGCAAGGATCAAGACCCATGGTGCGAGGATCTGGCTCCCTTGTTCGACGAAAACCACCATCTGTTCGCCCTCCTTGATGAATTTGCAAAAAGCCTGCATCGCCAGCCCGAAGGAGCCGATCCCTAGGCAGATCAGTTGCAACGGATGATTCCTTTTCGCGGTCAGCGCAAGGACGGCGAGGGCGGCATAAAACAGGCCTAGCAAACGCACTCCGAGGAGGATGCGCCCATCGGTCATCACCTCCGCGACGTAGTTTTCCCAGGAAACGCCGATCATCCTAGCCAGCCAACCGAAATGGCCGGGGCTCCATAGCATGACATCGTAGGGAGCGCCCCAGCGCAGGTGCTGCCAGGCCCAACCCGCGAAACAGGCGCAAACGCCCGCGCGCAAAACCAAGGACGGCCAGCACCGGATTTCCGAAACCGGATCTGTCGATGGCTCCCGCATCAGCGGCCGTGGCGCAGTTGGTCGATGGTGAGACGGAGTTCCCCGTGCGGCTGGTTGTCGATGTCTAGGATCGTGCAAGTCAGTGCCGGGGGGCTGGCGGTGGTGTCGAAGGCCAGTTCGGCGAAGGCCGGCGTGGCGTTGTAGCCCATGATATATTCGGAACCCTTGGCACCCTTCACCAGTCCGTGGGTATGCACATTGGTTAGCCGGGAACTCATGATATCATAAAGGTCGTAGCCGTCGGGCCGTTGGGTCTTGCGGACATCCACGCGATGGCGGTCGGCGGAAAGGAGCACGACCCCGTCAAGGCGGCGAGTCTCGATGAAGCGGAAGATTTCCTCGCGCTCTGCGGGGAAGCCGTCCCAGGTATCGCGGCTGCCGGGTTTGACCCCCGCGCTCCACGGCACCGCGGAGGCCAGCACCTTGAAAGTTCCCTTGGATTGTTTCAGCGTCTCAAACAGCCATTTTTTCTGCACCGGGCCGAGCATGGTTCCGCCGGAGGTGTCTCGGTAATAGCGGCAGTCTAGGAAGATGAAATGCACGTCGCCGATGTGGGTGTCGAACCAGCATCCCGGTTGTTTGTCGCCGCCCCCGTAGGCGGGGTTCACCCAGTTGTTGCGGAAGGTTTCCCAGACCGGCCGTTTCCATTCCGGCTTGTCGATGAACGGGCCGGGGATGCAGTCGTCCAGGCCGAAATCGTGGTCATCGTAAATGGCGTAAACCGGGGTTTTGGCGACGAGAGACCGCCACTCCGGCTGCGACTGGCGCCGGTGGTAGATGAAATCCTGGGTCAGCTGATGGGTCGGATCATCGATATAGACGTTATCGCCGAGGAGAAACAAGGCGTCGGGCTTCCGGCTCTCGATGGTCGCCCACATCCGTTCGTAGTGCGGGGTGAAGCCGGCCCCGCCGCCCATCACCACGGTGAACTTGGAGGCCTTGCCGCGATCTGCCGTGGTGCGGAACGATCCCCGTCCCAGCTCGCGCTCTCCGAGTCGGACGGAAATTTCGTAAGCGGTTCCGGCTTCCAGCCCGTCGAAGCCGACCTCCGCCGTGAAATCCGTCGCGGCCGAAGTGCGAGCCGGCTGTGATTTCTCCAAGCCGGAGCCGCTGACCACGACGGAAAGCTCCCGCGCCTTGTCTGTGCGCAGCCAGATGCGGGCGGACTGTCCGGTGACGGCCCCCACCATGGGCCCGTGCACCAGTTCGAGAGGAAAGGACGACAGCCATTCGGCGGCACCCTCGGCACGATACAAAGCGGAAAACGCACCGTCGGACATGGCGGCGAACCGGCCGGGCCGTGCGCCGTGCCGCACCGCGAGCTTCGCTTCACGCAGGGCGGTCGCTCCGTCCTGTTGCAGGCTGGCCGAGAGCGCCCGCACCACGTGCTTCTCCGCCTCATCCACCGGGCTGTTCATTTCCCGGATCCGCCCCAGTTCCTTTTCCGCCGCACCATGGTTGCCCTTGGCCAGCTCGCGGACGGCATTGCGCCCCGGATCGTGCTGGCCCCACAACGAAACCGGCATGAGCAGAACGGCGAACAGATGATATTTCAGCATGGCTTCAAGTCTGTCTGCATGTTCCGACCCCCAAAGGATATTTTTTCCCCGCCGTATTTTTTTGGGGATCGGGTGATTTGATGTTGGGGATTTAGACCATTTCCTTTCACCGATCGAGCAGGTGGACGTGGAGGTAGTAGGTGCCTTGTTCGTAGCGCTCCGGGGCGGGGTTTTGGAGCTTACCCGATTTTTCTCGAACGCCAAAAGCCTGATCACTTCGCGATTTCCTGGATCCAGATGTTGCGGAAACGGACGGGGTTGCCGTGATCCTGGAGAGAAATGGGGCCTTTGTCGGCGTGCTTCACGTATTCGGAAACGGAGTGCGGGCCGCGCCAGCCGGTGCCGCCGGTGAGTTCGACGTTGTCGTGAATGACCTCGCCGTTGTGGATGACGTGGAACTTCGCCTTGCGGGTAACCTTGCCTTCCTCGTCGAAAAGGGGGCGTGTGAAAGTGATGTCGTAGGTCTGCCACTCGCCGGGCGGGCGACTGGCGTTCACGAGGGGCTTCTTGCGACCGTAGAGGGCACCGCACTGGCCGTCGGGGTAGGTGGTGTTTTCGTAGCTGTCGAGCACCTGGACTTCGTATTGCCCCATCAGAAAAACGCCGCTGTTGCCGCGACCCTGGCCGGAGCCCTCGGGTTTGGCCGGTGAGGCGAACTCGATATGCAGGCGGCAGGAGCCGAATTCCTTCTTGGTGCGGATGTAACCTGCGCCGCGCACGGATTCCATCGCGCCGTCCACCAGTTTCCATTTCGTCGGCTCGCCTTTCATGCTCGACCAGTTTTCCATGGTTTCCTCGGTGCCGTCGAAAAGGACGGTCGCGCCTTCGGGGGCTTTCGCGGCCTCGGCGTCGTAGGGTTTCGGCGTGACGATTTTCGGCTGCGGCTCTCTCGCGGGATCCTCCTCGTGGACTTTCACGTCGTCGATGAACATGTATTCCACCTGCTTGCCGTTTTCCTCGCGGATCTCTTTCGTGATCACGGGTTCCTTGGCGAGGGCGGAGGCGCACAGTGCGATTGTCAGAATGGAAAGGTGTTTCATTTCGCCGATATGTGAATGCGTCAAACGCGCTGGGTCAAGGGCGCATACAGGAACGGAACCGCCCCCGCCTGCCATGGGGCGGCGGATCGGAATCCGCCGATGACCCTTGGAGGTGAATATTTTGCGCGGGAGCGGTAAGGGCAGCGGCCACCTGACTACGGTAGCTCAACCGCCTCTTTCCGCGCCCTTGACTCGTCCGTCATCCGCAACAAACTCCCCCTATGCCTGAGACATTCACCCTCAAACCCAACATCGCGCTCGGCGTCGTGCCGACACACATCGGTTTCATCGACGGCCTCGTGCCGGACGCCGGAGGTCATTTCCCCCGCGAGGCCGACGGGCGCATCGCCATCGTGGCGGAGATGGATCGCATCTGCGCCCTGTCGCCCGTTCGCCCGAGCTGCGTCCAAATTTCCCTTTTCCCCGGCACCAGCGCGGACGATATCGCGGAGATGATGGCTGGCCTCAAGGCGCTCGGTCTCGGAGTCCACCTCATCATGATGGTCGGCGGCGCGAACCCGATGAACCCCGCCGACGAGGACACCGTCATCGGCCAACTCGTCCCGTCGCTCAAGGCCGCCATCGAGCACGGCGCAATCTCTGTCGCCTCCACGTCCATCGAGGAATGGATGAACGGCCCGGCGGACATGGAACTCGACACCGCCATTGCGCAGAATGTGAAACTCCACGTGCGCGCTGTGAAGGAGGCTGGCCTGCTCGACTCCGCCATCACCGCATGGCACATCGAGTTCCTTCGCCCCGTCGAGTTCAAGACTTTCACCAACATCGAGCGCGCCTGGGGCTTCATCAAGGCGATCAACAAGGAACTCGGCCGCGACTATTTCAAGCTCCTCATCGACTCCGCCCACATGGGAGACTCCGGCCTTTCCATCGCGGAAAACGAGTGCCTCATCGCGGAACTCGCCGCCGCCGACCACATGGGCATTTTCCACGCCTCCGCCAAAACTACCCGCGGCTGCCTCAGCACCGACGACGGCTGGATCGGCGCGACACTCTCCGCCGCCGCCCGCACCGGGAAACTGGAAACCGTTTTCGTGGAGGCCTTCCGCCACGACGATCCCGCCCTCCAGGCTCTCCGCGACGCCGTCCCCGGCCACGGCATCGACACCCGCGACGGACGCACCTACACCCAGCTCATCATCGATGGCCTCGTGGAAACAGCCCGCCGCCTGAACAACCTCAAGGCGCGCGGTTTCCTCGACTAATCACCGGTTCGTGCGGGACGTTACGCGTCCGTATCTTTCCTTGATGGATAATTTTCGTCCATGAAGGAAACTTGCCGAACCGGATCTGCCATTCTATAAACAACGTTTATGAAAGCATTCCGGCATTTCACCCTCCTCTCCGCGAGACCGCTGCGCGCGCTTCTCGTGCTCGCTTGTGTCGCGGCGCCGACCGCCCGCGCCGCAGAAAAAGCGGCAGAGGAACCTACGAAACCGAAGATCGAGAAACTCGACGAAAGCCATTACCGGGTGAGCGATGTCATCTTCGACAAGCGCACCCGGGAGAAGACAAAATCAACGATGATGTATGGACAATCATGACCGAGCGCGTGCCCGATCTGGAGACAAAAGTGACCCTTGTCCTCGCTCCCTCCTAGCAACCCTGATTTTTTTCAATCCCCGCCATAACCAAGCCACAGCCTCCAATCCCATGAAAACCAAAGCGTTCCTTACTCTCGCCCTCTGCCTCGCCGCCATGCCCGCCGGCGCACAGAACAACGAATACCTCTCCATTAAGAAGGAAATCGAGCACTCCATCGCCCGCGGCAACGCGTGGCTAGTGGAGCAGCAGAAGGAAAAAGGTTTCTGGGACGATGGTGGCCTGCCTGCCTTCACCGCCCTCGCCCTCACCGCCATTGTGCGTGATCCGAACGTCGATCTCTCCGCAGGCAAGCTCCCTGATCACGTCAAAAAAGGCTTTGACTGGCTGCTCGAACAGCAGAAAGAGGACGGCGGCATCTACAACCGCGGCCTCGCCGTTTACAATACCGCCACGTCGCTGACAGCCATGTCATCCGTTGGACTCAAGGAGTTCGAACCCGCCATCGTAAAAGCCCGCCGCCACCTCATCGCGAACCAGTGGGACATCGGCGTGAAAGGCGAGACCGACGACAAGAACGACGGCGGCATCGGCTACGGCTCCAAAGACGACCACACCGACATGTCGAACACCTACCTCGCCCTCGAGGCACTCGCCCTTTCCGATACCGTCATCGAGGATGGCAACTACGCCGACGAACCCAAGCTGGATTGGGACGCCGCGCTCACCTTCCTGTCCCGCAGCCAGAACCTCACCGCCACCAACGACCAGGAATGGGCCTCCGATGATCCGAAGAACAAGGGTGGCTTCATCTACACCCCCGGCAGCTCGAAGGCCGGCACCGACACCACCGCCGACGGCAAGGTCGCGCTCCGCTCCTACGGCTCCATCTCCTACGCAGGCTTGCTGTCCTTCGTTTACGCAAAGCTCACCCCGGACGATCCGCGCGTCGCTGCCGTCAAGGAATGGCTGGGCAAAAACTACACCGTCGAGGAGAATCCGAACATGGGTCCCGAAGGCCTTTACTACTACTATCAAACCATGGCCAAGGCGCTCAACGCCGCAGGCATCGACAAGCTCGAGCTTGAGGACGGGTCGTTGGGCGATTGGCGTAAAGACCTCGCCGGGAAACTGCTTTCCTCTCAGCGCGAGAACGGCTCATGGGTCAACGACAACGGCCGCTGGATGGAGTCCAACCCCGTCCTCGTCACCGCCTACACCGTTATGGCTCTAGAGGAAATTCACCGTTCCATTCCTTGAGCAAAGGCATCATGGTGATCATGCTGCCTTCTTCCGCGCAGCGCAAGGAGCGGTTGCCTTCAACGGCCGCGTCCATGATTTGACGACTAAAAAATCCCCAGACCGCGCCGGTAATCGGATTAGAGGTTTGTATCGTCTATCCGGTAAATATTTAAATGGGATAGACAAGATATTAGACATTTTTCTCCGGCAGGGAGGTGGGCTGGATGCGGCGCAGGGATCGCCCGCTCTTCCGTCCCAAGTCATCTCCGATCCATGCGATCCGTGGCCGTTCGCGCCGGGGGTGTTTTTGCGGGGTATGTGCATGCCCGGAGGCTTGGGGACGCAGCTTATGTCCTTCCGGCTTCACGGGTGCTTGTTGGGGTCGTAGAAGATACGCACATCCGCTTCCTTGGTGCCGAGGAGTTGCTGGGCGCGGCGGAGAGCATCGCGGGTGGAGATGTTCGGGTTGGAGGGCATGGTCAGGAAGATGTTGCTCTCGCCCTGCTTGCGGTCGGCGCCTTGCTGCAGGGTTTCGAGGATGCCGGAGCGTTTCAGGACTTTATAAACGTCTTTGGTCGCGCCGGAGATGAGGAGGTAAAGGCCGTTGCGCCGCATGAAGCTGGAGAGATCCTCCAGCGCTATGACGCTGGTGGCGTCGAGGTGGCGGGCGTTCTTGAGGCGCAGGATGACGACCTTGATTGCGGGATCCGCGACGATGCGCTGGATCTGGGTGCGGAACAGTTCCGACGCGCCGAAAAACAGATCGCCCTCGACATGCACGATGGAGATCGCGGGGATGGGGCGGGCGCGTTTCCCTTCCCTTTCGCGCAGCTCGCCGACCTCGTTGAACTCGTATTCCGTGAGGTGCGGTTTGCTGGCTTTTCTGAGGAAAAGGGTGATCGAGATGGCGACGCCGATGAAGATGGCGACGTGGAGAGGGGCGAGCAGGGTGGAGAGGAAAGTGAAGATGATGACGAGCGCGTCATCGCCGGTGGAGCGCAGGCAGACGCGGATCTGGCGGAGGTTGAAGAGCGAGAACGAGATCGCGATGACCAGCACGGCGAGCGCGGCTCTGGGGATGTGGTCGATGAGGTTGATCCCCGTTTCCCCAGACCATGCGATGAGGATTACGAGGATAAGGGTGAAAATTCCCGTGAAAACAGGAGCTGCTTTCGTCGCCGCGCCGGAGTGGTAGTTCAGGGAGGAGCGTGTGAGCGAGCCGGAGGCCGGCATCCCGCCCGCGAGCGCGGAGCCGAGGTTCGCGTAGCCGATGGAGAGCATGTCCTGGTTCGAGTCGAGGCGGTCGCCGGTCTGCGAGGCGATGGACTTTGCCATCACGGTGTTTTCCAAGGAGGCGAGGAAAGCGATGGCAAGGGCGAGGCCCATGAGGGCAGAAATGTCATTGAAAATCCCGGGGCGGATCAACGCGGGCATGGTCGGGATGAGTTCCGTGAAGCCGAAGGTGGTGAAGGTTGCCTGCCCGGCGAAGGGACCGATATTGAAATGGATCAGCGGGCCGAAGATCGCCGAGCCGAGAACGAGTGCGATGGAGAACGCGGGCCATGTTTTTTTCCATTTCCGGAAAGCCAGATAGATCAGCAGCGTGACGGTGCCGATGGTGAGCGGCACCCAATCGGTGTGTGCCAGCGAGGCGACGAGTTCCCCCACGAGGCCGAAAAACGTCGCCGTTTTCTCCGTATCCACGAAAGGGCTGAGGCCGAGCAGGGGCTTGAGCTGGTTGCCGATGATGAGCACCGCCGCGCCCGCCATGTAGCCGACGAGCACGCTGCGCGAAACGTATTGGAGAAGATCCGCGACCTTGAGCACCGCGCCGATGATGGAGCAGAGGGCGATCAGCAGCACCAGCAGCGGCAGCAGCTCGGGGATGCGGTTTTGCATGGCGGGGTTGACCGAGAAAAAGCTGAAGAGCATGAAGGCCGTCGCGTTGGTGGGGCCGGGGACGTTGAACCGGGAGCTGGCGAAAAATGGTGCGACGATGGCCGCGACAGCGGCGCTCACCACTCCGTAGATCACGTCAAGCCCGGCGATGGCGGCGTAGGCGATGGCCTGCGGCAGTGCGAGCAGCGTGACGTTCCCCGCGGCGCGGATATCCGCGCCGAGCTTCGCGCGGGAGTATTTCCCGACCGGCCCGATACGGGGCAGGAAACGGATTTTCTCCGTGGCGAAATACCCCCTGACCTGGCGGGAGGCTTTTTTGATGAATTGCCAGGAGATCATGCGTTTCCGAGCAGGCTACCTCAAGCGCGCCCTCCTGAACAGGTGGAAGCCGAGCAATCCGCAGAAAACATTCGGTGCCCAGAGGGCGATCGTGGCGGCGGTGTCGCTCTTAAAGCCCTCGGCGACCATTGTGAAAAGGAAATACAGCATTCCGATCCCGAGGCTTAGGATGAGTCCGCTGGAGGTGTCTTTCCTCCGCGTCTTCATCCCCAGCGGAACGGCCACGCAGGCGAAGGCCAGGCAGGCCATGGAATAGGTGTAGCGCTTGGTGATCTCCGCTCCGAGTTCGATGCGCTTGTCAGGGTGGAGATCCGGATTTTCCGCGAGGTAGCGGCGGATCTCCGGGTTCGTCATGGCCGAGGAGCGCACCTTGCGGTGCTGCACGGAGCCGAAATCGAACAGCCACGGCTCCGCCTCCCGGGCGAAGGCGAATTCGGAGGTGCCGTCCTCCCGTTTCGTCTCGATGAACGCTTCCTGGAGCCTCAGCCGGAGCTGTTTCTTGTCGTCATCCACCACCAGTGAGACCTCCCCGGCGTGGACGTAAGCCTCGGCCCGGACCGGCTCGCCGTCCTCGCCGTCGGAAACCTGATAGAGGTGGAAGCCGTGCAGCGAATCACCTACGCGCTCCTCCACGAAGACCTTCTGATCCTTGAAACGGGACTGCACCAGGCCGGGATTGAGCAGCGCGCGCGGGTCGCGCCTCACCTGCTCGAGGAGCATCTCCGTGATCGAGGCCTTAGCGAGCGGGACGACGTTCACGTTGATCCACAGGCACAGGCCGGAAAGCGCGGCGGCGATCAGGAACACCGGCAGCGCCAGCCGCGCGAGGCTGATGCCCGCCACGCGGAAAGCCGTGACCTCGTTGTCCCCCGAAAGGCGCCCGAACACCAGTAGCACCGCGGAAAGGAAGCCCCACGGGATTGTGAACATCAGCGAAAAAGGCACCACGTTGAGCACGAAACGGAACACCAGACCCGGCGGTGCGTGTTGCTCGACGAGCAGCGGGCGCACCTGCTTGAAAAGGTTCCCCATCACCAGCACCAGGCTCAGCACCACGATCGCATACAGCGTCGCGACAAGGATTTGCCGTGCGATGTAGCGGTCAGTGAGGCGCATGGCCTAGGTTCGCGACCCGCGCGGGAAGTTGCAAGTTGCAAGATAGCTCGAAGCAAATGCCTGCAGCTCCTGAGCATCTTTCTTGAGCTTTTGGGGCGCGGAATTTAGCATCCCGCCATGCGCACGCTCATCAAGCACGTCCTGGCCCGGAAAGAGGGAACCGATTCTTTGGAGGTGGCCGGCTGGGTGCGGACGCGGCGGGACTCGAAGGCTTTCTCGTTCATCGAGCTGAACGACGGCTCGTGCCTGGGGAATCTCCAGATCGTGGCGGATACGGGGATACCCGGATACGAGGAGATCCACAGCGTGACCACCGGCGCCTCCGTTTCCGTGTCGGGGAAACTGGTTCCTTCCCCGGCGCAGGGGCAGGATTGGGAAATGCAGGCCTCGGCGATCAAGCTCCTCGGCGCGGCTCCGGAGGATTATCCGTTGCAGAAGAAAGGCCACTCGCCGGAGTTCCTGCGCTCCATCGCCCACCTGCGCCCGCGCACGAACCTCTTCGGCGCAACCTTCCGGCTCCGCTCCCGCATGTCCCACGCGATCCACCGCTTTTTCCAGGAGCGCGATTTCGTCCATGTGCACACGCCCATCATCACCGCCAGCGATTGCGAGGGGGCGGGGGAGATGTTCCGCGTGACCACCCTGCCGGATGACAGGATCGCGAAGGACACCGAGGACTTTTTCGGCAAGCGCGCCTACCTCACCGTCTCCGGCCAGCTTGAGGGGGAAACCTTCGCCTGCGCCCTCTCGAACATCTACACCTTCGGCCCCACCTTCCGCGCGGAAAATTCCAACACCTCCCGCCACGCCGCCGAGTTCTGGATGGTCGAGCCGGAAATGGCCTTCTGCGACCTCGCCGGCGATATGGATTGCGCCGAGCAGCTCATCCGTTTCCTCGCCGCCGAAGCCCTCGCCGATCCCGACCTCGCGATCTTCGAGAAGTTCATCGATAAAGGCCTGCGCGCGCGGCTTGAGCACGTCGTCGAAAAGCCCTTCCAGCGCATCTCTTATACCGACGCGGTGAAATTATTGGAGACATCCGGAAAAACTTTCCAATACCCCGTCGCCTACGGCCTGAACCTCCAGTCTGAGCACGAGCGCTGGCTGACGGAGGAATATTTCAAGCAGCCCACCACCGTTTTCAACTACCCCAAGGAGATCAAGCCCTTCTACATGCGCCTCAACGACGACGGCAAGACCGTCACCGCGATGGATCTGCTGGTGCCGGGCATCGGCGAGATCATCGGCGGCTCGCAGCGGGAGGAGCGTTACGATGTGCTGCTGGAAAATTTCCAGCACCACCACATCGATCCGGCGGCCTACGGCTGGTATGCGGATCTGCGGAAATATGGCACCGTCCCGCACGCGGGCTTCGGCCTAGGCTTCGAGCGGCTGCTCATGTTCGTCACCGGCGTGCATAACATCCGGGACGTGATCCCGTTCCCCCGCACGCCGGGGCATTGCGAGTTCTGAAGCGTTGACGCTCTTTCTCCCGAGACGCGGGAAGGAACGCGGCGGTGCCTGTTCGTGCCTGCTATGTCCGTCTGGATCTGCAATCGCCCACCCGTTCCACGTCTGAAACCCTTTGGTTGCGAGCGGATTCCTCAAAAAGCCTTGAATCGGGGGGAAGCCATGCATTGCGGAAACAAACAGCTGTCAATCAACCCGCCGCCCCGGGGAAGGGACGAGCAAGGCCGCCAGCTGCGGCACATCCGCCGCGATGTAATCCGCGCCCGTGAGCCGTTCGCGGTCGTGGTAGCCCCAGGTGACGGCGATGGAGGCCATGCCGGCGTTGCGTGCGGTGTCGAGATCCATGGTCGAGTCCCCGATGAGGACGCAGTTTTCCGGGGCAGTCCCGAGCGTGGCGGCGATCTCGAGGGCTCCGGCCGGGTCGGGCTTGTGGGGCAGGCCTTCGCGGTTTCCCAGCACGGCGTCGAAGGTGTGTGCGGGGAAAAGTTTCGCGACGATCTCGGTGGTGAAGGCGTGGGGTTTGTTGGAAAGGACAGCGAGCGGGACGCCGCGCGCGCGCAGGTCGGCGAGCAGGGCGGTGATGCCAGCGTAAGGCCGGGTGCCGTGTTGCCAAGAGGTGGCGTAATCCTCCGCGAAACCCCGCAACACGCTATCGAGATGCAGCGCCGCGCTGCCGGGAGCCATCGCGCGGGTGACGAGCATCCTCGCCCCATCGCCGATGAAGCCGCGCACCGCCGCGTCGCCATGGCCGGGGAGTCCGTGCAGAGCCAGCGCACGGTTCAGCGAGGCAGCGATGCCGGGCAGCGATTCCACCAGCGTGCCGTCCAGATCGAAAATTTGTAATTTCCGGATGAGCCTCATTTTAATGGATCGGCAACCAGCGCGCCCGCCAGCCATGGATGAGGGGTGAGGAAGAAGGGGTGTTTCATGGTTTATGGAAAACGACCTGAGATCACCCGTTCATTCCCATCTGACACTGCCTCTGGCTGCTCAACGCGCCGCGACGAGGTCGTAACCGCGCCAGTCGCCGATGGTGACTTCCGCGAAGGAGCCGACGGGGAGTTTCTCATCGACCATCACCGAGCCGTCGATCTCCGGGGCGTCCCATTCGGTGCGGCCGACGCCTTTCTGCTCGACGAGGACGCGGACTTTTTTGCCGACCTGCGCCTGGTTCGTTTCCGAGGCGATTTTCTGGAGGGCGGACATGGAGCGCGACCAGCGGCTTTTGCGGGTCATGTGGTGGAGGTGGCCGTCGAGCTTCACGGCGCGGGTGCCCTCTTCCTTGGAGTATTGGAAAACCCCGGCGCGCTCGAAGCGGAATTCCTCGATGAAATCCAGCAGCTCCTGGAAGTCCTCCTCCGTCTCGCCGGGGAAACCTACGATGAACGTAGTACGAATGCCGAGGCCGGGGATGCCCGCGCGCATGCGGCGCAGCAGGTCGCGGATGTAATCGCCGGAGGTCACGCGCTTCATGGCGGTCAGCATCCTATCGGAAATGTGCTGGAGCGGGATATCGACGTATTTCGCGACCTTGTCGCACTCGGCGATCGTTTCGATCAACTCGTCCGACCAATGGGCGGGGTGGGTGTAGAGCAGGCGCACCCAGAAATCGCCTTCGATCTTGTTAATCTCGCGGAGGAGGGTGCAGAGGGAATTGCCCTTCGAGGAATCGACCGGTGAGCTGGGGTTCGGACGCTGGCCTTCCCATTGGTCCATGCCGAAGTAGGTGGTGTCCTGGGAGATGAGGTTGATCTCCTTCACGCCGCTTTTCACGAGAGCCTCGACCTCGCGGAGGACGGAATCCTGGGTGCGGGAGCGGTGCGTGCCGCGGATTTTCGGAATGATACAGAAGGTGCAGGTGTGGTTGCAGCCCTCGGCGATTTTCACGTAGGCGTAATGATCCGGCGTGAGGCGGAAGCGCGGGGTATTGTAATCCGGGACGTATTTCGGCTTCAGCGTGACGAAATCGCGGGGATCATTCGTCGCTGCGGGGCCTTCGGTTTTCTGGACTTCGGCGGAGTTCTTCTTTCCTAACAGGTTCTCGATGATCGGCGCGACCTTGGTGATCTGGTCGAGGCCGATGAAGGCGTCCACTTCCGGCATGATGCCGGGGAGATCCTTCGCGAAACGCTGCGAGAGGCAGCCGGCGACGATGATCTTCTGCTTGGCGCGTTCCGGGTTCTCGCCGCGCTCGTTCACCGCGCCGAAAATGGCGTCGATGGATTCCTGCTTCGCCATGTCGATGAACGAGCAGGTGTTGACGATGAGCACGTCGGCGAGCTCCGGATCGGGCGTAAGCGCCATGCCGGCCTGTGCGAGGTGGCCGATCATGACCTCGGAGTCGATGAGGTTCTTGGCGCACCCCAGCGATATCAATCCCACGGTAGTCTGTTGCATAAAATGATGTCCTGATTTCAGAGCTGCGGCGGGATGATCAGTTCGTCGCCGGCCACCGGTTCCACCGGGCCGAAGCCGGGCATGGGGCTGGCGATGGCTCCCTCGGCGGTGACATCGCTGACTTTGACACGGCCGAGGATGCCGGTGTTGCGGCGGATGGCGAGGATGGTGCCTGACTGTACTTGCTCCGGCATGACCACATCGATCGTGATGAAATTCCCGACTTCCGGATTCGCGATGAAAGAGGATACGCGGCCGATGAGCAGGGCATCACGGATCAGGCGGGCGCGGCGCAGCTCGTTGTCGCCTTTCTCAAGCTCGCGCTGGCCGATCAGGCCCGCCTCGTCGCGGTAGGTGTCGGCTTTTTTCTCAGCGTCGGCCTTTTCCTCGGCGAGCCGCGCCATCTCCGCCTCTTTCGCGGCGAGTTCCGCCTTCATCCGTTCCATCTCGGACGGGCCGGCGGTCTCGGGCACGGGGTTCGAGCGCACTTGCTGGAGCTGTTTTTCCAAAGCGAGCCTGTCCTGCTCCAAGCGGAGCTGGTCGAGCTGGGTCTGGAGCCGCGCGATCTCGTCCTGCGGGGCGTTTCTCACCCCCTGCTTCATACCGCTGAAAGAGAGCACAACCGCCGCAAGCAGCAGCGCGAAGGTGGCTCCCAGTAAAATCGTCATCGTGTTCACGGGGGGAAAATGTCCGGCGCGGCTCGCGATGTCAACGAGTCCCTCAGGGTTGAAAATTCAACTTTCAACTTTCAAGCTTCAAGGAAGAGGGCTTTGCGACCATCGCGGCCTTCGGCTCTCGGTGGATGAAAATTTTCAGGTCTCGGGGTGCTTCGGTGTTGGACGGGAGCGGGCGGATGTCAGAAAGTCCCGCTCGTGGATTTGTTTTCCGACATCCCCAAGAAGCCAGTGAAAGCGCTTTCCGTGACGCAGCTCGTCCGGAAAATGAAGCGCGCCGTGGAGGCGGACGTGGGTCGGCTGTGGATCGAGGGCGAGGTCTCGAACCTCACCAAGCAAGGCAGCGGGCACTGGTATTTTTCACTGAAGGACGAGGGTTCGCAGATCCAGTGCGCGATATTCCATGCCCGCAACCGCGAGGGTTCCGAGGCGCTGGAAAACGGCGCGAAGGTGCGGGTTTTCGCGGAGGCGACGGTCTATGAGGCGCGCGGACAGCTCCAGGTGATCGTTGAAAAGGCGGAGCGCTCCGGCTTGGGTGATCTTCAGGCGCGCTTCGAAGCGCTAAAGCGAAAACTCCACGCCGAGGGGCTTTTCGATGCGGATAGGAAAAAGGAACTGCCCGTTTTCCCGCGCGTCATCGGAATTGTGACCTCGCCGACGGGCGCGGCGATCCAGGACATCCTCAATATCCTCAAGCGGCGCGCGCCTTGGGTGCAGCCGGTGCTTTTCCCGGTGCGGGTGCAGGGGAGGGGGGCCGAGCGGGAAATCGCGCGGGCCGTCGAAAAGCTCAACGCGCCGGAGCGCTACGGATATCCGCGCTGCGATGTGCTCATCGTGGGGCGCGGCGGCGGATCGCTGGAGGATCTCTGGTGCTTCAACGAGGAGATCGTAGCCCGCGCGATCGCGGCTTCGGAAATCCCGGTCATCTCGGCGGTGGGGCATGAGATTGATTTTACGGTCGCGGATTTCGTGGCGGATCTCCGGGCGCCAACACCGAGCGCCGCGGCCGAGATCGCGGCGCCAGATCTCGCGGAGCTGCGCGGGACGTTGCTGAATCTCCGCAACCGCCTTTCCCGCTCGCTGCGGCATCTCCTGCGCGAACCTTCGCAAACGCTCGACACCCTCCGCAACGACCTCGCCGGGGCGGCGGAAGCGGCGCTTCTCGGTCGCCAGCGGCTCCTGCAACAATACGCCATCCGCCACCGCGCCCTTCACCCAGCGAATATCTTGGAAAGGCGCGTCGAGAAACTTGGCTCCCTGCAAAAACATCTCCTAAACCTCGTCACGCAGGGCGTTTCCCGGGATGCCGAGAAGCTCAAGCGCCTGGAAACCATGCTCCGCACCCTCGGCCCGGAGTCGGCCTTCAAGCGCGGCTTTTCCATCACCCTCACCGAGGACGGCACCATTCTCCGCAGCACGAAATCCGCGAAACCCGGCCAAATTCTCCGCACCAAGCTCCTCGACGGGGAGGTCGCCTCCACCGTAAGATAAACCCACACCATGCCACCGACCGCCTTCGAACCATCGTTTCCTTTCGCCATCACGCTTCTCTGTTATGTCGCGACCGCCACGCTGGTGCTGATCTTGGGAACACTGATCCTCATCAACTCGAAGCTCACCGCCCTGTCCGCGAAGCTTTCCCGCACTGCCCGCGCCGCAAAGGTCGAGCATGCCGATGCCGCGCCCGGCTCCGTGGAAGTCCATTCGGGCACGCACTTCGAGGAGTTTCTCAATGAGGATCCCGAGCGCCGCAGGCTCGTGAAAAAAGAGCAGTTCAAGGCATACCGTGCCTGGCGCTCGGAAAAAGGCCTGAACTGGTCGAAATGAGGGGATGTCCCGCCCGCACGGATCATTTTCCCAAACATTTCCACTTTCGGACATCGGGAGCGTGGTCTAGCATCTCGCCAGTTACCATGAACCTCACTCTGAAAGTCTGGCGTCAGTCCGGCCCCCGCTCCAAGGGCAGCATCAAAACCTACGCTGCGGACAACATTCCGCCGGAAGCCTCGTTCCTCGAAATGCTCGACATCGTTAACGAGCGGATCATCGAGAAAGGCGAGGAACCGATCCACTTCGACCACGATTGCCGCGAGGGCATCTGCGGCTCCTGCTCGCTGACGATCAACGGTGTCCCGCACTCCAAGGAAAAGGGCATCACCACCTGCCAGGTTCACATGCGGAAATACCGCGACGGCGACACGATCTGGATCGAGCCGTTCCGCGCGCAGCCGTTTCCCATCGTCAAGGATCTCATCACCGACCGCGGTGCCTTCGACCGCATCATCGCGGCGGGCGGTTACATCGATATCCGCACCGGCTCCGCTGTCGATGCGAACTCGATCCCCGTCCCCAAGAAGGACGCCGACAGCGCCTTCGACGCCGCCGCTTGCATCGGCTGCGGTGCCTGCGTGGCGGCCTGCAAGAATGCTTCCGCCATGCTTTTCGTTTCCGCGAAGGTTTCCCACCTAGGACACCTGCCGCAGGGTCAGCCGGAACGCCGCAAGCGCGCCCTCGCGATGGTCCGCCAGATGGACAAGGAAGGTTTCGGTAACTGCACGAACCAATACGAGTGCGAAGCTGCGTGCCCGAAGGAAATTTCCGTGGATCACATCGCCCGCCTCAACCGCGACTACGGCAAGGCCGTGCTCGAGGAGCAGTTCGCGTAACCGCCAAGGGCATGGAATAACCCGCGCCCCGCGCGCCTCAAACCCGTTATGAAAGCGAAACTCACCCCCTTCCTCGCCATCATCGCGCTCACGTTCAGCGCAGCCTGCGCCGAGGAAAACAAGAAAGGCAAAGCCATGGAAACCGTCAGCGAAGCCCCCACCGAACCCGAGGGCAAGGTCGTCAAGACCGATGAGGAATGGAAAAAAATCCTCACCCCCGAGCAATATCACATCCTCCGTGAGGCCGGCACCGAGCGCGCCTACGGCGAGATTTACAAAGAGTTCAAAGAGCAGGGCGAGGGCGCGTATCACTGCGCGGGCTGCGACGCGCTGCTTTTCTCCTCAAAGGAAAAATTCGATTCCAAGTGCGGCTGGCCATCCTTTTACGATCCCGCCAAAGCCGAGAACGTCACCACGAAACGCGACACCTCGGCCGGCATGGTGCGTATCGAGGTCGTCTGCGCGAAATGCGACGGCCACCTCGGCCACGTCTTCGAGGGCGAGGGCTTCGACACCCCCACCGACAAGCGCTACTGCATCAACGGCGTGGGGCTGAAATTCGTGCCCGCGAAAGCGGCTGCGAAATAGCGGCTGCGAAATAGCGGCTGCTATTCCTGCCCTTGGGATTGCTCGATGAGCGGGGCGAGATCCTGGAGGCCGCCCACGCCCTCCATCATCTGTTTTAGGCCGCCTGTGATGGCTCTGCCCGAGTTCACGGCGCGATCGAGCTGCTCCAGCTCCATGGCCGGAAGGTTCGTGATGTTGGCGGGATCGGCGGCCGCACTGTTTTCGGCGGCGGCGGCTACGCGCTCGGCCCGTTGGTCGAGCGATGTCTGGAAGGTGCCCGACTGTTCCGGGGAAAGCAGCGCCTGAAAACCGCTGACAAAGGCCTCGTCCGCCATGGGTTGTCCGCCGCGGAAATTGTTGCGGTCGAGGGGATTCATCACACCCGCGAGATCGCTACCGGACTCGGCCTGCATCGCCTTGTATTCCTCTTCGGAAAGCTCGCCGCGCTTGAACGAGTCGCTGGCAAGCATGAGCCGCATCAGGGCGGTGGGGTCTTCCTTGAGTTTTCCTATGGAATCCTTAGCCCGTTCCATCTCGCGTTTCTGAAAATCGGCGTAGAGCGCGGCGGCGGCGGTTTGCTGATCCTCAGAGAGGTTGATGATCGATAGCTTGTTTTAGAGCTTCTGTTTTCATTACATCTGTGTGCACTGATGAATTGCTTGCAGGATCAATTTTCTTCTTCAGTCCTTCAAGATTGGTATATGTAATTATTTTAATATTTAATTTTTTTTGTATTTTTTCTTTAAAAGCATACATTTCTTTAAATTTCCATTTGGTATCAATATGCAGCAATGGAAATGGAATGGGTGATGGATAAAATGCTTTTCTTGCAAGATGCAGTAAAACGCTGGAATCTTTTCCAATCGAATACATTAAAACTGGATTTAATGATTTTGAAAAACCGTCTCTGATAATAGATATGGCTTCAGATTCTAAATCTTTTAATAAAGAACTTTTTTTCACTTTTGAAAATAGTAACTAACTTATTTTGTTAAAGTATTATCTGGAGATTCTATATTTTCTTTATTAGAAGACAAATCTAAATCTTGATTGTCAGTGTTAGAATTTCTTCGCTTTCTGAATTAGTATCTGGTTCATCAGTACTATCGTTTGCATTACTATCATTTGTAACCACAGGAGTTTTTTGTTCTGGCAGTTGTCTTACAAAATGGTCTGCATGCTGAAAATAGCTCTCAGCTAAAATGATATCTCCTGATGCAAGGGCATCGTTAGCTAAAGTCCTATATTTTTCTAACAGTTTTAAAATGTTGCCAGTATTTCGGCCTCCATTATTATTTCTATTTCGTCCGAATGAATTGCTGTTTCCAGGCTCTCCCAGTGAAACGATTTGTCCTCCAGGTGCACCATTCCTAAAATTGTTATTAGGTCTACGACCATTTGGTCTCAAATTATTACGACCTCTCGGTCTTCTTACAAAAGTTGTCATTTTGATTGTTTTGTCTATTTTAAAAAAAATTACTTAATAGATGATTTAAATTCTCACATTAAGTTACATTTGTCAAAAGATATTTACATCTTAGCTGCAAGAATACAGCGAATTTCGTTGTTAATTAATTGATATTTATCCAAAATTCTAAAGGAGTGATCTTGTAAAAGTTTACTAATTGTCCTGTATTGCCTATCTCCTAGTTCCAAAGCAAGATACCCATTTTTTTTCAAAGCTGACTGAGCAAGTGTAATTATTTTTTTATAATACAATACTCCATTAAAGCCGCCAACTAATGCCTGCTTTGGCTCAAAATTTTTTACATCGTCAGACAATTTGGCATAATCTGATGAGGATAAATAAGGAGGATTAGAAAAAATGACATCAAACTTATCTTTTGTATGTAGGGTTAATAAATCAAGTCTCATAAGTTTTGCTCTGTTATTTAGATTATGCAATTCAATATTTTTTTTAGCAACTTCTAAAGCGTTGCTACTAATATCTACTCCCATTCCTTGAGATTTGCGCATTTCCTTTAAAAAAGAAATAAGCAAACATCCTGATCCGCAACCAAGATCAAGCACTTTATATGCTTTGTTTTTATCTTTTATTTTTTTTAATAAAAGTTCAATAAGTATTTCAGTTTCTGGTCTTGGTATCAAAACTCTCTTATCTACAAAATAATTTTCATTCCAAAATTCTTTTTTGTTAAGAATGTAAGCAACGGGCTCTTTTTGTTTTCTTCTTTCAACTAATTTACTGAACAAATCTTCTTGCTCTTTGTTAAGAGTAATATCTTGTTTAGTTATTAAATTAATTCTGGTCGTATTTAAAATATTTGCCAAAATAACCTCTGAATCTATTTTTGCTGTTTGGATATTGTGATTTAATAAATCTTTATAATTTTTTTGCAAAATTTCTTGTACTGTATTCATAAGACTTACTTGACGCTTTCCAATAATTCTTCTTGATGTTTCATTTGCAAAGCATCAGACATTTCTGAAAAATCATCACCCGCTAAAAAACCAGTTAATTTATGCATGGTTAAATTAATTCTGTGATCAGTTACTCTTCCTTGCGGAAAATTATAAGTTCTAATTCTCTCTGATCTATCACCGCTTCCAATTTGACTTTTTCTTGCAACCGATCTTTCTTTTTCTATTCTTAATCGTTCAGCCTCATACAATTTTGATCTTAAAATTTTTAAAGCTTTGGCTTTGTTTTTGTGCTGAGATTTCTCATCTTGCTGCGATACTACAACCCCTGTTGGAATATGGGTAATTCTAACAGCACTATCGGTTGTGTTTACAGATTGGCCTCCTGGACCACTTGATCTAAACACGTCTATTCTAAGATCATTTTCGTCAATTTTAATATCTACTTCTTCAGCTTCTGCAAGCACAGCAACGGTTGCAGCTGACGTGTGCACTCTTCCTTGAGTTTCGGTATCGGGAACTCTTTGAACTCTATGAACTCCAGACTCAAATTTAAGTTTAGAAAAAACATTTTTTCCAGTAATTGAGAAAATAACCTCTTTAAATCCACCAGCCTCGCTTGCAGAGGCGCTTAAAACCTCTACTCTCCATCCATTAATCGATGATACTTTTTGATACATATTAAATAAATCAGAAGCAAACAAAGAAGCCTCTAATCCTCCCGTACCAGCTCTAATTTCAACAATAGCGTTTTTCTCATCTGCCTCATCTTTTGGTAAAAGAAATACTTTTATTATCTTTTCAAATTCTATTTCTTTTTTTTTTATTTCTTCCACATCTAATTCAGCCATCTCTCGTATTTCTTTATCAGAGTTTTTATCATCTAATATTTTTTTTAAATCTTCTTTATCTTTGTAAAGCTGTATAAAATTTTTAACCGTTTCTACTACTTCTCCAATGGATGAATATTCTTTAGAATTTTTAACGAACTCTTTTTTATCCACATCTGTTTTGGATAAACTAGATTCTAAATCATTATAACGTTTTAAAATATTTTGTAATTTCTCTAAGGGTATCATGGTGTTGAATAGTTAGTTTTCTGATCTAATCTCAGCAGCTTTTTTCTCTACTAAAGAAACAACATGATCAATAATTTGATCGGAGGGAACTTTATGATCTGCAAGACCATGAAGGTAAATCATATTATTACCTTTGCCACCGCCCGTTAAACCAATATCCGTTTGTGAGGCTTCACCTGGACCATTAACGACGCAGCCAATAATAGAGAGTGTTAATGATTCTTTGATATGCGATAATTTCTTTTCCAATACCTCAACTGTCTTAATTACTTCAAATGCTTGCCTGGCGCAGGATGGGCATGAAATAATTCTAACTCCTCTATGTTTTAGATTTAAACTTTTTAAAATCTCTAAACCTGCTTTAATTTCATCAACTGGGTCGGAAGATAAAGAAACTCTAATTGTATCCCCAATACCATCCATCAATAACATTCCCATTCCAATAGAAGATTTAACCGTACCTACAAAGTAACTGCCAGCTTCTGTAATTCCTAGATGAAGAGGATAATCACATTTAGATGCCAGAATTCTGTATGAGTGTGTTGCAAGAAAAATATCTGAGGCCTTAACGCTTATTTTAAAGTTGAAAAAATCTAGATCTTCTAAAATTTTAATATTCATCATAGCGCTTTCAACTAATGCTTCTGGGCAAGGTTCTTTATATTTTTCTAATAAAGCACTATCTAAAGATCCTCCATTAACACCAATTCTGATGGAGCAATTATAATCCTTTGCTGCTTTCACTATGTCGGCAACTCTTTCTTTTGAGCCAATATTTCCTGGATTTATTCGAAGACAACTTGCGCCTGATTTTGCAGCCTCTATTGCTCTTTTATAATGAAAATGAATATCGGCAACTATGGGTACATTTATTTGTTTAACGATTTGAGCTAACGCTTTGGTAGATTCTTCATCTGGACAAGAAACTCTAACAATATCTGCGCCTGCTTCTTCTAGATCATTAATTTGTTTTACAGTTCCTTTAACGTCTGTTGTTAATGTATTGGTCATAGACTGAACTGATATGGGCGCATCACCTCCAACCAAAACTTTGCCAACACTAATTTGTCTCGATTTTCTTCTATTTATTGTTCGAAAAGGTCTGATCTCGCTCATTGATCTAGTCCAAACGCATCATGAATAACTTGAACAGCTTCTTTAGTATTTTTCTCATCTACTAAAACAGAAATTTTTATTTCCGAAGTAGATATAACCTGAATGTTAATTTTTTTTGAGGAAAGAGCATTAAACATTTTATAAGCGACACCTGGATGAGTAATCATTCCAGCGCCAACAATGGATACTTTTGAAACTTTATCGTCTGTTAGCAAATGATCATATTCTAATTCTTTTTTTAATTGATCCATAACAGACTTTGTTTTTTTAAGATCATCTCTTTTAATTGTAAAAGTTATATCTGTTTTTTGATTATCTGCCGAAATATTTTGCACAATCATATCAACCACAATATTGTTTTCATATAATGGCTTAAAGATTGCAGATGCAACGCCCGGCTTATCTTTTACTCCCTGCAAGGTTACTTTTGCATCATCGCTTGAATAAGCAACTCCTGTGATAACTTTGTCATAAGAAATTTTATCCTCCGCTGCAATATGCGTACCAGAATTATTTGAAAAAGTTGATTTAACATAAATTTCAACATCGTTAATCATTGCTTTTTGAACAGAATAACTTTGCATTACTTTTGCTCCTAAAGTCGCCATCTCTAACATTTCTTCATATGAAATTTTTTCAATTTTTTTTGCTTTTGGTTCTATAGCTGGATTAGTTGTGTAAACACCTTCAACATCAGTATAAATTTCGCAAAAGTCTGCTTCCAAACATTTTGCAATAGCCACAGCCGATGCATCAGAGCCGCCTCTACCAATTGTCGTAATTCTATTTTCTTCTGACAAACCCTGAAATCCAGGTATAATTGGAACAATACCTTGATCCATCGATTCATTTAACACTTTAGAATTTACAGAAATAATTTTGCTATTCTTATAATCACCCTCAGTGACAATAGGGATTTGCCAACCAAGCCAAGATCTAGCTTTAATTCCTAATTTTTGCAAAGCACCTGCTAGTAACGTTGAGGTTACCTGTTCACCAGAGGATAATAAAGCATCGTATTCATCATTTGGAAAATCATCTGAAATTTTTTTAGATTTTTGAATTAGATCGTTAGTAACACCAGCCATAGCCGAAACAACCACTGCTACTTTATGATTTTGGTCAATTTTTTTTTTAATTATATTAGCCACGTGCAATATTCTGTCTGTATCTGCGACAGAGGTACCGCCAAATTTCATTACAATTTTAGACATATAAAGTATATTTTTGGTACATAATTACTCTGGTAGATAAAAATAAGCAATAATACAAAAATATTTATGAATAAAAAAACCTCCAGCGACACTGAGATTAAAAAATTTTCAGATATGGCTGCGGAATGGTGGGATCCTAATGGCAAGTTTTCTCCCTTGCATAAATTTAATCCTGTACGCCAAGAATATCTTGTTAATAAAATAGCTAAACATTTTTTATTAGACCTTGATAAAAATTTTTCTTTCTCCAAAATTAATCTGCTTGATGTTGGTTGCGGAGGTGGCTTGCTATGTGAACCATTTGCAAGATTGGGAGCTAAGGTAACAGGGATTGATGCTTCAAAAAATAATATAGAAGTTGCAAAAACACATGCAAAAAAAACAAATTTAAATATTAACTATCTAAATAAATTACCTGAAGACATGACTGGAGCTAAATACGATGTTGTTTTGTGTATGGAAGTTATAGAGCATGTGGAGAACGTAGATTTATTTGTTAAAAGTTGCGCTAAACTTTTAAACAAAAATGGAATTATTTTTTTTTCTACCATCAACCGTAATCCAAAATCTTACTTATTCGCAATTCTTGGTGCTGAATATATATTACGATGGCTACCAATAGGAACACACGATTGGAACAAATTTATAAAACCACAAGAAATGATTAATTACGTTTCTCCTTATTTTTTAATTCACCAGGAGACAATAGGTGTCACTTTTAATCCTTTAGTTAATAAATGGAAATTAAGCAAAGATACTTCCGTAAATTACATGTCTTACTTTACTAAAAATTAATCCCTAGCTATTAGTTTTACTGATCCAAGGCACGGTACTGACTTCTATACCCTCTTCAAGTAATTCATTAGTTTCTTTAGGGGTAGTATTGCCATAAATATTTCTTATATTTTTTTTATCGTAATAAATAGATCTAGCTTCTGAAGCAAACTTATCACCAACAAATTCTGCATTTTTTTCAACATAACTTCTTAAATCAGCTAATTTTTTTTGGACGTTTTTAAATATTTCTTTTTGCTTATCTTTCTCCACTTTACTGCCGATCGCAACTTGTGGTGACATTAATTGTTTTGTTATTTTATTAGAGGTTCCACAAATACAACTAAGCATTTTTTTCTTCTCTAGTTTATCGAATTCTTTTGAACTACTAAACCAACTTTCAAATTCTTTTCCGCATTCACATTTAAGTTGGTATTTTATCATAACATGTATGTAATAATTATTTGAAAAATTTCAATATACTAACTATTCTTTGCTGAAGGAGAGAATAACTGTACCTAAATTAATGCCAAATTTATTTATTTTTGCAATATTTAAAAGATTCTTTTCATCTAGCAAAAACATCCAGTCATCAAAATCAACTTTAAATTTACTATTTCCAATACTTAAATTAAATTTATATTTCCAGTTAAAAGCATTTCCGCTAGTAGATCCTGAAGCAATTCCTATAACCCCATCAGCAAATCCAGTATAATAATTATCACCCTCTTTGGTTAATTTCCACACTCTAAGCTCTGTAGTGCCATCATCGTAGACAAAGTCTTCTTTTAAAATTAACTGTTTGCCATCCCATGTTCCATCAATATGGACAACGAATGATTTTTTAACATTTCCAAATCTGTCCTCAAAAACTCCTCTCGCAATTGTCTTTCCAGCAAAAAACTCTTCAAGTTTTAATTCTGGTTTCTTTAATTTAAAATCTTCTAATTTCATAGTTGAACAACCATTTAACACGATCACTAACAAAATGCTTATAAAAATATTTTTTAGTCTAATCATGTGTAAAAATTAGATTGTACTCTTTCTAATATAATTTTACTACCCTCTAAAAAATTTAGTTTATTTATTTCGCTTTTAGATACCCATTTTATTGTTTGCGACTCTCTGGCTTTGATTTTGCCTTTCCATTTTTTTAATAAAAAAACAGCCATGATAATTACTTCATTTTTTTTATAACTATGGGTAACGTTATCAATAATATTTAGGTCTTTGATTGTTACGACAATACCAAGTTCCTCATACAGTTCTCTGATAATTGCATCATAAAAATTTTCATTCTGCTCTAATTTTCCACCAGGAAATTCCCAATATTCTGCAAAGGTTTTGTGTGATGGTCTTTTGCAAACTAAATATTTATTTTTTTTTTGTAAAATGCTGCAAGAAACTAACCTTGTCTTCACAATTAACTTCGGTAATCTGCGTTAATAGAAACATACTCCTGGGTTAGATCGCAAGTATAAACTGTGAAACCATCTTTTCCTGAACCCATTTCAACATCAATTACTATATTATTACCAAGCATATATTCTTTAACTTCCGACTCTTTGTAATTTTTTGAAATTTCACCATCCTTAAAAATTAAATAACCGCCAATTTTTAGGGATATTTTATCTTTATTTATATACTCATTTGTTTTTCCAACAGCCATAATAATTCTGCCCCAATTAGGGTCCGCAGCAGCGATAGCTGTTTTAACTAATGGTGAATTTCCAATAGAAAATCCAATTGCTTTTGCCAAACTTTTGCTTTTACAATTTTTAATATTAACTGTAATAAATTTTTTAGCACCCTCTCCATCTATAGCAACTTGCTTTGCAAGATTAAGCATAACTTGTTCCAACTTTTTTTCAAAAACTTTTGCTTCTGCTGAATCTTTATCTGTAATCATTTTGTTTTTTGATTTATTAGTTGCAAATAATAAAACCATGTCATTGGTAGAAGTATCTCCGTCAACCGTGATAGCATTAAAAGTATTTTCTACCTTTTTTTTCAATAGATAATTAAGAACAGATGGAGCAATATTTGCATCCGTAAATATAAAGCCAAGCAGTGTCCCCATATTCGGGAATATCATTCCAGATCCCTTTGCTATTCCAGAAATGTTTACAGCTCTTCCCCCTATGGTAAAAGTTTCAAAGGCCATTTTTGCAATAGTGTCTGTTGTCATGATAGTATGAGCCATAGCTACCCAGCTAAGTCTGCTTGGTTCTGCAGTGCTATCCAATAATTTATCTAAAGAATATTTTATTTTAATGGCGGGAAATTTTTCTCCGATCACTCCTGTCGAAGCGAATAAAATATCTTTAGTGGAAATATTTTTATTTCTAGATATTAAATAAGCAATTTCATTCAAGCTATCAAAGCCTTGCTGTCCATTGAGCGTGTTTGCATTTTTAGTATTAACAAACAGACCTTTAATTTTTTTTGATGTTATTTTTTTGTTCCAAGTTATGCAGTGAGATTTAGCTGCTGACTTGGTATATACTCCAGCAAAGGAAGCTCCGTCTTTAAAGTAAAAAAAACAAACGTCATTTCTTTTTTTTTTATAAAGATCAGCAGTTCCAAAAGCTAACTGTAAGCCTTCTATATTGGGTAGTTCTGGAAAATCCTTCACCCTATATTCTGATCTTTTGCCAAAAATTTGATTAAAACTTATTGTCATAATTAATAATTTGATAAAGAAGTGGTTTATAAGTTAGAAATGACAACTTTGCTATTAATAATTAAGATAACGCGCCAACATAAATGCTTAAAAATTTAAATTTTTTAAAAAAAATTTTTGGATCTACCAATCAGAGGAAGGTTAGCGCTTTACAACCTATTGTTGATCAGATCAATGCCTTGGAACATTCTTTGCTAAAGCTTTCTGACGGAGAATTAAAAAACAAAACGCTGGAATTTAAGCAACGACTTAAAAACAAAGAGACCATTGATCAAATTATGCCCGAAGCCTTTGCGGTAGTTCGGGAGGCAAGCAAAAGAGTCATTGGCCAAAGACATTTTGATGTTCAGTTAATGGGCGGACTTGTTTTACATCAGGGAAAAATTGCGGAGATGAAAACAGGAGAGGGCAAAACGCTAGTTGCAACTCTGCCAGTTTATTTAAATAGCTTATTAGACAAAGGTGTTCATGTCGTAACCGTTAATGATTACCTAGCAAAAAGAGACTCGGAATGGATGGGTAGAATATACAAATTTTTGGGTTTAAGTATTGGCTGTCTTACTAGTCAAACAAATGATGCAGACAGAAAAAGTATTTATAATTGCGATGTAGTGTACGGAACTAATAATGAATTTGCCTTTGATTATTTAAGAGACAATATGAAGCTTTCCATTGAAGAAATGGTACAAAGAGACTTCTATTATTGTATCGTAGATGAGGTCGATAGTATTTTAATTGATGAAGCAAGAACTCCATTGATTATTTCTGGTCCATCAGAAAATAACGCCACTGAATATTTTTTATGCAACAAAATAGTTAGTGAATTAAATAAAGATAATTATCAAGTGGATGAGAAAGATCGTAATGTTAATTTAACAGACGCTGGAATAGATGCAGTGGAAACCAAACTTACCCAACTTAAACTTTTGCAAGGATCAAATTTTTATGATCCTCAGAACCTCTCGCTAGTTCATCATATCAATCAATCGTTAAAGGCAAATCTTCTTTTTGTAAAAGATAAAGATTACATTGTAAGAGATAATCAAGTTCAAATTATAGACGAATTTACTGGAAGAGTTTTGGAGGGAAGAAGATATTCTGATGGATTGCATCAAGCTATAGAAGCCAAAGAAGGAGTGCCTATTCAAAGTGAAAATCAAACTTTTGCCTCTATTACCTACCAAAATTATTTTAGACTTTATAAAAAATTATCTGGCATGACAGGTACAGCTATGACGGAAGCAGAAGAGCTATTTGATATCTACAAATTAGATGTTGCTGAAATACCAACTAATGTTGAAATGAGGAGAAAAGATTTAAATGATCGTATTTACAGAACTGAAAATGAAAAACTAAAAGCAATTGTCCATGATATTAAAGAAGCGCATGCTAATAAGCAGCCTATTTTGGTCGGAACAACAAGTATAGAAAAGTCAGAAAAAATTTCGAATATTTTAAAAAAAGAAAAAATTACACATAGCGTATTGAACGCAAAACAACATGAAAAAGAAGCTGAAATTATTGCATTAGCAGGCCAGCCTGGTTCGGTAACTATTGCAACCAATATGGCGGGTCGAGGCACCGATATTCAACTCGGTGGTAATTTGGATGCTAGATTAAAAATAGCAACTAATGAGGATGCTGAAAAAGAGTTACACAAAAAAGATAAGGAACAAGTCATTACCAATGGTGGTTTATTTGTTATTGGAACTGAAAGACACGAAAGCAGAAGAATAGATAATCAATTACGAGGTAGATCTGGACGACAAGGAGATTCTGGAAAATCAATTTTTTACTTAAGTTTAGAAGATGATCTTATGAGAATTTTTGGATCAGAAAAAATTGATTATATGTTGCAAAAACTTGGTTTTAAAGAAGGAGAATCTATTGACCATCCTTGGATCAACAAAGCTCTAGAAAAAGCGCAGCAAAAGGTTGAAACGAGAAACTTTGATATCAGAAAAACTCTTTTACAATTTGATGATGTAATGAATGACCAACGAAAAGTTATTTATGAACAAAGATTACGTGTAATGAAGAGTGCGAATATCTATTCTGTCATTGATAGTATTTTCAAAGAAGTTCTAGATGAGATTTTGCTAGCAAGTAACAACTTAAGTGAAAATACAGAAGACAGAAATAATTTTAAACTTAAAATCGAACGAATAACAGGAATGAAAATTTCAGATGATGAATTTAAAAATTTTCTAACTTACCCAAAAGAAAAAAAAATAGAAATTTTAGAAAAAAATTTTACAAATAAACGAAAATCAAGAATTGAAAAAATTTCCGATATTAACAACCAAGATGTAGAAAAAAAAATATTTTTGCAAAATCTGGATTTTGAATGGAGAAGTCATTTGCAGTATTTAGAGCAATTAAGACAGGTTATTGGCCTTAGAGGCTATGGTCAAAAGAACCCTCTGGATGAGTATAAAAGGGAGAGTTTTGAATTATTTCAAAATTTATTAAATAAGATAAAAGAAAATTTAATATTATTTTTATCTAATCTTGAAGTATCTTTAGAAACTCCTAATAACAAAACATCCAATCAAAAAAATAATTCTAGCACTGAAAAAGTGGAAGGTTGTTTGCTCACTCATAATACAAAAGAAAAAATATCACGAAACGAAAAGTGTCCCGCTACTGGCAAAAAATTTAAACAGTGTTGTGGTTCTTTAATATAGCAACCAAATAATTATTCCCAATACAAACAATACTAAAGGAATAATAATCTTTTTGTTATTGAAAACATTTTGTTTAGAAAATTTAAATATATTTTCATTAAAGATATCAGTTTCTTCTGGAAGTTTTGATCCAATCGATAAAAACTTATTTTTTCTTTCTTCAATAATATCTGTGGAATCTTTGTTAGCAAAAGCTTCAAGATTTCTAACTAAGGCTTGCTTAACAAAACTAACTGCCTGTTCTGGATTGCGGTGCGCCCCACCCAAAGGTTCTTTTATAACTTCATCAATAATTTCATTTTTAAATAAACTTTGAGCAGTTATTTGCATGGACTCAGCGGCTTCTTTTGATTTTGATGCATCTTTCCACAAAATAGAGGCACATCCTTCTGGAGAGATCACAGAATAAATAGCATGCTCTAACATTAAAACTTTATTTGAAGTTGCTAAAGCAATTGCTCCACCCGAACCACCCTCTCCTATTACTACAGATATGATTGGCTGAGATATGGACAGACAGCATTCTATAGATTTTGCTATAGCTTCTGCCTGACCTCTTTCTTCAGCACCTTTTCCTGGGTAGGCACCTGGAGTATCAATAAAAGTGATGACGGGAATTTTAAATTTTTCTGCAAGCTTCATTAATCTAATGCATTTTCGGTATCCCTCCGGTCGCATCATACCAAAATTTCTTTTTAATCTGCTTTCAGTGTCGCTTCCCTTTTCCTGACCCAAAACCAAAACAGACTGATCATTTAATTTTGCAAATCCAGCGATAATTGCCTCATCTTCTCCGAACAATCTATCTCCGGAGATAGGCTGAAAATTACTAAAAATATTTTTTATGTAGAATTCAGACCTCGGTCTATCGTTATGTCTTGCTACTTTAGTTTTTTGCCAACCATCTAAATTTAAATAAATTTCATTTATTTTTTTATCGATTGCAAATTGTGTTTTTTGAATTTCATTACTGTTCAAGGATGACAGACCACTATTCTCAAAAGGATTTTTTAAACCTTCGATTTGAGCATCGAGTCCTTCTAATTCTTTTTCAAAATCTAAATATTGCATTTGTTTGATATAATTACATTCAATCTATGCTTTAAAATTATTATATATGCAGAATCTTAAATAACAATTAATTTTATTTAAACGCAAAAAATATTGCTCAATTACATTAATTTTTAAATAAATTGACATTTAAATTTTTTAGTCCATTTTACCCGTTCTAAAAATGAGCTCAAAAAGCATTAGCATACAAAAATCTAAAATTAACGAAGAGCTGTACAACTTCGTAAATAATGAAATCATTCCTGGTACTGGAATAGAGGTAAATAATTTTTGGCAAGGGTTTATGGAAGCTGCTAATAAATTAGCTGATAAAAACAAATTACTATTAGAAAAAAGAGATGAAATTCAAAAAAAAATAGATAATTGGCACACTAGCAATAAAGACAATTTTAACCTTGAGAACTATAAAAACTTTTTAAAGGAAATTAACTATATAGTTGAAGAACAAGAAGATTTTACAATAGAAACTGAAAACGTAGATCAAGAAATTTCAAATATTGCCGGGCCACAGCTCGTGGTTCCTGTAGACAATGCTAGGTATGCTCTCAATGCTGCAAATGCTAGATGGGGCAGTTTATATGATGCCTTTTATGGAACCGACGTTATTGAAGATGACAACGGTTGTGAAAAAGCCACTTCTTATAATCCGAAGAGGGGGGAGAAAGTAATAGAAAAAGGAAGGATGCTTTTAGATCAGGTTACTCCGCTAGAAAAGGGCAATTGGACTGAAGTATCTGGTTTTTCAATCGAAAAAGGGAATTTAACAATACACCTATTAGATAAATCCAAAACAACGTTACAAAATAAAGAAAAGTTTATTGGATACAAAGGAACAAAGGAAAAACCGACAATCATTCTTTTAAAAAATAATTATTTACATATAGAACTTAATATTGATGCAAAGCATGTAATTGGAAAAGACGACAAAGCGAACATAAGCGACATTGTTATTGAATCTGCAATTTCAACTATAATGGATTTAGAAGACTCGGTGGCTGCAGTTGATGCAGAGGATAAAATCAAGTGCTATAGAAATTGGCTTGGGATTATGAAAGGCACACTTCAAACTGAAATGGTTAAAAATGGAAAAAAATTTGTAAGAAAATTAAATAGCGACAGAGAATATTTAAATAACAAAGACCAAAAAATTAGCCTTCATGGAAGATCTCTAATTTTGGTTCGAAACGTTGGTCACTTAATGAAAAACCCTTCTATAACATTAGATAACGGTTCAGAAATTCCAGAGGGAATAATGGATGCATTCATCACTGTACTTTGCGCAATTCATGATTTTAAAAACAAGTTAAATTCACGAACAGGTTCGATTTATATTGTGAAGCCAAAAATGCATGGTCCTGAAGAAGTTGCTTTTGCTGATGAAATATTTTCAAACGTCGAAAAAGTTCTTAAATTAAAACCTAATACCATCAAAATAGGTATTATGGATGAAGAGAGAAGAACTACGGTAAATTTAAAAGAATGTATTAGACAAGCTAAAAAAAGAATAGCTTTTATTAATACTGGATTTCTAGACAGAACTGGCGATGAAATGCACACTTCATTTGAGGCTGGTCCTATGATTTTTAAAGGAGAGATGAAAAAATCTAGTTGGTTGCTTGCTTATGAAAACTGGAATGTAGACATAGGATTAAATTGTGGTTTTTCTGGTAAAGCACAAATTGGCAAAGGTATGTGGGCCATGCCAGATAAAATGAAAGATATGTTGGATCAAAAAGCAAGTCATCCCATAGCAGGTGCAAATTGTGCTTGGGTTCCATCTCCAACTGCAGCAACTTTACATGCAACGCACTATCATAAAATAAATGTATTTGAGAGACAGAAAGAATTGTTATCCAGAGATAAAGCTAATCTAAATGACATCTTAACTATTCCAGTAGCAGACAGGCCTAATTGGTCCAAAGAAGAAATAAATAAAGAAATTGAAAATAATGCCCAAGGTATTCTTGGCTATGTTGTGAGATGGATTGATCAAGGAGTAGGTTGTTCTAAAGTTCCAGATGTAAATAATATTGGACTGATGGAAGATAGAGCCACTTTAAGAATATCATCCCAACACATTGCAAATTGGTTGCACCACGAAATTACAACAAAAGAAAAAGTTTTAGAAATAATGAAAAAAATGGCGAAAGTTGTTGATCAGCAGAACAGTTCAGACAAAAGTTATGTACCTATGTCAAAAGATTTTGAAAACTCAGTATCCTTTAAAGCAGCTTGCGAGTTAATATTTGAAGGAAAAAATCAACCTTCTGGTTACACGGAACCCATCTTACACCTTAGACGACTTGAAAAAAAATCAGCTTAGAATTTAGCTAGCTATTAGTTCATATTTAATAAAATCTTGCTTGATCAATCCAAAACCCAATCGATCCAATATTTTAGTGATTACAAGAAAGTCTCTCGCATATTCTTTACTAGAATTAAGATTCTTAACTAATTGCAAAACTTCAAGCGTTGCTTTGTTGTTTTCATTTTTTTCTAACATATTGTAAATTTTATTTGGAATATAAATCTCATCAGAATTTACAAATTTTCTCAAAGAACTTGGTAAATTAACTTTTTGTTGTGCCAACAAATTGATCATTGCTACATCTCTTTTTCTGACTTCGTATTTCTTATCATCAACTAAATCTGCAAAATTTTCTAAAGATTTTTTTGATTTTATTTCTGGTTTCTCTTCTGTTAATAAAAAAACTGCGTCCGATGTGTGTAAAAATTTATCATTCGTTTCAAGATCAGATCTCTTTTTTTTCAAACTTTCAAAATACTGAACCATTTGTTCCTGAACTTCTTTAGTTAAATATTTTTGATCGATGTCAGATATGAGCTGATAATAAATTTTATTACCAAGGTTCAAAAATTTGCTTTTTTTGTAACTATTTAGCAAAGCCTCAATAAACAAGAATTTTTGCTGCTGATCTTTTGTTAATAAAATTGCCTGATACAATAAAGCCCTTCCTTTAACAGGATGGTATTTTGTATAAGTGTCGTTTGGATTAAGCAAATCCTCAATTCCAAAAATAATTTTTTTATAGATCGCAAAAATATTTTCTGTTTTGAACAATTCAATGTTTGATCCCTGTTCTAAAAATTCAATTAATGCAAAATCTTCTTCTGTTACAAACTCTTTTTTACTATCTTTATTCTCTAAAAGAATTTTTTCTACAAAGGGACTATTAAAAAAATATTTTGTTTTATTTAGGTCACCTTTGAAAACTGAAAAACTAGGATTAAACATTGGATCTACTAAAGATGATAAATGTATATTTAATAGAGTATCTGTTTTGCTTTCTCCTTGTCTTGCTAGTAACATCCCTAGTAAAAAATTAACTTTTTGAATAAAGAAATCATCATTAAATCCATTTTCTCTAATTAATTCTAAATTTGCTAAAGCTTTTTTACTTTCTTTGGCTTGAACTAAGCAAAGGATTTTAAATTTTTGTAATTCAAAATTTTTTATTTCTGCACCTAAATTTTGTGCATACTTACAAGCCTTGTCCATTTGATAATTTGAAAAATTATTATTAATTAAAAATCCCAACAACTGTTCATTATTCAGGAGTAGATTATTTTGATCAATTACAGAATCTATTAACTTTGTATCTTGGCTATACGCTAAAAAAAAACTTACAAAATTTAAGTATGCAATTCCCTTGTCTTCATGATTGGATAGATTAGTTTTGCTTAAAAAAACTCTAGCGATAAGCTGATTAACGGACTGTCTATTATCACCTTGAGCCATTGTTTGTCTAAAACTATCAAAAGTTTCTGGGGACATATTTTCCCAAAAAGTTAAAGGAATATTTGTGGCACTAGGATCATAAATACCAAAAATGGCCTGTCTGTTGCTCTGTTCTATTTCGGTTTGGCTTATGTTAGAAATTTCCAGTTCTGTCTTTGGTATTTGTAGAATGGTCGTGGGAGGTAGTTCTTCTTTGTTTTGTGTTTCTAAATTATTATTTGTTTCAACTTTTTTAATGCTCTTTGACTGTTCCCAAATATCCTTAGGTGTTTCTGAGAAGGAAATTTCTGCTAGTAGAAAGGTGCTTAATAAAACACCTTGTAATATTTTATTTGACGACTTCCAGAATTTTTTCATTGGGAAGTTTTATTTCAACTGGTTTTGATGCTGGCGCTATATTTAAAGAATTAACTAAAATCATCACTCCTATTATGAGTGAAAAAATTAGAAGTATTGTCCAAATAGGTTTGTTTTTAAACATTATTGAAATTAGTATATAAAAATTTAAGTCTAAAATATGTTAATAATTTATATAATATTAAAGATCAATGAATAATACCCTTGTTTTAACTGGAATGATGGGATCAGGAAAAACCTCTATAGGCAAAGAGCTTGCTCGTAATCTTGGAGTTAAATTTTTAGATATTGATGTCGAAATCGAAAAAAAGACAGACATGAAAATAAAGGATATTTTTAAAACAAAAGGTGAAAACTATTTTAGAAAAATTGAAGAAGAAGTTTGCACAAGTTTAATCGACGGTGAAAAAAAAGTAATTGCTTTAGGTGGTGGTGCTTTTTTAAATAACAAGATTAGACAAATTGTATCAAAAAAAGCCTTATCTATATGGATAGATATAAATGTCAAAACCTTGGTTAAAAGAATAAAACAATCGAGGAATATAAGGCCAATGTTAAATTATGAAAAATTAGAAGATTCTGTTAGAAACATTCTAAAAGAGCGTACATCTACCTACAAATTGGCAAACATAAGAATTGAAGCTACTAACATGACTAAAAAAAAAGTTGCTAATGAAATAGAAAAATATTTATGACGTTATTAAAAAACATTAAAATCAAGGTTGCTAACAATAGTTATCCCATTGTTCTGGGTAACAATATATTAAAAAATTTTTATAAATTTTATTTTCGTTACTGCACACATTCAAAAAAAGTTTTGTTTGTTAGCAATTCTCAAATACCAAATAAATACTTAAAAACAATTAGGGCATCTTTACCGAAAAAAATTAATCACTACTCTTTAATGATTCCTGCTGGTGAAAAGAATAAAAACTTACCTCAGGTAAACAAAATCCTGGATTTTTTAACAAAAAATAATTTTGACCGAAATGATACTGTTGTTGCTCTGGGTGGTGGAGTCGTTGGTGATATTGTTGGATTTGCTGCTAGTATTTTCAAAAGAGGTATTGGCTTTGTTCAAGTTCCAACAACTCTTCTGGCACAAGTTGATTCTTCTGTTGGTGGAAAAACGGGAGTTAACAATAATTTTGGAAAAAATTTAATTGGAACCTTTTATCATCCTCAATTTGTATTAATTGATATTGCGGTTTTGTATTCATTATCGAAAAGAGAAATGATATCAGGATTTGCGGAAATATTAAAATATTCACTTATAATGAATAAAAAATTCTTTTTTTGGTTATGCGAATATGGACATGAAATTATTGATCGACTGAATCGTAAAACAATATTAAAAGCGATCGAAATTAGTTGCAAAAGCAAAGCACTAATTGTTGGAAAAGATGAAAAAGAGAAAGGGTTGAGGGCCATACTTAATTTTGGCCACACCATTGGTCACGCTTTAGAATCCCATTTAAAATATTCTTCGAAACTAAATCACGGCGAAGCTGTAATTATAGGCATGATGGCGGCTAGCAAAGTATCTGTTACTCGAGGATTTCTTAATAAAGTAGAATTACATAAAATAACCCATCTATATTCCAAACTTAATTTAAAATATTCTTTAAAAAAATATTTGCGTTCAAGCCAAATTCATAATTTTGCAGACATTATGAAAAAAGATAAAAAAAACAACTCGGACACAATAAATTTAATTTTGCTAAAACAAATTGGGAAAGCATTTATTTACAAAACAACTTTAGGCAAGACCCTAATTCCATTTGTAAAAAATGAACTAATAAATGTCTGACGATTTATTAATATCTATTTTAATCATTATTTTTTTACTTTTGTTATCAGGTTTGCTTTCTGGTTCAGAAACATCTATTACCTCCGTTTCTAAAAGTAAAATTCATAAAATGGCTATACGCGGCGATAAAAGAGCAAAACATCTGCTCTACCTAATAAGTAAAAAAAGCGATCTGATTAGTTCATTACTTATAGGAAATAATTTTGTAAATATTTTGGCATCAGTGTTAGCGACCGCGGTTCTAATTAAATATTATGGTGACAATGCTGTTGTTTATTCAACTATTATCATGTCTTTACTAATTGTTATTTTTTCAGAAGTGCTTCCTAAAAGCTATGCTTTAATAAAACCGGATAGATTTGCTTTAGCAATGGCAAAATATTTAGTTTTTTTTTCCAAAATAATCACTCCGATCATGCTACTGATCAAGGGGATTAATTGGTCTTTTTTCAAAATTATGAGAATCGATATGGATAATAAAATAACATCTAAAACAGCAAGAGAGGACATTAGAAACATTATAGATATGCACGAAGATGAGGGCAGATTGCTAAAAGATGAGGGTAACATGCTCAATGCAATCCTAGATTTAAAAGAAATTACTGTTGAGAAGATTATGACCCATAGAAAAAATATTTATTCTATAGACCTGAATAATACTAATGAATTTTTTTCTAAAATTTCAAAAAGTTCATTCAGCAGAATACCTGTGTGGGAAAAAAACCCAAACAATATTTTAGGACTTATCCATGCCAAAAATGTATTGACCAACTTAAATGATAAAGGACAATTAGATATTTTAAAAATTAAAGAAAATTTAATTAAACCTTGGTTTATTCCCGAAACAACTAAGGCCAAAGATCAACTTACTGAATTTATTCAAAGGCATGAAAAGTTGGCGTTTGTAGTTGATGAGTACGGTGAGTTGATGGGACTAATTTCGATGGAAGATATTATTGAAGAAATTGTGGGAAACATATTTGATGAAAAAGATTTTTCAACAGTTGGAATTAGAAAAATTGACAGCAATACTTACAGAATAAGGGGTGATGTAAATATTCGTGATATCAATCGAGAGCTTGATATTGCAATTCCAAATAATAACTCTTCAACGATCGCTGGGTACTTAATTCATGAAACAGAATCTTTTCCGGAAGTGGGGCAGATTTTTTCTTTTGGAAATATTTTGTACGAGATTATTAATAAAAATAAAAATCAAATAACTCAGATCAAGCTAGTATTGCCAAAAAAAACTAGTCATTAATTGAAATTTCCAATGAATGAATGGTATATTTTAATTCCTCTTTAAGAATAGCGTAAATTTTTTTATGAATTTGAATACGACTTAGTCCTTTCAGTTCTTTAGAAGATACAATTAATCGAAAATGGCTATTGCCATTCTTAGGAGAAGAGCTGTGATGTTGATGCAAGTGAGAGTTATTAATAACCTCCATATGTAATAGACCTAGTTCGTTTTGAATTTTTTCTTTTATATCTGCAGCAATATTTTTTTCCATATTTATATAATTTATTATAGTATCAATTTTTAAAGGTTATGAAAAAAAATTGTGAAAAATTATACTGCAATCAGAGAGCTTATAAGCAAGTTCTTATTAAGGATAAAAAAAATAAAGAATACTTGTGGTATTGCATGGATCATCACCAGGAACATATTGATAAGGAAAAATTAGGATGCGACTGGGAAGGCTGCTGCCAGATTGGAGAATTCAAAGCACCCAGTAAAGATTTGGATAATTTTTTATGGTTTTGTGAAGAACATGTAAAAATTTATAATCAAAAATGGGATTTTTTTGATGGAATGTCTCAATCTGAAATAGAAAATTTTATGTATGATGATTTAACTTTTCATAAAAAAACTCAAAAATTTGGAAACAAAGATACTTTTTTTCAGAAATTGTGGAACAATGCGATTGAAGATGAATTGCTATTTTTTAATAAATTTAAAAGTTCAACTTCTTATACTGGTGCAAAATATAACCACACACAAGTTCTGGCTTTAAAAAAAATGGAATTAAATACTGAAGTAAATTGGAGCGATATTAGAGTACAATTTAAAAAACTTGTTAAAAAATATCACCCTGATATTAATGCTGGAAATAAAAAATACGAAGAAAAATTAAAAGAAATCACCCTTGCTTATTCTTTTTTAAATAATTCTATTAACAAAAATACTGAGGTTGCATGAGCACAATACCATTTGAAAACAAGCCGGACATGAAAATATCTCTCAAAGAAGTGTTTGGCTTTGATAGCAATATGATGGTCGATGGTTTTTCAAAAAAAAACGAATATGTGCCGGATATAGATCAAAGTTATATTTTTGATAAAGAAACAACATTGGCAATTTTGGCTGGTTTTTCATTTAATCGAAGAGTGCTAGTGCAAGGTTTTCATGGAACTGGGAAATCAACTCATATCGAACAAGTTGCTGCTAGATTGAATTGGCCTTGTGTTCGAGTAAATTTAGACAGTCACATAAGCAGAATTGATTTAATAGGAAAAGATGCAATTGTTATAAAAGACAATAAACAAATCACAGAATTTAAAGAGGGAGTTCTTCCCTGGTCGCTACAAAACCCTGTTGCTTTAGTATTCGATGAGTATGATGCTGGCAGACCCGATGTTATGTTTGTTATTCAGCGAGTTCTTGAAAGTGATGGAAAATTTACTCTATTAGATAAAAACAAAGTTATTAAACAACACGCTTATTTTAGATTGTTTGCTACGACTAACACAATAGGCTTAGGAGATACCAGCGGTCTTTATCACGGAACTCAACAAATAAATCAGGGGCAGATGGATCGATGGAATATTGTCACTACTCTTAATTATTTAAATCCAGATAAGGAAGAGGCTATTGTTTTATCCAAGTGTGCATTTTTAAATAATGTAGAAGGAAAAAAGCTTATAAGCAATATGGTTAAAGTTGCAAACTTAACTAGAAAAGGTTTTGCAAACGGAGATATTTCAACCGTGATGAGTCCTAGAACGGTAATTACCTGGTCTGAAAATTATAATATTTTTAAAAATTTAGGTCATTCTTTTAAAGTTTCTTTCTTAAATAAATGTGATGAATTGGAGAGATCTATTGTTTCTGAATATTATCAAAGATGTTTTGGGCAGGAGATCAACTCTGCTGCTGCTGCTAAATTAGCAGGGAAGAATAATGGATAATAAACAAGAACTAGAAAACTTTAAGAACGCAGTATTCTCAACCGCAAAAGCAATAGCTAGAAATACGATTTCCATAGAAGATCAGCAGCAAGTAGCCAAGGTTCATATACCTAAAATTATTTCTGCAGATAACCCAGATGAGGTATTGGAAGCAAGAGCTACGGCGGATTCAGAAGCTCTACGTATTAGATATAATAATGAAGACATTTCTAAAAAAAATGAACCACGAGGAACTGTCAGCAAGTCACTGTACAAGATAGCAGAAAAAATCAGATATGAAAAAATTGGTTCTGACCAATACTTGGGAATTAAAAATAATCTAAATAATTATTATCAAAAAAAAATATTAAATAGCGACGTTCATTCTCAAAACTTTATAGCTGACGCGTTTGAAGCATACTTAAGAAAAAATTTAATGGATTTACCTATTAATGAAAATAAAAAACAAGATTTTAAACGATGGGATGATTTGTTTGATAAAAAAATATTAAACAAAATTTCAAAATTAAATACATCCCTAAACAACCAACAAGAATATACGGTATTAGTAAAATCCATTATTCAAGAACTAGAAATTAACGACCAAAAAAATGAACCTGAAAATTTAGAAAATCAAAATAGTGAAGAAAATAATAATGATAGCCAAAATCAACAGAAATCTATGGAAGAAGAGAATCAGCAATCCAAAACTCAGGAATTCGACATGGATAATATTGTTCCCGAAATTGAATTTGATCCCAGCCTGAATGACCAAGAAACGTCATTAGAAGAAAGTGATGATGAAAATCTTCCTCAAGGACAAAGACAGCCTTTAAAGGACGGAGATCCAAGAAAATATTCTATTTTTACAAATCAATTTGATAAAATAATTGATGCGAAAGACTTAATTACAGAAGAAGAAATAAAAAAATTACGAAGTAATTTAGATTTGCAATTAGCTAGTTTGCAAAATTTTATTTCTCGTTTGGCAAATAAACTACAAAGAAAATTATTAGCAAAACAAAATAGATCTTGGAGTTTTGATTTAGAAGAAGGAATTCTAGATGCATCTAAATTACCAAGGGTAGTAATGGATCCTTTTAATTCTCTTTCTTATAAAAAAGAAAAAGATGTTGAATTCAAAGATACTGTAGTAACTCTTTTAATAGACAACTCTGGTTCTATGCGAGGAAGGCCTATTACTATTGCAGCAATTTGCGCCGACATTCTTTCGAGAACATTGGAACGATGTTCTGTAAAAGTAGAAGTTCTTGGTTTTACTACTCTAAATTGGAAGGGTGGAAAAAGTAGAGAACTCTGGATGAAAAATAAAAAAAATAACCCAGGTAGACTGAATGATTTATGTCATATTATTTATAAATCTGCCGACACACCTTGGAGAAGGGCTAAAAATAACTTAGGGCTAATGCTCAAAGAAGGAATTCTAAAAGAAAATATAGATGGAGAGGCGATATTGTGGGCTTTCAACAGATTGCAAAAGAGAAAAGAAGAAAGAAAAATAATCATGGTAATTTCTGATGGCGCTCCTGTAGATGACTCTACTTTATCTGTAAATTCTGGAAACTATCTAGAACAGCATCTTAAAAAAGTGGTGCAATGGGTGGAGGAAAGCAAGGATGTTGAGATTAATGCAATTGGTATTGGCCATGACGTTTCTAATTACTACAAACAGGCAATTAAAATAGCGGATGTTCAAGAGTTAGGTGATGCTATGGTAGATAGATTAGTTGAATTGTTTTCAGCTGATGGTCGTACGCTTAACTAATAACAAATTTGAAACGATAATTTTAAATGGAATTAGCATAATAACTGCTAGTAACATTTTTACACAAAAATCTCCTAAGCCAAGGGTAATCCAAGGGACATCTGTTCCATAAAAAGCAATAGAGAAAAACAACAAAGTATCTATTGCCGACGAAAAAAAAGAAGAAATGAATGGTGGAATAAACCATTGTTTGCTAGTTCTTAGTTTATCAAAAATTTTAGCATCCATCATTTGAGCTAATAAAAAAGCAGTTCCAGATCCTATGACAATCCTAATTCCAATTAAATCAATTGGACTTAATGTAAAAAAATAAGAAACAATAACTCCCCATACAAATCCTGCTAAAATCACTTTCTTAGCAAATGAAAAACCATACACTCGATTAGCTATATCAGTAATCAAAAAGGCAACGGGGTACGTAAATGCTCCCCAGGTCAAAATATTTTCTAAATTGAAATAGTAAAAAGGATACTGAACTAAATAATTTGATGCTAACACTACCAGCATCATTAAAAAAACGAAAGGGATAATTTTTTTATATTTCAAAAAGATTGACTAAAGAGACTTCGCCATTATCTCTTTTTTGATTTTTCTAACTCTTAAAGCTAACTTTTTGTTTTTTGCTCTGATTAAAAATTCATCTATTCCGCCTCTAAAATCTACAGCTTTTAAAGCTCGTGTTGAAATTTTAAATCTGATATTTTTATTTAGTATTTCACTTCTCAAAGTAACTTTTTTAATATTTGGATAAAATTTTCTTTTTGTTTTGTTGTTCGCATGACTAACTTTGTGACCACTCATTGGTTTTTTTCCAGTTAATTCACATAAATTTGCCATAAGCTTCTCCGGCAAGGGGTATATTTTGATAAAGTTTTATGGTCAAGCCATTATTTTGGCGATTTGACATTTAACTACTTGAAGAATATTGCATTATTAATGAGTTTTCTTTTTAATTAATGCTTCAAGTTTATTTACCCATTGCAGATGTCACGATTAATGTCGCAACTTTTCTTATAATTAGTGTTGTAGTTGGCTTTTTTGCAGGTCTTTTGGGGATTGGAGGTGGATTTTTAATTACCCCTATTTTAATTTTTTTAGGCATCCCTCCTATTTATGCTGTTGCTAATGGTGCTAACAATATTTTAGCTGCCTCCGTTTCTGGAACACTAGCTCATTGGTTTAAAAATCAATTAGATATTAAGATGGGATTACTCATTTTGTCAGGCGGTGTTTTTGGTTCAATTGTTGGGATAATTATATTTAAATTTTTTTTACTACAAGGTTCGGTCAATAACATTATATCCATAATGTATTGCGTATTGTTAACAAGCATTGGAGTCTCAATGCTGTTTGAAAGTTTGATAGAAATAAGAAGGATTAAATTAAACCGTTTTATTCGAAGAAAATTACATAGACACTACTGGGTTCATCATCTTCCTTTTAAAATGAGAATAAGAAAATCTAAATTATATATAAGTATTATACCTCCAATATTTTTTGGAATAGTTGTTGGAATTCTTTCTTCAATGCTAGGCGTGGGTGGTGGGTTTTTGTTAGTTCCAATTATGATTTATATTTTAGGCATGCCTGCAAGGCTGGTTCCTGGAACTTCACTTTTTATAATGATCTTTATTATGATTATTGTAACTTTGCTACATGCTCTTAATAACAATACTATTGATATTTACTTAGTTCTTATTCTGGTGGTTGGGTCAGTTGTTGGGGCTCAAATTGGAACTAAAATTGGCAGCAAACTAAAAAGTGAAGAATTAAGAGCTATGCTGTCGATACTTGTCGTTATTTTTGGTTTTAAATTTGGCTACGACTTATTTTTTCACAAAATTATACCCTCTGCAAACATCACTAAACAACTACCTGTCTCTCATGAACTAAATATTATTACTGAATTTATTATAAATGTCTCACAAAACTTTCCTTCGCTGTACGCGCTAAGTTCTATATTTCTAGCAATTATTATAGGAATAATTGCAGCTTATGGATTTAGAAAATTTATTTAATGAATTTAAATAAAAATATTTTATCTCTTAGTTATTTGGGTTTAATTCCTTTTTATTTTTTTGCAATTATTTCTATTTTCGAAGATTATAACTTTTTTATAGATATATTTTTTTTATATTCTGTAATTATTATTTGTTTTTTATCTGGATCCTTGTGGATGAAACTAATGATATTACCTAAACAAAAAAATAATGCTTTTTTTAGAATATTATCCGTTACTTTTCCTCTTATTGCTATGATTTCAGAGTTGTTTGTAAGTTACTCATTAAAGGTAATTATCTATGCCCTAATTTATATATTGATTTATATTTGTGATAAAAAAACTGCAGCTCATAGCATGCCTGATTATATAAGAATGAGATTTTTTCTAACTGGAAACGTTATTTTAACTCACTTAATTTTATTATATACAATCTTTACCTACGGCATCTTTTAAAGTCTCATAACCTTCAGACTGCAAAAGATCTTCTAATTCTCCATTAATTTTATTCGCAATATAAGGACCCTCATACACAAAGGACGTATAAAGTTGAAGTAAAGAAGCTCCTGACTTAATTTTTGCTAATGCCGTTTGTCCATCTGTTACCCCGCCAGCACCTATGATAGGCACCTGATTTTTTAATATAGAATAAAACTTTTTTATAATTTCATTAGACACATCAAATAGCGGCTTACCGGAAAGACCTCCAACTTCGTTTTTGTTTAAACTTATTATGTCTTTATTTCTAGTAATTGTCGTATTAGTAAGCACTACTCCATCAATTTTTTGCTGAAGAATAATTGCTGAAAGTTCAGAAATATTAGCATCGCTTATATCTGGAGAAATTTTAAGAAGAATTGGAGTTTTATTGTTTAATGTTTTTTGTTTTAATTTAATCGATGTTAATAACTCTTCTATTTTGTTTTTTTCATGAAGATCTCTTAGGTTTGGGGTATTGGGAGAAGATATGTTAATGCAAATATAGTCACAGCAATCACAAAAATATTCAAGGCATTGTAAGTAATCTTCAATTTTAGATATACTTTCTTTATTTGGTCCGATATTAATTCCAAATATTCCTGTTGGTTTATTTTGTTGTATCGTCTCCTTAACTTTAACCATGCCTTCACTTGGAAAGCCAAGTCTATTAATAATTCCCTTATCTTCACTTAATCTAAATACTCTCGGTTTCGGATTTCCTGATTGCGGCAATGGAGTAACTGTGCCTATTTCTGCAAATCCAAAGCCAAGCTTATAAATGGAGTTGTAAATTTCTGCATTTTTATCGAAACCTGCTGCCAATCCTACAGGGCTATTAAAAGTTTTTCCCAAAAGATTCATTTCTAATTTTTTGGATGTTTTGCTCGTAAAAAGTTGCAAAGGTAAGAAATTATTTTTTAAAAATTTTATTGCCAAACTATGTGCAAGTTCTGGGTCTGCTTTTTTGAGCAGTGTATTAATGATTTGGTATATCATGCACGTCTAGTTTCTGTTTAATGATTTAGTAATTAGATCTACTGTTTCTTGTTTGCCGAAAAAACAAATAAACGAACCCATTCGCGGTCCCTGTTCATCACCAAAAACTACTTCATAAATAGCCTTGAACCAATTTCTTAACTCTTCTTTTGGATAGTAATTTTTACCCACTGAGAAAACAATAGTTTGAATTTCTTCTGGAGTTAAACTTCCTGGCATTTTTTTTATTTCTTCTATAAGCTCTAATAATGCTTTTGTTTCTAGTTCATTAGCCTGTCTATATTTCTTATGAATTTTGACGTGGTCATTAAAATAAGCAATTGCATTTGTAATGAGACCTTCAAGAATAGGATGTTTTGATCTATCTAAATCAGGACTAAAATTTTTAACAAATTTCCACAATACATCTTCGCTAGAAGCGTTACTTACACTTACTAAATTCAGCAAAACTCCAAAACTAATAACGCTTTTTTCTTTAGGGGGATTTCCATTATGAACATGCCAGACCGGATTTCCAAGCTGTTCTTTCATCGGCTGATCTGGGAATTTTTCTAAAAAAGATAAATATTCATCTACGGCTTTAGGAATAACTTGCGGATATAATTTTTTTGCTCTCTGCGGATTTTGATACATATATAGAGCCAAACTTTCTGGACTTGCGTATTTCAGCCAATCCTCGATTGAAATTCCATTCCCTTTAGATTTTGAAATCTTCTCTCCTTTTTCATCTAAAAATAACTCATAGTAAAAACCGTTAGGAGGAACATGACCAAGTATTTTACATATTTGTTGTGATAGTTCAGCACTTGGAATTAAATCTTTTCCATACATCTCAAAGTCAACTTCTAATGCGTGCCATCTCATCGCCCAATCCACTTTCCACTGAAGTTTGCAATGTCCACCTATTACTTTTGTTTTGAATTTCTTGCCGTTGCTCTCATAAACAATTTCACCATTTTGAATATCTTTTTCTAAAACAGCCACTTCTAATACTTTTCCAGTTTCGGGACAAACTGGTAAAAAAGGGCTGTAAGATTTTTTTCTCTCTTCGCCAAGCGTTGGCAATATAACACTCATTATTTCGTCGTACTTCCTTAAGACAAGCTTTAACGCTTCATCAAAAATTCCGGACTTGTATAAAACGGTTGAGCTTTTAAATTCATAAGAAAAACCAAATTTATCTAAAAAACTTTGCAACATTTGATTGTTATGTTCTCCAAAACTTGCAAATTTTCCAAATGGATCTGGCACACTAGTTAAAGGTTTGTGAAGATTGTCTTCTAATATTTTTTTATTTGAAATATTTTCAGGTACTTTTCTAAGTCCATCCATATCATCAGAAAAAGTAAAAAGCTTAACAGGAATGTTTGAAATTTTTTGAAATGCCTGAATGACCATCGTAGTTCGGCAAACTTCTCCGAATGTTCCTATGTGAGGTAATCCGCTTGGCCCGTAACCAGTTTGGAATAAAGCATAGCCTTTTTTTTCCAAAAGTTTTTTTCTTTTTTTTAAAAGGTCTCTTGCTTCAACAAATGGCCAAGCTTTTGATTCTAAATACTCGTTATCAGTCATTTACAGAAATTCATTCCTTATAACTCAAAATGTAAATTTTTGTCATGTATTTTCCAATGAAACATCATTTGTTTTAAAAACAAATTAATATATTTTTAGTTGGGTTAATAAAATTATGAAAGACGGAACAAAAACAGTTTTTTTAGTAATTGGCACCCTGCTTATTATTTTGGGTCTATTTATGTTGATACCCTACATAGTTGAACTAACTATAGGCGATAAATCACATAACTTTTTATTTTGGTCAGTTTTTTCAATATTCATCGGCTATCTTTTATTAGTAACTAATCAAACAGAACATAAAGGTCTGAATATTAAGCAGGCGTTCATGATGACTTCTTTTTCATGGATTGCCATAACTTTATTTGCAAGCTTTCCATTGATGTTCTCCTCGCTAAAATTATCTTTTACGGATGCATTTTTTGAATCCATGTCAGGAATTACAACAACAGGTTCTACAATTTTAGATAACATTGAAATTGCATCTAAAGGAGTGCTTATTTGGAGATCTATGTTGCAGTGGCTTGGTGGAATTGGAATTATTGTAATGGCAATTACAGTCTTGCCTCTTTTAAATATTGGAGGGATGTCTTTATTTAAGTCAGAAGGGTCCGAATTTGAAAAAATACTTCCTAGTTCAAAAGAAATTGCCATGGTCTGTACTAAAATTTATTTAATATTAACTTTGTTTTGTGCGCTTGGATTTTATTTTTATGGAATGGATGCTTTTGATGCAGTAGCCCACTCATTTACAACAATTTCAACTGGTGGATTTTCTACTCACACATTATCCATGGGATATTACGATTCCGCTCCAATTGAGATAATTGCTATTATTTTTATGATGTGTGGAAGTATCCCATTTTTAACTTATTTAAAATTTATCAAAGGAGATATTTTTGTATTTTATAAAGATGCCCAAATTCGTGGTTTTTTTCTTTTTACTTTTTTATCGTCTATTATAATTATTATTTACTCCTATTTTTTCGTAAAAGATTCTATTCCCCACAATATTAGAGAAACTGCTTTTAATGTTGTTTCTATTTTAACTGGCACAGGATTTACAACCGAAGATTTTAGTACTTGGGGAAATTTTTCATCCTTCTTTTTTATAATATTAATGTTTGTGGGAGGTTGCTCTGCTTCTACAACGTGTGGAATTAAAATATTTAGATTTCAAATATTACACTTATTTATAACAAAACAAATTAAACAAATCATTTATCCGAACGGTGTATTCCCGATAAAATATCAAGGAGAAATTATTGGAGATACTTTATTGACCTCAGTATTAACTTTTGTTTTTTTATATATTTTTATATTTTTTATTATAACCGCTCTGTTATCTTTGTCAGGGTTAGATTTTATTACTGCCATTTCAGCGGCAGCTACTTGTATTTCAAACGTGGGACCTGGTCTTGGTGAAATAGTCGGTCCCTCAGGAAGCTTCAAGCAATTACCCGAACTTACGAAATGGTACTTGAGTTTTGCGATGTTATTGGGACGATTAGAATTTTTTACAGTTCTTGTTTTATTTTTTCCTTCTTTTTGGAAAAATTAGTCTAAACACCAATCAATTATTGCCTTTTGTCCATGTAGTCTATTTTCAGCTTGTTGCCAAATAACTGACTGCGGGCCGTCTATAATATCTGCGGTAACTTCTTCACCTCTTGCTGCGGGCAGGACATGCATAAAAATTGCATCTTTATCTGCACAACTCATTAATTTTTTGTTAGCTTGATATGGCTTTAATGCAGATTTTTTTTTCTTAACATTCACATGGTCGCCCATAGAAATCCACTTATCGCTCATAATACAATCTACTCCTTTTGCTGCCTTTAATGGATCTTTAAAAATAACTATTTTTCCATTTTTCGCTTCAGCCCAATCTAATATTTTTTTGGAAGGCATATATCCTTTAGGGCATGAAATATTTAATTGAAAATCAAACTGCACAGCTGCTTCAATTGCAGAATTGGTCACGTTATTTCCATCACCTATCCAAGCAATCTTTGCTCCTTTGATAGATCCTTTGTTTTCTTCAAATGTAAGTACATCACTAAGTAATTGGCAAGGATGCGAATGATCCGTAAGGCCATTGATTAAAGGAATGGTTAATAAATGTGCAAGTTCCAGTAAAGACTTGTGTGCAAAAGTTCTAAACATCACAATATCTGAAAAAGAAGATATAACTTTAGCAGTATCTTCGATGCTTTCCTCTCCTTTTCCCAAATGCATATCATTAGAATTCATCACGATTGTTTGGCCACCCAATTGTCTCATCGCTAGGTCAAAAGATAATCTAGTTCTTGTGGAGGGCTTTTCAAAAATCATAAGTAGCAACTTATCTTTAGCGCTACTGTTTTCTGTAACTAACACTTTACTTTTTGTGGATGATTTTTTCTTTCTTCTTTTTGCCTCGTCTACAATATTTCTTAATTCTTTTTTACTAATGTGACTAAGATCTAAAAAATGTTTCACTATTTAAATTCCTTTGCCGTTTTTTCTAAGATAATAATTGCTTTATCTATTTCTTTTTTTGTAACAATAAGCGGAGGAAGTAATCTTATTACATTCTCTGCAGCTTTTACACCTAGCATTTTGTTTTTAAATAAGTGATCTAAAAACTTTGCATTATCTTCTTTAAGCTTTATTCCTCTAAGCAATCCTTTTCCTCTCACTTCGAGAATAACACTTGGATATTTTACCTGAAGTTTTTTTAACTCTTCTTCAAAATAATTTCCTACTTCTTGAACGTGCTCTAAAAAACCTTTTTCTAAAATAATATCTAACACAGCATTGCCAACACTCATGGCTAAAGGATTTCCGCCAAATGTGCTTCCATGAGTTCCAGCCTTCATCCCGATTGATGCTTTTTTATTTACTAAACAAGCTCCAATAGGAAAACCTCCTCCTATTCCTTTTGCAATAGGAACTATATCAGGCTCAATTCCCGCCCAATCGAAAGCAAAAAACTTTCCTGTTCTTCCAATACCACACTGAACTTCATCTAAAATAAGAAGCAGATCTTTTTCTTCACATAATTTTTTAAGACCAATCAAGCATTCCTTTGGCAAAACTTTAACTCCACCTTCGCCAAACACGGTCTCTACCATGATAGCAGCTGTATGTTTATTAATAGCTTTTTTTAAAGCATCATGATCTGCGAAAGGAACTTGATCAAAACCATCTACTTTTGGTCCAAAGCCTTTTATGTGCTCTGGATTATTTGCTGCAAATAATGATGCCAATGTTCTTCCATGAAAAGCGCCTGTAAAAGTTATAATTCTGTTTTTTTCTGGTTGACCTATTTCGTAAAAATATTTTCTAGCAATTTTAATACTTGCCTCTGTTGCCTCCGCTCCTGAATTCATAAAAACAACGTAATCAGCAAAAGTATTATCTACTAATCTTTGGGCTAGTTTTTCTTGTTCTGGAATAATAAATGCATTTGACACATGCCACAATTTTTCTGCTTGTTTTTGTATAGTTTCAACAAGATGTTTATGACAGTGTCCTAGAGAGTTTACGGCTATGCCGGATACAAAATCTAAATACTTATCACCAGTAGTTGAATATAGATAACAACCCTTTCCTTTTGAAAAAGAAACATCTCTTCTATTATATGTCCCAAGAACAGCGCTCATAATTATATTAAAATTTTATTTTATAGCCTTTATTAAATAAAAAATAACAAATGTACCAGGTGATAATATTCGTAATGATTAAAACAATCAATCCAACCTGTGGTGAGCTATCTGATGCTCCTAAAAAACCATATCTGAAACCATCAATAATATAAAAAAATGGATTAAAAGTACTGATTGTCTCAATATAAATATTCAGGTTTTTAATGGAATAAAAAGTTCCCGATAAAAAAGAAAGTGGAACAATAATAAAATTAGTAACAGCAGCCATATTGTCAAATTTTTCTGACCAAAGACCAGCTAAAAACCCTAAGCTTGCAAGCAAGGAAGATCCCAAAAAACCGTAAATGAAAATAATAAAAATATTATGAATAGGAACGTGAATAAAAATAATACAAACGGATATAGAGACTATTCCTACCACCAAACCCCTAGTAATCCCTCCAGCTAGCATCGCTACTGTAACTTCTAAAGCGGAAAGAGGTGGGTACAAAAGATCAACTATGTTTCCTTGCATTTTAGAGATCATTAAAGAAGATGATGTATTTGCAAAAGCATTTTGCATCATTTGCATGACAATTAATCCTGGTATTAAAAAAATAGTAAAAGAATACCCAAGCACATCCTCTTTTCCTTTTCCAACTGCCAGACTAAATACTACCAAAAAAAGAAAAAAGGTAATCACAGGTGACAACACAGTTTGCATCCAAACATTAAAAAATCTTAACACTTCTTTAATATAAAGAGTGTACATGCCAATCCAGTTCACTCTTCCAAATCTTCTGCTGCCAATTTTGTATTTTTGCTCAATTGTTGTCATGACGCATTCTAGTATCAATTAATGTTGTAAAAATGCACAAAATTGTGGATATAATTAAATTTAAGTAAAAATTGCTCATAAATCTGTATTTTTTAATCAACATGTTGTGTTTTTTTTTCTTGTTTATGCAATATATAGTATTATAAATCGGCAAAATGGCTTGGACAGAAGAAAAAACAGAAAAACTGAAGAAACTTTGGGGAGAGGGACATACCGCTAGCCAAATTTCTAAAATGCTTGGAAATGGCATTTCAAGAAATGCTGTGATTGGAAAATCTCATAGACTAGGTCTTCAGGGAAGAGCCCAGTCGAGAATGATTTCTTCTCCAAAAATTAACAACCGAACTTTTAACGAAAATAGTGAGCAAGGCGAAAAAAGACAAAAAAGACCAAGAGGGCTTAGAGCTATTGTTATTGAAAAAGATTTTGAGCCAGAAAATCCTATTCCATTAGAAAAATTAACAGACAAAACATGCAGATGGCCAATCGGTCACCCTGATGAAAAAGATTTCTACTTCTGCGGAAGATCTTCAATGGATAGCAGAGTATATTGCAAACTACATGTTTTGCATGCCTACCAGCCTAGAGGATTTAAAGAAGATAAAGACAACTCTTCTCATGAAGAGCTTCCTGACTTTATTGAAAAAAAGGTCAAAACGGCATAGTTTCAAAAAATCACCCTTATTTTTCAAGGTTTATTTGGGTTCGTTTTTCTCAGAGCCTACCTAAATCGAGCAGGACTATATTTAGAAAAATTTAAACTCACTCCATCTTTTGAGATTATTTTGGAAATAATACTTCCCGTAATAGCACCAAGAGTCCAGCCCAAGTGGTTATGACCAAAAGCATAGAAAATATTATTATGATTTTTAGATTCTCCAATTACTGGGAGGAAATCTGGCAACGTCGGCCTAAATCCTAACCAACTGTCACAAGGATCTGGCAAGTTTGAGAGCATTTTTTTTGCCTCTCTTGTAATATATTCTATTCGTTTCGGGCTCGGGGGATTATTCAATCCACCAAGTTCAACTGTTCCAGCGGCTCTCAATCCTTGATCCATAGGAGACAAGTACACTCCTGTATCAAAGGAACATACTGGTCTTGTAATTAACGTATCACTACCTTTAAAATGAATGTGGTACCCTCTTTCAGTTTCTAGCGGAATATATTCTCCTAATTGATCTGTAAACTTTTTTGAAAATGCTCCTGCTGTAATTAGTAATTGATCAAAATTATATTCTTTATTATTTGATTTTAATTGTGACTGAGCAATATACTTAATATCATCTCTAACAAAAGTAGCTCCGAGCTCTATACATTTTTGGAAAATTTTATCTGATATTTTTTGTGGATTTCTAGTATGAGCTGCTGTTGGAAAAAAAATACCACCCTCATACACTGGGTTAAGATTGGGCTCCATATCATGAACATCTTTTTTACTAAGAGATATTTGTTTTACTTTTAAATCATCTCTTAATTTTGTAGATTCTAAAACTCTAGGGTTATTAACATCATTATAAATATAAATTACTCCTGTATGCTCTATAAGATCACTAGCTCCTGCGTCTTTTAAAATATATTCATACTCAGCTATCGAATGAACCAACAAAGCGTTCATTTTTTCAGCAGTATCTCTCATCGATTTAACATTGCAGTTCTTTAAAAAACGAACCGCCCAAGGAATAAGAGGCAATAGGTAGTTTAATTTGATTGATAAAGGAGAATAGGAACTAAATAAATAAGTGGGTAAATTTTTAAATATGGATGGTTGATTTAATCCTACTGCTCCATAATTGGAAAAAGATCCCGCATTGCCGAAAGAAGCTCCGCTACCTGGTTCATTTTTATCAAAGAAACTAACCTCATGTCCTTTTTTTAAAAGATGATAGCCAGAACAAAGACCAATAATACCAGCACCTAAAATAGAAACTTTTTTTTTCATCACAAAATACTATTTATCATAACGAATTAAACAAATTAAACTTTTTGGGAATTTGCACCTAATTCTTTTCGAGTAGCTATATAAACTCCTAAAGTAGCAATGCATAAACCAACTACATCATAATTTGTTAAAATTTCATCTACAAACAGCCAGCCCATCATAACGGAAACAGGCGGAATTAAAAAAAAGAGAGTCGAAGTTTTGCTGGCTGATCCTGTTTTAATTAAATACATAAGGATCGTAAACGCGCCAAAGGAAACTGCTATAACTTGCCACGCCATAGCCAGAATAAAATTTGCAGTAAAATGAATAAACACATCTTCAAAAAATAAAGAAACCATAAAAAGAAAAACTCCCGCCCCAAGTGACTGGTACAAATTATTGATAGATAACGGCAAATTCATACTCAATTTTTTTTGCCAAAGCGTTCCTGCTGTTATAGCAATTAAAGCAACTATCGAGGCAACTAATCCAACTGCAGGAAATTCATCGAAAGCATTCCATCCAAGTACTAACAAAGTTCCGCCAAAGCCTAAACAAATACCTATCCACTGCCTCCAGGTTACTTGTTCACCTAATAATGGACCTGCGAGCAAAGCGGTAAGAATAGGTTGCAGTGTAACAATCAGCGCAACAATTCCAGCTGGTACTCCTTTTGACAGAGCAAACCAACAACCTCCTAAATAAATTCCATGAAACAAAATTCCTGTAGACATGGCTTTGCTAGTCTCACTGAACGAATGAACTATTTTTTGTTTTGTCATCAATGCATAGACAAAGAAACCAATGCTTACAATCGTGAAACGAAAACAGAGTGCAGCAATTGGTGAAGAATCTGCTACAATTACTTTTCCGGTAATGAATGCCGAAGACCATAAAAATACAAAGATAAGAGGAAAAAATTTATCAAGGCGAATGCCAGATATAATATTTTCATTAGCTGTCATATACAATTTACTTTTAAATTTGTTGTCTTTATTCTATTTGCACACAATAAATATGATTACAGTTAATATCATTTTTATTTTCATTATTGTGTAAGTATAATAAAATGTGACGTAAGCATATGTTCGCCTTACAAAAAGCGGCCCATAAGGAAAAAATTTGCTTTATTAAGATATAACTCTTTTTGTAACAAAACCTTAAGATAAGTATTATATAAATCAGCATATTAAGTTTGGAGAAAGAAATTATGAAGGTTGGTATTAATGGAATGGGTCGAATCGGAAGATTGGCTTTACGTGCAGCTTTAGGAGGAGCGCATCGAGGCAAAGATGATCCTTACAGAAATAACCGACTTGATGTAGTGCACGTCAATGAAATCAAGGGAGGTGCTGCCGCAAGCGCTCACTTACTTACTTTCGATACAGTCCAAGGAAAATGGGACCAAAACATCTCTGCAAATAATAATTCCGAGATCCAAATAAATGAAAAAAAAATAAGATTTACAGAGTTCGCATCTCCATCAGAAATTCCTTGGGGTGAACTTGGTGTTGAATTGGTACTTGAATGTACAGGTAAATTTTTAACCCCGGAAATACTAAAAGGTCACTTAGATCGTGGTGCAAAACGTGTGATTGTTGCTGCTCCAGTTAAAGTTGGTGATATTCTTAATATTGTATTTGGCGTCAATCATCAGCTGTACAAACCTGCTACCCATTCAATTGTTACTGCAGCTTCTTGCACAACTAACTGTCTAGCCCCAATCGTAAAAGTTATTCATGAGTCCATTGGTATTAAGCACGGACAAATCACAACCATCCACGATCCAACCAATACTAATGTGGTTGTTGATGCACCACATAAAGATCTTAGACGAGCTCGAAGTGCTATGGCTAGTCTTGCTCCGACAACTACAGGAAGTGCTACAGCAATTGCTCTCATTTATCCTGATCTCAAAGGCAAACTAAACGGTCATGCTGTACGAGCTCCAGTGTTAAATGCATCCCTTACCGATTGTGTATTTGAGTTAGTTAGAAAAACAACAGTGGAAGAAGTTAATGAATTATTTAAAAAAGCTGCCGAAGGTCCGTTAGCAGGAATCTTAGGATATGAAATACGTCCACTTGTTAGTGCTGATTATGCTCGTGATACCCGAAGTTCAATTGTCGATGCTTTATCTACTATGGTAACGGATAACACTATGCTGAAAGTGTACGCATGGTATGACAATGAAATGGGTTACTCGTGTCGGATGGTTGATCTTGCTTGTTATATGAATGAGCGTGGATTATAGGCAATCATGAATGTTGGGATGCGTAACTACGCGATAGTTACATCGTCTTATTGGGGTTTTACGCTCACGGACGGTGCTTTGCGTATGTTAGTATTATTGCACTTTTACAAATTAGGTTATTCACCTTTCGCACTCGCATTTCTTTTTTTGCTGTACGAATTTGCAGGTATTATCGCTAATTTTATCGGTGGCTGGCTTGCTACTCGTTTTGGAATAGCAAGAATGTTAGCGGTTGGACTTTTCACACAAATTACTGGGTTTGTTATGCTATCCGCATTATCTCCAGAATGGACTGCTGCAAGCTCCGTTGCTTGGGTCGTTATTGCTCAAGGTATATGTGGGGTTGCCAAAGATTTAACTAAAACTGCAAGTAAGTCTGCCATTAAAATTACTGCTTCAGATATTCCTGGTCAATTATTTAAATGGGTAGCCTGGTTTACAGGTAGCAAAAATGCAATGAAGGGTGTTGGTTTTTTTCTTGGTGGACTTCTTCTTGATACCTTGGGATTTCGTGAAACATTATGGGCGATGGCGTTCTTGCTTGGAATAGTTTTGATACTTGTTTTGTTTTCATTGCCGCCGATGATGGGCAAAGCAAAAGCATCAAGCTCCACGAAAGAACTCTTTGCTAAAAATTATGGGATCAATATGTTAGCTGCAGCCCGCATTGGTCTATTTGGGGCTAGAGATGTTTGGTTTGTGGTGGGCGTGCCTGTATTTTTATATTCAGCTGGCTGGACATTTACGATGGTTGGAACTTTTTTAGCACTTTGGACAATTGGATATGGATTTGTTCAGGCAGCTGCACCTAATCTAGTCTCACGTAGTTCAGATGGACTATCATCTGAGGTTCCTTCTGCTCGTTCATGGTCCTTTGTATTAATGTTTATTCCTGCCATACTTGCGGTGTTAGCCTTTATCGATGTACCAAACATTGAGTGGGTAATTGTCGTAGGACTTGCAATTTTTGGGATTGCCTTTGCAATAAATTCATCCGTGCATTCCTATTTAATACTTGCATATGCAGGATCAAAAAAGGCAGCTGAAGATGTTGGCTTTTACTATGCGGCAAACGCTGCGGGTCGTTTTTTAGGAACATTGCTTTCTGGCATTCTCTATCAGTGGGGAGGAATCGGTGCTGCCTTAGTTGGCTCTGCAGTATTACTTACGATCTGCTGGCTTCTGACATTGCAACTGCCAAAATACAAGCTGAAGCATTAAGAGGAATAAATAATTTTATATTCCAACGATAATTCTTTAGCTAAGGTTTTGAATCTTTTAATTACTTGTTTAGAAATAATTTGAGATAATTTATTTGGAACTTGCAAAACAAGAGTTTTGCCTTTTTTAAATAAATTAATGTTATCTAAAAAAATACTCGACATATTGGCTATTCCAGAGGCTAGTCGCAGAGCACTTCCTACTTGTTTGCAGGCTTTAATTTCGTTGTTATTTAATAATTTGAGAATCGTCAAATCTGGATAATATTTAACCCCACAATGTCGCCAGAAACCGGCGCAAGCTAGTTTTATTCGGTCATAGTGAGATAATTTTAATGTAGGAGTATTCAGAATTTGACTAAAAACTAATTCAGCTTTTTGAAAAGCACCCATTCCCCAATCCATCCCGCTTAATGAACATACCGCTGGTAATAATCGCAGCGGGAAGTTTTCATTATCTGAGAAAATATTTTTAATAAAATCAAAATATTTAATATAATTTTCACCATAATCACCATTTTTGAAAGCAGAGTAACTAATAAATGCGTCAAGTGTATCTTCTGCAGCAAAATTTTCTGGAAGATTTTTAATGAGTGTACCTTCTCTTAGGCCAGAAATAGAACACACTACTTTTTCTGGACTTACTAGAACCAAGAGTGCTGACAAAATATCAAGACTAACCGGAATATAATCTGTTCTAGATTTCGTAATAAGATCTAATTTTAAAGATATTATTTTTTTCTTGGTACTAAATCTAACACAATCCTGTGACGCTTCTTCTGGAGATATAGTGTATTGATGCAATATATTGAGCGGGTACTTACTTAAGAAAATACGCGCTTTTAACCAAGCTCTCCAAGTTCCTCCCACCAAATATAAATTATGTACTTTTGTTTTAGACAGCCATGACACGTTAGAAATTTCTGTCATTATAAATTTTCCAACTTTTTTTTGTCTTTTCTTTGGTTGATTCATAAGTCGCAATACCCCTAAAGGTAAAGTGGCTTTATTTAAAATTTTTCCTGATTTAATTCTTGCAAGCTCTAAGCTACCACCACCAAGATCCGCAACAATTCCATCGGCTTTTTCAAATCCTGAAATAACGCCAAGCGCCGATCGTTCCGCTTCTTCTTCCCCCGTCAAGACATTAACTTTCTGATTTAAAATTTGTTCTACTTTATCAATAAATTCTTTTGAATCTTTTGCTTCACGCACTGCTGCGGTCGCAATAACTTCACAACTGGAAATTTTTGAATTGTCTAAAATATTTTTAAAACGCTCCAATACATTGTAAGCGTATTCCACTCCTTCTGGATCTAATCTGCCAGTTTTGTCTAATGTTTTGCCTAAAGCACATACTGCTTTTTCATTAAACACTGGAATTTGAGAATTAATAAAATCTTGATAAATCAACATTCTTATGGAATTTGATCCAAGATCAATAATTGCATCTTTTTTTGCAGAAAAAACTTTTTGCTGTATTACTTTTTTTAATAACATTATCCTTTAACTAACCTTAAGGTTTGAACATCCTGCGTAATAATTGATTTGCCCTGACCTGACAAGCTTGGATTTTTCATAAAATACTCATGAGCAGAAAAGTCTTCTTTGCCGCTAGCTTTTTTAATTTTTTTATACACAGAGTCCTTAAGCGCCCAACTCTCTTTGGTATCTTTATAATTTGCTAGCATAATTTGATCGAGAACTTGTTCATGCACCGTTGAATTCTCAATAGGCAACATTAATTCTAATCTTCTATTTAAATTTCTTGGCATCAAGTCTGCTGAACTTATAAAAACTGTATTCATTCTAGATGGCATCGGATGACCATTAGAAAAACAATAAATCCTAGAATGCTCTAAGAATCTTCCAACAATACTTTTCACCACTATATTCTCTGAAAGATTTTTAATGCCTGGCTTTAAACAACAAATCCCTCTGATAAATAAAAAAACTTTGACACCTGCCTGCGAGCACTCATAAAGTCGGTCGATAAGTGGTGGATCTACTAAGGAATTCATTTTTAACCATATCTCAGCGTGCTTACCTTTTTTTGCATTATCAATTTCCATATCTATTAATTGATTAAGTTTGGTTCTTAAAAATTTAGGAGCTAAAAATATTTTTTCTAGGTTATCTGGTTCACCGTAGCCAGTGACATAATTAAAAAATTTTTCCACATCACGACCCAAAGCTTTGTCGGCACTAAAGAAAGATAAATCTGCATAAATTTTTGCATTAACCGGATGATAATTTCCTGTGCCTATATGAATATAAGTTTGTAACACTTCCCCTTCCGATCGCACGACCAAACTAGATTTTGCATGCGTTTTTAAATGCGCAAAGCCATAAACTACTTGTACTCCCGATTTTTCTAAAGTTTTAGCAAGACTCATGTTGGCCTCTTCATCAAATCTTGCTTTAATTTCAACGACTGCAGTAACCGACTTTCCTTGCTCAGCTGCTTTAGTAAGAGCCTTAACAATTGGCGAGTCTAAGGTAGTGCGATATAAAGTTTGTTTAATGGCAACAACATTTTTATCATCTGCCGCTTGATTTAAAAATTGAATAACAGAGTCAAAAGTTTCATAAGGATGATGTACAATAAAGTCTTTTGCCCGGATCGCATCAAAATAATTATTATCAAATTGTTTGACGCGCTCTACTTGTCTTGGAGTAAATTTTTTAAAAGTAAGTTGCTTATTTTCTTTTTTTAAAATTTGAGCAATTTCATGCATTCCAACAAACCCATCTATTTCACTGATCGTTTCTTTTTTGGCCTTGGTATGCTTAATCAAAAAATTTAATAATTTAAGATTTGCTGCTTTTTTAACTTCTAGTCTAACAATCTTTCCTCTTTTTCTTTTTTTTAACGCCTTTTCAAAAAAGAGCACTAAGTCCTCTGCTTCTTCTTCAACTTCAATATCGCTATCACGCGTAATCCTTGCAGAAATATAATGTTGCATGATATGGCCAGGAAATAAATCACTAGCATAACTACTTATTATTTCCTCTAATGAAACATAGTGAATTTTATTCTCATCTGTACTGACATCATAAAATCTATTTAAATTTTTTGGTAAAATAATAATTGCATTAATTCCTTTTTTGTTTTTTTCTTTTTTGATTAAATGCATTAATAAAAAGTGACTTTGATTGAATAAAAAGGGAAAGGGATGGAGTGGATCAATCGCCTGCGGTGTTAGTACTGGGTAAATTCTATTTTTAAAAGTAAAATACAAATTTCTTTTTTCACCTGCATTTAAATCTTTAAAATATTTAAAATAAATTTTATTTTTGGCTAATTCGCTTTGTAACTGTTTCCAGCTATTATTAGACTTGGTTAATAACAATTTTGTTTTTTGAATAATTTTTTTTAACTGCTCTTTTGGGGTTAGTCCGTCCACCGATTGTACATTTATTTGCTCACGAATTTGTCCATATATTCCAGCCACTCGTACCATATAAAATTCATCAAGATTATTAGAGGCAATCGACAAAAATCGTACTCTTTCAAAAAGAGGGTTGTCTTTGTTTTCGGATTCGGACAACACTCTTGAATTAAATTCTAACCAAGAAAATTCACGATTATTGTATTTATTTGAAGGCATTTTAAGACTAAATTATACACCAATTATGTTAAAATTGTATGTCATGCGTCATGCAAAATCAAGTTGGGATGATGCTAGTCTAACTGATTATCAAAGAAGTTTATCAGCACGTGGCAGACGCGATGCTCACAAAATCGCACAATTTCTCATCGACAATCATATCTCCATTGATCTTGCTTATGTTTCATCCGCTAAACGAACTGTTGAAACTTTTTCATATTTAAAACCTCTACGTATCCCCGTAAGCAAATTTTTAAAAAATCATTATTTGGCTAACTATGAATCATTGTTAAATCGAATAAAAAAAACTAAAAATGATTATGCATCTATTCTGTTATTAAATCATGAACCTGCTTGTAAACACTTAACTACAGCACTAACCCGGTCCTATATTTTCCCCAAAAAAAAATTTATGCAAAATAAATTTAGTACCGCTGCTATTGCATTTTTAGAGTTTGATTGTGAGGGGTGGGATCAAATTAATTCTTGTAAAGCAGTTTTAAAAAATTTTGTAACTCCAAAAAATTTAAACTAAGAGTCTAAAGAATAGCCAGCAGATCGAACTGTCCTAATTAAATCTGGTCTTCCGTCAAAATTGATCACTTTACGCAATCTTCTGATGTGTACATCCACTGTTCGTGATTCTACATGAATTTGCTCACCCCAAACTTGATTTAGCAATTGCTCTCTGGAATAAACGCGCGTTGGGTTCTTGATAAAAAAATCTAACAACTTATATTCGGTAGGTCCTAACTTAATTTCTTTAGTATCACGAAATACTCTTCTTGTTTTTCTATCTATTTTCAAATCCTTAAAAGTAGCAGTTTCTTCATTTAATTGTGGCTTTGATCTTTTTAATAAGGAGAAAATTCTAAGGGATAATTCTTTATGACTAAATGGTTTTGTAACATAGTCATCTGCACCTGTTTCAAATCCTCTAATTTTGTCATGTTCCTCACCCTTTGCTGTCAACATAATTACAGGGATCGATTTTAATCTATTATCTTTTTTAATTTGTTTGCAAATGTCAATTCCTGAAAGATCTGGCAGCATCCAATCTAACAATACTAAATCTGGAACTTTTTTTCTAATACTCTTTAAAGCTTCTTCTCCAGAATCTGAAAATTCAAATTTATAACCTTCTTTTTCAAGATTATATTTGAGAAGAGTAATGATAGATCTCTCATCTTCAACCAAATATATAAATCCAGGCATTTATCTACCTGTTACCACTCCTGTGGTTCCTTTAGGCCTGTCCCCATCAATATTATTCCCTGTCACCAAATAATAAACAATTTCAGCAATATTAGTCGCATGATCGCCCATTCTTTCTAGATTTTTAGAGACAAACAATAAGTGAGTAGATGCTTTAATATTATTTTTATTTTTGGACATAAATTGGATAATGGAGTTCATAGTAACATTAACTAAATCATCGATTTCTTCATCGCTACTCCAAACTTTCATTGCTTTTTCTTTGTCTCGATCCACATAAGAATCTAAAACTAATTTTAAGTTTTTTTGGACAAGATTGGCTGCAGCTTTAATATTTTTTTTAATATCATCAGGCAATTCTATGTTGGCACTTCGAGATCTTTTGGCAATATTTTTTGACAAATCGCCGATACGTTCTAGATCAGAGGAAATTTTCATAGCCGATACCGTTTCCCTCAAATCAATAGCCATTGGTTGTCTGAAGGCGATTAAATCAACTACTTTTTCTTCAATATTTTTTTCTAAATCATCAATTCTATCATCTCTTCCTATGGTTGTGTCAGCTGCCTCAGAATCTCTATCAATTAAAGCGTTGACTGCATTTTCTAATTGAGTTTCAGCCAATCCTCCCATTTGAACAATAGCATTATTTAAGTTTTGTAACTGCTCTTCGTACGACTTTACTATGTGTGTTGTCATGTTGTTTAACCAAACCTTCCTGTTATATAATCTTGCGTCATACTATTACTTGGGTTTTTAAAAATCTTATCAGTTGAATCAAATTCAATCAACTTTCCTAAGTGAAAAAACCCAGTTTTCTGTGAAACCCTAGCAGCTTGCGACATGGAATGAGTAACTATTACAATAGTAAAAGTTTCTTTTAATTCGCCGATTAAATCTTCAATTTTAGCGGTTGCAATTGGATCAAGTGCACTACAAGGCTCATCCATTAAAATTACCTCTGGGTTAATTGAAATAGCTCTTGCAATACATAATCTTTGTTGCTGCCCACCCGATAATCCCGTTCCAGCATCATTAAGTCTATCTTTTACCTCCTCCCACAAGGCTGCTTTTTTTAGACTGTTTTCAACAATTTGGTCCATATCTGTTTTGTTGTTTGCTAATCCATGAATGGTAGGACCGTAGGCGACATTGTCATAAATACTTTTTGGAAATGGATTTGGTTTTTGAAAAACCATTCCTACTTTTTCTCTAAGTTTAACAACATCTACACTTTTATCATAAATATTATGTCCATTGATTTCAATTGCCCCTTGAACTTTACAAATATCAATCACATCGTTCATTCGATTAATGCAACGAATAAAAGTTGATTTGCCACAACCAGATGGCCCAATTAAAGAAGTTACTTTGTTTTTATCAATACTTAAATTGACATCGAATAACGCTTGTTTTTCTCCATAAAAAACAGAAACATCTTTTGCTATAATTTTTTCTTCGTTCATGATTACATCCATTTCCTTTCAAATTTTTGTCTAGCCCATACAGCTAGAGAGTTCATTATTATTAAAAAGCCTATCAACAACATAATGGTTGCTGATGTTTTCTCGACAAATCCTCTTTCGGCTTGTTCAGACCATAAATAAATTTGGACTGGCAAAGAGGCTGAGGGGTCTGTTGGAACAGACGGTATGTCTACCACGAAGGCAACCATCCCAATTAACAATAAAGGAGCAGTTTCACCAAGTGCTTGCGCAAGTCCTATAATAGTTCCAGATAATGTACCAGGCATAGCTAAAGGCACGACATGGTGTATAGTCGTTTGAACTTTAGATGCACCCACTGCTAGGGCCGCTTCTCTTATGGAAGGAGGAACTGCTTTGAGTGATGCTCTACAAGCTATAATGATCGTCGGCAAAGTCATGAGAGACAAAGTAATACCTCCTACTAAGGATGTTGATCTAGGCAAGCCAAACGTATTTAATAAAATACCCAGCGCCAACAATCCAAACACAATAGACGGGACTGCTGCAAGATTATTGATATTAATTTCAATTATTTCCGTGGTTCTATTTTTAGGCGCAAATTCTTCCAAGTATACTGCTGCAAGTATTGCAATTGGAAAAGCCAAGATCAAACAAATAATAATAGAAAAAAAAGAACCCATCATGGAGCCACCAACGCCAGCAATTTCAGCATCTCTAGAATCGCCATTGGTTAAAAAATAATTATTATATTTAGTTTTTATTTTACCCTGTTCCACAAGTGCATCGTATACTTGAAGTTGAAAATTATTAATTCTTCTTCTTTCCTCAGGAATATCTCTTGGAAAATTTCCTTTATGTAATTGGTCTACATCATCTGATGTAGTTAAATATAAAACTTCTTTTTTTCCTAACAGATCTGGATTGTTAAGCAAATAATTTTTTATTTCTTGCTCATATCTTCCACTCAACATGGTTCTAATAGATTTTTCTTCTGCATCATTTGAGAATTTATAAAAACCAGTTGCTGCTTGATACGTAACATCATAAAAATCAGCCTGCTTAACCTCCTCCATCGATGGTATTTGAGATGCTTCAAAGCCCAATAATTCCTTGTTATAATCTACCTCCACGGCAATGGTGGTTTTAATAAAGGCCGTGGCGCCGCCGCTAAAAACTTTGAATAGTAATAATCCTACAAAAAACAAAGCTGTAAGAATGGAAATAACTCCATACAATTTAAACCTTTGTTCTGCTGCGTATCTTTTTTTCAATCTTATTTCTCTATTCATATTTCTCTCTATATTTTTTTACAAAGCGCAAAGCGATAAAATTTAAAATTAGTGTCAAACAAAACAAGGTGAGTCCTAAAGCAAATGCAGATTGAGTTTTGGGACTGGTAAATTCTTGGTCTCCCACCAAAATCATGACAATTTGCGTTGTAATAGTTGTGGTTGCTTCTAGTGGATTAATCGTCAAGTTAGCAGCTAAACCAGCGGCCATGACAACAATCATCGTTTCCCCGACGGCTCTGGAAACCGCAAGTAAAATAGAACCAACAATACCGGGTAAGGCAGCTGGAAAAACAACTTTTTTGATAGTCTCTGAATGAGTTGCGCCGAGTGCTAAAGAACCTTCTCTTAAGGATTGGGGCACTGCATTAATCACGTCGTCTGAAAGTGAAGATACAAATGGTATGATCATAACACCCATGACTAAGCCAGCTGCCAAAGCACTCTCGGATGAAACCTCTACTCCTAGAGAATTCCCTAGTACTTTAAAAAAGGGGCCGACGGTTAAAGCAGCAAAAAAACCATAAACGACGGTTGGTATACCAGCAAGAATTTCAATGATCGGTTTGCCCCATTTTCGTTGTTTAAAAGAGGCATATTCTGCAAGGTAAATTCCTGAAAACAAGCCAATAGGAACAGCAACACACATCGCTATAAATGCAATAAAAGCTGTGCCGGCAAACAAAGGAACAGCACCGAAAGCATCTTTTAAATCTTGAACTTGGGCAGCAGTCAAAACTGCTCCCGCATCTCGAACAAAGGCTCTTTGTGGTGACCAGCTTAGTCCAAACATAAAATCAAAAATATTAATAGTTTTAAAAAATTTTAAAGTTTCAAACAGTAAAGCAAAAATAATACCAACTGTCGTTAAAATAGCCGCGGTCGCTGATAAAAAAAGGATAATGATAAATATTTTTTCTACTCCCTCTCTTGCATGAACGTTATTATTAATTTTACTATGAGCAAATAAGGTTGCAGCTATGACAGCGCATAAAAATAAAACAATTTTTGATGATTGAGAAATTGATAAAAAATTCTTGTACGAAAAGGCACCCTGTTTAACAGCCTCGGTAATATTTCCCGAAAAATTATTACCAGCTAAGGATACAATTTGTGAATATAAAAGTGTCAATTCATTTTTACTTAATTCTTGCAATGTTGTAGATTGTATTTGATTAAGAATTAAATTTTTAACTACTATAGGTTCTAATATGCTCCAAAACACTATAACTAAAAATGCAGGCAGTGCGCACCACAATGCTTGATAATAACCATAAAAATGAGGTAATGATTTTACTGTTATCGCTGAAGCAGAGGAAATTTTTTTAATTCTAGATTGTCCGTAATAAAAACTGAAGATACACAATATTAACAAAACAAAAAGCAAAATGGAATTCATAATATCTTCGCAGTTTTTTGTTGATTAGTTGAGGGCCTTTTTTCAAAGGCCCTCAATTTATGAATCAAACTAGTTTAACGAAATAGTATTTAACTGTGTACCAGCTGTTCTAACTTTTTTATAGTCTGCATCAGAAAGAGGTACTAGTCCAAGATCAGCTAAATATCCTGTTGGACCCATAGATCCTTTAGAAGTAAATTCAGCTAAAAATTCTTTCATACCTGGTATAACGCCAATATGAGCTTTCTTCACGTAGAAAAATAAAGGTCTTGCGATACCGTATGAATAATCTTGAATTGATGCAAGCGTAGGTAATTTACCATCTACTTTTGCAGCTTTGATTTTATCTTGATTTGCTATCAAATAAGAATAACCAAAGTATCCAAAAGCTTGTGGGTCAGATACAATTTTATTGACGATTAATGTATCGTTTTCACCTGCTTCAATTGCAGGACCATCTTCTCTTACTTTAGCGCATTCTTTTTTAGATTTTTTTCCAGCCGCTTCGTATGCTGCTTTTGCTACTTTTGTGCAACCTTTACTCATTACTAAACTATTCCAAGCATCTCTTGTACCTGAAGTTGGGGGTGCTACTAGAAATTGAATAGCAAAATCTGGCAACGATTTATCAATATCACTCCATTTTTTGTATGGATTAGCAACAAGCTTACCATTCACATCTACATCGTGCGCAAGCGCTCTCCATAGTTGTTCTTTAGTAAAATTTAAATCTTTCGCTTTTACCGAGTGAGCAACAGTTAAACCATCATTTCCAACAATGATCTCAACGATGTCTTTTACACCATTTTTTGCGCAAAGCTCTTTTTCGCTAGATTTGATAGCTCTTGATGCATTAGTGATATCAGGATGGTTAACTCCAACTCCTTCGCAGAATATTTTCATTCCGCCACCAGTTCCTGTACTTTCAATTACCGGAGTTTTGAATTTTCCACCTTGGCCAAATCTTTCAGCAACTACAGTTGCATAAGGGTAAACAGTAGAAGATCCAACAATTTTAATTTGATCTCTTGCTGAAGCATAAGAAGTAACAACTAATGCAGCAACTAAAGATAAAATAAAGTTTAGTTTTTTCATTTTAGTTTCCTTTGTTAATATTAAAGTTCGCAAGTAATATTTCTTTACGGTATCAATAGTGTTACAGGTTTATGACAATATTGTTACAATACCTAACTTCTTAGTTGTATTTGTAGTCTATTTTGCAGAGTAATTTACGTTATTTGGAGTGTTAAGGAATAACCAAGTAATTTCTTAATATTTAAAATTAAGAACAAAACTTTTAGATCATTTAATATTTCAAAAAATAAATAATAAATTCACTTCCCTCCCCAAGTTTGCTGACAATTTGCAAATCACCTCTATGCTGATTTATAATATGCTTTGCAATCGAAAGTCCAAGACCCGTCCCCTTAATTTTATTTTTTATTGCGTTTTCAGCTCTGTAAAATCGTTCTGTAATTCTATGAATTTCCTCTCTAGATATTCCCATTCCTTGATCTTTAATGGAAATACCAATTGCCTCTTTTTCCAAAATTCCTTTTTTAACAAAAGTGGAAATGTAAATTTTTTTGTTTTTGTCGCTATATTTAATCGCATTATCTAAAATGTTTTGAAACACTTCAGTTATTTTTACGCCATCGCCTAAGACATAATTATTATTGTGATTACTATTAAATTCAACGCTAATATGTTTTTTTTCAGCAAGTTTAATTGTGGTTTCTATTAAATTGTTTAAGATTATTTCAATATCCACTTTATCTTTGGGCTGGATATGAGCTTGTGACTCAATTCTGCTAAGAGACATTAAATCTTCAATCAAATCTTCCATTTTATTTGACTCTTCTTGCATAATTTTAATAAATTTTTGCTGTGCTGTTGCATCATCTTTTGCAGGTCCGGCAATAGATTCCAGAAATCCTTTGATGGAAACAAGTGGTGTTTTTAATTGATGACTAACATTTGCAATAAAATCGGATCGTAAAGTTTCGGCTTTTTTAATTTCAGTATAATTTTTAACGACCAGCATTAAAGATTGCTCATTTAAGTTTGAAATTCTTACTTTGAAAAATTGAAGTATCGGAAGCTTTTGTTCAAACTCCATATGTTGAGATTTTTTTTTAAATCTGCAATCATCAATCTTATCGGTGAGCTCTGGTATTCGAATAAGCGATATTATATTTTTTCCTATAATATTTGGTGAATAAAATGTTTTAGCTGCCATATTTGCAAAGGTAACGATATTAAATGAATTAATGACTATGATTAAATCTTCAATTTGATCGATATAATTTTTTTGCAGATCTTGGCCTGAATATGTTTGTGAGGAGACAATTTGATTAATTTCTGGTTTTTTTAATTTTTTTCTTTTTTGCAGGAAGATTGCTGCCAATACTAATGAGATAATAAGTGCAGCCAGATTGCTGTGCATAAAATCATTACTAAAGCCAATTAGCGTTGTTAGAATAATGAGGGTAAAAATTAAATACATTATTAAAAAATCTATAACTTTCTTATATTAAAGTAATTTCATTAAATCATTCATATTTTTGCAACAAGACTGCAAAAAAATTGTAACAAAATCACACTAGTAGATCATTCATGATTATTGCTAATTTATCTAAAAAATATTTAGAATCTCAGTTTCATAGTATTCGCTCTAATTTTTTTGAACCTAAAATAGAGTGCTATATTGCGGACAGCAAAAAAGAGATTAAAGCAGCTCAGCGATTACGCTATAAAGTTTTTTTTGCAGAACGTAGTAAAAATAAATTATTTGATCTAAAAAGTTTCAAAAAAGATGTGGATCAATTTGATCGGTACGCAGACCATTTAATTATTACACATAAAAACTCAAAATTTAGCAAAACACAAGTAATTGGAACGTACCGCTTACTGCAAAGCAAAATAGCTCAGCAGCACTGTGGTTTTTATTCATCAGAAGAATTTGATATTACTAAAATGATTGCTGCAGCCAGTGGGACAAATACTCTTGAATTAAGTAGATCCTGCATAGATGAACAATTTAGAAAAAAAAATCTTCTTCAATTAATGTGGAAGCAAATTCATAAATATATTCTTGCTAATGATATTAAAACTTTATTTGGCATGGCAAGTTTTTTAGAAGCTAATACAGAAAATATTAAAGTTGAATTAAGTTATATTCATAAAAATTTTTTGATGGATGAATCAATAAGAGTTTCTGCCTTATCGAATAGAAAAGTTGCAATGGATACTGCTAACTTAGAAAATATTTCAGAATTATCTATTATTAAACGATTACCAACTTTAGTCAAAGCCTATTTACGACTTGGTGCAAAAGTAGGAGATGGTGCAGTGGTTGATCCAATTTTTAAAACAACCGATATTTTCATTCATCTTCCCTTCTCATCAATCAGCGAAGCTTATCTTAAAAAATTTATTTAAATAAATAATTAAATGCTTCGTTCATTCTTCGAATTTATGTTTGGAGTTCATTATTTAAAAAAATTATATGAAAAAAATTATCACTTACCACAGTTAAAAGAAAATTTTTGGGGAACGACACTGCAACTTTTTAATATTAAATATAAGTTCCACAACAATACTAATTTGCCAAAATATGGTCCTAGTATTATTGTCTGCAACCACCCTTTTGGTATTGTAGATGGTCTGATTATCGCCAATGAAATTCATGCTATTCGTAAAGATTTTAAAATCTTAATTAATGAAGAATTGACTGCAGTTGATCACATAAAAAATTATTTACTGCCCTTACAATTTGATAATACAAAAGAATCTATTAAAAATAACATTATCTCCAAAAATAAAGCTATTGAATTTATTAATCAGGGTGGCTGTGTAATAATATTTCCATCTGGGGAGGTGGCGACTAGAGAACATATTTTGAAAAAAGCAGTTGAAAAAGAATGGAAATCATTGCTCGGATCTATTGTTCGAAAAACAAAATGTTCTATTTATCCTGTTAAATTTGATGGAGAAAATAGTTTTCTATTTCAATTAGTTGGTATGATTAATTACAAAGCCAGAAGGATTATGTTTGCTAAGGAGCTTATTAATAAAAAAAATAAAATGTTTTGGACTAAATGTGGTTTGCCAATACCCTCGGAGGAATATTCTATGCTAGATAATGCAAGCATCTCATCCCGTCTTCGCTCCGTTACTTTATCTATTAATCACCAATTATATTAATAGTTGCGAATAGCCGTATCTAAAAAAATATTTGCGCAATTTTCCCAAGTATAGGCACTGGCAATAAGCTGACATACCTCTTTTGGAATCGTTAAAGATTTTTTTGCTGAGGCTATTAAATCCCAATCCAAAGTATCCGCTTTAGTATTTTTTAAAATATCGATAGGTCCTGGAACTGGGTAAGCTGCAACCGGTAATCCTGCGGCAAGTGCTTCAATAATAACAATGCCAAAGGTATCTGTTTTGCTTGGAAACACAAATACATCACTTGAAGCTAAATAGTTTGCAACATTTTTACTATCTTGCATGCCGACAAAAGTGACATCTTTATATTTTTGTTTAAGTTTATCTAATTGCGGACCACCTCCCACAACTAATTTTGATCCTTCAATCTCCATACCTAAAAATGCTTCAATATTTTTCTCAACTGCAACCCGCCCAACATAAATCCAAATCGGTCTTTGTAATCCTAGTTCAATTTTTTCACCCTTTGCAAAAATGTCTTGTTTTGCTCCCCTCGTCCATACGCGTAATTTATCAATATTAAAACCACGTCCTGCCAGCTCTTGCTTCATAGTTTCTGTGGTAACTAAAATCTGATCTGAGTGTTTATGAAAAAATCTCATAAATCTGTAACTGAGACTGAGCGGTAATTTAATTCGTTCATAAATATATTCTGGAAATTTCGTATGGTAAGAGGTGGTAAATTTTATTTTATGTTTAATACAATACCTTCTTGCAAAAAAACCTAAAGGCCCCTCTGTGGCGATATGAATAATTTGAGGATTTAATTGCTTAATTTTTCTATACAATTTTGGCCAAGGGTTAATTGCCAATCTAATTTCTGGATAACTTGGGCAAGGTATAGTGATAAATTCTTTGGGTGTGATGTAATGGACATCATGGCCTAATTTTTTTAATTCATCTCCCAGAGTATTAATAGTTCTTACTACACCATTAACCTGAGGATGCCATGCGTCTGTTACAAATAATATTTTGTATGTACTCACTTAAGATGCAACTTTCAAAGCTTGATCTAATTCAATAGGAACTGAAATTACTTCTTTCCTCTTATCAAACCAATAGATTAACTCTAAGGATCCATCAAAATGTTCAACTAAAGCTGTGCAGCTTTCCACCCAATCACCATCATTAATATACTGAACTCCTTGCATATCTTGGATGGCTGGATGATGAATATGTCCGCAAATAATACCGTCCACATTCTTTTTTTTTGCATAATTAGAAACTAGTTGTTCATAATCACTCATAAATTTTACAGCATTTTTTACTTTGTGTTTCAAATATTTTGATAAGGACCAATATTCTTTGCCCATTTTTTCTCTAACAATATTAAGATAACGATTAAACTTAATTAATACTTCGTAAGCAATGGATCCTAATATGGATAACCACTTGGCACTTCTAATAACGCCATCAAATTGATCTCCGTGGATAACGAGAAATTTCCTTCCATCTACCATTTCATGTATTAATTGATTACAAACCTGAACTGCGCCAAAAGATATGGGCATAAAACTTCTGAGCATTTCATCATGATTGCCGGCTATATAAAAAACTTTCGTGCCGTGTCTTGCTTTTCGCAAAATTTTTTGAACAATATCGTTATGCATTTGCGGCCAATACCAACTGTTTTTTAAAGCCCAACCATCTATAATATCTCCAACTAAATATAATTTTTCTGACTGGGTATATTTAATAAATTCTAAAATCATATCCGACCGACAACCTCTGGTGCCCAGATGCAAATCGGAAATCCAAATAGTTTTATAATTAAGAATATTTAATTCTTGTTTTTTTAATTTATTAATTTTTTTTAACATTTCGAATCACTACTTACAGTTGAATCATATTTATGTTACAGCTTTGTTAATTCATGAAAAAAATTTGCATAATTTTTAATCCGAAGGCAGGAAGTAGCAAATTAGCCAAGCTTAATAAGATTATTGCTGAGCTTAATAAAAATAATACTGTAACTCTTTTTGAAACCACGGCCGCAGGTGATGCAACTAATATAGCAAGAACTGAGTCTGCTCGTTTTGATATTGTAGTTGCTGCTGGAGGTGATGGGACTATTAACGAAGTGGTAAATGGTATTGACCCCAATACTCCTCTTGCAATTATTCCTATGGGAACTGCAAATATTGTGGCTATAGAAGCTGGGATTTCTAATAATAGCAAAGCAATCTGTGCAGCAATTAACCAGGGCAAAACAAAAAGGGCCTACGTTTCAACTATCAATAATAAAAAATTTATTCTAATGGCTGGTATTGGTTATGATGCAAAAGTTGTGAACAATATTAATCCTAAATTAAAAAAAGTATTTGGAAAATTAATTTTTGCTTTAGAAGGATTAAAACAATTTTTTAAACTTAAAGAATTTAATATAACGATCACTAGTAACAATCAGACACACCATGCAAACTGGGTTTTAATTACTAATGCAAAATATTATGCCGGCCCTCATAGTATTACAAAACGAACTAATATTTTTAATGAAGATTTAGTCTGCTATCTATTTCAAGATTTAACTAAATTAAGTTTTTTATATAATTTATTTTTAATTATTTTTTTTGGAGATTTGTCAAAATCTAAAAAAATTAAAACAATTTATTCATCTTCTTTTGAGATTAGTTCGCAACATACAACACCTATTCAATGTGACGGTGAGCCCTTTGGTTATCTTCCTGCAACTGTCCAAACTAATAAAGAGTTTATAAATCTAATTATCCCACCCAACTAATCGTCCCACTTTTTACTCCAACGGAATTAGTAATAGACTGGTTAGCTAATTGCTGGACAATTTCATGGTCCAATAATTTTAAATCTAGTAATAATCCTGCAATAGCAACTTCAGCAGCTTTCATATTGCCGTCTTTAATTTTTACTACTACCGCCATTTTTTTCTCAGGCACAATTGCTGCGAACACTCCGTCCGCACCATTTTTTACTAATATTTTTTTATTACTACTTTTAGTTAAAATGGAATTAATACTCTGTGAGCCACCAAAATAAACTGGATGATCTACACAGCATTGAACTATTTTCTTTGCTGCCATCTGTTCTAATCCTGATAACTGTTGCGGATCTGCAAACTTTGTTAGTGCAAAAGCAAAACGTTCTAAAGGCAGAGCTGGTGCTGGTAATCCGCAACCATCAATTGCAATATTCTTAATTTTTATCTCAGATAATTGTTCTAGATTTCTTATAAATAATTGCTGAACTGGATGGCTTGGATTGTTGTACTCAGAAATATTAAAATTTTTATGAACACAAATTGAAAGTTGACCCAAATGCTTTCCGGAACAATTGTGATAAATTTTAGTCTTCACTCCATCATTTCTTACAATATCTTCTCTTCTTTTATCCCCCAATGGCCAAGATGGTCCTAAAGTAAAATTACTCTCATCTAATTTTAAATCCTTTAACCATTGCTGCGCCATTTCAATATGTAATGGTTCGGCATGATGCGATGATGTTGCAAATGCAATTCTTTCATCACTTAATTGAAGGGCTTCATAAGTTCCAGTGGTAAAAATTCCAAACGTTTGAATAGGTTTTAAAGCAGATCGAGGAAAAATTTCGGTGGTTGTGTCTCCCCACTTTTTAATAATTTGATTATTCGAATTGATTGCAATGGCAATACCCTGGTGAATATTTTCAACAAGATTACCTCTGGTGACCTGAACTAGATCTACAAATTTTGCTGATTGTGATGGGCTTGTCATAAAACTTACAATAAATGTATAATAATAAAGGAACTATTTTTTATTAAATTAAACAATCAAAGTAATTCCAAGAATAATCAGTGCGATTAAGACTAAGAAGACAATTACAGCTTTATTCAATGGTAAATTAGAAATGCTCATTAAAATTCTTTCGACATTAAATTATCAATAGATAATTTTGCACCGCCCTGAATAGTAATTGCAATCATCACAATCATCCAAAATAAAGGATATTCATATCCACCCTTCACCCAAAGAAATCCGCTTGGTAGATGAATATAAAAAGTTGCAACGGCAAGTAATCCTACTAATTGTACTGACATTAATCTTGTTAAAAAACCAAAAGCCACACAAATTCCTCCAATTAATTCTAACAATCCAACATACCAGGCTAAAAAGAATGCTGGTTCTAAGCCTGCACTTGCAAAAAATTTTGTTGTTCCTTCTATTCCTCCAAACACTTTGCCATATCCATGCGGTATCATCATTACGCCCGCAACAAATCTGATCATGGGATAGGTTAATGGCTCTAATAAATCGTAGATAGGATCTAGGGCTCTAAATATTCTTCTTGAAGTTCTTTGTACTCGCATAAATTACTGTACCAAATTAATTCTATTTAACAAAATTAAATTATTCTTTGAACAAACCAAAATAATCCTATTACAGCTATGATAGCAGAAAGTGGAATAGTTATATATTTTCTATACCAATCTTTACGACCAAACCAGATACCAACAGTCGCAAAACAAATTCCAATAACTGTTAATTGTCCTATTTCTACACCGATATTAAAAGAAATAAGGCTAGTTATAAAATAGCTCTCAGCCACTCCTATTTCATTTAAAATTCCGGCAAATCCAAGTCCATGTAGAAGTCCAAAAATGAAAACGATGATAGGTCTCCAGCGTGTTAGTCTTTTTAGAAAAATATTTTCTATCGCAATATAAGAAATGGAAATAGCTATAATTGGCTCAACAATAGATGGTGAAATTTGAACAATCTGCATCACACCCAAAAAAATTGTAATCGTATGTGCAAGAGTAAATGCAGAGATCTGCCATATCAAGGGTTTGAATCTAGTTGATAATAAAAACAAACCAACCACGAATAAAATATGATCTAGTCCTTTTGGAACAATGTGCTGAAATCCAATAACAAAATAATCTTTAACTACTGAAAAAAAACTTTGATTAATTAATCCTGATGTAGAAAAAATTGCTCTATCCCCAGTTTTTATATACTTGGTAAATAAATCTTTATTATCTTTATTTACCCTTAAAATTATTGGCCCGTAGAAAGGATCCCAATTAAATTGTAATTCATTATTATCATTAACAAAAGTTCCTTTAAGAATAATCTCTGTATCTCTTGCTATAGTTACATCTCCTAATGGCTTAATTGCAACAGAGTGTTCAGCAAATTTTATTTTATTATCTTTTGTTCCAAGATAAATTTTATCTAAAAAATTTTGTTTAATTTTGTCATATTCTGCTTCTAAACGCTGAGCTTCATATCTTCGAAGTTCTTCATATTTTTTGAGCTTGGCGACTGGTCCGTGTCGGTATGAGTTGGCTCAATTCCTGCAATAATTGATTCCAAGTTTAATTGAATTGCTAATGTAAAAGTAATTTCAGATTTATTAGAAGTAAGATCTAAATTTGCAATAGCAGGTCGTAATTCATGACTAAATGCTATTTGGCATATACTTAGAAAAATAATTAATGAACGATACAGCATGGCGTCGTATATAATTGAAATATGAATAATTTTATAGGCAAATTCATTGTTATATGTTTGCTTTGCACAACTCCTCTAGCAGCATTTGCTCATGAATTATGGTTAGAGCCAGAACAATTTATCCTGCAGCCTAATACAGACCTTAAAGTAGATATTAAAGTTGGACAGCAGTTAAATGGAAATAAATATCCTTACATTAAATCAGAAACTAAAAGTTTAAAACTTTTCTTAAAGAAAAAAGAAATAAAGCTAACGCATAGAGACGGTGATTATCCAGCGATCCAATCACCGCTAAAGAATGAAGGACTGCATATTCTCTCGTATGAATCTGTTCCTGAAAAAGTCAATTATGCTAACTTTGAAATCTTTAAAACCTTTATGCAAGAAGAGGGTCTATGGGAATCTTGGAGTAAACAAAACCCAACATTAGTAAATACTAATATAAATGAAATATATACACGCTATGCTAAATCTTTAATCCAAGTTGGAAACCAAACAGAAGATGATTTTAATACTGGCTTAACATTTGAGTTAATTGCCCTCGATAATCCATACAAAGAAAATAATAAAAAGGGCATAAATGTTTCTTTGTTATACAAAAACAAACCTTTTCCTAACTCTCAAATAACTATTTTTAATAAAATAAATAATTCAGTTTCAACTACTAAAGTAATTACTAATAAAGAGGGTAAAGCTTTTGTACCGCTAGAAAATAATGGTCTTTTTTTAATCAGTTCAGTTCACTTTATAAAATCAGAAAACAAAAAAGCTGATTGGCATTCTTTGTGGGCTAGTTTAACATTTGCTAAATAAATGGTGCGCTCGAAGGGATTCGAACCCCTAACCTCCTGATCCGTAGTCAAGCGATCTATCCAGTTGATCTACGAGCGCAACTAATTGTTAAGCTAATAACATAAGCCAAAAGATCTTTCTATAAAGGGATTTCAGCTTATATTCTTTATATTTTCTATTCTCTTTTGTATTGCCCAGAAATAAACAAGTTTGTGTTTACTATAGTTTTTTTTTAAGATTTATTAAAAAATTATAAAATATTTATCAAAATGAAACGCACTCTAAAAAAAATTACTTTTATCATATCATTACTTTCTTTTAATCTTTCTGTACCAGTAAATTCAGCTGAGTTTTTTACAATAGGATCTGGTGCTTCTAACAATATAAATTTTGATTTGAGCAATGCAATTTGCAAAATGGTGGCAAAGCTACCGTCCTTAGAAAGTGGTACAGGAACATCTGATAAATCTTTTCGTTGTGCAGTCACAGCTACGAGTGGCTCTGTATTAAATTTAGATCAAGTGAAGCAAGGCAAGTTTCAATTTGCCTTTGCAAGATCAGATGAGGTTAATACTGCTTATAAAGAACTTGCATCTGATCAAATAAAACCATTTAAAGAAGTAAGATCCGTTTTTTCAACCACTCCCGCTGTATTTCAAATTATAGCAAAAAGAAATTCAGATATTAAAGACTGGAAATCCTTAAAAGGGAAAACAGTTCGTATAGGCCAAGAAGGTACTGTTGATAGGGAAGCTTTTGATTTTGTAATTGAAGCCAATAGGGTTAATAAAAGTTACTTTGGTTCAGTAGTTGAAAACAATGAAGCATTTGCATGGGAAAGTTTTTGCAAAGGCAAAACTGATGCTTTTGGTTTTATTGGAACCATACCAAACCTAGATATAGAAAAAGCTTCTAATGAATGTGGTGCTTATTTAGTAGACTTAAAAACATTTAATATTAAGAACATTTCGAAGAATTCATTTTATTCAAACATCACAATACCAAAAGGAACATACAAAAATAACGAGCAAGACATTATGGCCTTTGGATTTGTAAATAACCTAGTTACTCATGAAAAAGTTTCTGAAGAAATTGTTTATAATTTAGTTAAATCTGTATTTGAAAATTTTGACAGTTTTAAAAAAGAAAATTCTTTGTTTAACAATTTGGTTGTTAAACAAATGATACAAGGTGGTCTTTCTGCACCATTGCATCCTGGCGCCATTAAATATTATAAAGAAAAAGGCTGGCAGTAGTAACTGCAAATTTCAAATTACAGTTTTAATTAGAATAAAAAAACCCCGAATTTTAAGTTCGGGGTTTTAATTTAATAATTTAACTTTATTAATTAATTAAAATGATTTTGCCAACTGTTAAAGTTAAATATCTCTTTGTCAGTTGTATCCTGCTGCATCATAATTAGTATCAATGTATGCAAGGGTAAAATCTATTCCTGCAAAAGATTTTCCTGCAGAAACAGTAGTTACAGTGTTTGATTTTTCATAATCACCATAGCTAACAGCTAAAGAAATATCAGATGGAGCTGCATAAGAAACACCATACTCGATATATTCACCTGTTCCAAGTAGGGCTTCAGGTTTTGTGTCCAGTTCATAATAAGAAATATCAAATGACAATGGACTCTTTTCTGGAGCGAGATTTAACTTTCCATAAAACTCTCCAAAATTTGTAGCAACATTATCAGTATGTCCTGGATACGTATAAGCTATATAGCCAATATCAACTGTTGCCATTCCAAATGATTTTGCAATACCACCATAAAAATCTAACTCTTGATTTGAACCATTTAAATCAACCGAAGCAGTCCAAGATCCAAGATATATTCCGTAAGGAAGAGAAGCATCAACTCCAAAGCTAGCACTTCCGTCACCTGAATTTTGGTCTACACCTCTCCATACATAATTACTCATGTAACCAGCATTAAAACTTATTTCTGCTGGTCCTATTTTTAATGCTTCTGCTGCTTTGCTGTTTGATGTTGAAAACACACTGAACATGATAGCAACAAGTGCTGAAGCAAATACTTTTGATGTACTTATTTTCATTTTCTCTCCTTGTTTTAGTTAATTACTTTTTTGTTAAATTAATAACTGTTACCGTTTTGTAACAATTTGAGGTGGCTTATATATTGCTAAAAAAGATTGGCTATAATGTTTATTTTGGATATCTCATTTATGCATGGATCTATTTAGAAGGATTGAAGCCTGTTATTAAACTCTTTAATCACTTCTAATAGCTTGCTGCCTCTATCCGTCAACTCTATACCTCTAATATTTCTTTTAAATAATTTGTAACCAATAACTTTTTCTAAACTAATAATATCTCTACTCAATGTTGATTGAGATTTTTTTAATTCTTTGGACGCTTTAGTAAAACTTTTATAAGTCGATATATTTTTAAAACTTTGTAATCGCCGCCAATCCATAAAGGTAAAATATCTTTCTACTTTTCTAAAAGAATAACTATCTTTACTGGTCAGCTATGCAGCGAATGAATAAAAAAAATAGGCCCGTATCATTTTATACGGGCCTATTAATGTAATTAACTTGGGAGGTAATTAATCTCTTATCGCGTACGCAACTACTCCGATTTCAGCAACGTCTGTGCCTTTTTTCTGAGCTTCATCGCTAGTTCTAATACCAATTGTTGATTTCAATATGAACCAAACACCAAGTGATACAACAAACATAAATGCAACAACCGAGAATGTTCCTAAAAACTGAGTTGCAAAAGTAGTGTCTGCATTAGTAATTGGCACTGCTAATGTTCCCCAAATTCCTGCAAATAAGTGAACTGGGATAGCTCCAACTACGTCATCAATTTTTAATTTTTCAAGAACTGATGATCCAATCACTACTATAGCTGCACCGATTCCACCGATACAAATTGCAGCAAAAGGACTTGGTGCTAAAGGTTCTGCAGTAATAGCTACTAAACCACCTAACGCTCCGTTTAGCATCATGACCACATCTGTTTTTCCGCCAATCACCCTAGTAATCACGGCATTAACCATCACACCAGCACATGCTGCTAAGTTAGTGTTGATAAAAATAGTAGAGATAGATTTTGCATCATCAAAAGTTCCTAATGCAAGTTGCGATCCACCATTAAATCCAAACCAACCAAACCACAACACAAATACGCCAAGCGTTGCAAGAGGTATAGAAGATGCTGCATAGGGTGTAGTCAAAGCACCTTTGGTAAATCTGCCCATTCTAGGTCCAAGTAAAATTGCACCAGCCAAAGCTGCTGCACCACCAGCTGCGTGAACTAAAGTTGATCCAGCAAAATCTGAGAAGCCTTTTGCAGCTAACCAGCCACCGCCCCACTGCCATCCCATTTGGATAGGATATAAAATGCCTGTTAAAACTGCAGCGAACAAAAAGAATGGCCAAATTTTAATTCGTTCCGCCAAAGTTCCAGAAACAATGGAAGCTGTTGTTGCACAGAATACCATCTGGAAATACCAGTCAGATCCGGCTGCATAACTATCATTGGCAAAATCAGTTCCGTCTGACCATGGCGAAAAACTTCCTATGTAACCACCTTCTGGTATTCCATAAGCTAAGTTATATCCACATAGCCAAAACATAAGTCCAGCGATTGAATATAGAGCTATATTTTTTGCTGCAATCGATGCCACACTTTTGGAAGTCACCAATCCGCACTCTAACATTGCAAATCCTGGGGCCATAAACATTACAAGAAAGCCACAAATCAAAAATAACAAAGTATTAAAAATAAATGTTGTTTCTGGATTTACTGTAGATTGAACTTCTGCAGCAAAAGATGGACTTACAAAAAGTAATGAAAATGTTGCTAAAAGCAACATACCTGTTTTTTTCATTATTTATATCTCCTTAATTGATTAATAAGGCAAACATAGACTTCTCAATTTAAAAGTAGCATAGCTAAGAATCCCTGCCAGCTATGTATGATGTAGATATCTAAAAAAGGAATACCGGCTATGCGTTTTCAAAAAGAATGCTGGTGTGCTCTAATTTAACTAACAGGGGACACTGACAAGAAAAAACTAAAGCACACTCACCGAATCGTTACTGCTATTCGTTTCAATTGCAAATTGCTTTATTGGGGAATCGCGTAATACGATTCTTATGTTAGGGTGTCTAGAGCTTGTTTTATATAAGCTTCTCTTAATGATTGTGTAAAAACACCGATTTTTCCATTATTTATTTTATAATCATTAATTTTCACAACGCTTGTTACAAAAGCGGTTGCTGAAGTAATAAAAGCCTCATCAGCATTTTCTGCTTCTGTGACCGTAAATTGTTTAGGTACCACTCTATATTTTAACTGTTCAGCGACCTTCATAACCGCCAGTCTTGTAATTCCATTTAAAATTAAATTATCCGCTTCTCTTGTGTGAATATTTTTTCCTTTAATAATCCATGCATTATTTGACGATCCTTCCATCACATATCCATTTTGCGTCATCCAAGCATCATCGGCTCCTTTTTTCAAAGCCTCAGTTTTTGCAATGGATGGGTAGAGAAGTTGAATAGTTTTAATATCACAACGTTTCCATCGTAAATCATCGACTGTAATTACAGTTATGCCTTTTGTTGCAGTTTCATTTTCAATTAATTTTTTTTTTTGGGTAAAAGCGGTAACTGTTAATTTTGTATCAGAAGAAGGAAAAGCAAAATCTCTTTCCGCAATACCTCTGCTCACTTGTAAATAAACAATGCCTTCATCTATCTTATTAATAGATACTAATTTTCTATGAAATTCTAAAAATTCATCCTCATCTATTTTGGGTCCATAATTTAATTCCAACATAGATCGCTGTAGTCGTTTCATGTGATTATCAAAATCAACTAGCTTTCCATTTAGTACAGATGTCACCTCATACACCGCATCTGCAAATAAAAAAGCTCTGTCAAAAACAGAAACTTTTGCTTCCTGCTCAGCAACATACTCTCCGTTTACATAAACTGTTCTGGTCATAAATATGATTTAGGCTGATTTAGTATTTTGATTTAATGCTTGCTTAGATAAAAAATTATTCATGTCTGTAATATTAAAATTATTGCTTTTATTATAGTCTATATTTGTTTGTGTGTAATCATTTCTAAAATGTGTTCCTCTACTCTCGTTTCGTTGTATAGCTGCATAAGTAATGAGTCTTGATATTAGAATCATATCTTTTAATTTTGCTGATAAATGTTCTGATTCTCTTTCTATTCGGTCGAACTCTATAAATGCTTGGAGCAAACTATTCTTACTTCTTTCTAATCCAACATTTCTTGTCATATTCGATCTTAACTGCCAAATATATTTTTTTGCTCTTATTTTGCTAATAGTTTTTTCTTTTGGAAAATAATTTGCAATATCAATTTTTTGCAATTTAGTTTGCTGAATAGGATTTGCATTTATGGTTTCGGCAATTTTTCTTGCAAAGACAAAAGCCTCAAGCAAAGAATTGCTAGCTAATCTATTAGCGCCATGCGCTCCGGTTGAACTTGTTTCTCCGCAAGCCCACAATCCTTGTACTGAAGTTTGACCAGTAAGATCTACTTTTACTCCGCCCATATGATAATGTGCTGCTGGAATGATTGGTATTAAATCTTTTTCTGAGTCTATATTTGCTTTAGATAAAAATTCATAGGCTGTGGGAAACATTGTTTTAAAAGAATTTTTTTTAAAATGTCTACAATCTAGAAAGGTTGATCTGCCTTTTTCTTTTTCTCTAAAGATTGCTCTTGCAACAATATCTCTTGGTGCAAGTTCTTTATCTGGATGAACATTATTCATGAATCTATGTTGATGTTCATCAACTAAATAAGCGCCTTCTCCCCTGATGGCCTCTGTTAATAATGGTGCTGGGTCTAATCCAATATCAAGCGCGGTGGGATGAAATTGAACAAACTCCATATCGCTTAACTGTGCTCCAGCACGTGCAGCCATGGCAATTCCTTCTCCATAAATATCGCGAGGGTTTGTCGTATGGGCATAAATACTTCCTATACCACCTGTTGCAAGCACGACATTTGGTGCTTGTAAAAAAACAAAGTTGTCGACTGTTCCTTGTTTGTTAATATGTCCAACAATTCCCTCACACGCATTATCTTTTTGAACAATATGATCAACTGATACATCTTCAACAAAAGTAATATGCTCTTGGGATTGGGCATATTTAATTAATTTTTCTACAATAAATTTTCCTGATTGATCTCCATTAATTTTTAACACTCTTCTTTTAGAATGAGCGGCTTCTATCGATAAGTAAAAATTATTGTCTTTATCTTTATCAAATTGAATATTTATTTTTTCTAAGAATCTAACCACTGCTGAGGCCTCTGACGTAATCATTTTTACAGCATCCTCATTATTTAATCCTGAGCTTGCTTTGATAGTATCGGCAAAATGGATATCTGGATGATCATCTTTTCCAACTGCTGCAGCTATTCCCCCTTGCGCCCATGCACTTGAAGACATCTCGCCTAATTTTTGTTTAGTAACTAAAGTAACTTTGCGAGGATACAAAGAAATAGCGACCATTAGTCCAGAAATTCCGGAACCAACTACAACAACGTCTGATTTATATATACTTTCCATTTACTTTTAGTTTGTTATAAATATTTATAAAATGAAGTAAAATAACTTTATAACACATGAAACAATTTGTCTTTTTTATTTGCATATTATTCCTAACTATAAATTATGCTCAAGCTGCAGGATCTGATTCTGCGCCAGAAGTTGCCAAACCATCTTCTTATAAAAAAATATTATCTATGATTAAAAAAGAACAGTACACGGATGCCATCACAGAATTAGAAAAAATTTTAACCAATACAAATTATGCAAATGATCCTGATATTTTAAATCATTATGCCTATTCGTTACGCAAAACCCAAAATCTAGTAAAAGCGGAAGAGTATTATAAAAAAGCTTTATCCATTGATCCAGGTCACCGTGGAGCTTTGGAGTATATCGGCGAACTATATGTTGATACCAACAGACTAGATCTTGCAAATGCGACCTTAAAAAAATTAGAAAATTGCAGATGCGAAGAATATGCCGAGCTAAAAAGCTATATTAATAAGTAAGTATCTGTAAGAATTATTTAAAAATTTTACTAATTTGTTTTTACTTTTTTTGCGAAGACTCTGCTAACTGTAATACACATTCTCCAAATTTTTCAGTCTTTGGCGTAAAACCAAGCTCTTCGCACTGTTTTTTAAATATATCTAAATTATTCTTGATAGGTTTTGGCTGTGTGATTATTGGACTGGGAGTATCGCTACCCACTTCTTTTAATATTTTAGCAAATTCATAACGTTTAAAATTTATAAATTTGATATTACATTTCTGTTCTCCCGAAATATTTATTTGTTTTCCACTTTGTGTTCTTAAGTTTTTAACTTTAGTTTCACTACAATGATCTAAAATAGTTTTGGCAAAATTATCCAAAGTTATGCCCTCATCATCTATAACTGGCATTTTTAACTCCTCACATTTTTTTAAAACACTAAATAGTTTACTTGTATCATTCCCGCACTTTACGTCTCGTTCCGCAAACACATGATGTCTGCTATTATAAACATGATAATTTAATTGGACTTTGCCATCAATTTGCATTTCTTGTGAGAGCAAAGCTAAAAATTTTGGCTTAAGACTTAAATGCTCTTCCAAGGTATACCAGTACGTTTGTACCCCGGTGTAGTCATCAGAATAAGCGTCTAATTTGTTATATCCTAAATCAACAAGTCTTTGATAATCATCCTGAGTTAGCCTTGTCGCGGCGGTAGATGAATTTGCTGATAACAATAATAAAACAAATAGAAATAACTGTAATACTTTCATAACAAATAATTACTAAAATTATTTTGTAACTTTATCTTTGATTTCTTTAGATTTAATTTTAGCTGTTTCGGCAATTGTTGCCGCTTTATCTTTTGCTGACTGAGACATTTCACTTCCCTTAGAAGCCGCTTTATTAAAAAATTCATTAGTTTTTTCTGAACCGGCGCCAGCAGCTAAACCTATTAAAAATACTGCAACAAAAAACATATTGTATTATATGCTTTTTAATAATTTTTTACCAAGGGATTTTTTCTCCATCCCAATTAAAAAAACTACCAGTATCCTGCGATTTTAGATTTACTATAATTTGTATCATGTTCTTGGCAGACTCTTCTGGAGATTGAATGGTAAGTCCTTCTTTGTGAAATGGTTTAGATAATTTGCTAGTAACCGTTCCAGGATGCATCGATACACAAATAGCTTTTTTATTCTTCATGCTTAATTCAATAGAAGCTGTCTTAATAAGTTGATTTAATGCGGCTTTCGATGCCCTATAAGAATACCACCCACCATACTTATTATCTGCGATAGATCCTACTTTTGCCGACAACGATGCAAACACCGACTGCTCTTCAGAGTCTAGCAAAGGGAAAAAATGTTTCATTATAAGTGCCGGTCCAAAAGTATTAATCTCAAAATTTTTCTTTAAAAAAGATAAATTAATTTGTTTGTAAGTTTTTTCTGGCATTTGATTGTTTTGTTCATCGTGCAATATGCCTGTTGCATCAAATAATAAACAGATTGGTTTTGCTAACGATTTAATAAACATGGCCGCTTGTTCAATACTCACTTCGTTAGTCAATTCCAACATTGGCTGTGAAGACCGTCCTAACGTTACAACCTGAGAAAATCCTTGCTGCTTTAATTCATTAGCAAGTGCTGCTCCAATTGAACCAGTACCACCAACAACGACAGCAATATTATTTTTATTCATTTAAATTTTCAAAAATAAGCCACAACAAGTATTGTGGCTTATTTGCATTTCTTACAATAATTTAAGCTTTTAATGCTTGATCTATATCAGCAATAATATCATCTGCATGCTCAATACCAATCGATAACCGAACATAACCTGGCGTTACACCTGCTGCTAATAAATCTTTAGCACTTAATTGAGAGTGAGTAGTGCTTGCTGGATGAATTGCTAGAGATCTAGCATCGCCTATGTTGGCAACATGGTACAAAAGTTTTAAGTTATCAATAAACTTTTTACCAGCTTCTAATCCGCCTTTAATTTCAATACCCATTAAAGCTCCGCTTCCACCTTTTAAGTATCGTTTTGCTCGTGCTCCAATTTCTCCATCGTGTAAAGTCGAGTAAATAACTTTTTCAATTTTATTGTGTTTAAGTAAAAAGTTTTTTACTTTTTCTGCATTTTCACAATGTTGTTTCATTCTCAAAGCCACTGTTTCTAAACCTTGAATAATTTGAAATGAGTTAAAAGGACTAATTGCAGATCCTAAATCTCTCAACAAAACTACTCTTGCTCTTATGGCAAATGGAATATTGGCACCAGTTAATTGAGGCACCGCATCTCCCCAAACTGCTCCGTGATAAGACATATCGGGTTGCCAAATATTAGGTTGTCTTGCTTTGTCGGCAGACCAATCAAAGTTTCCAGAATCAACAATAATTCCTCCGATACTAGTACCATGTCCTCCGATAAATTTAGTTAAGGAATGCATTACAATTGCAGCACCATGCTCAAATGGTCTGCAGATTACTGGGCACGCTGTGTTGTCCAAGATCAGTGGGACATTTAATTTTTTTCCTATATCTGCAACTTCTTGGATTGGGAAAACTCTTAACGACGGATTGGGCAAAGTTTCAGCGTAATACAATCTGGTTTTACTATCTGTTAATTTAGCAAAATTTTCAGGATCTTTTGGATCGGCATATCTAACTTCAATACCCATTGCCTTTAAAGTATTGTTAAATAAATTAACTGTTCCACCATATAAATCAGTTGATGCTACAAAGTTGTCTCCTGAATTACATAAATTCTGAACTACAAATGCTGAAGCTGCTTGACCCGAACTAACACAAACTGCTGCTAATCCTCCTTCTAATGCTGCAACTCTTTCTTCCAACACGTTAGTGGTTGGATTCATAATTCTTGTATAAATATTTCCAAATTCTTTTAGTCCAAATAAATTGGCTGCATGTTCTGCAGAATTAAATTGATAAGAAGTTGTTTGATGAATAGGAACCGCGACTGATGTAGAGCTTTCATCTCTTCTCCACGAGCCGCCGTGTAATGCTATAGTTTCTGGATGTTTACTGGATGTTGTCATATATATACTCCTTCTTAAATTTAGTCAGTTAATCGACCTTAAGAACATACCTATTTGGAAGTCCCGCTTTAGCTGTTTATCAGTCCGCAAGCTGCATCAAATCGACATCAAAAGTATATTTAAAGACATTGTGTTTTACAACCCACAAAAAAAGTCAATGAAACTATGGTGTTAGTTTAAGAAAAGTTTTGTTTTAATCCCGTATAATTATGATTTGGCTTTATAGTTATCTCAATATTAAATTTATTTTTTTTAGTTCTTAATAAATTTTTAGTAATTCGTTCATAAAAACTAATAAATTTTTTTAATTGTCCATCATCCATTCGCTTATGTTTTGGAATGCCCATTTCTTGTTTTTTTCTATATTGAAAAACATATTTAAAGCTTGGTATGCGTAAAAAAATGGAACAATGAGACTTGCTGTAAATAGTTTTAAAATATTCTTTACTTTTTTTATTAACATACTTTCTCCATTGAAGTCTTTGATCTAGTTTTTCTTCCATAGAATTAATCGGTTTTTTTAGTGTTGCTAGCTGTTCGCCTTGATAATTAATGCACCAGCCTTCTAAAATAAAAACATCGTAAGGAAATTGTAGTAAATGAAATTGGGACGGCAATAAATCATCTTCAGCTTTGGAAAATTTTGGTAATTTATAAGTACATTTTTTATTATTTAAAAAAATGTTCAAAACATCTTTTAAATATTTTAGATTATGCGTTCCTGGTACTCCTCTTGTTTGCAGCAAAGGAGATATTTTTTTAGATAATTGTAATCTATCTTTTTTACCAAAATAAAAATCATCAATAGATAAAACTAACACTTTTAATTTTTTTTTTCTTAACTCTTTTTTAATTACACCTGTAAATGTTGTTTTACCGGATCCTTGTGGTCCTGATACTAGACAAAATAAATTTTTCTTTGTTCTTTTTTTATCGAGTAACTGCTGCGTTGCTTGACGTACTATATTTTTGTAATTTTGGTTAAACACTTACTTAATGCAGTTTTGGCTTTTAAATTTTTCTACGCTATCTGTTTTTGGATTTATATAGAACTCTCTGGTACATGTAATTAGCAAATTTTTCTTATTATATACATACACTTTATAAGGAGTTTCAAAATTTATTATATCCGGTTCGCCAAATTGATTTTTTACAACATCACTTTTTGTTCCTAAAAATTTAGATAAGATTTTATTTTCTTTCTCTGTTGTCTCGGTAACTTTCTTATCAATTGTTTCACAATTACTAAGTGAAAAAAATAAAATTGTGTAGATACAAAATTTTACTATGTTCATTTGCATGGGAGGTTGTTGGCTTTCCAACCTTTTTCTTGTATTGCCGGAGATCCCTCAAATCCATCAGATATATTAATTGTCTCATAACCTAAATCTTTAATAATCTCTGCAGCACGTAAAGATCTAGCGCCACTTCTGCATATGCACATAATAGTTTTTGATTTATCAATGTTTAAATCTAAAAATTGTTGCTCAAAATGTTCATTGAGAATTCTTTGCTCACCCATCTGATAAGATAAAAAATGAGCTGCAATCCCCAGTTCTGCGGTTGCTGGTTTGCCTATTTGCTCCCATTCCTGATCTGTTCTGACGTCCAATAGAACCGCGTTATTATTTTTTTCTAAATATTTTTTTATTTCTTTTGAAGGTAACTCTAATATTTCACTCATATTAAAAAGAAGTATAACAGATAAACAAGCACATTATGAAGTATGATTTTATAATAATCGGAAGCGGAATTATTGGCTTAACCCTCGCCTTTAAACTTAAAAAAAAAAACTCTAATTCAAAAATTCTAATATTAGAAAAAGAAAAAGATTCTGTTCAGCATGGCTCCGGCAGAAATAGCGGAGTTATTCATAGTGGTATTTACTACAATCCTGGATCATTAAGAGCAACGCTAGGGATAAAAGGAGGAATTGAATTGAAAGAATACATCAAATCTAAAAAACTATGGATTGATGAATGTGGAAAATTACTAATTCCAACCTCAGAAAATTCTTTTCATAATACTGAAAATCTATTCCAACGGGGCATTGATAATGGAGTTGTAGTAAAAAAACTAAACGGCCAAGAAATTAAAAATTTAGAGCCTAACATCAATACAAAATTTAATATTGGACTATTAATTCCTTTTACTTCCGTTGCTGATCCAAAAGAAGTTTCTAAATCTCTGTTGTTTGATTTACAGCAAATGGGTGTTGATATTTTTTATAATGAGCAAGTAACAAAAATAGAAGAAGAAGGAAAAATTATTTTTACTAGGTTAAAAAAATATAGTTGCGAACATTCTTTTAATTGCTCAGGATTACAATCTGACATCATAGCCAAAAGCGCAGGCTTAGAATTTAGATACAGCTTTTTACCCTTCAAAGGAAAATACTGGAAAATAACAGATCCAAATTTTAAATTAAAACATTTAGTCTATCCCATACCAGATCTTCAATATCCTTTTTTGGGACTTCACAGTTCGCATAAACGTGATGGAACTTTTTATATCGGACCAAGCTCAACTCCAGTGTTTGGTAGAGAACATTATCATTGGAACGATAAATTAAAATTTACTGAGGCAGTGTCCTTGGCTCTAAGTTTTGCTTTAAAAATTTTAAAAAATGAAAACAAACTAAGGTCACTTGCTATACAAGAGGCAAAATTATTAACTAAACATGGTTTTATTCATGAAATGAAAAAACTAATCAATAATATTTCATCAACTAATATCAAACCTTCTTTAGAAAAAATTGGGATACGCTCACAAATTTTTGATCCTTTGTCCAAAACTTTGGTGAATGATTTTGTTATTATAAATCAAAAATATTCCACGCACGTCCTAAATGCTATTAGTCCAGCATGGACTGCATCTTTTGCTTTTGCAGATCACTTAATTGATTTGGCAAAAATCTAAAAATTTTGAGTAAAACTTAATAAAAACTTTGTTTCGTGTTTGGTTCGGTCAGCATCCGATCCAATGCTATTAGTGTTAGTTCTTTGATTATTAGATCCTATTCTATCTATTAATTGAATTTTAATAATTGAGCCTGGAATAATAGTATAATCAGCAACGATACCCCATGATTTCAAACTATATTCGTTTTTTTGTCCCTCATAAAAAGTTGGTTGCCATCCAGAATAAGGATCCATTACGGTTCTAATTTTTCCATAATCAAAAACTAATGAAGTGGTCAGATTTTTTCTAAGCTGATGCTCTAACTCAGAAGTAAATATAAAACCACTATCTCCTCCACTTTCATTGTTAGGATATGATCTAATATTATATGTTCCTCCTAAACTGAATTGTTCTGATCCCTCCAGATTATTAAAGGCATACTGGCCTTTAAATTTTATAATAAAGTCGTTCTTTTCATTAATTTTTTCTCTGCGGCTTAAAGCTGGATTAATTTTAGTAAAATATCCGTCTACCCCAGCTGGATCATTAGCTTTGCTTAGTTCAGTTCCCGTATTAGATAAATCCGTTTTTCCTTTACTGAAAATAATTCTCGCATTGGTTACTGCTTTATTAAAAATACTATCAGAAAAACTAAAATGAGCAGCCAGATCTAATCGTCGATTTACTGTATCTTCTTCTTCAGTTGCACCGCCATCTTGATAAACGTGAAAACCACCTCTATAAAATCCAACTCCTAATTTGGCTTCTAAATTTTCTTCATACCAAACAGGCTTTAAATAGTTAATATCAAAAAAATTAGAATTTCCTTCTAAACCATTGCTAGTAGCTCTGGCATAATCTCCATGATCATATCTCATAGTAGCCGCCCTAAATGCCAAAGAAGAACCGTCATTTCCTAAAAAAAATTTATTATTTAATTCATAATAATTAGTGCCGTTGGCCATCGTCCGTGTTTGTTTTAATCCCAAAGTTTCTCCTTGTTGCAAAATATTATCATAAGAAAAAGAAGCAGTAGTTTTAACGTAATGAGTTGTTTTAGATCCAGAATTATCTACTCGAATTGTGGCTTTGACAGGTTTCGTATTTATCAATGTAATAATTAAATTAATGGAGTTATCTAAATTTTTTTTAAGTTCTGCTGAGGCTTTGATCCCTGATAGATTATTGATGTTCTTTATATTTTGATTTATTTCTTTTAAGTTAATTATTTTACCTCTTTCAAGCTTTCTCCAAGCATAGGAATTAATTAATTTTTCTGAAATATTCACATCATTTTTATGAAAGATAATATCATTTAATATTGCTGTATTTATATTAATATCAGCTGGTATTTGTAAAAAATTTGCTTGGTAAAATTTTGGAACAAAAACCGGCACTACATTCCGGTCGTTGACTTGCGGTCCGCCGTAAGAATAGGAACTTGTCTCTAAAAATATAATAAAGAATAAACTAGTAATAATTATTATTTTTTTCATTTATTGATACTTATGTGGGTTTTTTTATAACTATACCAACACATTAATATAATTACAGACTTAATATTTGGAAAATAAGTTTGTTTTTTAGATAATAGAAATAAAATTTTCAATCTGAGGTTATAAAATTTACAAACTATAAAGAGGTAAAAACAAATTTTAGACTTGTTGAAGCAGTTAAGTTTATAGTTTATTACTAATTTATTATGAAACAAATCAGTAAAACGTTTTGTTTAATTGTTGGGTTTTTATTTTTTCAGCCAGCTTTAAAAGCAGATGAAAAGCAGGTCATTATCAATTTAATGCAGCGGCCTTTAAACTATCTCGATCTTGGTATTATTAATTTAGAAAAAGATATGGAAAAATCTATTGATCGAATTATAGCCCGCTATACATCTCCACTACTTACTAATTTAATTGGTGATCGTAAGGAAGAAATTGAAATGTCAGTCATTTATAATTGGAAAAAAACTGCAGTGATAGCATCTGTATCACTTCCTGTTACCAAAGGACTAACTACTAATGAATATTTAAGTTCAAGTAACAAATGTCGACAAGTCTTTGACCTTATCCGTCAAACACTTCTTAAAGCCCAGCCAGAGTCAACCATATCTAGTTCACAAGTTGCTTCCTACTTAGTTGAAAAATTTTATCCACCAACTAATCAGCCTTGGGTATTGCCCGAAAGTCATAGAAAATCTTTAGTTAAAATAGTGTTATTAGAGATTGTTTTAAGACCTACAAATAAATATGCTTTTGCAAGCTCTGTTAATTCAATATCATGCATTGGTAATCTTTCAGACCAAATCGACAATATAAAAATTGTCCATGACTCAACCAGACAGTAGATCTTCTATTTTAATTTTGCTTATAAAAAATTTTTATACTAAAGTATTTTTGTATAATTATTATAAATGAACTCTATTTCCATAATTTTTACTGCTGCTTGTTTAGCTATGTATTTATTGCTGTCGGTGAATGCAGCAATGACCAGGCGAAGATCTGGACTTGCGGTTGGCGAGAAAGATAACGAAACTCTTGCAAGAGCAGTTAGAGCTCATGGAAATTTTTCTGAATATACTCCTTTATTTCTAATTTCTTTTGTTCTTTTAGAGTCGATTCAAGCTTCTTCAGATTACCTTATATTGGTAGGACTTTTTTTCTTATTGGGCCGTATTTTCCATGCTTATAGCATGTTTTCTAAAAAAGAATTATTCAGAGCTCTAGGAATGATCTTAACTTTTGGTCCTTATTTGGCAAATATAACAAATTTGCTAATTGTCTATTTTAAATAAAAATTTAAAATCGATAGCATCATGAGTATAGCACCATCCAATTTCTATGATTTTAACTACGATAGTTTAAATCAATATATTCTAGATCGATTTTCCATAGACCAAAAAAAAGGTGGAATGCGAACTAATCAATTATGGAAGTTCGTATATAAAAAAGGACTTCACAACATTGCCCAATTTTCCAATCTTCCGTCTGACTTAAAAACAAATCTAGAAAATAATTTAAGTTTTAAGCGAGTAGAAATCTCAGAAAAAAAAATATCTAGTGATGGAACCATTAAATGGTTGATTAAACTTGCCGATAATAACTTAGTTGAAACAGTATTTATCCCTTCCGATAATAGAGGAACACTATGTATTTCTTCACAAGTAGGTTGCACATTAAATTGTAAATTTTGTCATACCGGAACACAAATGATGGTTAGAAATCTATCTACAAGCGAAATTATCAATCAAATTTTAATTGCCAAAGACGAACTGAAAGATTGGGGTTCACAAAAAAAAATAACTAATATTGTATATATGGGGATGGGAGAGCCTTTTTATAATTATGATAATGTTAAACAATCGGTTGCCATTTTAAGAAACAATCATGGTCTAGATTATTCAGCAAAAAAAATAACTGTTTCTACTGCGGGTGTCGTACCTGAAATTATGAATGCGGCTAAGGAAATTCAAACTTATTTAGCTCTTTCTCTTCATGCACCCAATGATGAATTGCGTGAAAGAATTATGCCAATTAACAAAAAATATAAAATTAAAGATCTGATAGAAAGCTGCGCCTATTATGCAAAAGTTAATAAAGAAAAAATATTTCTAGAATATGTTCTGCTAAAAAACATTAATGATAGCCTCGATTGTGCCAAGCAATTAATAAAATTAATGAGCAAATTTCCTTGTAAACTTAATTTAATAGAATTTAATGCATGGCCTGGGGTGTCCTATGAACCGTCTTCTCCAGACGTAATTAAGCAATTTTACCAAGCTATTAAAAAATCAGGCCATATTGTAACTTTAAGAAAATCTCGAGGTGAAGATATTTTGGGTGCTTGCGGACAATTAAAAACTGAAAGTGAAAAAAAAAGAAAATCCCTGTAAACGGTCGATTTTGGTCAAAGTGACACGAGTCTAATAAATCATAATATCAACATAAAGTAATACTGGTGTTGCCGTAAATAAGGGATATAACCCAGCGGCCTTAAAACATGATTAAAAAAATGACCAACAAAATTACAAAAAGAAAAAATTCTGAAAGAATTATTAAAATTAAAAAACGCATTTTAAAAGAATCTTCTAATTTAGAACAAAATTATAAGACTACTTTTAAAGATATAAAAAAATATTTTAGAATTTTTAATAAAGCATGGTTTAAAGATCAGCTTAATCCATTTAATGATATTCAGATCAAAAAAATGAATGGCTGCTGGGGCCAGTGCGTAGAAGATTATTCGACCAGAAAAGGTACGAAATTTTTCTGCTTAGAAATGCAACAATTATATCCAAACAAAAAAGAGTTTTTAACAACTCTTGGTCATGAAATGATTCATTTGTGGCAACAAACAATAAAAAAAGATACAGGCAACCACAATTCTTTATTTTATAGTTTTAAACCCAAATTTAAAAAATACGGCTTAAGTCTTTAATATTACAATCAAACAATAGTTTGTAATTAAAGACTAATTTTATTTTCACTTAAAATATGATAATTAATAAACATGCCAACTTTTGATGTAGTAAGTAAAATAAGTTATCAGGAATTAAATAATGCTCTTTCTAACTGCCTGAGAGAGGTAAATACAAGATACGACTTCAAGGGATTAAATATTACAATCGAATTTAAAGAAAAAGAAAAAGAAATTATTACTGTTGCACCTGATAATATGAAACTTAAACAAATTAATGATTTGTTCACCGGCCATCTTGTGAGAAGAAAAATAGATCCAAGAATTATAAAAATAAAAGGAGTGGAAGACGCGACTGGAAATTCAAAGCGACAAACTATTGAACTACAAGAAGGCATTGATCAAGACAGTGCTAAAAAAATAATTACAGGAGTGAAAGCTTCTAAAATTAAAGTTCAAGTTAAAATTCAAGGAGATGAATTAAGAGTAGATGGAAAAAAGAGAGACGATCTTCAAGAAACCATGCAATTAATTAGAGGAATAGATATCGGAAGACCTGTAGAATTTACTAATTTTAGAGATTAATATGAGTAAGCGTTATTCTGGCAAATCTGGAAAAGATCGAAATTTCAATAAAAAACCTAAGCTTTCTAGACAAGCCAAAAGAAAATTAAAGAAAAAATAAATGGCCAAATTTGTGGTGGTTGAGGGCAATCACCTTGACCCTAATGATATTAAAAGTTTATTACCGGAGACAAAAGTTATTCACGGACCTTTTATAAAAGAAGAAGATGCTGATAAATTAGCTAAAAAGTTAATTCAAAAAAATATCGATAACTACTACCACCGAGCCTGGGTCATACGAAGTTAAAATTTACTGACTAAATAATACCAGGCGTAAGAAACGATTACAGCTGGTATCCCGCTATATAAGGTTGCTAATATTGCTGCTTTTGGAGAAATTACTATGGCCGGAAATAAAGCGTCACCATCGTTGGAAATTGCGTTTCCTATTTGAGCTGCCATTGGAATGTGGCCACCGATATACAGCGTTGTGATTAAGATTTGTGGACCGCAGCCAGGTATGAACCCCACTAAAATTGCAACCAATGGTACAAGTGGTCCCAAAAAAGATATGCGCTCAAACATTGAGCCACCCGTAAAATAATTTATTACATCAAAAGTTAAAAACGCAACAATCACCCACGCAGTCACAAAGCAAGTCAAATCTGTAACTGAAATTGCAGTTTTTTCTTTACACTCGGCAATCTGAACATCGGACGTTGGATTAAAGAGCCATATAAATACAGACAACAAAGCTCCTGCAAAGCTTATGATAGTCACAATATCGTAACCCGAAACAATAAAACTTAATGATTGTCCAAATGCATTATAAATTCCAAAAATAATTCCTGGTATAATTAAAATCATCCATAAGTAATAAAAAAACTTAGGAGTATTATTAACTGTATTTTCCTCAATACTAATTGTCCGCGGTGTAAACTCTGGCGCAATAGATTTTTCAAAAATTTTTGCTATATAGCCAGTGACAATAGCCACTACATACGCTAACGGTAAAATAATTAATGCAGCTTTAGGTTTGGCTGCAATTAATAAAAATGCAGCGTCCCCCATGGTTGCAACAAGTGTCGTTAGTACTGCGCTGAAAGATATTGCCTTTTTTACGTATAAGGTCATGACCATAATGGCCCCCCCACATCCTGGCAAAATTCCCAAAAAAGCTGCAATTAAAATATCAAATTTTTTATGTCGGTGTAAAAATGTTTGAAGATCAAAACTAGTTTTTTGCAAAAAATGAAATAAAAAAATAGTGACTGCAACAAAGGAAGTGACGGAAATAAAAGCATTCGATGCTGACTGAATAAAGATATCTCTAGTTGCCTGTATGCTAAAAAGGCCTACAAAAATTAAAAATAAAATAATTTTTGCAAGTCTTAGACTTGGAAAAATTTTTGCTAATTTAAATGCTAATTCGACCATAAATTATAAATAATGTAGGAAATCATTATATTTTTTTCAAGTGTACATAGAAAAGGGTGATGGTTCTAGTTGAAAGTGAAGAAAGAGAAGATAAAGAAGTTTTGAATATTGATAATTTTATGATTAATAATGTCGCTCATGAATAATATGGAATTGCAAAATATTGCAAAAAAACTAGTTAGTGCATTCAATAAAGGAACTTTCATAGCTCCGCTTTCAAATAAATTTACTAAAAATACTAAAAATGCAAAGTTATTACTCCAAGAATGTCAGCACTTAATAAACTCACCCATAATGGGGTTTAAAGCTGGTGGTACAGGAAAAGCTGCTTTGAAACAATGGGATGAACCAGAGCCGTTTTACGCTCCCATTTTTGAAAAAAATGTACTGAAAAGTAACGGATCAGTAAAAATTAATAAGTATACTTTAGGAATAGAACTTGAAGTTTTTTTTCAAATTAAAAAATCTTTTTTTAGTAATAATAAAAAAATAACTGAAAAAAATGTTTCATCTGTCATAAACTATGTTGGTCCATGTATTGAAATTGTAGGTTATAGACAAAAGAAAAAAAGCGTCACATGTCTTGGTGATTTAATTAGTGATTTTGGAGCAAATGTTAAATTTTTAGTTGGAAAAAAACAAAAATTTAAAAAATTACCTTATGAAAATTTAACAACCACTTTGTATAATAAAAAAAGTGGGCAAACTGCAAATGGCAACACGAAAGCAGTATATGACAGCCCAATAAAATCTCTTGTGTGGCTTTTGAATAAAATTAAAAAGGATGGTGTAAATTTAAATAAAGAATTTTTAGTTTTTACAGGATCTACTGTGGGAGTGGTACCCATTCAAAAAGCTGGACTATTTAGAGGAGAAATCAAATCGCTTGGATCCGTTCAAGCACAGGTGCGAAACTAACTAGCTTTTTTTTGCTGACGCTCTTTTTCAAACATTCTAGCTAATCGATCAATTATATAATCAGAAGCTTCAAAAACATTTTTTGGTTTAAATAATTTTGTTTCTGCTAAATCTGTTTTATCTTCAAGACTAATTCTTCTTCTTAATCTTTGTTTTGCATTTTCTCCTTCGATAAATAATAAAATTAAATATTCCTCTTCATTTACGGCATCTTCGTTTTTAATAAAGCATTCACCATTTTCCGCAATACGATCCACAAATCGTAGAGGGTTTCTTCTCATCGTCAGGTATCTTTTATTTATTTGAAAAACAATGGACTTCATATTTCGCGAGTAACGCTCCAATCTATCTACTACTTTTTGTTTTAATGCCTCTTCAGCTTTTTCAGCTTCAAATATTTTTCTCGCTTCTGCTTTGGCTTGTCTTCTAAGTTCTACTTCTTTAAGTCGTTCTTCCTTTTTTTTCTCTTTAATGAGCTTGTATTTTTCTCGAATAACAGCAATTCTTTGTTCAACTGATTTAAGGCTTTCTCTTAAAGCTTTAATTTTTTCTTTTTCTTCTCTTTTAAACTGATTTAACTTTTCTTTTCTTAGGCGCTCAGCAATTTTTTCCTGTTTAATTTTTTCCCTTAATGCAATTTTTTCTTCTAAAGTTTTTTGTCTCTCTTTGTCTCTTGCCTCTCTTTCCTTTAACTTTAAAGCGGCTATTTTTAATTTTTCTTTTTCTCTTTTAGCCTGGAGTCTTAATCTTTCTTTTTCTTTTCGCTCTTTTATTTTTATTTTTTGAAGTTCTTTTTTTTCTTTAATTCTTCTTTTTTTTTCTAAAATTATTTCTCTAACTCTTTGTTTTTTTTCAATAATAAGTTGTCTTTTTTTTTCTTTAGCTAACTGAATGGCCCTTTTTTTCTTAAGTTTCTCATTTTCGATTTTTCTTTTCTCTAAATATAATTCTAGATCTTTAAGTTTAGAAGCAACAAAAGTCTTAAGGCCAAAAATATCTAAAAATGAATTTTTGATTTTGTCTAGATGCGGTAAAATTTTCCTCTGATAAAAATTTTTTTTCTCTTTTTTTATTTTTGTTTTTTTTCTGATTGTTTTTTTTGGGACTTTTTTAGTCTTTGGTAGTTTTTTCTTTATTTTTACTTTTGTTTTTATCTTTGTTTTTATACTGATCTTTGCTTTATTTTTATTCTTTTCCTTTATCTTTGGCTTTGGCTTTGGCTTTAGTTTCTGTTTTATCTTTGCCTTTAAATTTTTCTTCTGCTTAGGTTTGGGCTTTTTATTTGATTTAACTTTGGTCTTAATTTTATTATTTGTTTTTTTTTTAATTATTTTTTTTTTTATTTTTTTTACTGTGGTTTTTTTCTTTAATTTTTTATTAATAATAATTTTTTTTTTATTATTATTGTGTACTTTATTTCTCTTTTTATTTTGAGGTTTAATATTAATAGTTTTATTCTTATTTATTATTTTTGCTTTTCTTTTTTTTATTTTTTTCATTTTGAATCTTCAATTGCTTTTAATAGAGCATCTTGCGGTTGAGCACCGGAAATCAAAATTTTTTCATTAAATACATAAAATGGCACTCCCGTAATTCCCATTTTTCTGCCGATTGTATCCATTCGTTCTACTTTTTCTTTGCTTTTCTTCGATTGAAATTCACTAATCAGTATATCCTTTTTAATACCATGATTTGTGCCAATTTTAATGAGATTGTTCATGTCTCCTATATCCATTCCTTCAATAAAATAATTAGAGAAAATTTCAAAAACAATTTCTTTTTGCTTATTGGTATGTCTAGCTAGATCAATTAAGATATGGGAAAGAACTGTATTGGGTGTCTTCTTAATCTTTTCTAATTTAAATTGTAAATTTTCTTGTTTGGCTTGTTGCAGCATATTGTCATACATTTCCTGCGCGTTTTCTTTACTACCAAATTTACTAGTTACATAATCAACGCGGTTCATTCCTTCCGAAGGCATGTTTGGATTCAGTTGGAATGGTACGTAAATAATTTCATAATTATCATTCAATTTTTGTAAAACAGACTGAAGTCTTTGACTGCCAATAAAACACCATCCACAAATAGTGTCTATAAAAATTTGGATTTTCATTTCCTGTAATTGCTTGAATAATTACTTGAATTCTTTTAACAAGTTTTCTGCACTTCTCGCAATTAAATTTGTATCGCTGTTAACAGCAACAAAAGTAAAGCCATCTCTTATATATTTTTGTGCATAGTCTTTTTTAGCTGTCAAAATACCAGCTGGCTTATTATTTTTTTTACAGCTTTCTAGTCCTTGCATTATTAAAGATTGAACTTCTTCATCTTCAAATTTTCCTATTTTTCCAATGGAAGCAGAGATATCGCTTGGCCCCAGAAAAATACCGTCAATCCCTTCGACAGAAGCAATTTTCGAGATATTTTCTATTGCTTTCTTAGTTTCACACTGAACGATCACACAAATTTCATTTTCAGCTTTATTATAATAATCAGTTACCGTTCCATACTTATTCATTCTTGCAGCTGACATAACTCCTCGTATACCTTTTGGGGGATATCTAGTTGACTGCACAGCGGCCAAAGCTTCTTTCTCATCTTCTACAAATGGAAATAAAATAGTTTGAGCTCCCATATCAAGAACTCGTTTTACCATTACAGGTTCATTACATGGAACTCGTACTACAGGCTCGGAAGAAAAACCTTGTATAATTTGAAGTTGTGTTAGTACTTCTTGAATATCGTTTGGAGAATGCTCCATATCAATGACAATCCAATCAAATCCAACGACTGACAATATTTCAGCAACTGTATTATTAGAAAGACAGCTCCAAATTCCAATCTGTTTGTCTAGGTTTTTAATTTTTTGTTTAAAAATATTTTTTCTAATTTCCATAATAGTAAAATAACTAATTAATCATTTTAATAACAAATATAAGAAAAATTTTATAGAAAATAAGTAATTTATTTAATCTACTTGTGGTCTATATTAATTAATCTATGAAAATTCTCGTAATTCAAACACGGCCTGGTATTGGTGACTTATGCGTATTTTTACCGCCAATCCATGAAATAGCAACGCACAATCAAAAATTTCAAATTGATCTTCTTACTAAAAAAAGAACATTTGCAAAAGACACTTTGGCTTATGACCCTTACATTAAGAATATTTTTTATTTAGAAGATTATAATAATTCTAATTTTAAATTATTAAAATTTATTAAAAGCAACCATTATGACAAAGCTTACATTTTTCATTATGGTGTTCGTTACCCCATCATTTGCAAGATTTCAGGGGTAAAAAAAACTTTTTCATATGGAATCTTAAAAAAAAATGAAAATATAGTTGAAAAATCAAGAAGCTCTTGCTCTGAATGGTTAAATAAAAAAGATTTAAAATTTCCATACAAAATTTATAGATCAAATACTATGCAGTCATCGGATAATATTATCATTGGAATTGGCGGGAGTGGTCCAACTAAAAAATGGCCAACTCAAAATTTTATAGAATTAATCAATAAAATAAAATTACTTAAAAAATATAATTTTTTGTTAGCAGGAGGAGAGCAGGAGCAAGAAATTTCTGCAAAGCTAATAGAGACATTGCCTGATGTCAAAATTATTTCTTTATGTAATAAAAAAATTAATGAAGCAATAAATCTAATTGAAGGTGCAAAGCTTTACATCGGTAATGATACTGGGTTTATGCATTTATGTGCAGGACTTGGTATTTTATCCTATGGTCTTTTTGGGGACACCCCCACTAATTACGCTGATTATGCAAAAAAAATTACGCCGATTATACCAGCTGGAATAGGTATTGTTGGTCACGGATCGCTTGCTATGAATAAAATTTCAGCAGATCATGTGTTCGAACAAATTAAACAATCTATTTAAATAATTTTTCTAATTTTTTAATAACTTTATCTTGGTCTTTGCCTATTATTGATTTTAGTTTATCACTACTTAATAAATTTTTCACTTTGGCTTCGAACTTTTTTTTAAGATTACTAGTAATAACCTCATTATTAATTTTAACAGCAATATTCATAACAATCATAGCCATGACATCCTTGTAGTGATTAGAATTTTTAATATTTCCTACGTTTTGAAAAGTCATTTTATCTAAAGATATGTTTTTACTAAATTCAAAATCTTTTGCTAATATAGAAACATCTATTTGCGAAATTTCTAAACGATCTATAACAAAATCAATATTTCCTTTATTATTAGTTTGTTTTGCGTCTGTTGTATTTTGCTGATTGGAGTATTGTTTATTGGTATTATTTTTTGATAAATTTTCTACAAGATAAAAACTATCAATCATTTTTCCATTTTGAATGACTACATCGTAGTTAATAGTTGGATTATTAATTAAAATATTTGCAAAATGAATTTTTTTATAAAACAACTCTGATATTTTTAATTTAGCTTTAATTAAAGGTACTGTAATTAAATTTTCTCTTGAGAACATTTTGTCATTTTTAATTTGAACATTTTCAATACTAATAGATCCAGTAAAAAAATTAGTAGATAAGCTCTGGATAGTGACTAATCTACCAGAGTCTTTGGTTAAATTCTTTTCGAGAAAAGATTTTGCAAAAGGGTCGAATGTAAATTTAATGAAAACAGAAATTAAAATTAGTAGTAAAAAAAAATAGATAAAAAACTTTTTCATAATAATTGTATAAACATATAAATTAGAATGGCAAATAGGCCTAGAAGCATAAAGCCTATTAATTTATTCTTAACAAAAAAATAAATGAAGGTTCCTAACAAAAAGTTCATACTATTTTTATTTCTTTAGCAAAACATCTCTTGCTTCATTGATTTTACTTGCTAAATAATTATTTCCACTTTTTTTATCGGGGTGCATATGTAATATTAAGTTTTTATGCGCCTTGATTATGTCTTGTCTACTACAATTTGGCTTTAAACCTAGAATTTTCAACGCTTCGTCTTGGCTCATTGATCCCCGTACCGTTCTTGGATTACCATTTGAAAAGCCAGCACCACTAGCATTCTTGTTGAATAAAATTTTATATAAATAAATGATATTAAAAATATTGAATAATCTTTTTTGCAGAGCTCCTACAATAAAGGCAAAAAATGGAATAGAAAGTAAATATCTACCAGCTAAAAATAAAATAATAATGACTAAAATAGATCCTACAATGGTAAAGACTCTGAAGAAATTAGAAAAAGTTTTAGACTTGCTATTAGCTAATAACCAAAAAAAGCCATATACAATTAAAAAAATTAATATGCCAACTAATATTAAATTCATAAGCAATGACGACAATACCTAAATTAAGAAAAGAAACGAATAGGATAAAAGTTCACGGGCATGAGCTTCGGGATGATTATGCTTGGATAAAACAAGGGAATTGGCAGGAAGTCTTAAAAAATCCCGCTAAACTTAATACAGAAGTTCAAAATTACCTACATCAAGAAAACAATTTTGTACAACAGCAGCTAAAAGATAAGGAACAATTACGTGAAACAATATTTCAAGAACTAAAAAATAAAATCAAAGATAAAGATTCATCCGTCCCCATTAAAGACGGTGAGTATTTCTATTTTACAGAATATGCAGAGGCAGCTGAGTACCCTTGCTTTAAAAGAAAAAGTCCAGAAAATAGAATGGAAACTATTTTTGATGCACAACAAAGAGCAGAAGGTAAAACATTTTTTAATTTAGCCTCTGTCACTCATAGCCATGACCATCGTTTTATGGCTTATAATGTAGATACTAATGGAAGTGAAAATTACTTTCTATCTGTTGAGCATCTAGATAATAAGAAAATTTTAACCAAGGATATTCCTAATACAACCGGCGAAATTATTTGGGATACCGATAACAAGCATATTTACTATATCCGCTTAGATCATAACCATAGACCAAATAGAATTTATAAACATTTGGTCGGGCAAGATCACAAATTAGATGAATTAATTTTTGAGGAAAAAGATCCTGCTTTTTTTTGTTCTGTCTCCCTTAGTCAAAGTAAAGAATATTTATTAATACGGACTGGAGACCACCAAACATCGGAGTATTACATTCAAAATATCAAAGATAAGACTAGTAAACTTAAATCATTTTTTCCCAAAACTACTAGACATGAATATGAAATTGATCATGGCGAGGGGTATTTTTATATTTTAACCAATACCGATAATTGCAATAATTTTAAAATTATGCGCTGTGCTGATAATAAAGTTGATAAAAAAAATTGGGAAGATTTTGTAGAATATAAAAGCGATATATTTATTATAAATTTTATTATTTTAAAAAATTGGCTTGTTTACCTTCAAAGACAAGATGGTGTAAATCAAATCATTATTCACAATATAAATAATAAAGATTCACACCAGATACAATTTGCGGAAGAAGCGTATGACTTAAATTTATTAAATCAGTACGAATTTAACACTGATTGGATCCGGTTTTCTTTTTCCTCACCAATTACTCCCAAATCTATTTTTGATTATAACTGTGTTAGTAAAGAGAGAATATTAAAAAAAATTCAAGAAATTCCCTCTGGTTTTAATTCTGATCTATATACTTGTAAAAAATTTTTATGTCTGGGACACGATGGTGTTACTATCCCCCTGACTGTAGTTCATAAAAAAAATATAGAATTAAATGGGTCACATCCTCTGTTACTCTACGGATATGGTAGTTACGGAATTACTATTCCTGATTCATTTTCTACAAATAGATTCTCCTTAATTGACCGAGGTTTTATTTACGCCATAGCTCATATTCGTGGAGGTCGGGAAAAGGGTCAAGACTGGTATGAAGATGGAAAACTATTGAAGAAAAAAAATACTTTTTTTGATTTTATTAGTTGTGCCGAATTTTTGTGCGAAAAGAAATATACCTCACCAAAAAAAATAATTGCTCAAGGCGGCTCGGCTGGTGGTTTGCTTATGGGATATATTGCTAATGAACGGCCTGATCTTTTTTTAGGAATTATTGCCCAAGTACCGTTTGTTGATATTTGCAACACTATGCTTGATGAAGATTTGCCATTAACAGTTACCGAAATTCCAGAATGGGGTGATTTAAAAAATAATAAAGAAGCATTTCATTATATTAGAAGCTACTCACCCTACGATAATGTCAAACAACAAGACTATCCGCATATGTTAATTACAGGTGGAATAACCGACCCCAGAGTTACTTATTGGGAAATGACCAAATGGGCAGCAAAAATTAGAGATTATAAAACTAATGACAATTTGTTACTTCTTAAAATGAATATGGATGCGGGCCATAGTGGAGCTAGTGGTCGATATGATTATTTAAAAGAAGTGGCACTCGATTATATTTTTTGTTTGAAAATTACCGATCAAAAATAAATAATACTTTGGTTATTATAAAGATATGTTCAATCGAAGAAAATTTTTATTATTAAGTTTATTCACTCTTGTAAACCAAATATTAAGTTTTAGTTCTTTTGCAAGTGCTGACAGTAGAAAAAAAATCACTAAATTTATTCCAAACACAGCTGAGGCCGTTCCAGCCATTGGCATGGGAACTTGGTTAACATTTGATATTGGTCACCATAGTGATGAAGTTCTATCAAGAATACAAATACTAAAAACTTTTTTAGAAGCTGGAGGTAGTGTAATTGATTCTTCTCCAATGTATGGAAGTGCAGAAAAAATTATTGGCATATGCTTACAAAATATCCAAGGTAATCCAAAAATATTTTCTGCTAGTAAAGTATGGACACCTCTTCAAGAACATGGCAAACAACAAATTGAGAACTCGTTTCGGTTATGGGGATTAGATCGTTTCTCCTTACTGCAAGTACATAATCTAGTAAATTACAAAGAACACTTACAAACGCTCACAAAATTAAAAAGCGAAAAAAAAATAAAATATATTGGAGTGACTACTTCCCACGGCAATAAACACTCCTTATTAATTGATATTATGAATAATGAACCAATAGATTTTGTACAATTTACTTATAACATTACTCATGACGAAGCTGAACATATTTTGCTTCCCCTTGCGAACAGAAAAAAAATTGCTGTTATCATTAATCGGCCTTTTGATGGTGGTAATCTATTTCGACACACCAAAAACAAAACTGTTCCAGATTGGGCAAAACAAGCAAATATTAATACCTGGTCAGAGTTTTTTTTAAAATTTATTATTTCGCATCCTGCAGTAACTTGCGTCATACCTGCAACATCTAAAATCAAACATATGCAAGAAAACATGCAATCCTTATATGGAACTTTGCCAAGTCAGTCACTGCGGCTTCGTATGAAAGAATATTTTAAAACGCTTCTATAATATTAAGATAATTTTTTTTGAATTTTATCCCAAAATATTTTTTCAATTTTTATATTATTTAATTTATTAATCTCTTGAATTCCTGTTGGTGATGTTACATTAATTTCTGTTAAGTAGTTTCCAATCACATCAATACCTGCAAAAAATAAATTATTTTTTTTCAAAAACGGTTTTAGTAATTTACATATTTTTTTATCTCTAAATACTAATCCTATTTTTTTTGCAGTTCCTCCAGCATGAAGATTTGCTTTAATACTATTTTTAGCAGGAATTCTTGCAATAGATCCTACATAATCACCATCTATCAACACAATTCTTCTATCACCTAGGGAAATTTCTTTAATAAATCTTTGCACCACAATTGGTAATTTGTACTTAATTAATAATCTTCTGATTAATTTTTTACTTCTAGATATATTTAAATCTATTTTTTCAATACCCTCTCCTCCATTTCCATACAAAGGTTTAATGATAGAAAATTTATTTTTTTTATGAAATGATAAAATGTCATTTAGGTTACTTGAAATAAGGGTTGGTGGAATAATTTTTTTAAAAGCAAACATAGATAATTTTTCGGGATAATCACGAATATGTTTTGGATTATTCAAAACAAGAGTTGTTTTTGGTAATTGCTCCAATATGTAAGTTGCAGTTATATAATTCATGTTAAAAGGTGGATCTTGCCTTACTAGAACTATATCAAAGCTATCCAATTTTATTTTTTCTTCTTTCTTTAACGTAAAAAATTTTTTCTTATGAGGATGCAAAGAAAATTTATTAGCAATAGCTGTAACTGTACCATTTTCTAATGATAGATTTTCAGGGACATAACTAAATAACTGATAGCCTCTTTGCTGGGCTTCTAGAGCAATAATAAAAGTGCTGTCTGTTTTGGGCTTAATCTTGCTCCAAGGATCCATTTGGATCGCAATTTTAAAAAGCTTCTTCATCAAAAATTTTATTTATATTCTCTTTCCAGGAACCTTGAAACTTTTTGATTAACAAGGATGCTGGGGTTTGTTTATTAATAATCATTTCTTCAATATCATGTAAGAATATAGACTCGTTTTTATTTTGCTTATTGTCTATGGCTCTATTTTCCAATCCTTTTTTTGCAATAGCGATGAAAGTTTTAGCGTGTTCATAAATGGGTTCGTTTCGCAGAAGGGTGCTTAGACCGTTTTTAGCAGCATCTAAATACGCATTATTTACCTCATTAAAATTCCAGTCTTTTGTTAAATCATAAGCATAATCTAAACTTTTTTGATCATACAAAAGTCCAGTCCAAAACGCAGGTACTGAACATATGCCTGACCATGAACAAGAATCTGCAGATCGTATTTCTAAATATGTTTTTAATCTAATTTCGTGAAAAATAGTTGAAATATGAGATTCCCAATCTTTCAATGTAGCTCTGATTTTTCCTGCTTTTTTTAATTTACCTTGAATAAAATCATTAAAATTTTCTCCACTAACATCTATAAGTTTTTCTTCATCTTGAACGAAATACATTGGAACTTTTAAAGCAAAATCAACGTACTGCTCAAAACTATTATTTGGGTCCATAAAAAAATCAATTAGACCAGATCTTTGCTTATCGGTATGTTGCCAAATAAATGCTCTGTACGATTGATAACCACTAAGTTTTGATTCTTGGAAAGGAGAGTTTGAAAAAATAGATAGGGCGATGGGTATAATACAAGTTGCTACTCTTGTTTTTTTTTTAAAATCTTCTTCATTTTTATAATCTAAATTAACCTGTGTTCCACAAGTTCTGTGCATCATATCAAGTCCATGCGATCCTACTTTTGGCATGTATTTTCTCATAATATCATATCTCTTTTTTGGTAATCGCCCCACTTCATCAAGTTTTGCATTTGGAACAAATCCAGAGCCAAGTAAACCAATATTTAATTGCTTGCAGACTTCGGCCATCTCTTTCAAATATTCATTCACCTCTTTGCAAGTTTCATGAATATTATTAAGTGGTTCTCCTGATAGTTCTATTTGCAGACCTGGCTCTAAAGTAATACTTTTGTTATTTTTCTTTAATCCTATTGGGTTAGGTCCATCATAAATAGTTATCCATCCACGTCCCTCTAATAATTGAAATATTTTTTCTATGCTCTGTGATCCGGTATAAGAAATTGGCTGATTATTTTTTGTATTAAATAAAAATTTTTCATGCTCAGTCCCAATTTTTAAAGAGGTACTTTTGGCGCCATTTTTAAAATAATTAATTAATTGTTCTTTATTTGTAATAAAAGAATCTAATTCTACTGGCATATTTAAACTAAAAGCATTGTTTATATTTTGTATTGTTAATTTATATTAATAATTCTACAAAGGTATCCATATTTTATTTAATGTATCAAAACACTATATGAGCAAAGAACCATCATTCACAATTCCCAATTCATTAAATGAACATTGGATGCCATTTTCTGCAAATAAAGAATTTAAAGAAAATCCAAGATTAATTGTTGGAGCGCAGGGAGTATATCTTAAGGATCATTTGGGAAGATCACAAATTGATGCGAGTTCAGGTCTTTACTGCAATCCTTTAGGGCACGGAAGAAAAGAAATTATTGAAGCAATTACAAAGCAGCTAGAGCAGCTTGATTACTGTCAGCCTTTTCACCAAGGATTTGGTGGCTCATTTGAATTAGCGTCCAAGATTGCAAATCAAACGCCAGCTGATTTAAATAAAGTTTTTTATACAATTTGCGGCTCCACCGCAGTTGAAACTGCTATTAAAATTGCTTTTACCTACCACAGACTAAATGGAAATGAAAAACGTTACAGATTTGTTGGAAGAGAAAAAGGTTACCATGGCATGAACATTGGAGCGATGTCCGTTGGTGGAATGCCAAATAATCTAAAAGGTTATGACAATATTATGATGCCTGGTGTTTTACGAATGAGACATACCCAATTACCGGAACATAAATTTATTCAAGGTCAACCAGATACCGGTGCAGAACTAGCAAATGATCTTGAAAAATTTGTTCAGCAGTATGGGGCTGACAGTATTGCTGCATGCATTGTTGAACCAATCTCGGGCTCTGTAGGAATTATAGTTCCACCTAAAGGATACTTAAAACGGTTAAGAGAAATATGTGATCAGTATGAAATTATTTTAATTTTTGATGAAGTAGTAACAGGCTGGGCGAGAACTGGATCTATGTTTGGCTCGCAAGAATTTGATGTAACTCCTGATATTATGACACTTGCAAAAGCTACGACTAATGGAATTATGCCAATGGGTGTAGTCGTAGTTAAAGATGAAATTTATAACTCAATAGTTGATAAAGCACCTAAAGGAACTGTAGAATTATTTCATGGCTATACGTACTCAGGAATACCGGCTGCAGTTGCAGCAGGTCTTGCTGTGCAAGATATTTTTGAAAAAGAAGATATTCTTAGTAGAGTTAAAAATTTAATTCCTTATTTTTTAGATAGTTTATTTTCACTCAAAGATGAAGAGGGAGTTGAAAATATAAGAGGTTACGGTTTACTAGGCGCTATAGATTTAAGAAGCAAGGGAGATGTGGCTGGGGCTGGTTTTGAATGTTTTAAAATATGTTATGAAAACGGAATTAACCTTAAGTCTACTGGAGATAGTTTAATTTTAGCTCCTCAATTTATTTGCGAGAAAAAACATATTGATGAAATTATGGATAAGCTTCGCAGGTCAATTAAATTATATCTAAAGAAATAAATTTATTAAGTTTCTCATCTACAAATTTGTAAGTAAAAATGATATATTCGGTATCTAATTAATCGAAAGGAATATACACATGAAAGGCTATTGGATTGCAATTTACAAAAAAATTGAAAATCAAGATAATCTTGGAAATTATGGAAAACTTGCAACCGCAGCTATTGTTGCACATGGTGGTAGGGCTCTTGTCAGAGGCGGAAAATATAAATCATTAGAAGGCAACGATATTCCACGAACAGTTATTTGGGAATTTGAAAGTTATGATGCTGCAATTACTTGTTATCACTCAAAAGAATATCAAGATGCCTGGGCTTTAGCCAAAGCAACAACTTTTAGAGATCTTGAAATCGTTGAAGGCGTTTAATATGCAACTGGTACCGGATCTATACTTCTCCATAAATACCAAGTTGCAACTGTTGCATAAGGCGACCACAATTTTTTTAATTTTTCTAGTTGTTTAGCTGAGGGTGGATACGTTGTTTTATAATGTATAGAAATTGCTTTTAACAAGCCAATATCTTGTTCCGGAAATATATCAGGACGTAACTGATTAAAAAATAAAAACATTTGTGCAGTCCATTTTCCTATCCCTTTAATCTGGGTTAAATATTTAATTGCATCATCATCATTCATTTTTTTTAATTGTCTAATATCAATTGTTTTATTTTCAAAACTTTTTGCTAAAATTTTTAAATACTCTATTTTTTGTCTTGATAGACCACACATCGCTAATTTTCTCTTATTCGTACGCAATACATTAGTAGGGATAATTTTTTGTAAGACTGTCTCAAATCGTTTCCATACTGCATTGGCTGAAGATACTGAAATTTGCTGACCAACAATAGATTTGCAAAGTGAAAAAAAAGGGTCTTTTCTAGAAACCAAAATTCCAGAATAATTTATCATAATTTTTTTTAATACCTTGTCTTTTTTGGAAAGAACTTTCTTAGCTTCCTGCCAATAGCGGGGTTTGGTCATTAGATTTGTCTTGTGAGTACTGGCTGGATATTTTTAATTTGCTCTCTTTTAAAAATAATCATTGAACTGAGAATAATCAATAAAGCACCAAAGTAAGTAGTGATATGGGGAATTTCATTAAAAATAACAATTCCAGAAATAGTTGCAAATACAAGACTTAAGTATTTAATAGGTGTGACTGTTGATACTGCGCCTTTACGTAGTGACATGGTTAAAAAAATATTGCCTGTTGATCCAGTAATGCCAATTAATACAAGTGGAAGTATATCTTTTGGTTCAGGCATTGTTGCATCAAAAAATAACGAAACAAAACCAACTACAATTAAAACTATTGTAAAATATATTGCGATTAAATAATCAGGCTCAGTTTCTGATAATTTTTTAATTAATACTGCTATTAACCCAAATCCTACACAAAAAATAATTGGGAACAAAGAATACAGCGTGAACATTGCAGTCCCAGGTTTTAAAATAACCAGCACACCTAACAAACCTATAACAATAGCAATCCATCTATAAATTTTAACTTTTTCATTTAGGATAAAAATTGAAAATATAGTTGCAAAAACTGGAGCGGCAAAAGTAATGGCAATAGCATCCGCGAGCGGCAAAAACTTTACTCCTAAATAAATGCCAATCATCGCAATAGCGCCCACAATGGCTCTTGTTAAATGCATTGCTAATTTATTAGTTTGAAAAAAATTTCGGTAACGATCTTTTGGTACAATAAATAGTATTGGAATTAAGCCAAAAAAACCTCGAAAAAAAACTATTTCGCCAATTGGATAGCTAACGGACATTAGCTTAACTAAAATGTCCATAATAGAAAAGCTAAGAGCACTGATTGCCATATAAATGGCTCCTATTTGATTTGAAGATAGCATTGTATTTTATTTTACCATAGTGGAAGAGCTTAGTATAAATATTTCAAAATGAACAAAGCTATTTTTGCAACAGGATGTTTTTGGTGTGTCCAAGAAATATACGATTCTACTCCTGGAGTGATAAATACAACAGTAGGTTATACCGGTGGTGATACCATAAATCCTACTTATGAAGAAGTGTGTTCTGGTACAACTAATCATGCAGAAGCAATTGAAGTTGAATATGACCCAAAGATTGTTTCTTATGAAGAGCTATTAAAACAATTCTGGAAAATGCACGATCCAACAACTTTAAACAGACAAGGACCAGATATAGGCACTCAATATAGATCTGCCATTTTTTACTTAGACGATAAACAAAAAAAAATTGCTGAACAATCCAAAATAAAAATGAATAATGAAAAATTTAACGGAAAAATAGTTACAGAAATTACAAAATCTTCTATTTTTTATCCTGCAGAAAAATATCATCAAAAATATAACGAAAAAATGAAAAAACAATATGGGATTGGTTAGTACAGACTGGTTAAGAAAAAATTTTATTAACAAAAATATAAAAATACTAGATTGTTCCTGGCACATGCCTGCAACTCAGAGATCTGGTAAATTAGAATTTGAAAATACTCATATTCCAGGTTCTATTTTTTTTGATATTGATGAATTTTCAGATAAAAATAGTGAATTTCCCCACACAATATTACCAGGAGACATATTTTCAGAAATGATAAGTAATCTTGGGATTTCTAACCAAGACCACATAGTTGTTTATGACTCTTTAGGAATATTTAGCTCACCTAGAGTTTGGTGGATGTTTCAATATTTCGGTCACAAAGAAGTTTCTATTTTAGATGGAGGTTTAGTTAAATGGCTAAAAGAAAAAAAAGAAATTGAGACTGGAAAAGGAAAAAAATATCCAAAAACAAATTTTAAAGTAACAGAGAATAAGTCTATGCTAAAAATATACGAGGATATTAAAAATAATATTATTAATAATCAATTTCAAGTGATTGATGCCAGAAGCAAAGGAAGATTTCTTGGTACTGAGCCGGAGCCTAGAACAAATCTAAAGAGCGGCTCTATACAAAATAGTATTAATTTGCCTTGGAACGAATGCATTGACCCTGAAACTAAATGTTTTCTTGATAAATCATTATTAGAAAAAAAATTTAAAGCTTTAAAAATTAAATTAGATCAGCCCGTAGTATTTTCCTGTGGCTCAGGTGTATCGGCTTGCGTAATAGGAAAAGCTTTTAATATTATTAATAATAACGAACCTACAATTTATGACGGCTCCTGGTCAGAATGGTCAGTAAAAGAGGGTCTTTTTACTTAAAATAATCTATTTGCGTTGAATTATGCGCATTTAAAGTGCCTCAATTAAATGTTAATTAATTCCTGATTTTTATTACAAAATTAATTTCATTCATGAAAACACAAAAAAAAATAATTATATTTTTAAGTGTAGTCACATTAGTGATCGTGGCTATCATTGGTGGAAGAGCCATTATCTCTAAAAAAATAGCTTCTGCAATTGAGGCATCAAAAAATGATCCTGTTGGTGTAATTGCAACTAAAGTAAATTTTTTTTCTTTTTATGATCAAATTGACACTTTTGGTACAGCTATTGCCAATCAATCTTTTTCTATTAGAATAAAAAAAGAAGATTTAGTAAGCTCAATTGATTTTGATAAGTATCCTTTCATAAATAAAAATGAAGAAATTGCCAAATTGACTGGCGGAGAAACTGTAATTGCTCCATTTAGCGGCCGGGTTGGCAAAAGAGAAATTACTCCCGGAATACTAGGTGGTGAAAACTCAATCATTGCAAATCTTGATGATATTAAATTATTAAAAATCGATATTAAATTACCAGAAATCTATTTTGCGGATATTAAAAGTGGATTAAAAGTTACAGCTACAACCGATGCTTATAAAGAAATTTTTAGTGGCTCTATTACCTCCGTAAGTTCAAGAGTTGATCCTACTACCAGATCCATTCTGGTTCAGGCCAAAATAAATAACCCGGATGAAAAATTGATACCGGGTATGCTACTAAATATTAGGGTTATTTTTAATGAAAAAAAGAGTTTAGCAGCTCCTGAAGAGGCTTTGTTAATTCAAGGAAATGACAAATTTATATTTAAAATAGAGAACGATATTATTGAAAGAGTTAATGTAGAGATTGGCCGAAGAAATGAAAATAAAATTGAAATTATTTCTGGACTTAATGAAAATGAGGTTATTTTAGCTGAGGGAACTAATAAAGTTAGACCTAAAGGCAAAGTGACGATCGTTAAAACGGTAGATTAATATGTTTTTAACAGATATCTCTATTAAACGACCTGTATTTGCTACAGTCATGAGTTTGGCTCTAGTTCTATTTGGTATTGTTACTTTTAACAAAATACCACTGAGAGAATTACCAGATGTTGAAACTGCAAAAGTGTCTGTATCAGTTGATTACAAAGGAGCGTCCGCCTCTATTATTGATTCACAAATTACTCAAAAAGTAGAAGATAGAGTTGGTGGAACTCCTGGGTTAATTAACATTAGTTCAAAAAGTGAGGATGAACGATCTACTATAGATTTGGAATTTGATTTAGGGGTTGATCTAGATACAGCAGCAAACGATGTGAGAGATAGAGTAGCAAGAATAATTGATGAGTTGCCCGATCAAGCTGAACCGCCTCAAATAACAAAAGCATCTGCCGCAAGAACAACTACGATGTGGTTAGCATTTCAAAGTCCTACTATGTCTGATTTGGAATTAACTGATTATGCAAACAGATATTTAAAAGATTATTTTGCAAATGTTGGTGGTGTTGGAGAAATTAGACTAGGAGGAGAAAGAGAACTCTCATTGAGAATTTGGCTAGATCCTACCGCCATGGCTGCTCGAAATATCACCATCCAAGAACTCGAAGACACCTTACGAAAACAAAATGTTGAATTTCCGGCTGGAAAAGTTGAGTCCAAAAAAATGGATTTGGTTATAAAAGTCCAAAAAGCTTATGTGGAACTAGAAGATTATAAGGAACTTATCATTGCCAGGAATATTGATGGATCCATTGTAAAACTTAGAGATGTTGCCAGATTAGAAATTGGTGCCTTAAACACCAGTACGTTATTTAAGGGTAACGGCAAACAAAATGTTGGTCTTGGCATTTATCAACAATCCACAGCCAACACTATTGAAGTTGCAAAACTAATTAAAGAAAAAATTACAGAAATTAGACCTACACTTCCTAGCGGTTCAACGTTGGAAGTAGCTTTTGACAGATCAACTTATATCGAGGAAGCAATTAACGAAGTATATCGAACAATCATTATTGCAGTAATTTTGGTTATTCTAATTATTTATTTATTTTTAGGAAATTTAACTGCCGTTATCATACCAGCTGTTGCAATTCCTGTTTGCTTAATATCAACTTTTTTAGCAATTTATCTTGCGGGCTTTACCCTCAACTTATTTACTCTAATGGCAATCGTTATAGCTATTGGTATTGTAGTTGATGATGCGATTGTCATGGGAGAAAATATTTATCGAAGAATGGAAAATGGTGAAACTTCTTTAGTTGCAGCTTTCAAAGGATCCAAACAAGTAGCTTTTGCAATAATTGCAACTACCATAGTTTTGGTGTCCGTGTTCTTACCGCTCATATTTATCAAAGGATTGATCGGAAAATTGTTTTTAGAAATGGCCGTCACTATGTCATTTGCAGTAATTATATCAAGCTTTGTTGCTCTTAGCTTATCACCAATGATTGGTTCAAAGTATTTAAAAATCAAAAAAAAACAGTCCACTCTAACGCAAAAATTTAATTTATATTTTTTAAAATTTGAGGGTTTTTATTCTGAAACTCTAGATTTTATTTTAACGAAAAAAAAGGCAATAGTAATATTTTTAATTTTAGTATTATTCGCAAATGTTTTCTTATTTAAAATTGCAAAAAAAGAACTTTTACCAGAAGAAGATAGGGGGGTGTTTTTTATAATTATTAAAGCTGCTGAAGGATCTGGATTTAATTTTACAGCTGGTAAAGCGCAGGAAATTGAAAATATGTTTTTGCCAAAAGTAGGTAAGGGTGAGATTAAAAGATTATTATTACGTGTCCCAGGTTTTGGCAGTAGTGCAAAACAATTAAATTCTGGATTTATCATTGTTCTCCTTGAAGATTGGAGCGAAAGAAAAAGATCTGGTCAGCAGATATTAAGATCGGCATTTGCTGATATTAGTAAAGTTCCTGGAATATTAGCATTTCCTGTAATGCCTCAAGCAATTAGAGCTGGTGGTGTTGAAAAGCCAATTCAATTTGTTCTACTTGGAAATACCTATGAAAAACTAAGTGAATGGAAAGAAATTGTTAAAGCAGAAGCTAGAAAAAATCCTGGTCTTAATAGCATAGAAGATGATTATGAAATTACTAAACCAGAATTAAAAGTCGAAATTAATAATAAAAAAGCAGCTGACCTTGGTGTTTCTATTGAGTCAATTGGAAGATCTATAGAAACGTTTTTTGGATCAAGAAACGTAACAAAGTTTACCCAAGACGGTAAGGAGTACAATATTGTGTTGCAGTCTGATTTACTCAATAGATCAGATGCAAGTGGATTAAATAAAATATTTGTTAGATCTGCAAGTTCAGGTCAATTAATTCCCTTATCATCTGTTGTCTCGATGACTGAAAGTGCAGCAGCTCCGTTCTTAAGCAGGTACAACAGACAAAGAGCAGTTACTATTTCTGCAAGATTAAGCGGCGAATATACCATGGACCAAGCGTTAGAATATTTACAAAATATAGTTAAAGAAAAATTACCACCCGAGGTTAGAATTGCCTACAAGGGAGAGTCTGAAGAATATAAAAAAACAAATGTTGGAATATATTTAATTTTTGCTTTAGCAATGTTAACCGCCTATCTGTCTATGGCAGCTCAATTTGAAAGCTGGGTACATCCATTCACGATTATGCTTACAGTGCCATTGGCAATATTTGGTGGAATTATTGGACTACTTATTGCCGGAAGTTCTCTAAATATTTACAGTCAAATTGGATTAATTATTTTAATTGGTCTAGCCGCCAAGAACGGTATCTTAATCGTTGAGTTTGCTAACCAACTTCGAATTGAAGGACAGAACATCGAAAAAGCAATTGTTAATGCTTGCAAAATAAGATTGCGACCTATTTTGATGACTTCTTTATCAACCATAGCAGGAGTTCTTCCATTAATTTTAGGATCTGGGCCAGGAGAAGCAAGTAGGCTAACCATTGGTGTAGTTATTTTTTTTGGAATGATATTTTCAACTTTTTTTACACTATACGTAATTCCAACCGTCTATTTAATGATTGGTAAAAATACACAGAGAATAGATGCTATAGATATCGAACTTGAAAAACAGTTAAAATCTTCTAACTAAAATAATATATATTTATTTCTGTCTAACTCAGATTTGCATCTATTTAACTGCCTCTTATATATTTTGGCTTGATCATTAACTTCTCTGGCATACGAAACTACATTGGGTTTTTTCTTGTAATCCTTATAACCATTCCACCCCTCGTGGTAGGCTAGGTATTGGCGATAATAATCTTTTTTGCTAATTTTTAATTTTTTGTAAGTTTGATCAACATACCATCCTATAAAATCAGAAGAATCTGCAAATGTAGCCCTAAGTGCTAAATCGTTGCCAGTTGCTCGTTTATACAAATCCCACGTTCCATCCACAGCCTGTGAAAATCCAAAAGAACTAGAAGGTCTTGTCCATGGAATAATTTTAAAAATTTTAGTTCTCTCTGGCTTTGCTAACCAGTCAAATCCACTTTCTTTTTTTACAATAGCCATTTGAAGTTCAATTGGCGCTCCCCATTTTTTTTCAGTTGTTAGTGCATTTTTAAACCAAAAATATTTCTCAGAAAAAATTTCACAAACATTTGCTGTATTTTTTGGTACCGATACGCAGGCTGAAAATAGCAGGCTAACTAAAATAGATAAAATAATATTTTTATAGCGAATCACAAACCTAACTATAAAGCATAGAATTATTTTTTTATAATTTTTATTTTATTAAATATCTGAATGACAACTAGACCAATCACAACACCAAAAGTATTAGAAAACATATCTAAAAATTCAAAACTTCTATTTGGAATCCAAATTTGAATTATTTCCAAGATAGATCCTAGTAATAATAAGCTAAATGACAATTGGAAAAAAATATTTTTTTGAGAATATGCCAATAAACCAAAGATTGTTGTTATAAAATAAGCAACAAAGTGATGTAATTTATCTGAAACTGGTAATACATCACCATTACCAAAAAAGATCAAACCCAAAAGACTTCCTGGATATACAGATAATAAAACTATTACAAAAATATTAGTAAAAAAAATAAATTTATAATAATTTATTTTAAACATTGATTGACCCAAGTTAAGAATTGTTTACTTCCTTCCTTAATATCAAAAAAAACTATGCAAGGATTTTCATAGGAGTGAATTTCGCTAACCATACTCATGATATCTTTTGTTTTTGATTTTTTAGTCTTTGCTATCAAAATAGTTTCTTTATTTTTAGTTAGTTTATTTTTCCACTTAAAAATAGATTGAACGTTAGATATAATATTGGCACAGGCGATAAGGTTATTGTTTATTAGTTTACTTGCAATTTGGTTTGCTTCTTTATTATTTTTGCAAGTGATGTAGGCTAGTTTTATGTTGCTCATTTTTTTTAGATACAATAAATAAAATTATACGAATGGCAAATTTAATACTTGTGCGACATGGTCAAAGTCAATGGAATCTAGAAAACAGATTCACAGGATGGTATGACGCAGAACTAACCGATCAAGGCAAACAAGAGGCGAAAAGATCTGGAGAACTTATTAAAAAATTAAATATTAAATTTGAACTCGCTTTTACTTCTTATCAAAAAAGAGCAATTAATACTTTAGCAATTATACTTGATGAAATAGATCAGGCTAATCTTTCTACTATAAGAGCATGGCAGTTAAACGAGCGACATTACGGAGCGCTACAAGGATTAAATAAAGCTGAAACTGAGGCAAAACACGGTAAAGAACAGGTTATGGCTTGGCGAAGAAGTTATACGATTTCTCCTCCGAAATTAGATAAAAAAAATTTAGAACATTCCATTCATAATAAGACTTATGAAGAAATTGATCCTAAGCTTATTCCTGATTCTGAATCTTTATTAGATACATATAATCGTGTAGTGCCCTATTACACAAAAGAGATTGAAATTTTATTAAAAAATGAGAAAAATATTTTAATTTCAGCACACGGCAATAGTTTACGGGCCCTTTGTAAGAAAATTTTTAATATTTCAGACACTATGATTACAAAATTAGAAATACCAACAGGTAATCCGATTTTAATTAAAATGAATAGTCTAAAGGTACAAAATTTTGAGTATTTAGATCAGTCTAGGGCTAAAGAAATAATTACAAACCAATAGTTTTGAAGCTATTCAATTGATTATAAATATTTAAATCTGTTGCATGCAGAAATGGTACGCTAGAAATGTGACCATTTAACGAGTGTTCTTTTATCAACTCATCCCAAATTATATTCATTGAAAAAATTCCTGTTTTGTTTTTAAAAATAACAGGATTTAAAATTTGACAACCAGTATAAATGAAATTTTTAATATTTTTACTAAGAAAATTAAGATTATTTATATCAAAATCTCCTTGCAAATTTTTATCAAAACTATTTTCTTTTGTAGACAATAATAGTGCTGCTTTATTTTTTCCATGCTCAAATACATGTATTAATTTTTTTAAATCATTTGCGTAAGCTGAGACCCATACTGTGTCACTATTTAAAACTATAAAATTTTCGTTTTTAAAAAAAGAAAGAGCATTTAAAATTCCTCCCCCTGTATCTAAAATTTGCAGCTCATGTGAAATAGCAATATTTGGATACAGTTTTTTGATAAATTTAGTTATTTGTTCGTGCAAATAATGAGTATTAATAATAATTTCTGATATGCCGTTATCTAATAAAAGTTTAATAGAATATTCTAGTAATTTTATACCATGCACTTCTAACAGAGGCTTCGGGCAATTTTCGGTAAGAGGCTGCAATCTTTTTCCAAAACCAGCTGCCAATATCATTCCTTTTTTAATCTTCATACAAAACTACTTTCTTTTTTCTAAAGGAATATAATGATTAAGAACTGTATTTAACTCTGAAAAAATAGGGTTTTTTAACCTATGGTGAAGTAATGACCAGATATATGGAACTAGAGATAGATAATTTTTTTTACCATCTCTAAAATATAATCGATTAAAAATACCAATAATTTTCAGAGCTCTTTGGACTGATAAAATATCAAAATCATTTTTGAATAATGAAATTTTTTTCTTAAAATTGTTATTAGATTTAAACAAATAATATTTGAAAATTTTCTGTTTTAATTGACTACTAGTTTTAATTCTTACATCATCAATAAGGGATACGATATCATAAGCTGGATTGCCTATTAGTGCATCTTGAGAGTCAATAATGCCAACTTTATTTTGACAAAACATTAGATTAGACACATGAAAATCACGATGAACAAAATATGCATTAGGAAAATTAATGGTAGAGAAAATAGCACTCAAAACTGAGTTTGCTTTTTTTTTAAAAGCTTTTATTTTATTTTTGTTAACATGACGAACAGCAAACCACTGAAAGAATAAATTACTTTCATTCATTAAAACTTTAACATTATAAACTTTGTTTATAATTTTTTTCGCTTCTGGACTTATTTTGATAGATTGAATTTTAACTAAAGTATCAACTATTTTTTTATAATATTTTAATTTATTAGTATTTTTTTTTATCAGTTGAAAAAAGGTTTTATCGCCAAAATCCTCAATAATCATATAATTTGCTTTTAAATTTAGCTCATAAAGTCTTGGTGCTAATAAATTAGACTTTCTCAACAATAGATTAATTTTGGAATATTGTTCTAAATTTATTTTTTTTTGTTTGCGACAGTAAATTAAAATATATTTTTTATTTTTAATTTTAATTCTATAAAAATTTCGAAAAGAAGCGTCTCCTGCTACTTTTGGGTATTTATTATTTTTTAAATCTTCCGTAATATTTAACATTGCATGTTCTTAGATTGCTATCTTTAGTATGTTTTAAAATAATATCTATTCTATTTTTATTTTTTTTCTTTATTAACTCAGGCCACTCAATAATGTTCAGGAAGGTATGTTCTTGTTCGTAAAGACCTGTATTAATTAAATCCTTAATTACGCCAATTCTGTATAAATCGTAATGTGCAATATTTAATTTTTTGTTAATGTTATAATATTGTACCACATTGAATGTTGGACTAAGAACTTCTTCTAGTTTTTTTTTATTTTTTTTTTGAATAGACTGAATTAAAAATCTTGAAAATGTAGTCTTGCCGGACCCTATTTCCCCTTGTAAGTGAATGGTGTCTCCTACTTTTACTTTTTTTGATATTTCCTGAGCTAATTTTTGAAGTTGTTTTATGGAAATAAATTCCATTATAATTAATATCTATAAGAGTCGTGCTTGAACGGTCCTTGCTGAGCTACACTTATATAATCAGCTTGTTCTTTAGTAAGTTTTGTTAGTTTTGCTCCTACTTTTTCTAAATGAAGATAAGCAACTTTTTCATCTAGATGCTTTGGAAGTACATAAACTTTATTTTCATACTTGCTTGAATTGTTCCAAAGCTCTATTTGGGCCATTACCTGATTAGTAAATGAAGCGCTCATAACGAAACTTGGATGTCCCGTACCGCATCCTAAATTTACTAGTCTTCCTTCTGCCAATAAAATAATTCTTTTTTTACTTGGAAGTTCTATTTCATGAACTTGAGGTTTAATTTCTGTCCATTTATAATTTTTAAGAGCCTCGACTTGAATTTCGTTATCAAAATGTCCAATGTTACAAAGAATAGCTCTATCTTTCATCATTCTCATATGATCTGCTGTAACAATATCTTTATTACCAGTGGCGGTGACAATAATGTCAGCGTTTTGAATTGCCTCTTCCATTAGTACTACTTCATATCCTTCCATGGCTGCTTGCAAGGCACAAATAGGATCTGTCTCAGTAACCATAACTCTTGCGCCACTTTGTCTAAGTGAAGCAGCACTTCCTTTTCCGACATCACCAAAGCCTGCAACAATAGCTACTTTGCCTGACATCATAACATCTGTTGCTCTTTTAATTCCGTCTACCAAACTTTCTCTACATCCGTATAAATTATCAAATTTAGATTTAGTAACTGAGTCATTTACGTTAATTGCAGGAATTAATAATTTGTTTTGCGACTCCATTTTTTTCAAAGCCAATACTCCAGTGGTAGTTTCCTCTGAAACTCCTTTTACTGATTTTAATAAATCTGCGTACTCTTTGTGCATTAATGTTGTTAAGTCTCCTCCATCATCAAGGATCAAATTAGGTTTCCAATCTTTATTTCCTTCAATGGTTTGTTTTATGCACCACCAATATTCTTCTTCCGTTTCTCCTTTCCAAGCAAACACTGGGATTCCTTTTCTTGCTATAGCTGCAGCTGCGTGATCTTGTGTTGAAAAGATATTACAAGATGACCATCGAACCGAAGCGCCAAGCGCAGTAAGTGTTTCGATTAATACTGCTGTTTGAATAGTCATATGAAGACAGCCAAGAATATTAGCTCCTTTTAATGGTTGTTTAAAAGCATACTCTTTACGCAGTGCCATTAATCCTGGCATCTCCGTTTCGGCTAGAGAAATTTCTTTATCTCCAAAATCTGCAGATTCAATATTTTTTACTTTGTAGTCCATTTTTTTTACTGTGCTTTAACAACTTGCATCTATGAAATCAATTAATTAATTGCGCAATGGAAGCTTAATATCAATAACAGCTCCAGATTTTGAATTCTTTGAAAAATTGTAAGCTTCTATTGATCCCTTGTGAGAATCAATAATATTTTTCACAATATTAAGACCTAAACCAGAATGATTTATTGAACTGACATCTGGACGATCACTATAAAATCTTTCAAAAATTTTACTAAGATTTTTTTCATCAAATCCTGGTCCATTATCTTTTACTCGTATTTGAACTTTTTTATCTTTCTGAGAAATTAGTAATTCTACTTTTTCATTTTTTGGACTAAAAGAAACAGCATTTTCTAGCACATTTGCTATTACTTGCTCAATCCTGCTTTCCATTCCAAATATTGGTGCAACTTTTTCTTTTGAAGTATTTTTAAAAACAATTGATATTTTTTTTTGTAAAGTTTTTTGGTTCGTATTAAAGTCTTCTATCACACTCTTAATGACTGGAATTAAATCAAATTCTTTTGCAGCCGAGCGTGATTGCGTAGCCTCGTCTTTTAAAACTTGAGAGTAGTCTGTAATAAGTCTTTCAATTCTATCAACATCATTAGCGATAATTTTTAGTAACTTATTTCTTTTTGTATCGTCTTCCGTGTCATTTAATAAATCAGAAGCTCCTTTTAAAGATGCAAGTGGATTTCTAATTTCATGTGTAAGGTCTGAGGCAAATCTTTCTGCTAAATCAATACGATCATACAAGGTATTGGTCATTTCACTTAATGATCTTGATAAATTTCCAATTTCATCATCTCTATTTTCTATCTTATTAGTAAAATTAATTTTTTTTCTTTCGGGGCTTGCTTGGTTTGCAAATACATTAAGTTCTCTTATAGGTTTTATAATATAAGCATTTAAAAAAAGAGAGAAAATCAAAATAATAACCGCAGCAACGACCACGGAACGAAGAACAAAATTTTTTCTTTCTTCCACTGCAAGCATAATCTCGTTAGAAATTTCAGAAATAACAACGATTAATTGTTCGTTATTTTCTAATAGAATTTTTGAAAAAGTGTGAACAATAAAATTTTTCTTAGAAATTTCTGTAGCGCTAAAGTTGTTGATATCGCTCAGTCTATTAACCTGTTGTTTAAAAAAAATTTGATTAGAAAAATCTTGATTAGAATTTTCAGTTTTAGTTTTTTCTTCCTCTATTGCTTTATTTTTAAGACTTAATTGTTCAATAATAAGAGCTTTGGAGAAGACAGTTTCATCGAGATCTAAAAAAATTGAATCTAATAATAATTCTTTATCATTATTAATAAATCTTATTTGATCAACTTCATCTAATAAAAATTTAGACTTGGTAAGAAATTCTTTCAAATCTTTGCTAGCCATTTTGGTTTGTTGTATATTTAGATTTGCCTCTATATTTTTAATAACTCGCAAATGTTGATTAGATCGTTGCGATATTAACTCCGGCTGTATCGCCCTTAAATATAGGAAAGTAAAAAAACCAAGTATGGCGAATGTAAATAAATTAAAAACTAAAAACTGAGCTAATAAAGAACGAGAAGATAACAATCTTGCGATCATTACTGACCCACATTCCAACGATATCCACTTCCGTATCTTGTCTCTATAGCTGAAAAATCTTTATCTACTTTTTTAAATTTTTTTCTTATTCTTTTGACATGGCTATCAATAGTTCTATCCTCAATGTCATTATTTTCTCTATAGGCAATAGTCATTAAATGAGATCTTTCTTTGATCACACCCGGTCTTTTGGCTAACTCGTATACTATCTGAAATTCTGTTGTAGTAAGCTTATCTGGAAGGGCTTGATTGTTCCAAGTACATTCTAGTTGTTCAGGATCTAATAATAACTTTCCTTGTTGAATTACATTTTTATTTGCAGGAATTTTTTGATCTTTTTTTCTTAACTGTACTTTAATACGCTCAATCAGAACTTTAATCGAAAATCCACCCGATTTTTTTACAAAATCATCAGCTCCTAATTTTAAACCAAGCAATTCATCTACTTCTTCATCCTTAGATGTTAAAAAAATAATCGGTATATCTATTTTTTTTCTAAGTTTTTTTAAAAGTTCTTCACCATTCATTCTTGGCATTTTAATATCGATCACTGCCAAATCTGGGGGTGATCTTGTAATTCCAATATAAGCGCTTTCACCATCTAAGTACGTTTGAACTTTAAACCCTTCATTTTCTAGGGCCATAGAAACACTGGTTAATATATTTCTATCATCATCTACCAAGGCAATTATTTTATTCATTTGTAAAAACCAATATAGTCAAAAAAAGTCAAAAAAAAGACTCCTAATTAATGAGCCTCACTCCAATTTTTACCGCTTTTTATATCTACTGTGAGTGGAATGCTAAATTTCAAGAAGGGCTCTGACGCATTTTCCATTTCATAAGACACTTGTTTTTTGACATTAACTACGTCTTTTTCTTGGCACTCTAATAAAAGTTCATCGTGTACTTGTATCAGTAAATTTGCACTAATATTTTTTTCTTCAATTTTATTGTCAATTTTTATCATTGCAAGCCTAAGCACATCAGCTGCAGTTCCTTGAATAGGAGCATTAATGCAGGCTCTTTCTTGAAAAGTTCTTAGTGTATGATTTTTATCATTAATATTTGGAAAGTGACATTTTCTATCAAATAAAGTTTTAACATAACCATTTTTTTTACAAAATTTTATTGTTTCATTCATAAATTCTTTTATCTCTGGAAACTTTGTAAAATATGATCTCAAAAAACTTTCAGCTTCTGTATTGCTGACTGATATTTGCTTTGCTAGTCCATAAGAAGATATGCCATAAATAATACCAAAATTAATTGCCTTAGCTTTTCTTCTCATATCTTCATCAACATCATGAATGGAAACGCCAAATATTTGGCTAGCAGTCAAATTATGAATATCTTCTTTATTTAAAAAGGCTTTTTTTAACTCAGTAACATCTCCCATATGCGAAAGAATTCTCATCTCTATTTGACTATAGTCAGCAGAAATAAGATTAGAATTTTTTTCTGGAATAAAAGCAGATCTTATCTCTTTTCCTTCAATATTTTTAATAGGTATATTTTGAAGATTTGGATTTGCACTTGCTAATCTGCCAGTAGTTGTTGCCGCAAGCAAGAAAGAGGTATGAACTCTTTTAGTTTTATTATTTATATAAGTTGGAAGCGTATCGGTATATGTATTTTTAAGTTTAGATTTTTGTCTCCAATTTAAGATTAGTTTTGGAAATTCATGTCCCTGATCAGCTAAATTTTCTAAAACCGATACATTAGTTGCTAGATTGCCTTTTTTAGTTTTTTTTGTTCCCGCAATTTTAAGTTTATCATAAATAATATCTCCCAATTGCTTTGGTGATGCTATATTAAATTCCTCTCCAGATATTTTGAAAATTTTCTTTTCAAGATTTTGAATTTCAATTTCAAATTTTTTAGATAATTTTCCTAAAATAGTTTGATCTATTTTAATTCCATTGTTTTCCATTGAGGAGAGTATTTTTATCAAAGGTTTTTCCAAATTTTCATAAACGTTTAATACGTTTTCCCCAAATAATCTTTGTTCAAAAAATTCATAAAGTCTTAAAGTAACGTCTGCATCCTCACATGCATAATTTTTAGCTTGCTCAATATCTACAAGATCAAAAGTAACCTGGGCTTTTCCAATTCCTGCTACATCTTTAAATGAGATAGTTTTGTGTTGAAGATGTATTTCAGATAATAGATCCATGTTGTGTCTATTTTTTCCTGCATCTAAAGCATAAGACATTAGCATTGTATCTTCCATTGAAGTCATTTTAATTCCGTACTTAAGAAAAATTCTATAATCATATTTAATATTTTGGCCAATTTTTTTAATAGTTGAGTCCTCTAAGTAAGGTTTAATAATTGACAAAACATCTTTTGAGTTAAGTTGTTTTTTGACAAGTGGATCTAATTTATTTTTATGCGCTAGTGGAATGTAAAATGCCTCGCCAATTTTAAAAGAGAGAGAAATTCCAACAAGATCTGCTACCATGGTATCGAGAGAATTTGTTTCAGTGTCTATTGCAAACAATCCTCTTTCATCCGCTTTGCTCAGTATCTTTTCTAACTCTTGAATATTAATGACCAAAGAAAATTTGTTTTCACTGCTATCTATTGGCGAGGTAGAAATAATTTTTTTTTTTATTTCAGTTTTAGTTTCATTTTTTAAGGTAGAAGTTTTTTCATTTATAAAACTTCCATGATTTTCCTCTAATCTTGAAAAAAGCCTTGTAAATTCCATCTCTTTTAGAAACGTTAATATTTTATCTAGATTTAAAGGCTTTAAGATAAACTCATCTAATTCATTTGTAACGGGCACGTCTCTTTTTAAGGTAACTAGTTGTTTGCTTATAAAAGCCTTCTCTCTATTATCGAGCAAAGCCTGCCTTCTTTTCGGCTGTTTAATAGTTGAAGCATTTTCCAAAAGATTTTCTAACGAACCAAATTGATTAATTAATTCTGCTGCCGTCTTAATTCCTATTCCCGGAACGCCGGGTATATTATCAGAAGAATCTCCAGCTAAAGACTGAACATCAATAACCTTTTCTGGATACACCCCAAATTTTTCTTTGACTTCTTCTTTTCCAATATAATGCTCTTTCATTGCATCAAACATGAAAGTATTGTCATCAACTAATTGCATCAAATCTTTATCTGATGAAATAATTGTTACCTTTATATTTTTTTTTGATGCCTGTTCTTTGTAAGTAGCAATCAAATCATCTGCTTCATAATTTAATAATTCAATACTTGGAATATTAAAGGCTGTGACTGCTTTTCTTATATATTCAAATTGTGGTATTAGATCTTCGGGAGTATCATGCCGGTTTGCTTTATAATCTTTGTAAATGTCATTTCTAAAGTTTTTTCTAGCGCTATCAAAAATTACAGCTAAATGAGTGGGACGATCCTCTTTATCTAATGATCTTGCCTCTTCTAAGAATTTGTAAAGCATATTACAAAAACCACTTACCGCTCCTACAGGCAAACCATCACTTTTTCTCGTAAGAGGGGGCAAGGCATAATAAGCTCTAAAAATATAACCAGAACCATCTATTAGATAAATGTGCTTTTTAGAGTTGTTCGTCATAAAACTAATTTCTTTTATAGAAATTATTAAGTAATAATACAATTATTACTTCATGAATAAATCCATAGCGCTTCAAATAGAAAAACTTAGCAAATTTTATAAACTTAAAAATGGTAATTCTTTACAAGCTCTAAGCAATGTTAGCTTGGATGTTAAACAGGGAGAAATTTTTGGCTTACTTGGTCCTAATGGTGCTGGTAAATCTACTTTGATTAATATTTTGGCAGGAACAGTTATTAAATCAGAAGGTAGTGTAAAAGTTTGGGGCTTTGATTTAGATTTAAATCCAAGACAGGTAAGAGCATCTATAGGAATAGTTCCTCAAGAAATAAATGTAGATCCGTTTTTTACTCCTCGAAGACTATTAGAAATTCAAGCTGGCTTGTATGGTGTAGCAAAAAAAGACAGAATTACAGATAAGATATTAGAGTTGACTAGTCTAACGGATAAAGCCAACGCCTATATGCGTTCACTTTCTGGAGGTATGAAAAGAAGATTGCTGGTTGCTAAGGCAATGGTGCATCAACCACCTATATTAATATTAGACGAACCAACGGCTGGTGTGGATGTTGATCTAAGACAAAAACTTTTAGAAAATGTTAAAGAGCTTAATAGGCAGGGAGTAACTATTATTTTAACAACTCATTATTTACAAGAGGCGGAGGAGCTCTGCGATCGAATAGCAATCATTAATCATGGAAAAATTGTAGCATTGGATAAAACTGAAAATTTACTATCCGAAATACATTTGAAAAAAATAAAATTTAAAATAAAAAATTTTAAAAATATAGGTGACAAACTTGCAGATAATCTTCCAATTGAATATTCAAAAAATAATGAAATATCTATTAAATATGACAAAACAATCGTAAATATTGAGGACATCATTTTTAAAATAAAAGAAAAAGGTCTTGAAATTCAAGATATAATGACCGAAGATGCCGACTTAGAGGATGTATTTTTAAAATTAACAAACGAACAATGATTGAACTTAAATTATTAGATAAAAAAATTATAAACAAAACAATTTTTTATGTTTTGCTAATTTTTGCATCAACCTGTTTACTTGCAATTTCTTCTAAAATAAAAATTCCATTTTATCCTGTACCAATGACCATGCAAACTTTGGTTGTTTTAAGCATTGGAATAACTTTTGGCCCAAGATTAGGGCTGGTGGCTCTTTCTGCTTATTTGTTGGAGGGTGCAATGGGAATTCCAGTTTTTGCTGGAACGCCAGAAAAGGGATTGGGGCTTGCTTATATACTAGGACCAACCGGAGGTTACTTGATTGGATATATAATAAGTGCTTTTTTAGCTGGAACAATAGATTTTAACAAACCAATTCACAAAAGATTTACTTTTTTAATTATAGCTATTTCGCCAATATATATTTTGGGAATAGTTTGGCTTGGAATTTTATTTGGTTTTAACAAACCATTAATAGATTGGGGCTTAAATCCATTTATTTTAGCAGAAATATTTAAATTGCTAATACTAAGTATTTTAATTCCAAAGTTATTACTATTTAGAAAAATAATTTCAAGTAAATTGTAGATTTTTGAATTTTACTTTCAATCATTTCGAGGGGCTTTGGAAAGTAAAAAGAAATATAAGTCCAAATACATGTGCCAATGGACTTGCACATATTATTAAAAATAAAAATTCTGAACTGGTTTTTAAAGAAAAATTTTTAACTAGCCTCGATAAAAAAAATATTATTTTTGGCGAAAATCAATATTTAATTGAAATAAAAAACAAAGAACTGCATTTTATTTTTAAATCAGGACCAAGATTAGGAACAATATTTCAAAAGTTTAGAATGAATACGATAAGTAATAGTTCTTTATATTTTTGTTTAAAAGATACTTATCAAACAACTCTATTCTGGATTAATCAAAACTATTTTCGAATAACTCACAAAATTAAAGGAAAAAATAAAAACTTATTTATTAGTAGTCATTATTATAAAACTAATAATATTAATTTATTTAATAAATTTATTTAGGTGATCTTTTAGAAAGAATTCTTTGTAATGTTCTTCTGTGCATTTTAAGTCTTCTTGCTGTTTCAGAAACATTTCTATTGCATAATTCAAATACTCTTTGAATATGCTCCCATTTAACTCTATCAGCAGACATTGGATTTTCTGGTGGCGCAGCCTTTTTATCTGGTGCTGCTAATAAAGCGGCTTCAACTGCATCTGCATCTGCTGGTTTTGAGATGTAATCTATTGCTCCTGCTTTGACTGCAGCTACGGCAGTTGGTAAATTTCCATAGCCCGTAAGCATTACGATCCTACTATCTCGTTTAATCTTATGAATCTCATCCACCACATCTAAACCATTGCCGTCTAAAAGCCTTAGATCAATCACCGCAAAGGTTGGGGGGCTCTTTTTAACCAAAATATTTGCCTCCTCAACTCCTTTTGCCAAAACAACTTTAAAGCCTTTGCTTTCCATGGCTCTTCCAAGTCTAAGCCTAAATGGATCATCATCATCGACGATGAGCAAGGTTTTGTCCTCAAAATCGCTTATTTTTAGGGAGTTATTGTTAAGTTTCATCATCTATATATAGACACGAATTGTATATTCACAAGGTTTAATTTTTTTCAAAACTCTCGTCGTAACCCAGGAGGAAAAATTAAAAAAAAATATTTTGTGAATACTTTTTTGCTTTACATTAATTAAAAATAACCTTAATTGCGGAATCAAGATGGCTTTTTTAATTAAAATTTAATTAGCCGACTAGTAACTAACGAGAGGTTTTATGAGATGGCAAAATTTCAGTCTGTTGACGAGTTGGTCAAAGCTACAAGACCAGTAAATCCAGTTTACTGTATTCGAAAAGAAAGTATTCAAACAGCTTCCAAGTGGTTTGTTCAGAATTTTCCAGGTACAACGTTGTATGCTGTTAAATGCAATCCTAATGAACAAGTTTTACAAACTATATTTGAAAGTGGTGTAAAAAATTTCGACACTGCTTCTTTAGAAGAAATTAAATTAGTAAAAAAAATTCTTCCGGATGCAAAAGCCTATTTCATGCATACAGTTAAAAGCAAGGAAAGTATTTATGAAGCTTACTTTAATTATGGAGTGAGAGATTTTTCATTTGATACTAAATTTGAATTAGAAAAAATTCTAGAAGTTACTAATCGGGCTAGCGATCTAACTCTTTACTTAAGAATAGCTATTTCAAACGAACATGCTGAAATTGATTTATCAAAAAAATTTGGTGCCACAATTCCAGAGGCCGTTAATTTATTAAAAAGTGCTAAAGAAATTGCTCAAAAAGTTGGCGTTAGTTTCCATGTAGGATCTCAGTGTATGCATCCTGTGTCTTATGCCAAAGCAATAAAAGACATTGGAACACTAATTAAGAAAGCAGAAATTATACCTGACATAATTAATGTTGGTGGAGGATTTCCTTCTACTTATCCAGATTTATATCCACGACCATGGAGTGAATATATAAACGAAATTAAAAATGGATTTGAAAAATTAAACTTACCGGATACTACACAATTAATTTGTGAGCCTGGTAGAGCTTTGGTTGCGGAAAGTGGCTCTACTGTTGTTAGAGTAGAACTTAGAAAAAAACAAATTTTATATATCAATGATGGAACTTATGGATCATTATTTGATGCTGGGACGCCAAGCTTTATTTTTCCAACAAGAATGATTCAAGTAGAAAAATCTTTTTCTAAAAGATTGACTCCTTTTAGTTTTTACGGACCAACATGTGATGGTATTGATTTTATGAAAGGCCCTTTTTTATTACCAAATAATATTAAAGAAGGTGACTATATTGAAATTGGCCAGCTTGGAGCTTACGGAATAAGTTTGAGAACACAGTTCAATGGCTTTTATTCAAATGAAATTCACGAAGTTTCTGATAAGCCTATCATGTCTATTTTTGAGGAAGAGACGAATAGCAACTATTTAGTAGCTTAGTTTAATAACAAAACATTATGGGACATAATAAATCTAGCTTTTTATCAACTGCTGTAGAACACATTGATATCACTTCTTTTGATGCAAGACCTATCATCAACTCTATGTCGAAAATGTCTTTTACATCAAGAGAGACAGGAAATGCTGCAAAAATATTTAACGAAATGGTTAATGATAAGGACTGCACGATATTTCTAACATTGGCAGGGTCAACTTCTGCTGGTGGCTGTATGCAGTTATATTCTGACTTAATTAAATACAACATGGTAGATGCTATTGTATCAACTGGAGCTTCAATAATTGATATGGATTTTTTTGAAGCCCTTGGATTTAAGCATTACCAGGGAAATCAATTTCAAGACGACAACGTATTAAGAGAAAATTATATAGATAGAATTTATGATACCTATATTGATGAGGATGAACTTCAATCTTGTGATAAAACAATTTGCGAAGTAGCAAACTCTCTTGCTCCAAAACCTTACACTTCTCGAGAATTTATTTGGGAATTAGGAAAGTACTTAAAAAAAAATTCAAAGAAAAAAGGATCATTAATAGAGACTGCTTATGATCATGGAGTGCCAATTTTTTGTCCTGCATTCACAGATAGTTCAGCTGGCTTTGGTTTGGTAATGCATCAAGAACAAAACCCAGAAAATCATTTAACGATAGACTCAATCAGAGAGTTTAGAGAACTTACTGAAATTAAAATTCAATCAAAAAACTCTGGATTATTTATGATTGGGGGAGGTGTTCCAAAAAACTTTATTCAAGATACAGTTATATGTGCAGAACTTTTGGGTAAAGAAGTTGAGATGCACAAATATGCAATTCAAATTACCGTTGCGGATTCTAGAGATGGTGCTTGTAGTAGTTCAACATTAAAAGAAGCAAGTTCATGGGGGAAAGTTGATACGAGCAAAGAACAAATGGTTTTTGCTGAAGCAACTAGTGTTTTGCCTCTAATAGCTAGCGATGCTTATCACCGCATGAACTGGAAAAATAGACCGAGAAGAAATTATTCCAATATATTCAAAAAATGAGTTCTAAATTCAAAATTGGGATGATTCAAATGAAAATTGGATCAAACCCTAATAAGAATATTGATAACGCAATAAAAAAAATTAGAAAAGCAAGCACTCTTGGTGCAAAAATCATATGCCTTCCGGAACTTTTTTTGTATCCATACTTTTGCCAAGAAGAAAATCATAAAAATTTTAATCTGGCTGAAACTATTCCTGGCCCTACAAGTAAAATATTAGGTGAATTGTGTAAGGAATTGAAAATAAATTTACTATGTCCTATTTTTGAAAAAAAAGTTGCTGGCCTGTACCACAACTCATGCTTTGTTTTGAACGAAGAAGGCAAGATGGTTGGTAACTACAGAAAAATGCACATTCCAGATGATCCTCAGTTTTATGAAAAATTTTATTTCACGCCTGGTGACCTTGGATTTAAATCATTCAAAACAAAATATTGTAATGTGGGAACATTAATATGTTGGGATCAATGGTTTCCGGAAGCTGCAAGAGCTACCTGCTTAAAAGGTGCTGATATTTTATTTTATCCAACTGCAATTGGTTGGCACCCAAAAGAAAAAAAACAATACGGCAAAAGCCAGCTACAATCGTGGATAACAATGCAACGATCTCACGCAATAGCTAATGGTGTCTACGTAGTGGCTGTTAATAGAATAGGATTAGAAAAAAATAAAAAAAACAAATTAGAATTTTGGGGAAATTCTATAATTTTTGACCCAAGTGGCAATATTGTAAAACAAGCATCATCAAATAAAGAAGAGGTTATTATTTGCGAAATTGATCTGAAAAAAATTGAGTTCGCAAGACAACATTGGCCTTTTTTAAGAGATCGCAGAATTGATCATTATAAAGATTTATTAAAAAATCCATCTAATGGATAGGATAAATAATATCGATGGCTTTAGGATGCCAGCCGAATGGGAAAGGCAAGATTCTACTTGGATAGCATGGCCTCATAATAAAAATGACTGGCCAGGATTATTTACTAATATACCAAATGTTTTCAGAGAAATTATACTAAACATAAGTAAGTCTCAAAAAGTTAATTTATTGGTTGAGGAGCACAAACAAATAGCAAAAATAAAAAGATTTCTTCTTCAAAAAAATATCAAATTATCTAAAGTTCATATTCACGTTGTGCGTACAAATAGAGTTTGGACAAGAGATACTGGGCCTATTTATTTAATTAATAAGAAAAAGAACGAAAAAATTTTATTAAACTGGGGTTTTAACGCATGGGCAAAGTATAAAGATTATCAATATGATAATTCAGTTCCTTTACAAATTTCAAATATTCAAAATATTCAAAGCATTACTCCTATGATTAGAATTAAAAACAATTCTATACCATTCGTACTAGAGGGTGGTTCTATTGATGTTAATGGCCAAGGAACTTTGATCACAACTAAAGAATGTTTATTAGGTAAAATTCAACAAAGAAATCCTGGATTATCTAAAATTAAAATTGAAAATACAATCTCTAAATACTTAAATATAAAAAAATTTATATGGCTTAATAAAGGTATAGTAGGCGACGATACTCACGGACACGTGGATGATATAACAAGATTTTTTGGTACTAATAAAATATTCACTGCTGTTGAGCATAATAAAAAAGACAAAAATTATCTTCCTCTTAAAGAAAATTTAAAAATACTAGAAAAGTCTACAAACCAAGACAATAAACAAAATGAAATTGTCGAAATTCCTATGCCAAATTCTCTGTATATTAAAAAAACAAGAGTTCCCGCTAGTTATTTAAATTTTTATTTTACCAACGATAGCGTTCTCGTTCCTATTTTTAATGATAAAAATGACGATATAGCCTTAAATATTATTCAAAAAAATATCAAAAATAAGAAAATTATTCCAATTAATTGCAAAGATTTGATTTGGGGTTTTGGGGCAATACACTGCATGACACAACAAGAGCCTTCCTTAAAATAAATAATATTTAAAAGTTACTTTTTAAAAAAAATACTTTCATCCCAAACAATATTAATGAGCGCTCCTCCTAAACTACTTTTTTTAAATGCAATTGTTGCTCCAGTTCTCTCTAGTAGTGTTTTTGATATAAAAATTCCAAGACCTAGTCCTCTTTTGTCCTTAGAAATTAGATTTGACTTAATATATGGCTCTCCTAACTTTTGAAATATATCTTGTCTAAATCCTTTACCATCATCATTTATATTAATTTCCAATTTTTTATTACTGTTGTTAATTTCAATGACAATTGTTTTATTTGCAAATTTAATAGCGTTATCAATTAAATTTCTTAAAGCATAGATAATCTCAACTTTTCTGCCTACGATTAGATTATTTTGAATTTTACTATCATCGATTTTTACGGTCTTGTCTTTTGGTTGGTCAAATGAAAATACTATTTCTTTAATTAAATTTTTGAACGATATGTTATCGATAAATGTATCTTGTTTGTTAGGATCTGTAGAAAAATCTTTTAAAATATTTTTACATCTCTGAATCTGAGAATTTAAAAGTTCTACGTCTTGACTAAATTTAGGATTATTTCCAAGTTGCTTTTTTAAATCTTCAACAACTAGAGTTATTGTTCCAAGGGGGGTTGCTAACTCATGGGCTGCGGCTGCAGCTAAACCTCCTAATGATATTAGTTCTCTTTCCCTTGCCAAAGTCTTTTCTAAATTATCAAAAGCAGTAGATCTCGTTCTGTGTTCAGCAGTAATAGAATGAGCGTAATTTCCCAAAAAAATAATACCTACAGTTAAAGACACCCACAATCCTATTAGATAATGTTTTGGTAAAGAAATATCTGGACCTGGTAATGGGTAATAATATTGAGTTAAAAAAGTTAATAATAAAATTGATACAAGTGCAATAATAAAACTGCTACGTTTTGATAAAAAAGTAACAGCTATAGTCGTTGGTACAATAGTTAGAATAGAAAATGGATTGGTAATTCCTCCTGTAAGATATAGCAAAAATGATAATTGAATTAGATCATATAAAATACTTAGTGTTGTCCAAAAATTATTCAATCTTTGAACTAATTTTTTTGCATATTCTAAAATAACATTAAGCAAGACTGATAATAAAATTGCAAGCAAACAACGATACAAAGGAAATTCAAATTGATAGTAAAAGAAAACTAAACAGACAGTAAATAATTGTCCAATAATTGCTATCCACCTAATATTTATTAAAGTTTCTAATTTAATATTTTCTTGGGTAATACCAAAAATATTTTTAATACTCATTTTAAATGTCTAGATTATTGACATTAATTGCGTTGGTATTAATAAAATCTTTTCTTTTAGAAACATCATCACCCATTAAAATATCAAAAATTTCAATATCTTCAGCTGAGGGAGATGTTTCCTCATTTCCAATCATTGATAATTTTTCACTAACGGAAGAATAATTTACTTTTAATAGAGTGTTATTTTTGGGATCTAAAGTTGTATTCCATAACTCTTCTGGATTCATCTCACCTAGTCCTTTAAATCTCTGAAGGGCAAATTTAGATTTTTCAATCTCATAAAGTTCTTTAAATTGTTCTGAGTCCTTTTTAATAGATTTTAAAATATCAGAATGAGAAATAATAAAATCTTCTAAAGCCTGTTCGTTTTTAATATAGGTAGATTTGGATCCTTTAGTCATTTTATAAAGAGGTGGTTGTGCAATCCAGATTCTTCCCGACTTAATTAATTGATTAAATGGCTCATTATTAAAGAATGTTAATAGCAATGTTCTAATATGTGAACCATCCACATCAGCATCAGTCATAATTACAATTTTGCCATATCTCAAATTTTCAATTTGAAATGGGTCAAATCCAGTTCCTAGAGCATTAATCAATGTAATTATTTCATTAGACGAAAGCATTTTAGCAAATACTTTTTTCTTCTCTCCAGGATCGTTTTTTTGTTCAACGTAGGTATTTAAAATTTTTCCTCTTAAAGGAAGAACAGCTTGAAATTCCCTATTTCTGGCCTGTTTTGCAGAACCACCAGCAGAATCCCCTTCAACAATAAAAAGTTCGGCTTTTTCTTTATCACTTGTCTGACAGTCAGCTAATTTTCCAGGTAAACTAGTTATATCCAAGGCACTCTTTCTACGAACACTTTCTCTGGCTTTTCTTGCAACTTCTCTCGCTACAGCTGCTTGAATAATTTTTCCAATAATAACTTTTGTTTCTTTTTGATTTTTATCAAACCATACAGACAGTTTTTCACTAGTAATTGTTTCAACAACTGGTCTGACTTCAGATGACACTAATTTTTCTTTTGTTTGTGATGAAAATTTAGGATCTGGGACCTTTGTAGATAAAATACAAATTAATCCTTCTCTAACATCATCTCCCGAAATAGTGACTTTTTCTTTTTTAGCCAGCCCATTGTCAGTTACATATTTGTTAATGAGTCTAGTAATTGCGTTTCTAAATCCTAATAAGTGTGTTCCACCATCTTTTTGAGGAATATTATTAGTAAAACATAATACTTGCTCATTATATGTTGCATTCCAAACTAAAGAACATTCTACTTCAATACCGTTTTTTGAACCCACAAAATAAATAGGATCCTCTAAAATTTGTTCATTTGAATCGTTTTTAATTTTAGCTTTATTCTTATTTAGATCTTCAACGAATTCTTTTATTCCTCCTTCAAATTTAAATTTATAATTTTGCGGTTTTGCTTTTCTAAGATCCGTTAAATTAATTTCTAAACCTTTATTTAAGTAAGCTAGTTCTTTTAGTCTTTTTTCTAGAATACTTGTTTGAAAATCAATCGAAGTAAAAATTTCTGCGGAAGGCTGAAAAGTTACCGAAGTTCCCTTTTCCTCTGATTTTCCAATTTCTGAAAGGGGCTTGATAGCTACTCCATTTTTAAATTCTATAAAATATTTTTTTCTCTCTCTAGATATTGTTAATTTTAAGTTTTCTGAAAGTGCGTTTACAACTGAAACTCCAACTCCGTGTAACCCTCCGGAAACTTTATATGTATCATGATCAAATTTTCCTCCAGCATGCAGTTGCGTCATAATAACTTCAGCTGCAGAAATTCCCTCGGATTTATGAATGTCTACTGGGATACCTCTACCGTTATCTGATACTGTAACAGTGTTATCTGCATTAATACTAACATCTATTTTAGAACAATGGCCGGCTAATGCTTCGTCAATTGAATTGTCTACAACTTCAAAAACCATGTGATGCAAACCAGTACCATCGTCCGTATCTCCGATGTACATCCCTGGTCTTTTTCTAACGGCATCAAGACCCTTTAAAACTCTTATTGAATCTGCACCATAAGAATCTGGTTTTTCGATATTTTCTAAATTTTTGCTCATTTTTTGATTATAAAAGAAGACTTCTTATATCATTTTTATTGATCAAAATGGAGCTAGCAATTATGCCAAATCTATAAAAAAAGCTTTATTTTCAATAACTTGAAAGATTTTTTTATCAGTTCCAGTGTACCAGGCTTGGGTATCTAATTTAGCAACTTCATTAAAAAAATTTACCATATTTTTTTCGTCTATGTGTGACGAAATTTCATCAAATAACATAATAAATGGAATATGTTTCTGTTTAAAAGTCCAAGCAAAAGCTAAAATAATACTAAGCAGAATAGATTTCTGCTCTCCTGTTGAACAAAGTTCTGCATTTAAGTTCTTGTTGCAATCAAAAAAATTTATTTGATCAATACTAGGGCTAAAAGTATTTCGTTTAACAGCCTCATCTAAAGACCGATTAATAAAAAGCATTTTTATAATCTCTTCAACACACTTATCTTCTTGTGAAATAATTTCCTCTAAATTATTTTCTATGTTAATTTGAAATTTTTTAAATGTTGTAAGATAGTTTTTTGACAAAGAATTCAAGGAAAGTATTTTTTGTCTTCTTTCAAGTAATATCTTGTAGAAAACTTTTGACATTTTTTCTTCAACTATAGAAATCCATTTTTTATCTCCATTATTAATCAATAATAAGATTCTTTCATCAGATAATTTTTTAAAATCTGATAAATTTCTTTTAAAATTTTGATCTAAATTAGAAATAAGCTTATCTATAAAAGCTTTTCTTGTTGATGCGCCTTCATACATTATTTTATCCATATGAGGTGACAACCAAATAAAATTTATTAATCCATTTATTTGCTGTTGAGAAGATTTTTTATTATCAATAAAAAAATCTTTATTAATTTGATCCGATTCATTAACAAGTTGATAAGAAATATTAGTAGAATAGTTTTCTTGCTTCAATACACAATCTACTTTTAAAAACTTACTTTTAACTTCATTTTTATTTTGAAAAAAGTTTTCTAATTTATTGCCTCTCATTCCTTTCGAATTTGAAAAGAAAGAAAGAGATTCTAATAAATTTGTTTTTCCAATTCCATTATTACCAAATACTGCAACTTGACTACCTTCAATATTTGAATGAAACGAAGAGTGAGACTTAAAATTTTTTATGTTTATTTGTTCAACACTTGCCATTAGCCATTAGACAACTCTCATTGGCATTACAACATAGGTAGTGTCGAGATCTTTTTGATCCTTGATAATAATTGGAGACGTTGCGTCTTTTGGCTTTAAAATTATATTATCATCCTGAATATTGTTGGCAATATCCATCAAATATCCTGAGTTAAATCCTATTTCAATATTCTCACCGTCGTAAGTAGCATTAATCTCTTCTATTCCCTCTCCGGAAGAAACGTCATTTACAAAAAATCTCATTTTATTGTTTTCTATGTTTATTTTAATCACGCCCTTTCTATCTACCGATAAAGATTTTATCCTGTCAACTGCACTAATGAATTCCCCTACATTAACCTTGACTTCTTTTCTGGCGTCGCCTGGTATCACTCTTTCATAATCAGGAAATTTACCGTCAATAACTTTGGAAATTAAAATAACGTCTTTAATAATAAATTTTATTTTAGATCGTACTGACAAAATTTTGATTAAAAGATCAGATTCTTCACTAATAATGTTAATAATTTCAAATATAGTTTTTTTGGGAAGAATTACTGGATGAAAATTTTTGTCACTATTCAAGCTTATTTGCGTTTTACTTAATCGGTGCCCATCAGTAGCAACAGCCACTAACTTAGGGTTTTCATCTTCAGTTTTGTGTAAATAAATTCCATTTAAATAGTTCCTTGTTTCATCGCTGGATATTGAAAATTTAGTTTTATTTAAAAGCTTCAATAAATGTTTTGCTTTTATTTCTACATAATCGCTTTCGATAGAGTCTTCTAAAATAGGAAATTCACTTGCTGGAAGACAAGTAAGATTAAAATCTGATTTTCCTGATGTTAATTTTAATCTTTTATCATTCTGTAAGTTTAAATAAATACCCGATCCAGAAGGTAACTTTCTAACTAAATCATACAAAACTTGGGCCGTTGTCGTTGTTGATCCTTCTTTGATGATTTCTGCGCTAATTTTTTCTGTTATGATAATATCTAGATCTGTAGCTGAAACTTGAATTTTATCTTCAAATGCTTCTATTAAAACATTAGATAAAATAGGTAATGTATTTTTCTTTTCTACAACACCCTGAATATGGGTGAGACATTTTAAAAAAATATCTCTGTCTACTTTAATTTCCATTTAATTACTCTTTAGAATTTTGTTACTTATATCCTGAACCTCATATTCAAATTTTTTATCTGCCGCCATTAACTCTTCCACTTTCTTAATAGCATGAATTACCGTGGTATGATCTCTTCCTGTAAATTTTCTTCCTATATCCGGTAACGATTTAGTCGTTAATTTTTTTGATAAATACATAGCTACTTGTCTTGGTCGTGCAATGTGCCTTGATCTTCGAGATGATAAAAAATCAGACATCGGTAAATTATAATAATTTACCACTAATTTTTGAATATCTTCAATAGTTATAACTGACTGCATGTTATTGAGTAAATCTTTTAGAATTAGCTTGGCATCCTGCAATGTTGGAACTTTATTTTGAATTCGTGAAGATGCAATAATCCTGTTCAAAACACCGAGCATATCTCTGATACTAGATTTAAATTCATTAGCAATAAAAACTAAGATTTCGTCATTGACTAGTACTTCTTTGCCAAAGTAGGTTTCTTCAGTTTTGCATCTGTTTTTAAGAATTTGAAGTCTTAATGCAATGTCAGGGGGCTGAATATCAACAACCAAACCTCCGGACAATCTGGATTTTATTCTATCTTGAATTCTGTCCAAATCATTAGGCGATCTATCACAAGAGATAATAACTTGAGATTGATTTTCGATTAAACTATTAAAAGTATAAAAGAACTCTTCTTGTGTTACTTCTTTTCCACTAATAAACTGAATATCGTCTAAAATTAAAACGTCTACATTTCTAAATACATCTTTAAATTTTTGAGTATCTTTATTTTTAATTGATTTTACAAACTGATACATAAATCGTTCTGCTGATAAATAAATTATTTTTTTATCAGTTTTTTTAAGCTCGTTTCCTATAGCATTTAAAATATGTGTTTTTCCAAGTCCTACAGATCCATAAATAAACAATGGATTGTAATGTCCTAGTGTTTCAGAGACCCTTTTTGCTGCTGAAAAAGCAAGTTGATTACTCTCTCCAACTACAAAATTAGAAAAAGTTAATCTGTGGTCTAATCTATTAGTGGCATAGCCAACATCTTTTGAATCCACTATTTGAGAGCCTGTAGCAAAATCAACGATGTTTGTTTGATTGGTTTTTTCATTATAAAAACTTTCGTGTATTTCAAATTGAATTCTCGTAACTGATTTATCTAATTTTTGAAAAAAATCTAAAATCTTGTCTGCGTAATGAGATACAATCCAATCTCTCACAAAACGAGTTTTAACAACAAGTATGAGTGAGCTATGCTTAATTTCCTTTGCTTCAACGTTTTGTATCCAGCTCTTATAAACATCTAGACCATAAATTTCTTTTAGTTTTGTTTGAACTTCTGACCAATTTTTTTTTAAGTCATCCGTACTTTGTAGAGCTGTTGTAATTGTCATAATTATTAGAGAGCAGTGTTGTACAGATGTAAGATATTAGTGCAATGAATTTATTTCACAAATAAAAAAAAAAAATTCACTCAGAAAGTGAAGATGAAAAAAATTATTTTACGTCAACTTCAGATTGATTCAATCAAAAGATTAAAACAACTTCGAATTGTTATGTTCAATTTTTTTTACTATTGGAAATTTATTTAAATAAAAAAATTTATTTAAGTGCTGATATTTTTTTTGAAATTCTAGAAATTTTTCTAGTAGCAGTTTTTCGTTTAATAGAGCCTTTTTTCGATACTTTCATTAATTGTGATTGAAAAGTTGAAAAAAATTTCTTAGCTTTTTCTTTGTCTCCATTTTTTATAAGGCTTTCCATTTGAGTTACTGCTCCCTTATACTTACCTATCCGCACTCTATTAATTAAAGTTTTTTTCTTGATTACTTTAGTTTTTTTTTTAGCGGATTTTGTATTTGCCATAAACGCCGTTGCTTATATATGGTGGTTTAAAACGGGTCAACTACTATTCTGACTGACATTTGGTGCAAAAGAAAGTTGCCCTACCACTCGTGATACTTTTTTTTATAAATCCTGTACAATTTAGTCTGACACACTTTTTATTTTCTTGTCCGTACACTTTAAAAGTATTTTGAAAGTTGCCAAATTTCCCTTCGGAGTTGTGAAAATCTTTAATTGAAGACCCTCCCATGGATATAGATTTTTTTAATATTTTTTTTATATAATTTATTAAAACTTTTATTTCTTTTTCATGAAGCGCTTGACTACTTCTGTTGGGATTTATTTTAGATAAAAAAAGAGCTTCATTAACATAAATGTTACCCAGACCACAAATGAAAGACTGGTCCATCAAAGTATTTTTGATAGATTTATTAAATCTAATTATATTTCTTTTGAAAAAACTAAAGTTTAACTCATCAGACAATGGCTCCACCCCTAATTTAGAAAGATGTGAACAATTTTTAAACTCAGTAGCAGTATAATACTTTATAAAGCCAAACCTCCTCGTATCGTTATACACCACGGTACTTTTTTTAAATATAAGATATATATGATTGTGCTTATCTATTGGTAGAGTTGACGCATAAAAACTTGTATCTATCAAACCTCTTATTTTATTTTGTTTTACCAATACTCTTCCCGACATCCCTAAATGAAGTATAAAAAAGTTTTTATCATAAAGATGAAAAATTAAGTACTTAGAACGCCTAGTAATTTTATTTATTTTTTTACCTAATAAGTTTTTTTTAAAATTCTTATTAATTTTATACCTTAAATTGTAATTATTAATTTTTATATCTGTGATATATTGGTGTTCGACATACTTCTTTAGTGTTTTTTTGGTAATTTCTACTTCTGGTAACTCAGGCATAAAAAATAAGCTATTATAAAAATATCAATGTTTTATATTTGTACATATTAAAATGAAAACCGCCAAACTTAAAAAAAAATTAGTAAGAAAAGTTTTTGATAAAGTTCATCACAATTATGACGTTATGAATGATATGATGTCACTTGGATCACATAGATTATGGAAAAAAGAATTTGTCAATGTCATGAATATTAAAAAAGATGAAACTATCGTTGATATGGCCTCTGGCACTGGAGATATTGCTAAATTAATTTGTAAAAAAAATTTGTGCAGAAAAATATTAAGAATTGATCCTAACTATTTGATGTTAAAAAACGGTAGTAAGTTTTTTAAAAATGATAGTAAAGTTATGGAAATTTGTTCTACTGGAGAAAATATTCCATTAAAAGATACTAGCGTTGATACCTACGCAATTAGTTTTGGAATAAGAAATACCTACAATACAAAAAAGGCACTTGATGAAGCCTACAGAATTACTAAAAAGGGTGGAAAGTTTGTTTGTCTGGAATTTTTCAAAATAACAAAGCCAGTTATAAAAGAACTGTACCAACTATACTCACAAGCTATCCCTTTAATAGGAGAAGCTATAGTAGGCGATAAAGCCCCTTACGAATATCTAATTAGCAGCATACAAAAATTTTATACTCAAGATGAATTTAAAAAAATGCTAGAACAGTCTAAATTTAAAAATGTGAATTATATTGATTTAATGGGTGGTGTAGTTTCAATTCATACGGCTTGGAAAATTTAAGTGATAAAAAAATTATATAGTTTATTTAAAATTGGAAGAACGCTGGCAAAGGCTGACGCGCTTAATTATTTTGAAGAAATTTATAATCCGCCACTAATCGTTATCATTGTATTTAAAATTTTAGGTTTTAATTTTAAATCTACTAATCAATATACCTCTGCTCCTTCAAATGAAAAGTTTATTAGTGCAGTAAAAAAATTGGGACCTACATTCATAAAGCTTGGTCAATTTTTAGGTACAAGACCAGATATTGTTGGTGAAGTTTTGGCATCGGATTTACAAAAACTTCAAGACCGAATGCCCGCCTTTAGCCTTTCTCAAGCAAAAGAAAGTTTGCGATCAGAACTTGGAGAACTAACTTATAGCAAAATATCAAATATATCTGAGCCAATAGCAGCTGCATCTATAGCGCAGGTACATTTTGCCAATATCAATAATAGTGAAAAACAAGTTGCAATAAAAATACTACGACCAAATATAGAAAAAATATTTAATGAAGAATTGGAGGCGCTTATGCTTCTGGCTTATTTAATAGAATTATTTTTACCAAAAACTAGAAGACTAAAACTTATTGAAGTTATTTATTTATTAAAAGAAATTACTAGCATAGAAATGGATCTTAGATTTGAAGCTGCTGCTGCTAATGAGTTAAAAAACAACACTGAAAACGACCCTCATTTTAAAGTTCCTTTAATTTATTGGGATTTTACTAGCAAAAGAATTTTAACTTTGGAAAAAGTAGATGGAATACCAATAAGAGATTTAGAAAAAATTAATGACAGTAAAATTAATAAAAAAGAATTGGCAAAATCTGTTATTCAAAATTTTTTAAGACAAGCTGTTGGGGATGGTTTTTTTCATGGTGATATGCATCAAGGAAATTTATTTGTTGATTTAGAAGGAAATATAATACCGGTTGATTTTGGTATTATGGGTAGATTAGATAAAGACAATAGAAAATATCTAGCTGACATTCTTTATGGTTTTATTCAAAGAGATTACGAAAAAGTTGCAGATGTTCATTTTAAAGCCGGTCTTGTTCCTAGTAACGAGTCTAAAGAATCATTTTCACAAGCATTACGATCGATAGGAGAACCTATATTTGGTCAGTCCATTAAAAATATTTCTGCTGGAAAATTACTTGCACAACTATTTGAAATTACTGAAAGATTTAATATGACTACACAACCACAACTACTATTACTTCAAAAAAATATGGTTGTAGTAGAGGGGGTTGCCCGATCGCTAGATGAAGAAGCAAATATTTGGGATATTTCAAAGCCTATTTTAGAGGGTTGGTTAACTAGAGAAATAAGTCCAAAAGCACAATTTGAACAAGCTATTAATACTACTGGCGAAATCTTAGAAAGGCTTCCAACAATTCCAAAACTAATGGATCAAGCTACAAAAGCTTTAGAACTATTCGTTGCAAAATCTAACTCTGTTTATACGGATCCAACAATTTCTAAAAATTTAGAGTTAGCAAAAAATAAATTAAAAAATGAGAAAAATTCTTTTATCATAAAAGTGTTGGTTGGCTTAATTATTTTAATGTTACTATTTAAATAAATTTTATGGGGACTTTGAACGAAAAAAAAATATTACTTATTATATCCGGAGGTATTGCTGCATATAAAATATTAGATTTAATTCGAAACTTAAAAAAAAAAAATTGTGAAATTAAAACAATTCTAACTGAATCTGCAAAAGAATTTGTTACTAGTCTTTCCATTGCATCCCTTTCTCAAAATAAAGTTTATGAAAATAAATTTGATTTAAATAATGAAATAGAGATGGATCACATAGCGTTATCTAGATGGTGTGATATTATCCTTATAGCCCCAACAACTGCAAATTTGATATCAAGGCTGGCTAGCGGATCCGCCGACGATTTTATTTCAACTGTTATTTCAGCGTCTAATAAAGATATTTTTTTGGTTCCTGCAATGAATGTTGAAATGTGGAACAATCCAGCTACTGAAGAAAATGTAAAGACATTACTTAAATATAAATATAAGTTTATTGGACCAGTAGTAGGTGATCTTGCTTGCGGAGAAGTGGGAGAAGGAAAGATGTCTTCAATTAATGAAATTGAAAATACACTTGCGCATTACTTTGCGAAAAAAAACAATAGTTTTAGCAAACTAAAGGCTGTTGTAACCGCTGGTCCCACTAGAGAATACCTCGACCCCGTTAGGTATTTATCAAATGAATCCTCTGGAAAGCAAGGATATGAAATAGCTAAAAAACTTTTCGATTCCGGTTTTGATACAACTTTAATTACAGGACCGACTAATTTAAATTATCCTGAAAACTTAAAAATTATCAGAGTAACAAGTGCCCAAGAAATGCTGGAACAATGTCAAAATTTATTTCCGATAGATATAGCTGTTTGTGCAGCCGCGGTTGTAGATTTTCAGCCTAATTATCAAAGTGAAAAAATTAAAAAAGAAGAATCTTCTGAGTATAATTTCAAACTTTCAAAAAATGTTGATATTCTCAAACACCTTTCTAATCATGTAAAATACCGACCAAAATTAGTAATTGGATTTGCAGCAGAGACTAATAACATTTTAGAAAATTCTTTAAAAAAAATTAAAGATAAAAATTGCGATTGGATTATTGCTAATGACATATCTGATAAATCAATAGGATTTAATTCGGATAATAATGAAGTTACTATTATTTATAAAAACCAACAAATAGAAAAAATTTCAAAAGCAGCAAAATCAGAAATAGCTTCCGAAATTGTAAATCGTATTATTAAATCTTTAGGTACAAACAATGTCAGAAATATTAATTAAAAAAATATTTAAAGACGTAAATCTACCAAAGTATGAAACGGGTGGATCTTCCGGACTGGATCTAGAAGCCTATGTTAATGCTGATATTATTTTGGTACCAGGAGAGAGAAAATTAATTCCAACTGGTATTAATGTTGCAATACCAGATACAATGGAAATACAGATTCGTCCTAGATCAGGCCTAGCTTTTAAAAACGGAATATCAGTAGTTAATACTCCCGGAACTATAGATTCGGATTACCGAGGAGAAATAAAAGTATTGCTAATAAATCATGGTAAGGAAAATTTTATAATTAAAAAATTTCAAAGAATAGCCCAGATGGTTGTTAGCCCAATAATTAAAGTAAAACTAAAAGTAGTTGAAGAACTACCAGAAACTATCAGAGGTGAGGGTGGGTTTGGCTCTACAGGTCAGTAAATTATGGTGATCTCCAGCGAACAAATCAAAAGATATGCTGGCCAAATTAATTTAAAAAAAATCAGTATAAGCGGCCAAGAAAAAATTATGAAAAGTAAAGTTTTGATTGTTGGTCTTGGAGGTTTAGGCACTCCAGCTTTAACTTATTTATCAAGATCTGGAATAAAAAATATAGGTATTGCTGATTCTGATAAAGTTTCAATTTCTAATTTGCATCGACAAATTCTTTATGAAAAAAAAGATTTGTTTAAATATAAAGTAGACATAGCCAAAACAAAAATTCTAGCCGTGGACCCTGACATAAAAATAAAGTCTTTTAAAAAAAAAATTACCAAGCAAAACATAGAAAGTATTGCAGGAACTTATGACATTATACTAGATGGAACAGATAGTTTTCAGAGCAAATTACTTATTAGTGATTACTGCAAAAAGCATAATAAGATACTTATTCTTGGCGCTATTAACCAATTCGTAGGCCAACTATTTGTTTTTAATTTTAAAAACAAAAAACTTAATTCTCCCTGCTTAAGGTGCTTTATGCCAAAAGCTCCTGATCAAGAAAATAATGACTGCCAAGCACAAGGAATAATAGGAACTATCGCAGGTGTAATTGGAACTCTAATGGCCAATGAGACAATTAAAGAAATTTTGTCATTTAAAGACACTATTTCTGGAAAAATTTTAATTATCGATCTTCAAAAAACAATATTCAGATTAGTAAATCTAAATAAAAATTGCCAAAATCATAGGTAATGAACACTAGAAATTATTTATTTTTATACTTTTTCTTTTTGTATTGTTATCCAGTTTTTTCAGAGATAGATCAAAATTCAAAATACTTAAGCTTAAAAAATAATAAAGTTAATGTACGAATAGGACCTTCTCCTACTTCTCCCATAAAATGGGTCTACGAAAAAAAAGATCTACCTGTATTAATTATAGATGAATATTATAATTGGAGAAAAATTAAAGATTATGAAAATGACACAGGGTGGGTTCACGTTTCACAACTATCAAAAAAAAGATCTATTTTATTAATTGAGGATGATGTCTTGGTTTTTAGCAAACCAACAATATATTCACGACCCTCTGCCAGGACCACAAAACTTGAGGTTGCAACTATAATAAAATGCTCTTTAAGCTGGTGTAAGGTTAAAAATAATCTTTTTTCTGGGTGGATTAAAAAAAATTCTTTATGGGGCTTAAATAAAAATGAGATTATGAACTAGTTTTTTGATAAAAATTATTTATAAATGATTATAATCAAATAAAACTATCTTAAAATTAATCTCAAAATGGCAAAAAAAGAAAGCTACGCATATCAAGATCTTATAGATTGTGGAAATGGAGTTATGTTTGGGGAAGGTAATGCAAAGCTACCGTTGCCTCCTATGCTGATGTTTGACCGAATTACTAAAATTAATAATGATGGAGGCATTTATGGTAAGGGTCTTTTAGAGGCTGAACTAGATATAAAACCCAATCTTTGGTTTTTTGACTGTCATTTCAAAAATGATCCTGTAATGCCTGGATGCTTAGGACTTGATGCAATGTGGCAACTAGTTGGATTTTTTTTAGGCTGGGAGGGCAATCCTGGAAAAGGTAGGGCGCTAGGAGTGGGGGAAGTTAAATTTACTGGGGAAGTTTTAGAAACCGTCAAAATTGCAAAATATATAATAAATATAAAAAGAATTTTAAAAAAAGATGAGACTTCAGTTGGTCTTGCAGATGGTGTACTTTTGGCAGATAATAAGGAAATTTATAAAGCAAAAAGTTTAAAAGTAGGACTGTTTAAGGGGGTTAAGTGAAAAGAGTAGTTATAACTGGCATGGGTATTGTCTCTTGCTTGGGAAACAATCAAGAAGAAGTTTATCAATCGCTTATTAATGGAAAATCAGGCATTACTTATGCTGAAGAATATAAAGAATATAATTTAAAAAGCCAAATTCACGGCAAACCAAATATAAAATTAGAAGATTTTATTGATAGGAAAACTATCAGATTTATGGGATCAGGTTCAGCTTATAATTACATAGCTATGCAAGAAGCAATAAAAGACTCTGGCCTTGAGGAAAAAGATATAAGTAATTTTACTACAGGAATCATTATGGGTTCTGGCGGTCCTTCTATTGAAAATGTTGTGCTCTCAGTTGATAAAACAAGAGCAAAAACTCCAAAATTAATGGGCCCATTCATTGTTCCAAGAACTATGGGTAGTACTGCATCGGCTACTCTTGCCGTTCCTTTTAAAATAAAAGGGGTAAATTACACAATTAGTTCTGCTTGTGCCACTAGCGGCCACAGTATTGGAAATGCCATGGAATTAATTCAGTATGGAAAACAAAACATAGTTTTTGCTGGAGGCAGTGAAGAGCTACACTGGGCTATGACAGCAATGTTTGATGCCATGACCGCCTTATCCTCAAAATATAATGATACACCCGAACAAGCATCAAGAGCTTATGATAAAACAAGAGATGGTTTCGTCATAGCAGGTGGTGGAGGAGTTTTGGTTTTGGAGGAACTTGAACATGCAAAAGCAAGGGGGGCAAAAATTTATGCTGAACTAATTGGTTATGGGGCCACATCTGACGGATACGACATGGTTGCTCCTTCGGGCGAGGGTGCTGTTCGTTGCATGCAAATGGCTTTAAGTACAAAAAGAAATAAAAAAATCGACTATATAAATACACATGGAACTTCTACTCCAGTTGGAGATATTACGGAACTGCGGGCTGTTGGTGAAGTTTTTAAAGATGAAATTCCTAAAATTAGTTCGACAAAATCTTTATCTGGTCACCCACTTGGCGCTGCTTCTGTCCATGAGGCGATATATTGTTTAATTATGATGAAAAATAAATTTATAGCAGCTTCTGCCAATATAACAGAGATGGACGATGAAGCTAAAAAATTTCCAATAGTTACACAGGTACAAAAAAATATCGAACTTAATTGTGTCATGTCCAATAGTTTTGGTTTTGGTGGAACTAATGCTGCTCTAGTATTTGAAAAAATATAATTATGAAATTATTACAAAACAAAAAAGGTTTAATCATGGGCGTTGCAAATGAGCGTTCAATTGCATGGGGAATTGCACAAAAATTGTCAGAACATGGAGCAGAACTGGCTTTTACATATGTTGGTGACGCGCTTAAAAAAAGAGTTGTTCCTCTTGCAGAATCTTTAGGGTCAACATTTACGCTTGATTGCAATGTAGAAAATAAAGATCAAATTGTTCAAACATTTGCTGATATTAAAAAAAAATGGAGTAATCTTGATTTTGTTATCCATGCAATTGCTTTTTCAGATAAAACAGAATTGTCGGGTGAATATTTAAATACAACAAGAGAAAATTTTTTAAGAAGTATGTTAATTTCTTGTTTTTCTTTTACCGAAATTGCAAAAGAAGCAGCACCCATCATGAATCAAGGAGGAAGTATGCTAACCCTTACTTATGAATCTACAAAAGTAATTCCAAACTATAATGTAATGGGAGTTTGTAAATCAGCGTTGGAAACAAGTACAAAATATTTAGCAAGAGATCTTGGTGGCAAAGGAATTAGGGTGAATGCAATTAGCGCCGGCCCAATTAAAACGTTAGCTGCATCTGCTATCGGAGATGCAAAATTTTTATATAAATGGAATGCTGATCACTCTTTATTAAAAAGAAATGTAGATATTCATGATGTTGGGAATTCGGCTGTTTATCTGGTAAGCGATCTTTCTGGTGGTGTTACAGGCGAAATTCATTATGTAGATGCTGGTTATAACAAGGTTGGAATGCCAGACCCTAAAAATATTACTTCTTAAATTTAATTTTTAGACTAATTAATTTGGTCGAAAATGCTAATTAATTATTTATTATCTTCTGCGGCTTCTTTCATAGATAGTTTCACTTTACCTCTATCAAAACCGACTACTTTTACAGAAACTTCATCGCCTTCTTTAACTACATCGGAAACATTTTCCACTCTTTTTGTAGCTAATTGAGAAATGTGAACTAGCCCATCTTGTTTTCCCAAGAAGTTAACAAATGCTCCAAATTCCATAATTTTAACTACTTTTCCTTTATATATTTTTCCCATTTCAGGTTTGGCAACGATATCTTTGATCATTTTGACTGCCTTATTTCTAGATTCCTCGTCTGCAGCGGCAATAGTGATTACACCATCATCATTAATATCAAGTTTAGCTCCTGACAGTTCAACAATTTCTCTAATAGTAGCTCCACCTTTTCCAATAATTGCAGCGATATCTTTTTTATCGACTTGCATTTTTTCCATCTTCGGTGTGTTTTTAGAAAGTTCTTTTCTAGATTCTTTCATGGTCTTTGCCATTTCTCCCAAAATATGAATTCGGCCTTCTTTAGCTTGTGCTAAAGCTTTTTCCATAATTTCAAAAGTAATCCCTGTAATTTTTATATCCATTTGCAACGAAGTAATTCCATCATCTGTTCCTGCAACTTTAAAATCCATATCTCCCAAATGATCTTCGTCTCCTAATATGTCACTAAGGATAGAGTAATCATTACCTTCTTTAATTAAACCCATTGCAATTCCAGCAATTGGTTTTTTAATAGGTACACCAGCGTCCATTAAAGCCAGTGAAGATCCACAAACAGTAGCCATTGAAGAAGAGCCGTTTGATTCCGTAATCTCCGAAACTATTCTAAACGTATAAGGAAACTCCTCTTTTGAAGGTAGAGATGCATTAATTGCTCTCCATGCTAATTTTCCGTGACCAATTTCTCTTCTGCCCGTGCCAATTCTTCCAACTTCTCCCACTGAAAATGGAGGGAAATTGTAGTGAAGCATAAATCTAGATCTAACTAATCCGTCTAATGTTTCTAATCTTTGTTCGTCATCTTGCGTTCCTAAAGTTGCAACGACCAAAGCTTGCGTTTCTCCTCTAGTAAATAATGCGGAACCGTGAACTTTAGGTAAAACGCCTACTTCACACCTAATATCTCTAACTTCATTTAATTTTCTTCCATCAATTCTTTTTGAATCTTTAAGAATTTGAGTTCTAACAATTTCTTTTTCGACATTTTTAAACTGATCATTAATTTCAACTGCTGAATATGTTTCATCACCATCAAATAGTTTTTTTGTTTTTTCTTTAGCTTCACCAATAAGATTAGATCTTGTTTGTTTATCTTTTTGATCAAAAGCTTTTTGTAAATCTGCAGATACTGCTTTTGAAATTTTATTTTTTAGTTCTGTGTAATCTTTTTCTTCAATAACCCATCTAGGTTTTGCTGCTTCTTTTGCAAATTCTTTGATCAAATTAATAACTTCATTTGCTTTATCGTGTCCAAATTTAACCGCATCTAACATTTGTTTTTCTGATAAGCCTGATGCTTCAGACTCAACCATCAAAACTGCATCAGCTGTACCAGCAACAACTAGTTCTAGACTTGAGCTAACGATTTGTTCTTTAGTTGGATTTAATATAAAATTTCCATCTATCATTCCAACTTTTGCGGCTGCAACAGGTCCCATAAAAGGAATTCCTGATATAGCCAAGGCTGCGGAACTGGCAATTAACGCTAAAACTTCTGGGTCATTGTCTTTGTCATAAGATATTACAGTAGGTAATACCTGAACTTCATTTCTAAAAGAATTTGGAAATAGTGGTCTAATTGGTCTGTCAATTAATCTTGAAATTAATGTCTCAGATTCAGTTGGTCTTGCTTCACGCTTAAAATAACCACCGGGAATTTTTCCTGAAGCATAATATTTTTCTTGATAATTTACTGTTAAAGGGAAAAAATCTATATCTGGTTTTGCTGATTTTGCTGCAACTGCAGTTGCTAAAATGACCGTATCACCACAAGTAAGCATAACCGCTCCGTCTGCTTGCCTTGCAACTCTACCTGTTTCTAAAGTTAATTTTTTACCGCCCCAATTAATTTCTTTTTTTACGATGTTGAACATGTAGTTTTATTTACGCAAACCTAACTGCTCTAACACTTTTTTATAAGTAGAAGGCTCTTTTTTACTCAAATACTCTAATAATTTTTTTCTTCGAGAAATAATTTTAGCTAATCCAGTATTGGAATGCTTGTCTTTTTTATTTTTAGCAAAATGAGTTGTTAAGTACTTAACTCGTTCTGTCAAAATTCCGATTTGAACTTCTGATGAACCAACATCAGTTTTGTGTTTCTGTAGGCTTTTTATAATTTCTTTTTTTTCAATTTTTTTCTTTGGCATAGTTTTTTAAATATTTAAAATTCTTTTGGGATAAAAAAATCCAGATTTCAACTCTCCGAATGCGAGTACCTGGTTTTGATTTTGGGCTATTAACTTCTTAAGATCAATTTCTCCAAACTCTTTCAACATGCTTACTTTCATTCCGTTTTTAATAAGCTTTATTCTTTTACCTTCTAATTTTATGGATGGTATATGTATTAAAACCTTATTGATTTCAAGTAAGTATTTTTGGAGTTCTTTTTTTTCCATTTTTTTAATGATAAAATCCATATTTAATGAGCTTTTTTGTGTGAATTGACCATATCTACGTCTTACAATTTTAGAGGCATAACCAAATGTATTTAAAGAATAAGCTATATCTCTAATTAGACTACGAACATAAGTTCCTAAACCACAATGAACCAAAAAAGATGTCTTTCCTTCACCATGCGCAACTATTTTAATATTATAAATTTCAATTTTTTGTGCTTTTAAATCGAATGTCTGATTATTTCTTGCTAGATTATAACAACGCTCACCATTAATTTTTTTTGCAGAGTATCTTGGAGGAACTTGTTCAATGGTTCCAATAAAAGAATTTAATTTTTTTTTGATGCTTTCTTTAGAAGGTATAATTTCAGAAGAATGAGTCACTTCTCCCTCCGCATCTAAAGTAGAAGTTTCTTTTCCCCACACTGCTTCAAAAAAATATGTTTTTTTTAATTCTGATAAATAAGGGATGGATTTTGTAGCTTCATCAATAGCAACTGGTAATATTCCCTCTGCTAGTGGATCCAATGTTCCAGCATGACCAATTTTTTTTAGTTTAAATTTAGATTTAATTACATTTAAACAATAAGTTGATGTGTATCCTTTTGGTTTGTAAATATTAATCCAGCCGTTCATTTTGATTTGGAATTTTCAATTATAATTTTTTCAATTTTTTCTGCGTAATCAAACGACTGGTCTAGAACAAATTTTAAGTTTGGTAAAAATTTTGCTGTCCATGCTGTTTTAACTCTTTTTTTCACCTCGTAGGAAAATTGATTTAATATTTTAAGAGCCACTTCTGGCTCGTTTCCTGATAGGGGCATAAAATATACCCTTGCATGTCGTAAATCTGGGCTTACTCTAACTTCACTTATTGTAATATTTCTGGTTGATATGGACGGCAAGACAATCTGATCTTTAATAAAAAGATTTGCTATGATTTTTTTTAAAGTTTCACCTACTTTGAGCTGTCTTTGCGATAGCGGCTTGGAAGTATTTTCATAATCCATTAAATTTCTCTTTCGACTGTTATTGTCTTGAATACTTCTAGAATGTCGCCTTTTTTAATATCGTTAAAATCTCTAAGTGATACTCCACATTCTAAGCCTGCCTTGACTTCTTTGGCTTCGTTTTTCTCCCTGAACAAACTGCTTACTTTCCCTGTGTATACAACCGCACCATCGCGAACTAGTCGTATTTCAGAATTATTTTTAATTTCTCCATCTACAACTTTAACTCCGGCAACTTTGCCAGCTTTGGAAACAGAAAAAACCTCCAATACTTCACAAGAACCTTGGCTTTCTTCTTTAGTTTCAGGTGCCAGTAATCCAGATATTTTTTTTGTAATATGATCTAAGGCTTCGTAAATAATATTAAAATATAGAATTTCTAATTTATAACTACGCGCCAAATCTTTGGCTTCTTTATTTGGTCTTATATTAAACCCAAGCAATATTGCGTTCGATGCTTTTGCTAAAGTTACATCCGTTTCAGTAATCGGACCAACTGATGATAAAATTATTTTAGGTTTAATATTTTCAACTTGGATTTTTTCAATAGCATTTGCTAACGCTTCTAAAGAACCATTTACGTCTGTTTTTAATATAATATTAAAACTCTCTTCAGCTATAGTTTCTCCAAAAATATCATTTTTTTTAGTAGCTGCTATTTTTTTATCTTTAAGTTCTTGTTTTCTAAACTCAACAATTTCTTCTACTTTAGAGTCATCTTCTACTACTACAAAATCATCGCCGGCATTAGGAACTCCTTGAAAACCTACAATCTCAACAGGTGTGGATGGAAGAGCTTCATCAATTATTTTACCGGTATAATCATAAATAGCTCTGACTTTCCCATTTGAAGCACCGCTAACAAATAAATCTCCTCTTCTCAAAGTTCCTTTTGTGATTAACACTGTGGATACTGGTCCTCTTCCTTTATCTAATCTTGATTCAATGACAATACCAGCGGCTGCAACGCTGGGATCAGATTTCATGTCTAATAATTCTGCCTGTAAAATAATTAATTCTTTTAATTTTTCCAAATTCGTCTTTTTTAATGCTGATATTTCTGCGCTTAAAACATCTCCGCCCATTTCTTCTACTATTAACTCATGTTCCAGAAGTTGGTTTCTTACTTTATTTGCATCTGCACCTGGTAAATCGCACTTGTTAATTGCCACTATAATTGGAACTTTTGCTGCTTTAGCGTGTTGTATTGCTTCTACAGTCTGTGGTTTAATTCCGTCATTTGCCGCAACAACCAACACAACGATATCTGTAATTTTTGATCCACGAGCTCTCATTTCAGTGAATGCTGCATGGCCCGGAGTATCAATAAACGTAATTAAATGTTTATCGTTTACTGTTGTTTGATAGGCGCCAATATGCTGTGTTATTCCCCCATGCTCTGTTGCAACTACGTTTGCTTGACGAAAAGCATCTAATAAAGATGTTTTTCCATGATCTACATGTCCCATAATAGTGACCACCGGTGGTCTTGATACCGCATTTTTTAAATTTTTATCTTTTGATAAAATATTTTTTAATAACTGATCAGGCTCTTCATCTTTAATAACTTGATGGCCAAATTCATTTACAATAAATTCTGCCGTATCTTGGTCAATGCTGTGATTAATGGTTACTTTTACATTTTTTTCTAGAAGAAATTTAATAACAGAGCTTGCTCGCTCGGCCATTCTATTTGCTAATTCTTGTATTGTTATTACTTTTGGAATTCTAACTTGCCTTGTAACTTTTTGAGTGTCTTCGCTAGTGTCGCTCGATTGTCTTTTAAACTGTTTTTCTCTTGCCCTTTTTACTGAAGCAAGACTTCGCGCTCTATTTTCTTCTTCCTCATCCTCGGATAAAGCTTTTGTAACTGTAAGTCTATAATCTCTTTTTTTACCTGCTGATTTTTTGTCAGCTTTTAAAGACAATTCCTCTTCTATTTTTTTTTTCGCCCACTCTTTTGTAGATTTTGGTTTTTCAGGTTCACCAATTATTTTTGGAGTAAAAGCTGGTTTTACAACTGTTTCTGTTTCTGTATTTGTTGAAGTAACAACTGGCGCGACAGGTTCCTTATTTTCTTTTTTTCCAAAAATTGCAGATGTTTTTTGTGCTTGTGTTTTATTTACAGAACTGGGAGCGCTGCCAGTAAAATTTTTTAACGTTAACTTTTTTTTCTTTTCTTTTATAGTCATTGTTTTTCACCTTAGTTCTCACTAAATGTCGAAAACTTTTTTTCTAGCACGCATAATTAAATCGTCTGCATCTTTTCTAGAAATGTCAAATTCTTCAAGAATACCATCAAATTTTTCTCTTTTTCCCTTAATTTCATCGTATCCACCAATAAGCTCATCCGTTGCTAGTTCTGCAAAATCTTTTAAAGTTTTAATATTTTCTTCCCCTAAAATTAGCAACATCCCGAGACTAAGTCCTTTATGACCGGCCAAATCATCTTCAATGCCAAGTTCTTTAACTTTCTTAGCAACTTCAGCTGCCTCTTCTTCTATAAATTCTTTTGCTCTATTTTTTAGCTCTGTAGAAATTTCTTCATCAAATCCTTCGATTTTTAAAAAATCTTCGATACTTGCTGAAGAAATTTTTTCAATTGTTGAGAATCCCTCGGCAACAAGTAATTGAGCCATAGTAGTATCAATTTCCAAATTTTTGACCAGCTTATCTGTATTTCCTTTAAATTCAGATTGTCTTTTTTCGGATTCTTCTTTGTCCGTTAAAATATCAATTTCATAATCTAACAGTTTAGATGCTAAACGAACGTTTTGTCCTCTTCGTCCAATTGCTTTACTTAAATTATTTTCGTCTATTACAACTTCAATTCTTCTTTCATCTTGTGCAATAATTACTTTCATTACTTCTGCTGGTGATAATGCACTTTTAACTAATGATGCCGCATCTTCAGTCCAGTTAATAATATCTATTTTTTCACCTTGTAGTTCATTTACAATTGCCTGGACTCTGCTTCCTCTCATCCCCACGCAGGCGCCTACGGGATCAATGGAGCTATCTTTTGACTGAACACATATTTTAGCTCTACTACCAGGATCTCTTGCTACTGATTTAATGCTAATGGTCCCCTCATAAATTTCTGGCACTTCTTGTTGAAAAAGTTTCGCTAAAAATTGAGGATGTGCCCTTGATAAAAATATTTGAGGTCCTTTGCTTTCTCTTCTAACGTCATAACAGTATGCTTTAATTCTATCTCCATTTTTTAGGTTCTCTCTAGGGATAAGTTCTTCTCTTCGAATGATTGCTTCTGATTTTTGTAAATCTACAATGATATTTCCATACTCGGATCTCTTAACGATGCCACTTAAAATTTCTCCAACCTTGTCTTTAAATTCCTCAAATTGCCTATCTCTTTCTGCATCTCTAATTTGATGAGAAATAACTTGCTTTGCGGTTTGGGCTGCTATTCTTCCGAAATCTACTGGTGGCAATTCCTCATTAATAATATCATCTATTTTAACATCATCTTTTTTTAGCAAAGCTTCTTTTAAACTGATTTCAGAATGACTATTCATCACTCTTTCTACTACTTTTAGTTTTCGGCCTAATTCAATTTTTCCAGTAGAGCGGTCAATTAGAACATAGATTTCGTTTTCGTTACCGTACCTAGTTTTTGCAGCTTTCTCAATCGCACTTTCCATAGAACTAAGAACTAAGTCTTTACTTATAGATTTTTCATCAGCCACAGCGTCGGCTATTCTTATCAGTTCTGTGCTATCAATTCTGTTATTTAGCATTATGATTTTTCGTAAAAAAAAAGGGCCTAAGCCCATTTCTTAATTGTTAAATTTTATGCAAATTACTCTAATATCTATAATTTTACAATAACTAAAAAATTGACTTTATTTCCTAATTTTTTAGCTCTTAGAAAATATTTAGTCAAAATAAGCTCTTTTGTATCTGTTTTTTTAATTTCAATTGGCATCTCTTTAAAATTTTCTTTATGCAAAGCTATTAAGGCTTCATCATAATAATTTTGATTATCGGTAGCAAAATATAGTTTTCCTTGTTTAGATATTTTTTTTAATATGGTTTTAACAAACTCTGTTCTGAATAATCTTCTTTTATGATGCTTCTTTTTTGGCCAGGGATCTGGAAATAGCATAAAAACTTTTTCAAAAATTATTTTTTCAAATTTTTCAAAAAATGTTTGCACAGGGTGAGGAAATAGTAAAATATTTTTTATATTCTTTTCTACAGATGTGTTTATGACACTTGCAATACCATTCATAAAAGGGTCCACACCCACAATATATTTGTCCGAATTTTTTTGAGCTAATTCAATTAGATTTTGTCCCATACCAAATCCAATTTCTAAAATAATTGGTTTAGATTTAATTAGTTTCTCTGGATGGAATAAAAATTTTTTATAATTTTTATCTAGAATTTTTTTTTTTCTAGAGAAAGCTTTCGTGATTGAACTCTTCCAAAGAAAATTTTTTGTTGAATCATTATATTTGCTGTTTGAAAATACCTGAGGAATCTATTTTTTCCCAGCTAAATGAACCATCAGCCTCGGGAACTCTTCCGAAGTGTCCATAAGCAGCTGTTTTTCTATAAATTGGCTTATTTAATTCTAATTTATTTCGTATTCCTCTAGGACTTAAATCAAAATTATTTTTAATAATTTTAATAATTTTTTCTACCAAGTTTTGGTTTTCTTGAAAAACATCTAGATAAATAGACAGAGGTTGAGAAACACCAATTGCATAAGATAATTGTATTACTGCTTTATCTACTATACCTGAAGCAACTATGTTCTTAGCAAGATACCTTGCCATATAAGCTGCTGACCTATCTACTTTAGTTGGATCTTTTCCAGAAAATGCTCCTCCACCGTGCAAAGCTGCTCCGCCATAAGTATCTACAATAATTTTTCTACCGGTTAGTCCCGTATCTCCATCTGGCCCTCCGATGACAAATTTTCCAGTAGGGTTTACATAAAATTGATCTTCTGGACAAATCCAGTTTTCTGGAATAATTTTTTTAACATACGGTCTAACCATTTCTTTTACTTTTTTTTGGTCAATGGAATCATCGTGTTGAGAAGAAATAACTATAGAACTCACACCCACTGGCTTTGAGTTTTCATATACAACCGAAATTTGGCTTTTAGAATCTGGTCCTAAAAGTTTTAAATCACCATTCTTTCTTGCCTCAGCTAACTCTTTTAAAATTTTATGCGAATAAATAATAGGTGCAGGCATTAATTCTTTTGTTTCCATACAGGCGTAGCCAAACATGATTCCCTGGTCTCCAGCACCTTCATCTTTCTCGTTTCCGCTTGAGTCTACTCCCTGAGCAATGTCCGCTGATTGCTCATGCAAGTAATTAAAAAATTCAAGATTTTTCCAATGAAATCCGTTCTGCTCGTAACCAATATTTCTTACCTGATCTCTTACAGCCTGTTCTATTTCTTTAGAGTCTATTTTAGGCCCTCTAGTTTCACCTGCAATTATAACTTTATTTGTAGTAACAAGTGTCTCACACGCTACTCTACTTTCGTTAAATTTTGATAAGTATAAATCTAAAATAGTATCAGATATTATATCACTAACTTTATCGGGATGACCTTCGGAAACAGATTCGCTAGTAAAAATATAATTTTTATTCATTTATTTTTCTAAAAAAAATAAGAAGTATAGAAGTTAATAAAATTAGTAAATGAAAAATTTTATTTTCGTAGATACTAAATAAGGTTTTGCTATTTTTCTCATAAATATCAACAACAAGAGATGAGCTACTAATAAAATTAGTTTTTTTATCAATAACCCCATTCGGTTTAATACTTGCCGAAATTCCTTGATTACTCGATCTAATTACATGCTTTCCTTGTTCGATAGCTCTATATTGTGAATGAACAAAATGCTGAGTAGTACCAATAGATCTGCCAAACCATCCATCTTCTGAAATGTTTAAAATAAAATTATAATATTTTTTTTCTTTATCTAACAATCCAGAAAAAATAATTTCATAACAAATAAGTGGTAAAAATTTTATATCATTTCGTATTCTTATGGGGTATCGATTCTCTCCCTCCGAAAAAGATCCATATCCAAAAGTAATTTTTTTTAAATTCATTTTTTCAAAAAATGAATGAAATGGCACAAACTCTCCAAAAGGAACTAGTTTAATTTTATTATAACTAGAAATGACTTCAGCTTTGTTATTAAGCAATAAAAGACTATTATAAAATTCAATTTGTTCATAGCGCGTGGATCCTAAAATTATTTTATGATTTGATGCAAAATTTTTTTCAAATAAATCTGAATATTGTTTCAAAATTTCGGCATCATGAAAAACGCCCTCGGGCCAAACAAATAAAGTTTCTTGATTTTTATAAATTTTGGGGTTGCTGACTTCAATTAGTCTATTAACGTAATTTTCTTGATTTTCTAAATTTCTTAAATCGTCAATATTTTGATCTGGCTGAAGCACAACTACTTTAAAATTTGAAATGTTCTTCAAACTATCATGCTTAAGAATACTAGATCCATAATAAAAGTTAGTAAGCAAAATGGAAAGTAAGATTAAAGTCGTTAGAATTAATTTTTTATAAGAAAAATTAAAAAAAATAATAAATGGCAAAGAAAAAACGAATATAGATAAAAAATTAAAAGAATAGGTTCCAATTAACCCAAGTACTTGGATAGTTTCAATAGACCAACTCCACGTGTAAACAAATAAATTCCACGGAAATCCCGTAAACAAAAATCCTCTTAAAAAATCTGCCAAAGACAAGGCAACTGAAAAAATAACTACGAAATAAATTTTGTTTGATATAAATTTTTTAATTATAGCGCAAGTTAATCCATAAAAAACTGCGAGAATTGATGGAATCAATATTAACGCTAATGGCTTAAGTATATCTAAATTGGTATCAAAATTTAATGAATATGTTATCCAATAAATGTTAGATAAAAAATATCCATACCCAAAAGAAAATCCAATAAAGAAAATAGATTTTGCATATTTGTTTTGATTGCTAAAAAGCAAATATAAAAAACAAGGAAATACTAAAAAAGATATTATTGTGAAATTATAAGGTGGTAATGATAAAGATAACAAACCACCAAAAAAAAAAGAAAGAAAATATTTTTTATAATCTAATAAGGAAAAATTCATTTAAGACTTAGAAATCTTTAAAATTTTAATTTTTCTAGGATCTGCATCTAAGACCTCAAAGGTATATGCTGGATCAGATTTAATAATCTCTCCTTTTTGTGGAACTCTATTAATTATTGAAAATACATATCCTCCTAAAGTGTCAATGGTTACAGAATTAAAAATAATTCCAGTTTTTTTTTGAAATTCTGAAAGTTCCATTTTAGCGTCTGCTATAAATGTGGTGTCATTAATTTTTTTAAATTCTGTAATTTCTTCGTTATCATGCTCATCTTGTATTTCTCCAACAATTTCTTCAACCAAGTCTTCAATGGTCACAAGCCCGTCCGTGCCTCCATGTTCATCTATAACTAAAGCCATATGTAGTTTCGTAGATTGCATTTTTAATAAAATGTTTAATACCGGCATCGACGGAGGAATAAAAAGTACTTCTTTAAGCAAACTTTTTAAATTAAAATTATTTTGCATCTCTTTTGAGGTTAATTTGATTAAATCTTTAATATGAATCATTCCCAAAACATCGTCCAAATCTTTTCTATAAATGGGAATGCGCGAATGAGACTCTGCGTTAATAATTTTGATTAAATCATCAAAACTAGCGTTATGAGAAGCGCAGATTATGTCGGTTCTTGGTACCATAATGTCATACGCCTTTAACTTATTAATGGTTAATATATTTTCTAGAATAGTTTTTTCTTTTGATGTCAAATTTGAATCAGAATTGTTAGAACTCTCTTCAATAGCATCCTGAATACTTTCTCTTAAGTTACCTTGCTCAGATGAATAAAATAAAAGTTTGGCTAATTTTTTAATAACACCGTCTTTTTTGCTTTTTATCATATTTTAATTGTAATTTTCTTTTCTAAGGCCGACATCACTTTGTAATTTTTCATATTATCATGTTCATAACCAATTAAGTGCAAACATCCGTGAACAAATATTTTGTTTACATATTCCAAAAAATCTACTTTTTGTTTCTTTATATAATCATAAGAAAAAGCCAAGTCTCCTAAATATAAATTCCTTATTTTATTTTTTTTCAAAAAAAATTCTTTCTTATAGTTTGGAAAAGATAACACATCGGTATCTTTTGAAATTTTTCTGAATTTTTTATTAAGCTCTTTCATATTGCGCTTACCAGTTAATAACACGGAGACTTCTATATTTCTGTTCTTAAAGTTTTTTATAGAGTTAAAAATAGTTTTAAAATTTTTTTTTAGTAATTTTTCTATCATTGGAACTTCTTTTATCCAGCTATTCTTTTTAATAAGAATATTTGCCTTAAACATCTAAAGAATTTTTTTTATATGCTTCAATAATTTTTGAAACTAACGGATGTCTTTGAACATCTGTAGCATCAAATTTAACAATTTTAATTTCTTCTATATTGCTAAGTACATTTGCTGAATTCATAAGACCTGATACTTTAGAGTTCGGCAAATCAATTTGGGTCGGGTCACCGTTCACAACCATCGTCGTATTTTTTCCAAGCCTTGTAAGAAACATCTTAATTTGAGTTTCTGTGGCATTTTGCGCTTCATCCAAAATAACAAAGGAATCTTTCAAAGTTCTTCCTCTCATAAAAGCTAGTGGAGCTATTTCTATAGATCCATCTTCAATTTTTTTATTCATCTTATCATGACCGATTAATTCGCTAAGTGAATCATAAAGCGGAATAAGATAGGGATCTATTTTATCTTTGAGGTCTCCAGGTAAAAAACCAAGGCTTTCTCCTGCCTCTACAGCCGGTCTTGATAAAATTATTTTTTTTACCTCGCCAGAAACTAATTTATTAACAGCAACAGCCACTGGTAAAAAAGTTTTTCCTGTTCCAGCTGGACCTATGGCGTATATAATATTATTTTTTTTTAAAATTTCTAAATATTTTTTTTGTTTTTCTGTCCTTGCATATACAGTTTTTCTTGGCGTTTTAATTCCAAAATCATCGTTTGAAATCTGGTCCTCTAATGCTAAATTTTCGTTATTCACATTGTTCGTTTCAAAATTATAAACAGATATAATGTCATCATCTTCAAAATCATTTTTATCAAAAGATTTTTTTAATAACGTATTTATTACATTAATAACTATTTCAGAGTCTTTTTGTTTACCTTTTATTGTAATTAAATTTCCTCTTAAATTAATTTGGGTTTTTGATATTTTTTCTAGTAAAGAAAAATTCTCATCGTGTGTTCCGCTAATTTTAGCAAGTGAGTGATTGTTTTTAATATGTATACTAACTACATCATTCTTTGAATCTAAAACCTGTAATAAGTCATTCGATACTGCCAATTTATTCATTTAGTTATTAATCATAGTTCCAAATAGATTATTTTTTGTACAAGAATTAATGAACACTTCCGCCTCTGTTCCGGGAAAAGATTTAGTTCCTTCAATAAACACTGCTTGCATATACTCATTTCTACCAAACAGTTGATTACCTTTTTTTGTTATATTTTCTAATAGCACTTTTGTTTTTGTATTAATTTTACTTTCATTAAACTTCATTTGCAAATTAAAGAGTTTATTCTGCAAGATTTCTAGTCTTGTTTTTGCTATTTCTTTAGGTATTTGTTGATAATCAACCGCTGGTGTTCCTGGTCTTTGGCTATAAATAAACGAAAAGGAATTAGAAAATTTTACAGTTTCTACTAAATCCAATGTATCTTTAAAATCTTCTTCAGTCTCTCCTGGATATCCTACGATAAAATCACTTGAAAATTCCATATTTTTTCTAACTTTTTTGAATTTATAAATAAGCTCTAAATAAAATTCTCTAGTATGTTTTCTATTCATCAAATTTAGAATTTTATTAGACCCAGATTGGACGGGTAAGTGCAGTTGCGGCATTAGTTTTTCTTCGTCTCTAAAAATATTAATTAAGTCTTCGTCAAAATCATTCGGATGAGAAGTAGTAAATCTAATTCTTTTTAAATCCTGAATTGGAGAAATTTTTTTGATTAAGGAAGCAAGATTTATTTTTTCGTGTAAATAACCACTTACATTTTGACCAAGAAGTGTAATTTCTCTAGCTCCATTATTAACTAGAGTTTTAATTTCGTTAATTATTTGATCTGGATGTCTAGAAAATTCTGGACCTCTTGTGTATGGAACAACGCAAAATTTACAAAATTTATCACAACCTTCTTGAATAGTAATAAAAGAAGAAACTTTAGATGATAAGTTTTTGTAGTACTCTAATGAATCAAATTTTTCAGATACATTCAAATCTGTATTAAAAGTTTTTTTTTGTCCTTCTAAATAGTTTTTTATTAAATTTGGCAAAGTATGATAGGCTTGCGGTCCCACAACAATATCTACAAAATCACTTTTTTCAAATACAATTGAAGACTCTGCTTGTGCGACACATCCTGCTAATACAAAAATTGGCTTTTTATTTTTGCCTCTTAAAATTTTTTTAATTTTTCCAATATCTGAATAAACTTTTTGGGTAGCCTTTTCTCTTATATGGCAAGTATTAAATATAAAACAATCAGCTGACTCTATCTCACTAACTTTTGTAAAATCAATAGAGGACATTAAATCAGAAATACGATTAGAATCGTATTCATTCATTTGACATCCGAAAGTTTTTATAAAAAAATTTTTAGACAATTATTTTTTTTTTTTGCAATATAATTCAAGTCTATGATCGACAAGATCAAAACCAAGCCTACTAGCAATTTTTATTTTAAGTTTTTCAATTTCCTCATCAACAAACTCTATAATTTCTCCTGAATTCACATCTATTAAATGATCATGATGAGTCTCTGTAACTGCTTCATACCTTGACTTACCAGCTTTAAACTCGTGCTTATCAATAATATTTGCTTCTTCTAGTAATTTTACAGTTCGATACACAGTCGCGATACTAATTTTTTTATCAATGGTAATGGCTCTTTTGTGTAATTCATCGACATCCGGATGAAATTTTGTATCTGCAATCGTTTCTTCTAATAGTTTTACTATTACTTTTCTTTGGTCTGTTAGCCTAAGGCCCTTGTTAATACATTTTTGCTCTAAATTAACAGCGAATGGAGAGGTTTTATTTAGCATGTTATAAATTCATCTCGTACATTGGATTTAAATCTTTTTTATAAAAAAGTTTTTTTTGAATGAGGGTTTCAACTTCTTTAAAACCATAAACAAAGGGAACTATATTTTTTTTAAAAATACCATTGTATTCGTAATTAGAAACAACTTTATTATTACTTATAATTCTATCAAATTCATCCATTTTAATCTCCTTGAACTTAGATTGTAAGCTTAAAAACTTTTTGTTGAAATACATAATCATATAAGCTGCGATTTTTTTATTTGTTTTAACGATGCTCCATAAATCATCATTACAAAATCCTGCAATTTTAATCGATTTAATAAGAGACAAAACCTTTAAACAAGATAAAATATTACGAATACCCACAAAACTTCCTGGTCCAAGATTAACAAGCAACAGTCTTGCTTCATCGACGTTGATATCATTTTTTTTTAATATTTTACTAAAATCTTTTGAAAAATTATCACTTTTTAAATAATCTTTAACTTTAATAGTTTTCTTTTTGTTAATATTTGAGGTGATTATTAATGAATTTAGAGTAGAATCCACTGATATAAATTTTAACATGACTTTAAAAAAATTTTATTTCTATATCTTATTTTTACTTTTTTTATTGCCTTCCAAAAGCTTTGCGGAAAATTTAAAAGAAAAAGGCATTATATCCTTAATGTACCATAGATTTGAAGAAAACAAATATCCGACAACTAATATAAAAACAAATGACTTTAAAAAGCAAATTGAGCTCATAAAAGATGCAAAACTTGAATTTATAGGAGTTGATCAGCTATTAAAAATCTTAGTAGACAAAGAGCCATATGCAAATAAAAAGATTTTATTAACTATCGATGATGCTTTTGAATCTTTTTACAAAAATGCGTGGCCAATTTTAAAAGATAAAAAAATTCCATTTATTCTTTTTGTTAGTACTCGAGAAGTTAATGCAAAACATCCCAATTATATGACGTGGGATCAAATTCGAGAAATACACCAATCTAAAATTGGTACTATAGGTGGGCACAGTTTTAGCCATGAATATTTGGTTGATTTTACAAAAGAAGATATAATTAAAGATATTCAAAAATCCCATGATGATTACATAAAAGAACTGGGGAGTGTTCCTAAAATATTTTCATATCCCTTTGGTGAATATAGTAATGAAATAAAAAAAATTGTTGTTGATTTTGGTTATAAGTTGGCATTTGGACAACACTCAGGGGTTATTCATCAAAATGAAGATATGTTTGAACTTCCAAGATTTCCAATCAATGAGGCTTATGGAAAAATAGATAGATTTAATTTTTTACTAAATACAAGTCCTTTGCCGCATAAGTTTAACAAACCTGAAGACAAGTTACTTACTAATAATAATCCACCAAATATAGAAATTGAATTTTTAATGAACGTTAAAAATATAAATTGTTTTAGCAATGAAGGTGATCAATGGGGCCCAAGTGAAGTAACTTTTTTAGACGATAATTGGATTAGAATTATTTTAAAGAAAAAATTTGAGTCAAGAAGAGGAAAATTTAATTGTACTATGCAATTAAACGACGGCAGTTGGGGTTGGTTTGGAAGGCAGTTTGTTATTAACAATTAAACAACGTTAGGTTTTTTCTTTCTAGACAAAACTGAATCATCAAAATCAGTTAGTGAATTTTGTTCAATAATTTTTTTTAATCTGTACGAATACTCGTAGCCAATTTCAGAATATTTGTCTAAATATTTAGTCAATTCTAGTCCTAAAATTTTATTATTATTTTTTCTTTGCATAGCTCTAGTTTCTCTAAATTCTTGATAATTAGAATGAGTATTTAAATTCCATTTGTATGAGGAAACAGATGCTCTTATGATTTTAAAACTTGTTACCTCAAAATTGGCCTCTTCATCTCTCTCATTGGGAATGATACCTTTTCCCTTTTTCCATGTTCTGGCGCCATAAAGCGAGTTACCTTCTAATGCAAATCTAGATGTGCCCCAGCCACTTTCATAAGCCGCTTGGGCCAAGGCGATAGAGGGAGGAATAATATCCATTCTTATTTTTAATTCTTCAATACTTTTGTCTGTTATTTTGTATTGCACGAATTTTTCATTGAGCCACTGCTGCTCGGCTTCGTTTAAGCTTTTTTCTCTTAATATTTGGCTTAGATATTCTCTGTCTTGAGTTATTTGTTCATTTTCATAAAGAATTATAGGTAAAATGACTTTTATAAATAATCTTTTTCTATCAGCTATATTATCTATTTGGGCTATGCCCGTGGGCAATTTTGACAAAAAAATAGGCTCAACTGCTTTTCCATCACGTATATCTTTTAAATTATAATTTTCTTCCTCAAATAAACTTATTATTGTTCTTGCATCAATATTATTTCCAAAACCAAGCATTTGCTTATCTGAAAATTCAGATGGCTTTTCTATTGGTGCTTGAATTTTTGGCGTTTTGTTAAAATTTAATAAATTTTGATCAATAGCAAGAACGTCATCTTTTGAATAATTATTCACAATCAAAGCTTTGTCTCCTGCAATTTTTGCATAATTTGTATTATTAAAACTGGGACGAAAAAGAATTGCAAAAAGAATCAAAGTAATAACCCCTCCTTTTGCGTAGGGAAGATTGTAATGCTTGCGTAAGTGATTATCTAATTTTTTTGAAGATTTTCCGAGAACATAGGTGTTAAATTTATAAAAAATATCAATAAACTTGATAAACTTTATAAAATTAATTTTTATATCTTGAAACATACTTTAAATTTTCAAATTTATTCTAAGTTTACCGCTGTAACGGAATGTACTTCTGGAACATAGTGTTTGATCATACGTTCAACCCCTTGTTTTAATGTAACAACTGAACTTGGGCAACCAGCACAACTACCTTTTAACATAACTTCAGCTACTCCATTTTTGTAAGATTTTAACTGAATGTCTCCTCCATCTCTTGCAACCGCAGGCCTAATTTTTTCATTTAATACCTCTTCTATTTTTCGAGAAATATCATCTTTAAAATTTGTGGTCTTCTCAAATGAAAATGGTTTAAAATTAGTTCCAATTTCTTCGCCCAAGATGCTAAGGATGTCTTCTTTAATTTCATTCCAGTTCTTATTCTGAGATTTTTTGATAGTTATAAAATTTGTGTCGATATAAATTAATTCAGATAAGTTTGCTGAAAACAATTTTTCTGCAAATTTAATTCCAGAGCACTCATCTAATGATTTTATTTCTTTTGATCCACTAGATGCTAAATCGAATTCAAAAACAAATTTTTTTGACTCTGGGTTCGGCGTGTCTGTTACATTAATCATAAATTTAAATAATTCTATATCGAATCATTTTAACCCAATTAAAATTCAATTGAAACTTAGTAATTAAGCAATTAAATCAATATCTTTTTCTCTAAGAGAGCCAGGTACAATAACAATAGGTATGGTTAAATCTTTGATCTTTTTTCCTGTTAAAGCTTTAATTAATGGCCCTGGATCTTCGCTATTTGGTGTAGAGGCTAAAACAAGAAATCGGATATTTTGATCTTCTCTAATTAGTTTTAACAATTCATCGGCTCGATCTCCAATTTTAATAATGATTTCACTTTCTATATTAAATCGGGTTTTAATTTTTTGTGACCAAATTCTACAAAGTTTTTTTGCTTTACTCGTCTCTTCTTGTTCAATTAAATTTTCTATTCTTGCCCACTGCGCATTAATTGCTGGATCAACAATGTACAGTAAGGACAATTGTCCGTCGGTATGAATGGCTCTATTAGCTGCAAAGTAGACTGCATTTTCAAATTCTTTACTTTCGTCAACTACTATTAAGAATTTTTTTTTCATTATGCCAATCCTACTATTTCTTTTATCTCTTTTAGATTCTTATTTGCAACTAAATTTGCTTTCATTTTTCCATTTTCAAGAATTTTAATTAAAAAATCTTTATTAGATTTAAATTTTTTAATTTCTTTTCCGATAGGTAATATTTTTTCTATCAATAAAGCACTTAATTCTTTTTTAAAATCAGAAAATATTTTCCCTTCCCATTCTTGAACGACTTCTTTAACTTTTTTATTAGTTAAAGCAGAAAAAATATTGATTAAATTTCTGGCTTCTGGTCTTTCTGTTCCAGCAATTATGTTTGGACCGATAGGTTCGCTATCTGTTTTGGCTTTTTGTATTTTTTTAATAATTAAATCTTCGTCATCTGTTAAGTTAATTCTCGACAAATCTGATTCTTCAGATTTACTCATTTTTTTCAAACCATCTCGCAAGCTCATAACTCTAGAAATACCTTCAGAGATAATTGGCTCTGGCATTGTAAAAAAGTCTTTTGCATTAAAATCATTATTAAATTTAATTGCTATGTCTCTACATAATTCTAAATGCTGTTTTTGATCGTCCCCCACAGGAACGTGAGTTGCTTTGTACATAAGTATGTCTGCAGCCATCAATACTGGGTATGTATACAGTCCGACACTCGCTTTTTCTTTGTTACTTCCAGCTTTTTCTTTAAATTGCGTCATTCGGTTAAGCCATCCTATTCTTGCAATACAATTAAAAATCCAAGCAAGTTCAGCATGTGCTCCAACGGACGATTGTACAAAAATAATATTAGTATCTGGATCAATTCCTGAGGCTATAAGAGCAGATGCCGTTTCTAATACATTTTGACGTAAAATATCTGGATCGTGATTAACTGTAATTGCATGCATATCCGCTAACATAAAAAAACATTCAAATTTTTTTTGCAATAATACAAAATTATTTATGGCTCCTAAGTAATTTCCAAGATGCAAATTACCTGTTGGCTGGATACCAGATAGTATTCTATTTTGATTCATACGTTTTAACTTTAAAATCCTTAATACTAAAAGATTTGAATAATATTGAAAGTACAAAATAAATTATTGATGAACTACCAATGATTATGACTAAATTTAATATTTTAGAAAAAGAGCTATTATAAAAATTAAATTGAAATTTAAACAATAAAAAATAAAGAATTGCACTCATGACAAACGAACAAACAAAAATTTTTCCTATTCTTTTTTTAAACGTTGCATCAAATTCATGTAAATTATTTTTTAATAAAAAAATTTGGTAAATAAATACCCCACACCAACAAGAAACCGTTGTTCCTAAAGCAATAGAGATAAAGCCTAAATAAGAAAAAAAAGCTAAACTTATTAAAATATTTAGTATTACAGTTACAACAGATACATAAAATGGAAATTGAGTATCCGATCTAGCAAAATAAAAACTAGAGTAAATTTTTAATAATGAAAAAGCAGGTAAACCAAAACCAAAAACAAATAATGCTTTTGATGTCTGAGCAACACTTTCTTGATCAAAAGAGCCATATCCAAAAAGTGTTGAAATAATTGGCTCTGTAGCCATAACAATACCTATCATAGCAGGAGCCGATAAAAACAAGGATAGTTCAATAGATCTATTTTGTAAAAAGAAACTTCTTCCATCTTTTTGTTGAAAAATTTCTTTAGATAAAGCTGGCAGTATAACTGTTCCAATTGCAATTCCAGTTATTGCTAATGGTAATTGATAAATTCTATCTGCATAATATAAATAAGATACAGCACTAGTTTGAAACGACGCAATAATTGTTCCCACTAAAATATTAATTTGCATTACTCCAGAAGAAAAAATGCTAGGGAGTAATTTTTTAAAAAAAATTTTAACATCTGGAAAAATTGTAAATTTAAATTTTATTATGGGAGTAAAATATTTTTTTCCGTAGATAAAAAGCATTACAAACTGAAGTATTCCGGCAACAGTAACTGCCCATGCCATATAAAAAACTAATTGTTGGTCAAAAAAATTTGCAAATAAAATTGAGGAGATAAGCAATACATTAAGAATAATAGGCGCTGCTGCTGCTAAGGCAAATTTTCCTTTGGTATTTAAAATTGCAGAATAAAATGAAGATAGAGATACAAAAAGTAAAAAAGGAAAGGAAATTCTACTTAAAGTAACAACCAACTCGTACTTTTCTACGTCGCTAATAAATCCTGGAGAAATTAAATAAATAACCGCGCCCATAAAAACCTCAGCGATACACACAAGGATCAATAAGATGAATATTAATAAATTAAAAACAGAGTTCGCAAACTCAAAAGACTGATTTTTTAAATCTAATTTTACGTATTGCGGGACGAATGCAGAATTAAAAGAACCTTCAGCAAATAACCTTCTAAAAGTATTGGGCAACCTAAATGCCACAAAAAAAGCGTCAGCTAAGAAACTTGTACCAAGAAATATAGCGATTAAAATATCTCTTAAATAGCCAAGAATTCTACTAGCTAACGTTAAGAATCCAAAAGAACCGACGGATGACAAAATATTCATTATTTTTTAATATTTGTATTGTTTTACAATCTTAATGTTCTAAATTCCGTCCTACAAATAAAAATTAACATTTAAATGTGTCAGAAAATAAATGACAAAAAAGACACCTACTCAAAAATACACTGATAAGGAAGCATTAGACTTCCACACAGAAGGAAAGCCTGGAAAAATAGAGGTAATATCCTCAAAAAGTTTATCTACTCAAAGAGATTTGGCTTTAGCTTATTCTCCAGGAGTTGCTGTTCCTTGTATAGAAATCGGGAAGAATCCTGAAGCTGCTTACGATTACACCAGTAAAGGAAATTTAGTTGCGGTGATTAGTAATGGAACTGCAATTTTAGGACTGGGTGATTTAGGAGCTCTTGCATCAAAACCTGTAATGGAAGGAAAATCAGTTTTATTTAAAAGATTTGCCGACATTGACTCGATAGATATTGAAATAGATTCTAAAGATGCAAATGAAATTATTAACGTCGTATCTAAAATCGCAGTTACATTTGGAGGAATTAATTTAGAAGATATCGCCGCACCAGACTGTTTCGTTATAGAACAAAAATTAAAAGAATTAGTTGATATCCCAATTTTTCACGATGACCAACATGGAACAGCAATTATCACGACTGCGGGATTAATTAATGCATTAGACATTTCTGGAAAATCTATAAAAGATGTCAGGATTGTTGTGAATGGAGCTGGAGCTTCTGCGATAGCATGTACAGAATTATTTAAAAATAGTGGTGTACCAAATGAAAATGTTACAATGATAGACCGCAAAGGAGTTATTTATAGAGGAAGAGCAGAAGGCATGGATCAGTGGAAATCCAAGCACGCTGTAGAAACAAAACATAGAACATTAGCTGAAGCAATAAATGGAGCGGACGTCTTTTTAGGTTTGTCAGCAAAAGACGCTCTTACACAAGAAATGGTAAAATCAATGGCAAAAAATCCAATTATTTTTGCTTGTGCCAATCCAGATCCAGAAATTAGACCAGAGTTAGTAAAAGAAGTTAGAGATGATGCAATTATTGCAACTGGAAGATCTGACTATCCTAACCAGGTAAATAACTTGATAGGTTTTCCATATATTTTTAGAGGTGCTTTAGATGTTAGGGCAAAAGAAATTAACGAAGCTATGAAAGTGGCAGCAGCAAATGCAATTGCTCAGCTTGCAAGAGATAACGTACCAGATGAAGTTGTGGCTGCTTATGGTGGTGAACGACCAGTTTATGGGAGAGATTATATTATTCCATCAACTTTTGACCCAAGACTAATCACTGTAATTCCTATGGCGGTAGCTAAAGCAGCAATGGATAGTGGTGTAGCTAGAAAACCTATTGAAGATTTTGAAAAATATGAAAATCAACTAGCTGCTAGATTAGATCAGTCGATGAATTTTATGAGGACGATTAATTCTACTATTAAAGGAAAGAAAAAAAGAGTTGTCTTCGCTGAAGGAGAAGATGCCGAAACTCTAAAAGCTGCTGTAGCATTTAAAAATAGTGGTTTAGGAGAACCAGTATTGATTGCAAATGAAGAAAAATTAAAAGAAACATTTAAAAAAATAGGATTAGACGAAAACTATAAAATAGAAATTTCAAACTCAGCCGACAAAGATAGGAGTGAGGAATATGTTAAGTTTTTGTACAATAAGCTTCAGCGTAAAGGTGTTCTTGAAGCAGACTGTAATAAGTTAGTAAAAACCGATAGAGCAACATGGGGATCTTGTATGGTGTCTTGTGGTCACGCCGATGCAATGGTTACCGGAAATACACGTCACTATGCTGCAACTGTTGAAAAATTAATGCAATCTGTAGGTCCTAGAGAAAATGAACTAGTTTTTGGAATGTGTATTTTCGTTAACAAAGGAAAAACAATTATTATTGCTGACACAAATGTTATCGAGTATCCAGATTCTGAACAATTAGCAGATATGGCCATTTCTTCTGCAAGAGTTGCCAAACAATTAGGATTGGATCCTAAAGTTGCTTTTTTATCGCACTCAACATTTGGGCAACCGGAAACAGATCGAACTAAAAGAGTTGCAAAATCAGTTGAAATTCTAAAACAAAAAAAGGTTGATTTTATATTTGATGGAGAAATGCAGCCAGACGTTGCTTTAAATAAAAAATATCAATCTACTTACTCTTTTTCTGCATTAGTTGGGAATGCAAATATTTTAATCATGCCCTCCATTCATGCTGCTGCGATATCAATTAAATTATTAAAAGAATTAAGTGGAGGAAAAGTTATAGGACCAATGCTTATAGGGTTGGGTCAGCCTATCGAAGTTGCTCCTTTAAGATCAACTAGTAATGAAATTTTAAATCTAGCTTCTATTGCAGCGTACTCGGCCGAAACAATTAAATACTAATTCTATTTTTTATTTTTTGAAAGCTCTTCTATCAATAAAATTGAAGCATCAACACTTTTAACATCTTTAATTAGAGAAGCTTCATTAATAACTTCCCTTCGTTCTTCTTCGTTAGCAGCAATTCCAAACACGAATATAACTTGGTTGACTGTGTTTATATTATAATTGGCAATTTTGATTTTTTTATTAGTAAGCATTGCCACATTAAGCTGCGAAGTAATAAGTACATCTTTTGAATAATTTTTTAATGAAAATTTATCTTTTACTTCAATATTATTTTTTACCGACCTTGCCCCTTCTGTTTTCCAAGCAAGTTTGGTCATTAAAATCTTTTCATCCACTGTTTTCACTGATCCTGTCAAAAAAATATGTCCATCTACAACTTTAGAAGAAACATTCAAAATATGCTTTTTATCTACTTGCGCCATTCTTATTAAAATAGATTTTTGCATAATAGAGTCATCAATTTGTGTTCCTAGGGTTCTTGGATCTGTATAAATGCTAACTCCACTTCCCAAAACACCTTCTGAACTAACTCCGATACATCCATTAAGGGTTAGTAAAGATACAAATATAATTAAAATTTTTTTCATTTATTTATTTTTAATATGTTCTGATAAATAATTTTTTTACTTATTTTCAATTTTTTCGCAAGATATTCCGAAATATCTTTTGATGACATTTTATTTAGCAAAAGTTTTATCTCCTTAATTAAATCTATATTACTAATATTTTTAGAATTCTCTCCTTTGCTACTAATAACAAGAGTTATTTCTCCTCTTAAATCATTGGTGCTAATATTGTTTATTAATTCGCTCACACTCCCAAACAAATATGTCTCGTGCAATTTTGTAATTTCTCTTCCAATAAAAATTGACCTGTCTTCAAAGTAAGGGGGGAACTCCTTTAAAATTTTTTTTAAGTCTCTTGCGGGCAAAAATAAAACTATAGAGCTATTTATTTTTGATAATAATTCCAATTCTTGCTCTCTTTGATTGGTGGTTTTAGACAAAAAACCATAAAAATAAAATTTTGTGTCAAAACCTGATACAGACATAGCAGCAGTAACAGAAGATGGTCCAGGTATGGGTACTACCTTGATATTTTGTTCTCGTGCTGACTTAACTAAAAAATGTCCTGGATCAGATATGAGTGGCGTTCCAGCATCTGATATTAATGATACTATTTTTCCTTCACTAATATCTTTAAAAATTTCTTCTACATTTTTAATCTCATTAAATTTATGAAAAGAAATTAATTTTTTTTTGATATTGTAGTAATTAAGTAGCTTTAAAGAATGTCTTGTATCTTCACATAAAATATAATCCGATTGTTTTAAAACTTCTAAAGCTCTAAAAGTTATATCGGATAAATTTCCAATAGGAGTGGAAACAACGTAAAGAGCTGGATAAATTAGATTATTTTTTTTGTTTACCAACATATTTTCATCTATATCATTAACACAATTTTATGAAAAATTTTTGTATTAAATTTTTTTTGCTTTCATTTCTTTTGTTAAATTTAACAATCGCAGCTAATAGTAAAAATCAATCTTTAAGAATAGGTGCAATTCTCCCCCTTACGGGAGATTATCAAGAACTTGGAAATAAAATATTAAAAACTTTTGAGTTGACAATTTTTGAGCTTTCAAATGTTGATGTGACTCTTATACCTTTCGACAACAACAGCACTGAAGCTGGAACTAGATTTGCTTTTAAAGAACTCCAAACACAAAGAGTTGATATTGTTTTGGGGCCAATTTTTATGAAAAATTTACTATCAATTACACAAGAAGAAAATTTTTCAAAATATATCTTTATATCATTAAGTAATAACAATGTTGGACTGCCAAGTAATGTAATTACATTCGGAATAAATTTAGATAGTCAAATTTTAGCACTGAGCTCAACTATTAATGATAAAAATAAAAAAAAAATATTTTTTGCTGATAACTCCGAATTTTCAATGAATGTTTTAAAAAGAATTGAAGAAATTAAAATTCCATTATCATCAAAATATCAATATTCAAATTTTGATGAAATTAGCGAAAAAGCTAAAATGGCAACCTCATATAATTATAGACACAAAAAACTACTAAACTTGATTGCTGAATTAAAAAAATCAGACAATAGCAATGATCAGGCCAAAGTTAAAAGTCTTGAAAAAAAGGATACATTGGGAGGTGTGGGCTATCAACAAATTATAGTCCCATTGTTTGATGATGATTTAATAAGCGTGGTTTCTTTTTTTGATTACTACGATGTTAATTACAAAGAAGCTACATTTGTAACGTTAAACCAATGGTTTAATCAAAAATTGTTACTCGAGCCATCGCTGCAAAATATTATTTTTCCCTCAATTAACTACGCAAATTTTCAAGAACTAAATAAAAAACTTAAAGAAAACTATAATATTGAAATATCAAATATTGAAATCTTAGCTTACGATATTATTCCCTTATTAGTATCGAGTTGGTATGACAAAAAAAATGATTTCTTTTCAACGGAAGACTTTGTTGGCAAAGAGTTTAGAGGAAAAAGTGGAATATTTAAAATAAATAACCAGAACTACGCAGATCGCAAATTAGATTTATATCAAATTAAAAATAAGTCTTTTGTTAAAATTAACTAAACTTAAAATACTTCTTTAGTTTTTTAAAAGCTTTATATCTATGAGATATTTTGTTTTTATATTTTGGGTTAAGTTCACCAAAAGTTTTTGTTTCCCCGTTGGCTGTAAAGATGGCATCATAACCAAATCCTTTTGACCCTTTTGCAGGAAAACAAATTTTTCCAAAAACCTTTCCTACAAACTCAAAAGATTTACCTGCAGGATATCCAATAGAGATACAACATGTAAAATTTGCTTTTGATTGTAATAATTTTTTTTTAAGAAGAAGTTGTCTAACTTTTTCCATTGCTTCACCGAAATCTTTTTTTTTGCCAGCCCATCTAGCAGAGTAAATTCCTGGCTTATTATTTAGCTTTCTAACTTCAAGACCAGAATCATCTGAAATAGTAATTAGACCTGATTTCTTTGCACAATATAAAGATTTAATTTTAGCATTACCTTTAAATGTTTTGGCAGTTTCTTTTGGCTCTTTTAGGTTAAAATCTTTCGGGCTTAGACAAAGCACTTGTTTTGGCAACAATTCTCTTATTTCCTTAAATTTTCCTGGGTTATTTGTTGCTATAAGAATACGATTTATTCTTTTTAATTCTTTAAGTTTATGCACTGAATACTTTTTTTTGTATTAAGATAATTTCTTCAATAGATTTTTTAGAATGCTGCATCATTTCTAAAAATTGAGTTTCACTGCAAGTTGTTTTTTCTCCTGTTAACTGTAATTCTATTATTTGGTTTTTGTCATTCATCACATAATTGGAATCTATATCTGCTTTGCTATCTTCTTCGTAATCAAGATCCATCATAATCTTCCCGTTAATAATTCCACAACTTATTGCCGCAACATAATTTTTGATTGGGTTATGATTGATCTGTTTTCTTTTAATCATTAAATCTATGCATTTTTTTAATGCAACAAACCCTCCGGTAATAGACGCGGTTCTAGTTCCGCCATCAGCCTGCAAAACATCACAATCAATGGTAATTAAATACTCTCCTAATAACTGAGTATCAATGGATGCTCTTAGGGATCTTCCTATTAATCTTTGGATTTCGGACGTTCTTCCACCGACTTTACCTACTGAAGCTTCTCTTCTCATTCTTTCATGAGTAGATCTTGGAAGCATTCCATATTCTGCTGTGACCCACCCATTACCTGACCCTTTAAGCCACCTAGGTAACTTGTCCTCAATAGAAGCTGTGCAAACTACATGTGTGTCACCAGATTTAATTAAACATGACGCATCAGCATTTTTTATGAAGTCTGGAATGATTTCTATTTTTCGAAGCTCTAAATTTTTTCTATTATTGCGCATAATTTGGTCTTGGAATTTAATAATTAGTAACTATATATGCGTTCATTATAAATTATAAAGAAAATGAATACAGAAAAAAATCCCAATTCAAATGATGAATCCAATATAGAAGAATCATCTCAAGAATCAGCGAATAATGTTGAAACACCAGAACAACAAGAAAATCTAAGCGAACAATCTACTCAGGAGCAATTAGAAAAAACAATAGATGAGCTTAATAATAAAGTCTTAAGACTTCTTGCTGAAAATCAAAATTTAAGAAAAAATCATGAAAGAGAAAAAGAAGATATTTTAAAATATGGATCTTTTAATTTTGCATCTCAAATTCTAAGCTTAACCGACAACTTAGACCGGGCTTTTTCTATTTTTAAAAATAATGATAAATTTAAGGATAAAGAATTTGTTGATATTAAAAATGGAATTGAACTAATAGAAAAAGAACTTCTAATAACCTTAGAAAAAAATAATATTACTTATATAGACTGTCTAAACAAAAAATTTGATCCAAATTTTCACCAAGCTTTAAGTGAGGTTGAAAGTGATAAAGACCATGGAACTGTTATTGAAGAAATTCAAAAAGGTTACATGTTACATGACCGTCTTTTAAGACCATCTCTAGTAAACATTGCTAAATCAGCTAAATAGAAGATTAAAAAATAATTGTTTTAGAGGTTGTAATCTCCAAAACACCCCCCATATCCAATACAGAATTAAGAAATACTAATAAAAGGATTAAAGATTATGTCAAAAATAATAGGAATAGATTTAGGAACAACAAATTCATGTGTTGCAGTTATGGATGGAGCAACGCCTAAAGTTTTAGAAAATTTAGAAGGAGCACGAACTACACCCTCTGTTGTTGCTTTTACCGAAGGCGGAGAAAAATTAGTTGGTATGGCTGCAAAAAGACAAGGTGTTACTAATGCAGAAAATACTTTTTTCGCCGTAAAAAGATTAATTGGCAGAAAATTTGATGGTGATGCAGTTAAAAAAGATATCAAGGGGCTACCATATAAAATTATTAAAGCAGATAATGGCGATGCCTGGGTAGAGTCTAGGGGTACGAAATATTCTCCAAGTCAAATCTCGGCTTTTGTTTTGCAAAAAATGAAAGAAACTGCAGAAAAATATTTAGGTTCTGAAGTTAAGGAAGCTGTCATCACAGTCCCCGCTTATTTTAACGACTCTCAAAGACAAGCAACAAAAGATGCAGGTAAAATTGCTGGACTAGATGTAAAAAGAATTATTAATGAACCGACTGCTGCAGCTCTAGCATATGGTTTGGATAAAAAAAATGCAAAGACGGTTGCTGTGTACGATTTGGGTGGAGGAACATTTGACGTTTCTATTCTTGAACTAGGAGATGGAGTTTTTGAAGTTAAATCTACAAATGGAGATACAACACTTGGTGGTGAGGATTTTGATTCACATATCGTTGACTACCTTGCTGCTGAATTTAAAAAAGATAATGCTATAGATTTAAAACAAGATAAATTAGCATTACAAAGATTAAGAGAAGCTGCTGAAAAAGCTAAAATTGAACTTTCTTCTGCAACTCAAACCGAAATTAATTTGCCTTTTATCACAGCTGATAAAACTGGCCCAAAACATTTAAATCTGAAATTAACAAGATCTAAACTAGAATCAATTGTTGCTGAACTAATTGAAAGAACTATTGCACCTTGCAAAACTGCGTTGAAAGATGCTGGATTAAGTGCGGGAGAAATCGGAGAAGTTATTCTTGTGGGTGGTATGACAAGAATGCCAAAAGTGGCTGAGACTGTTAAAAACTTTTTTGGAAAAGAACCTAATAAAAGTGTAAATCCTGATGAAGTGGTGGCTATGGGTGCTGCAATCCAAGCTGGTGTTCTCCAGGGCGATGTTAAAGATGTTTTATTGTTAGATGTTACTCCATTGTCTCTAGGTATTGAAACTTTAGGCGGAGTTGCAACAAAACTTATTGAAAAAAATACAACAATACCAACTAAAAAAAGCCAAGTGTTTTCGACCGCTGAAAACAACCAACCTGCCGTCTCGATAAGGGTGGTTCAGGGCGAAAGGGAGATGGCGGCTGATAATAAATCACTTGGTAACTTTGAACTAACAGGAATTGCACCAGCACCAAGGGGTGTACCTCAAATTGAAGTGACTTTTGACATAGATGCTAACGGTATTGTAAATGTTTCTGCAAAAGATAAAGGCACCGGCAAAGAACAGAAGATTCAAATCCAAGCTTCAGGCGGTCTTACAGATGAAGAAATTGAAAGAATGGTAAAGGATGCGGAAGCAAATAAAGAAGCTGACAAAAAGAAGAGGGAGGAAATTGATGCAAAAAATAGTGCGGATAGTTTAGTTGCATCTACTGAACAAAGCATAAAAGAACATGGTGATAAAGTTTCTGCAGAAGATAAAAAAACTATTGAAGCAGATATGCAAAGTTTAAGAGATGCTATCAAAGCAGACAATGTTGAAGATATTAAAACTAAAACACAAACATTAATGCAATCTTCTATGAAGATGGGTGAAGCAATTTACAAAGCTCAACAAGCGAGCCAAGAAGCTGGTGCTCAGGGTGAAAATAAATCTTCTGATGGAAAAAAAGAGGATGTTGTTGATGCTGAATTTGAAGAAGTTAAAGACTCCAAAGACGACAAAAAAGATAGTGCTTAATTTTTAATTAGGCATTAGATAGGGGCATGGCTAAAGCTGACTACTACAATACACTAGGTGTTTCTAAAAATGCTTCACAAGAAGAAATTAAATCTGCTTACAGAAAATTAGCAATGAAATACCACCCGGACAAAAATCCGGGAGATACCTCTTCTGAGGCAAAATTTAAAGAAGCCTCTGAGGCCTATCAAGTATTATCCGATTCTCAAAAAAAATCTAACTATGATCAGTTTGGCCATGCTGCTTTTGAGAATGGTGGTGGTGGAGGTGGTGGAGGTTTTGGTGATTTTGGTGGCTTTGATTCTGGTTCTTTTTCTAATATTTTTGACGATTTTTTTGGGGATTTTACGGGGGGAGGTAGAAGAAGATCTTCTTCAAGATCAAAAAGAGGTTCTGATTTAAAAATTAATATTGAAGTGACGTTGGAGGAGGCTTACCAAGGAAAAAAACAAACATTTGAGGTGCCAACTTCCGAAAAATGTGTTGAATGTTCAGGAAGCGGCGCTGCCACTGGATCAAAAGCAAGTACATGTAGAACTTGCGATGGACATGGCCAGGTGCGTGCTCAACAAGGTTTTTTTACTTTACAACAAACTTGCCCAGATTGTGGTGGTGAAGGTAAAACAATTTCTAAACCATGTAAAATTTGCAGAGGAACAGGAACCAATAGGGTTAATAAAACACTATCTATTCAAATTCCAAAAGGTGTAGATGATGGAACACAAATGCGCTTAGCGGGCAAAGGAGAGGCTGGACCTAGAGGAGGTACTCAGGGTGATTTATATGTTTATCTATCTTTAAAAAAACATCCTATTTTTAAAAGAGAAGAGGAAAATTTATATTTTGAATTACCAGTATCCATAGTTGACGCTGCTCTTGGAACTACAATTGAAATTCCAACAATTGATGGTTCAAAATCTAACGTTAAAATTCCGTCGGGCACACAAACTGGAAAGCAGTTGCGACTCAAAGATAAAGGAATGCCCCTATTAAGAGGATCTGGATTTGGTGATTTATATTTACAAATAAAAGTTGAAGTGCCTGTCAACTTAAGTAGAGAACAAAAAATATTACTTGAAAAATATAAAGAATTAGAAGACTCTAAAAACAATCCAGAAAATGAATCTTTTCTAAAAAAAGCTAAAAATTTTTGGGATAGTTTAAGCTAATGAAAAAAATTAATATCACAATTAGTGGTGGATTAGGTCGAATGGGATCCCTACTCATACAAAAAACTATTCAAGATAAACAGTTAAAGTTAGAAAGTGTTACAGAACAAAAGTCACTTACAAAAAATGGCATCAAATACGACAAAAACTCCATCTACTCTCTTAAAAATACCAACGTAATTATTGATTTTACAAAACCAAATTGCACTTTGGAAATTTTAAAATTAGCCATTAAACTTAAAAAAAAGTTAATTATCGGCACCACAGGGTTTAATAAGAAACAACAGGAAGAAATAAATAGATCCTCAAAAAAAATTGCAATTCTTCAATCTGGAAATATGAGTTTAGGAATAAATTTAATGCAGTATTTATCTAGAATCTTATCAGAAAAAATTTTGAAAGAATTTCAAATAGAAATACACGACGCCCATCATAAAATGAAAATAGATTACCCTTCTGGTACAGCTCTCATGCTTGGACAAGCTGTTGCTAAAGGAAAAAGAAAATCTTTAGAAAAGTTAAAAGGAAGTGTTTTTTTAAATAGGAAAGGCAATGGAAAGAAAGGGAAAATAAATTTTTTTATAAAAAGAGAGGGGACGATTCCAGGAACTCATTCTGTTATTTTTCAAACTGCTAAAGAAACTATTGAGCTCAAGCATGTTGCAAAATCAAGAGATTTATTCGCAGATGGAGCGCTAAGTGCTGCTAAGTGGTTAGCGCATAAAAAACCAGGTCTGTATAGTATGCATGACGTGCTCAAGATAAGATAAGTGAATACGCAAAGCGAACAAATATTCAAACAACTAAGTAAGATTATAAAAAATCCTAAAAGTGATTTACAATATACTAATAAATTTACATTATTAGTCTCAGTAGTTCTTTCTGCTCAATGTACAGATGTTAATGTTAATAATGTTACTAAAGATATTTATTCTAAATATAATAAGCCTGAGCACTTTGTAAAATTAGGACAAAAAAAAATAGAAAAATTAATAAACCGCATAGGTCTTTTCCGCAATAAATCTAAAAATATTTATTTACTCTCAAAAATTCTTGTTGAAAATTATGGGAGTAAAGTACCAAATGATTTTGATAAGCTATATGCCTTACCTGGGGTAGGCAGAAAAACAGCAAATGTCGTTCTTAATGAAGGATTTGGGAAGCCAACAATAGCTGTCGACACTCATATATTTAGAGTAAGCAATAGGACTGGGCTTGCTCCAGGCAAGGGTCCCGATCAAGTAGAGCAAAATTTATACAAAGTAGTTCCAAAAAAATACTTAAAAGACGCACATCATTTACTCTTGCTCCATGGGAGGTATACCTGCAAAGCAAGAACACCTAATTGTAAATCTTGTGTAATTATCAACCATTGCAAATTTGGTAGGAAGATAATTAATTAGTATGAGTATTTATCATAATAAAAAAACATTATTTTTTAAAATTAAAAATAAATCTCTAAAAGAGTGGAAAGAATATACAAATCATCCATTTGTAATTAAGTTGGGCAATGGGACCTTGCCATTATCCTGCTTTAAAATTTATCTTCTACAAGATTATATTTTTTTGCAAAAATTAATTAAAATACTTTGCTTATCTGCTTATAAAGCAAATACTACACTTGATAGAGATCGATCTTTGAAATTTATTATGGGTATTAAGCATGAGTTGAGTCTTCATATAAAATATTGTCGGAAATTTAATATTCCTAAATCTAAAATACTTGCAACAAAAGAAAAGTCACAAAATCGAACCTACACTGATTATGTTTTAAACATAGGAACCAAAAAAAGTAATTTAGAATTATTTATTGCTCTATCACCATGTATCATAGGGTATGGTGAGATTGGTCATAATCTTAGTAAAATAAAAAATTGGAAAAAAAACAAATACGCTTCTTGGATTAAAATGTATTCTTCAAAAGAATATCAAAGTATAGCAGCCAAAAATATTAAGTATTTAGATAAATTATTTACTAATAATAATAAAAATAGTTATAAGTCATTAGTTAAAATTTTTAAAAAAGCTTCTTTGTTAGAAGCTAATTTTTGGGAGATGTGTCTATCATGAAAGTTGTCGGAGTTGGAAATGCAATCGTTGATGTGATTTGTAAAGTGAACGATGAATTCTTAGTACAAAACGGTTTAACAAAAAGTACCATGAAATTAGTGGATGAGATAGAATTTAAAAAACTATTATCAAGTTTAACTATTGCTGAAACTGTTGCCGGTGGCTCAGTTGCAAACACTATTGTTGGCTTATCTCAATTGGGAAATAATGTATCTTTTATTGGAAAAGTTAATGATGATAATCTAGGCAATAAATATGAAGAAAGTTTAATTAAAGAAAAAGTAACATACTTTTATAAAAAACGAAAAGAAACTATCCCTACGGGTACATGTTTAATTCTAATCACTCCCGACTCAGAAAGAACTATGTGTACTTTCCTAGGAATTGCGGGAAAAATTAATGAACAAGATATTGATGAGTTAGCAATAAAACAAAGTAAGCTTGTTTTTTTAGAGGGTTATTTGTGGGACGAGGGAGAGCCTAAATCTGCATTTTCAAAAGCATTTAAAATGGCAAATAGAACCGCGATATCATTATCAGATAAGTTTTGTGTAGAGCGACATAAAGAAAGTTTTTTAGATTTAGTGAAAAACAAATTAGATATTACATTTGCAAATGAACAAGAAATACTTCATTTGATAGATGCCAACTCATTCGCTGAAGTTATAGAATTTGGAAAGAATCTTGGAAAATTATTAATTGTTACGAGATCTGCAAAAGGCAGTATTGCAATATTTAATAACGAAGTATTTGAGTGTGAAAGTCAAAAAAATCTCAAATTAGTTGATTTGACCGGAGCAGGGGACTTGTTTGCTGCAGGATTTTTACATGGCTACATTAACGAAATGTCTATTCAAGAAAGCCTGGAAAAGGGAACAGAGATGGCTTCTAAAATAATACAAAAAATTGGGGCCAGGTTAAATTAGTTTTTTTCTTTTAAAACTCCCTTTTCCTTTTTTTGGTTGTATAATTCTTTTTTTGTACTTAGCGGTTCTTAAATCTTTGGCTATAATATTCTTTTTCTTCATATTTTCTTACTACTAGTATCTGAGAAAATATTTTCCTTCTTTGATTTCTATAAAATTTTTATCTTTTAACTTTGTTTGTATTTTTTGACGCAATCTATAAAGATGTGTCTCATAAGTGTGCGTATCAACCTGTTCTGAGTAAGACCAAACATCCTTCATTATATCTTTTTTAGAAGCTCCATCTTTTTTGCCAAATAAATAAACAATAATATCTTGTTCTTTTTCCGTAAGTTTAGTGCTTTTTCTTCCTAGGGATAGCGTTCTTTTATTCTTATCTAAAATGTACTGTCCAATTTCTACTTTTGTTTGGAAGTGAAATTTAAATTTTAAAATTGATAACTTAATAATTTTTTCTAAGTCAAAAAAATTAATAGGTAGCTGTAAAAAAGTACTAAATAAATTATCTTTTTTTAGTTCCTGAAAGTTCTTAGGATCGGCTGATAAAAATACTTTAGGAAACATTATTTTTTTAACTTCTGAATTTTTTATTTTTTCCAAATTATCTAAGAAAAATAGGAATACAAATCCATCTTGAACATTATAATTTTTAAAAAGTGAATTTACATCTTTAAAACTCTTTAATTGATTAATGTTATAGTCAAGCTTTTGCTCACTAATACATTCAAAAAAAACATCTGAGCCGACTGTAACTATTGAATAATTTTGCATACAATGAAAATATAAATTTTTATGATCATAGTAAATAATAAGGGTGAACTTTGGTACAAGAAAAAACGGTATAAATGTGCCTATGGCAAAAATGGCTTTACTAAATTCAAAAAAGAAGGAGATAGTTGTACGCCTATTGGGACATTTTCATTAAATAGACTATTCGTCAGGACAGATAGAATCAAATTTCTAAAAACAAAACTTTCTTATAGCTCTATTGATGAAAGTATGGCCTGGGAAGATAATCCTAAAAAAAAAAATTATAACAAGTTGATTACGATAAAAAATTATTCCCATAGGGAAAAATTGAAAAGAACTGACCATCTTTATGACTTGGTATTAGTTATTGAATATAACACAAAAAAGATAATCAAGGGGAAAGGTAGCGCAATTTTTATGCACTTAGCAAAACCAGGATACAAACCAACGCAAGGATGTATCGCTTTAAGTAAAAAAAGTTTTTTAGATATTTTAGGTAAGATCACACCGAAAGAAAAAATTAAAATTACTGGCTAGTCCTAACCCCAAAAATTTTACTTCCTACCCTAATATGTGTGGCTCCTAATTCAGCGGCATCCATATAATCTCCGCTCATACCCATACTCATTTTCGGTAAATGATGTTCTGTATTTAATTTTTTTAGTAATTTAAAAAATGGAATGGGGTCAGAATCATATGGAGGAATGCACATTAAGCCAACAATCTCCAATTTTTTTTCATTAACACAAACTTTTAGCAAATCAAAAAGTTCTTCCATTGCGACACCGGACTTTTGGCTTTCTTTACCAACATTTACTTGAACAAAATATTTTCTTTTTATTTGCAACTTTTCTTCAGCTTTTGAAAGTTCATTAGCTAGTTTCACACTATCAACGGAATGAATATAATCAAACAACTCGACGGCTTCCTTTGCCTTATTTGATTGAAGGCCTCCTATCAAATGTAGCTCTAAGTCTTTGATCTCTTTTTTAATATTACTCCACTTTATTTTGGCTTCTTGAACCTTATTTTCTCCGAATACTTTGTGTCCATAATCTATCAACGGTCTAATATGCTCCAAAGGAAAAGTTTTGCTTACTGCAATAATTGTTGGATGCAGATTACCATGATGTAATTCATCTCTTATTTTTAAAAAATTTTGTATAATGTCGTTCATAATGAAAAAAACGCAAATTTATTTTTTTTTAGAAGAACTTAACAGTATCAATATTTCTATTTTAAAAAAATTAAAAAACGCTTCAATTATCTATAGAAACTATTCTAAAAATAACTACATAGCTAGAGCTTTTGAGTTAAAAAAATTTTCAAAACGTTTTGGTCACGATCTTTATGTATCGAATGATCTTAGATTAGCTAGAAGTATTGAGGCTAATCTTTATATACCCAATTTTAACAAAAGATTGAGATACACAGTTACTCCGAGTAATAAAAAAATTAAAGTTATAGGGTCCGCGCACAATTATTCAGAAATAAACCGAAAATTTTTTCAAGGCTGCTCTGGTATTTTTTTATCTCCTATTTTTAAAACGACATCTCATCCAAGAAGTAAGCCATTGGGAATCTCAAGATTTAATTTTTTAAAAAAACATTTTAGTACTAAACTAGAATTGTATGCTCTAGGAGGCATTAATGAAAATAATTTAAAAAAAATATATAACTCGAATATATTTGCTTTTGGTTTAAAAAGCTTTTTAGATAAAGTGCAATGTCAAAAAACCTTGAGTTTTCTTAATTTAATTGCACGATCTAATGTAATAAGTTAATTGTAAAAAATGCTAGTTGAAAAATTTAATCATACTGTCGCTGAAAAAAAATGGCATACTTTTTGGGAACAAAATAAAATTTTTAAAGCTAGTGCAGATAGGTCATTAAAAAAATTCTATTGTTTAGAAATGTTTCCATATCCCTCGGGTAAAATTCATATGGGACATGTAAGAAATTATACACTCGGGGATGTTATAGCCAATTATAAAAGGTTGAACAGTTACAATGTTTTACATCCTATGGGATGGGATTCGTTCGGAATGCCCGCTGAGAATGCGGCAATTCAGAATAAGTTGCATCCTAAAGATTGGACAAATAGCAATATCCAAGCCATGAAATCACAGCTAAAGTTATTAGGGTTTTCTATTGATTGGGACAGAGAAATTTCTACATGTGATTCAAGTTATTACAAGCACCAACAAAAATATTTTTTAGAATTATACAAAAAAGGAATCGTTTACAAAAAGGAAAGTTTAGTAAATTGGGATCCAGTAGATAATACAGTTTTAGCAAACGAACAGGTAGTTGACGGAAAAGGATGGAGATCCGGAGCGAGTGTAATACAAAAAAAATTATCTCAATGGTTTTTTAAAATTACAGATTTTGCTGAAGTATTAAATGAATCTTTGGATACATTAATTAGCTGGCCGGAAAAGGTTAAGTTAATGCAAAAAAATTGGATAGGAAAATCCAAGGGCTGTGAAATTCAATTTAATCTTAATTCTTCAGATGAAAATAAAAAAATTACAATATTTACGACTAGACCAGATACAATATTTGGAGCATCTTTTATTGCACTTGCAATAGATCATCCTCTTGCTAAAAAGTACGAAAAAGACAGTAAATTCAATGAATTTAAAGAGGAATGTTACAAAATAGGAAATACTGACGAAGCTATAGCCAAAACAGATAAGTTTGGTTTTAAAACCGAATATGTCGCTGATCATCCATTTATTAAAAATAAAAAAATACCAGTTTATTTTGCGAACTTTGTTTTGATGGAATATGGAACAGGTGCAATTTTTGGATGTCCGGCACATGATCAGAGAGATTTAGATTTTGCTAATAAATATAATTTAGATGTAACTCCTGTTATTCTTCCACCCAAGACAGATAAAAAAGACTTTAAAATTAAAAATGAAGCATATGTTGAAAATGGAACGCTAATTAATTCTGATTTTTTGAATAACTTAACTGTAGAAGAGGCAAAAGAATTAATTATAGAAAAATTTGAGAAAGAAAAAAAAGGTAAAGGAAAAACAACTTATAGATTAAGAGATTGGGGTATTTCCAGACAAAGATATTGGGGCTGCCCTATTCCAATAATGTACAGGGAAGATGGTGCTATTGTTCCCGTTCCTGAAAAAGATTTACCCATTAAATTGCCGGAAGACATAAATTTTGAAAAACCTGGAAATCCATTAGAACACCACCCTACTTGGAAATTTACAACTTGCCCCGAAACTGGAATGAAAGCAATTAGAGAAACTGATACCTTAGATACTTTTGTTGACTCTTCTTGGTATTTTTTGAGGTTTTGTTCGAGCAATAATTCAGAAAAGGGCTATGACATTACAGATGCCAAATATTGGATGCCTGTAGACCAGTATATTGGTGGTGTGGAGCATGCGATTTTACACTTGTTATATTCTCGATTCTTTTCTAGAGCAATTAGTATGAACACTGAGCTTGAAATTAAGGAGCCATTCCAAGGATTATTTACACAAGGGATGGTTTGTCACAAAACTTTCAAAACTGAAGATGGTCAGTGGACATATCCTGAGGATGTTATTGAAAAAAATAATAATTTTTTTGAAAAAAATACCGACAAAAAAATTATAGTTGGCTCTTCCGAGTCTATGTCGAAATCAAAAAAAAATGTAGTTGATCCACAATCTGTAATAGAAATGTATGGAGCCGATGCCGTTCGATGGTTCATGCTTTCTGATAGCCCTCCTGAAAGGGACATTCAGTGGAGTGATGAAGGAATAGCTGGTTGTTACAAGTTTATTCAAAAAATTTGGTCTATTTCTGAAAAAATTCATAATATAAAAAATACTCAAAAAATTTCGGAAAAAGAAAAAATCAATTTAAACATTTTACTTAATAAATTTATTAAAGAAATTACATATAATATTGAAAATTTTCATTTTAATGTTGCAGTTGCAAAGTTTTACGAATTTACAAATAATCTAAACAAAATTTTATCAGATACTGATTGTGACAAAGATGAATTTGTTAATATACTAAAACAGTTTATTATTTTAATTTACCCATTTACACCCCACGTAGCTTGCGAGATTTGGGAAAAAATTACTAACCAAAATGATCTTCACCTCCAAAAATGGCCGTCTTACAAAGAAGATCTTCTTAAACGAGAGCAAAACAATATAGTTATTCAAATAAATGGTAAAAAAAGAGCTATTTTATTAGCAAAAGATGGAGAAGACGAAAACTCGTTATTTCAAATGAGTTTAGAACTAGATAATGTTAAAAAACTTATAAAAAATAAAAAAATTATCAAAAAAGTGTACGTTAAAAATAAATTAATAAATTTTGTAATCAATGAATAAAAAAATATTTCTTTCTACCATTTTAATTTTATTAGCTGGATGTGGATTTACTCCAATGCTTAAAAATTTTGATTTATCAAAACTAAATGTACAAAAAATTAATTACTCTGGGAAAAATGACCTTAGTTACCTTATTAAAACATATTTAAATATTCAGGAAACGACAAGTTCTCAAGGCATGACCGTAAATATTTCGGTAAGTGAAACAATATCTTCTGCAACAAAAAATTCTGCAGGAATTACAACGGAAGAAGATTTAACAATTAATATTGGACTGAATGTTCTCGACGGTAAAGATAAGATAATTATAAGCGATAGTTTTACTTCCTCAAGAAGATTAACTGTAACCAACAATCTTAGTTCTGATGAGGAAACTAGAAGAATAGAAAGAAGAAATTTAATTCAAAACCTTTCACAAAAAATTAAATTTAAATTACAACTGATTGCCAAACAGAACCAATGATACTTAAAAGTTTTGGTTTAAACTTTAAAGATCTATTAAAAAAACCATTAATTTTAATATACGGGGAAAATTTATCTCTCATTACCGAAATTGAAGAGAAAATTATAGAAGAGTCTAAAGAAAATCTTTCTTTATCTATTAAAAGGTATCAAGAGGAATATGTTCTTAGTAATCTTGAGATTTTTAATCAATTAATTAGCTCTAATAGTTTATTTGGAGAACAAGAACTTATTATTATAAGTAAAGCGACCGATAAACTTTTGGATTTTCTAGACGAAGATACAATAATTATTAATCAAAAAAAAATATTAATATTATCAGATCCGTTAACTAAAAAATCTGGACTAAGATTATTAGCTGAAAATTCAAATAATTTTGCATGCATTGCCTGCTACAATGACACCCAAGAACAACTACAATCAATTTTGATCCAAAAATTTAGAGAGAACAAAATTATAGCTTCCCGAGAATTTGTAAATTCATTATTTGAAACAAACTCCTTAAATCGCCAAGATATCAGTGATGCAATAAACAAAATACAATTAATTCAGAAATCTACTGTCGTGGATGAAAAAGTTTTAAAGAATATTTTTTATTCTTCCAACGAAGATGATAATTTTGAAATAATCAATTTTTGCTTACTAGGTGATAAAAAAAATATAAATAGAATTCTAAATAATGTTTATCTTCAGGGTATTAATTTTAACGAAATATTGTCAGCTCTTAAATACAAAACAAATAAACTTATAGAAATTCAGGAATCGAATAACAACGGTTTGAGTGTAAGCCAGTTAGTCGATAACTATAAGCCGCCTATTTTTTGGAAAGAAAAAAATATAGTTAAAGAACAACTTAAAAGATGGAGCAAATCAGAGTTAAGTAAGTTAATGGATATTATTTACGAAATAGAAATAAGTTGTAAAAAAAACTACGAAACTTCTTCAATCATACTTCAAAACTTCATAGTTGGAGCTTCGGACAAGTCTTGCCTTCAAAATAGAATATTTTAAATTTAATAATTTTCTTTAATAGTTTTAATTAAATGATCAAGCTGTGCCAGGTTAGTATAATCAAAACTAATACGACCACTTTTATTTTTTTTAGAGGATATAGCGACGGACATTCCAGTTTTATTTTGTATCTCCTCAATCAAAGAAATAATATTGGGATCCTGAAGTTTGTTTTTTTTATTTTTGCTAATGGCTCCTTTAGATTGACTGTTTTTGGCCAAAAGTTCAGCTTGGCGCACAGATAGATTATTATTCGCTATATCTTTAGCTAATTCGACGTTGCCCTCGACATCAATAAGAGCCCTTGCATGACCTGGAGTCAGAAGACCGCTGATAACCATCTCTTGGATTGCATTGGGCAGTTTTTTAAGTCTTAAAGTGTTAGCAATATGAGCTCTGCTTTTACCAATAACTTCGGAGAGCTTGTCTTGGGTATAGTTGAACTTGCTAATTAATAATTCAAACCCACTTGCCTCCTCTAATGCGTTTAGACCTTCTCTTTGGATATTTTCTAAAACAGCAAATTCGGCAGCTAAGTTATCATCAACGTCTAGTTTAACAACTGGCACCTCATGTAATTGCGCAAGTTGCGCGGCTCTCCAACGTCTTTCCCCTGCTATAATTTCAAAATTATTCTCTCCTAGTTTTCTAACAACTATCGGCTGAATAATTCCTCTTATCTTAATAGACTGAGCAAGTTCCTCTAGTTGAGATTTGTTAAAATTTTTTCTTGGTTGATACTTATTTGGTTTTAAAAAATGAATTGCTACTTTTTCTGTATTAAAGTTTTTTTGAATTTCCTTTTCTTTTATTTCAGACTCCCCCAATAAAGCTGCCAGACCTTTTCCCAATCCTTTACCTTTGAAATTATTTAATACCATTACGCTGCAAAATTAAATTTTTTTTGTTTTTCTAAAATTTCTACTGCCAATTTTTCATAAGCAATAGAGCCTGCACAATATTTATCATAAACTAAAACTGGTAAACCATGAGAAGGGGCTTCTGAAATTCTAATATTTCTTGGTATTACAGTATTATATACTTGCTCACCAAAAAATTTTCTTGCTTCCGCCTCTACTTGAGAACAAAGTTTATTTCGTTTATCGAACATAGTTAAAATTATTCCCTCGACCTCTAGAATTTTGTTTAAACTTAATTTAATTCTATTAATTGTTTTTAATAGTTGAGTTAATCCCTCCAAAGCAAAAAATTCAGTTTGTAGAGGAACAATTACTGAATTGGAAGCAACCAAAGACATGACCGTTAGCAAGCTTAGAGAAGGAGGGCAGTCAATAAGTATTTGATTATATTGATTTTTTTCTCTTATTTCATTCATTATTTCCTTTAGAATAAAAGCCCTGTTTTTGTCTTCGGCTACTTCAGTTTCAAAGCCGGATAATTCAACATTTGCACAAATAATGTCTAAGTTTTGTATTTTAGTTTGTTTCACGTAATATTGCGAATTATTTCTCTCTGTTAAAAGTTTGTAAATAGAATTTTCTCTATCATTATTTTCTACGCCAACTCCTGTAGAAGCATTACCTTGTGGATCTAGATCTATAATTAATGTCTTTTGACCTAACTGTGCAAAAGCACAACCAAGATTAATTGTTGATGTAGTTTTTCCTACACCACCTTTTTGATTTATTACTGAGACTACATGATTGATCATCTAGATTCTTTGTACACTATTTATTACAAAAACTTTCGAGCCAGGTTTTGTAATGCTTTCATGTTGATCACAGTTTATTACCCAATGTTTCAAAGCTTGTTCCATTTCTTTTTTATGGTTTTCACCTTTTAATAGCAATATTTTTTCAAAATTAATGCCGCCTTCTTCTAAAATCTCCAAAAAAATATCTAAAGGCTTAAAGGCTCTGCTTACTAATGTGCTAAAGTCATTTTTTTTTATTTTTCTAACATCATCATTATGTATTACCACATCTATTTTTAGATAATCGCACAATTCCTGTAGATAAGTACATTTTCTTATACTTTTTTCGACTAGTTCTAATTTAAATTCAAAACCAAGGTCTTTTTTAACTAATTCCATTACTATTCCTGGAAAACCTGCTCCAGACCCAATATCTAGTATTTTTTTATCATTTTTATCAATAAATCTCATTATTTGTGCAGAATCCTCTATGTGCCTGCTCATTATTAATTCTTCTGATGACTTAGATATTAAATTGATTTTTTTATTATATTCTATCAAAAAATCACTGTATTTGTTCAATTTATTGTATGTTTCACGTGAAACAATGCTATCAAGATATTTTGTTTTAATCATTTAAGCAGACTGCTTAAATTTATATCTTTTTGTATGGGCTAATAAAAGATTAATCGCAGATGGAGTCATTCCTTCTATTCTTAAAGCTTGTCCAAATGTTTCTGGTTTAACTAGCATTAGCTTCTTCTTTACCTCAGCAGTAAGGCCGCTGATTTTATCATAATCTATGTTTTCTGGTATTTTTAAGTCCTCATCCTTTTTAAATTTTCTAATGTCTGCATCTTGTTTTGAATAATAACCTTTATAATGATTGTCTATTTTAATTTGATTTATAACATCTTCGCTTGATTCAGGTAAATCTTCAAATATTTCTCTTAATTTTTGGTAATTTACCCCCTTATATCCCATTAACTCAATGCCGTTCCTTTTAACTCCGTCCATTGATATGGAAATATCATGCTTTTTTGCTTGATTTGGAGTTAAATTTACCCCTGAAAGAGCTATTTTAACTTTATTAATGCTATCCTGCTTATAATTAAAATTTTTAATCCTTTCTTTTCCTAAACATCCAAGTTTAATTGCCATAGGAGAAAGTCTAATATCAGCATTATCAGCTCTTAATGTAAGCCTATACTCTGCTCTAGAAGTAAACATTCTGTAAGGCTCAGCTACTCCTTTAGTCACTAAATCATCTACCATTACGCCTATGTAAGCCTCGGACCTGTCAAGTACGAAAGGTTCTCTCCCTTGGCACGATAAAGCTGCGTTCATGCCTGCCACTAACCCTTGAGCAGCAGCTTCTTCATAGCCAGTGGTTCCATTAATTTGGCCAGCTAAATAAAAAGATTTAATTTTTTTAAGTTCTAAGGTGTACTTTAGCTCTCTTGGATCAACATAATCATATTCTATGGCATAGCCAGCTCTTATCATCTTAACATTAGATAAACCATTGATTTTAAACAATATTTCTTGCTGAACGTCTTCCGGCAATGAAGTTGAAATACCATTAGGATAAATTGTGAAGTCGTCCAGCCCTTCTGGTTCTAAAAATATTTGATGTCTTTGTTTGTCAGCAAATTTTATAATCTTATCTTCGATTGAAGGACAGTACCTTGGTCCAACACCTTTTATGTTGCCAGAGTACACTGCAGATTTTTTTATGTTGCGAGAAATAATTTTATGAACCTCATCATTTGTATATGTGATGCTGCACGCAACTTGTCTTGCATTTATTTTTTTTGTCTGTGTTGAGAAGAAAAAAGGGTTTTCATCAGCAACTTGTTTTTCCAAACCTTCAAAATTTATGGTTCGAGAATCTAATCTTGGTGGCGTTCCAGTTTTTAATCTTCCAAACATTAAATTAAATTTTTGTAGTTGCTCTGTGAGACCAAGAGTAGGAGCTTCACCAAATCTTCCGGCCGGAGTCATCTTATTGCCAACATGAATAACTCCATTTAAAAAAGTTCCTGTAGTTAAAATAATTTTTTTAAATTTAATTTCTTTTCCTGAAGCTAAAATCACCGCTTTGATCTCATTTTTATCAAAAACAAACGACTTAACAGGATCATAAATAATGCTTAAATTAGAATGACTTATTAGTGTTTCAAGCATATATTTTTTATAAAGTGACCTATCTGATTGTGTTCTAGGTCCTCGAACCGCCGGTCCTCTGCTCGCATTTAATAATTTAAATTGAATACCTGATGCATCAGAAACTTTTGACATCACACCGTCAAAAGCATCTATCTCTCTTACCAAATGTCCTTTTCCTAATCCACCGATCGCAGGATTACATGACATCTCGCCAATTGAATTTTCTGTAGTGGTAATGAGAGCAGTATTGACTCCCATTCTTGCAGAGACTGCTGCAGCTTCACAACCTGCATGACCTCCGCCAATGACAACAACATCAAAATTTTCCATGACAGAAATGTATATGTCAGAAATTTATTTACAAGTGACTTATAGAAATTGAAAAAACAAGATCTATTTTCCTATACAAAAATCCTTGAAAATCCTACCCAAAACCTCTTCAACACCAATAAAACCGACTATTTCACCAAGATAATTAGAAGCAATTCTCAGCTCTTCAGCAACTTTTTCTACATCATTAGATTGCGAAATTTTTAGATAGTTATTGAGGTGCTTAGAAGTTTTTTCTAACAAATTTCTATGTCTTGATCTCGATATTAAAGTATCAGATTGATTAACATACAAACTATTTACAATATTTTCCAAATCCTGAATTAGTTTTTTATAACCAAATTTTGTTACTATAGATATCTGGTGAACACCTATAAAAGAAAAATTTTTTAAATTTTTAATAACAAATTTACCATTAAAATTTTTTTTATCCTGCTTATTAATTATAATTAGAGTTTTTTTATCTATTAATTTTTTTATATCTTGAGAGATATTTTTTGTTGTTCCATCTAATATTAAAATATTTAAATTAGAATTTTTAATTTGCTTCAAAGCCAACCCAATACCAATTTTTTCAATTTTATTTTTAGTATGCCTAATGCCAGCAGTGTCAGAAAGAATAACCGGAAAATTTTTAATTTGAAAATGAACCTCGATCACATCTCGAGTTGTTCCTTTTAATTCAGAAACAATCGCTGCTTGTCTTTTTGCAAGAAGGTTCAAAAAACTAGATTTACCTGAATTTGGAGGTCCAAAAATGGCTATTTTAAAGCCTTCCCGCATAATTTCTCCGACTTTAGCATCATTTAACATGGTCTGAATTTCACTGTTAATTTTACTAATTTTTTCATTATTTCCCTCTAAAATGCTGGGGGGCAAATCCTCCTCTGAAAAGTCTATGGCTGCTTCACATTTACTTCTAACATCTAGAATTTGCTCCCTCCATTTCATAAATAAAGGAGAGCTATTTTTTAATCTTAAGGCCTGTACTCTTTGTCCCTCAGTCTCAGCATTTAACAAATCAGCAATACTTTCAGCCTCATATAAATTAATTTTATTATTTAAAAAAGCTTGCTTAGTAAATTCTCCTGGCTGTGCAAGCTGGCAGTCGGATCGCAATGATAGTTCATTTAAAAATTTATTTATAACTGCTTTGCTTCCATGAATGTGAAATTCTACTAAATCATCCCCGGTGTAACTTTGCCCTTTCGGATACCAAATAACAATTCCTTCATCGATAATTTTATGTTTTGAATCAACAATATTTTTTAGAATAGCCATTCTAGGTTTGTCGATTGTACCAACAAAGTTCTTGGCAATTCTCAAAGCATTTGTTCCTGACAATCTTATGATTGCAATACCAGAAACTCCTGGCGGAGTAGATAAAGCATAGATAGTCATATTAAATTCTTAATCCTTTATCTGCGATGTTTATTATTTTGCTCATAATCTCTGGTTGTGATGCCAAAGAAAAACTTTTTTTTCGCAAAGAAGAAATGGCGGGGGATTGAGCTCTAAATGATTTTCTAATAAGATCGATTGAGACCGCAAATAATAAATTGCTAGTTTTGGTTTTTTTTTCAAACTCCCTAAGAAGATTTATGTCTCCAATATCATAACCTTTATTAATATTATCTTTTAAATCTTTTACCAAAATATCAATATCTCTAAGTGTCATATTCCAACCTTGGCCAGCTATAGGATGTATTTTATGGGTAATATCACCTAGAAAAATCGTCCTAGAAAGCACAGTTTTCTTAAGAAATTCGAATGTTAAAGGAAAATAATCCAAATCTTTAGAGCAAGTATTAATTTGATAAAAATTAGAAGAGATATTTCTTAAAAAATTTAATCTGTCCTTAACGTTATGAATAATTTTTTCAGCTTTAGACTTGTTTTGAACAGACCAGACTACAGAAGTTGTAGTATTGGAAATTGGTAAAAAAGCTAAAGGTCCATCTTCTAAAAAAAATTGTCTGGCACAGTGATTATCTATTTTTGTATGATAAATTAAAAATGTATATGCGGTTTCGGAATAATTCCAATTAAGTTTTTCTTCATTCGATAATAATTTTAAATATTCAAATTCGGTTGCTATTATCAAATTATATTCTAATTGCTTTTTATTTTTAAAAATTATTTTTTTTAGAAATCCTTTGTCTTCAATTGAAGAAACTTTATTTTTAATTACATTTATGTTAGTTAGTTTTTTTGTAATTAATTTTTCTAAATTATTTTTTTTTACTATATAGCTTAAATATTTTTTCTGATCGATATTATAAAATTCCGTATCTGGTTTAGATTGATTATTTCCATTATCAAATAAAGTAATTTTTTTTACTGGCCAAAAAATAGATGAATTTTTTTTTATTCCTATATTTTCAAGAATTTTAAAAGAAGCATCACTGATAGAAAGAGTAGCATTGGAAAGTTTTTTTGGTGTCAATTTTTCTTGAATTAAATCAATATTTAAATTGAGACTGGAAAGGGCTAAAGCAACAGCATTTGCGGTCAATCCAGAGCCCAAAACGGCTATCTTCTGTTTGTTCAAGGTTTTCACGATTAATTTTCATCAATTGTACAAAAAATGTTAAAAAACAACAGCAAATGATTCGAAAATATGGATAAAATTGTAAATTTTATAAAATTACGATTGATAGAAATAACAGGCCTAATTTTAGTGGCCACGGGAATATTCATTTTTTACAGCCTAATAACTTACTCTCCTGCAAATCCTACTATAATTTTTCCTGAAAACGCAGATCCGCGGGCACTCTTAATTAGATATGGGTCATCTTTTGCTGACTTCATTTTACAAGCCTTTGGACTAATTGCTTTTGGCTTGTGTATGAATTTTATGACATGGGGGGCAAAACTTGGGTTGGATAAAAAAATAGCTAATATTTGGCTCTTATTTTTGTTCGTTGTGATCTATTTAATTTTTGGTTCTGCATTTTTTAAAATTTACAGTGATCAAAGTTTTTGGTTACCAGACCATGGAAATGGTGGATTTTTAGGAAGTTACATAATTGATTTATTTGGACCTTTTGCAGCAAAAATTAAAATATTTTCATTTATTGCTCTTTTGCTTTCAATTATATTTTTTATTGTAAGCTTAGGATTTTCTTTTTCTAACTGGAAAAGTATTATAAAAAATTTAACGAAACCTTTTTATTCAATAACAAAAAAATTATTCAAAAAAAAATCTGAAATAGAAGAAACTATCAATAATGATTTTATAACGAACCCAATAATAAATAAAATAGAAGAAAATATTGTTCAAGAAATACAGACTAGTTTGCCTCTGCAGGAAAATGCTAAGGCAAAATCTTTTGAGTATAGATTGCCTTCATTGTCTTTTCTAAAAGATCCAGACAATAAAGTTTCAGATACCGAATTGAGCGATAGCTTTGAGAAGCAGTCTAAATTTTTAGAAGACACTCTTCTAGATTTTGGCATTATGGGGAAAATAAAAAGAGTTAGCGCTGGTCCTGTAGTCACTCTTTATGAATTTGAACCTGCCGCAGGTATCAAAACCTCTAAAATAATAAATTTGTCAGATGATATAGCTAGAAGCACCAGTTCAATTGCTACTAGGGTGGCTACAGTTCCTGGGAAAAATACGATTGGAATTGAAATTCCAAACAAAAATATTGAGCCAGTTTATCTAAAAGAAATTCTTTCTAGCAAAGAATTTGCAAATAAAAGCATAAGATTGCCAATAACACTTGGAAAAAGTATTTCTGGCTATCCAATTGTAGGTGATCTGGTAAGCATGCCTCACTTATTAATTGCGGGAACAACTGGATCTGGGAAATCTGTTTGTATCAATACTCTTATTCTTTCAATTTTGTACAGACACAAGCCGGAATATTGTAAGTTGATATTAATTGATCCAAAGATGCTAGAGCTGTCTATTTATCAAGGAATTCCTCACTTATTGTCACCTGTAATTACGGAGCCAAAAAAAGCTACTGCAGCTTTAAAATGGGTAGTGGGAGAAATGGAAAATAGGTACCGACGAATGACTGAGGAAGGCGTTAGGAATATATCCAGTTATAATGAAAAAATGGGTGAAGACCCAAAAAAAATTATTCCTTATATTGTTGTTATTGTTGATGAGATGGCAGACTTGATGATGATTGCAGGAAAAGAAATCGAAAACTATATCCAGAGACTTGCTCAAATGGCAAGGGCAGCGGGCATACATATTGTAATGGCAACTCAACGACCAAGTGTAGATGTTATTACTGGAACAATTAAAGCTAATTTTCCAACTCGTATTTCATTTCAAGTTACTTCTAAAATAGATAGTAGAACAATTTTGGGAGAACAGGGTGCCGAATTATTATTAGGAAAAGGTGACATGTTATTTATGTCTTCAGCAAGTAGGGTAATTCGAATTCATGGTCCTCTTGTATCGGATGATGAAATAGAAAAAATCACAACCTTCCTTAGATCTCAAGGTTCACCTGAATATTTAGATGAAGTGACTAAGATCCAAGAAAGTAACGATGAAAATGGCAACACGATAGGGGGCAATGATAAAGACGAATTATTTGATGAAGCAGTGAGATTGATCAAAATGGAAGGAAAAGCTTCAACAAGTTATTTACAGAGAAAATTACAAATAGGCTATAATAGAGCTGCACGCATTGTTGATCAAATGGAAGAAGCCAAAATCATTAGCCCAGCAAACCATGCTGGGAAAAGAGACATTCTTCCTTCGTAATGATTAGACAATTTTTTTGTTTTGTTTTATTTTATTTACTTTCTTTCTCTGCACAATCTAAAAATAATTCTGAACTTGCAGAAAAAATTAATAACAAATTTGCTACTATAAAAAATATTAAATTTGATTTTACTCAAAACATTGGTGACACTGTAGAAATAGGAACTTGTTTTTTGGAATATCCAAAAAAATTAATCTGTAGATACAAAGGAGATGAGCAAAAGGAAATTGTCATTAAAGAAAACACTTTAGCTATCATCAAAAGAAAATACCAAAGAGTATATTACTATCGCGTAACTAACTCACCTTTTGCTACTATTTTAGATAAAGAAAAAATAATTAATCAAATTTCTCATATTAAAAATATTTCAAGCAAAAATGGGCTGCTAGTGCTGGATTTTTATAATGATGATAAAAGTTCTTATCTACAATTATTTTTAAATAAAGTTACTCTAGATATCGAGGGTTGGGAAAGCACTGGTTATGATCAACAAACAACAAATTTTACTATTAAAAATAGTCAAATTAATATTGATTCTAATGAGAAATTCGAAATACCAGACTTTGATTTAGGCAGGAACCAAAACTAATTCTTTTTTATAAATATTCATACCTCTCGCAATATAATTTCTCAAAGCATTAGGATGATCTAATGTACAGGTATGAACCCAAACACGCTTTGGGTTGTGTTTCCATCCGGTTTCAAGCGCATGCGTAAGAAGATAAGCACCTAATTTTTTACCAAAATAATTTTTGAATATACCAAAGTATGTAATCTCTACTTCTTGTATATCATCATGATGAAGATATTCATAATAACCAGCAACATCGTCTCCAACATAAGCTATGTAAAATTTCAACTTTTCATTTTTAAGATAATTGTCCCAATCGCTAATACTCCATGCCAAACGATCTTTCCAGTGAAAGTCTTCCCCTATTTTGTGATATAAAAACTTACAAAATTGAGGATCTTCTTTTCCTCGTTCTTGGATAGTTAAATTGTAAATACCACAAACGGAGGGGATTAAGTTTTCTTTATTTTTCATTTCTAAAAAATACCTCTGAACTTTTTTGTCCATACTTATTTTTTTGATAACATTCTTCCTAGAGATTCTCCGCCAACCATATGAAAATGTAAATGTGGAACTTCTTGTCCTCCATCAGGTCCATTATTGGAAATGTAGCGATAACCTTTTCCTTGAGCATATTCAGAAACTCCCGCCAGTTTTGAAACTTCTCCAAGAGCCCTAATAAAGTCAATAATTTCCTCATTTTTTGCATTTTGAGAGAAATCATCCATATTTACATAGGGACCTTTTGGAATCACCAAAATATGAATTTTTGCTTGAGGATTGATATCTTTGAACGCCAAAGCGTGGTCACTTTCATAAATTTTTTTACAAGGAATTTCCCCTCTTAAAATTTTTGCAAAAATATTATCAGTGTCGTATTTCATTTTAACCTCGCCCAGATTTTTCCTCTAAACCTGATTGATTTTTTCTTTTTTTAAGTTCTTCTAATACTTTCTCAATTTTAATATCATTACACTCCAACAACACCAATAAATGATAAATCAAATCTGCTGACTCATGAACCTGATTATTGTTATTATTTATAGCATCTTTTAATTCCTCCAATTCTTCTTCAACTTTTTCAATAATTAATTTTTTATTATTTAAAAGTTTATGAGTATAAGACTTTTCAGATGATGATTTTTTTCTATCTCTAATAGTTTTAACTAAATCTTCTAACGTTTTAAACATAACTATATTCTTACAGAAACACTTTGAGACTTCAAATATTCTTTTACTTCTTTAATAGAATATTTCCCAAAGTGAAAAATGGAAGCTGCTAACACCGCACTCGCTCCACCTAGAACTATTCCGTCTTTAATATGTTCTAATGTTCCAACCCCTCCAGAAGCAATAACTGGTATTGTTAAATTTTCTGAAATAGTCTTGGTAAGCTCAATATCATAGCCTGATTTGGTCCCATCTTTATCCATCGAAGTTAATAATATTTCGCCTGCTCCACTACTTTGAGCTAATTTAGCAAATTCTAAAACATCCAAGTTAGCAGACTCTCTTCCACCATGTGTAAAAACTGTCCACTTATTATCTCCAGTTTTTTTTGCGTCGATCGCAACAACAATACATTGTGAACCAAATTTTAAAGCGCTTTCTTTTATAAGATCTGGATTTTTAATTGCAGCTGTATTGATGGAAACTTTATCTGCTCCTGCTAACAAGAGATTTCTTATATCTTGAACGGTTCTGACGCCTCCACCAACTGTTAGTGGGACAAAACAACATTCGGCGGTTTTTTTTACTGTATCTAGAAGAATATCTCTATTTTCATTTGAAGCAGTGATATCTAAAAAACAAATTTCATCAGCACCACTTTTATTATAAATCGAAGCTTGCTCTACTGGATCGCCAGCGTCTACCAAGTTTATAAAATTTATTCCTTTTACCACTCTTCCATTTTTTACATCTAAGCATGGAATAATTCTTTTTTTTAACATTATATTTTAGCTAACTCTTCTAAGTTAATTGACTTATCGTATATAGCCTTGCCGATAATAACTCCTTTTATTTTTTTAGATTCTTTAATTTGAACAACGTCATTCAAATTTGCCACTCCTCCCGAAGCTATTACAGGAATAGAACTTAAATTTGCTAATCTTATTGTTTCTTTTAAATTTATTCCCTCTTTAGTCCCATCTTTGTCTATGTCAGTAAAAATAATGCTTTTAATTTTAAGATTTTTAATAGTTGTCACAAAATCGTCTACAGATAATTTTGTTTGTTCTTGCCATCCTCGTAAAGCCAAAAATCCATTTCGCACATCTATGCCTACAGATATTTTATTTGGAAATTTAATACATACCTCTTCTAAAAGTTTTATGTTTGTAACGGCTGCGGTTCCCATCACAATATTCTCAACACCAAGATCTAGGACTTCTTCGATATCTTTTAGTGTTCTCATGCCCCCACCAACTTGTATTTTTAAATTTGTTTGTTCTGCAATTAGTTTTATTGAGACTAAATTTGATTTGCTAGAATCTAAAGCTCTATCTAAATCAACAATATGTAAATTAACAAAGCCATGTTGTTCAAATTTTTGGGCCTGGTTTAAGGGTGAAGTATTAAATATCTCCTGTTTTGAAAAATCACCTTTATATAATCTTACACACTTGTTATCTTTCAAGTCTATTGCTGGATAAATAATCATACAATTACCAATTTATAAAATTTTCTAAAATTTTTATTCCATTTGTTTGACTTTTTTCAGGATGAAACTGAGTCCCAAATATATTATCTTTAATAACAGCCGCTGTAATTTCGTCCTGATATAATGTAGATGCAGCAACGTTTATTTCACTTGATGCAACAAAATGATAGCTATGAACAAAGTAAAAATGTTTGTCGTTACTTAAGTTTTTAAAAAGTCCGTGATCATTTTTAATTTTAATTTCATTCCAGCCCATATGAGGAAGTTTTAGCTTTGAATCTATAATATTTATTTTTTTTACTTCTCCTTCGATCCATCCTAAGCCTTTATGCCCACCATCTTCATACCCATAATCAGAAAAAAGTTGCATCCCAACACAAATGCCAAAAATATATTTTTTCTTTTGAATAACAAATTCGTTTAGCTCGTCTATTGCTCCGGTCATTTTGAACAAAGTGTCAGCACACTGTTTGAACGAACCTTGTCCAGGTAAAATTATTTTATCAGACAATTTTATTTTGTTTATATCAGCTATAACCTGCACTCGGGCTGACTTTCCTAAATTTAAAGCAGCATACTCAACCGCTTTAGAAACTGACTTAATATTGCCAGATCCATAATCAAGGATGGAAATAATCATTAAAAACTTAAATTGTGCCTTTGGTTGAGGGAATTATGTCCTTCATTCTCTGATCAATTTCAAAAGCTGATCGCAATGTTTTTGCCAAACCTTTGTAGCAAGATTCAATAATATGATGACTGTTGTCTCCATAAATATTTTCTATGTGAAGAGTTATTCCTGCAGCTTGAGCAAATGCTTGGAACCACTCTTTAAAAAGTTCTGTGTCCATCTCTCCAAGTTTTTCTACTTTTAATTTTACATTCCAAACCAAATAAGGACGATTAGAAACATCCAAAGCTACTCTGCTTAAAGTTTCATCCATAGGTATAAGAGCATGTGCGTATCTTTTAATTCCTTTTTTATCACCCAGGGCTTTGGCAATAGCTTCGCCCATTGCAATTCCCGTATCTTCCGTGGTGTGGTGCAAATCAATATGCAAATCTCCCTTTGCTTTAATTTTAAGATCAATTAAAGAATGCTTAGAAATTTGCTCTAACATATGGTCAAGAAATCCAATACCTGTTTGAATTTCATACTGCCCCGTACCATCTAAGTTTACTTGTACACTAATGCTAGTTTCTTTTGTTTTGCGCTCTATGCTTGCTGTTCTCATCGTATATGATTACTCTATTATAATAAATAAGCTGAAATTTATACCTTGAAGATATAAGTTTTATAACCACATAAGTATTACTAATAAAATAAAGCAAAATATGGACAATACTAATACCAATTGGCACGGCACAACGATTGTTTTAATTAGGAAAGGTAAGGATGTAGTCGTAGCTGGAGATGGTCAGGTGAGCATTGGTAACACCATCATGAAAAGCACTGCTAAGAAGGTAAGAAAAATAGAAGGCAAAAATGTAATAGCTGGTTTTGCCGGATCAACTGCCGATGCTTTTACATTATTCGAAAGATTAGAGGAAAAATTAGAAAAACATGGGGGGCAATTAACAAGGGCTGCTGTTGAATTGGCGAAAGACTGGAGATCAGACAAATTTTTAAGGAGACTAGAAGCCTTAATGGCCGTAGCTGATAAAGACAAAAGTTTTATTATAAGTGGTAACGGAGATGTACTCGAACCTGAACATGGGGTAATTGCAATAGGTTCGGGTGGTAATTATGCACTCGCGGCAGCACGAGCTTTGCTGGGAGAGACAGACAAAACTGCTGAGGAAATTGCTAGAAAATCAATTGAGATTGCATCTGAAATTTGTGTGTTCACAAATAATAATATCACAATCGAAAAATTATAAATGGACGCAGAAAGAAAAATAGTTTCTTTTTCTCCAAGAGAAATAGTATCTGAATTAGATCGTTATGTTATTGGACAGGCTGCTGCTAAAAAAGCAGTCGCGATTGCCCTAAGAAATAGATGGAGAAGACAAGAGCTTCCTGCAGATTTAAAAGAGGAAGTGATGCCAAAAAATATTTTAATGGTAGGGCCAACGGGTGTTGGAAAAACAGAAATTTCGAGAAGGCTTGCTAAATTAGCTGAGGCTCCCTTTATTAAAGTAGAGGCAACAAAGTTTACAGAAGTTGGTTATGTTGGAAAAGATGTTGAACAAATTATTAGAGATTTAATTGAAATAGGAATAGCTCTTATTAAAGATAAAAAAAGAAAAGAAGTAGAAGCAAAATCTCAGCTTTCATCTGAAGAAAGAGTTTTGGATGAACTTGTGGGAAAAAGTGCAAGTATAGCTACTAAAGAAAGCTTCAGAAAACGCCTGAGAGCGGGTGATTTAGACAACACTATTATTGAAATTTCTGTTCAAGAAAATCCAACCATGCCCTCATTTGAAATTCCAGGAATGCAGGGAGGTGTTGGAATGGTTAACATTAGCGAAATATTTAATAAGGGAATGGGCGGAAGAAAGAAAAAGAAAAAAATGACAGTAAAAGAATCTTATGAATATTTAATACAAGAAGAGGCTGACAAATTAATTGACCAAGAACAAATTATTAAAGAGGCTAAATTTTCTGTGGAAAATAATGGAATTGTATTTCTAGATGAAATAGACAAGGTCTCAGCTAGAAGCGAAAGATCGGGAGCCGATGTTTCTAGAGAAGGTGTTCAGCGTGATTTATTACCCCTTATTGAAGGAACCACAGTTAATACAAAACATGGACCAATCAAAACTGATCACATCCTTTTTATTGCATCTGGTGCATTTCAACTAGCTAAACCTTCCGATTTACTGCCTGAGCTGCAAGGAAGATTACCTATTAGGGTAGAATTACAACCACTCACTAAGGAAGACTTTATTAAAATTTTGAAAGAGCCAGATAACAGCTTAATCAAACAATATATTGGTTTAATGAAAACTGAAAATGTTGATTTACAGTTCACTGATGATGGCATTGAATCAATCGCCGACATTTCTACACATATAAATTCTACCATTGAAAATATTGGAGCGCGAAGATTACACACTATTTTGGAAAAAGTATTAGAGGATATTAGTTTTTCCGCATCTGATAGAAATGGTGAAAAGGTTTTGATTAACAAATCCTACGTAGAGACAAATCTTTCTAATATCATCAAAGACAAAGACCTATCTAGATTTATTCTATAATTTTTTTAGAGTTACTATCATTGATCCTTCGCCTCCCAAAGAAATGGGGCTAGACTCAATTGTATTAATTGATGATGAGTAATTTTTTTTTAGGTATTCTGGAACTGCATAACGCAAAAGGCTAAGATCCTTGGAAACATATGGATCGCTTTCTTTGTTTGAATGAAGTCCTTTTCCTGTAATAAGTAGAATTTTTTTAAGCTGTTTTTCTTGAGCAAATAAAATGAGGTGATCAATTTTTTCAAAAGCTTCAGCTATAGTATAACCGTGTAAATCTACTCTTAACTCATAACTGGCTACATTTTTCTGCTCATGCTTTGGAGAAAATTGTACATCTTTATCTTCAACTGACTTTGTTTGATTAATAAAATTATTCCAAGTGTCTAAATCTTCTTTGGAAATTTTAGTGTTTAGTTTCTTTTCCACTAGACTCTTTTTCGGCAGATAGCTCTGTTAAATACCATGTGGGGTCTTTGGATTTTAAGTCTCTTTCAAAACTCCAAATATCTGTCGTGGTTTTAGTTTTTTCTGGGTCTCCCTCTATCACCTCGCCTTTTTCATTTCTCAAACTTGTTATTATTTGGCTAATAAAACGAGCTGTAACTTTGTATTTAGTTCCAACATTGTGCACATGATCAATAGAGAATTTTTGTATCCCAATAAAGGTTAAGTCTGATTTTAGCTTTTTTGTATTTCGCTCATCAATAATTTTCACAAAATCTTCATACAATTTTTGTGTAAGTAAAGTTTTTAGAGTGGCTTTGTCTCCGCTTGCAAAAGAGTTAATAATCATTTCATAAGCATATTCTGCTCCTTTTTTGAAAGAGGCCTCATCAAAAGTAAGTTCTTTTGCTTTTTCTTTGACGTCCTTAACAAAAGAAAAATTTTCCTCCGATTTGTTCGAAAAATCTGTCTTAATGGGAGAATTATCTGCACCTTTGCCTAAAACGTTGCGCAACCTCAAAAAAATAAAACCAGCCAACATTGCCAGCAAAATAATATCTATATAACCAAAATTTTCGCTCATGTTTGAATTTTAAAATTTAATAATTATATGCAATAATAAGTCATCTATATGCAATTTACACTATTATTTTTTATCTTATTGCCGCTGGTAGAAATATATTTAATGATAAAAATTGGGTCTGTTATTGGTGCTTTTAATACAATTTCCATAACTATTTTAACTGCCATTATAGGTGTCTATTTTGCTAAACTGCAGGGTCTCTCTACCTTGCGGTCTTTGGCTGAAAACATTCGCATTAATAAAAGCTCTATAGGAGAAATAATTAATGGTTTTTGCTTAGTTATTGCAGCTTTTTTACTAATTTTACCTGGATTTTTAACTGATTTTTTTGGATTTTTATTGTTAATACCTTTTTCAAGAAGCATAATTTTAGGAAATTTTTTTCCTCAAACAAAAAATAGTAAAATAGATATAATAGAAATAAATCCGGAGGAAATAGAAGAGCATGACAAATTTAAATAATACTGATTATGAGGTAGTTGCAAAATATATTAAAGATATTTCATTTGAAATTCCTGATCCTGATTGCTTTATAGATGCGGCTCAGAACTTGGGTGAATACTCAACAAAATTAGATATTAATAGTCAACCATTTAAAAACAACTTGATAGAATTAAATTGCAAATTTATTCTTGAGGCACCAGAAAAAATAGAAAAAAAAATTTATACAGAGGTTTGTTTGTCTATTGTTTTTAAAATTACCAATAACAAGCTAACTGCAGATGAGATAAAAAAATTAATTTTAATTACTATTCCAACTGAATATTTTCCATTTATGAAGGAAATGGTAACAGACCTGTTTCAAAAATCTGGTTTTAAAAAATTTACATTTACAAAAGAAGTAGATTTTAAAGAACTTTACAAACTGCAGTTTCCTACTTCAACATAAAAGACTTGGGTACATGTGTTTTTAAAAATTCACTGTGTAATTTTAATTCTTCTTCCGTAACAGGAATTACAATTTTTTTTCTGTTTTGGTCTACTTTTCTCACAAAATTTTCGTCACTAGAAGAAATAATGTTTTGCTGCAAATCTAAGAACGGCTCCTTTTTCTCCAGTAACTCAATGTAGATTTCAGTAAGTAAATTACAATCTACTAAAGCTGAATGTTTTTCTCTTTTAGAAGTATCAATTTTAAATCTTTTACAAAGCGCATCAAGACTTGCTTGTGCTCCAGGAAACTTTTGTCTCGCAAGAAACAAAGTGTCAATTACCCTCTCCTTTAATATTGGCTTATGATCTAGTAATTGTAGTTCTTTGTTTAAAAAAGCTAAATCAAAATCAGCATTATGAATTATTAATTTGGAATCTTTAATAAATTCTAAAAATTCTTTTACTACGTCTTTAAACACTGGTTTGTCTCTTAAAAATTCTCTGGTGATACCATGCGTTTGATAAGCACCATCAGAAATGTCCATTTCCGGATTTATAAAAGCATGAAAAACTCTTTTAGTTGGAATTTGATTTTCTAATTCAACACAAGCAATTTCAATAATTTTATCAGAAGTAAAAGATAGGCCCGTTGTTTCTGTATCTAAAATAACTTCAAGCATTTATATAATTATACTATCAATAATTTGCTTTGCTCTCAATCTTGTTTTTTTTGGGTTAAAGTCGTTATCAAAAATAATATCCGCTTGCATTTTTTTATCATCTGGTTTTAGTTGAATTTCTTTTAAAATATTTACCATTTTTTTATTATAGCCTGACCTTTTTTTTAAGTGATGTTGTAATAATTTTTTTTTGGGATTAATGTACACAACAATATCTTTGGGCTCATGTAATTTATTTTCTAGAAGAAGGGGTATATCTAATATAACTACTTTTTTATTTTTGTTTTTCTTTAAAAATAAATTCATTTTTTTTCTTACCTCTGGATGAATTATTTTAATAATTTTTTTTAAATTTTTTTTATTTGACAAAATAAGTTTACTTAGCTCTCCTTTGTCTGTGGGAAAAGTTGAAATAAAATGTGGAAACAATTGTTTTAGTTTCAAAAATACTAATTTACTGGTGGAGTAAATATTGCTAACTTCTTGATCTGCATTGAATAGGGGATATTTTGATCCTGCTAATAAGCGAGCAATATATGTTTTTCCTGAACCAATTTCTCCTATTAAGCATATTTTAATCATGCAATTTTTTTTTTACTAATTGCAAAAGTTGTTTGTCTATGGTCGGTGAAATCTTATTCCAGATTTGAAAAGCTTTCAGCGCCTGATATAAAAACATCTTAAGGCCATTAATTACTTGGTGACCTTGTGCTTCTGCTTGTTTTAAAAAGCTAGTTTGAACTGGGTTATAAATAACATCATAAAAAACTGTGCTTTTGTTAACCGAGGAGAAGTTAAAATTTAAATCTTCTTTTTTCTCCAAGCCTAAACTCGTAGAATTAACTACCAAATCAACATCAAACTTTTTATGACGAAGATCATCCCATAAAATTTGTTGTACTAATGGACCAAATTTATTTTTAAGAACTTCAAATTTTTCTTTTGTTCTGTTAGCAATGATAACTTTATTTGTACTTACATTTTTAAGAGCTTGCACAATTGAAGGAGATACGCCTCCAGCGCCTATTAAAAGTACTGATTGAATTATTTTGTTAGGTACTAATTCTGCTAATGAATTCTGAAATCCAAAAACATCCGTGTTGTCACCAATTATTTTATTGTTTTTCTTATATACCGTGTTTACTGAACTGGTCTTTAATGCAACTTCTGACAATTCGTCTAGTAAAGGTATGATTTTTTGTTTGAAAGGAACGGTCACATTCGCTCCTACTATTTTTTCTTGTCTAATATTTTGAATTACATCCTCCAGTCCTTTTTCTTCTACAAGCACCTTTTCATATGTCGCTTCAATCATGTTTTGCTCAAACCAGTAATTATGCACCAGCGGGGATAGTGAGTGTTTTATTGGATTGCCAATAACTATGAATTTTTTCATTGTGTTTGTTGATTAAAATAATTTGTGACGGCTGCAATTGGCATTCCTAAAATAGAATTCTGATCTCCCTTAATAGTTTCAAATAGATATTTTCCTTCTCCTTCTATTTGATACACCCCATATTTCTTCATTACTTCTATACCAATTTTTTTAAGATATTTTTTTATTTCAGAATTAGAAATTTTTTTCATTGTTAAACTGGAAGTGTCATGGTGGTGCCAAACCATGCTACCGTTTTTAGAAACACAAACTGCACTATGTAGTTGGTGCGTTTTGCCATTTAATTGTCCCATAATGAACTCCGCCTCTTCGATGTTTTTTGGCTTACTAATATAATTATTTTCTAAATCTAAAACCTGATCTGCGCCTAAAACAAAAAAATTAGAAAATTTACCACTAATTCTATTCGCTTTATGCTCTGCTAGACTTTTTGCTATAGCCACACAACTTGCGTTGTTTGCTTTTAGAGATTGTTTAATTTCATCTTCATCCACTCCCGAAACTTCTGTTCTTATTTCAAATCCTGCGTTTTCTAATATTGTTTTTCTTATCTCGCTTTTAGAGGCTAAAATAATATTTTTAATCATCAGTTTTTTTTATCTCATACATTTTTACAATAGCTGCTGCTGTTTCCTCTACTGATTTTCTTGTTACATCAATTGTTGGAATTTTTTTTGTGGTGAACATTTTCTTTGATTTGTTAACTTCATCTTTTATAAAATCGATATTCGCATAATCTTGCTGTTTATCATTCAAAAGATTCATTCTTGTTTTTCTAATATCAACCAGACGATCAGGATCTATGTACAACCCAACCAAAAGAGCTTTTGATTTAAAAATAAAATCTGGAACTTCATGATGAGAGACAAGCGGAATATTGCCGGTCTTAAAACCTTTTTCTGCCAAATAAATAGAGGTTGGCGTTTTGCTAGTTCTGCTTACTCCCAATAAAATTACATCTGCATCTATCATGCTCTCGAGTTGCTGCCCGTCGTCATGTGCCAGAGTGTATTGTATTGCTTCTATCTTTTTATAATATTCAGTATTTAGCTCGTGTTGTCCACTCGGACGCCTTGTTGCTTTCTCAGAGAACAAATTTTCAAATTGTGGAATTAAGTGATCTAAAACTCCAAAACATGGGATATTTAAAGATTTGCTTTCATTTTTAATAAAATTTGAAGTAGACGATTCTACTAACGTATAAAGAATTATTGGGTTGGCTGTTTTCTTGCACTGCTCCATTAGTTGAGCTGTTTGTGCGCTTGTTCTTATAAAAGAGAAATGTTGAATAGAAAATTCCATATTTCTAAACTGTGCTTTTATAGCTAAAAAAATTCTATCAAGAGTTTCTCCGGTGGAGTCCGAGACTAAAAAAAAATTATATTTCTTGTTCATAAGCCTGTTGATAATAATCTATAACTCAATTCAATACATTTATCATCTTCGCTACATTCAACGGCTAAGCGGTCATATGGGTTTTTCATAAAAGTATTAGATTTTATTGAACAATTAATAAAAAGTTAATTTTGTTTATAAGTGTAAATTAACAATCAAATTGGTAAAAAGGGTGTTTAAAAATTATGTATAAGTTGGGAATAAAAAGTTAACCTCACTATTAACACTTCCTACCAATACTAATACTTATAATTAATTATTATATATATGAGTACATTAATTAAGAAATCTTTGAAAAATGAAAATCCTATCTGGTTAATGAGACAAGCTGGTCGTTATTTACCGGAATATCAAAAAGTAAGAAAAAAACAAAAAGATTTTATTAAATTTTGCCTAAATACAGATGCAGCAACCAAAGTTACTTTACAACCTATTAAAAGATATAATCTTGATGCTGCAATTATATTTTCAGATATTTTAATAATTCCATATGCATTAGGACAAGAAGTTAAGTTTAAAGAAAGCGCAGGTCCAATTCTTGGAAAACCAAATCTAAAACAGTTCCAGCAAATAAAGATAAAAAATTTTATAAAAAAAATAGAAAATGTTTACAAAATAATAAAAAAAACAAGGAAAAAATTAAATAAAGAAAAATCCTTAATTGGATTTGCAGGATCACCATGGACTATTTTGGTTTATGTATTGAACCGAAAGTCACCTAAAAAAATAAATATTTATGAAAAAATAATAAAAAACAATCAAAGCAAACAATTTCTAAAAATTATAGAAAAATTTATCTTCATTCACATTGAACAACAAATAAAAGCAGGAGCTGATACAATTCAGCTATTTGATAGTTGGGCTGGACTGCTAAAAAAAAAAGATTTAAATTATTTTTGTTTTCAGCCAACAAAAAGAATAATAACAAAAATTAAAAACAAATATCCCCACATCCCTATTATATGCTTTCCCAAAGGAATAAAAGAATCAATCAGAGAATTTTGTAGCATTGTAAAACCAAATGTCTTGAGCATAGATTCAAAAATAAACCCAAATTTTATACTTAAAAAAATAAACCCAAATATAATTATCCAAGGCGGGATGGATCCTGTTTTTTTATTTAAAAAAAAATCCCAAATGCAAAAAAAAATAAAATTTTACCTAAATAAGTTTAAAAATAGAGCTTACATTTTTAACTTGGGGCACGGTGTGCCAAAAGAGACAAGTCCCAGCACTATTCAAAACCTAGTTAACACTGTAAGAAATTTCAAATGAACGACATTTTAAAAGCAATTAACCATCCACCCGTAAAGTATGGAAAAACCGGGATTTTAATTGTCAACTTAGGAACCCCAGATAGCACAAGTTGGTGGGATATTAGAAGATATTTGAAAGAGTTTTTATCAGACAGAAGAGTAATAGAAACGAATCCAATTTTGTGGAGCATTATTCTAAACCTAATTATTTTAAATTTTAGACCACATAAAACGGCCAGGGCTTATAAAAAAATTTGGATGAAAGATACAAATGAGTCTCCGCTTCGTTTTTACACAAGATCACAAGCCGAAAAACTTTCAATAAAACTTAAATCTCACCCTAACCTAATTATTGATTATGCCATGAGATATGGCAATCCAAGTATTAAATCAAAACTAGATTCTTTGCACAAAGAAGGTTGTGAAAAATTAATTATTCTACCATTGTACCCACAGTACGCAGCAGCAACTACTGCGACTGTCTGTGATGAGGTATACAGAGTTTTAATGAAAATGCGTTGGCAGCCAAGTTTGCAAATCATCCCACATTATGAATCGGAACCATTATATATTGATGCTCTTGTGAATAGTATTAACAATCACTTGAAAAAAATTGATTGGGTTCCAGATGTAATTCTTTCTTCTTTCCATGGAATACCAAAAAAATATTTTGATAAAGGAGACCCATACCAATGTTATTGTCACAAAACAAATCGTTTAATGAAAGAAAAATTTGGTAATTCAATACCTGTTGAAATTTCATTTCAATCTAGATTTGGACCGGCAGAGTGGCTGCGCCCGTACACAGACAAGACTTTAAAACGATTAGCTGAAGAAGGAAAATCAAATGTATTAATGATCTGTCCAGGATTTTCCTCAGATTGTGTAGAGACGCTAGAAGAAATTGAAATGGAAGGGCAAGAGACCTTCAAAGAAAGTGGTGGTAAAAATTTCTCGATGGTTCCCTGTTTAAATGATAATGAAGATCATATAAATCTTTTAGAATATCTTGTAAAAAAACATCTAGTGTAATTTATGAATACCTATTTATTACTTAAATCTGTACACATTATATCAACCATCGCATGGATGGCTGGATTGTTATATTTGCCTAGAATTTATGTTTATCACTGTCAAACAACACACGGCTCCGAAGCCCACGACAAATTTGTTACCATGGAATATCGTTTACTAAAATATATTATGAACCCAGCAATGATTTTGTCTTGGATTTTTGGAATTGGGTTGTTGCTAGTTTTAGGACATGAAGTTTCTATGCAGTTTTGGGTCCAGGCAAAACTAGTTTTGGTGTTATTGTTATCTGGATATCATGGGTTTCTTGGAGTTTGCAGAAAGAAATTTATCACCAACACAAACACAAGATCTGAAAATTTTTATCGCTGGATGAATGAAGTTCCAACCGTACTATTGATTATTATTGTTTTTTTAGTTGTTTTTAAACCGTTATTGTAAGCTTGCCAAACTAGTAACATCCATTATATAATAATTTCATAAGTCAAAATAAGTTTCCTACAAAATGAATCTCCAAGAACTCAAAGACAAGTCACCAGCTGATTTAATATTAGAAGCAGAAAAGCTTGGTATTGAAAATCCAAGCACTATGCGTAAGCAAGAAATTCTTTTTGCTATACTTAAAAAATTTGCAGACAAGAATGAGCAAATTACAGGAAGTGGAGTTTTAGAAACGTTGCAAGATGGCTTTGGTTTTCTAAGAGCTATGGAATCAAATTATTTACCAGGACCAGATGATATTTATGTTAGTCCAAGTCAAATCAAGAGATTTGGTTTAAGAAAAGGCGATACGGTTGAAGGAGAAATTAGAGCTCCCAAAGAACAAGAGAGATATTTTGCACTTTTAAAAGTAAATAAAATTAATTTTGAAGACCCAGAAAAAACAAAGAATAAAATAAATTTTGATAACTTAACGCCGTTATATCCTCAAGAAAGACTAAAGCTAGAAGTGGAGACTACTAAAATTGAAAAAAAAGCAGATGTAACAACAAGATTAATAGATTTAATAGCACCGATTGGAAAGGGACAAAGATCACTGATTGTGTCACCTCCAAGAACAGGAAAAACAGTGGTATTACAAAATATTGCCCACGCTATTACAACAAATCATCCAGAAGTATATTTGATCGTTTTATTAATTGATGAACGTCCCGAAGAAGTGACAGACATGCAAAGGTCAGTTAGAGGAGAGGTGATTAGTTCAACATTTGATGAACCAGCTATGAGACACGTTCAAGTAGCCGAAATGGTTATTGAAAAAGCAAAACGATTAGCTGAACACAAAAAGGATGTTGTTATCTTATTAGACTCTATTACCAGATTAGGACGAGCTTACAACGCAGTAGTACCAAGTTCAGGAAAAGTACTAACCGGAGGTGTTGATGCCAATGCTTTACAAAGACCAAAAAGATTTTTTGGTGCTGCAAGAAATATTGAGGAGGGTGGTTCTTTAACAATTATATCAACTGCTTTAATTGAAACAGGATCAAGAATGGACGAAGTTATTTTTGAAGAATTTAAAGGAACAGGTAATTCAGAAGTTATTATGGACAGAAAAGTGGCTGATAAAAGAATTTATCCTGCAATTGATATTACCAAGTCAGGAACCAGAAAAGAAGAATTGTTATTCACCAAAGATGAATTACAAAAAATGAATGTACTTAGAAGAATTATAAATCCGATGGGGACAATGGATGCTGTTGAATTTATGATAGGCAAATTGAGAGAGACAAAAAATAATGCAGAATTTTTTGACTCGATGAATAAGTCATAGATTAGTCTTTGATTTTTCTTGCTTCTTCGGGAAGCATAATGGGAATTCCATCTTTTACAGGATAAGCAAGACCAGATTTTTTAGCTATCAATTCATTTGCATCTTTATCGTAAATTAATTTTTCCTTTGAAAGAGGGCAAACTAACATTGAAATTAGTTCTTGCTTAAGGTTCATTTAATGAATTTTTCTCTGTGTGTCGGTGGTATTGCCGAGAATATAAAAATTAATAATTTGATTTAAAATGTCGTTTCTTTCTTGAATAGAAGTTGTTTCGAGCAAACGTTGTTTCTCGCCTACTGTAAATGGACAAATCATAGCTAGAGAATTAATTAATTGGCTTGGCTCAACCTTTTCCACGATGCTCCAGTCCGTAGATAATTGAAACATTCTGAAAAATTTTTTTGATTTATCTATGAGTTCTAGAACCTCAGTTTGAGCTATGACTTTTTCATTTTTTTTTTCATTTTTAAAATCTTGTTCATAGTCTAAATAAGAAACTTTAAATGTACGGTATAGCTTGTCGGTTTCTAGTTCTTTAATAACCTTAAACCTAGTTATTCCTTCAAGGTTAACTAAATATCTTCCGTCAGGTGTTTGATTGTGTTTGCTTATAACACCAAGACAACCTACATTAAAAATAGTCGGTTTGTACGTGTCTGATGTTTGAACATTAGGCTGTGCAATTCCAACAAATTTATTTTGTGAAAGAGCATCCTCGATCATCTGTTTATATCTTGGTTCAAAAATATTAAGAGGCAAGATAGTATCAGGAAAAAATATTGCATTGGACAAAGGAAATACAGGAATTTCCTCAGGCATATTTTGTAAGTTAATTTTTTTGTTATTCATTTAAAATTTGTATTGAAAATATATATTATAAATAATACTTTAAATACTAATTACAAGCGGGTGTAGCTCAGTGGTAGAGCGAATCGTTGCCAACGATTAGGTCGTGGGTTCAATTCCCTTCACCCGCTCCAATTATTATGACAAATTTACACAAAAAAAAATGTATTGCCTGTAGTGGAGACATGCCTTCTTTAAAAGAAGAAGAAATTCAAAAGTTAAACTCTGAATTAAATCAATGGATTATAGTAAAAAATCAGGACGGAATTAAAACACTCACCAAATATTTAAAATTTAAAAATTTTGAACAGAGTCTTGATTTTATAAACAAACTATCTGCTATTGCAGAACAAGAAGGACATCATCCAGATCTTTCTTTTGGATGGGGTTATGCAAACGTCACAATCTTTACCCATGCAGTTAAAGGCTTGACTGAAAGTGATTTTATACTCGCTGCTAAAATAGACCAGATTAGTGTTTGAAATTTCTTATTCCGGTAAATATCATTGAGATGCCGGCCTTATCAGCAGCATCAATAACTTCCTGATCTCTTACAGAGCCTCCAGGTTGGATTATTGATTTTGCTCCTAGTTTTATTAATTCTTCCAGACCATCTGCAAAAGGAAAAAAAGCATCAGATGCAGCTCCACAATTATTTAACTGGTTAGCAAAAAACTTTCTAGCATGGTCACAAGCAATTTCACACGAGCCCACACGACTAGTTTGGCCTGCTCCAATACCTAAAGTTTTGTTATCCTTGGTAATTACAATTGCATTAGATTTCACATGCTTGCATATAAGGTTAGCAAACAGCAAATTTTCTACTTCTTTTTCTGTAGGTTTTTTTTTCGTCACTATTTGCAAATTATTTTTTTTAATTTGTTTTGAGTTCTCATCTTGCGCTAAAAACGTTTTTTGCAAAAAAGTTAAATGCTGAATATTATTTTTTTGTGGGTAGTTGTATTGCAATACTCTTAAATTTTTCTTTTGAGATAAAATCTGCAAAGCCTCCTTATCAATTTCTGGCACTAATATTACTTCATAAAACGTTTTTATGAGTTCTTCAGCCACATCTTGTCCAATGCCGTAGTTGAAGGCTACAACCCCACCAAAAGCACTTACAGGATCGCCGCTAAGAGCCTTTAAATAGGCGTTTTTCTTATTAGGGTCTACCGCACAGCCACAAGGGTTGTTGTGCTTAATAATAGCGCAAATTTGGTCTTTTTGATCAAAATCAGTCACTAAATTATAGGCGTTATAACTATCTAGGTAATTATTGTGGCTAAGTTCTTTTCCCTGAAGTTGTTTTAGTTCTGAAAAACCAGGTTGGGCATTTGGTATTTCATATACAGAGCTTTCTTGATGAGGATTTTCACCATAACGTAATTTTGAAACAAGTTTTCCACCAATTGTTTTTTTCTCTGAGAATTTTTCCCCATTAATTTCACTCATCCAATTAGAAATCATAGCATCGTAATAGGCGGTTTCATTAAATGTTTGGTTTGCCATTTTTGTTCTAAAATTCAGATCGGTTGATCCAGAATTATTATTCATAACGTCTATAAACTCTTTGTAGTATTTGGTTGAAGGAAGAACAGTAACGTGTTTAAAATTTTTTGCTGATGAGCGAAGCATAGAAGGTCCTCCGATATCAATATTTTCTATAAGAACTTCATGGCTTGATTTTGGATCCAACATCTTCTCTTCAAACGGATATAGATTAACCACGAGTAAATTAATCTCCTGGATATTATTTTTTTCCATTGCAGCCGCATGATTTTTTTTATCAATATCTCCTAATAAGCCGCCATGGATTTTGGGATGAAGTGTTTTAACTCGTCCATCCATAATTTCAGGAAAACCAGTGTAATTTGATATTTCAGTACAATCATAACCTTTATCTTTAATAAATTGATAAGTGCCACCGGTACTTATAATTTCAACATTAAATTGTTTAAGTGTTTGCAATAAATCTTCGAGGTTCGTTTTGTCGGAAACAGAAATAAGAGCTCTAGATATTTTTTTTAATGCCATTACCAAGTTAGTTATAAAGAATTAATTGGTTTTTTCTATAGACCACACAATTTTGTTTATTTCTTGTTTTAAAGTTCCCTCGACCACAATGCAGTTAGTTTCTTGGACTTTTGTGTGTTCTGCGAAGTATAAACTATTTTCTATTTTAACATCTTGTTCAGAGCAGCGAAATTTCCAACCTTGATTTCTAACGCTAATAAGAATGTCGCCGCCATGGGTAGGTATTAATTTCGCATCTGGTAATACGTGAAAACGAATTGCAAAATTTAAAAACGCATAATCATTTTTTTCTACAGTAAGCGTGTCTTCCCCGTGAACTAAATTTTCTTCACCATTCATAACAAGAGCTCTTTGATGTAATGTTGAATATTTTGCAGCATAACCATTGTGTTTTGCAGTTAAACTTGCTGTAATTTTATTATTTGTAAATTCTTTATTAGTAATCATAGCTTTTTGTAGCAATGTATTGCCGTAATATTTTCTCAGCACAGGATTTTTTTGAAAAATACATGAAGAAGTATCGTTGATTACAAGACAACTATGAGCGGCTGTAGATTGGGCTATGTATGATAATTCCTTTGAAAAATTTTTGGCAGAACCGGTATTTGTTATTATTTTAATGCCATTATACAAAAGTTCAAAAGACAAACAGCCAGCTTGATAATTTTGTGCATAAGAATTTGATGGAGGATTATTAGCATCCATTAGTAATTCTAATTTTTTTATTTTACCAAATAAGAAGTCAGTATCATTAGCGTCAGAGGCAAATTTATATCCTTTAATTTTTAAAAAGTTTAAAAATTGTGAGCAGTCATAATGTTTAGAACCATTAAATAACGGAATGGTATTATTAGAATATAATAACGAAGAAAAACATTTTCCCACTATTTCTATATGATCTTCAAGTGTTTCTGGAATTGCATTTTGCGATACTTTAAGACTTTCTTTAATTAGAATTAGATGATGCAAAAGCCAAAATTGGTCTTCAATATTTTTGCTTCGCACCAAACCTTTTTTATCTACAATTTCCTTAGTTTGTTCGTTTAGTTTTTTTAAAGATATTTCAAGAAGTTTTTTATATCCTTCAAAAGATGTGCTTACTAAAATCAGTGAAAAAATGGCTAAAATCCCATCTATTTTGCTTTGAATCAGGGATAAATTTTTAGATAAATGAATGGCTTGCTTTAAAATAATATTATTAATTCTTGTTCTAAAAATTAAATCTTCGTTACGAATAGTACTAGGTCCATTTGTAACCCAAAAAATAAGTCTATTAGAAATAATAGAAGGATCCCAGACTGAGGATTTATAATTAGAAAAACTAGTTAACCATTCTTCAATTATAACTTTTACAAACTCTTTATCTTTTTTAATATCAATATAAGGTAACCAGGAAAATTTATGCAAATCATCTATTTTATTTGGATGCAAATTATTAATTTTCCAAAGATTCTTTTTAAATTTCTGAGCTAGTAAATAATTTTTGTTATCTTTGTCTTTAAGTTCACCTAAAATATAAATATTATGAATATCGTATATTCTCGATACAGGTTCGATTGTTAATGATTTATTGTAATATTTAGAGTTAAAATAAATAGCTCTTAATTGTTCTTTCACATATCGCCATAATGCAGTTAGCCATAATTTTATAAAACCAACTTTCATTTATCGAATTAACAATTTCTTAATTTTTCAATATTGTCTTTTAGACTTTGCTTGCTATCGAACAAGGTTGTGCCAGAAACTAAAATATCCACACCTGCCTTTTTTGCCAATGCTGCTGTTTCAAAATTAATTCCTCCATCAATCTCAATGTCGATATTAAGCTGTTCTTTATCTATTTTTTTTCTTAATTCTTTCACTTTTGTTAATACTTCAGGCATAAATGCCTGACCACCAAACCCAGGTTGAACGCTCATAATTAATATTAAATCAATAAATGGGAGGGCCGGCAGTAATGCTTCAATATTAGTTTTAGGATTAAGTGAAACACCAGCTTTCTTTCCCAAAGATTTAATTAATTGTACGCTTTGAATTAGGTTATCCGTTGCTTCTGGGTGAATGGTTATAATGTCAGCACCGGCATCAGAAAAATCCTTAATATACCTTTCAACAGGAGCTATCATTAAATGTACATCAAAAGGTATTGTAGAATATTTTCTTATTTTTTTTATGATGGGAGGCCCTAAAGTAATGTTGGGAACAAAGTGACCATCCATGACATCTACGTGGACCATATCAGCTCCTGATTGATTTAATTCCTCTAGAACTTCAGCCAAACGGCTGAAATCTGAAGCGAGAATGGAAGGTGCAATTTTAATAGATTTTGTCATTTATTTAGTCAATTACTTATAATCTTAATAAAGAAAAAGACAAAAAAAATTCGCGAAAGTGGAGTCTGTGTATTATTTATTTTGTTTTAGAAAAAAGCTGAATTAGCGACTGGGTGATTTCACTTTCTAATGGAAAAGAAAGCATGCCCATGACTGAGTATCCTAGGGCATAGGGCATAAAGTAGAATCGAAACATATAAAAAAACCAGGCGACGTAAAGAGGAACTAGGGGTCCAATTAAAAAACTTGGAGTGATTATTTTAAAAAATGAAATGACAGGATTAGTAAATTTAACAAATACTTTCATGAAGAAAAATTCTGAATCTTCTTTTTGAAAGATGTTCATTGCCGATCTGCCAATCAGCGTCCACATTATAATTCCCAATATGTAATCTAAAAAAAGGATATAGGCCGGAATTGGCATGGAAGAATTTTATTAAGGGGCGGTCTAAAAACCGCCCCTAAAATATAACTAATTATGTATGTTTGATAACTGTTCTACCGCTTGGTATACGAATATCATCAACCATTTTTTGAGTAGCAGCATCTGGCTCTTCAGTAGCTAAGCTTACAACAACCATTGCAACTAAGCTTACAGAAGCACCGATGATACCAAATCGTAGATTGTCGATTCCTAACCAAGGTGTTTGGTTCATAAATGTAGGTCCTACGTATATCAAATACCAAGTTCCTGAAATTAAACCAGCCAACATTCCTGCGATAGCACCTTGTCTTGTAGCTCTCTTCCACCATACACCTAAAACAAGTGGGAAGAATAACCCAGACATCGCAAAATCGAATGCCCAAGCAACAGCACCAAGAATTGAGGTTAATCTCATGGAAGCAATGTATGCTGCAGCCACTCCGATTATTACTAATCCTAAACGAGCAATTAGTAACCTCTTCTTAACGTCCGCTTTCGGGTCAATCATTTTGTAGTAAACGTCGTGCGATATGCAATTGGCCATTGCAAGAATTAATCCGTCTGCAGTTGACATAGCAGCTGCCATTCCTCCAGCAGCAACCAATCCTGAAACCACATAAGGTAATCCAGCAACTTCTGGCGTAGCTAACACAACAACGTCACCTCGCATGAACCACTCGTTCAATTGAAGAATACCGTCATTATTGAAGTCAACAATAAATGCTTGCTTCACGCCAATCCAGTTTTTCACCCATTCAATAGCCATAACTTGATCAATCGGTTTCCCAATGATCGAAGTTGCTTGATTAGGATCTATCAACATAATTTTTGATAGTGTCGCTAACATAGGTGCTGAGAAGTATAGCAAGAAGATAAAGAACAATGACCAAGCCACTGATCTTCTAGCTGAAGTTACGTTTGGAGTTGTGAAATATCTCATTAGGATATGTGGTAAAGAAGCTGTTCCTACCATCATACAAATCGCTAACGAAATAAACTTCCATGCAGCCATTGCGCCTTCAGGAGCAGTAGCATGTGGAGTGCTTATATAAGATAGTCCTCCCGGAACGCCTGCAGCTTTCATAGCCGCGGCAGTATTTTTCACTAGTCCGTATTGCGCTTCTAGTTCTGCAATTCTTGCAACTTCACTTCCCAAGGTAAAGTGAGGAAAAAGTCCAAAATCACCTCTAAGAGAAATCCAAAAAATTGGAAGAAGATAAGCAATAATTAGAACGATATACTGAGCCACCTGTGTCCAAGTAACTGCTCGCATTCCGCCAAGCATTGAACATAACAATATACTTATTAGACCTACCCATACTCCTGCACCGAAAGGAATACCAAGAGCTCTAGAAGCAATTGTACCAGTTGCGTTAATTTGTGCTGTCACGTAAGTGAATGACGCTAACACCAAAACTAACACTGCGCAGAAACGAGCAAAGTTTCCACCGTATCTAGTTCCGATGAAATCGGGAACCGTGTAACAACCAAACTTTCGTAAGTATGGAGCAAGTAGTGTTGATACTAAAACGTATCCACCAGTCCATCCCACTAGAAACGCCATGTAAGTATATCCACCGTAGTAAATACCACCAGCCATTGCAACGAACGAAGCTCCAGACATCCAGTCTGCCGCAGTCGCCATTCCATTGAATACTGTTGGAACTTCTCTACCTGAAACATAATACTCACTGACGTTCATTGTTCTCGATAAAACACCAATTAGCGCATAAATCGCAATTGTGAATGTCAAAAACAATATTCCAATCATTTTTGCGGACACACCATTTTTCTCGGCGATCATCATCGCAAAGAAAAACAATAAAAAGCCCCCAGTGTAGAAACCGTAAATTTTCGGAAGGTTATCGACAAATTTGCCTTTAAACATAATTTAATCCTCCGTTTTTTCCGCATCGCTAACGCCATGCTTCATATCTATCTCTTCCTGCTTGCCAGAAGACCAAAAGATTAAAATCACGAATGCTGCAAGTGAACCTTGTGCACACATGTAATAACTTAGTGGATATCCTAACAAAGGAACATTGACAGAGTTTAATTGGTAGCCAAACATAAAGATGACGATTGAAAAGAAAAACCAAAGCGCTAATGTTATTCTCATTAGTCCTTTGGTATCATTCCAATGCGCCTCAAGTTTAGAAGTAGCCATTGATTTTCTCCCTTGTTTATTTTTAAAATTATAATGAACCTACTTAAGTTTTCAGTTAAGTCAAAGCCAAATCTTGATATTTTTTTTAGATTGATGTTTAAAAATAACGCATTTTCGCTTTAAAAGTGTAAAAATAATAGCATTTGTTATAGAGATAATTAAAAATGATAAAAAAATTAAAAAATATCGATTTAAATAAGGTTTTAGAGGAAACTAAGAATTTTTTTATAATATTTGTACTAAATCCATTCATTTATTTACTAAAAGGTGAAAAAAAAATTGAAAATATTGACATTCTTCAGGATTATATTCAGAGAAAGTCTGCTTTTATTACCCAGGAAACCTTATTTGGTTATTTAAAAACAAGAATAGGAACCAACTACGTCAAGATGTATGAGAATGATGATTTTGTTGCTTCGATCAATATTGCAAAATGGAATATTTATCTTATTGCAATCCAGGATATGTTATTTTTTTCTTTTTCTTATCTTTATGCAAAAAATAGATACCTAAACAAGGACGATGCAAAAATTCTTTTTCAAAAAATTTTAAATAAGGAGCTTCACGAAAAAGACCATCCATTACCTAGTGACATTTATCAAAAAAGACTTAAACAGTTTGAGGAGCGAATTCAAACTGTTAGTTGGATGACTTATTATAAAGATAACCCATTTAAAACCAGTTCTGAGTCTCTTCATTATTGGGCCCCGATTGCAGACGAGTTAAAAAATTTAGATAAAGAAATTGTAATTAATTCTATGCAATTAAAATGGAAAAATATTGTGGAAGAGTTTATTAAAATAATTAACATTAATAAAGTTGTATAATGAAATCAACATTTGAAAAAAATTCGGCAAAAGCTCTAGTAGAGGCAGGACAAAGAAAAAAGTTACAAGCAAAAAATAAAACCAATAAACCAGTTAAAGAAATTGGGGGTCCAGACGGACCAGAGCCAACAAGGTTTGGTGACTGGGAAAAAAAGGGAATAGTCTCTGATTTCTAGATTATTTATTTAATCTATTATCAACCAAACTTTGAACTACGGTTGGGTCTGCCAAAGTAGAAGTATCTCCTAAATTACCATAATCATTTTCTGCAATTTTTCTTAAAATTCTTCTCATAATTTTTCCAGATCTTGTTTTAGGAAGCCCAGGAGTAAAATGTATTAAGTCTGGTGTTGCAAGAGGTCCAATTTCTTTTCGTACCCATTGAGTTAATTCTTTTTTTAATTCGTCACTACCTTGCTGGCCGGCGTTGAGGGTAACGTAGCAATATAAACCATTACCTTTGATTTCGTGAGGGTATCCAACGATTGCAGCTTCAGCTACTTTTGGATGTGCAACAAATGCACTTTCTATTTCAGCAGTTCCTAAGTTATGACCAGAAACAATTACAACATCATCGACACGGCCGGTGATCCAATAATAACCATCCGCATCACGTCTGCAACCATCCCCAGTAAAATATTTTCCATCATACGCTGAAAAATAAGTATCTATAAATCTTTGATGGTCTCCATATATAGTTCTCATTTGCCCAGGCCAAGATTGACTTATGCATAAAGTTCCCGAACACTCGCCTTTGAGCTCATTTCCTTTCTCATCGACGATCGCAGGCTTAATGCCATAGAATGGTTTTGTTGCAGAGCCTGGTTTTAAATCAATTGCCCCTGGTTGTGGTGAAATTAATATTCCACCAGTTTCTGTTTGCCACCACGTATCTACAATTGGACAACGCGAATCTCCGACTACTTTATGGTACCAAAGCCACGCCTCCGGATTAATAGGCTCACCGACAGAGCCAAGAAGTTTTAAAGATTTTCGATTATATTTTGTCACAAAATTATCTCCCTCGCGCATAAGAGCTCTTAGAGCAGTAGGAGCAGTGTAAAAAATGTTAACTTGATGTTTGTCACAAACTTGCCAGAAGCGTCCAGCATCAGGATAATTGGGTACTCCTTCAAATACTAAAGTTGTAGCCCCATTTGCAAGTGGACCATAGACGATATAGCTGTGTCCGGTTATCCAACCAACATCTGCCGTACACCAATAAATATCACCAGCCTTGTAATTAAAAATATATTCATGAGTCATCGATGCATAAACTATATATCCACCAGTTGTATGCAAAACTCCTTTAGGCTTTCCAGTCGAACCAGATGTGTACAATATAAATAAAGGATCTTCGGCGTTCATTTCTTCAGGTTGACAAGTTGTGGATTCATTATTTGTCAAATCATGATACCAAACATCAATCTTGTTATTCCAAGCAATAGAACCACCCGTATGCTTAAAAACAATATTTTTTTTAACGTTTGAACATTTTTTTAAAGCTTCATCTGTATTCTTTTTTAAAGGAATTATTTTTTTACCACGGATACCTTCATCAGCAGTAATGACAAATTCAGATTTACAATCAATAATTCTTCCCGCTAAAGAATCAGGAGAAAATCCCCCAAACACTACAGAATGAATAGCTCCAATTCTTGCACAGGCAAGCATAGAGTAAACGGCCGCAGGAATCATGGGCATATAAATAGTAACCCTGTCGCCTTTTTTAATTCCTATTTTTTTTAATCCATTTGCTAGTTTACAAACTTCATCACTTAATTCTTGATAACTTATTTTTTTAGAAACAGAAGGATCATCACCTTCAAAAATAATAGCGGTATGATTTCCTTTTGTAGCTAAATGCCGATCAATACAGTTGTAAGATGCATTAAGCGTACCGTCATAAAACCATTTAATTTCTGTTTTACTTTTGCTGTAGGTTACATCCTTAATTTTTGTGTAGGGTTTAATCCAATCAATACGCTTTCCTTCTTTTGCCCAAAAAGCATCATTGTCGTTTATAGACTCATTGTATTTCTCTTCGTAACTTTTTTTATTTACGAGTCCGATTTTTGACCATTCATCGGTAACATTAAAAATTTTGTTATGATTTTCAGACATCTATTATCCCCCCCGATTTTTTTTATAGTGTACCCATCTTACAAATTATTTTCCAGCTTTTTGGATCGATGGGCATTACTGACAATCTGCTCTGAGTAATAAGTGATAAATGGCATAATTCCTCATTTTTCTTAATATTTTCTAAGCTTACAGGCCGATCTAGTTTTTGTTTAAATTTGACCTGTACAGCTACAAATCTTTTTTCTTCATCTGTACTATCTATAAAAGCTGTTTTGATTACTTCAATTATTCCAACAATTTCTTTGCCGATGTTGGAGTGGTAAAAAAAACACAAATCTCCTTTCGCCATTTTTTTTAAGTTATTAGCCGCTTGATAATTTCGTACCCCATCCCAAGCTGTACCCGCAGCCCCAGATTTTTTTTGCTGATCAATGGACCAAACGTTTGGTTCTGATTTCATTAACCAATAATTCATGAATGATTTACTCCCGATCCTTTTAAAAAAGGCGCTTTGGGATCTAGTGGCCACCTTGGTCTTGCGGCAAATGTTACGTCGTCAACTAATCTTTTTTTATAACGCTCTATTCCCGCCCAAGCAATCATGGCAGCATTATCAGTACAAAGTTCAGCGGGAGGAAAAATATATTTAAAATTCATATCTGCACACACTTGCTGCAAATTCTTTCTGATAGTTTTATTTGATGCAACACCACCCGCAATAACAAAATAATTTTCCTTATTTTTTTTATTATTTTGCAAAAACATTTCCATGGCTTTTTTACATTTAACTTTTAGAATCTCGTTAATAGTATGTTGAAAAGAAGCTGCCATATTATATTTGTCTTGTTTATTTTTAATTTTTTTAGAAGCATGTAGAACGGCAGTTTTTAATCCAGCAAAAGAAAGGTTGCAGCCACTCGTATGCAAGATAGGTTTTGGTAAAACGAACCCAATTTTATCCCCATTTTCCGCGTATTTTTCAATTTGGGGTCCTCCTGGAAACTCTATTCCAAGTATTTTTGCCGTCTTGTCAAAAGCCTCTCCAAGAGCATCATCAATAGTCGTTCCAAGCCTTTTGTATTTATTGACTCCCCTAACTTCTAAGAACTGACTGTGCCCTCCAGAAATTAATAAAAGTAAATAAGGAAATGTTATTTTTTTAACAAGACGAGGACTCAGCGCATGGCCTTCTAAGTGATTAATGGCAAGAAAAGGTTTTTTTAAAAAAGTGGCAATTGTTTTTGCAGCGCTCATTCCAACCATTAAACAAACTAACAATCCTGGACCTGAGGTTACAGCAACACCTGTAATCGCCTTCAGTGGTACTTTGCTTTTTTCGATAGCTTTTTTTATAATTATATCAATTTTTTCAACGTGTGATCTTGCTGCTAATTCTGGAACTACTCCTCCAAAAGGCTTGTGCTCTTCAACCTGGCTGGATATGATATTAGATAAAATATGGACCTTACCATTCTTATCTTCTTTAACGATTGATGCCGCAGTTTCATCGCAACTGGTCTCAATACCTAAAAAAATCAACTCTTTCTTCATTTTATGCGACCTCCCGTCGCTTAATATTTAATACTAATATAATGGAAAATAATATTTAAACACAAAAAATGACATTAAAAGAAAAACTAATAATAGGAAGTAGAGGCAGCAGGCTTTCTCTAGCCCAAGCCGAACATTTTAAAGACGAGCTACTTCTCGCAAATCCACAGCTTAGATCTGAACAAATAGAGATTAAAGTAATAAAAACATCAGGCGATAAATTTAAAATTGAAAATTTAGCAACCATGGGAGGCAAAGGTCTTTTTGTCAAAGAGATTGAGCAAGAATTAATTAATATGAATATTGATTTTGCCGTTCATTCATTAAAAGACGTTCCCACTTTTGGTTCCGACTCTTTAATTCTTGCTGCTTTCTTAAAAAGAAAAGATGAGAGAGATGCTTTTATTTCTCCAATAGCAAAATCTTTTGAACAATTAAAACCAGGCTCCACAGTTGGCACTTCTTCAGTAAGAAGAATTGCCCAATTAAAAAAATTAAGAAATGATTTAAATATTATTACCATGAGAGGAAATATTGATACAAGAATCGAAAAAGTTAAAGAAGGAATTTATGATTCTATTGTTCTTGCTTACGCAGGATTAAAACGACTTGGTTTTCATAATTACGTTTCAGAAATATTTGAAAAAGATAAAATGTTACCAGCTGCTGGGCAGGGCGTCGTTACTATACAATGTAGAGCAAATGATTTTGAAATGATTAAACTTTTAGATTCTGTGAATGATAAAGAAACAGAAATTATCGTTAATGCCGAAAGAAGCTTTTTGCATCGGGTAAATGGAGCTTGCGATACCCCGGTTGCTGTTAATGCCGTTTTAAATGATGATGGCGAGATTTTTGTGCGCGCAGAATTGTTATCGTTAGATGGAACAAAAGTATTTTATGCACACAAAACAGGTATTTCAGAAAATGCAGCAATAATAGGACTGGATGTTGCTGAAGAAATTTTAGACAAAGCTGGTCATGATTTTATAGTCTCGGAGACTAAACTTGCACATACTATTCACAAGACCTGAGCTAGAGTCGGTTTATCTTGCTAAGAAATTTATCCAATTAGGTCATCAGGCAAGTATTTTTCCTGTGCTCAATATCGTAAAAAAAAATATTATTAATATTAATTTTTCAAATTATCATTCTGTTGTATTTACCAGTTCCAATGCTGTTTTGTGTCTAGATCAAGAAGGAAGTTCGAGCATTAGATGTTATTGCGTGGGCCCTGCAACAGCAGAGCAAGCCAGAAAAAAAGGATTTACGGATATTGTAACAGCCGGGGGCAACTATCAGCAGTTAAAAGAAACAATTTTAAATCTTTCTAACAAAACAGAAGGGAAATTTTTGTACTTAAGAGGAGAATACATTTCTAATGATCTAGAAAAAGACTTAACAGACGAAGGATACCGGGTAGATAGTTTTGTGAATTACACAACATTTCCCAATCCCGACTTCGATCAACAAACGCTACAAATTTTTAAAGACCAGAATATTGATTTAATTTTCATATATTCAAAAAGGTCAGCTGAACATCTTTTGAAATTAATTCTTAATAATCATTTAGAGTCGAAGTGCAATTTAATTCAGTTACGATGTATCAGTGAAAATGTTTTTTACCCTCTACAAAAAGTTAAATGGAAAAATATCAAAATGTTTTCTCCAGGTAATGAGGAGTTAAGTCTTGATTAGATATCGCTAGAGGTATAGTTTTGTAGGTAGAAGAATGGATACTATTAAAAACTTTTCTAATTTATTTTTAGATGTCTGGAGTGGAGGAGCTGCAGGAATAAATTTTAATGAAGTTTTTTTTGCTATTATTATTTTTTTGTTATTTCTTCTATTTAGAGGAATTTTTGCAAAAATTATTATTAGAAAATTAGAAAAATTTGTATCCAAAACAACCAATCAATTCGATATAAAATTAGTTGAGTCTTTAAAAGGACCAGTTAAGTTTTTCCCTTTAGTAATTGGATTTTTTATTGCCAGTAATTATTTAGATTTTGAGGGGAAGTCATTATTATTTATAGAAAATGTAAATCGTTCTTTAATGACTATTATAATTTTTTGGTTTATCCACCAGATTGTTGAGCCTATTTCATTTCTTATTAAAAAAATTGAAGATCTTCTATCTAAAGATCTTTTGCATTGGATTTTACGGGCCTTTAAAATTATTATTATTATTTTAGGATCAGCTTCTGTATTGGAAATATGGGGAGTTAAAGTTGTTACGATAATTGCTGGTCTAGGTTTGTTTGGAGTGGCAGTTGCTTTAGGAGCCCAAGATTTGTTTAAAAATTTGATTTCTGGAGTTTTGGTATTGGTAGAGAAAAGATTTAAAATTGGAGATTCGATTTCTGTTGAAGGTATTGTTGAAGGCACGGTTGAAAAAATTGGCTTTCGATCCACGGTTATTAGAAAATTTGACAAGTCTTTAGCCATTATTCCAAATTTTCAATTTGCAGAAAAAGCGGTTACTAATAATACGGAAAGTACTAATCGCAGAATTAATTGGATTCTAGGATTGGAGTATCGAAGTACTTCTGAACAATTAATTAAGTGTAGAGATGGAATCCAAAAATATGTTGAAAACAGTCCTGATTTTTATATCTCGACCGATACTCCAGTGAGCGTTAAGTTGCTCAAATTTTCATCCAGCTCGATTGATATGCGAGTAAGGTGTTTTACAAAAACTAAGGATTATTATGAATGGAACAATGTAAAAGATCGTTTAATTATTGCTATTAAAGAAATAGTGGAAAAAAATGGAACTTCTTTTGCTTTTCCATCTCAATCTTTGTATGTAGAAAAACTTGAAAAATAATGAAATCACTTTTTATTTTAATAGATAACTTATTTCAAATTTACTTGTGGGTAGTAATTATCAATGCAGTGGTTAATTGGCTTGTTGTATTTAACATAATTAATACTTCAAATAGTTTTATTCGTAGTTTCATCGAAATTTCTTATACGTTGACTGAACCGCCTTTACGCATAATACGAAAAGTACTTCCTGTTATTGGAAGCATCGATTTTTCTCCCGTAGTGTTAGTTTTGGGTTTGCTTTTTCTTAGAAATATTATCTTTGAATTTTTTGCTCCTCATTTGTTTTAATGATTATTGATGGAAAGAAAATTGCTGAAGATCTAAGGACAAAGCTTAAAAAAGAAATTGGGCAAATACCATCAACCCAAGCCAAACCAGGTTTGACAGTTATTTTAATTGGCGATGATACGGCAAGTCAAATTTATGTTAAAAACAAAAAAAAATTTGCTAATGAAATAGGGATTCGTTCCGAAGTTATAAAATTTAATAGTGCTATTACAGAACAAGAATTAATTAAACAAATTCACAAACTTAATAATAATAATGCTGTTCACGGAATTTTGGTACAATTGCCACTGCCAAATCATATTAATTCAAAAAAAATTATTAGTGAAATTAATCCAAATAAAGATGTGGATGGGTTTCATCCATATAATGTTGGTAACCTTTCTTCTGGAAATGATGCATTAGTTCCATGCACCCCTTATGGCTGCTACTTATTGTTAAAAAATGCTATTACCAACTTAAGTGGTTTGCATGCGGTTATTATAGGCAGATCTAATATTAACGGAAAACCAATGGCCCAATTATTATTAAAAGAAGATTGCACTGTTACGATAGCCCATTCCAAAACAAAAAATTTAAAAGAACTTTGCTTAACAGCAGATATTTTAGTTGCTTCAGCTGGAAAAGCACAAATGGTCAAAGAAGACTGGGTAAGCAAAGATTGTGTTGTAATTGATGTCGGTATTAATCGTATAGAAGAAAACGGGAATAAAAAAATTGTAGGCGATGTTGATTTTGAAAATGTTAAAAATAAAGTTAAAGCAATAACTCCAGTTCCAGGAGGTGTTGGCCCTATGACCATTAGCTGTTTACTTAATAATACATACAAAGCGTATAAAAAATTAATACAAATTAGTTAATGTTCGGGAACGGCTCTTCGGTACAAAGTACCAGAAGAGCCCCCTTAAGTATGACCTTTCGGTCGAATTCATTTAGAAAAATGAATTCTTTTTTGCACTACTTTTAAAGGTATGTTTTACTTACCCTTCAAGTTTCAGGTGGTGACATTTATAGTCCTCCTCCATTAATTATTCTCTGCCTGTTGTTTAAAAAAAGCAAATAACGATTGAGGCAAGGAAATTGATTTAAATTTCAATAAAATCAATTATTTATTATAATTTTTGGAAATAAGAAAAATTGTTTGTATTAAAAAAGCCTCTTAATTTGCCCTTTATTTTTTTAATCGTAGAACTAAAAAATTTTTTGCTTTGTTTTCAGTGTGTTAAATTTCTTTATTACAACTTTAAAAAAGTTTAAAATCTTATAACTTTTTTTTTAAAAATAATTTTTTCTCATATTTAACGATTTTATCTTACTTACGAAGAAGCTTGCAGTGTTTTTGAATAAAACTTTCTACATTCCTTTTGTTAAAAGTCTTATTTTCCTCAAAAGAAACTTTTTTCATAGAGTAAGCTTTGCTTTTCGATACCCTAGAACAGATTGTTATATTACCTTTATAAAGAGCTAGTTTAATGGATCCATTAACTAGATTACGTTTAGCATCAATTAACTTTTGTAATTTATATCTCTCATTTGAAAACCAATATCCATTATAAATTAACTCTGCATATCGAGACATAATTAAATCTTTTTTATGCATTGTATCTTTATCTAAAGTAATGGATTCAATTGCCCTGTGTGCAAATGTTAACACCGTACCACCTGGAGTTTCGTAGACGCCTCTGGACTTAATCCCTATAAATCTGTTTTCTACAAGATCTACTCTTCCGATCCCGTTCGTTCCTGCAATCTCATTTAATTTTCTTAATAATTTAGCAGCAGATAATTTTTTATTATTTAAAGAAATAGGATCTCCATTTTTATATCCGATAGTGATGTATGTAACTTTGTTAGGAGCTTTTTCCGGAGATACGGTTCTTTGAAAAATAAATTCAGGAGCTGGTTTGCTTGGATCTTCTAACACCTTACCCTCGGTCGATGTATGGTAAAGATTGTCATCTACTGAAAATGGGGGAGCTCCTTTTTTGTCCTGGGGTACGGGAATATTGTTTTTTTTTGCATAGTTAATCAAATCACTTCTTGAAGTAAAATCCCAATCTCTCCACGGGGCAATAATTTTTATTTTTGGATCAAAATAATAGTAACCTAGTTCAAAACGAACTTGATCATTTCCTTTTCCCGTAGAGCCATGCGAAACAGCTCTAGCCTTAAATTTTTTTGCAATTTCAATTTGTCTTTTTGCAATAAGCGGTCTTGCAATAGAAGTGCCTAGTAAATAAATACCTTCATATAATGCATTCCCTCTTATCATTGGAAAAACATAATCTTTAACGAACGTCTCTTGAAGGTCTTCTATGATTATGTTTTTCACACCAAGTCTTTTTGCATTCCTTATGATTTTTTTTCTGTCTATTTCCTGTCCCAAATCTGCTGTGTAACAAATGATTTCAGAACCATATTTTTCTTGAAGCCATCGAAGAATAACAGAAGTATCTAGACCCCCAGAATACGCTAAAACAATTTTATCTATTTTTTGCATTTATTTTTTGCAGAATTATATGCAGCGGTAAATCCAAGCAAGGAATAAGAATCGGTAGTCTTATTACCTCTTGCTGATATACCCACGACTTTCGCGTCATTTTTATCTTTCATTAAATTTATAATTTTAATTTCCTGATCCTTACTCGTTAGCCAGGCAAAATTATCAGAAGATTCAAAACCAAAGTTGTCCTTATTAATTGTAACATTTACTTTTTCACCTTTTTTGTAAGGATATCCGCTAGTAACACTTACTTCGTCTTGAATGTTTTCTTTTGTTCTAAAGGTCACAAATATTCTAGCTTCTGCACGATTTAAGTTTCCAGGCTCTTTTTTAACAGGCATGGATACTGCAAAACAAACTAGATTTTCTCCATCTTGCGTGAAATGAGATTCCCAGTTTTTAAATTTATCTAAAATCTTTATATTAGCCTGAGCAATATTGCTAAATACAAAAAGTAAAAAAAATATAAAAAAACTGTTTTTAATAAGGTTCATAGATTTATTTTTATTAATTTAATAATAGCACTTTCTATATTATTTTTAAATTGATACAAATAACAATAAGTTCAAACTATTAAATTTTAATTGTTAATCCTACTGCTTGAGCAGTTTTATTAAGATCTTCTAAAATTTTAGGATCCACTACAACTCCATTTTTTTTATTTTTTAATTTAATTTTACTTTTGCTTTCTCCAGGATAACAAACTTTTAATAAATTTCTTTTTTTTGGAAGTTTTTTTACAGTAACAATATTTTCTTTTATTCTTTTTTTATAATTATTACCTAAAAATATGTCAGCTTTAAAAGCAATGAACATATGGCCAACATTTTGTGGTCCAGAAAGATCGTTGTATGGATCTTTAACTTTACCAGAATGATTTGCTCCAGTCATCACACCTGATATTATGTCTATCATCCAAGCCAATCCTGATCCTTTGTATGTGGCTATCGGCGCAATCATACCGCCGTTTAGAGCTTTGATCGGGTCTATTGTTGGATTTCCATTTTTATCAAAAGCCATTCCTGGTTCTAATTTTTTTCCAATTTTTAGTGCGTACTGTAACTTTCCACGATTTGTAGACGAAGTGGACATGTCTAAAACAAAGGGCTCATCAATATTATTTGTTGGGCAAGCAAAACATATAGGGTTTGTTCCAAAAAGTGGTTTTGTAGTTCCATGCGGAGGAATGAAAGGAGGTGCATTAGTGTAGCACCAAATAGCAAGTCCTTTTTTTGCGGCTTTTTCTGCAAACAAACCAGACATTCCATAGTGGCCACTATTTTTTACTCCAACCAATATAATTCCATTTTTTTTTGTGTGTTTAATCAACAAGTCAGTAGCAATATCTGCCGCTACCATTCCTATGCTATTATCAGCATCGATATGAAATATACTTGGTGAAATTTTTTTTATTTTAATTTTAGGTTTTGGATTAATTAATTTTTTTTTTATTCTCATGCAGTACATTGAAACACGTGCTATCCCATGAGTAGGCACGCCACTAAAATCTGCATCGATTAGATACTTGGCAGAAATTTTTGCATGTAATTTTGATAGCTCATATTCAATAAATATTTTTTCAATGTATTTTAACAAATCGGAATATTTAATTTTCATAAGTTAAAAAATTCTATAACTGAGTTTGCAATTAAAGAACTGACTCTTTTATTAGATTGGTTAGTAAGCCCAGAAATATGCGGAGTACATAATAAATTAGGAACATGCAAAAATTTTTTACCATCTTTCTTAGTTAAAGGTTCTTTTCTAAATACATCCAGCGCTGCCCCGCCTAGCTTTCCTGATTTTAAATTTTTAATAACAGCATTTTCATCAAGAATTTCTCCTCGAGAGGTGTTGACTAGAATAGATCCTGGTTTCATCATATTAATTTTGTTTTCGTTTATTAGGTTTTCGGTTTCTAAGCTTAAAGGAACGTGCAAAGTAACAACATCACTTTTTGTTAACACATCCTCCAATGATTTCATTTGTATATAAGAAAATTGAGTATCGACAGATTTAATATAAGGATCGTAGCTAACAATATTCATATTAAAACTCTTGGCTTTTTCTGCAACAGATCTTCCAATATTTCCCAATCCAATAATGCCTAATGTTTGGTTGTATAATTCGTTTCCGTTCATTAATTTATTTCTAGGCCAAAGACCTGAAATGACAGCATCCGTTGAAAAAAAAATTTTTTTAGAAAGAACTAACATAGAAGAAACAACATACTCCGCCACAGATATAGTGTTTGCTCCTATTGCCGGTATAATTTTAATATTTTTATTTTTACATAAATCTACGTTGACATTATCTAACCCAACACCTAAGCGTCCTATCACTTTTAAATTAATCGCAGCATTTATAACAGCTTCATTAACTGAGGTATTGTTGCGTACTATTAAAACGTCAACACTCGGAATAATTTTTAGAATTTTTGTTTGATCTTTAAATAATTCTTCATCGTAAATAGTTTCAAATTTAGACTGTAATTTTTCAACTTCAGCTTTATCCATGATCTCAGTAATTAAGATTTTTTTCATCGAAAAATAAAAAACTAAGATATTATAAAAAATTATGCACTTCTATAAAGCTTAGTAATTACAAATTCTTTATGACCCAGAGCTTCAGCGCATGTAATTCGTCCATTAGCCACTCTCATGGTCTCATTGATGAGGGCATCACCAGCTTGGTCCATATTCATTTCTCTTCTAAGTATTGCTGATACATCTAAATCAATATGCTCACTCATTGTTCTTGCCGTTAATGGGTTTGCAGTCAATTTAATTACTGGTTCAATAGGATTACCAATTATATTTCCCTGACCAGTTGGGAATAGGTGAACAACAAAACCAGCGGCTGCTTGTAAAGTAACACACTCCGCTGCAGCAGATGATGTATCCATAAAATATAATCCTCCACCTTTAGATGGTTCTTCTGCAGGTTCTAATACGTCAATATATTTAATTGTTTTTCCAATTTTTTGCATATTGCCAAAGGCCTTCTCTTCTATTGTAGTTAAACCACCTGCAATATTTCCAGCCGTAGGTTGGCTTTCTGATAAGTCGTTTGTTTTATTTTCTAGAATAAAATCGTTATATTCATTCCAAGTTTTCATGAATTTTTTTCCAATCTCTGGGCTTTTAGCTCTTGCTTCACAAACTGTTTCTGCTCCCGTAATTTCAGAAGTTTCCCCAAAACACATGTGAACATTACTGCTATCTAATTTGTCAAACATATTACCTACTGTAGGACAGGATGCTAGACCTGATGTCGTATCTGACTCGCCGCATTTAGTAGAAATCCATAGATCACTAATAGGACATTCTTGTCTAGTTTTTTCACTAGCCCACTGTAAAAATTCTTTAGCTTTTCTAGAAGCCCTCATTATTGTTTCTATATCGCCATGTCGTTCAATGTAGAAACCTTCAACTGGTTTTCCAGTCACCGCAATTGCATCAACAACTTTTTGAGTCCATTTAGGCTCAATACCAATAACTATAACTGCTGCTACATTTGGATTTTTTCCTGTTCCAATAATCGTTCTAAAAAAAAGTTCTAAATCAGCACCGAATTGTAATCTTCCATAAGAATGGGGGATAGCAACAGTTCCTTTTATATTGTTCGCCACTGCTTCCGCACATGCGTTAGAAATATCATCTACTGGTAAGATAATTACGTGATTTCTAATCCCCACTCTTTTGTTTTCTCTTCTGTACCCTTGAAACGTTTTTGGAAGTGCCATAATTATTATTTTACCATTTCTTTGTTTTTACGTTGTGAACATGAACATGATCGCCTTTTTTTATATCAGCTACAACTTTGCCTATATCATATCCATATTTAATAATTGTATCTCCGGTTTTAAAATCTTTTAGAGCAATTTTATGTCCCAACGGAATTTTTACATTTGCTTTAATTTTAATAGTGCTGTCATCTTCCATTATCCAACCAGTACATTCCTGGTTTTCAGGGGTATTCTCGACTACGACAACGCCCACGTTATCTTCTTTGTCGTGTACTATAAAATCTGTATTTGACATGAGTTGATTAATTATTTTAATATATTTGACATGTCAAATAAAATAATCACTTCAAAACAAAAATACTTACAAAAAGTCAAATCTTCTTTTGTGTACAAGATTAATAAACTTTTTGCTCTTTATAAATCTCAATCTACCAAATTTTTTAATATCGAGGGTCTTGGCTATTCTGAAATAACCACAATAAACATTATGGGACAACTTGGAGGTGAAACTACATTAAGCGAAATAACCTCAGTTCATTGGATTGATCCAGGACTTGTAAGTAGAATCTCCAAAAGTCTGGAAAAAAAGAATTTAATAAAAAAAATCAAAACCCAAAAAGATAAAAGAAGCAATATTTTAGTTCTAACTGCCAAAGGTAAATCTATTTTTATAAAAATAGAAAATTTTATAAGTCTAAGAAGAAAAAAAATTCTTAAACATTTTTCAGCTCAAGAGGCAAAAAAATTAATTGGTCTTTTAGACAAGCTAGTCTTATCGACACAAAAAGAGTGCAGCTAAATAATAGCCCAATTTGTTCCATAAATAACTCATTATTCATTCTAATTGACTCATGCTTATCAAACATAGTAATTTCTGACTTATATTAACTAATTAGGGGAGATCTAAATGATCAAATTAAAATCAATAATAAGTAAAATAATTGCGAGTTCAATTATTTTAATTATGAGTGTAGCTTATGCTAATGCTCAGTTAACTAATATTATTCCATTTGGACCGGGCGGAGAGTCTGATGTCACTGCTAGATTGCAGCAAAAATATTATAAAGAAATGTTTAACGAGGATATGGTTATTCAGTATAAGCCAGGCGGAGGCGGAGCAGTTGCGTGGCAAACTTTAAACTCTGAAAAAAGCGATGGAAGTTTAATAATGGGAGCAAATCTTCCACACATTATCATGCAACCAATAGCTAATAAAGAAACAGCTGGATACACAACTAGTGACCTAAATGTATTTACTTTTTTCCATTATACGCCAGATGCTATTCTTGTAGAAGCTTCTAGCCCACACAAAACATTTAAAGACCTAGTGGCATTTGCTAAAAAAAATCCTGGAAAATTAACTTTGTCAGGATCTGGGACTTATTCTGCAAATCATCTTCTAACTATTCAGTTGGAACAAAAAGCTGGAATCAAAACTACGTACGTTCCGTTTAAGGGAACAGGTGCTGCAAATCAAGCGTTGTTAGGAAAACAAGTTGAGGGATCAGCTGGTTATTCAACAGTTGCAATTCAGCTAGGTGATAAAGCTAGAATGCTTGCGATTGCTTCTGACAAAAGACTACCTGCATTTCCAGATGTACCAACATTAAAAGAATTAGGTTATGACATTGTCTCAGGTGCTTATAGAGGATACGCACTTCCAAAATCAGCGTCTACAGCTACAAAGAAAAAACTTTCAGATAGATTAATGAAAATTAATGCTGACAAAAATTTCGTTAAGACCATGGAAGACGGCGGATATGTGGTTATAAACGTTGGTCATGATCAGGTAGATAAATTTATGGTAGAACAAAAAAAAATAAATGAGTCTATAGCTAAAAATTTGGGTTTAATAAAATAATAAGCCTATAATTTTGATGACAAGTCTTTTTGCAGATTTTTTGTCATCACTAAGTTTACTAAATGTAAGTTTGGCATTTATGGGAGTTCTGGCTGGTATCATCATTGGTGCCCTGCCAGGGCTTTCAGCTACAATGGCTGTTGCCGTTTTAGTGCCATTCACTTTTTCTTTAAATCCCTCCTCCGCTTTAATTGTATTAGGAGCGGTTTATACAGGAGCTATTTTTGGTGGCTCTTGGTCTGCAATTTTAATTAATACCCCCGGAACACCATCAGCGGTAGCAACAACTTTTGATGGTTATGCTATGGCTAAAAATGGTAACGGTGATTTGGCGATGTCTGTAAGCTGTATGTCCTCTTTTGTTGGTGGAATTGTAGGGGTTACATGTTTAGCTTTATTTGCACCACCGCTCGCAAGTATTTCATTAGCGTTTGGGCCAACAGAATATTTTTGGCTTGCAATATTAGGTCTTACTTTGATTTCTACTTTAGCAGAAGGAGATAACATAAAATCATTAATAGGAGCTTGTTTGGGATTACTTTTATCAATGATTGGTATTTCGGTTGTTGGTGGAGACATGAGATTAACTGGTAATATTAGTTTTTTAAATAGTGGAATAGAAATTGTCAGTGCTATGATAGGACTATTCTGCATCCCTGTTATTTTGGATTTAACGAGTCTAAAAGGAAAGCATTTAACTGAATCAGAATCTCCTAAAAGTTTACGTTTAGTAGAAGCCTTTTCCATTATGTTTAAAAATAAGCTTGAATCACTTAGGGGGTCTTTGATCGGCACCTTCATCGGCATTCTTCCAGGAGCAGGTGGAAGTATTGCTAGCATTGTTTCTTACGGCGAAGCTAAACGAACTTCTAAAAAAAAAGATAATTTTGGCAAGGGGGAGCCAGAAGGGTTAATAGCCTCAGAAACAGCAAACAACGCAACTGTTGGAGGTGGTTTTATTCCAACTTTATGTTTAGGAATTCCTGGAACACCACCTGATGCTGTTATCTTGGGTGCATTGTTAATACAGGGAATTAAAACGGGAGATACTTTATTTACCCAACAATCAGATATTGTTTACACCTTTATTTTTGGTTTAGCCTTGGCAACTATTATTATGCTGCCATTAGGATTGCTGATGGGCCGTTATGCTTATAAATTTATTATTAAAGTTCCAAAAGAAATATTAATTCCTTCAATTATTTTTTTAACAATTATTGGAAGTTATTCAATTCAAAACAGTATTTTAAATGTATATTTCATGTTCTTTTTTGGTTTGATTGGCTGGGTACTAAACCGTGCTGGATTTAAAGCGTCACCAATTGTTTTAGGTTTGGTGCTCGGAGGCATAGCTGAACAAGGGTTTGTCCAGGCATATATTATTGGAAATGCGCAAGAGGCAATATTAGCAAATTTCTTTGCTCGTCCTATTTCTATTGTTATTATTTTTATGATTACAGTAGGATTGCTTTACCCTGTATTCAAAGATAAATTTTTTAAAAAAAAGAAATTGGCGCATGATTAAAGACAAGATTTCATTTCTGTCTTCTATTATTTTTTTTGTGCTGTCCGGTCTAATTTATTTAGATACGGATAGATTAAGCGATTTTGCTGCTGTTTTTCCAATAGCGATTGCGACTATTTTGGTTTTTTTATCGATTTTGCTTTTAGTGAGGTCCTTCAAGGTTGAAATTAAAATAAACAATGACTCGGTTTCAAAATTAAAAATACTCTTGTTAACTATTGTTTTTTTTGGCTGGATTTACTTTTTAGAACGATCTGGTTTTATTATTACAAGCTTAATAGCTTTTAACATGCTAGTTCTTATTAATTGTGAGAGCAATACTCCCCTTAAACAAAAAATATTTTTTATGATGGCGGGCACTCTTTTTATAGTCTCTTTATATTTTGGCTTTAAAAATTTATTACAAGTTCCACTACCAGAAGGATTGTGGTTTAGAGATTAAAAAGAATATTACACATGAAAATTATAGAAATAGTTGAACAAGTTTTTTCTATAAACTCAGCAATAAAAAATGCTTATATAGATTTTTCAAAAATGGATTGCAGTGTAGTTGCAATTAAGACAGATCAATACATTAACGGCGAGCAGATTATTGGCTATGGTTTTCACTCCAATGGTAGATACGCTGTAAGTGAATTGCTAAAAAAAAGATTTATTCCAAGAATAAAAGAATCAGATTTCAAAGGATTGCTTAACGATGAAGGCAATAATTTTAGTCCTGAAAAAATATGGAAAGTAATGATGCATAATGAAAAGCCAGGAGGGCATGGCGAGAGGTCAACAGCCGTGGGGACACTGGATATGGCGATTTGGGATTTGGTAGCCAAAATTGAGCAGAAGCCTTTATATGAGGTACTTGCAAACAAATATGGGAATAAGCAATTTACAAATAAAATTTTTGTTTATGCGGCTGGTGGTTATTATTATCCTGGCAAAGATGTTGCAATGCTTCAAGAAGAAATGAAGAGTTATGTGGATCAAGGTTTCTCCACTGTTAAAATGAAAATTGGAGGAGCTTCTTTAAAGGAAGATTTAACAAGAATTGAAAGTGTCTTAAAAATTGTTGGTGATGGAAATAATTTATGCGTTGATGCTAATGGCAGATTTGATCTTCCAACAGCCAAAACATACGCCAAAGCCTTAGAGCCTTATCAATTAAAATGGTTCGAAGAGGTGGGTGATCCTTTAGATTTTGATCTTAATGCAAAACTTTGTGAGGAATATCCAAACCCAGTTGCAACTGGAGAAAATTTATTTTCAATGCAAGACGCAAGAAACCTAATTCGATATGGTGGAATGAGAAAAAACAAAGACTGGTTACAATTTGATTGTTCATTAAGTTATGGGTTAGTCGAGTACGTAAAGACACTAGGGATGATAAAAGATTATGGGTGGAGCCCAACTAGAATTATTCCTCATGGTGGACATCAACTATCTTGTAATATTGCAGCCGGGTTAGGTTTGGGGGGAAATGAAATTTACCCAAACCTATTTCAACCTTTTGGTGGATTTCCTGACAACTCACTTGTGGAGAATAGTTATGTTACTTTTCCTAGATTTGTTGGACTTGGACTTGAGAGCAAGGCTAAATTAAAAGTTATTTTAGAAAAAATATAAACTAAGCCCCACCAGAGTTACCAGCCTGGCTGATCAAATTTGTAAGGATTTTATA
>JAGYIF010000020.1 GCA_018402735.1 Pelagibacteraceae bacterium
TACCAAAAAATAAAGTAATTGGCATGGCTGGAGTATTAGATACTTCAAGATTTAAAAGATTTTTGTCACAAGAATTAAAGGTTTCAATAAAAGAAATAGATTCATTTGTTTTAGGAGGTCACGGCGACACTATGGTTCCTATGCCAAATAGAACTTTTGTAGGAAAAGAAAAATTATCAGATATTGTTAAGAGCGGGAAGCTTTCCCAAGAAAAGTTAAATGAAATCGTAGACCGAACAAGAAATGGTGGAGCTGAAATAGTAAAATATTTAGAAAAAGGCTCAGCTTTTTATGCCCCAGCTGCAGCTGGAGTGCAAATGGCAGAAGCGTATTTACATGATCAGAAAAAAACACTTCCTTGTGCTGCATTTTTAAATGGGGAATATGGAATTAAAGATTTATATGTTGGGGTTCCAGTTGTGATTGGCTCAAAAGGTATAGAAAAAGTTATTGAACTAGAACTAGATAACGAAGAAAAAAAAAATTTTGATATATCGATTGTTGCTGTTCAAAATTTATTTGAAGCGGCAAAAAAAATAGATCCAAGTCTAGCCTAGATGAATATTCACGAGTATCAAGCTAAAGATATTTTAAAAAAATTTGGAGTACCTGTACCAACTGGGGTACCTATTTTTGCACTTAATGAAATAGATGAAAAAGTAAAAATTATTAAAACAAATAAAATTGTTTTAAAAGCACAAATTCATGCTGGCGGAAGAGGAAAAGCTGGAGGCGTAAAAGTTGTTGATAATATTGAAAAATTAAAGGCAGAAGCAAAAATATTATTAGGAAAAGTATTGATTACTCATCAAACAGGTCCGCAAGGACGAGAAGTCAAGAGGCTTTATATTGAAGAAGCCTCAGAAATATCAAAAGAGTTTTACCTTTCATGCTTAGTCGACAGAGCAAGTTCTAAAATCGCATTTATTTCTAGTGCAGAAGGAGGAATGGACATTGAAGAAGTAGCAAATAAAACTCCTGAAAAAATTATAACTACCAGAATTAGTCTTGGCAAAGGACTTTCTAAGGATGATGTTGCGCAAATTTTAAAACCTTACAAACTTCCAGAACAATCCATAGAACAGGCCGCAAAACTCATAGAATCTGTGTTTCAAGCATTGGTTAACACAGACGCTAACCTAATTGAAGTTAATCCAATGATTTTAACAAAAGAAAATCAAGTGCTATGTTTGGATGCAAAAATTAATTTTGATGATAACGCATTATATCGTCATCCAGATATAGTAAGTTTGAGGGATTTGAGCGAAGAAGATCCTGCCGAAATAGAGGCAAGTAAATATGATTTAGCTTATATAAAACTAGATGGTGTCATTGGTTGCATGGTGAACGGAGCAGGCCTAGCAATGGCAACTATGGATATTATTAAACTGTACGGTTCTGAGCCAGCAAATTTTTTAGATGTTGGTGGAGGAGCTACAAAAGAAAAAGTTTCAGCAGCTTTTAAAATAATTTTATCAGATAAGAACGTTAAAGGAATTTTAATTAATATTTTCGGTGGGATTATGCGATGTGATGTCATTGCAGAAGGAGTTATTGCAGCTGCAAAAGAAACAAACTTAACAGTGCCTTTAGTAGTTAGATTAGCAGGAACTAAATTCGAAGAAGGAAAAAAAATACTAGCACAATCAGGTTTAAAAATTATTCCAGCAGATGATCTTTCAGACGCCGCAAAAAAAATAGTTAAGGCTATCAAATAATTTATGTCAGTTTTGGTTAATAAAAATACAAAAGTTATTTGCCAAGGTTTCACAGGAAAACACGGGACATTTCATTCTGAGCAGGCCATTGCTTACGGAACAAACTTAGTTGGAGGAGTTACACCTGGAAAAGGTGGCCAGACCCATCTTGGAAAACCTATTTTTAATTCAGTTGAAGAAGCAGTTAAGTCTACCGAAGCAGATGCTAGTATGATTTATGTGCCCGCAAAGTTTGCAGCAGCAGCTATTATAGAAGCTCTTGATTGTAGAATTCCCTTGATTGTTTGTATTACCGAAGGGATACCAATTTTAGACATGATTAGAGTTAAGGAAAAATTAAATCTATCTAAATCAAGACTGATAGGACCAAACTGTCCTGGAATCATTACCCCAGGTGAGTGCAAAATAGGTATTATGCCAGGACACATCCATCAAAAAGGTTCTGTTGGAATTGTCTCGCGTTCAGGAACTTTAACTTATGAAGCGGTAGCACAAACATCTGCGATCGGACTTGGCCAATCAACTTGTATCGGTATTGGAGGCGACCCAGTAAATGGAACAAGTTTTATAGATTGTTTAGAGCTATTTTTAAAAGACGACAAAACAGAATCTATTATTATGATAGGAGAAATTGGTGGTACGGCAGAAGAAGAGGCTGCTCAGTTTATTAAAGATTCAAAAACTAAAAAACCTATCGTCGGTTTTATTGCCGGATTAACAGCGCCACTAGAAAGAAGAATGGGGCATGCTGGTGCAATCGTCGCAGGTGGAAAAGGTGGAGCTCAGGATAAAATAGAAAAAATGAAATCTTGTGGAATTACGGTTACAGATTCACCAGCAGAAATTGGAAAAACATTAAAGACTAAACTTCAAGGTTGAGATATATCTAGACAAAAAAATGTCATCGTCCAAAAATAAAATATTCGAAACTACCTCGTTTTTATCCGGAGCCAATTCATCATATATTGATGAGCTGTATGACAAGTTTGTAAAAGATCCAAACTCTATACAAGGAAGTTGGAGAGAATTTTTTTTAGGGCTAGCGGAAAATAAAGAATTAATTAAAAAAAATACCCAAGGCGCTTCCTGGTCACCAGAGCAGATAAAAAATATCCAGAATAATAATTTAGATCGTTACGAAAATTTATTGCCTAAAATTAATGTTTTAGAAATTCAAGAAAAAGTTATTAAATCAAATTCAAAAGAAATACCAGATAACTTCAATATAGAAACGGCAACAAAAGATTCTGTTAGAGCAATTATGATGATTCGAGCTTACAGAATTCGAGGTCACTTAATTGCAGATTTAGATCCTCTAGGATTGACTTCTAATGCAGAACATCCAGAATTAAATCCAGAAACATACGGGTTCACAAAACAAGATAGAGAAAGAAAGATTTTTTTGGATGATGTTCTTGGTCTTAAATATGCAACTATTAATGAAATTTTGGAAATTTTACTAAAAACATATTGTTCAAAAGTAGGCGTTGAATTCATGCACATGACAGATCCTGATGAAAAAAGTTGGATTCAAAATAGAATAGAAGGAAAAGACAAGGAAATTTCTTTCACACTAGAGGGAAAAAAAGCAATATTAAATAGAGTTTTGGAAGCAGAAGGTTTTGAAAAATATTTACACGTTAAATTTGTTGGCACAAAAAGATTTGGGCTTGATGGCTGCGAATCCCTAGTTCCGGCTATGGAACAAATTATTAAAGTTGGGGGCTTATCAGGAGCTGTTGAGGTAAAAATAGGAATGCCTCATAGAGGACGACTAAATGTACTAACTAATGTTATTCAAAAACCATTAAAAAAAATATTTAAAGAGTTCGCTGGAGAACCAGGACCTGCAATGGGTGGAGTATCGGGTGATGTTAAATATCATTTGGGAGCATCTGCAAACAGAGAATTTGATGGCAATAAAGTTCACGTAAGCTTAACAGCAAATCCCTCACATTTAGAAGCTGTAAATCCAGTTGTTCTTGGACAAACTAGGGCAAAGCAATTTTTTCATAAAGATAAAACAAGAGAAAAAGTTATACCGATATTATTGCATGGGGATGCGGCTTTTGCAGGACAGGGAGTAGTTGCTGAATGTTTTGCAATGTCAGGTGTGCCAGGACATAATATAGGTGGCACAATACATATTATTGT
>JAGYIF010000021.1 GCA_018402735.1 Pelagibacteraceae bacterium
GTTTCCTTTATTTCTGGAAAAAAAACTCTTAATACGATGTTGCAGGAAAGAGCTGATATAAGAAAAGCGGATCTAATAAGTAATCTGAAAATCCTTTTAGTTTGTGCTGGGTTAATTCTTCTCGTCATTTATATTATTTTTAGTTTTTAAACGAAGTTAACTACAAACTACACTTTCCTACTAACCCTGCCCTATACGTTTGTTTGAAACATACTGAATTACAGCCGTTAGGTTGAAAAAAATTATTTAATTTAAAATTTTTATTTACTTCACTTTTTTATAAATTAACCAAACTTTTAACTCAAGATACTGCTACCAGCGGTATGAGTCTTTTCACTAATACATGATCATTTATAGATATAAGGGTGCTAGCTAGACCTACCGCAGTGGCTAAGTATTTTCTCCGATAACATACCGCTGATAAGTAGATGTTCCGCAATAACATCCGTATGTTCATCCAGATCAAACATCTCCATATCTTCAGAATTATGCGTGCGGACAACAATCGGGATGGTGCTACTTATCCTGCGAATAGATTCGATAATGGACCTTGTTGCAGCCGCATCATCCAGAGTAATCGTTGCACAAAGCGCCTTGTCAAGCTGGGCAGCTTTAAGCGTACTCGGCATAACGGCATCGCCAAGATAGACAGGCCGCGATCCTGAACGAGATTTATTAACGCGTTCGATACTTTTATCAAAGCCCAAAATTTCATATCCTTCCCGGCACAAGACATCGGCTACGCCTTGACCGATCCGGCCAAAACCAAAAATTACTATATGCTTATTTAAATTGTCTACCTGACTTACATGATAATTCTTTTGGGCATGATCTTTATTTTCAAGAAAATGCCCGACCCGGCGTGAAACCAGAGCAATTAGCGGAGTTAGTAACATGGTAATGCCGATGGTAATCAAGGTGAATTGACCAGTGGCCTCCTCCATAAGTCCCACCGCAAGTGCACTACCAACAACCAGAAGCCCAAACTCACCAGCTTGGGAAAGTAAAATTGCACTTTCTGCAGATACTGCTGTGGTCTGTTTCCAGATCTTGCAAAGAACAAAAACAATGACCGCCTTCATCAGCATTAATCCGATCACAGTCAAGCCAAGCCATAAAGGCTGCTGCAAGATAAATGCTAAATTAATTCCCATGCCAAACGATAAGAAGAAAAATCCGAGCAGCATACTTTTAAAAGGAATAATCAAAGCAGAAATTTCATGACGGTACTGTGTATCGGCTAATAACAAACCAGCAATAAATGCGCCAAGCGCCATGGAAATACCGGCCATGGATGCAATATAGGAACTAACTACTATTACTAATAAACTCAGCGCCATAAAAACTTCAGAGCCTCCATGTTTATTTGCAAATAAAAAGAGCGGCTTCAATAATATTTTTCCCGCAAAATAAATCAGGAGCACGGTTGCAACCATCTTAAACAATGAGAAGGATACAAATTGAACAACATTCTCGCCCAGATCAGAGCTAAGAATAGTCAGTAATAATAATATGGGAATAATGAATAGATCCTGAAATAAGAGAATACTAAAACTAGAGCGGCCGGCTTGTGAGGCAAAAAGTTTTTGCTCTTGCAGCCATTGAATGACCAGGGCAGTGGATGATAAGGCCAGTCCCAAACCAAGTAAGACCGAAACCTGTATACTGTTACCCCATGCAAAAATAGTCCCGCCCACCACCAGTGCGGTGATGATCACCTGTGCACCGCCCAATCCAAACACCAGATTACGCATTTGCCAAAGTTTACGCAGCGTGATTTCAAGGCCTATTACAAACAGCAATAAAACAATCCCGATCTCAGCTAAAATGGTAAGTGTCTGATCATCTTTTATACTAACCTGCTCAAGCACCGGGAAATGCTCGATCATAATCCCAAAACCATAAGGACCAAGCGCTATGCCTGCAAGTAAATATCCAAGTGCTGTAGGAATTTTAGCATAACGTAATATAGGAATAATAATTGCAGCAAGGAGTAAAAATAATCCGGCTTGGAAAAACACATCGGTAAGAAGTGATTCTTTCATATAGGAACTATACACTAAACAAAGCGATTAAAAAAACTGCGCGTAGGTTAGCAAAGACAACTAGTAATAATATAACCGGCAGTAGAATACTGCAGACCTTCCCGCTAACATTATTTAGCTTTTAGTCTTGCTAATAAATTTGCTCTGCAGTTTTATAAATAGCTTTTATGAAAATATGCTTGATATCCTCTAGTTCCTTGGTGGAAAAGGATTGTAAGTTTTGCGGGGTAAATGAACGCATCATACTATAAGGTTTTGCATCCTGCATGGGAATAACCCTATGATCTGCTTTGATATATAAGCTTGGAGTAGGTTCAATAAATAAGCCCACATCTGACTGGCGGGGTTCTGGGAAATAAAAAATCACACAGTTAAAAAAGCTACCTCGTTTATCTTTTTCATAAAAATCATAATAAGTCTCCATCCCTTTTTCTAAAAAAGTATTAGAAGCCTCCTTTAGCTCAATGTTAAACGTTTTATCTTTCTCTAACTTATGGATTAATTGCTGGGCGTAATTAGTTTGGGCAAGATTACTGCTCATTAAACGGGAAATAAAGTTTTAGAAATGCTGCATGATTGACACAGCTTTAATCCATATAAAAGAAAATGAGGATGAACGGTTGTATCGGTGGCGCCGCACTCTTCACAGGTTGCCTCAATCATTGGCTCTTTTGTTTCCAGCATAATTAATCAAATATATAAATATATTATAATCTTGTTATAATATTTTTGTGAAACATTTTAGATTATTATTAGGGGTTGTATTATTATCAGTTATCATTGGCGGTATTGGTATTTTCACCAACAAGACTAAGCTCATTTCGCCAAACCCGCAATTAAATGCCTATCAAGTCTTAACGATACAGTTACAATCCTTGCAGCATAATAAGAAATTAGGAAATAATTTTGGCATCAAGCAAACCTATGAATTTGCTCATCCTAATAACAAAGCATTAACAGGGCCTATTCATAATTTTATAGAAATGCTAGAAACTGAAAGTTATTCTATTCTCCTCAATCACAGCCAAACCAGTATTACAACCATCCATCAAGACCCTATTCATGAAATCTTTGAAGTTATAGTGACAAAAGATAATAAAAAAGCTACCTTTATTTGGACAATCTTAGCGCTGCAAAATGAACAGCAAGATAT
>JAGYIF010000022.1 GCA_018402735.1 Pelagibacteraceae bacterium
GTATAATTTAATGTATAAAATTTATTTGTATATTTAGCTTGCAAAGGTCTTGAAATTGCCAAATTTAATAGTCATATAGTCCTTAACTATTTGATAAAATTAATATAAATAAGGAGAAATATGAATTTAAACGAAAGAATTAATGCAATTAAGTCCTCGACCGTCAGGTCCGAGGCCATTCATGAAGGTTTAAGAACGTACATGTTGTCCGTTTATAATTTTATGGGATCAGGAGTTCTTTTGACTGGTCTTGTTGCTTTAATGATTTTTAAATTTGCAGTTGTTACAGATTTAGCAGGCAATATTACCGGCTTAACCGCTTTTGGTAACTCGATTTACAATTCATCTTTGATGTGGGTCATTGCTTTAGCTCCACTTGGAATAGTTATATATATGAGTTTTGGAATAAATAATATGAGCGCATCAAGAGCGCAAACCGTTTTTTGGATTTTTGCCGCTTTAATGGGCGCTTCGCTTTCCTCTATCTTTGTCGTGTATACAGGCACTAGCATATCAAGAGTATTTTTTATTACAGCCGGTACTTTTGGTGCAATGAGTATTTATGGTTATACAACTAAAAAAGATTTAACATCTATGGGATCTTTTTTAATAATGGGACTAATTGGTATCATCATTGCTTCAATAGTTAATATATTTTTAAAATCGACAGCAATGCATTTTGTTATTTCTGTGTTAGGTGTTTTAATTTTTGTTGGATTAACCGCATATGACACTCAAAAAATAAAAAATATGTACATTGAGTCTGACGGAAATGAAGTTATGAGCAAGAAAGCAATTATGGGCGCTTTAACTTTGTACTTAGATTTTATCAATTTATTTATCATGCTTCTCAGACTTTTTGGTCAAAGAAGATAATCACATAATTTATAATTTAAATTAAGGCTTCTAATTATATTTAGAAGCCTTTTTATTTTGAGCTTGAGCATTTTTTAGAACAATAAAGCACATCATCCCAACATCGTTTCCATTTTTTTCTCCAAGTGAATGAAAGGCCACAACATTTGCAATATTTAGTGGGCAAATTCTGTTTTTTTATTTTCACTTTACTAGTTTTAGTTTTCTTTTATTTATAGTTTCTAAAATATTTTTAAGATTAAAAGATTTTTTTACGTTGTTACCAGAGTGATCCCGTAGAATATATTTTTCAATTTTGTTTTGTACATTCAGATTTTTTATAATTTGATAAAGAGGATTCTCGGTAGCTTTTCTATAAATATTAAAACCAACTACGTTTTTATTAATAAAAATGGCATAATCTTTCCATTCCCCCATAGAAACCATAAACCCATAAAGATTTAAAATTTCTCCAAGTTCTTTTTTATTAAAAAAATTTTCTTGCTCGTATTTATGATTATGAATTACTTGATATTGAAACATTAATTATCTATTTTATGTTTATTAATAATAGATATTTGAAAAATAGTGAAAATGAAAGTAATAGGTAGCATGCCAAATACCTTGAATTTAACCCACAACTCTTCTGTTTGAGTTCTCCATACCAGTTCATTGAGTATTGCTAAAAAAATAAAAAAATAAATCCAGCGGTTTGTTAAAACGTTCCATCCTTCCTCTGTAAGCTTCAAGGCTTCTCCTAAAATTTTTTTTAATAATGACGTTTTTAAAATTAATTGGCCGTAGAGCAAAACCAAAGCAAATAAAACGTTGATGATCGTTGGTTTCATGTAAAAAAAAGTCTTATCTTGAAAATAAATTGTTAGACCGCCAAACCCTCCAACTAAAACAGCGCCAATCAGGGGCATCAAAGGGATTTTTTTCTCAGACAGATAAATTACACCAACCGAAACAGCTGTGGCTATGATTAATGGAATAATTGCCTCCTCCATGCCATACTTCTTATAAAAAATAAAAAAAATTAGTAATGGACCGAAATCCGTAATAAATTTAATTAGTGATTTATTCATGAAAAAAAATTTTATTCTTATTTTTATCTTATACAATTTTGTAACGCAAACCGTTTCTGCACGAGAATATCACTTCGATGTGTATGGTTTAAACATTAGATTTATGGAAATTAAATTTTCAAGTATCAATGATCAAAAATTAACAACAGAAATTGAAAGTAAAAATTTGATGAGTTTTTTTTATAATTTCAAAGGATCTGGAAATGTCGAGTATGAACAAAATAAAGCAACATATAAATTTGCTTATCAAAAAAAAGAAAAGAGCAGAACTAAGAAAATAGTTTTGAAAGATCAGGTTGTGATTAGTAATTTTTCAAATCCACCTAAAAAAGAAAAAAAAGATATTGTTCCAATATCTCAAGAAGATTTAATAAATGTACTAGACCCACTGACTGCTGTTCAGCAATTAATTTTTGAACAAAAAAAACAATTAAATTGTAATAAGCAAAAAAAAGTTTTTGATGGGTCTAATGTTTTTTATTTAAAATTATCAAAAGAAGATACTGATCCATATATTATTAATTCTTCTAAATTAATCTATCAAGAATCTTTGCAAAAGTGTAAATTAACTTATCAAACTATTGCTGGCCATGAGCTTGATGATGAAGAAAAATTAAACAAAATGTATGTGGATATTTTTTACGGGAAGAAAAATAAAATGTTTTACCCATATTTTTTGACTACAAAATCAAAAGTTACTCTTGAAATGTTTTTAAAATAAATAATTTAATGCTTGATTAATTT
>JAGYIF010000023.1 GCA_018402735.1 Pelagibacteraceae bacterium
TGCCACTCACCACCCCATTTTTCTAAATCTTTTTCCTATTAGATAATGATTTCTAGTTTTCAAATACACTTCATTTACCAGTAATCCTATTTTTTATACCGTTCCTCCTTTTGGAGTCTCACGAATAGTGAATAGTGCTAGTTTTATAATTATAAATTAAATTTTAAATCTAATATCATGAAACAAACTAAGAGTAGATTTCAAAATATAGCACTTTATAATTTTTTAATAGTGATTCTATTAACGTCCTGTAATATAAATAACGAGAATATAAGTGAGTTTGATGATTTTTCTAAAGAAAATTACATTGAGATGTTATCAAATGTAAAAAAACAAACTGATTTAATTTTGTTGATAGAAAAACCAGATACGATTACTTTAGAAGCCTATAAGTTAATGTTGTTAGAGGGAAAAATAATTTTATCATTAAAGGCGGAGAGGATTTTTTAAAATGCGCAACAGTAGCTGTTGGCGCTGACGCACTTTTCGCATTAGGGGGTTCATCAGCAACAGCTTGGTCTGCAGCTGCTTTAACAAGAGCTTTCTCAGCTGTTGCTAAAAGGTTTTTGGGTCCAATAGGAGTTGCTATAGCCGTGGTGAGTTTTAGCTTATGCTTAGCTGAAAGTGCTTAATTTTATTCGTATGTTATATCTGATTTTTATACCGTTAATAGTGATAGTATTTGGTTACAGACTAAGTAGTTTAAGAAGGGCAATCATTGTCAGTAATACCTCCAAGATAAAAGCAGAGATCTTTATGTTGTTTGCAGCGCTTTGTCTCGTAGTTATCTTATTTTTTTTGATTGACAGTATTTAGATACGGTATTTTTTAATGAATTTGACAAAATATACAAACCTCATTAAGATTGTAGCTTTATTATTATTGATCAATATCTTGCTTAAGATACCAAATCAATATTTTGAAGACAACTTTTTAGCATACCATATTTTCAAATCACTTATTCAAACGAGCATATTGTGTTTTGTGATTTTTAAGTTCAAATTTAAAGAGCTACTATTTTTTGGAAGATCTACCTTATGGGCCTTAGCTGTAGGTATCTTTTTTCTCTTTTTGTCTGTTAGTAAAATTCACTCAATGCTTGAAGCAAATGGCGAATTTGTCCCTTTAAGTAGACATTCACTATTTGTTTTATCTTGTTTAGCGACAGGAGTATTTGAGGAGTTATTTTTTAGATTTTTTGTATTTAATTACCTCTTGAAGAAACTTAAAAAGAATCTATTATTTTCAATTTTAGTGTCATCGGCCCTTTTTGCATTGGCCCACTTGACCAACTTATTTTTATCTAGTTATGATACGTATTCTGTGATTAACCAAACTCTTTTTGCCTTTAGTATTGGTATTTTTCTACAAGTAGTTAATATTAGGACAAACAGTCTAGTTTTGGTCATGTTTTTTCATGCATTAATTAATTATTGGGGATCATACCGCTCTAAATTGGTTCAAATTATTCCTGAGACCCTAAGTGAACAAACTTTTAATGATTTTTTAACCACTTTTATATCTATCATATTGTTTAGTTTAATGATTCTTCTCCCTCTTTCATGGGTACTCATTCGAAATAAGTTAGAGGCAAAAACAATTTAAAATGAAAAAGATATGGCTCCTTTTTATCACCTTTGGCTTAATCGCTTTTATGCATGGGATGTTATTGTATGGAGAAGCGGTATCGCTCTATGATTTTAACAATCCGCTGGTGTTAAAGTCTTTAGGGATTTCTACTTTTTCAATCCTACTGATTGGTGGTTTCATTTGGTTTCAGAACAGGAGAAAAAAAATATAAGTGTACACCCCCCCCTCATGCGTTTATATCCATAACTAAGGTCTTTTTAGCTTTAACTTTGCGTGCATTTTAAAAAAAGACATTTTCATTTTAAATCAAGCTAGATTAAGAAATGACTTTTTTACACTAAACCAAGTCCATATTTTATTTAATCCAAAGGAGATATTGGCCATTAGCTAAAGCCATATTTATTTAATCCAAAGGGAGGTATATCCATTTTTTTTTGGCCTTTTTTTTTGGATTTTTTTAAGCTTGAAAGTACATAATGACTTTGTTTTGAAGGGTTTTTAAATCCATTTTTAAACGGCAAAAAAAAGGGGGTATATACCCCCGAACACTCGAGCACTCGAATACTCGAACCCCCGCACCTCTGCATCCCCGCACCCCTGCACCCCCATAAACCCAGAAAAGTCTTGCGTCTTAAAACCGCACAACGTCTCAAAACCATTTAATCCATTGACTCCAAGCCATCCAATGAGACTATTCGCGTTGCAATAATTTTCCCAACAAATATCTAATGGCTTTAAATTCTTCTAGCACTTTTCCAATTACCCCCGCTAAATATGTTCCAGTTATCGCCGCTACTTATGTTCCATTGCTTCTACTAATGTTTCAGTTGCTGCTACTGCTTATAATTTAACTACGACTACTGTAATGTTTCAATTACCAACGCTACTTATGATTCAAACACCACTGCTGCTAGTGTCTCCAATTATCACTACTGCGAATGATCCGATTTTTTGGACACTTGGTCATGTGGAGGAATCTTTTCCTGCAATTTCCCATAGTTTTATACGTAATGCGTAGTCGTGCCAATAAATTA
>JAGYIF010000024.1 GCA_018402735.1 Pelagibacteraceae bacterium
TTTGGTGGACTTGGAATTGAAATTACAATGGAAAAAGGTTTCGTAAAAGTTATTTCTCCCATGGAAGACTCGCCCGCTGATCGTGTTGGTATAAAACCGGGGGATTATATAATTAAAATTAATGATAAACAGGTCAAAGGTCTTAACATAATGGAGGCTGTAAATTTAATGAGAGGCAAAGTTGGCACCTCTATCAAAATAACTATAAGACGTGAAGACATAGATGATGATTTGTCATTCACTATTGTACGAGATATTATAAAAGTAAGGGAAGTTACTTCTGCTATCAAAGAAGAAGTTGGGTATCTAAGGCTTAGAGCTTTTAATGAACAAAGTTCTGATCAATTATTATCCAAAATAAAAGACCTTTCAAAGACTAACAAAGATATAAAAGGATATATTTTAGACTTAAGAAACAATCCTGGAGGACTACTTTCACAAGCAGTTAAAATTAGTGATGCCTTTTTGGATGGTGGTGAAATTGTTTCTATTAGAGGAAGAAATAAAGATGACATCAAAATCTATACTGCAAAAAAAGGGGATGTTTTAAATGGCAAACCTTTAGTTGTACTCATTAATAGAGGCTCCGCTTCGGCTTCAGAAATCGTTTCCGGTGCACTTAAAGACCATAAAAGAGCAATACTACTTGGGGAAAAGACATTTGGCAAAGGATCTGTTCAGACCATAATACCACTTAAAGATAAGGGTGGGCTCAGACTCACAACTGCTAAATATTATTTGCCGTCTGGAACCTCTATTTCAGAAATCGGTGTGGAACCAGATATTTCAGTTAAAGAAAATAAAACTGATTTTAAAATTAACGACGACAAAAAAGATAACCAGCTACAATACGCTTTAAATCTTTTTAGAGGATAAAATTTTATCAAATATGAGTAAATTACCATACAGACAGGGCGTTGGCATAATGGTTGTAAGTAAAGATAAAAAAATTTTTGTAGGCAAAAGAATTGATAACCAAGCTGCATGGCAGATGCCTCAGGGAGGAGTTGATAAAGAAGAAAATTTAGTTGATGCGGCTAAAAGAGAATTAAAAGAAGAAACAGGAATTTCAACAATAAAAATTATAAAAAAATCCAAAAAAATATATACCTACGATCTTCCTGATTATCTTTTGGGTAAAATATGGAAAGGAAAATATAAGGGACAAAAGCAAACTTGGTTTTTAGCAGAGTTTTTAGGAAAAGAAGACGAAATAGACTTAAATCAAAAAAAACCTGAATTTAAGAAATGGAAGTGGGTTAATATCGACGAATTACCTGATCTGATCGTACCATTTAAAAAAGAATTATATAAAGAATTAGTGGAAGAATTTAAATCTTTTATTTAACAGAGGTTAATCGATTAATCTCTTCTTCGAATTTTCCTGCTAAAAAGATGTCATTATCACTCTGGTTTTCTTTTTGTATTTTTTCTTTAGATTTTTGCTTTAGTTGATCAATAGTAAAATCATTTATTGTTGCAAGATCATAAATTTCTGAGGCCAAAATCGTTACAGTATTATTATTAAACTCCACAACTCCGTCAGCAATAAAGAATTTTGTTTCTTTATTTTTTGTTTCAATATTTATTGTACCCGGTTTAAGAAAGCTAATAACGGGTATATGATTATACAAAATTCCCATTTCTCCTTCAATCCCAGGAACTGTTACTGATACAATGTCGTTTTCTGAGAAAATTTTTTTTTCAGGTGTTACAATGTCAACCTGGATAGTCTCATTCATTTTTTATTTTGATACCTCTTTTGCCATTTTATCAGCTTTTTCTACTGCTTCCTCTATTGTTCCTACCATATAGAAAGCTGCTTCTGGTAAGTGGTCGTATTCGCCCTTACAGATAGCTGCAAATCCTTTTATTGTAGAATCAAGACTAACTAACTTGCCTGGCGATCCTGTAAATACTTCGGCAACAAAAAATGGCTGAGATAAAAATCTTTGAATTTTTCTTGCTCTAGCAACAACCAGCTTATCTTCTTCGGACAATTCGTCCATTCCTAAAATGGCAATAATATCTTGCAAAGATTTATAGGTTTGTAGAATTTTTTGCACTTCTCGAGCAACTCTGTAATGTTCTTCTCCAACAACCCTTGGATCCAAAATCCTTGAGGTTGAGTCTAATGGATCTACGGCTGGATAAAT
>JAGYIF010000025.1 GCA_018402735.1 Pelagibacteraceae bacterium
ATCATGATAACTTGATAGGATACGTTAATAAGTTGTAAGAAGTAGTTAAAAAAAATTTAAATTAGATAATATTCGCCTATTTATAAAAATATTTAAATGAAATTTGGCTAATAATACTTGTGATGAAATGCATAAAATAGGATACAAACAACATAAATACGTATGTAAACAACAAGATTAGCGTAGTTAAGCAATATGCATAAAAAGCATGAATCGTTTTTTTGTATCAATCCTTGTAAATGTAAAATATATCTATTTACTTTAAATTATCAACGAGTGTTGATTCGGTTCTGTTTCGTTAAAAGATAATGTAAACAATGCCGGAAGGCCAAGTGATATAACTTAATTTTACTAGTCATGAAAAAATTGTATGTTCTTTGTACTGCCATAGCCCTGGCTTTATTGAGTTTTAGTTTGCAGAGCCAAACTATTGATCAAAATACTTCCAGTGAATGTAAACCGGGAGGATTACCGAATTTATACTGTCCTTATTGGAATGTTACCGTTGACTTTGGATTGGGTATTCCTTTTCCAACTATGTCTATTTCTTGTAGCACGGGTGGATAATTTAAGTGTAAGGAAAAATCGGAATAAGCTTAACAAGATCCATGGAACTTAATAAAATAAAAAGTAATGTATTGTTTTCATTTATTTTGATTTTGCTCATAACCTCTTGTAGTAAAGAGGTTGAGCAAAATCAGGTATTAAACCCTGAAATCTCAAAAATAGCGCGTTTAAATGAGGGTCAGGTACTTCTTTCGAAACCTTTAGATTTTGATTTATAAATCTAAAGGAATTCTTTTTGACAACGGCAAAAGGCCAGATTATTAAGTATGATTTAGAAGGAAAACAGTGTGACGTGATAGAAGAAATTGGTACTGGCCCGTTAGAGTATATTAATCCTTTGATAATTAAAGTTGTTGAGAATTATTTTTATGTTTGGGATGATCAATTATTAAAACTTATAAAGTTTGAATTAGAAGGTGGCATGCCAATCTCTGAATATAATTTCTTTTCTCGAGCGATCAAGGACTTCCAAATTGTTGATAACTATTTAATTACTCAGACATCTGGTGGAAATATGGAATCATTTATTGAAGTTTATGATTTAAATACAGGAGATGTTATTTCTGAAGTTGTTAAACCAAATTCAGAAGATGTGATTCTGGCAATGAATGCAAATGCAGGTGGATTATTATTAGAATCAGATATAAATTCATTAAACTTTTTGCTACCCTCCAAGTTAGAATTATTTCGAATTGAGGATTTGTTCTTAGAAGAGATAACAGGACATCCAATAATTGATGATGATTTCAAAGTAGATAAAATTAGCACTGATCCTATTGTTTTTTTTAATAATAATCGAGAAAAAGCCATCAATTATTTACTGAGTAATAGCGTTGTAGATGGTCTTTTTGAGTTTAAAGATGAGATTGTCATAAGAGCTCAAATTGGTAAAGCTGAAATTGATGAAAAAGGAGAACTGACTTCTCAAAATCGCAGATTTAAATTCTATTTTCTACCCAAGAACAATTTTAATTGGCATAAATCTGCTGTGGTTCCTTTTGAAATGATTAATACTGGTGCATTACTCGCTGACAATAGTCGTTCACTGTTTATGATAAATGAATTTGATAGTGCTGGTAATAGTGGTTACGATATTAGGAAAATAAATTTTAATTCTAATTAATATTTTGAGGATACTATAATACTCCTTAAATATTAGACAAAAGTATTGTTTATAAGATTAAGCTAAAAGCAAATTTGCTATGACTGCAGGAACTTTAGGGTTTGCAAAAGGTTAAAAGCTTCACCTAAAAACCACCTGAAAATTATTTCTAGACCTTTGTTCAATAATGA
>JAGYIF010000026.1 GCA_018402735.1 Pelagibacteraceae bacterium
GGATTGTTTACAAAAGAACAAATAGAAAAACAAAAATCTGACTATAAGAAAAAATTAGATGAAGAATTTGAATCTTCTAAAAATTATTTATCAAATGAACAAGATTGGTTTACTGGAATCTGGTCAAAATTTACAACAGAAGTTGGTTCTGATCGAAGAGGAATTACGGGGGTTGATCTTAAAATTATTAAAAATCTTCAGAAGAAGTTATGTTATATCCCTGAAAGTTTTGATGCCCACTCAACTATTAAAAGAATATTTGAAGCTAAGCAAAAAATGTTTGAAACCGGAAAGGGATTTGACTGGGCAACAGCAGAAAGCCTAGCGTTTGCAACCTTATTAGAAGAGGGCTATCCAGTTCGGTTAGTTGGACAAGATTCTGTTAGAGGTACTTTTAGTCAAAGACATGCTGGGTTGACAGATCAAACTACGGGTGAAAAATATTTTCCATTAAATAACTTAAGTAAAAAACAAGCCAAGGCAGAAATAATTGATAGTTTATTATCTGAAATGGGTGTTTTGGGATTTGAGTATGGATATTCTTTAGTAGAACCTGACACTTTAGTATTGTGGGAAGCTCAATTTGGTGATTTTGCTAATGGAGCCCAAGTCATTTTTGATCAATTTATTAGTTCTGGAGAAAAAAAATGGACAAGAGCAAGTGGGCTGGTAATGTTATTGCCACATGGTTATGAGGGTCAAGGCCCAGAACATTCTTCGGCAAGAATTGAAAGATATCTGCAAGCGTGTGCACAAGAAAATTTACAAGTAGTAAACTGTACTACACCAGCAAACTATTTCCACGTTTTGCGAAGACAAATTCATAGACAATTTAGAAAACCATTAATTATTTTTACTCCAAAGTCTTTATTAAGACATAAAAAATGCGTTTCTGAATTAGAAGATTTTTCAAAAGAAAATTCCTTTCATAGAGTATTACGTGATCATGCAGAATATCCAGAATATAAACTAATTAAATTAGCTGCCGATAAGGATATTAAGAGAGTTATTCTGTGTTCTGGAAAAGTATATTTCGATCTTTTGGAAAAAAGAGAGCAAATTAAGGACAACAGAATTCAACTTATCAGAATAGAACAGTTATATCCTTTTCCGGCAAAAGCTTTGGCAAAACATATTAAAAGATTTGTTAATGCGAGCGAATATATATGGTGTCAAGAGGAGCCAAAAAATATGGGATGCTGGAATAGTGTCGAACGATATATCAATTGGACTTTAGATTTTATAAAAGCAAAAACTAAGACTGTTCAATATATAGGCAGAGGACCTTCAGCATCAACTGCTACAGGCTATTTAAAAAAACATGTTGCCCAGCAAGAGGAAATTGTTACAAAAGCATTAACTATATAAATGGCTGATAAAATTATTGTTCCAACTTTAGGTGAATCTATCAAGGAAGC
>JAGYIF010000027.1 GCA_018402735.1 Pelagibacteraceae bacterium
GTTTGTAATTTTTCAATTCCATTATCTCCAGTTGTCTTTGACTGCATCCAGGGCTCTATCGATTGGTACTGCTTATATAATTGCTTCAGATCTGGGACCAAATCCTTGATAACTGGCATGTGTGGTAATGGATAAATATTTATTTCACCCGCTACTTCTTTTGCTGATTTTGTACATGCTAAGGTATTTGATCCATCAATATTCATTGCACAACTTCCACAAATTCCTTCACGGCAAGATCTTCTAAACGTCAGTGTTGAATCAATTTCATTTTTAATTTTAATTAAAACATCCAAAACCATTGGGCCACAATTTTCCATGTCTACTTCGTATGTATCTAGTCTTGGATTTTTATTGTTATCTGGATCCCAACGATAAATATTTATTTTTTTTATATTTTTTGAATCGCTTTTGGAGGAAAAATAATTTCCTTTTTCAACTTTTGAATTTTGAGGTAAAGCAAACTGAACCATAATAATTAATAAACCCGTACTTTTGGAGGAAAGTATTGCACATCATTAGTTAATGTAAAAGAGTGAACGTCTCTATATTCAATATTTACTTTGCCATTAGTATGCCAAGCCAAGGTGTGTTTCATCCATTCTTTGTCATTTCTGTCTTTATGATCTTCTCTTGAATGCGCTCCTCTGCTTTCTTTCCTATTTTCAGCAGATGATACTGTGACCATGGATTGCCTAATTAAATTATCAAACTCTAAAGCCTCAACCAAATCTGTATTAAATATCAAAGATTTATCTTTAACTTTTATATCGCTCATACCCTCCCATGGCTGTTGAATTTCATGCAAACCCTCTTTGAGTGTTTTATCTGTTCTAAAAACTGCACATTTGCTTTGCATGGTTCTTTGCATTTTGTCTCTCAATACAGACGTGGGCGTTCCTCCGTTAGCATTTCGCATTTTATCAAAACGATCTAAAGATTTTTGTGTTTCTGCTTCTGGTATTTTTTCATGTTTTGAATTTGGTTTTACTATTTGAGCTGCTCTTACTGCTGCTGCTTTTCCAAAAACAACTAAGTCAATTAAAGAATTAGATCCAAGTCTATTTGCCCCATGAACTGATACGCAAGCCGCCTCTCCTACAGACATTAAACCCTCAACTACCACTTCAGACCCGTCTTGGTCTTTTGTTAGAACCTCTCCATGATAATTTGTAGGAATACCGCCCATATTGTAATGTACCGTGGGCAGTACTGGAATTGGTTCTTTAGTGACATCCACACCAGCAAAAACTTTTGCAGATTCTGAAATTCCAGGAAGTCTTTCATGTAAGATTTTTGGATCTAAGTGATTTAAATGAAGAAAAATATGATCTTTATTTTTTCCAACGCCTCTACCTTCGTTGATCTCAATGGTCATGGATCTAGAAACAAC
>JAGYIF010000003.1 GCA_018402735.1 Pelagibacteraceae bacterium
TTTGCCAACTAAATTTTTTAGTAAATTTGTGATTCATTGTTTTTTTTATCATATAATCTCCAACAACTTTAGAATTAAATCTTTCTAAAGATGCTTTCTTTCCATTTTTTGCAATTTCAATTCTTTTAGAAGGGTTGTTTTTATAAAAGTAAATTTTTTTAATTAAATCATTAACATCTTTGTAAAACACTGCTTCATTTGAATTTATAATTTCATTTAATTTAGTTTTCTTATCAATAAACGTTAACACTCCATTACCCATAAGTTGAGCTATACGATCGCTACTATAATACTTTTTTGACGGGCCTCTACTTAAATTTAATCCCATGCTGCAGTCACTAAGTTTTTCTAAAAATTTACTACCCCAGACTGGTTGTTTATTTTTTAGTCCGTAAAAATCAAAAACTATATTTTTTGACTTTTTTATAAGTGAGTTTAAAAAAATTTCTCGCTCATCGAATTTATATTTTTTTAAAACTCCTCTATGGACACCATGACTCATTGCGAAAAATAAGTCTTTTGAAGGCTTATTATTATAAACCTCTAGTGTTTCAAAAGATTCATCGGTAGGATTTGGAATAAAATATGCATTATGTAATTTCGGCGATATACAATCTGGTGATGTTGTTAAGAAAGTAGCGTCAATCACATTTGCAAACTTATTAATTCTTTGAAAATTTTTATAATAATCTGGTCCGCCAGGAATAATTGGGTCTAGAAACCACTGACAAATTTTTACATTATTAATTTTTTTTAAGGTGTTTATTGTATCAATTTTTATAGCATCAGCATGACCTAGAATGATAATATCAGCCTCGAAGTATGTGTGATTTTTAATAATTTTTGCATTTAAAGACTTTGATCCATCTAAATCAAATATGGACTTAGATTGTTGTAAAATATCTCTATCACTAATATTTAGAACATTATGTCCTAATTTAATCAGTCCTGATGAAATTTTTTTTCCAGTATTAAAATGCAATCTTCCATCAAATCTTTCGTTGAAATTTGTTATATGTATAATTTTTAGACATTTATTATTAATTTTTTTTGTAAAAGAAGATCTGATATTATCGAGAAATAGTGTTTGCGTTTTTAAATCATATTTAAAATTTTTAAAAATATCTAAATGTCTCTTTTTCAAATTTTTTATATTGGAAGCAAGCATCACTAGATTTTTAGCTATCTCTTTAGGAGTATTTTTTTTTAAAATAATTGAATTATGATCTATTGTCTCTATCAGACCGCCACTTTTAGAAACAATTGATATACAGCCCCTGCTCGAAGCTTCTATTGGCAATCTTCCGAGAGGTTCAGGCCTCACTGAGTTAGCAACTGCTATAGACGCATTTTCATATAACTTTAAAACTTTACTGTTACTAATTTGTCCTAGTTCTTTTGTATTTTTATTTGCCTGAATTGTTCGTCTATTTTCTGAACCTGCAGATATAGATGCCCACTCTGGAAATTTTTTTAAAAAAATGTTTATTGCATTAAGATAAATATCGTACCCTTTATCATGGTTTAATTTACCAACAAAAAGTACAATTTTTTTCTTTATTGGAAATTTACCAATTGTCTTAATGCCAGGATAAAAAACAATAAGTGAAGGATTGTCATTAATATTAGTGTCTTTTAAAAACTGGCTTTTAATCCACTGACTTAAAAAAATAACTTTGTCACAATTTTTAGAAATAAAATTTCTTTGATTAGGAGTGTGTGAACCTTTTAGAGTAGTGGGATCGTTATGAAAAAAAAGGATAAATTTTTTATTTGGAAATTTTTTTTTTAAATAAATTAAATATTCAGGCCGATTATGTATTTCTACTAAAGTATTAACATTATTATCTATAAAAGACTCAATTGATTTTATATAAGAGCTATTAGTGAACAGTCTTGCTTTTTTAATCGGGTGAAAAATATTTTTATCCATAGGATCGTTGATCTCAGAGCCAAAGATAACTGTAGATTTTTTATATCTTGAGTATTTTAGATGAGAATTTACTAATATAGAAACAGCACCAGCCCTATGTTTGTTATATAATTCTTTAAATGGAAGTATAATTATAATTTTCATATACTAAATATTAAAAGCTTTAAAAAAATTTTCAGATGTTTTTATTCCAACCTCATCTAAGCTAATATTTTTTAATTTTGAAACTTTTTGAGCTACATAAATAACATTCTCAGGTGAATTTTTTTTACCTCTATATGGATCTGGTGACAAATATGGAGAATCAGTTTCAATTAACATACGATCTATTGGGACATATTTTACAACGTCTTGTAACTCTATAGTATTTTTAAAGGTTATAATGCCACTAAAGGAAATATAACACCCCAAATCTAGCAGTGATTTAGCAAATTTTAAATTCCCAGTAAAACAATGAATTAAGAATCTTGTATCATTATTTTTTGAATTATTTTTAATAATGCTCAAAGTTTCATCGTCAGCATCTCTCGTGTGAACTATTATAGTAGCATTATCCTCTTTTGCGTATTTAATATGTGTTTCGAAAAGATCGATTTGTCTACTCATGTGTTCTTTTGAACGAAAGAAATCTAATCCTGTTTCACCATAAGCAATATTCCTATTATTTTGATTATATAATTTTTTAATTTCGCCATCATTGTCCAAATCTAAGTGTGACTCTGAAGGATGAATTCCTATAGATGAATAGATATTTTGATATTGTTTAGAAATCTCGCTACACTGAATTGAGGACTTAATATTTGTTCCTATAGTTAAGAGATTTAAAACACCTGCGTCTTTGCATTTCCTTATAATTTCTGGAATATTATTATTTAATGGCTCGTAGGTTAAATGACAGTGCGAATCTATAAACATTAAATATGCTTTTTAAATAATAGTCCTGGCATAGTTAACTCAGTATTACTTTCAAGATTTTTGCTAATGAGATCAATTGATATATTTTCTTTTGCAATTCCTATACAAGATAAAAATTTTTCTGATTTTGTAGGCATAATCGGATGTAGTAAAACAAAAATATTTTTTAAAGCATTGAGAGCTAAGTAAAGAATAGTCCCTACTCTATTGTCAAAATTCTTAATTTTTGCCCATGGTTCTTCATCGTTAACATATTTATTAATTTTTGAAGAGTAAGCAACTACTTCTCTAACGTAATTATGTATTTCCAAATTATCCATAATTTTTTTTAGTAAATCAGGTGAGATTCGCAGCAAGTCCGACTCTTCTTTTGTTAATTTAGCATCCGGGACTTTATTGTTAAAATGCTTATTAATTAAAGTAAAAATTCTTTGACTTAAATTACCAATATTATTAGCCAAATCACTATTTATACAATTTTTCAAATTATCAGTATTAATTTTTCCATCCAAGCCATAAATAACTTCTTTCATCAAGTAGTACCTAATTTCATCAAGCCCAAATTCATCTATAATTTCAATTGGATCTAAAATATTTCCCTTAGATTTTGACATTTTTTCATCACCAGAAAGAATCCATCCATGACCAAAAACTTTTTTTGGCAAAGGAATATCTGCTGCCATTAAAAAAGCTGGCCAATAAACTGCATGAAATCTTAAAATATCTTTACCAATTATATGAATATCGGTAGGCCAAAACGATTTTTTATCGAAAAAGTCTGCTGCGGTAAGATAATTGGTTAAAGCATCTAACCACACATACATAATATGTTTATCATTACCTGGAACTGGAATGCCCCAATCAAAAGTAGTTCTTGATATTGATAGATCTTTCAAACCACTTTTTACAAAGCTAATGACTTCATTTTTTCTTGATTCTGGCTGTATAAAATTAGGATTTTTTTCATAGAAAGTGAGTAATGGCTGTTGAAATTCAGATAATTTAAAAAAAAAAGACTCTTCCTCAACCCAATCAACAATACTACCAGTTGCGCGACAAATTTTTTTACCATTCTCTAAGTTTTCAATTTCTTCTTCAGAATAATAAGCCTCGTCAGAAACAGAATACCATCCACTATATTTTGATAAATATATTTTATTATTTTTTTCCAAAATTTTCCAAAGTTTCTGCACAGTTTCAACATGTCTTGTTTCAGTTGTTCTAATAAAGTCAGTATTACTTAAATTTAACTGTTTTGTTAAATCTAAAAAAACCTTAGATATTTTGTTGCAAAAGTCTATTGGTGATAAATTTTCTTTTATTGCTGACTTTTGAATTTTTTGTCCATGTTCGTCTGTACCAGTTAAGAATTTAACATCATAACCTTCAAGTCTTTTGTATCTAGCAATAACATCTGCAGATATACTTGAGTATGCATGACCCATATGTGGTTTGGCTGATGGGTAATAAATTGGTGTAGTTATATAAAAACTTTTTTTCAATTAAGCTACCTTTTTAATAATATTTATTGCCGAAACAACATCAGCATTAAATTTTAAAATTTCATTGATAGTTTTGGTAAATTTTTCGTATAACTTAAAAATTTTTTTATTTGGTGTAAAACTTTTATTATAAAAAATATTTTTTGCAAACTCGGCAGCAAAAATTAAAGAATTACGATCCTTATTTTTCTTAAAATCATTTAAACAATAAAAAATAATATCAATTGGAGATGAGTTGGTTAAAGAATTGTCCACTAGGTACTTAATTCTATTTAGTTTAGAACCTTGAGTATCAAACCTATTAAATATGTCGAAATTATTAAAATCATATATGTCAAAATCATGTAAAATTTTTTTAAATACTGTATTCTTTTCTGTTTCTGACATTTTAAGATTCATTTTAAAACACCTTGAAAGAATTGTGCTACTAATAATTTCATTTGAGTTTCTAGTTAAGAAAAAATAAGTGTTAGCAGGAGGTTGTTCTAATATTTTCAATAAGGAATTTGAGGCATTAACATTTAGATCTTCCACATTAAAAATACATATAAACTTCGGTCTTTCTTCAAGAGCACTGTATGAACAAAAATTTATTATATCTCTTATCTGATCAATGCTAATATTTTGCGATTTATCTAACTTTTTAACAATTCTGATATTTGGTAGCTCATTATTAGCTATTTTGTTAATAACCTCAATGCTTTCAAGTGTGTAAGAATTTAGGTAATTTTTTTGTTGTTGTAAATTAAGTTGAATAAAATTTAAAAAATGTAACAAAAAAATTTTTTTACCAATGCCCTTTTCGCCTGAAAACAAAATTGAATTTGGTAAATTTTTTGAAAAAAATAAATCTTTTATAAACACAAAATGCTTATTATAAGCATGTAGATTAGGATTTATATTATTCATTCTCAATATTTGACTTAATTCTTTTAATTAAATTTCCTCTTAAAATTTTTGCTGAAAGTTTTATAGAATAGTAAAAAGCTAATGCATCTGCACCGCCATGACTTTTAATTACCGGACTATTTAGACCAATAAAAATTCCACCGTTATACTTTCTAGGATCTAAACTTTTCTTAATTTTCTTAAATAGAAAATAACTGACTAGGTAGCAAAATTTACCATATAAATTATTTGAAAAAATATTTTTTATTTCGTTCGTAATATAATTTGCAGTTCCTTCGGCAGTTTTTAAAGCTATATTACCAGTAAAACCATCAGTAATTATAATGTCAACATCACCATTTTTAATTTCATTTCCTTCAATATAGCCATGAAATGAAAAGTTATTTTTTTGATTTACAAGTTTGTTAAAGGAAGTTTTTAGCTCCTCGTGCCCTTTTACCTCTTCGGATCCAACATTTAATAAAGCTAGAGTTGGATTGGATTTATCAAAAATGACCTTGTAGAGTTCTGCACCAATTTTAGAAAACTGTAGATAGTTTTTTTCATTAAATTCTATATTTGCTCCTAAGTCTAAAAAAATACTCGTTCCTTTAAAATTTGGCCAAAGACCTGCTATAGCCGGTTTATCTACTCCCTCTATCATTTTAATTAATAGTTTAGATATAACTAATAAAGCACCGGTGTTTCCTGAGGAGATTATGAGATCTGATTCGTTATTTTTTACGCTTTCAATAGCTTTCCACATACTGCTATCCTTGCCAACTTTTATAGCATCTCTTACAGAGTTTTTATTTTCAATTTTTGTTTCACAATTGATTATTTTGTAATTATTTTCTGAAGTTATTCCAAATTTTTTTAAAGAATTGTTTACAGGATCAGCTTGTCCATAAATATTAAAAAAAATATTTTTATCTTCTTTTAAAAATAAAGATATTCCCTCAATTATTTTGTCCGGGGAATTGTCGCCGCCCATTGCATCAATAGCAATGATGTGTTCAATGCTGGGCATAGTTAGGTATATTAAACTTTTGGCTTAAAAATTTGCTTTCCATTATACATGCCAGTCTTCGCGTCAACATGGTGTGGAAGCCTAAATTCACCACTTTTTTTATCTTCAATGATATTCTTAAATATAGCAGATCTATGAGATCTTCTCATTCCTTTTCTTGATTTGGATGTCTTACGCTTTGGAACGGCCATATTTTATTTTTTTTAAATAATCGTTTTTAAATATCAATATCCCAATTAAAATCAATATAATAGTTATATTTCTATCAATATCTAATAACATGAATATTAATTATAAATTTGGTATATAATTTTGTATGAATATCAAAAATTATACCACAATTATACTAGCTTCTTTTTTCTTATTTTCTTGTAGCTTGAAGGAAAATAGCAAAGTTCATGGATTGCTTAACTTAGAAAAAAGACAGGAATTATTAAAAGTTGGATATACAAATCAGAACGACGTAATTGCTGAATTTGGAGAAACATTGCTTAAAGAATATCCTGAAGAGAATTTATGGGCTTACATAGAGGTTGTGGAAAAAAAAAATATTTATGGAAAAAAAGAAATGTTAAAGAATAATCTACTACTTCTTGAATTTAACTCTAAGGGCATTCTGGAAAACAAAGAGTTTCTAGATAATAAAAATTTTAAGAACATAAAGTTTGATAATAGCATAACTCAAGGTTTGGCTATTAACGAAACATTTAGCAAAAAGTTCTTTAGCAGCGTAAGAAAAAGATTAGATAATAAAGTCAAATCTCTCGAACAATAAAAAACTTTTTTATTGATAAAAATTATCCAGCAATAATTGCTAATAGCAATAAAGCAACTATATTTGTAATTTTAATCATAGGGTTTACAGCTGGACCAGCGGTATCCTTGTACGGGTCTCCGACAGTGTCTCCGGTAACAGCTGCTTTGTGAGCTTCTGAACCTTTTCCACCAAAATGACCATCTTCAATATATTTTTTTGCATTATCCCAAGCTCCACCACCAGCTGTCATCGAGATTGCTAAGAACAATCCTGTAACAATAACTCCCAGTAGCATTGCTCCTAGAGCTGAAAGTGCAGCAACCTGTCCGGCAAAAGATAAAATAACATAATACAAAACAATCGGTGACAAGACTGGTAACATAGAAGGAATAATCATTTCCTTAATTGCAGCTTTTGTTAAAATATCTACACACTGTCTATAATCAGGTTTTTGCGTCCCCTTCATAATTCCAGGCATTTTTTTAAATTGTCTTCTTACTTCATTAACAACTGCTCCGCCCGCTCTGCCTACGGCTTGCATGCCCATTGATGCGAATAAGTATGGTAATAATCCACCAATCAAAAGTCCAACAACAACATATGGATTTGAAAGATCAAAAGTCACCACGACACCTTTAAGTGAGGAACCGGCTTGAGCTGAAAAATGTTTAATGTCTTCAGTATAAGCGGCAAACAAAACTAAAGCTCCCAAACCTGCAGAACCGATTGCGTATCCTTTTGTTACAGCTTTAGTAGTATTTCCAACTGCATCGAGAGCATCAGTAGTTTTTCTAACACTTTTTGGCAATTTTGACATTTCAGCAATACCACCAGCATTATCAGTAACTGGGCCATAAGCATCTAAAGCAACAACCATTCCAGTTAAAGCCAACATTGTAGTTACAGCAATAGCAATACCATAAAGACCAGCAATTAAATTAGTAGAAACAATCCCAACAACAATAATTAAAGCTGGAATTGCTGTTGCCTCCATAGAAATCGCAAGACCTTGAATTACGTTTGTTCCGTGTCCAGTAGTTGAAGCTTTTGCAACTGATTGAACAGGTCTATAATTTGTTCCTGTATAATATTCTGTTATCCAAATAAGAAGACCGGTGATAACCAATCCTATAACACCACAAAGGTACAAGCTCATTCCTGTGAATTGTAATCCCTTTAAAGAATAAACTTTAGTCAGACCAATAACGTAATCAGTAACAGGATAAAGCACTATTAAAGACAAAATTGCAGATACTAAAAAACCCTTATAAAGAGCGCCCATAATATTTTTACTTTTTCCTAATTTTACAAAAAAAGTTCCAATGATTGATGTTAATAAGCAAGCACCACCGATGCTTAATGGATAAATCATCATGCCCATATCATTTTGAAAAAATATAGAAGACAAAACCATTGTAGCGACAATAGTCACTGCATAAGTTTCAAATAAATCTGCAGCCATACCAGCGCAGTCACCAACGTTATCACCTACATTATCTGCAATAACTGCTGGGTTTCTAGGATCGTCTTCAGGAATCCCTGCTTCGACTTTTCCAACTAAGTCTGCCCCAACGTCTGCGCCTTTTGTAAATATTCCTCCGCCCAATCTAGCAAAAATAGAAATTAAAGAAGCACCAAAACCTAGAGCAACAAGAGCATTAACAATTTCTCTCTCCTCAATTTTAAATTTTAATAGAAAATAATAATAAACAGCAATAGCCAAAAGAGCCAAACCTGCGACTAACATTCCAGTAACTGCTCCAGATTTAAATGCAATATTAAGTCCTTGTGCCAACCCTTTTCTAGAAGCTTCTGCAGTGCGCACGTTTGCCTGAACGGAGATCAACATTCCAACATAACCAGCAATACCTGACAAAGTTGCTCCAATTAAATAACCAAGACCAACCCAAGTGCTAAATAAAAAATAAATTAAAATTAAAACTACGAAACCAACAATAGCAATAGTTTTGTATTGCCTGTCCAAATATGCTTTTGCACCAATTTGAATTGCAGCAGCTATTTCTTGCATTTTTGCATTTCCCGGACTTGCACTTAAAATTTGTTTACTAGCTATAAAACCGTAAAGAACTGAAATAATACCGCAACCAATTACAAGATTTAGCACTAAACTTGGACTTAACATAAATTGTTCCTTTATATTTTGTTGATTTTAAAAAAAAATCATACATGCCAAAGATGACAAGCTAAATCAACAAAAATTTAACTATTTAAACTAGAATTAAAATAGATATTTTATCTAAAAATTACAGTTTACTTTTGTAAACAGAGTCTAACACTCCATTTACCAAGGCTTTTTGACCTGAATCGTAATACATTTCAGTAACAGCCAGATATTCATCAATAACAACTTTGAAGGGAACTTTGGGTAAGTATTTAATTTCAAAAATAGCGGATTTTAAAATTATTTTTAGAATCATATCTAAATTTTTAAAACTTATTTTTTCTGACAAATTCTTGAATAAAATTTCATCAAGTTCTTTTTCTTTATCAAAAAAACCATTAAAAACTTTTTTTATAATTCTTATATATGAACTCTTGGGAAATGAGATTTGATGTTGAGAATCGCTAATTCTTTCATAAATTTTTTGAACAACAACTAATCTAGAACTTCCTTTCATCTAAATATATTTCAATAAGGAAACAATTGCTTCAGCAGCCTCAATACCTTTATTTTTATTTTTAGATTTTGAGCTTCTTTCTGTTGCCTGCTTATAATTTAAAGAGTTAATTATTCCATTTGCAACAGGAATTTTGAAGGTTACAGAAAGATTTAGTAAAGAATTAACAATTGCAGAAGAGATAAATTCAAAATGTGGTGTTTTTCCTTTAATAATGCAACCTAAAGCAATAAAAAATTTATATTTTTTTTTATTAATTTGATGAGCAATTAAAATTGGAATTTCCAAAGATCCTTTGACGGTTTTGATTTCTGCTTCAAGGCCATTATTTTTTAAAGTCGCAATACAATTTTTTATTAAATTATCTGATATTTCTTTATAATAGTCAGATACGACAATAAGACCAATTTTTTTCATTTCAGAATTTCTTGCTTGATAATTTTAATTCCAAATCCATCTAAAGCAACTAGACGCTTTTGTTCACTAGAAACTAAAATCATTTTTTTAATTTTTAAGTTAATCAAAATTTGAGCTCCAACTCCATAATATCTTAAGGGAGCTCCTTTAATAGTATTTTTTTTTACATTTTTAGATGAGAAAGTATTGGGCATTTCTAAAAGGTTTCCTTCTCTAATTATTAACAGAACGCAATTTTTTGTTTTTTTGAAATAGTTAAGAGTTTTTTTAACTTTAAAATTAATACTCTTGTTTAAAAAAATATCTATTGAATTTGAAGATAAAACTCTGACTTTGGGTATTTTTTTTTCTGATATGGAACCCTTTATAATAGCCAGATGTTGAATGCCATCTAATTTGTTTATAAAGGTTTTGAGAAGATATTGGGATTGATCAAAATTAAAAATTCTTTTTTCTTTTAAATAAATTTGAGTTTCTTTTCTTAATCTATAAGAAATAAGATCCTCAATTTTTGCAATTTTAAGATTATGTTTTTTTGCATATTTAATTAGCTGATCTCTTTTTGCCATCGAGCCGTCATCATTCATTATTTCACAAATGACCGCTGAACTTCCCATGTTAGATAGTTTTGCAATATCAACCGACGCCTCCGTATGACCAGCTCTCACAAGACAACCACCCTCTCTAGCGACCAACGGAAATATATGGCCAGGTGTAGCAATGTCTTTTTTGGAAGAATTTTTTTTAATCGCAGTTAAAATAGTTTTACATCTATCGTAAGCAGATATCCCAGTCGTAACGCCTTTTCTTGCTTCAATACTTATAGTAAATGCAGTCTTTAATCTTGATTGATTTGAGCTAGGCATTAATTGCAAGCCTAGTTGATCTGCTTTTAATTTGTCCAGAGCAAGACAAATTAGGCCCCTGCCGTTTCTTGCCATAAAATTTATTTTTTCTGGTGTTGTTTTATTTGCTAAAAAGACCAAATCTCCTTCATTCTCTCTATTCTCATCATCAACTAAAATAAAAATTTTACCTTTTCTAGCATCAGCAATAATAGTGTCGATTTTTGAAAATCTAAATTTTGTCATTTGTTACTTATTTTGCTTAAATACTTAATTACAATGTCAAATTCGATATTAACTACATCATGCTTGTTTAAATTAATAATATTCGTCATTTTTAAAGTGTGAGGAATAATTACTAATGTAAATTTATTTTTTACAGCTTTAACAATTGTCAAGGAAACTCCATTAATACAAATAGATCCTTTATCAATAAGTAAGTTTGAAAATTTACTATTTACCAAGATATTAATAGTCCATGTTTTAGATAATTTAGAAACTGACAAAACCTTACCAACACAATCAACGTGACCTTGAACAAAATGACCGGCTATTTCATCTCCATATTTAAGAGATTTTTCAATATTAACTATTGAATTTTTTTTTATTATTTTAAAATTTGTAATTTCAAAAGTTTTGTACGAGATAAAAAAAAATAATTTTTTTTTTGAAAACTTAGTCAAGGTCAAACAAGCGCCGTTTACAGCTATTGAAGTTCCAATGTCTTTTTTTGAATGAGGAAGATTAGAAAAAATTTCTAAAACAAATCCTTTATTTTGTTTTGATATACTTACAACTTTTCCTGTATTTTTTATAATTCCTGTAAACATTATTTAAAAAGAAAATAGCTTATCATTTAATAAATTTATACTTTGCTTGTATCTAGATAACCGATTAACAGCCAAAGAGGAAATCAGCTGTTTAGCTGATAATTTACTGTTAATAGAGGTTAAATTTGAGAAAATAAAATGATATTTATTGATATATTTTTTATTTTTAAAACATTCCAAAGTTTTTAAACCTCCTTCAATTAAAAGCCTTCTGCAACCATGTGTGTAAATTATTTTTAAAATCGAAGACACATCAATTAAATTTTCTAATTTTTTTAATTTAATTAGGTTAAAATAATTTTTATATTTTTTTATTTTACTTAAATCATTGCTAGCATGAAATATTGTTATTTTTTTTTTGTACAAATTGTAATGCTTTGCTCTTATTGAAAGATCAGGATTTATAACAAAGATGTTTGGTGAGAATTTTTCTAGTCCTGACAATCTACAATCTAATTTAGGAATATCCTTTAGAAATGTATTTTTTCCTACTAGAATAGAATCATTCATATATCTTAATAAATGAGCAAATTTTAAAGACTGATTATTTGTAAAATACTTTTTTCCATTTAAAATAGTAGAGAAGTTTTTAGTTAGAGCAAGTTTTGATGTTACGTATGGAAATTTACTTTTAACGGAGTAATCATACTCTTTATAAAAATTTTTATCACTCGAGTTTATTCTTGATACTAAAATTTTTTTTTCTTTTAATTGATTAATTCCATTGCCATTAACTATAGGATTAGTATCAATGTATGAATAATAAACTTCTTTAACTTTTTTTTTTTTAATTATTCGGGAGCATGGTGGTGTTTTTCCAAAATGTGAACATGGCTCCATTGTTACAAAAATTCTTTTTTTAGTATTGCTTGTTAATCTTGATAATGCGTTATGCTCAGCGTGAGGTCTACCGTTTATAGATGTTATACCTACAGATATAATATCATTAGTTAAATTTGTAACAACACAGCCAACAGATGGATTTGCGCCTGTAGTAAATTTATTCAATTTAGCTAGGCTAAAAGCCAACTCAGAAAAATATTTTTTGTAAAAATTATTTAATTTTTGGGACATCTATTTTGTCCACAAATTCTTCGAAATCTTTAACTTCTTTAAAATTTGTATATACAGAAGCAAATCGTACATAAGCTACGGGATCAATTTCTTTCAAACCATCCATTACAAATTTTCCAATAGTTGTAGACATGACTTCGTTTTGACCAAGATCTTCAAGATTTCTATAAATTTTAGAAATAAACTTTTCGATAGTATCCGTATCTACAGGTCTCTTTCTTAAGGAGATCATCACAGATCTTGTTAATTTATCTCTGTCGAATGGTGATTTTCTTCCATTCTTTTTTACAACAGTAATTTCTCTAAACTGAACTCTTTCAAAAGTAGTAAATCTTTGATTGCAACAACTACTAAGCCTTCGTCTTCTAATAGCAGTACCATCTTCTGAAGCTCTAGAATCAATAACTGAAGTATCCTTTTCTTTACAAAATGGACAAATCATTAATGTTAATAAATAGGAAATCTAGCACAAAGTTCTTTTACTTTTATTTGAACCTTTTTTTCAACTTCACTATTGTTATCTTTGTTGTTTTTAAGACCAATAAGAACTTCATTGATATAATCAGCAACTAACTTAAATTCAGCTAAACCAAGTCCTCTTGTGGTGCAAGCAGGAGTCCCCAATCTTATTCCTGAAGTGATCCAAGGCTTTTGTTCATCGTAAGGTATTCCATTTTTGTTGCATGTTAGATTAGCCTTTCCAAGAGAAATTTCTGCCTCTTTACCAGTCAGACCGTGAGGACGAAGATCTAATAGTACAAGGTGTGTATCCGTTCCACCTGAAAAAATTTCATGTCCATGATTTTTTAATGTTTCAGATAAAATTTTTGCATTAGATACAACATTTTTTGCATACATTTTAAAATCGTCAGAAAGTGCTTCTTTAAAACAAACAGCCTTTGCTGCAATCACATGCATTAATGGTCCTCCTTGCAAACCTGGAAATACAGCCGAATTAAATTTTTTAGAAAGCTCTTCATCATTAGTAAGTATTATTCCTCCCCTAGGACCTCTTAAAACTTTATGCGTCGTTGAAGTTACAACGTCAGCATAATCGCAAGGGTTTGGATAAACTTTTCCAGCCACAAGGCCTGAAAAATGGGCCATATCAACCAAGAGCTTTGCTCCTACCTGATCAGTAATATCTCTAAATTTTTTGAAATCAATAATTCTAGAATACGCACTACCGCCAGCAATAATTAATTTTGGATTATTTTTTTTTGCTAAATCCATAACATTATCATAGTCAATTAGACCAGTAGTCTTGTCCACGCCATAGGCAATAGCATTAAACCATTTACCTGATTGTGATGGTGGCGCTCCATGGGTCAAGTGCCCACCCTGATCTATTCCCATACCCAAAATTGTATCTCCAGGATTTAACAATGCTAAAAATACAGCTCCATTAGCTTGAGCTCCGGAGTGTGGCTGAACATTAGCAAATTTTACGTTGTATAATTCTTTTACTCTTTCTAATGCTAAATTTTCTGCAACATCGACAAATTCACAGCCTCCATAATATCTTTTGCCAGGATAACCTTCTGCATATTTGTTGGTTAAAACAGATCCTTGAGCATCTAGAACAGCCTTGGAAACAATATTCTCAGAAGCAATAAGCTCAAGATGTGTTTTTTGTCTTTCCAATTCATTGACAAGCGAACCATTTACTTCTGGATCACTGTCTTGAAGAGATTGGTTAAAAAATGTATTTAAAAAAATATTTTCTACAGACATAACTAATTTATTAGCTTAACTCTTCTAGAATGTCTACCGCCTTCAAATTCAGTAGTTAAAAAATTCATCACACATTGAAGGGCTATTTTTTTGTTTATTAGTCTGGAACCCAAACAAATGACATTTGCATTATTATGCTGTCTAGATAGTTTAGAAGCTTTCACCGTCCCAATTAAAGCAGATCTGATGTTTTTAAATCTATTGGAAGCTATAGACATACCTATACCAGATCCACAAATTAAAATTCCAAAATTTTTTGAATTAACTTTTTTAGATAATTTTTTTGCATAAGTTGGATAATCAACTGATATATTTTCTCTCTTAGTTCCAACGTCTGATACGTTTAAATTTTTATATTTTAGAGCTTTTTTAATTATTTCTTTTAATTTGTATCCAGCGTGATCAGATCCGATTACAACAGATTTTGTTAGAAAATTTTGTTTTTTAATCATGAATTGCTACATATATATAAGAAACATATTTAAACTACAATATCTGGTATGTATTATGAGTTGGTTTAAATTTATAAGATCACTTAAAATTCAAAGTAGACAATAATGTTTCCAAATACGCGACTTAGAAGAACCCGAATGCATGATTGGTCAAGAAGACTAATTCAAGAAAATTACATTTCAAGTTCAGATCTTATTTTGCCAATATTTATTAAAGAAGGAAAAAACGTAATAGAAGAAATCAAGTCTATGCCAGATGTATACAAGTATAGCATTGACACATTAAAAAAAAAAATAAAAGAAGCTATAAAATACAAAATCCCAGCAGTGGCCCTATTTCCTGAAATTAATAATAATAAAAAAAATGAAACTGGTAGTGAGGCTTTAAATAAAAATAATCTAATTTGTAATGCTGTAAGAGAAATTAAAAGAAGTTTTGGAAATAGCATAGGTGTTATATGCGATGTTGCTTTAGACCCTTACACATCACATGGCCATGATGGAATAGTAAAAAAAAATATTGTTGATAATGACGAAACAATAAAGATTTTAATTGAACAATCACTGAATCAAGCAGAGGCTGGTTGTGATATTTTAGCTCCATCGGATATGATGGACGGTAGAATTGGTGAAATTAGAAAATCATTAGAAAAAAATAATTATAAAAATATACAATTATTATCCTATGCTGCTAAATATGCTTCTAATTTTTATGGACCCTTTAGAAATGCTGTTGGTAGTCAATCTAAATTAAAAAGTGATAAAAAAAATTATCAAATGGATTTCAAAAACTCTAACGAGGCTTTGAGAGAAATTGGTATGGATATAAATGAGGGAGCAGATATGGTAATAGTAAAACCCGCGCTCACCTACTTAGATATTATCTCAAAAGCTAAACAAGAATTTAACATACCAATTGTTGCCTACAATGTTTCCGGTGAATACTCGATGATAAAAAATGCAATTAAAAATAACATACTCCCTGAAGATGCTGTTAATGAAATGATGATTTCATTTAAACGTGCTGGAGCAAACTCAGTTATTACTTATTTTGCCATGGAGTTGGCAAGAAAATTAGATAATTAAGAGTTATATTTTCTATTATAATAAATTAATGGCAGTTTTGGTGAAAGAATTTTGCATTTAATCACCTTGTGCAAAATTATATAATGATCCCCTGCAGAAATTTTTTTGTACATAGCACAATCTAGATAACCTAAAGAGTTAGAAATTATTTCTTTATAAAATTTCTTATCAAACTTATTATTTGAACTAGCAAGTTGATTTGATATTTTTTTTTGTTTACGTGACAAAAAAATTATCATGTATTTATTTTTATTTTTTACAAAATCTTGAATGGAAGAGGATTTTTTATCAATACACCACATCACAAGTGGAGGGTTTAACGAAACTGAGGAAAATGAATTTACAGTAATTCCAATAAATTTTGATTTATTTTTGGTAACAATCGAAGTTATTCCAGTTGCAAATAAAGATAGGCATTTTCTTAGTTGAATTGAGTTCATAAAATTAGTTTTTTTTTGCCCATGAAACTTTATTCCGCAATCTTTCATGGAAATAATATAAAAAAACTTTAGTAAAAGATTCTATGCCAGCTATCCAAGAACTAGTACTTACACTTCCTCTAATTAGCCATACTATTAAAAAAGTATCAATGGAGGCAAAAATTCTCCAACTCACGGCTTTTAGAATGCTTCTTCTTTTACTTTCATTCATATTAGTAATTTGTAGTTGTTATCAAAGCCTCTGTATAGACTATTGAAATTGGCATCTAATTTTAAAACTTTTCCAGCCTTCGCTCTTGGTAGAATATATTTTTTTAAATCTAGCTTATTCATAATTTTATTTGAATAATTATCAAAAACATCCATTTTTTTATTAATAGGACTAGATGCTAATAGTGAATATCCTTTTGATTTAAATAATATGATACCGCTACCCTTCTCTTGTTCAGGGATTTCTTTAGTTTCAAGAATCATACCTTTTGTATCTTCCTTATTTTTTATTAGCAAAAATAAATGTTCATACAAATCTTCAAATTTAGTGGCTGAATGTAAAAAATCATTTTTTTTTAGCTTAAAAACTTTTTTTCCGCTTTTCTTATTTGAAATTAAATTATTAGAATTTATAAAAAAACCAAAACCGCTTAATGAACATAATAAAATTTTTTTGTTTTCTTCTAATAAAAAAACGTCAATAATCTGTTCATTATCAGTTAAAGTAAAATAAGATGAGAAGGGTCTGCCTTTTGGCAAACCGAAAATAAAGGAGTCTCCGTCAATAGTGTAGGATTTTCCAAATGATGAAAGAAATATAAATTTGTCTGATTTTTTTCCATTTACAATAATTTGCTCATACACTGCAAAATCTCGACTACTTTTATATTGAGAGTAACCAATTCTAGCTTTTAAAAATCCATTATTTGAAATAACCACAGATATTGGATCATTAGATTTTAATTCTTCAATAAGTTCATCAGGGTCCATTTGGTTAAATTTTTCAATTAAAGTCTTTCTGGGTCCGTAACTTGACTTTTCACCAAAGGCAAAAATTACTTCATCAATTTCCCTGTCAATTTCTTTTTTTTGTAAAGCTTTGGAAGCTAGTAGCTTGGTCAAAAATTTCTTATTACTTACAAGTTTATTGTTCTCATCTTCAATTTCCTTCTGTTCTATTTTTCTTAAACTTCGTAACTTCATATCTAAAATGGCATTTACTTGATTTTCACTAAAGCGATATTTTTTCATTAATTCACTTTTAGGGTTGTTTGAATTTCGTATAGTTTTAATAATGTTATTAAGATGTTTAAATACAATCAAAAATCCTTTTAAAATTTCTAACCTAAGGTTTATTTTGTTTAAATCGTATCTAGATTTTCGATCCAGAATTACATATCTATGTTTTAAAAAATTAGATAATACCTCTTTAAGAGACATTACTTTTGGTTCTAGTCTGTGGTTTAACACATTCATGTTTAGAAAAAATTTTACTTGGAGTTCAGTTTGTTGATAAAGACTATTCATTAAGATAATTGGATCCACATTTCTATTTTTTGGTCGTATTACAACTCTAATATTTTCATCTGATTCATCAATAACGTTATCTATTAATTTATTTGTTTTATTTATTATTAAATCTGCAATTTTTTCTATTAATTTTGATTTATTTACTTGGAAAGGAATTTGAGTAATGGAAATTTGATACTGACCTTTTCCAAGATCTTCTATTTTATATTTAGCTCTCAATTCAAAGAAGCCTCTACCAGTTGAGTAAGCTTTAAAAATCTCATTTTTATCATAATTAAGTATTCCTCCTGTTGGGAAATCTGGTCCTTTTATTATTTTTAACAAATCTTTAATTGAACAATCTTTGTGATTATTTAAATATTTGAGACCTAAACATATTTCTTCTAAATTATGAGGAGGGATATTAGTTGCCATCCCAACGGCAATTCCGGAGGAGCCGTTTGCTAATAAATTTGGAAAGGCTGAGGGAAGAACGGTCGGTTCACTTAATTCACCATCATAAGTTTTTCTAAAATCAACTGTGTCAGAGTCTATGTCTTTAAGTAAAAATTCTGAGACCTCGGTAAGTTTAGTTTCAGTATATCTCATAGCTGCTGCATTATCGCCGTCAATATTACCGAAGTTTCCTTGTCCATTAATTAGAGGATATTTAGTTGCAAAATCTTGTGCCAATCTTACCAGGGCATCATATACGGACTGATCGCCATGAGGATGAAATTTACCAATTACATCACCAACAACTCTTGCCGATTTTTTAAAACTAGATTTTGGACTTAGATCCAATAAGTACATTGCGTAAATTAATCGTCGATGCACTGGTTTTAAGCCATCCCTTACATCAGGTAAGGCTCTTTGAGTAATTGTAGATAAAGCGTATGCTAAATATTTTTTCGCAAACTGATTTTTAAGTTGGTCTTCAGTAATATTATTTTGTTTCATTTGCTTTTTTTTCAATTCTTTCTCTTACTTCTGGAAATCTTATTTTATTCGGCTCAAAAACAAATTTCTTTAAAACAAATTTATTAAGGACTAATCCCTTGTACAAGTCCCTATTGTCATAATTAGAAGAACTGTCAATTAAAAAATGGGGGTAAAAAAATTTTTTGTTATCTATTTCAAAAATCCATTCTGATAAATTATTTTTATAGAAATTAAAATTTTTATTATCTGGATTGATTTCAAAACCAATACTTTTTAACAATTCCTGTTCCCACTCGATATAAAGTTTTAAAGAATTATTACCGTCTATATTTTGTAGAAAATGTTCGGAATTATAATATAGATCATAGTAGTCATGTCTTTCGGCTAGTAATTTACAACAAAGTTCTGATAAAGATTGTATTAAATTTAATATATCTGGTTTGTCAAAAAATTTCGCTGTTATTGCATCTTTAAGTTCTAGATTATAATAGCCCAAATCATCTTCAGATTTAGATTTCCAATTAAGCGTAAATTTGTTGCCTATTTGTAAATAATTTTTTTTCTTCTTAGAAGATGCACCATACACAATTCCATTATGAAGGCCGTGTGCGCTAGTAATAAAAGTAGCAACAGATGAGTTTTCGGAATAATTATTAATTTTTAACAAATAACCAGAATCTTGCCAAATCATTAATTTTTTTTTAATACAACTGTTAGAAAAAGATTACACTTACATTTTAAAACTTTTTCCATTTCATTTCTAGCGTACGTACCAATTGCTTTTATAGATCTGCCATCTTTACCTAGAATAATTTTTTTATGACTAAGTGTTGAGGCGATAATTTTTTGATGAATCGTATAACTTTGCGATTTTACAAGTTTATCTGTAACTATTGAAATTTGATATGGTATTTCTTGATTTAAATATTTAAGAATACTCTCTCTTGTTATTTCAGCTAAAAAAATCTCTTTAGATATATTTGTCGTGTTATTTTTTTTATAAATCCATTCTTGAACCGGAAGTAAATCTGATATTTTATCTAGGAGTTTTTTTATATTTTTCTTCTTTAACGCAGATAAATAAAAAATAGCATCAAATGATTCGATAAATTTGATTTCTGAAATTTTTTTTAAAATATAATCATTATCTACTAAATCAATTTTATTAATAATTAAAAATTTTTTTTTTTTGTATTTATTAATAATTTTTTCAATTTGATCTAAATAATAAAATTTTGAAGTTACGTCTAAGATAACTAACAGCAAATCTGAGCGATCTATACTTGCCAAAACATCCTTAAAATAATTTGCATCATTTTTTTTTTGATAAAATCCTGGAGTATCAATAAATACTATTTGAGTATCATTGTAGTTTTTTACTGCATCAAGTGATTTTAGTGTTGTTTGCACTTTGTGAGAAACAATAGAAATTTTTTTATCAAAAATTGCATTCACCAAGGTAGATTTTCCAGAATTTGTAGGTCCAGAAATAGCCACATACCCACATTTTTTTGTCATATCAAATTTAAAGATATCAATAACTTTTCAGCTGCAGATTGTTCTGCTTTTTGTTTTGAGGCACCCTCGCCAACGAAAGTTTTACTATTAGGTATTTTGACTGAAACTTTAAATATAGGCTTGTGTGAAGGGCCTTGATGAGAAAGACTTTTATAAACTGGTAACTCTTTATATTTTTTTAGCGAAAATTCCTGAAGTTTTGTTTTTCCATCAATTTCAATATTAATTGATCTTTTAAAGTTATCTTTCCATAATTTTAAAACAAACTTACTAGCTTCCTCAAAACCATGATCTAGGTAAAATGCGCCAATAAGACTCTCGCACAAATCACCGAAAATTTTCCCATGCCCAATTTTATTTTTTTTTTGCGAACCACTTAATAGTATATATTTTCCTAAATTTAAATTTTCAACAATCCGGGCACAAACTTTTTTATTCACTAGAGAAGCTAATTTCTTATCCAAAACACCTTCTTCATCTAATGGATATAATCGGGAAAGTTCTGTTGCTATTACAAGACCTAAAACACGATCTCCTATAAATTCTAATCTTTCATTATTAGTTTCTGATAATTTTGAAATACTTTTATGAGTTAAGGCTTTTTCTAAAAGGTTAATATTTTTAAATTTTACACCTAATATTTTTTCAACTTTAAGTAAAATATTCTTATTCATTAAATAAGTTTTTTAAAAATTCTATTAAATCTTATAGACTCGTGCCATTTCCAAAAAGTAAATACATTTGCTATTTTTGTATCGTTTGAGAAAAATAAAAATTGCGCCTTACCTACTAGATTATCCTTATGCACATAACCAACACTGGTTAAAAACCTGCTATCTTTTGAGCAATCTCTATTATCGCCAAGAAAAAAATAGTGGTCATTTGGAATTGTATAAACGTCAGTATTTTTCATCGAATTTTGAGTTGCATAAAAAATATTATATGTTTTATTTTCGCTTACTTGTTCAGAAAATTCATTTACTTCCAATAATTGATCACCGCAAAAAACTTCAGTTTTTTTTATAAAGTCTTTTTTTAATTTTTTATTATTTAAATAAAGATCACTATCTTTAAATTGAATTGTATCTCCAGGAATTCCTATTAATCTTTTTATATAGTCTGTTCTGTTATCGGATGGTGTCTTGAAAACAATAATATCACCTCTTTTAGGTTGTGAGAAAAAAATTCTATCAGGTATAATTTTAATGCTAAATGGAAATGAATGTCTACTATATCCATAAGAAAATTTTGTAACAAAAAGTCTATCACCAACTAAAAGTGTTTTTTCCATAGATGATGATGGAATATAAAATGGTTGAAGCAAAATAGATCTAATTATTACTGCTAAGAATAGTGCAACAATAATTGTTTTTAAATTATCAATAATTCTTTCCTTGAGCATGGCTTATTTACTTGCAATAACAAAAGCTACAGCCCAAGGATAGTCATCTGACATGCTTAAATTAAATTTCATTTTTTTTAATTTTTGCATCCTAGATTGAATGTAAGGTTGCCCAGACTTTTTATTTAGTACTTCAAAATCCAAGAATGATAACTCCTCTCCTATACCTGTTCCTATTGATTTAGCAAAAGCTTCTTTAGCAGCAAATCGCATGGCTATTTTCGATGATATATTTAATTTAAAATCACGAATTAACGAAATTTCGTTACTCGTAAAAATTTTTTTTAAAAACATAGATTTGTTTTGCTTAAGAATTTTTTCTACTCTTTTAATGTTAACAATATCAGTTCCTATACCGATAATTTTCATATTAATTTTTTATAATCTTAGATAATTTTTTTACCACATTGCTCAAACCATCAAAAACAGATTGGGATATTACAAAATGACCTATATTATACTCGGATATCTCTTTAATTGTTCTAATATTTTTAGTACTTGTATAATTTAAACCATGTCCACAATGCACACCTAATTTATTCTTAAAAGCAAATCTTGCCGCTAATTTTATTTTATTAAATTCTGACTTAGACTTGTTTTTATCTTCATTATTTAAAAAATTACAATACGATCCAGTATGAATTTCTACATTATCTGCTTTTAATTTAATAGCTTGCTTAACCATTTTTATTTCAGGATCAATAAACAATGAAACTGATATATTGAATGACTTCAGTTTTGATATTGACTTTTTAAGTAATGGAAGATTATAAAATAAATTTAATCCACCTTCTGTAGTTAATTCTTTTCTTTTTTCTGGTACTAAGCAAACGAACTCTGGCTTAACTTTTATGGCAAAAGAAATCATTTTTTTTGTTAAAGCCATCTCAAGATTGAGTGGTTTATTTAATTTTTTTTTTAATAACAGGACATCGTTAGGTTTTATATGTCTTTGATCTTCTCTTAAATGAACGGTTATAGAATCTGCACCCGAACTTAAAGAAACTAGTGCTGCTTTTAAAACAGAGGGAAAAGTATTACCTCTAATATTTCTAAGAGTTGCTACATGATCAATATTAATTCCTAATTTACGCTTAAGCATAACTAAAATACCTCTCTACTTCCTGGCTTTATGGCTTTAATATTTTTTAGTTTTTCTGGTAAATTTTCTGGTGAGTAAGTGGGTATATCAAAAGAAATTTGTGAGATTATTTTGTTTTTTATTAATGATTTTCCAGAAGAGCGATCAATAATACATGCATATCCCGATACTTTAGTGCCGAGACTTTCAATAACATTTGCGCACTCTAAACTAGATTTTCCTGTTGTAATAACGTCTTCAACGATTAATATTTTTTTAATTTGATTTAAATTAAACCCTCTTCTTAAAGTAAAAATACCATTTACTCTTTCAACAAAAATACTTGGTACATTAAGATGTCTTGAGACTTCATAACCAGCTAAAATCGCTCCAATAGCTGGAGATACAATTGCATCAAATTCTAGTTCGGAGGTTTTGATTTTATCAGCGAGAGACTTACAAACAACCTCTGCTTTTTCTGGGAACATTAATAACTTGGCACACTGAACATATTTTTCACTTCTCAATCCAGAGGATAAAATAAAATGCCCTTCTAATAATGCCCCAGTTTCTTTTAGTAGTTTTGTTGTTTCAGTTTCAGTTAACATCTTTATTCATTTTTCTATTACGTATTATTTTGAAATTTAACGATCTTGCTTTTAATTCAGAAATTAAATTAGTAAAATCTTTTAAATTACTAATTTCAACATCAAAAATAAAACTTAAAAAATCTTCTTTTTTATCTACAAGTTCTACGTTAAATATATTGCACTTGTTTTCTCCTATTAAACTGCAAATTTCCCCTAATGTTCCAGCCTTGTGGCTTAATAGTACCCAAATACTAGATTTATGAATCTTGGTTTCCTTGTTTGCTGGCATTTTGTCGTGCCAATACTTTCTAATAGCAGCCCGAGCTTTTCCAGTTTTGGCAAAAGCAAGCCAGTGTAATGAAGGTGATTTTTTTGTAGAGGTAATAATCTCTACCTGATCTCCATTAGCTAATTGAGTTTGTAAGGGATAATTTTTTCCGTTGATTTTTACTCCAATACAAGCGTCTCCAATATCTGAATGAACAGAGTAAGCAAAATCAATTGCTGAAGCATTAGATGGAAGTCTTATTACCGCTCCTTTTGGTGTAAAGCAAAAAACCTGGTCTTGAAAAAGTTGCATTTTTGTATACTCAAAATAATGCTCTGGGTTTTCACCGCTTTCAAGCAGCTCAACCAAATCTTGCAGCCAATTGTAAGTTTGTGTATCAGCGCTTGATTTTTCATTACTTTTGTAACTCCAGTGCGATGCAACTCCTCGCTCCGCAAAGTCATGCATCTTTTTAGTTCTTATTTGTATTTCAATTCTTTGTTTAAAAGGACCTATAAGGGTTGTATGCAGAGAGGAATAATTATTTGATTTTGGTGTAGAAATATAATCTTTAAATCTACCAGGAACCATCTTCCATTTTTGATGAAAAATTCCAAGAACTTTATAGCAATCATTTACATTCTCTAAAATAATCCTAAAACCTACAATATCTGTAATTTGCTCTAATGAAATTCTTTTAGAATTAATTTTTTTCCATATAGAAAAACAGGATTTTTCTCTTCCAGTAATGGTAGCATCTATATTATTATCTATTAGTGCTTTTTGAAGTTCTTGAGATATTTTAGAAAAGAGTTTTTGAGTATTTGGATTTATACTCTCTAGTCGATCTAAAATTAATTTTCTAGCATCAAAATTTAACACCTTAAAGGACAAGTCTTCAAGTTCATCTCTAATGTTGTGCATACCCATACGCTCTGCTAGCGGAGCGTAAATTTCCATTGTCTCTTTAGCAATTCTGTCTTTTCTTTCTTTTAAAGTGACTGCATCAATAGTTCTCATATTATGTAGACGATCTGCTAATTTAACGAGTAAAACTCTAATATCTTTAGATGTGGCTAAAATTAATTTTCTAAAATTTTCTGCTATAGTAAATTCCTTATTTGTATTCTCTAATCTAGATAATTTTGTAACACCCTCAACCAAATCTGCAATTTCGCTTCCAAATTTTTTTTTGACATCATTATATGTAGTGATTGTATCTTCAAGTGTATCGTGGAGTAGTGCAGTAGTTATTGTTGGTCCATCTAATTTTAATTCAGCTAAAATATTAGCTACAGCTATCGGATGGCTTATGTAGGGATCTCCAGAATCTCTTTTTTGTTGAGCATGGACTTTTTCAGCAAAACTATAAGCTTCCTTAAGTTTTTCAACGTCAACAAAATCATTATAGCCTTTGATTTTGCTAATTAATTGTTCCTGATTTAGCATAGCTAAACTATATCAAATAATCAGAGCTTAGTAATCTTATTGTCTCCAAAATTTCCGATTTTGGCTATTAATTTATCTATTTGTTTTCCTGAACTAGGATTTTTCCATTTTGAATTTATTTCAAATAATGGCCCCAAAACAAATAGCCTGCTATCAATATTTGGATGTGGCAAATTTAATTCTATATTTTGGTAAGATGCATTAATGCATCTTGATGAGTAATCAATAATATCAATATCTAGAGTTCTGGGATCATTTTTTATCATACGTTTCCGACCAAATTTTTTTTCTACAGCCAGAATAATGTTCAACAATTTTCTTGGATTTGCACTAGTTTTTATCAATGCAACAGAATTTATAAATTCTGGATCCTTGGGGTTTGGATATGCTTTGCTTTTGTAAAATGATGATTTTTTTATAATTTCAACTCCATGTTTTTCTAACTCACAATAGGATTTTTGTATAGTTGTTAACGAATTACCAAATCTTGATTTAAGATTTGAACCAAATGCCAGATAAATCATTTTATGTATTAACTTGTTTTTCTAAAAATTCTTGATTTTTCACGATCCCAATCTCTATTTTTTTTCGTATTCCTTTTGTCGTAATTTTTTTTTCCCTTAGCCAAAGCAATTTGTACTTTTGCAATACCCTTTTTATTAAAATAAATTTTTAAAGGAATTATGCTATAACCATCTCTATTAACTTTTCCAATAAATTTATTAATTTCTTTTTTTTTTAATAAAAGTTTTCTTAATCTTCTTGGATCGTGATTGTTATAACTAGATTGTGAATATAGAGGAATATATGAATTAAATAAAAAAATTTCACCTTCTTGATCAACAGCATATGATTCTGCAATATTTGCTCTGCCTGATCTTAATGATTTAACTTCTGGTCCAAGCAATTCTAAACCGGACTCTAAAATTTCTTCAAAAAAATAGTTAAAACTTGCTTTCCTGTTTTGACAAACAATGTTGTCTACAGATTTATTCTTTGTATTCATTTAAATAATAGATAACTGCTCTAAAACTTTTCTAATTTTTAATTTTGAATTCTCAGAAGCTGTTACAAGCGGTAATCTTACTTCCTCTCTCATTAGTTTTAGTATGTGCAATGAATATTTTGCTGGAACAGGATTACTTTCTACAAACATTACATTGTGCAAATCTATCAATTTATTGAAGAGATTTAAAGCTTCCATATCTTTTCCGCTTAACGATAAATTTTGAAAATCAGAGCATAGTTTAGGCGCAACATTAGATGAAACTGAAATGCAACCTGAACCACCTCTTTTATTAAATTCATATGCATTTTCGTCATTACCAGTAAGCATTAGAAAATCTTTTCCCATAGCTTTTAATTGCTCATCAACTCTATTCAAATCTCCAGTAGCATCTTTTACTCCTATAATATTTTTTAATTCAAATAGTCTGCTCATTGTTTCTACGCTCATATCGATGACGCATCTTCCAGGTATGTTGTAAATAATGATAGGAATTCCGCAGCTATCGTTTATCGCCTTGTAGTGTTGATACAAACCTTCCTGGGTAGGTTTATTATAATAAGGTGTAACAACTAATGCAGCGTCCACTTTAGCCTTTTCTGCATAGCGCGTTAATTCTATAGCTTCTTTAGTTGAATTAGAACCTGTACCGGCAATGACGGGAATTCTACCTTTAGAAATGCTTACTGTTACATCTATAATTTTTTTATGTTCAGAAAAATCTAAAGTAGGAGATTCTCCAGTCGTACCACCTGGTACAAGCCCCGCTGTCCCGTTAGAAATTTGAAATTCAATGAATTTTTCAAAGCTAGATATGTCTAATTCGCCATCTTTAAATGGGGTGACCATGGCTGTAATAGATCCTTTAAACATAATAACTAATTGTGTAATTAATTTAAATATAACATAAAAAAAAATATTAATAAGCTTATTAATGAAAGAAATTCATAAAATATTACTAATCGCTATATTATTAATACTAACAACTGATATTAGTTATTCAAAATTAATTTCTCCAAAAGAAAAGCCATTACAGTTTCAAACATTAGAAAATGACGAGAAAATTATTGAAAAAAAAATTATAAAAGAAAAAAAAATAGTCAATAATACAAAAGAAATAGTAACTAAAATTACCGATGAACCTAAAAAAATTGAAAAAATTTCTTCTGTTGAGGATTTAAAAAATAATGATTCAAGACCTATAGAGAATAATAATAAAATCCCCGAAAATGAAAATAAAGTCGTAGAACAAATTATTCCTCCTTCAAAACCATTACTATTCAGTAAAAATAATGACAAACAATTATCTTCTGTTCTCAACTTAAAAGATTTTGAAATTGCAAAAAAAACTTTTGCTCATATAAAAAATAGATCTTGGAAATCAGCTTTTGAGACAGCCAAACGCTCTTCAGATAAATTATTGTTAAAAACTGCTAGGTGGATTTATTTGAAAGAGCCCACTAATAGTGCAAGTTTTTATGATTATGTTGAATTTTTAGAAAATAATAAAGATTGGCCGAGAATTAACAGATTAAGATATTTAGCCGAACATAGAATAGATTATAAAAATGTTGCGCCAAATGATGTTGTTAATTTTTTTGCAAACATATCCCCTACAAGTGGATATGGTACTTTAAAATTAGGAGAGGCATATTTAATTAAAGGGGACATAACAAAAGGAATTCCTCTGATCAAAGAGGGTTTTAAAAATGCATCATTAGATCAAAATGATTTAAAATACATTTCAAGTAAGTTTAAAGATATACTTGGTCCTGAAGATTTTATTGAAAGGGCTAATTTTATGGCCTGGGAACAAGAGTATTGGGAACTCAATAGAACTATTCCATATTTACCAAAGGATTATAAAGAATTGTATCATGCACGTTTTTCTCTAATGACAAGATCCTATGGTGTGGATAGTGCAATTTCTAAGGTTCCAGCAAAGTTCATAGATGATGTTGGCTTGCAATTTGACAGAATGAAATGGAGAAGAAAAAGAGGAAGACATGATTCTGCATTAGAAATAATTGAAAAATTTTCGGCTAAGCCTGATCTTTTGGTTAAGCCGGAGCTGTGGATGAAAGAGAAATTTATCATAGCAAGAAAAAATATTGACGAAAAAAAATATAAAGAAGCGTACGAGCTATTTATAAATCATGGAATTACAAATAAGGAAGATTTAGTTGATGCTGAATGGAATGCTGGGTGGTTAGCTTTGACATTTTTAAACAAACCTAATGAAGCTGTTAATCATTTTAAAACTATGTATGAATCAGTTAGTTATCCGATAAGTAAGTCAAGAGGTGCATTTTGGATTGGAAAATCTTTTGACAAAATGAATAACAAAATTGAAGCTGAGAATTGGTATTCGATTGCCAGTAATTACAATACCACTTTTTATGGGCAGTTAGCGGCTACAAAAATTAATAAAAAAAATATTCAGGTTAAAAATGATTATTTATTAAATGAAGAAAATTATAATAGATTTTTAAAAAGTGAATTAGCAAGATCTATAATTCTTTTAGCAGAATTAGACCAAACCTCTCTAGCAAAAGATTTAATAAAACATTACGATGATAAAAGTTCAACTCCAGAATTAAGAATGTTTTTAGGAACTCTATCTCAGACAATAAATAGACTCGATTATGCAATACAAATAGCAAAAGAAGCCTCGTATGAAGGTATTAATTTACTAGAACTAAACTATCCAGTCATTGAAACACCAGAAATCGTTTCGGATACCAAAATTTTAGATCAATCCTTTATATTAGCCCTAATAAGACAAGAAAGTGAATTTGATGCTTCGGCAAATAGTCATGCGGGAGCAAGAGGTTTGATGCAAATTATGCCGGCAACAGGTAAGTTACTAGGCAAAAAAACTGGTCTTAGCTACAGCCCTGAAAAATTGACACAGAATGAATTTTTCAATCTACAGCTTGGTTCTTATTACCTAACAGATTTATTTAAAAATTTTGATAATAATATTTATTTAGCATTAGCAGCATATAATGCTGGTCCACAACGTGTAAATAGATGGATTGCAAAGTTTGGAGATCCTAGAAAAAAAGAAATAGACACTATTGATTTTATCGAACATATACCTTTTAGTGAAACAAGAAATTACGTTCAAAGAGTAATAGAAAATATAAACGTTTATAAATTCATACTTTCAAAAAAATCTGTTGAAAATAATATAGATAAATTGTTGTATAACTAAGAAACTATTCAAATTTTTGTTTAATTTCTTTTCTGGAATATTCAAATTTTTTTCTATGTTTAATAGATTTTTCTCTAACTCTTTTCCTCCATAATTTAAACGACGATGGAGATAAATTTGATCGCATTACTTTAATTACTTCCGATTCTGCTTTGCCTGTTTTTTCTCTTATTTCTTCAAAGGTAATTCTATCAGCCCAAGCAGCCCAAATAATCCAATCTATTGATTGTTCATTTTTTGGTTCCGGATTTTTTGATTTAGTTACTGGACGATCAATTTTGTTTTTAAGCATTTAAAGATTTTAGAAAATTTATCATTGTGCCGGCATCACTCACATCAAATTTTCCATTATCATCTTTAAAAACCTTCACAATTTCTTTATTAACTACATACATAGAGTATCTAAAGGATCTCATTCCCATTCCGGCCTCAGATCTATCAGTAAGCATATCCATTCCTTTAGTAAAATCACCGTTACCATCAGGAATAAAGTTAACTTTTGCAATATTAAAATTATTTTTCCAGACGTTTTGAACAAAGGGATCGTTCATGCTTAAGCAAAACACACCATCAACTCCATGTTTAATAATTTCATCATATCTCTCCTCATAGGATGGTAGGTGATAGTCTGAGCATGTTGGCGTAAAAGCTCCAGGTAGAGCAAAAATGACTATTTTTTTATTTGCAAAAATATCATTCGTATTTTTTGAAACATACTTGCCATCTATTCTATAGATAAAATTTACTTCAGGAACCTTGTTCACCATTATTATTCTCCCTATTTTTATTATACTCTCTCATAGCAAAACGTTTTTTTTTATCAATTGTTAGTTTGTCAAAGCAATGGTGGCAACTTACACCCTGTTCATATTTGGCAGACTTTTTATCATTATTATTTATGGGCATTCTACATCCATAACACATACTATAAGAGCCAGGTTTTGAACCGTGTTTAACCGCAACCCTTTTATCGAAAACGAAGCACTCACCTTTCCATAAACTATCTTCTTCTGGAATATTGTTTATATAATTTAATATTCCACCATCTAATTGATAGACATCATCTATACCTTTTTCGTTTAAGTATTCTGAAGCCTTTTCGCAACGAATTCCTCCCGTACAAAAAATTGCTAATTTTTTATTATTTTTTGTTATTAAATTATCAAAATAACCTTTGAATTCTCTAAAATTACTTACGTTAGGATTTTTAGCACCAATAAAAGTTCCAATTTCATATTCAAATGGTTTTCGAATATCAATCAATAAAACATCATCTTTTTTAACAAAATCATTCCATTCACGTGGAGAAATGTGCTTACCTTTTCTTTCTAAAATTTTTTTATCTAAAGGAACGACTTCTTTTTTTATTTTAACCTTAGGCCTTTCAAATGGTGAAAAAATAGATTTAGATAAATTATTAGAATCAAATTGATTAAATTCAAAAACTGAAAAAATGAAATTACTAAATTCAGGAACAAAACCATTAATACCTGAAATTGTTCCATTAATACCTTCGGGTGATAAAATGATTGTTCCTTTTAATTTATTATCAATTAAAAATTTTTTAAGAATAATTTGATATTTAATTAAATTTTTTAAAACAATAAACTTATAAAAACTTATGATCTCGAAGTTTGTTTTTTTTTGCATAAAGTCATTCCATCGCCTATGGAAATCATTGTTGTTGTAATTCTTTTATCATTTTTTATATAGTTATTAAACTCTCTTATCGCTTTTGTTTTGCTATCGTTAATAGATTGATCAAAAACCTTTCCCTTCCAGAGAACATTATCAAAAACTATCAGGCCATTGTCTGCCAACAAGTTCAAACAAGTCTCAAAGTAATACTTATAACTAGATTTGTCTGCATCGATAAAAATAAAATCAAAGATTTTTTGTTCGTTTATCAAATTTTGTAAAACAATTTTCGCATCTCCATTTATTAAAGAAATTTTATTCGCATAAGGAGTACTTTTCCAAAAGTTAGCTGCTATAGAAGTTGTTTTAATATCTTTATCTACTGAGGTAACATGACCGCTATCGCCGACGGCAATTGCCATAGCTAATGTGCTATAGCCCATAAAGGTACCAAGCTCTAAAATATTTTTATAGTTTCCTATTTTAATTAAAAAACTTAAAAAAGAAGATTGCTCAGGAGTAACTTGCATATTTGCAATATTTCCAAAAGTTTTATATGACAATTCTCTTAAATCTTTTTGCTCTTTTGTTTCGGAATTATTTTTAAATAAATATTCAATTAATGAAATATTTTCGTTAATATTTTTAAACACTGCCTATTTTAACTTCTTTGAGAGAATGTTGTTTATTAACTGAGGATTTCCTTTGCCAGCAGTATCTTTCATCGCTTGGCCAACAAAGAAACTAAATAATTTAATTTTTCCGGATTTGTATTCAATAACTTTATCTTGATTATTTTTAATAATATTATCTATTATTATTTCTAGTTCTTTTGGATCTGATTGTTGTTTAAGACCACTTTTTTCAATAATAACTTCTGGATTCTCGTTTCTTTGAACCATTTGTTCAAAAACTGTTTTTGCTATTTTCCCAGAAATAGTACCATTTTTGATTAAGTTAATTAGTTTTGAAAGATTGACGGCTGATACTGGTGAGTCTTTAATCTCTTTTCCTTCCTTATTTAGAATTCCAAATAACTCTACTATCATCCAGTTAGCTGCCAATTTGTAATCAGAATTTTTAGCAACATCTTCATAATAATCCGAAATATCTTTTTCAGAGATTATTATACTAGCGTCGTAAGAAGAAAGACCAAAATCATTCATTAATCTATGTTTTTTTTCATCTGGTAATTCCGGTAAAGTTTTTTTTATATTTTCAATAAATTCTGAGTCTAATACTAAAGGAAGCAAATCTGGATCTGGAAAATATCTATAATCATGAGCATCTTCTTTGCTTCTCATAGATCTGGTTTCGTTTTTTTTTGTATCATAAAGTCTTGTTTCTTGATTGATTGTGCCTCCATCCTCAATAATGTCTATTTGTCTTTTAGCTTCATATTCTATTGCCTGCTGCATAAATTTAATTGAGTTTACATTCTTAATTTCGCATCTTGTTCCAAGTTGTTGAGATCCCTGTTTTCTAACTGAAACATTTACATCTGCTCTCAAAGAACCCTCATCCATATTTCCATCGCAAGTATTTAAATACCTCATAATAGATCTTAATTTTTTTACATACTGCCCTACTTCTTCTGGTGATCTTAGATCAGGCTTACCTACAATTTCCATTAAAGCTATTCCTGATCTGTTTAAATCAACAAAAGAATTTTCTGGATCCTGATCATGCAAACTTTTACCGGCATCCTGTTCTAAGTGTAGTCTTTCTATACCAACAACTTTTGTTCCATATGGCATATCTAAAACAATTTCACCTTCTCCTACGATAGGAAATTTAAATTGAGAAATTTGATATCCTTGTGGCAAATCTGCATAAAAATAATTTTTTCTATCAAATTTTGAAAATCTATTAATTTTTGCTTTTAAGCCAAGACCTGTTTTTACAGCCTGCTCAATACAAAATTTATTTATAACCGGTAGCATTCCAGGCATGGCTGCATCCACTAAACTAACTTGAGTATTAGGGTCCGATCCAAATTTTGTTGATGATCCGGAAAATAATTTAGCTCTAGATGTTACTTGAGCGTGAACTTCTAGCCCAATTATAACCTCCCACTTTCCTGTTTTTCCATCCAAATAGTAATCAAATTTATTATCAGCCATTACATCCACCAATCTTTAACTTGTGATTTAAAACCTATTTTTTCCTCTAGTGCATAAGCAGAATTTAAAACTGTTTGTTCATCAAAAGGTTTCCCAATAATCTGAAGACCCAATGGTAATCCTGACTGGTCAAATCCAGCTGGGATAGAGATTGCTGGTAATCCCGCTAGATTTATAGGTACAGTGAAAACATCGTTTAAATACATTGAAATTGGATCATCTTTTTTTTCACCAATTTTAAAAGCAGACGAAGGTGCTGTGGGTGTTAAAATTGCATCTACATCTTTAAATACTAAATCAAAATCATTTTTTATCAATCTCCTAACTTGCTGCGCTTTAAGATAATAAGCATCATAATAACCAGATGACAAAACATATGTACCGATCATAATTCTTCTTTTTACCTCGTTACCAAATCCAAGTGACCTGGTATTTTCATACATTTCATTTAAATCTTTACCAGACGCTCTAAATCCATATCTTACTCCATCATACCTAGCTAAATTTGAAGATGCTTCTGCTGGAGCTATTATATAGTAAGTTGGTAGTGCGTATTTTGTGTGTGGAAGTGAAATGTCTTTAATAATTGCACCCGATTCTTTCATCCATGAAATACCTTTATCCCAAAGATCTTGTATTTCTTTTGGCATATCGTCTACAATATATTCCTTAGGTATGCCTATTTTTAATCCTTTAATATTTCTATTTAAATTTTTTAAAAATTCTTCTTTTTTAGTATTAGCTGAAGTAGAATCTTTTTCATCGAAACCAGAAATGGCATCAAGCATCAAAGCACAATCGGAAACATTTTTCGTCATAGGTCCTGCTTGGTCTAATGAAGAAGCAAAAGCTACAATTCCCCATCTTGAACATCTACCGTAGGTTGGTTTCAAACCAACAATACCTGTAAACGCAGCAGGTTGTCTTATTGAACCTCCGGTATCCGTTCCAACAGTTGCTACAGTTAAGTCTGCGGCAACAGCTGCTGAACATCCTCCAGAAGATCCTCCTGGAACTATGTTTTCATCATTTACTTTATATGGATTAATAACATTGCCAAATGCGCTGGTTTCATTAGACGAGCCCATTGCAAACTCATCGCAATTTAATTTTCCTAAAAGAACAGCTCCCCTTTCCCATAATTTAGAAGTTACGGTAGATTCGTATGTAGGCACAAATCCCTTTAAAATCTTACTAGAAGCTGTTGTTTCTACATTTTTTGTACAAAACAAATCTTTAACCGCAATAGGAGCTCCGGACAAAATACCTTCTTTAAGATTATTATCGTCAATTTTTTTTGCAAAACTAATTGCTTGCTCCAGAGTTTCGGTAACAAAAGTATTTAATTTTTTTGATTTTACAATTCTATTAACATAATCACTACAGGCATCTAATGCTGAAATCTCTTTAGATTTAATTTTGCTAACTAAATTAACAAGTGTTAATTTTGTAATTTCTCCCATATGCTATTCAATAATTTTTGGTACAACGAAATAATTTTCGTTTTTAACGGGTGAATTTTGCAAAATATCTTTCTTTTCATTAATTTTTTTTTCAACATCATCCCTTTGATATAATTTTTGATCAACTACCGACGACAAGGGTTCGGTATTAGAGATATTCAATTCATTTAGCTGTTCTACGAATTTCAAAATAGAATTCAGATCTTTTATCATGGAATTCTCAAATTCTTCATTTGAAGCTATCCTTGATAGTTTGGAAATTTTCTTTACTGTTTCTTTATTAATTGTCATTAGACTAGATGAAAAATTAGGGTAAATTAACATTTTAATGAAAACTTACAACCTTTTAGAAAATTCTGAGTTTACAAAACAAGTGGGCGAGAGCTCTCGCTTATTAGGTATTGATCCTGGTAAAAGAAATGTAGGAATATCCGTTTGCGATCCAGCTCACTTAGTTGCAACTCCTTATGAAACTATTCATATAGAAAAACTAAGTGATCTAATAAACGGATTAAACAAAATTATTTTAGAAAATAATATTAAGGGCATGGTAGTTGGTCACCCCATAAATATGGATGGTTCAGAAGGTGCCCGCTCACAATCAACTAAAGATTTTGTAAAAAATATTCTTAAATATATCAATTTACCAATTACACTTTGGGACGAAAGACTTTCGACTGAAGGAGCTTTTAGAGGAATGGAGGCTTTAAATTCTAATAGTTCTTCAAAAAAAGAAAAATTGGATGAGAATTCAGCTGCTTTTATTCTTCAAGGCTTTATAGATTTTATGAGAAAGAAATAACTTGCTATAAGATCTAAATCAGCCTATAGACCTGATTTTAATGGCAATAAATCTAAAATCAGCTGTTAAATTCACTCACAAACACTTATTAGGTATTCAATATTTATCCATTCCAGAAGTTAATCTAATCCTGGATGAGTCTTTAGCTTTTGTAGAGTTAAATAGACAAGAAAATAAAAAATTAAAAATATTAAACGGAAAAACTCAAATCAACTTATTTTTTGAAAACTCTACAAGAACCTTAAGCTCTTTTGAGCTTGCAGGTAAAAGACTTGGCGCAGATGTCATGAACATGAATGTAGCCCACTCATCAATTAAAAAAGGTGAAACATTAATTGATACGGCAATGACACTAAATGCCATGCATCCTGATATATTAGTAATAAGGCATCAGGACTCTGGAGCGGCAAACTTATTATCTCAAAAAGTTAATTGCTCAGTCATTAATGCTGGAGATGGAACGAGAGAACATCCTACACAAGCATTACTGGATGCTATGACAATAAAAATGAAAAAAGGAAAAATTGAAGGATTAAGAGTTGCGATCTGTGGTGACATAATGCATTCGAGAGTGGCTCGTTCTAACATTTATTTACTTAACATGCTTGGAGCTGAAGTCAGAGTTATTGGACCATCTACTTTAATGCCGAAATATATAGAATCTTTTGGAGTTAAAGCATTTACAGATATGGAAAAAGGATTGGAGGGTTCTGATATTATTATGATGTTAAGAATGCAAACCGAAAGGATGGATGGTTCTTATGTTCCCTCTACAAGAGAATATTATGAATTTTTTGCTTTAGATTATAAAAAAATTAAAAATGCTAAAGCAGATGCTTTGATTATGCATCCTGGTCCTATGAATAGAGGAATTGAAATAGACACTAGTTTAGCTGATGACATTAATAGAAGTATTATTATTCAACAAGTGGAAATGGGTGTTGCTGTTCGTATGGCTGTTCTTAAAATTTTAATGGAAAATACAAAATGAAAAAGCAATGCATTGTTAACACTAGAATAATTGATCCAGGTAATAATATAGATCAAATTGGGGGGGTGCTAATTAATGAAGAAGGAAAAATTGAAGCTATTGGAACGAAGGTAACTAAAGACAATGTTTCAGATGTAATTATATACGATTGCAAAAATAAAATCACTATTCCTGGTATTGTTGATATGAGAGTTTTTGTAGGTGAGCCAGGTTTTGAGTATAAAGAAAATTTTAGAACACTTAGTCAAGCAGCTGTTTCTGGTGGTGTGACCGCTGCAGCAACCATGCCTAATACAAATCCTGTCATTGATAATGTTTCTACATTGGATTTTGTTAAAAGAAGATCTAGAGACAAATCAACAATAAAAATTTTTCCACTAGCAACTTTAACAAAAAATGCTGATGGCAAAGAGATAACAGAGTTTGGACTTCTAAAATTAAGAGGTGCTTGGGGTTTTACTGATGGTTTAAGTTGCGTTCAAAGCAACAAAGTTATGGATAGAATATTTAATTACGGAAAAAACAAAGAAATTCTAATTGTACAATTTACACAAGATAATGAATTATCTGAAAATGGAGTTATTAATGATAGTTTATTAGCTACTAAATTGGGATTAAAAAGTATCCCCGCCATAGCTGAACAAATAATTATTGAGAGAGACTTGTTGTTATTAGAACAATATCACACCAAATATCACATAGCTCTAATATCATCAAAAGAATCAATAGATATTATTAAAAAAGCAAAGGCAAAAGGTCTAAAATTTACAGTGGGGGTTTCAATAAACAACCTATCTTTAAATGATAATGACATAGGCGATTTTAAAACTTTTCTTAAACTTTCTCCCCCACTCAGATCTGAGCAGGATAGATTGGCTTTAATAAAGGCAGTAAAGGAAGGAGTTATTGACGTTATAGTTTCAGACCATAAACCAGAAGATGAGGAATCAAAAAGGTTAACGTTTCAACAGGCAGCTACAGGAGCTTCTGGCATTGAAACTTTGTTACCCCTTGCTCTTGAATTGTTTCATAATGGAACTTGTGAACTAAATTTGTTAATAAAAAACTTAACATCAAATCCTGCAAAAATTTTAGGAATTAGAAATGGAACTTTGTCTGTAGGAAGCGAAGCTGATATTGCAGTATTTGATCTTAATAAACCGTGGGTTCTTAAAAAGGAAAACATATTATCCAAATCTAAAAACACAGCCATAGAAAATAGAAAGCTACAGGGAAAAGTTAGCAAAACTTTTATTAATGGCAAATTAGTCTTCTCAGAATAATGGATATTGCTTACGTTTTATTCTATTCTTATATTTTAGGTAGCATACCCTCTGGACTTATATTCTCAAAAATTCTCGGTTATGGAGATATAAGAAAAATAGGATCCGGAAATATTGGAGCAACTAATGCACTCAGAACTGGAAGCAAACTATTAGCACTTCTAACGCTTTTATCCGACGTTTTTAAGGGATCATTAGCTGTATTTTTGACACTTAAATTTTATCCAGAATATTATTATTTATCATCAATAATTGTTTATTTAGGTCACATCTTTCCAGTGTGGTTAAATTTCAAAGGTGGCAAAGGTGTCGCTACATTTATCGGAATAATTTTGGTTTTAAATCAAGTAGCATTTGGGATATTCATTATTAGTTGGCTATTAATTTCTAAATTATTTAAAATTTCTTCTTTATCAGCACTCCTTTCTTTTGTTATTTTAATTATAGCGTCATTATTATTATTCAAGATGGAAGAAGCTATTTTTTATTTTTTCTTTTTTGTTTTTTCAATATTTACACACAAGGAAAATATTGCACGTCTAGTATCAGGCAAAGAAAAAAAATTGTAAAAAGTTCAGTATTGCTTGAGTTTTTTTATAATAACAGTTAAGTAATTTGACAAATACAGACTTTTTTGACAGGTCTTAAATCTTTAAAATAAATCAATGAATCTTTTAATAGTAGAAAGTCCAGCCAAAGCTAAAACTATCAATAAATATCTAGGCTCTGATTATATTGTATTAGCTAGTTTTGGACATGTAAGAGATTTGCCCTCTAAAAATGGCTCTGTTGATACTGAAAACAATTTTAATATGATATGGGAAATCGACAGTACATCGAAAAAACATATAAAAGAAATTACAGACGCAGCTAAAAATAGTAACAAAATTATTTTAGCAACAGATCCTGATCGCGAAGGTGAGGCAATTGCGTGGCACGTTAAACATATTTTGGATGATTTAAAATTAACAAAAGACAAAAAAGTTGAAAGAGTTGTTTTTAATGAAATTACAAAAAAAGCAGTATTGAATGGCATTGAAAATCCTAGAGATATAAATATTGAACTTGTAAATGCGTATTTGGCAAGGCGGGCCTTAGATTATTTAGTAGGTTTCAATATTTCCCCAATATTATGGACTAAGTTACCTGGGTCTAAGTCTGCTGGCCGTGTTCAGTCAGTAGCTTTAAAGATCATAGTTGAAAGAGAACATGAGGTTGAATTATTTAAACCAGAAGAGTTTTGGACTATTGGAGCAATTTTCAAAAATAAAGAATATAAAAATATAAACGCAAAACTAAATATATTTGATAATAAAAAAATTGAAAAATTTTCTTTTATCAATCAAGAAACAGCCGATAATACTGTTAAAATCATAAATAAAGATTCTTATCAAGTTGCCAGTATTGAGAGCAAGCCATTTAAAAGAAATCCTTATGCTCCGTTTAGAACTTCTACAATGCAACAGGATGCTTCCAGAAAACTAAGCTTTGGCGCTTCTAGGACCATGCAAATTGCTCAAAAACTTTACCAAGGTATTGATATTAAAGGTGAAACTATTGGCTTGATTACATACATGAGAACAGATGGTACGGACATATCAATTGACGCAATTACCGATTGCAGAAAATACATTGAAGAAAATATTGGAAAGCAATATCTACCGGCTGAGGCAAGAAATTATTCTGGTAAAAAAGCAAAAAATGCACAGGAAGCTCATGAAGCAATAAGACCAACCGATATAAATCGCACACCTGAAATGATGGGGTCGGTTCTCGATAAAGACCAGTTTAGATTATATGAATTAATATGGAATCGAACAGTGGCTTCTCAAATGGAAAGTGCTGAGTTTGAAAGAACAGCTATAGATTTTTCTAATAAAGACAGAAGCATAATCTTTAGAGCTAATGGTTCTGTACAAAAATTTGATGGTTTTTTAAAATTATATCAAGAAGTTAAAGAAGTAGATGACACTGAAGATAAAGATAAAGAAGATTCTGATGAGGATAATATTCTTCCAGAAGTAACAAAAAATGAAATAATTGAGTTAGCCGAAGTCGTTAATGAGCAACATTATACACAACCACCACCAAGATATTCGGAGGCAAGTTTAGTAAAAAAATTAGAAGAACTTGGAATAGGAAGACCTTCTACTTACGCCAGTATAATTTCAGTACTTTCAACAAGAAACTACGTTGAAGTAATTAATAAAAAATTTATTCCAACCGATAGAGGAAAACTAATTACTGCTTTTTTAAATCAATTATTTACTCAATATGTAGATTATAATTTTACAGCTGGTCTAGAAGAGAGTCTTGATGACATCACTAGTGGAAAAATAGATTGGATTGAAGTTCTTTCAAAATTTTGGGAAGAATTTAATAAAAATGTTTCTAAAGTTAAAGAGTTAAGAACTAGAGAAATACTAGATATGATGAATGTTAGTTTAGGAGAAATTATCTTTGATAAAGATGATGCAGGAAAAATTAAAAGAAACTGTGGATGTGGTGGTGAACTTAGTTTAAAAATTGGTCGATTTGGCGCATTTATTGGCTGCTCAAAATACCCAGAATGTAAATTTACAAGACCACTATCAAGAATTAAAGCAGCAGAACAAGATTATCTTGCTGAACCAAAAGAAATTGGAAAAACTGAAGATGATAAAAATATTGTTTTAAAAAAAGGAAGGTTTGGTCCTTATTTACAAGTTGGCAATGAAGAGAAGGAAATGAAAAATATTTCAATACCAAAAGGTATTTCGCTAGATGATATAAACTTAGAAAAGGCAAGATTTTTAGCAACCTTGCCTAAAGTTTTAGGTCTATATCCAGAGAACAATATGGATATCACGTTAAACAACGGAAGATATGGCCCATATGTTAAATGTGATAAAAAATCAGCTACTCTAGAGACACCTGAGGACATTTTTACTATAGGTATCAACAAAGCTGTTACAATGATTGCAGAGGCAAAACCTGGCAGGAGATCTTCTAATGAAATTAAGACAATTGGTGAACATCCTGAAGATAAAAAACCTATTAAAATAATGAAAGGTTCTTACGGGCCTTATGTTAAATACAAAACAATTAATGCAACTATACCAGATGATAAAGATCCTGAAAGTATCACTATGGAAGAGGCTCTTGACTTAATAGAAAAAAGACTTGAGTATGATGCTTCAAAGAAAGGTAAAACTTTAAAAAAAAAATCTTTAAAAAAGAAAAAAAAATATAATAAGAAAACAGATCAAGATGTCTGAAATCGAACACTTAATCAAAAAGCTAGGGATGGAAATTCCAAATCCTCCATCACCCGTTGGAAATTATGCTGCCTACACTAGATCAAACAGCTTAATTTATATATCCGGACAACTTCCATTAAACAGTGAGGGTACATTAATTATTGGCAAAGTTGGATTAGACTTAACAATTGAACAAGGCAAAGAGGCTGCAAAACTGTGCATCTTAAATTGCATCGGACAGTTAAAAAGTGCTGTTTTAAACTTAGATACAATTAAAAAATGCATTAAAATTAATGGATACATAAACTGTACAAAAGATTTTAAAGAGCATCCTAAGTTATTAAATGCTGCATCTGACATTATTGTTAAAATATTTGGAAATAAAGGTATTCATGCGAGAGTTGTTATAGGTGTAGAAAGTCTACCCCTTGGCGCAGCTGTTGAAATAGAATCGATATTTGAAATTGAAAGTTAATTTGAAAATTGTTTAGAAAGTCTTTTAATCTCAAGCTTCTTTATCTTAAAAACAAATTCTTGCTTTGCAACATCAACGATAACCAATCCACCTTCTACTAATTTTCCATGAATAATTTCATTTGCTAATATTTTTTTAATTTTGTCATCAATTAAGCGAGCAACAGGTCTAGCGCCCATCGTTTTACTATAACCGAGTTCACATATTAAATCACAAGCTGATTCTGATAATTCTATTGTCACATCTCTAGCATTTAATTGAGTTTCTAATTCCAATACGAATTTACTTACAATTTTTTTAATTACAGATTTGTCTAAATGGTTGAATCTTATTAAAGAATCTAGTCGATTTCTAAACTCAGGTGAAAAAATTTTATTTATAGTTTCTATATCAATTTGCTGATCTTTGTTTTTTACAAAACCGATTTCATTTTTTTCTAGATCTGTAGCTCCAGCGTTAGTGGTTAATATTAGTACAATATTTCTAAAATCTATTTTTTTACCATTTTGATCTGTTAAAATTCCATAATCCATTATTTGCAATAGTATATTATAAATATCCTGATGTGCTTTTTCTATTTCATCTATTAGCAAAATTGCGTGAGGATTTTTTTCAACCGACTCAGAAAGCAATCCTCCTTGATCAAAACCAACATAACCAGGAGGTGCTCCAATAAGTTTTGATATAGTATGCCTTTCAGAGTATTCAGACATGTCAAAACGAATTAGTTCTACACCAAGTGTATTAGCGAGTTGTTTTGCCAATTCTGTTTTTCCCACACCGGTTGGACCACTAAATAAGTAGCTACCAATTGTTTTTCTGGAATCTCTCAATCCAGATCTTGATAATTTAATTGAACTAGTTAGCGCCTCAATAGCGTGATCTTGACCATATATTAATCTTTTTAAATTCTTATCTAAATCTTTAAGATAATTTCTATCGTCCAGCGTGATGTTTTTTTCTGGTATTTTGGTCATTTTAGAAACAATTTTTTCCACATCCCCTTCTGTTAAAATTTCTTTTTTTTGATCATGTGGTTTTAATGACTCAAATGAACCAAGTTCATCAATAATATCTATGGATTTATCTGGTAGTTTTTTATTTCCGATATATTTAAAAGAAAGATCAACTGATGCTCGGATAGCTTCATCTGAATATTTAACTTTATGAAATGACTCATATTTATTTTTTAAACCATACATAATTTTATAAGCCTCTTCTACAGTGGGTTCTGCTACATCAATCTTTTGAAATCTTCTTTGTAATGCTCGGTCTTTTTCAAAATGTTGTCTATATTCAACAAAGGTAGTGGAGCCTACGCATCTGATTTGGCCTGATTGCAAAGCTGGTTTCAACATGTTAGCTGCGTCCATAGAATTGCCGGATGTAGAACCCGTTCCAATTAATGAGTGAATCTCATCAATAAAAAGTATAAATTTTTTATTTTTTTCAATTTCATTTATGATAGCTTTTAATCTCTCTTCAAAATCACCTCGATAACGCGTTCCAGCAATTAGAACTCCCATATCTAATGAATATATAACGTTATCTTTTAAAACATCTGGGACTTGGTTGTGAAAAATTTTATTAGCCAATCCTTCGACAATGGCTGTTTTTCCAACTCCAGGATCACCAACTAATAAAGGGTTATTTTTGGTTCTTCTGCATAGAATTTGCGTTATCCGTTCGATCTCTTGTGCTCTTCCTACTAAAGCATCTATATTATTTTTTTCAGCTTTTTGGATTAGATTAATACAATACGTGTCTAAAGCAGAGTTTTTAACTGAATTACTTGTTTTATGCGAGGGGTTAAAATGGTCTGTATAAGAAAAATTATCAATTTTAGTAATACCATGTGATATAAAATTAACTACATCATACCTTGTTACTTCCTGTTCTTGTAAAAAATATGTGGCATGACTTTCGCGTTCAGCAAATAAAGAAACTAAAATATTAGCTCCTGTTACTTCGTTTTTTCCAGAAGATTGCACATGAACTATGGACCTTTGGATTACTCTTTGAAATCCAGCTGTTGGCTGTGGCTCTGCTTCTTTTTCAGAATTAATAATATTATCTAATTCATTATCTATATAAAACTCTAAATTTTCTTTTAACAAAGCGGTATCTACACTACATGCCTTCATGACATTAAGGGCGTCAGGTTCATCAGTTAATGACAACAGTAAATGCTCTAATGTGACATACTGATGATTTTTTTCTGATGCAATTTTAAATGCTTGTGAAATAGCTTTTTCTAAAGTTTTAGTAAAAGTTGCCATTTACTTAGGCTCCAATATACACTTCAGGGGGAAATTATTTTGTTTTGAATAATTGCTAACTTGGTAAATAAGGGTCTCGGCAACATCTTTGGGATAAGTTCCTACCACAGCAGATCCCTCGTTATGTATTTTCAATGTGATAATACTAGCTTTGTTAGTAGTTAAATTAAAAAACATAACTAAAATTTTAACAACAAATTCCATAGTTGTAAAATCATCATTCAAAATTATTACATTATAAAAACTTGGAATTTTTTCTATTGTGGATAATTCAAGTTTCCTTGATTTATCATGGGCTTTAGACATTAAATGGCCTTCCTATGGAATAATATTTTATTTTTTTATTTGAAAAATATTTATCTTCATATAAATTTCTTAGATCAAAAATTTTTAAATTTTTATTTTTTGTTATTTTATCAAAATTCATATTTTTAAATTCGTCCCATTCTGTATGAATGACTAATAAATCTGAATTTTTTATAACTTCATTGGCATTTTTATAAAAATGCACTGATTTATAAGCATCAAAATTAGTTTTATTACCTGTGGGATCGTAATAATTAACTACGCATCCTTTTTTTATTAATGCTGGAATTATTTTAAGACTAGAAGAGTCTCTCATATCATCTGTATTAGCTTTAAAAGTAACACCTAAAAAACCCACGATTTTCTTCTTCGGTTTTTTTAAAATCTTAATTATTTTAGAGGTAATTAATGAACTTCGAGATTCATTTGATTTTATTACTGCATTAACTAATTGCAAATGAACTTTGTGATTACTAGCTGTTCTGGTTAATGCCTTTGTATCTTTAGGAAAACAAGATCCTCCGTAAGCGGGTCCAGCCCTTAGAAATCTGGAGCCAATTCTGGTGTCGGTTCCTATTCCAAGAGCAATATCTTCGACATTAATTCCCGTTTGTTCACAAAGATTTGCAATCTCGTTAATAAATGTAATTTTTGTCGCAAGAAAAGCATTTGCAGCATACTTTATTAGTTCTGCTGCCCTTCTTTTAACAATCAGAAATTTCGCTCCCTTATTAATTATTGGCGCATAAAGTTTTTCCATTATAGGTGTAACTTTTTTTGAATTATTAGTTCCTATTACAACTCGATCTGGATATCTAAAATCCCGAATTGCTTCTCCTTCACGTAAAAATTCAGGATTTGATACAACATCAAACTTTTTTCTATTATTACTTTTTAATAAAATAGCCTCAATTTTATCTCCCGTTCCAAGAGGTACTGTAGATTTTGTAATAATGATTTTATAAGAGTTTAGGTTTTTTGAAATAATATTTGCCACATTAAATACACCAGTTAAATCAGCTGAAGATCCATCTTTTGAACTGGGAGTTCCGACTGCTATAAATACTACGTCGGAAGATCTAATTGCCTGATTTATATCTGATGTAAATTTAACTCTACCAGCCTCAAAATTTCTAATAACAATTTCTTCTAAACCAGGTTCGTATATTGGTATTATTCCTTGTTCTAAGTTTTTAATTTTTTCGCTATCCTTATCAACGCAATATACATTATTACCCAAATCCGAGAAAAGAACGCCAGATACAAGTCCAACATAGCCAGTACCGATAAAGCAAATATTCATTAGCGTGATCCGATTAATCTAAATGATTTAATATAGCCATCCATAGTTCCACAATCTAAATATGAACCTTTGAAAATGCAACCTTTGAAGGACTGACCAGCATTTAGCATCATAGACATGGCATCTGTTATTTGAATTTCACCAAGAGAGCCTTTTTGGGTCTTGGAAAGATACTCAAAAATTTTTCTACTCAATATATATCTACCAATAATTACTAATGAAGATGGACTTTGTTTAATATTTGGTTTTTCTATTAATTTGTTAATATTAATAATATTTTTAAATTTTTTATCAAAACCAACCACACCGTATCTATTTACTATGTTTTTTGGAACTTTTTTTACAGCTAATATTGATGCTTTACTTTTGTTATGAATATTTATCAATTCTTTAGAGCAATTATTATTAATAATAATATCATCAGGCAAAATTAGCAAAAAATGAGATGATTTTATAAAATTTTTACAAGTATTAACAGCATCGCCAAGACCTTTTGCAGAATTTTGATAAATGAATTTTATTTTTTTTTTATATTTACTTAAGGAATTTAGTCTATTTAATAAATCGTGATTATTTTTTATTTTTTTTTCAAGAAAAAAATCTTTGTCGAAAAAATTTTTGATAATATTTTTTCTTTTAGATATAATTAAATAAATTTTTTTAATTTTAGCATCTTCACACTCTTGAAGAATTCTTTCTAAAATTGATAACTTTCCAAGGGGCCATAATTCTTTTGGTATAACCTTTGTTAGAGGTAACATCCTTGTTCCTAATCCTGCTAGTGGTATAATTGCTTCTTTAATCATAAATAAAGTAAAGAAATTGTCTTAAATGAAAATTATAAAAAAATCTAATCAAATTAATAGTATTTTAGATCAATATAACAATACAGGCTTTGTACCGACTATGGGAACGTTACATGATGGTCATATATCCCTAATTAAAAGAAGTAAAAAGGAAAATTCAAAAACAGTGGTAAGTATTTTTGTTAATCCAAAACAATTCAATAAAAAAAAAGATTTCATAAATTATCCAACAAAAATAAAAAACGATATTATTTTGTGTAAGAAATACAAAGTTGACTATTTGTTTCTTCCTTCTTTTAATGAAGTGTATGGATGGAAATCATTAAAATTTAAATATCCTAAAATGACAAAATTTATGGAACATAAATTTAGAAAAAACCATTTTAAAGGAGTGTTAGATGTAATGTCTAAATTGCTTTCAATTGTAAAAAATACAAAAGTTTACATGGGCGAAAAAGATTACCAACAACTATATATCATAAAACAATTTTGTAAAATTAACGAAATTACATCAGAAATTATTGCATGCAAAACTGTAAGATCAAGACGAGGATACGCTTTGTCTTCAAGAAATATATTGCTGAATGAAAAATATAAAAAAATTATGAGCCTAGTCTACAAAATAATATTAAATTATAAATTATCTAATAAAGGTAAAATATTTGATGTTAGTTTTTTGATGAAACAAATAAAAAAAACTGGAGTTAATAAAATTGATTATATTGAGAATGTTAATCTAGAAAGTTTTTTGAAATCGAAAAAAGTTACTAACCATTCAAATATATTTATTGCCTATTACCTGGATGGGGTTAGATTAATAGATAATATTTAGATATTGAGTATATAACTTGCTAATCCTAAAAATGACAAAAATCCAAAAACATCAGTTACAGTAGTAACAAAAACACTTGATGAGATTGCAGGGTCAATTTTAAATTTATTCAAACCTACTGGAATTAATATTCCAAAAAAACCTGCAACGGTCATATTAATAATCATGGCCACAGCGATAAGAGCTGATAACCTAATATCTTGAAACCAAATAAAAATAGCTGCTCCAGAGATGAATGCAAAGATCAAGCCATTAAAAAATCCCACTAAAAATTCTTTAGAGATAATTTTTCTAACGTTACTTGATACAAGTTCTTTCGTAGCTAATAATCTTACTGTCACTGTTAAGGTTTGGGTCCCGGCGTTACCGCCCATGGATGCAACAATAGGCATTAAAATAGCAAGAGCAACAACCTTTTCTATACTTTCATTAAATGCACTTATAACTGTTGATGCCAAAATTGCGGTTAATAAATTTATAGTTAACCAAATAAATCTTTTTTTGGTAATACTAAAAGCGCTGTCTGATATCTTTTCGACACTAACTCCTGCTAGTCTGAATGTATCTTCCTCTGCTTCTTCTTTAATGACGGTTACAATGTCATCACCCGTAATCATGCCAATCAAATGATTATTTTTGTCAACCACGCCTGCTGAAAACAAACTGTATTGTTCAAAATTATAAGCGACCTGTTCTTTATCCATCTCCGCAGGTATTAAAAATTTATTACTCTTCATAATCTCGCTCATTTTAACTTCTCTTTCCGTTCGAAGTATTCTTGATGAGGCTACAGAACCAACTGGAACATTGAGTTGATTGATAATAAAAATTTCAAAAAAGTCTTTTGGCAATTCCTGTGTTTCTCTTAAATAATCTATGGTCTGACCGACAGTCCACCCTTGTGGCACTGCAGCAAATTCTCGTTGCATTATTCTGGCTGCAGAATCTTCTGGGTAAGTACTAAATGTTTGCTCTAGTATATTCTTGTCCTCTAATGGAATTTTAGTAAGTACTTCTTCTTTTTTTTGTTCGGAAAGATTTTCTACAATTTGCAGAGCATTATCAGACTCAAGACTATTAACAATTCGCACTATTCTGTCTGATGTGATTCTTTCTAAAATTTCTTTTTGTAGTTCATTCTTAAGCTCAACTATGACATTGGGGTTGATATTAAAATTCTCTAAATCAAATAACTCAAATCTTTTTTTTTCAGGTAAATTAGACACAACTTCAGCAACATCTGAAATATGTAGCTTTGAAAGTAACAAATTGACTTCCGCAACATTTTTATTGTCAATTTTGTTAATTAAATCTTCTAGAAAAATATTGCTTATATTAAACTCTACTTTTGTTGACTTTATTTGCTTATTGTTTTCCATAATAATAAAAGTATTTTTCTTTATATAATGAATATTGAAATTAAAATCAGCAAAAAACCAATTTTATATCAAGCTGCAATCGATTTCTTAGAAGAAAGAGTTCTTAATATTCAGATGAATAAAGAACGCGAACTTATTTGGATTCTTGAACATGAGGATATTTATACGTGCGGAACAAGTGGAAAAGATATTGAATTACTTGATAAAAACTTTTTTCCTACTGCCAAAACAAACAGAGGTGGAAAATGGACGTATCACGGCAAAGGGCAGAAAATCGTTTATTTTGTTTTAGATTTAAGCAAACGTGGCAGAGAAATTAAACAATTAGTCAGAAATGTAGAAAATTGGATCATAGAGACTTTAAAAGTTTTTAAAATAAACTCATATAACGATCCAAACAATATTGGCATATGGATAAAGAAAAATAATTTAGAATACAAAATAGCGGCTATAGGCATTAAAGTAAAAAAATGGGTAGCTTATCATGGCTTTGCTCTAAATTTAAATGTCGATATGAATAATTACAAAGCAATCATTCCTTGCGGTATCATGGATAAAGGTTTAATCAATTTTTCTGAAATTACAAAACTACCTTCTGATGAAACTATCAATAAAGCGATTTTAGATAATTTTGAAAAAATTTTTACAAACCAGATTCTTTCAAAAAAACTTTAAATTGAGAAGGAGCTTCTATTTTGTAGGTTTTTTTTTTACCTAAGTACTCAAATATTACTTCATGACTATGTAACATTAAATATTTATTGTTATTTTTATAATGAGGAATGAAATATTTATCATCACCGACTATAGGATGATTAATATGAAAAAATTGACGTCTTAACTGATGTTTTCTGCCAGTTATTGGGTTTGCTTGTACGTATGAAAAGTCTTTATTCTTTGATAATACAAAAAAATCTGTTTCTGCTTTAAATGTTTTAACTTTAGATTTATCTTTAAAAGTTAAATTATGATCAAGTGTGCCCTCGTTAACTGGTAGACAGCCATACAATATAGCTAGGTAATTTTTTTTAACTACTTTATTTCTAAATTGCTCAGATAAGACTTGAGCAAAAGTTCTGTTACATGCAAGAATAATTAAACCAGAAGTTTCTTTGTCAATTCTATGGACTAAATAAAATTTTTTTTCATCAGAAAATTTATTCAAAATATCAATTATATTTTTAGGAGATTTGCTTCCTGATTGGACTGCAATACCTGCTGGTTTATTTAAAATCATGTAGTCTTTATTTTCAAAGATAATATTATTTTTTATTTCTTTATATTCATACATACTAGCTTGATATGAAAATTTTTTATTTTCTTCCTGTTTCTCATAATCAATATTTATAGCAACATTATCTCCAATCTGGAGTTTGTAAGAACTTTTAACTTTTTTTTTGTTTACTTTTATTTTTCCTGATCTTAGAGATTTTTCAATAAATGACTGGTGAAATTTATAAACTTTATTTTTAAGCCATCTATCAATTCTAGAATTTTCGTAATCTGCCTCAATTACAAAATATTCACTTATTATCATTAAAGTAAATTTGATAATTTATAACCTAGAATAAAAAATAATAAGCCAAAAAATACAGAGACAAAAATATAGGTTACAGTTTGCATATATAAAGATTTATTTATTAAATTAAACAAATCCATAGAAAAAGTTGAAAAAGTTGTAAAGCCACCCAATAATCCTATAACTATAGAAATTCTAACAGTCTCACTAATTATTCCTTTGTCAAATAACGAAATAAAAACACCAATAAAAAATGAGCCAAGAAGATTTACAATTACTGTGCTAATTGGAAAATTTGAGTAGAAAAATTTAGGAGTAATAACAAAAAAAGAATATCTTAAAACACTTCCAGCTGCTCCAAATAAAGCAACCAGTAGATAGAGTTTCATTATTTTTTGCTTGTTTTTTTTACTTCTTTAGAATCAGTAACTAAGTTTTTTGACTCTGGATTTTCCTTATCATTTACTTTTTTTTGAACAGGCCCAGAATCTTGACCCTTTGCATTAAAATCTTTATCTACTAATTCAATATAAGCAGTTGGTGCATTGTCACCAAAGCGAAAACCAGATTTTACAACTCTGCAATATCCACCTTTTCTATTCTCATATCTTTTTAATAAAGTAGTAGTTAATTTTATTACAGAAGATTTATCTTGCAATTTCGAAAAAAGAGTTTTTTTTGCAGCTAAAGTGTTTTTCTTACCGATCGTGATAACTTTATCAATGATCGATTTCAATTCTTTAGCTTTTGGAACGGTCGTTTGAATTTGCTCATGCTTAATTAAAGAATTTAGCATATTTTGGAACATAGCTTTTCTGTGTTCAGATGTTCTATTTAGTTTTCTATGTCCGTGCCCGTGTCTCATGGTTTATTTGTATTCTTCCTCTAATTTTTTAGATAATTCAGCAATATTTTCAGGTGGCCAATTAGGAATTTCAATTCCTAAGTATAACGACATTCCGGATAGTACTTCTTTAATTTCATTTAAAGATTTTCTTCCAAAATTAGGAGTTCTAAGCATCTCTCCTTCTGTTTTTTGCACAAGATCACCGATATAGATAATATTGTCATTCTTTAAGCAATTCATGGATCGAACAGAAAGCTCCAGTTCATCTACTCTTCTAAGAAGATTTTTATTAAATTCAGGCTCACTTTGAGTAGGCTGAACAATAACCTCTTTTGGTTCGTCAAAATTAATAAATAAAGACAACTGATCCTGAAGTATTCTCGCTGCAAAAGCTAAACAATCGTCTGCAGCTACAGATCCATTAGTTTCAATTTCCATTGTTAATTTATCGTAATCTATCGACAAACCTTCCCTTGTGTTTGAGACATTATAAGAAACTCGTTTAACCGGACTGTAAACTGAATCGATAGGAATGAGACCTAATGGTGAATCTTTTTCTCTATTTTTGTCAGCAGAGACATATCCTTTTCCAGTATTAACAACTAGTTCCATGTAGATTTTTGTATTTTCATCTAAATTACAAATAACTTGTTCAGGATTTAAAATCTCAATATCAGGATTCGAGTTAAGCATTTTAGCAGTTATCTCGCCTGGTCCTTTTGCATCTAAAATTAATTTTTTGGGTCCATTAGAATTTAATTTTAAAGATAGGGATTTAACATTTAACACAATGTCAGTAACATCTTCTCTAACGCCATTAATTGAAGAAAATTCATGGAGTACGCCGTCAATTTGAATAGCTGTAACAGCCGTGCCTTGAATTGATGATAACAAAACTCTTCTTAATGCATTACCAAGTGTTAGTGCAAAACCTCTTTCTAAAGGCTCAACTACTATTTTGGCAAATTTTTTATCTTCACTTGCTTGAATATCTATTTTAGAAGGTTTGATTAATTCTTTCCAATTTTTGTCTATCAATGTTAGCTCCTGTATTATTAGTGGTTAAACTCTTCGTTTCTTTGGCGGTCTGCATCCATTGTGAGCAATGGGACTAGTGTCTTTAATTGACAAAATTTTAAATCCTCTTGCCTGTAATGCTCTTAATGCTGTTTCTCTCCCAGAACCTGGACCTTTTACTTCAACATCAATATTTTTAAGACCATATTCTGCTGCTTTTATCGCCGCATCATCCGCTGCAACTTGTGCCGCATATGGTGTAGACTTTCTTGAACCCTTGAATCCCTTAGAACCAGCAGAAGACCATGAAAGAACATTGCCATCCTTGTCGGTAATAGAAACAATGGTATTATTAAAAGTAGCATTTACATAAGCTTTGCCGTTAATAACAGTTTTCTTTTCTTTCTTTTTTAATCTGAATTTGCTTTTCTTTTTAGAATCTTGCTTTTTGGTGTCAGCAACTTTTGCATCTTCAGGTTTCTTTTTAATATCTTCAGCGCTCATAATTATTTTTTCATTACTGTTAATTTTTTACCTGCAATTGCAATAGCTTTTCCTTTTCTAGTTCTTGCATTGGAATGAGTTCTCTGTCCTCTTACTGGTAATTTTTTTCTATGTCTTGTTCCTCTGTATGTACCCAAATCTCTAAGTCTCTTTATATTTAATGAAATATCTCTTCTCAAATCACCTTCGACTTTATAATTCTTATCTATTAATTCCCTGACTTTAAGAACTTCATCTTCTGTTAGGTTATTAACTCGTTTAGACTTGTCTATTTTTAATTCTTCGCAAATTTTTTCAGCATAATGATCACCAATTCCATAAATATACTGCAGAGCAATATGCACCTGTTTGTTTAATGGAAGATTGATTCCTGATATACGAGCCATAGTAAGTGATTGTAATTATTAATTTTAAAAACTGTCGGAGTATATGAATCCTTCTTTTAAAGTCAACGTTTTAAGTCCTTGATTATGCTAGATATTTGTTTTGATACGCTCTCAATATCCTCCATAGCATCAACATCTTTAACTATATTTTTCGACGAATAATAGCCAAGAATAGGTAAAGTTGACTCATCGTATGTTTTTAGTCTCTTTGAAACAGTTTCCACATTATCATCAGACCTTTTGTTCAATACTCTGTCTGCACATTTAGAATTTTCACATGATACAGGTGGATCAAAAAATTCGTTAAAAGTTTTTTTACATACCGAACAAGATACTCTTCCCGATATTCTTTTAGTAAGAACTGAATAATCAACTTTTAGATTCAATACTAATGAAATAGATTGAGAATACTTTGATAAAAGACTATCTAAGGTTTTTGCTTGCTCGATATTTCTAGGAAAGCCATCAAAAATAATTCTATTAGCAATACTTACATCACTAAGTTTTTTTTCAATTAAATTATTAATAATAGTATCAGAGACCAATTTTCCAGCATTCATTAAGCTTTCAATTTCTGAAGCTAGTGCTGATTTACTCTTAAGTTCATCTCTTAATAAATCACCAGTTGATAACTGAAATAGATTAAAATTATGGATTAGATAGGATGATTGTGTGCCCTTTCCTGCTCCTGGAGGTCCAAAAATTACAATATTCATTATTTAGAAAATTTAGTTTTTTTTATTAAGGAAGCGTACTGTGCACTCATCATTCTAGTTTGTACTTGCGTAATTGTATCCATTGCTACTACTACAACAATTAGTAATGAGGTTCCTCCTAAATAAAATGGAATAGGATATTTAGATATTAAGAATTCTGGTAACAAACAAATTAAAACTAAATAAGCAGATCCAATAACGGTTAACTTAGTTAGCAAGCCTTGTATAAATTCAGATGTTTTTTCTCCAGGTCTAATTCCAGGTACAAACCCTCCATGCTTTTTTAAATTATCAGAAGTTTCTACAGGATTAAAAATAATGGATGTATAAAAAAAAGCAAAAAAAACAATGCCTGATGCGTAAAAAAGCATGTAGAGGGGCTTTCCTTGACCCAACATTGAGGTGACTGACAGTATCCAGGAATTTGCACTAGTAGAAAAGTTTGACAACGTAACTGGTAACAATAATAAAGCAGATGCAAAAATTGCTGGGATAACTCCTGCGGTATTAACTTTTAATGGCAAGTAAGATGACTCACCTCCATACATCTTATTTCCCATCTGACGTTTTGGATATTGAATTAATATTCTGCGCTGTGCTCTTTCAACAAAAACTATGAAATATATCGCACCCAATAATAATAATAAGATGGACAAAATTGCTATGGTAGAAATGGCACCCGTCCTGCCCAGTTCGAACGTCGAAGCCAAGGCTCCTGGAATTTCTGCAACAATTCCTGAAAATATAATTAGGGAAATACCATTGCCCACACCTCTTGCTGTAATTTGTTCTCCGAGCCACATAATTAATATGGTTCCTGTGAGCAAAGTAATGGTAGTAACAAATCTAAAATACCAACCCGCTTCCAAAACTAGCCCAGGAGAATTTTCTAAACTGACCGATACGCCATAACCCTGAATTAATGCCAATAACACAGTACCATACCTTGTGTACTGAGTAATTTTGCGTCTTCCATATTCACCTTGGTTTTTTAAATTTTTAAAATATTCAGTTACTCCAGTTAACAACTGAATAATAATTGATGAAGAAATATAAGGCATAATACCTAAAGTTAAAATTGCCATTCGCTGCACTGCTCCTCCAGCAAACAGGTTAAACATACCTAAAAGACTTCGCTCATTACCAGTAATTAAATTTTTAAGAGAATCAGGATCAATGCCTGGCAATGGCACATAGGTACAAAATCGGTAAATAATTAATATAAATAAGGTATATACAATTCTTTTTGTTAGATCGCTTGATTGAGAGCCTGATCCACTAGTAGAAATATCTGAAAAATTAGACATTACTATTTTACTATTTCTATTGATCCGCCTAAATTTTCTATCTTACTTTTAGCACTCTGACTAAATGAATGTGCAAGTAAATTTACCTTATGCTTAATTTCTCCTGTACCTAGTATTTTTACTTTTACATATTTAGAATTTGTTTTGTCTTTCGGAAACAATAAGCTACTCAAGTCAACTTTTTCTGAAATATTGATTTTTTTCTTATCAATTAAATTTGAAATATCTCTCAAATTTATCACTAAATTATTAGCTCTATTTCTAATTGCGTTAAATCCACGTTTTGGTAATCTTCTGTATAAAGGCATTTGACCTCCTTCAAAACTCTTAACAGCCACCCCAGAACGAGCTTTTTGTCCTTTAACACCTCGACCAGCAGTTTTTCCTTTTCCAGAGCCTATACCTCTTCCAACTCTTTTTGATTTTTTAAAAATTTTAATACCTATACTATTTAATTTCATAAATTATCTCCTTGAAACAATATCTTTAATTTTTTTACCTCTAATTAAAGAAATATCTTTGGGTGTTTGTTGACTAGACAAAGCAGCAAAAGAAGCTCTAACAACGTTATAAGGATTGGCAGATCCAATAGATTTTCCTACAACATCTTGAATACCTGACATTTCACAAATAGCTCGAACAGCACCGCCAGCTATAATACCTGTTCCAGCAGGTGCACTTCTTAAAATTACCTTTCCAGCACCACTTTTTCCTTTAACATCATGATGCAATGTTCTTCCATCTCGCAATGGTATTTTAATCAAAGATTTTTTTGCTGAGTCTGATGCTTTTTTAATTGCATCTGGTACTTGTTTTGCTTTTCCTTGTCCAAAACCTACTAGACCTTTTTGATTACCTGCTACTACTAAAGCAGCAAATCCAAATCTTCTTCCCCCTTTAACAACTTTGGTAATTCTATTAATGGCAACTAATTTTTCTTTAATTTCGGATACTTTGCTCATAATTTAAAATTTTAATCCCCCGCTTCTTGCTGCTTCTGCAAGTGATTTAACTCTGCCATGGTACTTATAGCTTCCTCTATCAAAGTAAACTTCTTTAATTCCTTTTGCTATGCTTCTTTCCGCAATCAATTTTCCTACAATTTTAGATAATTCTGTTTTATTATTTTTTTCAATGCTTTTTTCTTTAGAAGATGCGCTTGCAATAGTAGTGCGTTTACTATCATCTATTAACTGAGCATAAATATTCTTAGCAGATCTAAATACAGTTAATCTAGGCTTGTCCGTGTTTACTCTTTTGAGCTTAGCTCTGTTTCTTTTTTGTCTGATAGCAGTTTTATTTCTCATTATTTTTTCTTACCTTCTTTTTTAAGAATAAATTGTCCTTCGCTGGTAATACCTTTTTGCTTGTAAGGTTCAACAGGTTTTAAGAATTTAATATCTGCAGCAACTTTACCTATTAACTGCTTATCGTTTCCGTTAAGTGTAATTTTTGTTTGTTTATCAATTTTGACAGTAATTCCGTCTGGTATATCAAACAAAATATCATGACTAAAACCCAGTTGAAATTGAATTTGTTTATCTTTGAGATTGGCTCTAAAACCAACTCCATTTAAATTCAAAATAATTTCATATCCTTTTGATATGCCAATAATTGCATTATTAATTAAGCTTCTTTGCAAACCCCAAAAAACTTTATTTTGATCTGAAGCATTTTTTAATACTACGGAAATTTTATTGTTTTCAAATTTAGTTTCTAAAGCCTCTGTATTTAAAGTTAATTCTTTTTTGCCTTTAGGACCTTCCATGGAAATTTTATTTCCATTGATAACCACTTTGACGTCAGATGGTACAAGAATATGTTTTTTTCCAATTTTTGACATAAAGATTAAGAAATATTACAGATTATTTCTCCTCCAAGTTTTTTATCTCTAGCCTCGTTGTCGGAAAAAATTCCTTTGGATGTTGAGATGATAGAAATACCAAGTCCATTTAAAACTCTTGGCAGACTTTCAAATCTTGAATAAATTCTTCTACCTGGTTTAGAAATTCTTCTAATCTCTCTAATGACTGGAGTACCGTGCACATATTTTAAATTTACTTTCAATTCTTCAAAAGTCGAATCTTTAACTACTTCATAACTTGCGATAAAGCCTTCTCTTTCCATCGCGTCTAGAACTTGTTTTTTAAAATTTGAAGCTGGAATTAGTACAGTAGGGTGTTGCTTCATTTGAGCATTTCTTATTCTAGTAAGCATATCGCCAATTGGATCTGATATTGTCATAATATTATTCCTTTCCTACCAACTTGATTTTGTCATGCCTGGAATTTTTCCCATGGAAGCCAATTTCCTAAGTGCAATTCTAGACATTTTTAGTTTACGGTAATACCCATGTGGTCTACCTGTTATTTCGCATCGATTTCTAATTCTATTTCTGGATGAATTTTTAGGAAGTTTTGCAAGTTTTAAACTAGCGGCGAATCTTTCATTTAAATTAATTTTTTTATCCATAACAATAGCCTTGAGATTTTTTCTTTTATTAGCAAACTTTTTTGACATACGAACTCTCTTAAGATTTCTATGTATTGCCGATGTTTTAGCCATTAATTAGATCCTTTCTTATAAAATGGAAAATTAAAACTATCTAGTAAAGCTTTAGAAGCTTCTTTGTTTTTCGTTGAGGTTACAACAGTAATATCTAATCCTCTCATTTTTTCTATCTTATCAAAGTTTACTTCAGGAAAAATAACATGCTCTTTAATACCAAAGCTATAATTAGCTTCTTGATCAAAACTATCAGGGTTAAGACCTCTAAAATCTTTAATTCTTGGAAGTGCAGTATTGATCAATCTATCTAAGAAGTAATACATATTATTTTTTCTCAAGGTTACTTTCAAACCAAGTGGAATATCTTTTCTAGTTTTAAAATTTGCTACAGCTTTTTTAGATTTAGTCACGACTGGCAATTGACCAGTTAAGTTACCAAGGTCAGTTTGTATACTTTTTAAGATTTTACTATCACTAGCATCTAAACCCAATCCCATATTTAAAACTATTTTTTCAAGTTTTGGAACCTGCATAGTATTTTTTATAGACAAAGTTTTTGTTAAACTTGGCAGAATTTCTTCTTGATATATTTTTTTTAATCTCGGTATCATTATGTGGCTTTTTTATCTTTTTTTTTTGGTTTGGTTATTTTTTTTGTGTCTTTCTTTTCAGGATGCTTTTTTACTTTTTTATTTTCATTTTTAACTTTTATAGTTTTGGCTTTTATTTCTTTTGCTACTTTTTCTTTTTTTGATTCAGCAGGTTTGTTATCTCCTGCGACAAGCTGTAAATTAGATAAGTGTATTGATTTTTCTATATTAACAATTCCGCCTTTGTTTTCTTTAGTTGCCTTTTGATGTTTTTTTACAATATTTAAGCCCTTCACAATTGCTCTTTTATTTAAAATACCAGATTTAGAAGTTAATTGAATAATTTCAATAATTTCACCGGTCTTACCTCGTTCATCACCGGCAAGTACTTTGACTGTATTTCCTTTTTTTAATTGCGCTTTCATTACAAAACCTCTGGAGCTAGAGAAATAATCTTCATGTGATTTTTTGCTCTTAGTTCTCTTGTTACTGGTCCAAAAATACGAGTACCTATTGGCTCATTATTAGCGGCAATTAATACTGCTGCGTTTGTGTCAAATTTTATTGAAGATCCATCTATTCTGTAAATTTGTTTTCTGGTTCTAACCACTACAGCTTTATGCACATCTCCTTTTTTAACTTTTCCTTTTGGCATGGCATCTTTAATACTGACCACGATAATATCTCCTATAGAAGCGTACCTTCTCTTAGAACCACCCAAAACCTTGATGCATTCAATACGCTTTGCACCTGTATTGTCAGCCACTTCCATTTCTGTATGTACTTGTATCATTATTTAGATCCTACAACTTTCCATCTTTTTAATTTTGATATGGGAGCAGATTCTATGATTTTGACACTATCGCCAACTGCATAAACACCTTCTTCATAATGTGCGTGGTATTTTTTTGTTTTTTTTATCACTTTTAAAAGAACAGGGTGTCTAAACTTTCTCTCAACATTTACCACTAATGTTTTTAGATTTTTAGTACTAACTACTTTTCCTTGTAAAACTCTTTTTGTCATTACGCTTTCTTTTTCTGATTAATAAATGTTAAAATCTTAGCAATAGTTCTACGTACTATAGTAATTCTAGCGCTATTAGTAATTTGAGAATTCATTTTTTGTATTCTTAAATTAAATTGTTCTTTTTTAAAGTTACCCAATTCTTTTTCTAACTGAGTGACAGACAAATTTTTGATATCTTTAGTTTTCATATTAAATATTTATATTTCTTTTAATTACTTTTGTTTTAATCGGTAATTTAGAGGCAGCTCTATCAAAAGCTTCTTTTGCAACCGTGTCTGAAACACCATCAATTTCAAACAAAATTCTACCTGGCTTTACTCTACAAATATAATACTCAACATTTCCCTTGCCTTTTCCCATCCTTACCTCAATTGGTTTTTTAGAAACGGGAATGTTTGGAAAAATTCTGAGCCATACACGACCAGCTCTTTTCATATGTCTAGTTAGAGCAATCCTTGCGGCCTCTATTTGTCTAGATGTAACTCTTTCTGGCTGCAAAGCTTGAAGTCCATGAGATCCAAAGTTAAGAGTTGCTCCACGCTCAGCATGACCGTTAATCCTGCCCTTGTGTGCTTTTCTAAATTTGGTTCTAGCTGGTTGCAACATTATTTTTTCTCTTCCTCTTTTTCGCTATCAATTTTTTTCTGTAAATCTTTTTGGAATAATACACCTTTATAAATATAAACTTTAATTCCAATAATTCCGTACGTAGTCATAGCTTCACACTCTGCATAATCAACCTCAGCTCTTAATGTATGCAAAGGAACACTTCCTTCTCTCAACCATTCTGTTCTTGCGATTTCATTTCCAGCTAATCTGCCACTAATCATTACTTTAATTCCCTTGGCGCCAATCCTCATAGTTGATTGCATAGCTCTTTTCATTGCTTTTCTGTAAGCAATCCTTTTTTCAATTTGTTGAGCTATATTTTCAGCTACTAAATAAGCATCTAATTCAGGTTTTCTAATTTCTTTAATGTTTACAGAAACCTCGTCTGTTGCAATTTTGGCAATATTGGTTTTAATTTTTTCAATATCAGAACCTTTTTTTCCGATCACAAACCCTGGTCTCGAAGTAAAGATTGTTACGTTACACTTTTTAGTCGGTCTTTCGATTAGAATTTTTGAAATACCTGAATTTTTAATAGTATCATTGATGTACTTTCTAATTTTAAAATCTTGAATTAGATAAGTTCCATAATTTTCTTTTTTAGCAAACCAAACAGAATCCCAAGTTCTGTTAATTTTTAATCTCATTCCAATTGGATTAATCTTTTGACCCATTTCTTACGCTCCTTGCACCGCTGCTGTTTCTTTTTTTTCAGAAACAATAATTGTTAAATTACTATAGTGTTTTTTAATACTAGCTGCTCTCCCTTTGGCTCTAGGTCTAAATCTTTTTAAAGTAATTCCTTTACCAACATATGCTTCTTTCACAAACAACGAGTCTATGTCCAATTGATTATTATTTTCAGCATTTGCAACTGCTGACTTTATTGTCTTAATAATTTCTTTTGAAACTCTTTTGTTATTAAACTGCAAATCTCTTAAAACTAAATCTACTTTTTTTCCTCGAATAGATTGTAAAATTTCATTAATCTTTCGAGTTCCCGATCGCAAATTGTTGTAAACTGCTTTTACAGTTGATAAATCTTTTTTAGTTTTTGCCATAATTATTTCTTATCTTCTTTCTTCGGTTCAGCTTTTTTCTCTGCTGGTGTATGACCTAAGAATTGTCTAGTCGGTGCAAATTCTCCTAATTTATGTCCTATCATTTCTTCGGAAACAGTAATTGGTATAAATTTTTTTCCATTATGTATTTCAAATTTTTGTCCAATAAATTCAGGAATTATAGTTGAATTTCTAGACCATGTTTTAATTGGTCTTTTAGAATCTGAAACTTTTTGCTTCTCCACTTTTTTAATTAAACTCGGATGAACAAAGGGACCTTTCCAAATAGAACGAGCCATAAATTACCTTTTTTTCTTTCTTGAAATAATAAATTGATCTGTTTTTTTATTATTTCTTGTTTTTAGACCCTTAGTTCCTTGGCCCCATGGTGTAACAGGATGTCTTCCTCCAGAAGTTTTTCCTTCACCTCCGCCGTGCGGGTGATCAACTGGGTTCATCACAACGCCGCGTGATTGAGGTCTAATACCTAGCCATCTATTTCGTCCTGCTTTTCCAATTTTAACGTTTTTGTTATCGACATTAGACAATTGACCAATAGTAGCTCTACAATCTGATCTGACTTTTCTAACTTCGCCTGAAGCTAAACGAACAAGAGTGTAATCACCGTCAATACCCATTACTTGAGCTGCTGTTCCTGCTGACCTAACCATAATTCCACCTTTGCCAGGGGTTAATTCAATATTGTGAACATTGGTACCACCTGGAATATCTTTAATTTTCATACAATTACCTGGCTTAATTTCTAATTGCGAACCAGAGTAAATTTTATCTCCAATGTTAACTCCATCCGGAGCTAATAAATAAGATATTGTTTTATCTTCATACTCAACCAGCATTATGTTTGCGCTTCTAAATGGATCATGCTCAAATCTTTTAATCTCAGCTGCCATTTCAAATTTGTTTCTCTTAAAATCTATAATTCTGTAACGTTTTTTATGACCAGCACTTCTGTGTCTAGATGTAATTCTACCTTGGTTATTTCTACCAATGGAACGCTTGATTTGTTTTGTAAGAGTCTTTTCTGCTTTTCCTTTCCATAGGTGTGAACGATCAACCAGGATCGTTCCTCTCATAGATTTTGTGTACGGTTTATAACTTCTAAGTGCCATAATTAAATTCCTGCTGCGATATCAATACTTTGACCTTCTTTCAAAGTAATAATAGCTTTTTTGTATCCTGATTTTTTTGCAATTCTTCCTCTAACTAACTTGCTTCTTTCTTTAGAGTTAAGAGTATTAATTTTAATAACGTTAACTTTATAAAGTTTTTCTATACTTTTCTTGATCAATTTTTTTGATGCTGTTTTTGATACTTTAAATGTAACTTTATTTAAACTGCTCATATTAGTACTTTTCTCAGTAATAATGGGAGCTAAAATAATATCATACGCAAAGTTTTGATTTCTCATTTTGTTAGCCTGTCTTGTAAAGTTTTTAAAGCTTCTTTGGTAAAAAGAACTTTTTGAAATTTAATTAAATCATAAACATTTGTTCCTACAACTTTAAGTCTTTTTGTATTAGGAACATTTTTAATACTTTTTAAAAACTTCTCAGAAGCACCATCATGATGAATAATCAAAGCTGATTTTGTTTCTAGTTTAGTAAGAAAATTATCAAAAGATTTAGTTTTGAAGTTATCAAGTTTTGGCTCATCAAATACATTAACCTGATTATTCATTACTTTTGAAGAAAGCGCACTAATTAATCCAAGGTTTCTAACTTTTTTATTAAGCTTAGTTAATCTAGTTTGACCTCTGTGTCTTGGACCGTGAGCAATACCACCGCCCACAAATATCGGAGCGGTAATGTTACCATGTCGAGCTCCTCCCGATCCTTTTTGTTGCACGATTTTTCTTCTGGATCCTTTAACTTCTCCTCTAGATTTTGTATGACCTTTTTTCTTTCTTTGGTTGTTTATTTGCCAATTAATAACCAATTGAATTAAATCTCTTCTGGGCTTGAAAGAGAAAACTTTATCTGAAACTTCGTGAGTTCCTATTTTTTTTCCTTCAATATTAATTTCTTCTAATTTCATATTAATCTTTTTTTGCCTCAGTTTTTGGAGCTGCAGCTTCTTTTTCAGCTTTTGCAGTTTCTTTAGCCTCTTTTGCTAAATTCTTCTTATCTTTTTTATCAGTTTTAGCGGTTTCCAAAACTTCAAAATATGATTTTAATCTATCTTGAACACTTATTTTATTTTTATGCTTGATTGCTTCTGTAATTTCTACATAGGTATTTTTACTTCCTGGAATAGATCCTCTTAAATACAAAAGATTATTTGTAAGATCTGCTTCAACTATTTCTAGTCCTTGAGTAGTTCTGAATTTATCACCCATATGACCAGCCATTTTTTTTCCTTTAAATACTTTACCTGGATCTTGTCTTTGACCAGTTGAACCGTGGGAACGATGAGAAACGGAAACACCGTGGGTAGCTCTCAATCCACCAAAATTCCATCGCTTCATAACACCTGCAAAACCCTTACCTATGGTTTTAGATCTGATATCCACGTATTTCTTATCTTTTAAAATATCTAGCGTAACATCTGAACCAGCTTTAAATTGCTCTGTATTTTCAATTCTATATTCTTTCAAAAATTTCTTTGCTTCTAATGATTTTTTAGCAAAAAAACCTTTCATAGCTTTTGTTAGTTTTGAGCTTTTAACGTGTCCATAACCTACTAAAAGAGCTGAGTAGCCTCTTTTTTCTTTATCAATTACTTCTACTATTTTTCCAGGTTCAACTTGCAATACGGTTACAGGTACAGCTTCTCCGCTTTCGAAGAATTTTTGAGTCATTCCAATTTTTTTTCCTATTAGCCCTAAAGTCATAATTAAATTTTAATCTCCACGTCTACACCTGCTGCCAAATCAAGCTTCATTAATGCTTCAATTGTTTGCGGAGTAGGTTCTAAAATGTCTATAAGTCTTTTGTGAGTTCTCGTTTCAAATTGTTCTCTACTTTTTTTGTCGATATGAGGTGATCTTAAAACAGTAAAAATTTCCTTTGTCGTTGGAAGTGGAATTGGCCCTTTAATTTGAGCACCGGTTCTTTTAGCAGTATTTACGATTTCAATAGTAGATTGATCTAGTATTTTATGGTCGTACGCTTGTAATCTAATTCTTATTTGTTGCTTTTCCATAATTTAGGCTAATTTCTTTGTTACTTCGTCTTGAACATTTTGAGGAACTTTTTCATAATGATCAAAAGACATTGTGTATTGAGCTCTACCTTGCGACATAGATCTTAATGTGTTCACATAACCAAACATATTAGCAAGTGGTACCATCGCATTAATAACGGTTGCATTGCCTCGTTTGTCTGTTGATCCAATTTGTCCTCTTCGACTGTTTAAATCTCCAATAACATCACCCATATGATCTTCAGGTGTCACTACTTCAACCTTCATAATTGGTTCTAAAAGTTTTAATCCAGCTTTTGTACAAGCTTCTTTAAATCCCATTCTTCCAGCTATTTCAAAAGCTAGTGCGCTAGAATCTACATCATGATGCAATCCATCTAACAAAGTAACTTTATAATCTAACATTGGAAATCCAGCTAAAATTCCGGAATCTGCAACACCTTCAATTCCTTTTTCAACGCCAGGAATAAATTCTTTAGGTATGGCTCCACCTTTAATTAAATTCTCAACTGCCCTACCTTTTCCAGGTAATTGCGGTTCTACACTTAATTTGACACGAGCAAACTGGCCTGCGCCACCGCTTTGTTTTTTGTGGGTATAATCAACTGTTGCTGTTCCTTGAATTGTTTCACGATAAGCAACTTGTGGGGCTCCGATATTAGCTTCCACCTTAAATTCTCTTTTCATTCTATCTACAATAATATCCAAATGTAATTCACCCATTCCTTTAATAATTGTTTGTCCAGATTCATTGTCAGAGGAAACTCTAAATGAAGGATCTTCTTTAGCTAATCTGGCTAAAGCTTCGCCCATTTTTTCTTGGTCACCTTTAGTTTTTGGCTCTACTGCAATTTCGATAACTGGTTCTGGGAAATCCATAGGCTCTAATACAATTGGGTTTGAAGAATCACAAAGAGTGTGACCTGTAATAGTGTATTTAAGTCCTGCAAGTGCAACGATATCACCGGTAGACGCTGATTTAATGTCTTCTCTATTGTTAGCATGCATAAGCAACATTCTTCCTATTCTTTCCTCTTTATCTTTGGTTGTATTCAAAACGCCAGTTCCAGCATTTAATGTACCAGAGTAAATTCTAATGAATGTTAACGAACCAACAAATGGGTCATTGGCAACTTTAAAGGCCAAAGCGCTAAATGGTTCGGTGTTTGAAAATTTTCTGACAATTTCATCTTCTGTATCAGGTTTGGTTCCTACAATCTGTCCAATGTCTAATGGACTTGGCAAATAATCAACGACCGCATCTAATAAAGGCTGAACACCTTTATTTTTAAAAGCAGAACCACATATAACTGGTACGAAGGAAAAATTTAAAGTTCCTTTTCTAATGCATTTTTTTAAATCAGATTCAGATATCTCTTTACCTTCAAGATAAGCTTCCATAAGCTTTTCATCTTGCTCTACTGCCATTTCAACCAGTTCTTTTCTGTACTTGTCAGCTTCTGATTTTAGATCTGCAGGAATTTCAACGATATCAAATTTTGCACCTAAACTTTCATCGTTCCAAACTATTCCCTTCATTTTGACTAAATCAATTACTCCTTTAAGGTCTGACTCAATACCAATGGGCAACTGAAGCAGTAATGGATTGGCTCCTAATCTTTCTTTTAACATGCCTACGCACATAAAAAAGTTAGCACCAGTTCTGTCTAATTTGTTTATAAAACACATTCTTGGAACTTTGTATTTATCTGCTTGTCTCCAAACAGTTTCTGATTGTGGCTCTACGCCCGCAACTCCGTCAAATACAGCAACAGCTCCGTCTAATACTTTTAAAGATCTTTCAACTTCAATGGTGAAATCAACGTGTCCTGGTGTGTCGATAATATTAATTCTATGATCATTCCAAAAACAAGTAGTGGCTGCAGATGTAATAGTAATTCCTCGCTCTTGCTCTTGCTCCATCCAGTCCATAGTTGCTGCACCGTCATGAACTTCACCAATCTTATGTTCTTTTCCCGTATAATAAAGAATACGTTCAGTAGTCGTAGTTTTACCAGCATCAATGTGAGCCATGATACCAATATTTCTATATTTATCTTTTGAAATTTCTTTATCCATAAATTACCATCTAAAATGAGCAAATGCTTTATTAGCTTCTGCCATTTTATGTGTGTCTTCTTTTTTTTTAATTGCATTCCCTTTATTGGTAGATGCGTCTAAAAATTCTTTTGATAATCTTTCTTGCATTGTTTTATCCCCTCTTTTTTTAGAGGACTCTATTAACCATCTAATAGCTAATGCTTGCGCTCTTTCAGATCTCACTTCAACTGGAACTTGATATGTAGCTCCTCCAACTCTTCGTGATTTAACTTCTAAATTTGGTTTTACGTTTTTAATAGCTTCATTAAATACTTCCAGTGGATCTTGTTTTGTTTTTTCTTTTATGATGTCAAACGTTCTATAAACAATTTTTTCAGCTACAGTTTTCTTTCCATCTAACATTAATGAATTAATAAATTTTGTAATAACTTTTGTTCCGTACACCGGATCAACTTCTACTTGTCGTTTAATTTGAGCTCTTCTTCTAGACATGATTACTTCGGTCTTTTAGTTCCGTATTTGGAACGTTGTTGTTTTCTATTTGCAACACCTTGTGTATCAAGAAGACCTCGAACCGTATGATAACGAACGCCAGGTAAATCTTTAACTCGGCCTCCTCTGATCATCACAACTGAGTGTTCTTGTAAATTATGACCTTCTCCAGGAATATAACTTGTTACTTCAAATCCATTAGACAATCTTACACGGGCAACTTTTCTTAATGCAGAGTTAGGTTTTTTTGGAGTGGTTGTGTACACTCTTGTACATACACCTCTTTTTAAAGGACAAGCTTCAAGCGCAGGAACTTTATTCCTAGCTATTACTTTTTGACGCTTCCTTTTTAACAACTGATTAATTGTTGGCATAATTTTTATAAATAAATTTTTTAAGGGAAGCTTACGTAGAACTTGTAAAACGGTAGTAGTTTAAAGCTAACAAAGGCCTTACGTGCTACCTTAAAAATTGCGCTATTAATACTGATTTATTGCACAAGGTCAATACCAACCAACTCTAAAAAGCACTTAAATTATGATGATATTGTAACTATTGAACGGCTTCTTCTACAGCTTCTACTTTTTTCTTTTTAAGCTTTTGCTGTAACTCGATATCTTTTTGATGTGCTACATCATTAAGTCTAATTCTACTCATGCCGCTACCTGCTGGGATCAATCTACCGACAATAACGTTTTCTTTAAGACCAAATAAGTCATCAGATTTACCTTTAATAGCCGCATCTGTCAGTACACGGGTAGTTTCCTGGAAGGAAGCTGCTGAGATAAATGATTTTGTTTGCAATGAAGCTTTAGTAATTCCAAGTAGAACAGGATCAGCAACTATTTGCTTTTTACCATCTTTTTTTAATTGTGCATTTAAATTTAACACATCAATTTTATCTACAACTTCACCTAATAAATAATTACTGTCACCAGGTTCTCTAATGTCTACTTTTCTTAACATTTGTCTTAAGATAACTTCAATATGCTTATCGTTGATAACAACACCCTGCAATCTATAAACACCCTGAACTTCATTCACGAAATATTCAGTTAGATATTCAATACCAAGAATTTTTAAAATATCATGAGTAGCTGGACTTCCGTCGAGCAAATATTCTCCTTTAGAAATGCTTTCACCAGGATTAAAGTTAACCTGTTTGCCTTTAGGAATGAGATAATTAGACTCAACTCCATTTTCACCCTGAATAGTAATTTTTTGTTTTCCTCTAATTTCTTTTCCAAAAACTATTTTTCCATCATTCTCGGCAATGATTGCTCCATCTTTTGGTTTTCTAGCTTCAAATAATTCAGCAACTCTTGGTAATCCTCCTGTAATATCTTTTGTCTTAGATGTTGCTTTTGGTAATCTTGCAAGAACGTCTCCTGCATTTACTTTTGATCCGTCTGCAACAGATAAAATAGTTTCTGGAGATAAATAATATCTAGCTTCATTACCGTCTGCTTTTTTAACTACTTCGTCATTTTTATCTCGTAACGTAATTCTTGGTTTTAAATCTAAACTCTTAGATTGAGATCTCCAATCCAAAACAATCTTAGATGAAATACCTGTATTTTCATCCGTCTTATCTGAAATTGATGAGCCATCGACTAAATCAACATAATTAACTATACCTGCAGTTTCTGCAATTACGGGGAGGGTATATGGATCCCATTCGCAAATTTTTTGATTTTTTTTAACTGGCTGATCTGGTCTTACAAAAAGTTTTGTTCCATAAGGAACTTTATACGATGCTTTTACATAACCATCTTTTTCAATTGTAATTTCTATATTTCTTCCCATTACAATTAAATTTTTAGATGAATCTTCAACCAAATTTTTACTAATTAATTTTAAAATTCCCTCCGATGGAGCAATCACTGAAGACTCCTCTTTAAAAGAAGCTGTTCCACCAACGTGGAAGGTTCTCATTGTTAATTGTGTGCCTGGTTCTCCAATGGATTGAGCTGCAATCATACCAACACATTCCCCTACTGAAACTGGTTTACCTCGTGCCAAATCTCTTCCGTAACATTTTTGACAAACACCTTTTTGACTAGCGCATGTAATAACTGAATAAACTTTGCAAGTTTTAACACCAGCAGACTCAATCATCTCGCATTTTTCTTCATCAATCATGTGTTTTTTCTTAACAATAACTTCGCCTGTTAAAGAATTTTTAACATCTTCTGCAGCATATCTTCCCAAAGCTCTTTCAGCTAAACTTACTAATACGTTTCCACCTTCAATAATTTCACCAATAGTTATTGGTTTATCCCCGCCACAATCTAATGAGGAAATAATCACGTCTTGAGAAACGTCACACAATCTTCTAGTTAAATAACCAGAGTTAGCTGTTTTTAATGCTGTATCAGCAAGACCTTTTCTGGCTCCGTGAGTAGATGTGAAATACTCCAAAATTGTTAAACCTTCTTTAAAGTTTGAAATAATTGGTGTTTCAATAATTTCTCCTGAAGGTTTGGCCATTAATCCCCTCATTCCGGCTAATTGCTTCATCTGCGCAGCTGAACCCCTAGCTCCAGAATCTGCCATCATAAATACAGAATTAATTTGAATTTTTCCTTCTTTATCTTTCTTTGGAGTAGAAATGATGCTCATCATTTCTGATGCAATTTTATCTGTACATTTAGACCACTGATCGATTACTTTATTGTATTTTTCTCCTTTAGTGATCAGTCCTTCTGAATATTGATTTTCATATTCTTCCACTAATTTTTTAGCATCTTTAATAATACCTTTTTTACTCTCTGGAATAATTAGATCATCTTTTCCAAAAGAAATACCTGCTTTAAAAGCATTTCTAAAACCAAGAGTCATTAAACGATCGCAGAAAATAACTGTTTCTTTTTGTCCGCAAAATCTAAATACTTTATCAATAACTTCTGAAATATGCTTTTTTGATAAAGTTCTATTAATTAAATCAAACTTAATATCTTTATGTTTTGGAAGAATATTTGAGATTATAAATCTTCCAGCTGTACTTTCAAATTTTTTAAATATTAAATTTCCTTTATCGTCTTTAGTTTCGAACCTAGAGATAATTTTTGAGTGAATATGAATATTTCCACCTTCAATTGCCTGTTCAATTTCATTTATGTTTAAGAAATAACCTTGAGATTTTTCATCTTTGTTTTCCAATGGCTCTTGGGACAAATAATAAATTCCTAAAACCATGTCCTGACTGGGCACAATAATTGGCTTACCGTTTGCAGGATGTAAAATATTGTTAGTAGACATCATTAAAACTCTAGCTTCTAATTGAGCCTCAATACTTAAAGGAACGTGAACAGCCATTTGGTCACCATCAAAGTCAGCGTTAAATGCAGCAGTGACTAATGGATGTAATTGGATAGCTTTCATCTCCGTTAAAACTGGTTCAAAAGCTTGAACTCCTAATCTGTGAAGGGTTGGTGCCCTATTTAATAATACCGGGTGTTGTCTGATCACATAATCCAATATGTCCCAAACTTCTTGTTTTTCCTTTTCAACAATTTTTTTAGCTTGTTTAATGGTAGTTGCGTAACCTAATTTATCTAATCTTGCATATACAAATGGTTTAAATAATTCTAAAGCCATTTTTTTAGGAAGTCCGCATTGATGTAATTTTAATTCAGGACCAGAAACGATTACAGATCTGCCTGAATAATCAACTCGCTTACCAAGTAAGTTTTGTCTAAATCTACCTTGTTTTCCTTTAAGCATTTCTGCCAAAGATTTGAGAGGTCTTTTTCCAGTTCCTGTAATTACTCTTCCTCTTCTTCCATTATCAAATAAAGCATCAACAGATTCTTGAAGCATTCTTTTTTCATTTCTAACAATGATATCTGGAGCTCTTAAATCCATTAATCTTCTTAATCGATTGTTTCTATTAATTACTCTTCGGTATAGATCATTCAAATCAGATGTAGCAAATCTTCCGCCATCTAAAGGAACTAGTGGGCGTAACTCTGGTGGAATAACAGGCAGTGTTGTTAAAATCATCCATTCAGCTTTATTTCCAGATGAAATGAAAGATTCAATTAGTTTTAATCTTTTTATAGTTCTCTCTTCATTTACTTTTGAAGTTATTGTTTTTAATTCTTCTCGAAGACGATCTCTATCAGATTCCATGTCAAGATTTGCAAGACAATCTCTAATAGCAGACGCTCCTATACCTGCTGTAAATTGGTCTTCACCAAACTCTTCTTGAGCTTTTAAATACTCTTCTTCAGTTATAATTTGGTTTCTATGAAATGTTGTTAAACCAGGCTCAACCACAATAAAATTTTCATAGTATAAAACTTTTTCTAAATCTTTCAGTTTCAAGTCTAATGCTAAAGCAATTCTGCTCGGTAATGATTTTAAGAACCAGATATGAGAAACTGGTGTTGCAAGCTCAATGTGTCCCATTCTATCTCGTCGCACATTTGATTTAGTAATTTCAGTTCCGCATTTTTCGCAGATAATTCCTCTAAACTTCATGCCTTTGTATTTTCCGCACAAACATTCATAATCTTTTACGGGACCAAAAATTCTAGCACAGAAAAGACCATCTTTTTCTGGCTTAAAAGTTCTGTAATTAATAGTTTCAGGTTTTTTAATTTCCCCAAATGACCAGGATTTAATTTTTTCAGGACTAGCTAAAGATATTTTAATTTTTGAAAAAACGTCTTTACTTATTTTTTTTGAAAATAGATTTGAAAGTTCTTTACTCATGACTAATTAAGCTCCAAGTTTAGTGCTAAAGATCTTATTTCTTTAACTAATACGTTAAATGATTCTGGTATACCTGATTCAAAATCATCATCACCTTTTACAATCGTCTCGTACACTTTTGTTCTACCGGCAACATCATCTGATTTAACCGTTAATATTTCTTGTAGAGTATATGCAGCACCATAGGCCTCTAGCGCCCAGACTTCCATCTCTCCAAATCTTTGACCACCAAATTGAGCTTTTCCTCCTAGTGGTTGCTGCGTAACTAAACTGTATGGTCCAGTTGATCGAGCATGTATTTTATCATCCACCATGTGATAAAGTTTAAGCATATAAATTATACCAACCGTTACTTCTCTATCAAATTTTTCACCTGTTCTTCCGTCAAACAAAGTAGTTTGTCCGCTTTCTGGTAAACCAGAAAACTTCAACATACTTGTAACATCTTCAACGCTAGCTCCATCAAAAACTGGAGTTGCTATCGGAACACCGTGAGTTAAATTTTTAAGAACTTCAGATAGTTCGTTATTATTTAAATTTTGAATTTCTTTTTCAATTTCTTTATCGTTATAAATTGAAGACAATGCATCTTTTGTATGAGAGGCATTTTTTATAGTTTTTTGATAATCGTTAAGTATCTTTTTAATTTTTTCTCCAAGTTCAGAACAAGCCCAACCTAAGTGAGTTTCTAAAATCTGACCAACATTCATACGGCTAGGAACTCCAAGTGGGTTCAGAACAATATCAACTGGTTTACCATTCGCCATATACGGCATATCTTCTACTGGCACAATTTTACTAATAACACCTTTGTTTCCATGTCTTCCAGCCATCTTATCTCCTGGCTGAAGCTTTCTTTTCATCGCAACGAACACTTTAACCATCTTCATAACGCCTGGTAATAATTCATCACCTCTCTCAATTTTGTCAACTTTGTCATCAAATCTTAATTGAATATCTTTTTTCGCTTTTGAATATTGCTCTTTTAAAATTGATAAATCGTTTAATGATTTTTCAGAATCTGTAGATATTTTTAAAGTGTCTGCTAAGGTTAATTCAGATAGAATTTCTTTAGTTAATTTAGAACCTTTTGTAATTTTTTTAAAATCTTCACCTAATGAAGTCCCTTCCAAAATTTCAACTGCTCTACTTTTAATGTTCATTTCTAAAATTGTCTCTTCTGCTTGCTTGTCATCTAGTACAGATTCAATTTCAGCTTTTTCAATGGATAAAGCTCTTTCGTCTTTTTCAATACCATGTCTATTAAACACTCTAACTTCAACTACGGTTCCGCCAGTGCCCGATGGCATTTTTAAAGAAGTGTCTCTTACATCAATTGCTTTTTCACCAAATATGGCTCTTAATAATTTCTCTTCTGAAGTTACTTTAGTGTCTCCTTTTGGAGTTAATTTTCCAACTAAAATATCACCTGGTTTTACTTCTGCGCCAACATAGACAATTCCAGATTCATCTAAATTTCTTAAAGCTTCTTCACTTGTGTTTGGTATGTCTCTTGTAATTTCTTCTGGTCCTAATTTGGTATCTCTAGCCATGACATCATATTCTTCAATATGAATTGAAGTAAATACGTCATCCGAAACACATCGCTCAGAAATTAATATTGAGTCTTCAAAATTGTAACCAAGCCATGGCATAAAGGCTACCATAACGTTTTTACCCAATGCAAGTTCACCAAATTGAGTAGATGGACCATCAGCAATCACATCACCTTGCTTCACTACATCACCAACTTTTACTAGTGGTCTTTGGTTGGTACAGGTATTTTGATTTGACCTTTGAAATTTTTGTAAATTGTAAATGTCAACGCTTGATACTGTTAAATCTTTTTCAGCAGTTGCTTTCACAACTATTCTTTTTCCATCAATTTTTTCTATAACACCATCTCTTTTTGCAACAATGGTAGCTCCTGAATCTAAAGCAACATCTTTTTCCATTCCAGTTCCAACCAATGGAGACTCATTTTTAATTAAAGGAACAGCTTGCCTCATCATGTTTGATCCCATCAAAGCTCTGTTTGCATCATCATTTTCTAAAAAAGGAATTAAAGCTGCTGCAACAGAAACAACTTGTTTTGGAGAAACGTCCATGTAATCAATGTTCTCTGGTTTTGCTAATTCAAATCCTAAATTTTTTCTGCAAGAAACAAGTTCATCTTTAAATGAATTATCATCGCTTAAAGGTGAGTTTGCCTGTGCAATTGTAAACTTTCCTTCTTCCATTGCTGAAAGATGATGAATTTCTTTTGTAACTTTTTCATTTTTTACTACTCGGTAAGGACTTTCAATAAAACCGTATCTATTGACTTTGGAGTAGGTAGCCAAACTATTAATTAGTCCAATGTTTGGTCCCTCAGGAGTTTCGATTGGACAAATTCTTCCGTAATGAGTTGGATGAACGTCTCGTACTTCAAATCCAGCACGCTCTCTAGTTAAGCCTCCTGGTCCTAATGCAGAAACTCTTCGTTTATGAGTTATTTCAGCTAATGGATTTGTTTGATCCATAAATTGAGATAACTGAGAAGTACCAAAAAATTCTTTTAACGAAGCTGCTATTGGTTTTGAATTGATCAAGTCTTGAGGCATTACTGTATCAATTTCAACAGAAGACATTTTTTCTTTAATGGCTCTTTCCATTCTCACCAAGCCAACTCTAAATTGATTTTCTACTAATTCTCCAACAGATCTAACTCTTCTATTTCCTAAGTGATCAATGTCATCAACTTCTTCTTTTCCATCTTTTAGACGTAGCATTTTTGCTACAATTCTAAGAATATCTTCTTTGGTTAAAACCGTATTTTTAACATCAACATCTAAATCCAATTTGCTATTCAACTTAACTCTACCAACATCAGACAAGTCGTATCTGGTATTGTTAAAGAAAAGATTGTTAAATAAATTTCTAGAAGTCTCAACTGTTGGTGGCTCACCTGGTCTAAGAACCCTGTAAATATCCATACAAGCTTCATCCGAGTTATTATTTTTATCAACTACAAGCGTATTTCTTAAATAAGAGCCAATATTTACTCCGTCAATATCTGATAAATAAAACGTTTTAATTCCTAATTTTTTAAGTCTCTCTGGTGTTTCTGATGTGATTTCATCTCCTGACTCAAAATAAACCTCTCCTGTCTTCTCATTAATAATATCAGCAGAGAAGTATCTTCCTTCTAGTTCCGTAAAGTTTACGATGATATTTTTAAGACCTTCTTTTTGAAATTTCAAAGCTAATGGTAATGGGATTTTTGTCCCTTCTTTTGCAATTTTTTTATCTGTATCAGCATCTATCAAATCAAATCTAAGTTTTGCATTTTTATATTTCTCTGGAACAAATTTAGTTTTACAAGAACTGTCATCAACTAGATCAAATCTAATAGGCGTGTGAAATAAATTTAACAATTCATCTTTATCGTGACCTAAAGCCATTAACAAAGTGGTAACCGGTATTTTTCTTTTTCTATCAATTCTAAAATACAAAATATCTTTAATATCGTATTCTAAATCTAACCAAGAACCACGGTACGGAATAACTCTGCAACTAAATAATAATTTTCCACTTGAATGAGATTTTCCTTTGTCATGATCTAAAAAAAGACCAGGACTTCTATGCATTTGGTTAACAACCACTCTATCTGTTCCATTAATTACAAACGTTCCTTTATCAGTCATCAAAGGAACATCACTCATATATACTTCCTGCTCTTTAGCAGATAAAATTTGTTTGGTTTGAGCCTCTTCGTTAATATCGTAAGCTACTAATCGCAACGTAACTTTTAAAGGTGCAGAATAGGTAAGACCTCTTTGTTTACATTCAGCAACGTCATACTTTTCTTTTTCAAAACGATACGAAATATATTCAATCGTTGCATGACCAGCGAAATCTTCAATGGGGAATACTTCTTTAAAAACTTTATCTAAACCAGATTTGTTTTCAGAATTTAGTTTTAAAAAACTATTATAGGATGATCTTTGTACTTCAATAAGATCTGGAATTTTTAAAATATTTTCAAGTTTACCGAAACTTTTTCTAATTTTTTTTTTATCTGTAAAAGATAAATGCATAATTATTTCTATTACCCAGTGTTACCTGGATTTAAATTAGTAACGTTAAACTTATTTTAAATCTACTTTAGCACCGATTGCTGCAAATTTTTTCTGCAACTCTTCAGCATCTTTTTTGCTCACACCTTGCTTTAATTCTTTTGGTGCAGCTTCAACTAAATCTTTAGCTTCTTTTAAGCCAAGACCAGTAAATGCTCTCACTTCTTTAATAGCGCCGATTTTATTTTCGCCCGCGGAAGTAAGTACAACTGTAAATTCTGTTTTTTCTTCACCAGCAGCAGCTCCGCCCGCAGCAGCTCCAGCAGCAGCAACCGCTACAGGTGCAGCAGCAGTTACGCCCCACTTTTCTTCTAAAACTTTTGATAATTCTGCAGCTTCAACTACAGTTAATTTTGATAAATCTTCTACAATTTTATTTAAGTCAGTCATGTATATCCCTTGAATTATGAGGTTAGTCTTTTTTTAAACTTTTTGCGTGCGCCAAATTAGCAATTTTCGCGCCAGGTGCAAGCAAAATACTTATTATTTGTTGAGCAGGAGTTTGTAATATACCTACTATTTTAGCTCTTGCTTCGCTTAGTGTCGGTAATGTCGCAATTTTTGCCACATCTGAGGGAGCCAGTACTTTCTTATCCATTACTCCGCCAACAATTTTCAACATTTCATTGCTCTTTTGAAAATTAACCAGTGTTTTAGCTAGAGTGATAGGATCTGTTGATAAAGCAACTCCAGTTTGACCAGTAAATAATGAAATAGCCTCTTCATGTTGAGTGTCTTTTAAAGCAATTTTTGTAATTCTATTTTTCGTAACTTTTAATAAAGCACCAGCTGCACGCATTTTTTTTCTCAAATCATCAAGCTGAGTAACATTCAATCCTTGATAATGATAAATCATCATCGCGCTATTAGCGTTTAAGCTTTCTTTTAAAGAATTGATGTAAGTTGATTTTTCTTCTCTATTCATTGTTTTAATTTCCTAAACTTAGTTTTACAGAAGGTCCCATAGAATTGGTTACAAAAACGCCCTTAATATAATTTCCTTTTAAGCCTGTTGGTTTTTCTTTTTCTATCGTGTCATACACAGATTTAAAATTTTCAATAATTTTTTTATCTTCAAAATTAACTCTACCTATGGATAAATTAAGGTTTCCATCTTTATCGCATCTAATTTCTACTTTTCCTTTTTTAATATCAGTAACAGCTTTTTTTATATTAGGAGAAACAGTTCCATATTTTGGATTTGGCATTATGCCTTTTGGTCCTAGCACTTTTCCAAGTTTACCAACTTTAGACATCATATCTGGGGTAGAAACCAAAACATCAAAATCTATTTTTCCAGAATTGATAGTTTCAATTAAATCTTCAGATCCAGCAATGTCTGCACCTGCAGATTTTGCTTCTTCAATTTTATCATTTGGACAAATAACAGCTATTTTAATTTTCTTTCCATTTCCATTAGGTAAATCAACTGTAGTTCTCAAAACACTGTCTGGTTTTGATTTATCAACCGCTAATGAAAAACTAACATCAAAAGACTCTACAAATTTAGCTTTAGCTTTTTCTTTAATAACTTTAACAGCATCTTCAATTTTCAAAGGTTTAAGTTTATCAAAATCTTTTACTAATGCTTGATATCGTTTTGATTTTTTAATTTTGCTCATTATTCTACAACCTGTATTCCCATAGATCTTGCAGATCCTGCGATAATTTTAATTGCTTGCTCCATATTAAAAGCATTTAAATCTTTCATTTTTGCTTCTGCAATTTTTTGTAATTGTGCTTTGGTAATAGTTCCAGCTGATACTCTTCCTGGTTCTTTTGATCCTGATTTTAATTTTAATGCTTCTTTAATTAAATGTGAAGCTGGGGGAGTTTTGATTATAAAATCAAATTTCTTATCTTTATAAATAGTGATGACAACCGGAACAGGTTGGCCCATAAATTCTTTTGTCTTATCATTGAATGCTTTGCAGAATTCCATGATATTAATTCCGCGTTGTCCCAAAGCTGGTCCAACTGGGGGTGCTGGATTAGCTTGTCCGCCTTTAATTTGTAATTTTAAATAACCAGTAATTTCCTTAGCCATAACAACCTATAATTTTTCCACCTGTGTATAATCTAAATCTACCGGTGTGGGCCTACCAAATATAGAAACTGATACCTTAAGTCTAGATTTTTCTTCATCAATCTCTTCGATTAAACCGTTAAAAGAAGCAAATGGACCGTCCGAAACCTTAACTTGTTCACCAATGGTGAAAATAACTGAATTTGTAGGATTGGAAACGCTTTCCTCCATATTGCCTAATATTTTTTGCACTTCGCTCTCAGCTATTGGGGATGGTTTGCCTTGAGGTCCTAAAAAACCACTAACTTTTTTTAAACTTTTAATTAAATGATAAATATCATCAGTCATATTTAGCTTTGCCAAAACATAACCTGGAAAATACTTCTTTTTAACTATCGTCTTTTTACCTTTTTTAATCTCAGTTACATCTTGGGTTGGGACTAAAACCTGATCAAAATGGTCTGATAAATTTGCTTTTGTTAACTCTTCTTCAATTTGCTCGGAGACTTTTTTCTCAAAACCTGAATACGACTGCACGATGTACCATTTCATCATCTTTTAAGCTCCGATTAAAAAATTAAGACCCATTTTAAAAATTTGATCAAGAAGTAAAAAAAACAAAGAAGCAATAACCGCCATGACGATAACCATAACCGAACCCATCAAAGCCTCTTTATTTGTCGGCCAAGTTATTTTGTAGAGCTCTTGTTTAACACTTCTAAAAAAATTAAGTGGGTTTTGCATAGTTATCTATTTGTCAAAACTGGCAGGAGTGAAGAGACTTGAACTCTTAGCCTCCGGTTTTGGAGACCGGCGCTCTACCAGTTGAGCTACACTCCTTTGTAGAGTTTACTCTATAACTTTAGTTACTACTCCCGCTCCTACAGTTCTTCCACCTTCTCTAATCGCAAATTTAAGATTTTCATCCATCGCAATAGGATTGATTAAAGTTACTGTCATTTTAGCATCATCGCCTGGCATGATCATTTCTGTTCCTGCTGGTAATGTTACTTCTCCGGTAACGTCCGTAGTTCTAAAATAAAACTGAGGTCTATACTTTGTAAAGAACGGAGTATGTCTTCCGCCCTCTTCTTTTTTCAAAATATAAGCCTGTGCTTCAAATTTTGTATGAGGTTTAATAGAACCTGGTTTTGCAAGAACTTGTCCTCGCTCTACTTGGTCTCTCTCAATTCCTCGTAGAAGAATTCCAACGTTATCTCCCGCTTCACCTGAATCAAGAAGTTTTCTAAACATCTCAACACCTGTGCACACTGATTTTTGCGTAGGTCTAATTCCAACGATCTCGATGTCTTCTCCAGTCTTCACTTGTCCAAGTTCAATTCTACCTGTAACAACTGTACCTCTTCCTGAAATTGAAAACACATCTTCAATTGGCATCAAGAACGGTTTTTCAACTGGTCTTGCTGGTTGAGGAATAGTTTCATCAACCGCTTTCATTAAAGCTAAAATAGGTTTTACACCCATTTCTAAATCACCCTCTAGTGCTTTAGTAGCTGATCCTTTGATGATTGGAATTGTGTCTCCTGGAAATTTGTAAGAAGTAAGAAGTTCTCTGATTTCCATTTCAACTAAATCTAATAATTCTTTATCATTAACCGTGTCGCATTTATTTAAAAATACCACGAGTGCAGGAACACCAACTTGTCTTGCAAGAAGAATGTGCTCTCTTGTTTGTGGCATTGGGCCATCAGCTGCATTCACAACTAAAATTGCTCCGTCCATTTGTGCTGCACCTGTAATCATGTTTTTAACGTAATCTGCGTGACCAGGACAATCTACGTGTGCGTAGTGTCTTTTTGCAGTTTCGTATTCAACGTGCGCAGTTGAAATTGTAATTCCTCTAGCTTTTTCTTCAGGAGATTTATCGATTTGATCGTATGCTGTAAAAGTTGCAGAAGATCCCTCTCCTGCAGTCGATAATACTTTTGTAATAGCTGCAGTTAAAGTTGTTTTTCCATGATCCACGTGTCCGATGGTTCCGATATTACAGTGTGGTTTACTCCTGTTAAATTTCTCTTTAGACATTATATTTTTTAATCCTTATTTTTTGTTTAGTTTTTTTATTGGAGCGGGTGAAGAGAATCGAACTCTCACAACCAGCTTGGAAGGCTGGAGTTCTACCATTGAACTACACCCGCAGTACCAAACTGTTATACCCACAACAGCCAAGTGCTTATAGCATTAAAGTATCAAGAATCAACACCTTGCAAATACTAAAAAGACTAATAAAAATAGGTATTTTTGGTGGAGGGAGAAGGATTCGCACCTTCGAAGGCCGGAGCCAGCGGGTTTACAGCCCGCCCCATTTGACTGCTTTGGTATCCCTCCAAAAATAATAAATAATAAAGCAAGATAAATAACATAAATAAAATTTAAGCAAACTAAATTAACAAATATTAATTAAAGTAATTCCAAAACTTTTGATATATTTTTTTAACAATGCAAAAATCATTTTGGATATGTGGTAAACACACAGTTTTATCGGCTATTCACAATCCTCAAAGAATTATATTAAAAATAATAATAGGCAAAAATTTTGATGCTAATTTAATAAAATCAAAAAAAGTAGAGCTTAAAGATAATTTTTTTTTTGATAAATTATTCAAAAATATTGACATAAATCATCAACATATAGCAGCCCTTGTCTCACCATTACCTGAATTAAGTTTTAAACAAGAAATAGCTAACATTAAAAATATCATAATATTAGACTCTATTAATGATCCAAGAAATATTGGTTCTATTATAAGATCTGCAGTTGCCTTTGGTGTTGACAGTATTGTCATACAAAAAAAATATTTTAATCAAACTAGTTTATCTATGTTAAAAGCTGCAAGTGGTGCTTTTGAATTTATCAAAATATTCTCACCTGCTAATCTTAACGAAACAATAAAACAATTAAAAAAAAACAATTTTTGGGTTGCAGGTTTTGATAGCGCTGCAGATAAAAATATTTATGAATATGTATGGTCACAAAAAAATGTATTCGTTTTTGGATCAGAGGGTTCAGGATTAAGAAATTTAATACAAAATAACTGTGATCAACTTTTGCGTATTCCAATTAGTAACAATATCGGAAGTTTAAATGTTTCTAATGCAGTAGCTAGTGTTTTATCTATTTATAAAAGCAAAATTAAGCACGAAGATTCTTGAAGAGCTTGCTAAAAAATACCTCATAATTTTTATAACCATCTACTGACTTAGAATGAATTTTTTCACGCACTTGCTGAACACTGGCTGTTTTAACATTTCTTTTGTTTTTATAAAAATCAATACAACTATCTTCCCACTCCAAGTTACAAAATTGAATTAACTCTCTAATTTTTTCATTAGGACGCGTGACCAATTCCTCATAATCAACAGTATAAATAAAATTATCCAATAGAATTGTATAATGGGTCATCAATTCCTCATATGCTAAATAATGTGGGCTAATCTACTTTCGCTATAAGCCCATGGCATGACATTTTGCGAAAATAATTTTTAAAAATAGACAAACAAGTGTCTTCAGGGCTTCTTTTACAATGAATAATTTTAGCAGCAGGTAAGCAAGCATAAGTCAAGCCTATTAACCTAAAATTAATTGGATTCTTATCTGTAAAAAAAGATTAGTTTCACTTGTATTTGCAATTTTACCAATTTTTCTAAATATTTCTCACCTAGATTAATAAAGAGTTCTTTATTTGCCTTGTTTATTAATTTTTCAAAATCTTTGTGAGAAATATTAGGAAAAAAAATATCAATACACTCAGATAAAAAATTTAGTTCTCCTAATCTTTTACTTTAGAGTGCGAAGAAATAATTTGTTCAACCATGGAGGTTCCTGATCTGGGCATCCCAACAATAAAATAATATTACTCCTAATTTTTGATAAATTTTTATTTTTTAAAAAAAATTATATAGAGAAAAGTTTTTTAAAACTATTTAAAATCTTTTATCTCATCTGCAAAATTATAATTTTTAAACTCTTGTCTTCTTTGTTGGTTGCCTTGCAAAAATATTGTGCAGCTAGTTGGTACTTTTAAGATCATCATAAGCTTTTTGCTAAAGCAAAGTTTAATAATGTTTTAGAATTTTCATTTTGAAGAGATTTGATAGCTCCTACCATAACTGAGTAGATGAGCATCATTAGAGATGCATGCTTTACCAAGAGTGTTCACTCTCATGAACTTCAGTATTTTTGCGGTTCAACCTGCAAACTCAATAATAATCTCTCTGCCTCTAAAAATCACCCTGACTTTGCCTCTAAAATTGATAAATTGAGTAATTGCATCAACAAAATTTTTTATGGGTTATTGCTTCATTGAAATATAATCTAGCATGTTCAAAATCGTCCAAATCATAAAAATTTGCTATCCTAAAGTATTAAATATTACATGTTTGTTTGGGTGGTGTTCTAGTGCTTTAAAATAAAAATTCGTTTGATTCTAAATAATTATAACTATCTTTTAAAGATAGCGCTAAATTGTATTGTATAATAGAGTTGTGTGGTTCGTATGCTAGGATTTCGTGAAAATCTCAACAGCATAGTTAGTTTTTAGATATACTGACAAATAGATGCCAAACTCATTTAACAATGCTGTGTCATTTTTTGTAACTCCTGCTGGTTTCTTGGTAATAAAAATACTTTTATCTCACCTTGACATGCTGAGTATTACATTTACTGAATGTTAATTTAAGGCATTTAATGAGTTAGGGATTGAATTTTAAAATTTTTAGATAGTTAATTTCTGCATTTTTAATTTTTCCAAGATAAAACTGAGATGAAGCCAAAATTTTAGTTTTTTATGTTGATCTTCCTCAGATTGTGCTTTAACTGATTAGTTACGTAATTTTCTAAAATTGTAAACTTAGCTTGACTAACTAATTCCTGACAATAATGCTCTCAAATCAAAATCCATAAAAACCAGGCCCTTAATATTATAAAGGCCTGGTTTGTGTTTTAAAAGGATTTTAATTAAAACTTAGTTGGATATTCTTATTGCAAGCTTTTTCCCTCATCTTTTGCAGCAGAACTCACCACCAGCATTTTCTGAACTGGATGTGGTAACAACTTCAAGAGCGGCACCACCTAGGTTATAGGCAGATAGTAGGCCGACGTAATTTCTTCATCAGCAGTTGCACCGTCTAATTCTGTTTCAGCGTATAATACTCCAGCTCAATCTAATCACGCAGCGAAAGTTACACCAAATTCATCAGAAGTAGTGTCTGTACCATCAGCGTTACCAATTTTATTTCTAGTAATCATCTGCAGCGATTTGTCCGGTTGCACCATACCCAACTGCTTAGCAGTAATGTCGTCAGTCTCTCCAGTTTGTTTTTCAGCCTTACTAATCAGCCACAGCCTTTAAACCATCTACACCTGTTACCACTCATAAACTAAGTCCATTACAGAACCTCCGGTTTGTGCTGATGCATCAATCTTACTGTTATTAGCACCAGTGGCCTTCTACTTTAGAGCGTAAACTAAAGAAAAATTTCCAACACTTGTTCCTTGTATTAAGGCAGCGTTGTGCACTGCCATTGTCTTGAGCGTACTGTAAATTTGAGTGAGTCATACTACCAGCCTGAGTAGTTAGCATTTGACCCACTCTAGGAGTTGCTGATTGAGACAAGTTAGGTGCTTTCTATCTAAATTGAACATTAGTTCTGTTTTCCAGATACTAAGCTGAAAATTGTCCTTCTTGAGCAGAAATAGCATTAGCAGAGTCACCACCATCTTGGGCCCCAGTGAGAACCAGCTATTGTATTATGACCACCGACATTTAAGTCACCAGAGTTTGCAATATCAAGCTGAACTCTCTGCTTCCAAATCCTTCTGTGGAATCAGCTGCCAGGTTGCCGCTCCAGATATAGCACTATATGTAAAGTGCTGCTGATCCTGTTATTTTTGTCTCTGCTACAGCTGGCACTTGCTAACGCAAGAGAGCCAACTAATGCAGACGACATTAATAGTTTTTTATTCATTGTTTTTCCTTTTATTAAAAGTTAAAGTTACAAGAAATTGAAAAATTTAATATAACACTTCACACATATCTAACTGATTTAGTCTATCAAATCAACAAATGAGACCTTTCAATCTAATTTATTTAAAAAAGTGTTGTAAATTTGCAACAAGATACTCTTTAATAGTGTTATTGCCCTTTCGTTTTGCTTGGTAACAAGCTCCTGCTCATAAAGTCTAAACAAGTTCAGGGTGAGGTAAATCTTTGAAAAAAAGAATCAATCCCAATGCTGAAGAGAGAAAGCAGCAGAATTTAGGGATAAAGGGGGTGGGATTTTTGACTCTTCACGCAAAAAAAGGCAGCACCACAGTTTGGAATTTTCGTCATCTAACTTTGTGGAGAGCCGCACTGGAAACCGTTGATTTTATGCCGTTAGCAACCGTCGATTATGCAGGAGGGATTATTATAACAGACTGGTATTCCTCTGAAATTGGAGAGAAAGAAATTAAATTAAATATACGTTTTTTGTCTACAGAATTATCAAGTAGTTCAGTTGCTGTAACTGGCTTTGTCAAGGATTGTACAAAATTAGATAACAAAATGTGTAACGACCGCCTCAAACCAGTCGTTTAATAAACGAAGTCAAGTTTAAAATTTTAGATAAAGCAAGAAAAATTACAATTAAGGATGAAATTGAAAGTAATAAATAAAAACTACCAATTATTTTTTTTTTTAACAAATTTATATTTTTTCATTTATTGTCCTAGTGTTTTCATTGCAAAACAAATGCTTTTGCAAATAGATTTGAGTGCACTTATGATAACTCGACAATAAACTATCTGAATGTTAGTTTTGAAAGATTGAACGGTTTTTTTAAAGGAAGTTTTTATTCTCTTTAGTTTTTTAAAAAACAGATAACCGATGCCTCTAGGTATGTATTTTGCTATATCTAAGAGATGGTATGTACAGTGTTATAATCGTATTGTGATGATACTAGCATATGGAATTGTTCAGAAGATTTTGCAAAATTTCAGAGTGTAAAGCTGTGTGAAAGAATTTCAAAGCAGGAATGTTTTATATTAGCACTAATAAAGAAATTTTAATGAATGGCAAAGCATACAAAAATTTCTAGTCAAGATTTAGACACAATGCATTCTTACAATTAAACAACGCCATATCAACATTTAGTACTGCCAACAATGAAGTTCGCACAGTGAAAATAAGGTATCCGACCAATGAAGAGAAACGATGGGGAAGATTGGGACAATTAATTTTATGTTGGCGGGAGTGACGGGACTCGAACCCGCGACCTCTAGCGTGACAGGCCAGCGCTCTAACCAACTGAGCTACACCCCCGAATTGTTGGTGGGCGATGAGAGACTCGAACTCCCGACCCTCTCGGTGTAAACGAGATGCTCTACCAACTGAGCTAATCGCCCTTGATCCAGAAAAAAAGTTATATCAGGAATTAAAATGCCTACAAGGCATTTTGTTTATTTAGTGCTTACTTTCTTGCAATCCGTCTTTTGGTAATTCTGGAATTTGAGCAATTTCAACCCACTCAACAGGTTTAAGTTCACTAACTAATGCAATTTTTAAAACCTCTTCCACATGTTTAACTGGTATAATTGTTAAACCATCTTTCACATTTTGCGGAATTTCTTTTAAATCTTTTTCATTTTCATCAGGAATAATTGCAGTTTTAATACCGCCGCGTAACGCTGCTAATAATTTTTCTTTTAATCCACCAATAGGTAGAACTCTGCCTGTTAAAGTAACTTCGCCAGTCATCGCCACATCTTTTTTAACTGCAATATTAGTTAATGCTGAAACAATAGAAGTCACCATACCAATTCCAGCGGATGGTCCATCTTTTGGAGTTGCGCCTTCCGGCACATGGATATGAATATCTTTTTTATCAAAGGTTGGAGGAATTATTCCAAAATCTAAACATTTTGATCTAACAAAAGATTTAGCAGCCATCATGGACTCTTTCATGACGTCACCAAGTTTTCCAGTTAATTCCAATTTACCTTTGCCTGGCATAACTAATGTTTCAATGGATAATATTTCACCGCCTACTTCTGTCCAGGCTAAACCTGTGACTACTCCCACTCTGTCATTTTGCTCAATCTCGCCGTATTTAAATTTTTGCACACCAAGATATTCTGCAATATTTTTACTATCTACATTTACTAATTCACTTTTTTTGTGACGATATCTTTAACCGCTTTTCTAGTAAGCTTTAGATAATTCTCTTTCTAAACTTCTAACTCCAGATTCTCTTGTGTAGTGCCTGATGATATTTTTAATAGATTGATCATCAATGCTCCATTCATTTTCTTTCAAGCCGCTTTCTTTAATTTGTTTTGGAATTAGATATTTTTTTGCAATCTCTGTTTTTCATCTTCTGTATAACCAGCTATTCTTATCACTTCCATTCTGTCGAGTAAGGGACCTGTAATATTTAAAGTATTAGCGGTAGTTACAAACATCACGTTTGATAAATCATAATCCACTTCTAAATAATGATCGTTAAAAGTATTGTTTTGTTCTGGATCTAAAGCTTCTAATAAAGCGGACGATGGATCACCTCTATAATCATTTCCAATTTTATCAATTTCATCTAATAAAAAAAGAGGATTTTTAGTTCCAGTTTTTTTCATCATATGAATAATTTTTCCTGGCAAACTTCCAATATAGGTTCTTCTATGCCCTCTTATTTCCAGCTTCATCTCTTACTCCGCCTAGTGACATTCTAACAAACTCACGGCCTGTTGCTTTTGCAATAGATTTACCAAGTGAAGTTTTTCCAACTCCTGGTGGTCCTACTAAACATAAAATAGGCCCTTTAATTTTTTGCATTCTTGATTGCACTGCAAGAAATTCTAAAATTCTATCTTTTACTTTTTCTAAACCAAAATGATCTTTATCTAAAACTTTCTTAGCTTCATTAATGTCAGTATTTACTTTGGAAGACTTGTGCCATGGTAAGTGCTACCATCCAATCTAAATAGTTTCGTACCACAGTCGATTCTGCTGACATTGGGCTCATTGTTTTTAGTTTTTTAATTCGCTTAAGCATTTTTCTTCTGCTTCTTTCGACATTTTTGCTTTTTTAATCGCATCTTCTAAAACTTTAGTTTCATCTTTTCCTTCTTCAATTTCACCAAGCTCTTTTTGAATAGCTTTTAATTGTTCATTTAAATAATATTCTCTTTGTGTTTTCTCCATTTGATTTTTAACACGGCCTCTAATCTTTTTTTCAACAGATAAAACATCAATTTCATTATCTAAATAACCTAAAATAGATTCTAATTTTTTTTGCGTATCAGTCATTTCTAATAATTTTTGTTTCTCAAATAAATCTATGCTTAAATTTGAAGCTACTTTATTTGCTATAACAACAGGATCAGTTTCGTTTTTAAAATTAATATTACTTTCTTCGCTAAATTTTTTTGAAATTTTTGACAATTTATCATATTTGCTAATGATAGCTTTTGACAAAGAGATCGCCTCTGGCTTTTTAGAGTCTAAAATTACCTCTTCACAACTTGCTAATAAAAATTCTTTATTATCTTTAAATTCAGTTATTTTAACGATGCTTTTACCTTCTACTAAAATTTTAACGGTGCCATCTGGTAATTTTAATAATTGAAGAATTTCACCTAAAGTGCCGTAGGAATATAGATCTTTACTTTGCGGATCATCATGCTCTGCATTTTTTTGAGCAACTAAAATAATTTTTTTATATTTGGTAGCAACAGATTCAAGTGCATTGATAGATTTTTCTCGTCCCACAAACAATGGAATAGCAGAACTAGGAAATACCACTATGTCTCTTAACGGTAAAACTGGATATTCTTTGTGATTGTCAATTTCTGGCTTATTCATAATTATATTAATAAGTAATTATTAATTTAACCAATACAAGTATGATTTTGAAGCAGCTGTTAATAAGCTAGTTGGCTATTTTTGTCTCTTTTGTAGATTTTTTTGAATAAATTAAGAGTGGTACAGAATTGCCTAATACCACCTCTTTATTAACTACTACTTCTTCCACATTCTCAATAGATGGAAGATCAAACATAGTTTGCAATAATACTTCCTCAATAATCGATCTTAAACCTCTTGCGCCAGTTTTTCTTAATATTGCTTTTTCAGCAATTGCTTTAAGAGCATCTTTTGAAAAAGTTAATTTTACTCCTTCTATCTCAAATAGTTTGGCGTATTGTTTAGTGAGAGAATTTTTTGGCTCTTCTAATATTTTAATAAGAGAATGTTCATCTAAATCTTCTAAAGTAGAGATGATTGGCAGCCTTCCAATAAATTCAGGAATTAATCCAAATTTTAATAAATCTTCAGGTTCAACGCCTTGTAATAATTCACCAACTTTTTTTTCAGCTTTTGTATTAAGCTTTGCGCCAAAACCAATCGATGATCCCTTATCTCGGGATGCAATAATTTTATCAATTCCAGCAAATGCTCCGCCGCAAATAAATAGAATATTTGTCGTATCAACTTGTAAAAATTCTTGTTGCGGATGTTTTCTGCCTCCTTGTGGCGGCACACTTGCAATTGTGCCTTCCATTATTTTTAATAAAGCTTGTTGTACACCCTCTCCTGATACATCTCTTGTAATAGATGGATTTTCTGTTTTTCTGCTAATCTTATCTACTTCATCAATGTAGACAATTCCTCTTTGAGCTTTTTCAACATTATAATCTGCAGCTTGCAGTAATTTTAAAATAATATTTTCAACATCTTCCCCTACATAACCTGCTTCAGTTAAAGTAGTTGCATCAGCCATAGTAAATGGCACATCTAAAATTCTAGCTAAAGTTTGAGCTAATAAAGTTTTTCCGCAACCAGTAGGTCCCATTAATAAAATATTAGATTTAGAAAGCTCAACATCACCTTTGCTATTTTTTCCTTCGTAATTTAATCTTTTGTAATGATTGTGAACTGCAACGGATAAAATTTGTTTTGCTTTTTTTTGACCAATTACATACTCATCCAGCGTTGCATAAATCTCTTTTGGACTTGGAACTCCCTCTTCATTTTTAGAAAAATTACTTTTGCTCTCTTCTTTAATAATATCCATACAGAGCTCAACACACTCATCACAGATAAAAACAGTTGGTCCTGCAATTAGTTTTCTAACTTCATGCTGGCTCTTTCCACAGAAAGAACAATAAAGAGTATTTTTAGTTTCTTTGCTCATTTTCGAATCAGGAGATTAAACAATATTATGACCACCACAGCTTTATCAAGCATTAGTTGTATAGTTATCTAGATATGGTGGGTAACAATAAGATTTGAACTATTAGCTAGGTCTTTTTTCAACAACCTTATCAATTAAGCCAAAAGATTTAGCCTCTTCTGCGCTCATAAACCGATCACGCTCTAAAGCTTCTTTAATTTTCTCTACTGTCTGGCCTGTATGCTTTGCGTAAATTTCATTTAGTCTTTTTTTAGTTTGAAGAATTTCATTAGTGTGAATTTCAATATCAGTTGCTTGTCCTTGAAAGCCAGCTGATGGTTGATGTACCATTACTCTAGAATTAGGAAGTGACATGCGGTGGCCCTTCTCACCTGCAGCTAATAAAAAAGAACCCATGGAACATGCTTGACCAATGCATAAGGTTGCAACAGCTGGTTTGATATACTGCATGGTATCATAAATTGCCAACCCATCAGTTACAACTCCGCCTGGACTATTAATGTACATAAATATTTCCTTTGAATTATTTTCAGATTCTAAAAACAATAACTGCGCAGATATCAAACTTGAAACATGAGAGTTGATTGGACCAACTAGAAAAATAATTCTTTCTTTTAATAATCTAGAATAAATATCGTACGCTCTTTCACCTCTGGGAGTTTGTTCAACAACCATCGGTATCAGAGTATTCATATACACATCAAAAGGATCTTTCATACGAATCAGAACTTACTATTATTAACTATTTTTTGCTACTTTTTTTAGACTTATCTTCTTTTTTTTCTTTATTAGCTAGAGCCATCTTTTCTGCCCTCATCATCAGCTGAGTTAAAAATTTTTAACAACTCATCTTTGCTTAAAACTTTGGTAGTGGTTTTGGCTTTACTTTTGATCAGCTCAATAACCTTATCTTCAAACACTGGTCCTCTTAGCTTCATAAGTTCAGCTGGATTTTTTTGATAAAAATCTCTAATATTTTTTTCCTGACCAGGGTAATTTCTAAGTTGTTTTTCTAGTTCCATTTTTAATTCCTCAGATGTAACTTTAATATTCATTTTCTTCTCCAGTTTTATTAAGAACAAGAGCAAGTTTAACTCTTCGTTTTGCAATTTCTAAAGCTGACTTCTTATCAGCATCTGATAATTTTATTTTATCATGATCATGTTCATGCTTAAATTTCTCACCCTTTGCTTTTAATTCATCCATTTTTTCATGAACTAAAGTATGTTCAACATTATGAATCTCATCGTCTAGTAGGCTTTTTGGCAAATCAAAATTAAAACTATTATCTAATTGATCTAAAATTTCTTTTTTTAATAATTGCTCCGAAACTCCTTCAAATTCTTTAGAGACTTGCTTACTAATCATGCCCTCTAAATCTTTTAAATCTTTTGCACCAAAATTTTTAGCAAACTCATCATCTATTTTTTGGTTTTCAGATTTTTTAACTTCAATAATTTTGCACTTAAACTCAGATGGTTTGCCCGCTAATTCTTTATTTGGATAATTATCGGGAAGTTTAACTTTTGCTACTTTTTCATCGCCTTTAGCGCATCCTACTAATTGCTTATCAAAACCAGGAATAAAAAGATCTTTACCTAATACTATTTGCAGTTTTTCACCTTTATTACCTTCAAATGCCTTTCCTTCAACGGTTGCTTCAAAATTAAAAATAACTAAATCATCATTTTCTGCTTTGCCATTCTTATCGACATATTTTTTATTACCTTCAGCAATGTATTTTACTCTTTCATCAATATCTTTCTTGTCTGACTTAACTTCATATTTATTTAAGGTAATTTTTTCAAATTCAACTTTCTTAATTTCAGGTACTTGCTCAACAGAAATGGTAAATTCTAAATTCTTTCCTTCTCCAGATGTTTGAATATCTATTTTTGGCTGGCTAGCTGGTGTTATTTTATTTTGTTTTAAGGCCTCGTAGGTTGATTCTTGTAAAATTTTTTCAGCAACTTCTCCATAAACCGAAGCCCCGAATTGTTTTTTTAACAATTCCATTGGTGCTTTACCTGGTCTAAATCCTTTTAAATTAACCTTGTCTTTTAATTCTGAAAGTCTCGTTTCGATTTTTTTTTCAATATCTTTTTTTTCTACTATTACTTTTAAATCAGATTGTAGACCTTTAGATGATGTAACCGTTGCCTTCATAATTCCTCTTTTGGTGCGGTATGAGGGACTTGAACCCCCATGCCTTTCAGCGCTAGATCCTAAGTCTAGTGTGTCTGCCAATTCCACCAATACCGCTATTAATTTTTGGCTATTTATAGAGTTTTTTGATTATTAATCAATTATAGATAAATCTAGCTGTCTATCTATATTATTGAGCAGTCCAAGCACCATCTAATGATATATTCGAACCTGTGATTTGATCAGCTTCTTTGCTGCATAAAAAATATATCATTGCAGCCACATCTTCTTTTTTAACAAATTTAAGTGATGGTTGTTTTTCTCTTAACATTTCAATTCCAGCTTCTTGAATAGGAATATTTTTTTTCTTAGCAACTGTTACTATTTGGTCTTGAATTAATTCTGTAAGCACAAAGCCTGGACACAAAGAATTACAAGTTATTGGCTCTGCAGCAGTTTCAAGTGCTGTAACTTTTGTCAAACCTACTAGACCATGCTTTGAAGCAGTGTATGCAGATTTATTTACTGAGCCTATTAAGCCATGGGTAGAGGCGATATTGATAATTCTTCCCCATTTATTTTTTCGCATTAATAGGCAAAATTTCCTTAGTGAATAAAAAAGGAGTGGTAAGATTAATTTCCATCATTTTTCTCCATATTTTTTCTGGGTATTTTTCTATGGGCATAACAAACTGAATTCCAGCACAGTTAACTAAAATATCAATTTTTTTGAATTTTTTTATGGATGTACCTACTACTTTTTTAACATTCTTTGAGCCCGTTAAATCAGTATTGAGCAATAAAGATCTTTTGCTGTTAAATTTTTTTTGTTGTTGCCCAATGATTGTTTTATTAGCGATACCTGCAGCAATAATGTTGAAACCTCTTTTGTAAAATAGCTCGAGAATGGACAGATCCAATCACACCAGAGCCTCCTGTGACTAGAATGGTTTTTTTCATTACTTATTATATGTTCTGTGCTTTGATAAATCACAATATATTTTAAAAACTAGTGTTAAGTTACAATCTAAAGTTGATAAACTTAGACCGATCCATGTACATTTATGCATATCAGGCATGGCATAAAAACATTCAAAAAGTCCTATAAATAGTATTAATTAACTCTTAAATTTTTTAACAAATAATTAAAGTACAACAAGGAGCAAAATGACAGCTGAAAATATTTTAAAATTAATTAAAGAAAAAGAAATTGATTATGTAGATCTTCGTTTCACAGACGTTAGAGGAAAACTTCAACACATGACTCAAGATATCAGTACCATTGATGCTGATTTTTTAAATGATGGAACTTTTTTTGATGGTTCTTCTATTGCTGGATGGAAAGCGATTAACGAATCTGACATGATTTTAAAGCCAGATTTAACAAGAGCATTTGTTGATCCATTCACATCTCACAATACTCTGGTTATTTTTTGTGACATTATGGACCCAATTAAAAAAGACTATTACGAAAGAGATCCAAGATCGATTGCTAAAAAAGCTGAAGCTTATTTAAAAACTACTGGAATTGGTGACACCATTTATTTTGGTCCTGAGCCAGAATTTTTTATATTTGATGATGTAAAAATTTCAAACACCATGGAAAAGGTTTCTTTTCAAATTGACAGCAATGAGGGTCCTTACAATAGTGATAAGGCTTATCCAAACGGAAATTTAGCGCACAGACCAGGTGTTAAAGGTGGTTACTTTCCAGTACCGCCAGTTGATAGCTGCCAAGATTTAAGAGCTGAAGCATTAAAAGCAATGAAAGACATGGGAGTTAAAGTTGAAAAACATCACCATGAAGTTGCTCCTTCTCAACATGAGTTAGGAACTATGTTTGATACAATGGTTACTAATGCAGACAACATGCAAATTTATAAATACGCAGTTCAAATGGTTGCAAACTCATTTGGAAAAACTGCTACTTTTATGGCAAAACCAATTAAGGGAGACAACGGATCTGGAATGCACTGCCATCAATCTATTTGGAAAGCAGGAAAACCACTTTTCGCTGGTGACAAATATGCTGGTCTATCTCAAGATTGTCTCTATTACATTGGCGGAATTATTAAGCATGCAAAAGCACTAAATGCATTTACTAATTCTACAACAAATAGTTACAAAAGATTAATTCCTGGATTTGAGGCTCCGGTAATCCTAGCCTACTCTGCAAGAAACAGATCTGCTAGTTGCCGTATCCCATTCAGCGCTAGCCCTAAAGGAAAAAGAGTTGAGGTGAGATTTCCAGATGCTGCTGGAAACCCGTACTTAACTTTTGCTTCCATGTTAATGGCTGGAATAGATGGAATAAAAAATAAAATAGATCCAGGCAAACCTTTCGATAAAGATTTATACGCTTTATCAGCGGAAGAACTTAAAGATGTACCTCAAGTTTGCGGCTCATTAAGAGAAGCTTTAGAAAATTTAGACAAAGATAGAGCTTTCTTAACTACTGGTGGAGTATTCACGGACGATCAAATTGATGCTTATATCGAGCTCAAAATGAACGAGGTGTACAATTTAGAACACACTCCGCATCCAGTTGAGTACCAAATGTATTACAGCTGCTAATAAAATAATTTTAAATTAAAACCCCGTATGAAAGTGCGGGGTTTTTTTTTGCCTGATAATATAAAAAATTGGCCTGTACCTTTTTTAAAATTAATCTATTGCTTTAAATATGGTTAGCAAAAAAAATAACTATTCCGCTAAAGATATTGAGGTTTTAGAAGGTCTTGCACCGGTCAGAAAAAGACCAGGAATGTATATTGGCGGCACAGACGAGACTGCTTACCATCATCTTGCAAATGAAATTATCGATAACTGTATGGATGAAGTTGTGGCTGGTGAAGCATCGGAAATTACTGTCATTCTTAATAAAAATGGTTCTTTAACTATAATGGATAATGGACGAGGAATACCAATAGACAAACATCCTAAAAAAAACAAAACTGCTCTTGAAGTTGTGATGACTACTCTGCATTCTGGAGGAAAGTTTAAAGAAGATGGAGTGTACACAACATCTGCTGGACTGCACGGGGTTGGTTTATCAGTAGTAAACGCCCTTTCTTCAAAAATGAAAGTTGAAGTTTTTAAGAAGAAAAAAATTTATTTTCAAGATTATTCTAGAGGAAAACCTTTAAACAAACTAATTCAAAAAGGCAGCTCTTCAATAACCAGTGGAACACGAGTTACGTTTTTACCTGATGATGAAATTTTTGGAAAAGATTTAAAATTTATACCCTCAAAAATTTATGAGACATGTAGAAATAAGGCATTTCTTTTTAAAGGAGTTAAAATTAACTGGGAGTGCGATAAAAGCTTACTAAATAGAAAAGATGCAATTCCAAACAAAGACACACTCTTTTATCCTGAAGGATTAGAACAATATTTAAGATCAGAACTAGAAAATGCCAAAACAATTCATGACAAACCTAGCTCTCTAAAGGGGAATTTGAAGAAAAAAAGGAAAGGTAGAATTTGTTATTCAGTGGCATGATAACAAAAATAATTTTACTCGGTCATTTGCAAATACAGTTCCAACCGTTAATGGCGGAACTCACGAAAGTGGATTTAGAGCTGGTATAGCCAAGGCAATAAGAAAATACGCAAAACTTAAAAATAACAAGACTGTCATTAAGGCTTCTCAGGATGATATATTTAACCATGCTAGCTACATAATATCAATATTCATTGGAAATCCAGAATTTGAAGGACAAACTAAAAACAAATTATCTTCTGCATTTGTGCTTAAATATTGCGATCAAACTGTCTCTACCCTATTTGAAGATTGGCTTAATAGAAATGCAAAAGCCGCAAAATCTATAATTAGTTTTATTGAAGAAAAAATAAGAGAACGAAACTTATATGAGCTCAATGATAATGTTGAAAGGCAAACTTCTTTCAGAAAAATTAGGTTACCTGGAAAATTAGCTGACTGTGCTAAGTGATAAAACAGAAGGGACTGAATTATTTATTGTAGAGGGCGATTCTGCTGGTGGTTCTGCAAAACAAGCAAGAGATAGATATACACAAGCTATACTCCCCTTAAGAGGAAAAATACTAAATGTTAAGAATTCAAATACTGCAAAAATTTTAGCCAATACCGAAATAAGTAATTTGCTCCAAGCCCTAGGTTGTCAAAGAGGAAAAAATTATAACCGTAAAGATTTACGATACGAAAAAATAATTATAATGACAGATGCTGATGTGGATGGCGATCATATTTCTACTTTACTACTAACTTTCTTTTTTGTTGAAATGCCAGAACTTATTAAAGACGGAAGATTGTATATGGCCGTTCCTCCGCTATACAAAATCACAACAGGTTCACAATCTTATTATGTAAAAGATGATAAAGAAAAAGATAAACTCATAAAAAATTTGAAAAAAAATGCCAAAGTTGAAATAAGTAGATTTAAAGGTTTGGGAGAAATGATGCCGGCCCAATTAAAAGAAACAACTATGAATAAAGAAAGCAGAAATTTAATAAAAGTTTGTGTGCCTATTAATAAAGTTAAATACAAAGTGACTAGTAAATTAGTAAACGATTTGATGGGAAAAGATGCAGACTTAAGACTCAAGTTTATATCTGAAAACGCTGGAAAAAGTTTAAATTTAGATATCTAACACTTGGTGCCCTCGGCCGGACTCGAACCGGCACTCCCCGAAGGGCAAGGATTTTAAGTCCTTTGTGTCTACCAATTCCACCACGAGGGCACTGTTTGTTTATAAATAAAACAATTCTTTTTATAATTTGAAGAGTTTTTTAACAACTAAAATATATTTAATTGGAAGTGTGCTTTCTAATCATTTCCTCAACTTCTTCTTTGCATCGCAATACTTTAGCTTCATCCACTGCTCGCATAACCAAAACTGTTCCAAATCCACCTTCTTGAGAATATGGATAACTACCTATGTCTATATCTGGATATCTGTCTTGAATATTGGAAAGATCAAGTGCAATACTACTCTCCCTAAGTTTAGCATCACAAGAAACAGAAATAATTTTTTTTCCGCTTACTAAAATTTTTTTTAACTGAGGCAGCATTAACTCAACATAAGCAGGTATTCCAGGTAAAACAAAGACGTTTTCTATGTAAAAAGCTGGAGCTGAACCTTGCTCATTATATATCAAGTTTGCTCCCTCTGGCATTTTTGCCATTTTTTTTCTACCTTCGTTAAAATCTGAATTGGCATAATATTTTTCTAAAATTGCATACGCTTCTTTATTATAATCGTATTTCTTCTCAAAAGCTTTAGCCACAGACTCTGAAGTAATGTCATCATGAGTTGGTCCAATACCGCCAGTAGTAAAAACATACTGATATTTTTTCCTTAGTTCATTAAGCGTATTAATAATTACACTTTCTTTATCAGGAATGACCCTAACTTCTTCAACACTAATTCCCAGCTCACCAAGCCATTTTGCAATGAAGCTAGTATTTTTATCAACAGTTCTTCCGGATAATATTTCGTTACCAATTATTAGAATAGCTGATGTAAATTCTTTACTGAAGTTCATTATGAAATTTAAAAATAAATTAATATCGTCAAAATTTCAAAAAAGATACAAAAGATTTTTTGTTGAAGTAAAAAATAATGGAAAAACTTTGATTTCGCATTGTGCAAACTCAGGTTCTATGCTCGGTCTGCTAAATAAAGATAATAAAACTTGGGTCTCGCCCTCCGATAATCCTGATAGAAAACTAAAATATACACTAGAAATTATAAATGATGGAAAATCTAATGTTGGAGTTAATACTCATTTAGCAAATCAGATAGTTGAGGAAGGAATTCAAAAAAAAAGGATCAAAGAGATAACAAAATACGAAAGTTACCAGCGTGAGGTAAAATTTGGGGAAAATTCTAGATTTGATTTTGAATTAATAGGTAAAAACAAAAAAGCTTTTTTGGAAGTAAAAAATGTAACTTTATCTAGAGAAAAAGGCGTGGCTGAATTTCCTGATGCTATTACTAGCAGAGGTCTTAAGCATCTTGAAGAATTAGAAAATGCTATTAAGGAAGGTTACGAATCTTACCTCATTTATCTTGTGCAAAGAGAGGACTGTAGTTATTTCAAGATTTCTGGGGATATAGACACTAAGTATCTTCATGGTTTTTTGCGGGCAAAAAAAAATGGAGTTAAATTTTTATGTTATTCATGTAAAGTAAATGAAGAAGAAATTTACATTAACAAACCAATTAAAATTTTATTTAAATAAGTGTCTATACAGCAATATACATTGAGTGATTTTAAAAAATTAAAAAAAGCAGGAGAAATAACTGCTAAAACTTTAGATTTTTTAGAAGATAAAATAAAGCCTGGAATTACAACTGACTACATAGATAAAATTACAACTAAGTTTCTTCACACTCATAACGCAACATCTGCCCCGCTCTTTTATAAGGGTTTTCCTAAATCTATATGTACTTCGGTTAATCATGTAGTTTGTCATGGCATACCTTCTGAGAAAATTTTAAATGATGGTGATATTGTTAATATAGATATCACTAGTTACGTTGATGGATTTCACGGAGATGCTTCAAGAATGTACTCGGTTGGAACGCCTTCGGTCAAAGCAAATAAATTAATTGAAGTGACTAGAGAATCTCTGGCAAAAGCAATTAAAATTTTAAAACCTGGTATTGCACTTGGTGACATTGGTCATGAAATACAAAGTTTTGTCGAAAAAGAAGGGTTCTCGGTTGTGAAAGATTTTTGCGGCCATGGAATTGGAAGGTTGTTTCATGAAGAACCTAGTATTTTGCATTATGGAAAAAAAGATCAAGGAATAAAAATTAAAGAGGGAATGGTGTTTACTATTGAACCAATGATTAATGCTGGAAAATTTGAAACAAAAGTATTAAATGATGGTTGGACTGCTGTAACTAAAGATAAATCATTATCAGCACAATTTGAACATACAGTGGGTATAACTAGTAATGGATGCGAAATTTTTACACTGTCTAACAAATACGATACAAATTTACATTAATGATTCCAAGATATAGCAGAGATTTAGTCACAAATATTTGGTCCCAAGAAGAAAAATACAAAATTTGGCTTGATATTGAAATATATGCAGCACAAGCAATGGAAAAATACAAAATTATTCCAAAAGGTGTAGCTGCCAAGGTAAGAAAAAAATCAAAAATAAATGTCAAAAGAATTGATGATATTGAAAAAATAACCAAACACGACGTAATAGCATTTTTAACTTCTATTGCAGAAAAAGTTGGGCCAGAGGCAAAATTTCTTCATCAAGGCATGACCTCGTCTGATGTTTTGGATACATGTTTTAATATTCAGTTGCAGAGATCAGGTAAAATTTTACTAAATGATCTTGATCAGCTTTTAAAAACTCTAAAGCAAAAAGCCTATAAACATAAAAATACAATTTGCATGGGTAGAAGTCATGGAATTCATGCTGAACCTATTACTTTTGGTTTAAAACTTGCAACTTACTTTGAGGAATTCAAAAGAAACAAAAAAAGATTAGAAGACGCAGTAAAAGAGATATCTACTTGTGCTATTTCTGGTGCTGTTGGAACGTTCGCGCACATCACTCCAAAAGTAGAAGAGTATGTTGCTAAAAAATTAAATTTAAAACCAGAGCCAATCTCAACGCAGGTTATACCAAGAGATAGACACGCACAATTTTTTAGTGTTTTAGGTATTATAGCAAGTTCAGCTGAGAGACTTGCAACTGAAATAAGGCACTTGCAAAGGACAGAAGTGTTAGAGGCTGAGGAGTATTTTTCTTCTGGACAAAAAGGATCTTCTGCAATGCCTCATAAAAGAAATCCAGTTCTTTCTGAAAATATTACAGGGTTAGCAAGACTTGTCAGAAGTTACGTTTTTCCTGCCATGGAAAATATTGTTTTATGGCATGAAAGAGATATTAGTCACTCAAGCGTTGAAAGAAATATAGGGCCTGATGCAACGGTTACTCTTGATTTTTTATTAAGCAGGTTAAATGGAGTTGTTAAAAACTTAGTAGTTCACAAAGACAATATGACAGCCAACATGAACAAATTTAAAGGCTTAGTTTTTTCACAAGGTGTGATGTTAAAATTAACGCAAAAAGGCGTTAAAAGAGAAGATGCCTACAAAACTGTACAATACAATGCAATGAAAACATGGGATAACAACGAAGATTTTTATACCAACCTAAGTAAAGATAAATTAATTAAAAAATACTTAACCACTAAAGAACTTGAGAAACTTTTTGATCTTAATTATCATACCAAAAATGTTAATCATATCTTTTCTAGAGTTTTTAAATAATGAGTAGAAGAAAACTAGTTTACGAAGGCAAAGCGAAGATTTTATACGAGGGACCAGATAGAGGAACCTATATTCAATACTTCAAGGATGATGCCACTGCTTTTAATAATCAAAAAAAAGCAATCATCGATGGAAAAGGAGTTTTAAATAATAGAATTTCAGAATTTTTATTCTCTCAACTTAATGAAATGGGAATAGAGACCCATTTAATAAAGAGGGTTAATATGCGTGAACAATTAATTAAAGCGGTTGAGATAATTCCGTTAGAATTTGTAGTAAGAAATATTGCAGCTGGCACTTTTTCAAAACGACTTGGAATACCTGAGGGAACTCAATTAAAAAGACCCATCATTGAGTATTATTTCAAAAATGATGAATTGGGAGACCCATTAGTTACGGAAGAACACATTGACATTAATAATTGGGCAACCATTGATGAATTATCTTTAGCAACAGAAACTTCTTTAAGAATAAATGATTTTTTAATTGGGCTATTTAGAGCAGTTGGAATTAAATTAGTAGATTTCAAATTAGAATTTGGGCGAATTTGGAAAGATGATGAAAAGAGAGTTATTTTGGCAGACGAGATTAGTCCTGATACATGCCGGCTATGGGATGTAAAAGATGAAAGAAAATTAGACAAAGACAGATTCAGAAGAGATCTTGGAGGACTCATGGAAGCCTACCAAGAAGTTGCCAAGAGACTAGGAATCATGCCAGAAGGTAGCAACATCAAAGAAATTAAATCAGGAATTTCTAAAAACTTTAAAATAAAAAAATAAATTGAAATTTGAAATTTTTGTTACTCTAAAAAAAGATGTTTTAGATCCTCAAGGTAAAGCTGTCGAAGGAGCAATTAAAAACTTAGGGCTATCCACTATTTCCAATATCAGACAAGGAAAGTATTTCACTCTAGAAGTTGCTGAGACAGATGAACATAAAGCTAAACAACAAGCTGAAGAGGCTTGTAAAAAACTTTTAGCAAATCTTACTATCGAAGAATACTCAATTAAAAAGCTAAGTTAATGAAAGCATCGGTTATCGTATTTCCAGGATCGAATTGCGATAGAGATATTCAGGTGGCCTTAGAAAAGTTCCAAATAGCCACAACCATGGTTTGGCATCAAGAAACAGAACTTCCTAAAAGTGATTTGGTAGTATTGCCAGGAGGTTTTTCGTATGGGGATTATTTAAGATGTGGAAGTATGGCTTCTAAATCTAAAATCATGAAAGAAGTTATTCAATACGCTGGTACTGGTGGTTATGTTTTTGGCATTTGTAATGGCTTTCAAATATTAACTGAGGCAGGTTTGTTACCTGGCGCTCTTTTACGAAACAATAAGTTAAAATTTATTTGTAAAGATGTGCAAATTAAAACTATTAATAATCAAACAGCTTTTACTAAAAAATTATCTGAACATAAAATACTCACCGTTCCCATAGCGCATAATGATGGTAATTTTTTTGCTTCGAAGGAAGAAATTCAATCATTAAAAGACAATAATCAAATTGTGTTTCAGTATTGTGATAAAGAAGGAAATATTTCTGGGGAGTCTAATCCAAATGGGTCTTTTTTAAATATTGCTGGTATTGTCAATAAAAATAAAAATGTGCTTGGCATGATGCCTCATCCTGAAAGAGTTATTGATCAGTTACTTGGTGGTACAGACGGTCAAGAAATATTTAGATCTTTATTGTAAATGGAACAAACAACAGTTGATCAAGCCAAACAATTAGGACTTACCGAGTCTGAGTTTGATAAAATAAAAGAACTTATAGGAAGAATACCAAATTTTACAGAACTGGGAATTTTCTCAGCAATGTGGAACGAACATTGTTCCTACAAGTCGTCAAGAGTTTGGCTTTCAAAACTTCCTACAAAAAATAAATACGTAGTTCAAGGACCTGGTGAAAATGCAGGTGTTATTGATATTGGAGATGATGATGTTGCTATATTTAAAATAGAAAGTCATAATCATCCTTCTTATATTGAGCCTTATCAGGGTGCGGCTACTGGGGTTGGCGGAATCTTGAGAGATGTTTTTACAATGGGCGCTAGACCTATCGCTAATTTAAATTCAATTAGATTTGGTAAACCAGAACACCCTAAAACCAAACACCTTTTAAATGGAGTGGTTTCTGGAATAGCGGGTTATGGCAATTGCATGGGAATACCAACCGTTGGTGGTGAGGTTGAGTTTGACGAATGTTATGATGGTAATATTTTAGTAAATGCCATGAATATTGGCCTTGCAAAAAAAAATAAAGTTTTCTTATCAATAGCTAGCGGTGTTGGAAATCCAGTTATTTATGTTGGATCCAAAACGGGAAGAGATGGTATTCACGGCGCATCCATGGCTTCACAAGAATTTGATGATAATTCTGAAGCAAAAAAACCAACAGTTCAAGTTGGTGATCCCTTTGCAGAAAAATTACTACTAGAAGCTTGCTTGGAATTGATGAAAACCGACACTATTATTTCCATTCAAGATATGGGAGCAGCTGGACTCACCTCTTCTTCTGTAGAAATGGCATCTAAAGGAAAATTAGGTATAGAAATTGATTTAAATAAAGTGCCATGCAGAGAAACGGAGATGCAACCATTTGAACTTATGCTTTCTGAGAGCCAAGAACGAATGTTAATTGTTTTAAAAGAAGGCAAAGAAAAAGAAGCAGAAAAAATATTTAAAAAATGGGATCTAGATTTTTCTGTTATTGGAAAAATGACGAATAGTAAAAATTTAGTTCTGCATTTTAATAAAGAAGTAGTTTGCGATATTCCAATCTCTTCCCTTGCAGACGAAGCTCCCAAATATAATAGAGAATGGATTTCAACTCCTCTACCTGAAGAAATCAATATTGATAAAAAATTAAATGATCTAGATATTAAAGATTGTTTAATAAAATTACTTACTCATCCTAATCAATCTAATAAATCCTGGGTCTGGGAACAATACGATCATATGGTAATGGGAGATACCATTCAAAAACCAGGCGGAGATGCAGCGGTAGTTAGAGTGCACGGAACCAATAAAGCTATTGCAGCCACTGTTGACTGTACACCAAGGTATTGCTTTGCTCATCCACACACAGGAGGAATGCAAGCAGTTTGCGAAACATATAGAAATTTATCAGCGGTAGGTGCTGAGCCAAGAGCGATAACAAATTGTTTAAATTTTGGTAACCCTGAAAAAAAAGAGATTATGGGGCAATTTGTTGAAGTTATCAAAGGAATGAGTGAAGCTTGTTTGGCCTTAGATTATCCAGTTATTTCTGGAAATGTTTCGCTTTATAACGAAACTAATGGAATTGGTATAAAACCAACACCGACTATTGGTGGTGTTGGACTCATTCAAGATTCAAATAAATCAACAACTATCTCTATAAAAGCTACTGGCAATCTTCTTTTAATTATTGGAGAAACTAAAGGACACATTCACCAAAGCGCGTTGTGTTATGATATCCTCCATATCAAAAAGGGTCCGCCTCCCACCATTAATCTTGCTGAGGAAAAGAAAAACAGTCTTTTTGTAAGAAATCTTATAAATAAAAAAATTGCACAATCTGTTCATGATATATCTGATGGTGGAATAGCCTTAACTATTGCAGAGATGTGTATGTCTGGAAAAATAGGCGCAAACATTACGACAAATTTAATTGATGCTGAAAGAATAAAATTCTTATTTGGAGAAGATCAGGCTAGATATGTGGTAGAAGTAAGAAGTGCTGATTATGATAATGTTGTCAAACTAGCCAAAGAACAGGAAGTATCTCTTCTTCAAATTGGATCTACAAAAGCTGAAAATCTGACTATAGATGATATGAAAATTACAGTTGAAGATATGCTAACATTAAATAATAAATGGTTTCATAATTACAATTCAAATTAAATGGCAATAAAACAGGTAGAAATTGAAATGTTATTAAAAGAAGGATTTCCTGATGCTGATATTTATGTGCAAGATTTAGCTGGCGATGACAATCATTTTTCAGCCAAAATAAAATCAGCACAATTTAAAGGTAAGAGTAGAGTTCAGCAACACCAGATGGTATATAATGCACTTAAAGGAAAAATGGGTAATGAGTTACATGCTTTAGCATTAACGACTGAGGAAAAATAATGAACGCAAAACAAAAAATACAAAATACTATAGAAAGTAATGATGTAGTTTTATTTATGAAAGGTACTCCTGATATGCCTCAGTGTGGTTTTTCAATGGCTGTGGCTAATGTGCTTAAAATACTAAATATTAAATTTGACGGAGTAAATGTGTTAGAGGACGAGGAAATTAGAAACGAAATAAAAGTTTTTAGTGATTGGCCAACTATCCCTCAACTTTATATCAAAGGCGAATTCATTGGTGGTTGCGATATAGTGAAAGAAATGTTTGAAAAAAAAGAACTTCAAGCCCTACTGGACGAAAAAAAAATTAATTACAAAAAATAAATTATCTAGAGTAATATTCGACAACTAGATTTGGCTCCATTACTGCTGGATATGGAATTTCTTCCATTTTAGGAACTCGTGAAAACTTTGCAGTAAATTGCTTGTGATCTGCAACTATATAATCTGGAACTTCTCTTTCTTTATTCGCAATAGCGCTCAAGATAACGACTAATTGTTTTGAAGATTCTTTCACTTCAATTAAATCATTTTCTTTAACTGTGTAACTAGAAATATTAACTTTTTTTCCATTCACTCTAATGTGGCCATGATTAATAACTTGTCTTGCTTGAAACACAGTTTGAGCAAATTTAGCTCTGTAAATTACAGCATCTAATCTTGACTCTAAAATTCCAACTAAATTTTCTCCCGTATTACCTCTAATTCTGTCTGCCTCTTTAAAAACATTTCTAAACTGTCTCTCATTTAAATTTCCGTAATAACTTTTTAATTTTTGTTTTGCTTGAAGCTGAATTTTGTAATCGGAAGGCTTTCCTTTAGCTTTAGTTTGACCGTGCTGACCTGGACCAAAAGCTCTTTTGTTGAATGGACTTTTTGGACGTCCCCAAAGATTCACTCCTAGTCGTCTGTCTACTTTATGTTTGGCTTGTATGCGTTTTGTCATTATTTAAGAATAGGCACTTATAAACATCAAGGGTTTTTTGTCAATAAGGCTTTAAAATCAATACTTCCTAAAGGAACTAAAAATACCCATTAAAGTACGTAGTTCTCTAGTCGTCAGGGGTTGTTTGGCAAAAATATTTTTAATACTTTTTATCATGAATAATTTTTTTTCTGCAGGTCTAAAAAAACCTGTTTTTTCAAGATTTCCTATAAGAAAATCATAAAATTTAAACAAATCTTTTTGAGTGGCAATTTCGCTCTTATCTGTATTTTTATATTCTATATTTTTAAATTTAGAAACATAGAGACTGTATGCAACTACTGAAACCGAATGCGAAAGATTTAAAGATTCATATTTTTTGTCTGTTGGAATTTTTAATAAATAATTAGAACTAATTAGATCTTCATTACTTAGTCCTGCATTTTCTGGGCCAAATAATATTGAAATTTTTTTTTTGCTCTTTCTGATTGTCTGAACTGCTTCCTCAAGGCTAAATATTTTTTTATTAATATTTCTTATTCTGGCCGAGGTTGCAAATACAATGTCACTTTTGCTCAAAGCTTCTTTAGTCGTTTTAAAAACTTTGGCTTTGTGAATAATATCGACAGCCTTAACGGAGGTATAAATTGCTTTAATATTTGGCCATTGTTCTTTCGGATCTACAAGTATTAAATTAGATAGGCCAAAGTTTTTCATAACTCTAGCCGTTGCTCCAATGTTTTCACCAATTTGTGGTTTAACTAATATAATCGAAATATTTTTTAAACTCATTGCGAGTTTGCTGGAGCTTTTGCTTTATATAGTTTGTAGTCAATACTATCGATCAAGGCTTTAAAAGAGGCCTCAATAATATTTGGTGATACTCCAATCGTAAACCAACTATTTTTATTTTGATCCGTGCTTTCAATCGACACTCTTGTTACGGCATTTGTTCCTGTATTTAAAATTCTTACCTTGTAATCTATTAATCTTAAATCTCCCAAATATTCTGAATATTTGCCGATATTTGCAAGATTACTCCGGATAGCCTGATCTAGAGCATTGACCGGTCCATTACCTTGACCCTCACACACATGCTCCGTGCCATCTACTATTAAAGTAACTTTAGCAACTGAGTTTATGTTATCAGATACCTTGTCATCTTTAATTACTCTAACTTCATAGTTCTTAATTTGGATATAGTTTGGAACTTCTCCTAATAATCTGCGAGTTAATAGTTCAAAGGAAGCATCAGCTCCATCATAAGAATATCCTGCAAATTCTCTATCTTTGACCTCATCTAATAATTTTTGAATTTTTGGGTCTTTTGCATCAATGGTAATATTTAATTTTTCCAGTCTTGAAATAATATTTGCTCTGCCTGACTGATCTGAAATGACTATTGATCTAGTATTGCCTACCAATTCTGGATTTATATGTTCATAAGTTCTAGGATCTTTCTGCACTGCAGATACGTGTAAACCACCTTTGTGAGCAAAAGCAGAGGAGCCTACGTAAGCCGCTCTTTTATTGGATTTTCTATTTAAAATTTCATCAAGTAATCTTGAGCAATCTGTTAAATGAGATATTTGTTTATTATTTACTGAAATTTCATAGCGACTATTAAAGTACTCTTTTAACAAAAGTGTTGGGATAATTGAAACAAGATTTGCATTACCACATCTTTCTCCCAATCCATTTAACGTTCCCTGAATGTGTCTTGCCCCCGCAACCACTGCCGCTAATGAATTTGCAACAGCATTTTCTGTATCGTTATGAGCATGTATTCCTATATTCGTACCAGGAATAATTTTTACTATATCGGAAACGATATCTGATACTTCGTGAGGCAAAGTTCCGCCGTTAGTATCACACAACACAACCCATCTTGCCCCGTTATCATAAGCAGCTTTAATGCAGCTGATTGCATATTCTTTATTATGTTTGTATCCATCAAAAAAATGTTCTGCATCAAACATGAATTCTTTTTTATTTTTTACAAAATGTTTAGTTGTTTCTGTGATATTTTCTAAATTTTGTTGGTTAGAAATTTGCAGAGCTACATCCACATGATAATCCCAAGTTTTGCCAACAATACAAACTGATTTAGTATTTGAGTTTAATATTGCCGATAAACCAGGATCATTATCAGCACTTCGGCCATATTTTTTAGTCATACCAAATGCCACAAGTACAGAACTAGTAAGATCAGGTTGTGCACTAAAAAAAGTGGTATCTAAAGGATTGGCTCCTGGCCAACCTCCTTCAATATAGTCTATTCCTAGTTTGGAAAGCGCCTTAGCAATTTTGTATTTATCTTCAATACTAAAATCAACACCTTGGGTCTGAGCCCCGTCTCTTAATGTTGTATCAAATAAATATATTTTTTCTTTATTCATTATTTATACTTCCAGCTAGTTTCGCCTTGATTATCTTCAATTGTAATACCTTTTGCAATTAACAAATCCCTGATTTCATCAGATCTTGAAAAATTTTTATTATCTCTAGCTACTTTTCTTTCCTGTATTAAATTTTCAATTTCTTCTGCAGTTATGGATTTGCTAGTTTTTATATTATTCCAGCTTGCAAGATTTTTATCAAATAAACCTAATAATTTACACGCATCAGAAAGCTGTTGTCCTGCATTCTTATTTCCATTTACCGCATCTTTATATAAGGAATGTATTTTAGAAATAAACATTGGAGTATTTAAATCGTCGGTGAGCACTTCGAGCGTGCCTAGATCTAATTTCTGATCTTGATCAGAATAAAATTCATACCATTTGTTAAGGGTTGTATATGCCGTTTCTAAATTTTTTTCATTCCAATCAAAGGGCTGTCTATAATGAGTGCTGAGCATAGCTAATCTTACTACTTGGCCATCGTATTTGTTCTTCAATTCATTAATGGTGATGAAATTTCCCAATGATTTAGACATTTTTTCTTTATTTACGGTAACATAACCATTATGCATCCAAAAATTTGCAAGCACTTTAGTTTTGTGAGCACAAACTGATTGGGCTATTTCATTTTCGTGATGTGGAAAAATTAAATCTAAACCACCAGCATGAATATCAAATTCAGTTCCTAAATATTTTTTAGCCATCGCCGAACACTCAAGATGCCATCCTGGCCGACCCCTGCCCCATGGTGAATCCCAGCCAGGTTCTTCTGCTGACGATGGTTTCCAAAGAACAAAATCAGCTGGGTTTTTTTTAAGTCCGAAATCTCTACTCTTGCCCCAGCAACTAAATCTGTAATTTTTTTATTTGAAAGTTTTCCATAAGAATCAAATTTTGATACTTCAAAGTAAACGTGACCTTGCACTATATACGCAAAATCAAGCTCCAATAACTTTTTAGTTAACTCTATCATTTCCTTGATATGATCTGTGGCCTTTGGTTCAACGCTTGGGGTTAAACAATTTAGAAAATTACAATCGCTATGAAAATCTTTTGTTACTTTATTAGTTAATTCATTTATAGAAATGTTATTTTTTTTTGCAGTTTCAATAATTTTATCATCTATATCAGTAATGTTTCGTACATATTGTACAGCATCTTGACCATATATTTCTCGAAGCACTCTAAATAATACATCGAATACAATTAATGGTCTGGCATTACCAACGTGCGGATAATCATAAACAGTTGGACCGCAAACATATAAACGGACGTTATGAGCATCTAAGAGGAACGAACTTCTCTTTAACTCTCGAAATGGTATTATACAGCTGCATCTTATTCCTCAAATTTACAAACTGGAATAGGATTCATTTTATGTAAATTAGTTTCTCTAATTTTTAAATATTGTTGATAATTTTTTGAATTAGGATTTTCCATAGTCTCTTCTAACTCTTGATAAGACATACCTAATTGCTGCTCATCATTTCTACCATCTAGCCACAGCCCATCAGTTGGTGCCGCATCAATGATGGCTGGATTGATACCCAGTTCTCTTCCCATATCCCACACTTGTGTTTTCGTGCAGTCTGCTATTGGCGAAATATCAACTCCACCATCGCCATATTTTGTATAAAAACCTACACCAAAATCTTCTACTTTATTACCAGTTCCAACAACAATTCCATTATTTGATCCTGCTACTTGATATAACGTTGTCATTCTTAGTCTAGCTCTACTATTTGCAAAAGCATGTTCACTAGAATTGGTTCCAGATGCTTTTTCAAACTCTGTGAAAACACTGTCTAAATTTATATTAAGCACATGGACGTTTTTAAAATTAGCGGAGAGCCACTTGACAATGGACTTTGCTTAAGTCATCTTGTTTTTGGATCTGCCTGATTGGCATTGAAAGAGCATAAGTTTTCATTCCAGACGCCGCACAAATGGTACTAACAACTGCAGAATCTATTCCGCCAGAAACACCTACTACTAAACTATCAGGTTTTTTGGGCATTTTAGAGCAATAGTCTAAAATCCATCCGGTTATAAATATAATTCGTTCTTTTGGGTCCATACTAATTTTTAACTTAAATATCTAAAAAAATCTAAGAAAATTAAGACGCTTTTTGAATACTATTTTTGGCAAAATTAGAATTTTTCTTAATTTCCTCTGAAATTAAAAAAGCAAGTTCTAATGCTTGACTAGCATTTAATCGTGGATCGCAGTGGGTATGATATCTATTGGACAAATCTTTATCTGTAATATTTTGCGCACCGCCAATACATTCCGTGACATCTTGTCCGGTCATTTCTATATGCAAACCTCCACCAAAGGTTCCTTCGGAATGATGAACTTGAAAGAAGTTTTTAGTTTCCATTATGATGTTTTCAAAAGGTCTTGTTTTGTAACCAGTTGAAGCTTTTATGGTATTTCCATGCATAGGATCACAAGACCAAACTACGGTTCTTCCTGCTTTTTTAATAGCGCGGATTAATTTAGGAAGAAATTTTCCAACTTGATCGTGACCAAATCTTGCTATCAAAGTTATTTTACCCGCTTCATTTTCTGGATTTAAAATTTCTGTTAATTTTACTATTTCCTCAGGATCAGAAGTTGGTCCACACTTAATTCCTAATGGATTTTTAATACCTCTGCAAAATTCAACATGTCCTCCATCTAATTGTCTAGTTCTGTCACCAATCCAAACAAAATGAGCTGAAGTATCATGATATTCTCCTGTGGTAGAATCAACACGTGTCATTGCTTCTTCGACTGGCAATAATAAAGCTTCATGACTAGTATAGAAATTAACAGTTCGTAATCTTCTATTATTTTCTGAAGTAATTCCACACGCATTCATAAATCCCAAAGCATCTGAAACTTTTTGTTCAATTTCTTTGTATTTATCTTTAGCGTTTTCTTTAACAAAAGACATATTCCACAAATGAACTTTATTTAAATCTGCAAAACCTCCTTGCGAAAAAGCTCTTAATAAATTCAAAGTCGAAGCAGCTTGCGAGTAGGATTTTAATAAACGTTCTGGATCAGGTTTTCTTCCCTCCTTATCAAAGGCCATAGAATTAATATTGTCACCTAAATAACTAGGCAGCTCAACTCCATTTTGGACTTCAGTTGCAGCACTTCTTGGCTTTGAAAATTGACCAGCTATTCTTCCAAGTTTAACAACTGGTAGATTAGAAGATACGGTTAACACTAAAGACATTTGTAAGAATAGTTTAAAAAAATCTCTTATATTATTGGGATGAAATTCTGCAAAACTTTCAGCGCAATCACCTCCTTGTAATAAAAATGCTTTTCCTTGACTAACTTGAGCTAAATGTTCTTTTAAAGATCTAGACTCTCCTGCAAACACTAGGGGAGGAAAATTAGAAAGTTCTTTTAAAACATTATTTAACTTTTCCTGATCCGGGTATTCAGGTATGTGCTTTACGGGCTTGCTTCTCCAGCTATTTGGCTTCCAATTAGTCATATACAACTAACAGTATATAAACTTAGTTGACTCGCTCAACAAGCAATTTATTCAACCGTAACTGATTTTGCCAAATTTCTTGGTTTGTCGATGTCATAACCTTTATTTTTTGCTGCATAAAAAGCTAATAACTGCAGCGGTATGGTTAATAAAAAAGGCAACAACTCATCGGAAGTTTTTTCAACTTCAATTTTTTTCCAAACGTTATCACTACTAATTTCATCTTTACTTTTATTGCTGATAAACAAAACTTTAGCTCCTCTAGCTATTACTTCCTGCATATTGGATAAAGTTTTTTCATAATATTTATCTCTAGGCGCAATAATTACAACTGGCATACCAGATTCGATTAACGCTAACGGGCCATGCTTCATTTCACCGGCTGGGTAACCTTCGGCATGGACATAACATAACTCCTTTAATTTCAAAGCTCCTTCCATTGCTATTGGATAGGAATATCCTCTTCCTAAAAACATAGAGCCTTTAGCTTCTGAAAATATATCACTAATTTCTTCCATTTCCGATTCTGTACTTAAAGTATTCCTAATTGCTTCGGGAAGTTTTTTTAATAATTTTATCTTAGCTTCATAATCTTTTTTCTTTATATCACCTCTCAATGAAGAAATTTTCAAGATCAAAACATACAAAACCAGCATTTGTCCGAGAAATGCTTTTGTCGAGGCTACGCATATTTCTGCACCACAATGAATTGGCAAAACAAAATTAGAATTTCTAGCTATAGAACTTTCAACTACATTAACTACACTTAAAGTTTTCATCTTATTTTTTTTACATAATTCAAGTGCTGCAAAAGTATCGGCAGTCTCCCCAGATTGAGATACAAAAATATAAATACAATTATTTTTAAATTTATTTCGCTTATAGCGAAACTCAGAGGCAATATCGATTGCAACCTCTAGTGAGGTAAGTTCTTCTATCCAATATTTGGCTACCATGCACGCATGATAAGCTGTCCCGCAACCAATAAGAACAACAGAATCAATTTTTGTTATATCCCAAGGAAAATTATAAATATTAATATCGTCTCTTAAATGATCAACATATTCATTAATACATGATTTAACAGAATTGGGTTGCTCAAAAATTTCTTTTTGCATGAAGGTTTTAAAGTCACCTTTGTCGTAATTGTCTTCCGTCTCAGACATCGTTAATATTTTTTTATTAATTTTTTTTCCTTTAGAATTGTAAAATTCTGCACTATCTTTTTTTAAAATACATATATCTCCATCATCTAGGTACGATATTTTATTAGTCATGGATTTTAGGGCATAAGAATCTGAGCCAAGATAATTTTCGTTATGACCATAGCCAACTGCTAATGGCGAACCTCTTCTTGCCCCAACTATTAAATCTGGATTATCTTTACAAAGAATAGCTAGAGCATAACTACCATGAAGCTTTTCAAGTGTTTTTTGAACAGCGACTAATAATTTATTATTTTTTAAATTTTCCGTTAGAAGTATTGTTATAACTTCTGTGTCTGTCTGAGATTTAAATTGGTAACCTTTTTTTTCTAATATTTTTTTTAATATTGTGGAGTTTTCAATAATACCATTATGGACAACAGATACTCTGTCTGAAGAGTGCGGATGAGCGTTGATTTCATTTGGCACTCCATGTGTGGCCCAACGTACATGGCCAATACCAACAATTCCTTTTAAAGATTTTTTAGAAACAATTTTTTCTAACTTTCCAACTCTTCCTTCGCATTTAACTTCATCAATAAATTTATCAGAAAAAGTGGCTATACCAGCAGAATCGTATCCTCGGTATTCAAGCTTCTTCAATGAGCTAATAATATTGTTAACTACCGGCTTTGAACTACTTATTCCAATAATTCCACACATTTATTTCGTTCTTTTTTTTCTCATTGATAATTTCACTTTTTTTTGTTCAGATCTTGTTAATGCTAGTGTGTTATCTTGAACATTTTTAGTAATCACAGAACCTGCGCCAATCACAGAATTTGAACCAAGTGTAACCGGTGCTACTAATGATGAATTAGAGCCAACAAATGATCCGTTTTTAATAGTTGTCTTACTTTTTTTAACTCCATCATAATTGCAGGTGATTGTTCCTGCTCCTATATTTACGTCTTGGCCCATATTGGTATCACCAATATAAGAAAGGTGATTAATCTTAGAGTTTTTATTTATCTTTGAATTTTTTATTTCGACAAAATTTCCTACTTTTGTATTGTCTTCTAAAATGGTTCCCGGTCTAATTCTTGCATAAGGACCAACAACAACTTTATTTTTAATAATACAACTTTCCAAGTGTGAAAAGGAGTGAATGACAACATCGTTACCAATTCTAACTTTTGGGCCAATAACAACATATGGTTCAATAGTAACATTTTTTCCAAAAACGCTGTCTTTAGATAAAAAAACTGTTTCTGGAGCAACTAACCTAACTCCTCCCTTCATCGCTTTTTTTCTAAACTGATCTTGCATAATTTTTTCGGCCATTCCAAGTTCATTCATATCGTTTACACCTAAAGCTGTCTTTTCATCTTTAGCTGTTACAACCTTAATTTTATGATTATACTTTTTTGCCAATTTTACAATATCGGTAAGATAAAACTCTTTTTTAGCATTATTATTTTTAATTTGCGAAACTAGTTGCAAAGCTTTTGAGCTGAGAGCAACAATACCAGAATTACAAGTTGTTATTTTTCTCTGCTGTGAACTAGCATCTTTAAACTCCACTATTTCTTCAACTTGATTATTCTTTTCAATAATAATTCCATAGGAACTGTTACGCTGTGTTTGAAAGCCCATAATAACAACATCATTTATTTTTAGTTGGGATTTTATTTTTTTTAAGTCATCAATATCAATTAAAGGATTATCGCCATATAATACAAGTAGGCTAATATTTTTTGATCTATTTTTTTTCTTAAAAATTTGTACGGCATGTCCAGTTCCAAGTTGTGGTTCCTGAATTAACAATTGAATATTGGGATATTGTTTTTTTAAAACTAATAAATTTTTATTAATCATGATTGAAATTTTTGATGGATTAAGCAATTTTGCTTTTTGAATCACATGATCAATCATGCTGCTTCCTGCTACTTTATGAAGGACTTTGGGAGTATCTGAGTTCATTCTAGTACCTTTGCCAGCGGCAAGAATGAGAATTTGAAGATTATTTGCCATTTTCAAGTGCTTCATATAATAATCAAAAAATTATCTTAACACACAAATTATTGCCTACTAAAACTTTCAAAATGACAAACAAAGCTATCCTTTTTGATCTTGATGGAACACTGGTGGAGACAGCTCCTGATTTAATGGCAGCTCATAATCATGTAATGGAAAAATATGGTCATGAAAAAAAACCATTGAGCGATATTAGGTATCTAGCGGGCAGAGGTGCTGCAACTATGCTTTTGCGATCTGTTGAATCGCAAGAAGGTCGTAATAATAAAATTGATGAACAAACCCATAAAATAATGACTAAGGATTTTATAGATTATTATGCTGCTAATATTTCAAAGAAATCTACTATTAACGAGGGAGTTATTGAATTTCTTGATTGGTGCAAAAGTAAAAAAATACAATTAGCAGTTTGTACAAATAAAATGGAGCGTCTAACTATAAAGTTATTAAAAGAAATAAAGTTATATGACTATTTTGATTATATTGCTGGTGCAGATACATTTAACTACCGAAAACCAGATCCGATGCATTTAACTTCTATTCTTGAAATTTTAAATGTTCCAATTGAAAATTCAATAATGGTTGGAGATAGCGAGACTGATGCCGATGCTGCCAAAGCTGCTAAAATTAAATTTATATTGGTAAAAGGTGGTTATACTGAAAAAAATTACGATCAAATATTTAAAGACCACTTAATTGAAAATTTCAAAGATATTAAGCCTTTATCTCAGAAAATTTTAGGTATTTAAAAAAGTTTTTGGGAATCGTTAAAAAAAGATCTATAAATATCCTCCATGCATTTTGTTAAAAAACAACCCAATGAAAAAAGACAAGATTTAGTTACCAAGCTAAAATCAAAAAAATTACTAAGATTTCCTGGGGCATATAATGCGCTGGTTGCAAAACTAATTGAAGAAATTGGTTATGATGGAGTTTATGTCTCTGGTGCAGTTATGGCTAATGACCTTGCGCTGCCTGATATTGGACTTACCACTTTGCATGATATTTCAACAAAGTCTCATCAAATAGCTAGAGTGACTAATCTTCCAACTATCATTGACATTGATACTGGATTTGGAGAAGCCATGAATGTTTCAAGAACAATTGAAACTATTGAGAGCTTGGGAATATCTGGTTGTCATATAGAAGACCAAATGAACCCTAAAAGATGCGGTCACTTAGATAATAAAGATCTTGTATCAACAGAAGATATGGTGAAAAAAATTAAAGCCGCTGTAAAAGCTAGAAAAGATAAAAATTTTCAAATTATCGCAAGAACAGATGCTAATGCATCTGAGGGTTTAGAAAAAACTATCGCACGAGCGCAGGCTTATGTTGATGCTGGAGCTGACATTGTGTTTCCTGAAGCATTAAAAGATGAAAAAGAATTTGCAGAATTTAGAAAAAAAATAAATGTCTATTTATTATCTAATATGACCGAATTTGGTAAATCCAAACTTTTGACAATGAAAGAGTTAGAAGATTTGGGTTACAACATAGTAATCTATCCTGTTACTACGCAAAGACTGGCATTAAAAAATGTTGAGGATGGTTTAAGACAAATTTTTAAAGAAGGTCATCAAAATAATGTACTTGATAAAATGCAAACGAGAAAAAGACTTTATGAATTAGTCGATTACGAGAAATATGGAGAATTTGATAAATCGGTATTCAATTTTTCCACTAAAGGGACATGAGTAATGAGCGATGAGATAAAAAAAGGCTTAGTCGGGGTTATATCTGATGAAACAAAAGTATCGGAGGTTATGCCGGAAATTAACTCTCTTACGTACAGAGGATATGCCGTTCAAGATTTAGCTAAACAATGTAGATTTGAACAAGTTGCCTATCTTCTTTTACACGGAGAATTACCAAGTGATGAAGAGCTTAGAAAATTTGAGCAAGCAGAGCGATCTAATAGAACAATTAGCAACACCTTAAAAACTATTATCAAAAACTATCCTAACAACGCTCACCCAATGGATACTACCAGAACATCTGTTAGTCACATGGGATTAGAAGATCCTGATACTTCTGATAATTCACCTGCAGCTAATATGCGAAAAGCTATGAGATTGTTAGCGCAAATATCAACAGCTGTTGCTGCAAATTTTAGAAGTCGAAAAGGTCAGGAAATAATAGAACCAGATCCAAATCTTAAGTTTTTGTGAAAATTTTTTTCACATGTGCTTTGGAACAGTACCTAGTCCAGAGGTAGTCAAAGCTTTTGATGTGTCCATGACGCTGTATGCAGAACATAGTTTTAATGCTTCTACTTTTACTGCCAGAGTTATAACGAGCAGCCTATCGGATATGCATGGCGCCGTGGTAGGCGGAATTGCAAGTTTAAAAGGACCTTTGCATGGAGGTGCCAATGAAGCGGTTGCACATATGCTAACTGAAATTAAAGAACCAGAATTTGCTGAGGCATATATTTTAGAGAAAATTAAGAATAAAGAATTGATTATGGGATTTGGTCACCGTGTTTACAGAAATGGAGATTCAAGAGTTCCAACCATGACTGAATATTACTACAAAACTGCTGCTTACTATAAAAATGAAAAGCTTCCTAACATATCTAAAATCTTAGAAGCAACGATGTTACGAGAGAAAGATATTAAACCCAATTTAGATTTTCCGGCTGGTCCTACTTACTATCTAATGGGTTTTGATATTGACTTCTTCACTCCTATTTTTATTGTTTCCAGAATTACTGGTTGGTGTGCTCATATCATGGAGCAATTCTCTAGTAACAAATTAATAAGACCTCTATCAAAATACACTGGAAGTTCACACCGAAAAATTAAATAAAATTTTTTAATTAATGCAAAATAATCTCGGCAAAACGAGAAGTTAAGATTGTAACGGGAAGAGAATGTTGTTTAGTAAAATCGTCAATCGCACTTTTGACTTCTGGAATAGAAAAATGATTTGCATAATCATCACAAAGTATTATTGAATTTTTTTCAAACCTTGAAGTAGAATAGTCAAATCACTAATGACTGTATTATAACTGTGACCTCCGTCTAAAAATACATAATCAATTTCTTGAAGAGGAACTTTATTAAGATTGTTCTTAGAATCTCCTTTGAATAATCTAACTTGTTGTTTAAATTTTTTTAACAAGTTAGTGACACTAGTCAGGGAATTTAAGTTTTCTCGTTTTAAAATATTATAATAAATATTTTTTAAAGGGTTTGAAAATGTTTGATGTTGTAAGAAACTAGGTTCAATCTCGTCTTGGTCGCCCATTTTTTCTGAGCCAAATAAGTCAATGCCATAATACTTAAAATGTCCGCTGGTCGATTGATTTAAAAGTTCACAAACGTTTCTGGCAGTCACTCCGCAAAAAACACCTATTTCTAAAAATTACGAACATTGTGTTGATTAATGTGCTCAAGTACAAAATCACCATATGGTTTTTTAAGACCAGTTTTTCTCCAGTAATCTTTGTACTTAAGCAAAAATACGGCTACTTAGTAAAATCAAACGCTTCGACCCAAGAACCTTTTGTAGAAGCTTTAGAATATTCAGTAGCTCTACCCTCAAAAAAGTTCATATGTTCAACGCCATTCAACATGTCATCTAGCCAAGTTAAAGGATTTTCCGATACTTCGTATAAATCATTTAATCGTAGCTGAGCTAATCTTCTATTAGCGATCCATCGAATGTATTTTTTAACTTCTTCTGCTTTTAAGCCTTCAATGTCACCCATTTCAAAGGCAAGATCGATAAAAGCATCTTCGTGTTCAACAATAGTTGAGCACGCTTGGTAGATTTCTTTTTTCAAACTCTCGTCTAACAATCCTGGATTTTCATCACAGAATGTGTTGAAAATTTTGATCATAGAATTACAATGAAGAGTTTCATCTCGAACCGACCAGGTAACAATCTGCCCCATTCCCTTCATCTTATTAAATCTTGGAAAGTTTAACAAAATTGCAAAACTTGCAAATAATTGCAGACCTTCAGTAAACGCACTAAATACAGCTACTGTTTTTGCAATCTCTCTTTTATCACTCATGTTAAAGTTTTGCATGTAGTCATACTTATCTTTCATTTCTTTATACTTTAAGAATGCAGAATATTCTGTTTCCGGCATTCCAATTGTATCTAGTAAGTGAGAATAAGCAGCGACATGAACTGTTTCCATAGAAGCAAATGCTGTCATCATCATTAATACTTCAGTAGGTTTAAATACGGTTGTGTAATGTCTTAAGTAGCAATTATTTACTTCAACATCAGCCTGAGTAAAAAATCTAAAAATTTGTGTTAACAGATTTTTTTCATGCGGTTGTAATTTTTTTTGCCAATCTCTAACATCTTCTGCCAAAGGAACTTCTTCAGGTAGCCAGTGAATTCTTTGTTGAGTTAACCACGCATCATAGCACCAAGGATATCTGAACGGTTTGTAGACTATTTTTTCTTTTAACAATCCTTCTTCGGTGCAATAATTAGCTGTGATTATTGGTTTTACTATTTCCATTTTTGGGGCTACTGACATGATAAACACTCCTCGTAATTTGCAGCTTCTCCATTTGAGGTAGCTGCGGGTTGATTTTTTTTAGCATTTGCTACTGTTTGATTGATTACTTCTGCACGCTGAATAGATTTAGATCTACAGTAGTACAAACTCTTCAATCCTTTTTTCCAAGCTTGGAAATGAATTTGATGCAAATCTCGCTTATGAACATCTGCAGGTAAAAATACATTTAATGATTGGGCTTGAGAAATATAGGGCGTTCTATCTGCTGAATGATCAATTAACCAACGCTGATCAATTTCAAAGGCAGTTTTAAATACATCTTTTTCATGGTCACTTAAAAAATCTAAGTGCATGACAGATCCTTGATTGGTTGTAATCGAAGACCAGACTTCATCTGTATCTTTTTCATACTTTGCTAATAATTCTTTTAAGTATCTATTTCTAACATTAAAGGATCCTGAAAGAGTTTTGTGGGTATAGCTATTTGCAGCTACCGGCTCAATTCCAGGAGATGCGCCGCCACAAATAATAGAAATAGATGCGGTTGGAGCTATTGCAGTTTTATTAGAAAAGCGTTCCATAATTCCATAATCAGCCGCATCAGGACATGCGCCTCGTTCCGCTGCTAATTTTTTAGATGCAGCATTCACTTCGTTATCAATTTGTTTAAACATTTTATTATTCCAAACTTTTGCCATCACCGATTCAATTGGAATAGAATGTTTTTGTAAAAATGAGTGAAAACCCATCACACCTAGTCCAACACTTCGCTCTCTCATTGCAGCATAAGTTGCATCACTAAAAGAATCTGGAGCGCGTTCAATAAAATCAGTTAACACATTATCTAAAAATTTCATTACATCTTCAATGATAACTGGATCATCTTTCCACTCATCATACGTTTCAAGGTTTAAAGAAGATAAACAACAAACTGCTGTTCTATCTCTACCAGATTTATCAATTCCTGTTGGAAGAGTAATCTCACTACATAAATTAGAAGTCTTCACTGTAAGACCGGCTAGTTTATGATGCTCTGGTATCATTCTGTTTACTGTATCAATAAATACAATGTAAGGTTCACCTGTTTCAACTCTTGCAGTTAGAAGTCTGATCCATAAATTTCTTGCTGATAGTTTGGACTGGATCGTTCCATCATAAGGACTTTTTAGTGCCCACTGTTCATCTAGCTCAACTGCCCTCATAAAAGCATCTGTAACTAAAACACCGTGATGTAAATTTAAAGCTCGGCGGTTGGGATCACCACCTGTTGGTCTTCTCATTTCAATAAATTCTTCAATCTCTGGATGATCAATTGGCAGATAACACGCAGCTGATCCTCTACGAAGTGATCCCTGACTGATGGCAAGCGTTAAAGAATCCATCACTTTAATAAAAGGCATAATGCCAGAAGTTTTGCCAACTCTGCCAACTTGTTCGCCGATCGATCTTAAATTTCCCCAGTAGCTTCCAATTCCTCCACCCTTAGCAGCCAGCCAAACGTTCTCACTCCACAAATCTACAATTCCATTTAAAGAATCAGATGCTTCATTTAAAAAACATGAAATTGGTAATCCTCGCTCTGTTCCAGCATTAGACAACACAGGTGTAGATGGCATGAACCATAAATTACTAATGTAATTATAAATTCTTTGCGCGTGCAGATTATCATCGGCATAAGTGCTTGCTACCCGGGCAAACAAATCTTGAAACGATTCATCTTCATTTAAATATCTGTCTAATAAAGTAGCTTTACCAAAATCAGTTAATTTAGAATCTTTGCTTCTATCAATTTTAATAGTGATTCCTTTTTCATTTTGAAAAAGTTCAGTGTCATTAGTTAATGAAAATAAATCTAGTCTTTTAAGTTCTTTAAAATTTTTGCTAGATTTTTTAATGATATTTGACGTATCATTTTCAACAGCATTTTTTATTGCCAGAGCCAAGTTTTCTTGCATAAATTCCCAATTGTTACAGTTTTGTGTAAAAACAACTATATGTTGTGGTTCAGAAAGACTGATATACCATTAGTTATAGCTGATCAAGAGAACATATAACGAACATATAAACAAATCTACAAGAAAATTATACGCTTTAAATAAATTACTATAAACATTGAAAATTATTTTATGAACAATTCTAGGTTAATTGTGAATCAAAATGGCTTCAGAGAATACGATGCCAGGTGGTTATATCCCGATGATATCAATTTAGAGGGAATCAAGCATCTAGGACTTGGTCTTGGAACTCAAATTACGAATCGAACTAAAAAAAATCCAAGAGTAATTGTAGGACACGACTACCGATCGTACAGCGAAGATATAAAAAAATCACTAATCGAAGGTTTGATGCAAGCAGGATGTGCTGTGGAAGATGTAGGATTGTCACTTTCACCAATGGTGTACTTTGCGCAATTTGAATTAAATGCAGATGCGGTTGCTATGGTAACTGCAAGTCATAATGAAAATGGTTGGACCGGTGTTAAAATGGGAATTGAGAAAGCTTTAACTCATGCACCTGAGGAGATGGCAGAACTAAAAGATATAGTTCTTAATCAAAAATTTAAATTTGAAAAGGGAAGTTATAAAGAAATAAAAGGTTTTAAGGAAGTTTATATAAACAACTTAATTTCAAAAAATAAAATTAAAAAAAAGATTAAAGCGGTTGTTGCTTGTGGAAACGGAACAGCTGGCATATTTGCTCCGCAAATTTTAAGAGGAATAGGATGCGATGTAGTTGAATTAGATTGTAACTTAGATTTTACATTTCCAAAATACAATCCTAATCCTGAAGATTTAGAAATGCTGCATGCAATCGCTAAAGCTGTAAAAGAACATAATGCAGATGTTGGCTTTGGTTTTGATGGGGACGGCGATAGAGTTGGTGTCATCGACAATTTAGGTGAGGAAATATTTTCTGATAAAATAGGTTTACTTATTGCAAGAAATCTTGCCCCAAAACATAAAGGCTCTACATTTATTGTTGATGTTAAATCAACAGGATTGTTCTCGCATGATAAAATTTTAAAAGAAAATGACTGTAAAACTATTTATTGGAAAACAGGACATTCTCACATCAAAAGAAAAGTAAATAAAGAAAAAGCACTAGCAGGCTTTGAGAAAAGTGGACACTTTTTCTTTAATCAGCCACTTGGTTATGGGTATGATGATGGAATAAATTCAGCAATACAAGTTTGTCACTTACTTGATAATCAAAATAAAAAAATGAATGAAATTATAAATGAACTACCTAAAACATACCAAACACCAACTATGGCGCCATTTTGCAAAGATGAAGAAAAATACAAAGTAGTTGATGATTTAGTAAAACAAGTTGAGGCATTAAAAGCTAATAATACCAAAATAGATGGCCAAGCTATAACGGACGTTCTTACGGTTAATGGTGTAAGATTTTCATTAGAGGATGGTTCCTGGGGCCTAATAAGAGCTTCATCCAATAAACCATCATTGGTTGTGGTAACAGAGAGCCCAACTTCAGATGAGAGGAAGAAAAAGATCTTTGATTTTATCGATAATTTATTACAAAAAACTGGAAAAATTGGTGAATACGACCAGAAGATTTAATAGTCTCTAGTCCAATATCCATAAACGCACCTAGTGCCATTTCTGGAGCAATCGTAAGTGTCATGCAACACTCCGTTTTTAACAACAGTCACATGTTTAGAGCAAGATACGATTAAAGTGCCTGATGGAAGTTCATCTTTTTTTAAGTGAACTTTACAGCCCTGACCAATAAACATAGTAGGAGTCCACTTCCATCCTAATTTTTGCAAATACTTCTTTAACACTACTCTATGCGTTCCGCTTCTTGGACTATCATTTTTTTGCTGCAAACTTCTTGCAAGTTTAGTTCTTGAAGTATTTCTAAATTCTTCATTTTCTTTATACAAATCTTCATACACTTCCGCATAAGCAATACCGGTTGCAATAGCAATCGATCTAACCACACAGTCCCCTGCTTTTCCTTTATATCCTGCAGCAGCTCTGCCTCCATCATTAATCTGAAGTGGTAAATTACTGCTAGAGAATAATCGCTTAAAGAACATTGTAATTTATTTTTGCAAAATGATCTGAATCTTTAAGAATATGTAACAAAATATCAAGACTTGGAACAATATCTTTTTGCATAGTACTTGGTGCATTAATAATAAAAAAACCAGTTCCTTGCATCCGGAGGAAAGTATTTTTTAATTCAATATGAATATTAGTTATGTTTTTAATCTTTAAATCAATAAACTGTTTTACAAAGGCATTAGTCTTTTCAGCTTCTAAAATAGGATACCAAACTAAAAAACAAACATCTGGAAATTGTCCTGCATTATGTTTTATTAATTTACAAATTTTATCATACTCATTTTTAAGCTCATAAGATGGATCTATTAATACTAACCTAGTTCCTTGATATGAAGTAATCATCTTATCAAGAGAAGCGTAAGCATCTTTCTTTTCAATTACAATTCTAGAGTCATTTTCAAAATTCTTCTTTAAAATCTCAAATTCATTATTATGCAGTTCCGATAAGTAAATATAATCATCTTGATCAAGGGCAAGTTGTGCCAAAAAACACGAGCCTGGATAAATCACCATCTTATTTCCTTGCTTATTTGGGTTCGTTTTTCTCACAAGGTCTAAATAGTTCATAATTAATGGATCACTAATGTCAGCATGTAACACTTTTGAAATACCATTTAAGTATTCTTTATTTTTATTCATAAAAGGATCTTCCAGTAAATATTTTCCTGCCGCTGCGAAAGGATCAATAAAGCTAAAGGGCTTTGATGCTTTTAGTTTATTAAGCAAATAAACAAGTATGAAATGTTTAAAGACATCAGCAAAGTTTCCCGCATGAAATCCGTGCCTGTAGCTAAGCATCTAAATAATCGTTTGAAGTTTTGCTATCATTTTAGCTAGAGCAAGCTTGGAATAAGGTTTGCCTTTAACGACCCAAATAGATAATGGCCAACTAGGATCTTTTTTATGTCGTGGCACAATATGAATATGTAATTGAGGCACAATATTCCCCACTTTTTCAACATTTAAATTATCACAAGCAAAGTTTTTTTTCATAATCTTACTGCAATACTGGATCTCATCCATTAATCTAATCTGGTCTTTTCTATTTAAATCCAAAATTTGAGAAACCTTATTTCTTTTTGGAATAAGCATAATCCATGGGAACTTTGCATTATCCTGCAATCTAATTTGGCATAACTTTAAATCAGCGATGTAATGAGTGGTCTTCTCAAATTTTTTATGTATTTTGAACATCTAAGTTAAATTACATAACTATTTTATAATGGATTTAAAGAAAATTAATCAGAAGATAAAAAGCTTTGTCAAAGCTAGGGACTGGGATCAGTTTCATTCTCCTAAAAACCTTGCAATGGCACTATCGGTTGAAGCATCAGAACTTGTTGAAATTTTTCAGTGGCTCAAAGAATCGGACATTAAAAAAGTAGAGAAAGAAAAAGTAGCAGATGAGATTGCAGATATCTTTTTCTATCTACTAAGAATCTCTCAAAAAATGAATATTGATATTGAACAAAGTTTTCACAAAAAAATGATCAAAAATATAAAAAAATATCCTGTACAATTGTCTAAAGGAAAATCAAATAAGCGTTACTAGAGAACTACGCTTTGTTTAATTAAATTATCAACTTCTTCATTACTAAAACCATTTTCTAACAAAATTTGTTTTGTATGCTCACCAAAAACTGGAGCTTCCTTAGTCTTATCTATTTTAGTATCTGAAAATTTAATGGGCATACCGATTGCCTTAAAAGATCCTGCTTTTTGATTTCTTACGTCGACAACCATGTTTCTTGCAATTGTTTGTGGATCTTCAAACATTTCTGTGATGCTATTAATAGGACCACATGGAAGACCTTTTTCATCAAAGATATGCAACCATTCTTCTGCTGTTTTTTTTGTTAGCTCTTGTTTTAATATATCTTGAAGTTCTGAAAGATTGGCCATGCGGTTAGCATTGCTACTAAATTTTTCATTAGCTTGTAAATCTTGTCTGCCTAAAGCATCTAATAAATGTAACCAATTACTTTGATTGGATGCACCAACTGTTATCCATTTATCTTTTGTTTGAAAGGCTTGATAGGGAGCGGTTAATGGGTGAGCTGATCCAAGTGGTCCTGGAGATATACCAGTTGCTGATGCAATAGCAGATTGCCAAAAGGTATGAAAAATTCCTGCTTCATAAAGTGATGTATCAACCCTCTGACCTACTCCCGTTTTTTCCCTTGCAACTAATGCAGCCAAAACTCCAGTTGCAGCTAAAATACCAGCAGTGATATCAGTAATTGGTGCTCCTACTTTAGTTGGTGGTTTATCGCTACTTTCACCCGTTATACTCATAAGTCCGCTCATCCCTTGAGCAATTAAATCAAATCCACCTTTATCAGCGTAAGGTCCTGTTCTACCGTAACCAGATATTTCGCAAAGAATAATTTTAGGATTAATTTTTTTTAATTCTTCATACCCTATTCCAAGTTTTTCCATCGTTCCTTTTCTAAAATTTTCAATAACTACATCTGCATTTTTGACTAAGCGCTTAAACACCGCAACTCCCTCTGGTTTTTTTAAATCAAGAGCCATCCCTTTTTTATTACGGTTCATTTGCATAAATGCAGCAGATTCGCCGTGCACCTCTGGTGGTACAAACCTCCTAGTGTCATCTCCACCTGGAATTTTTTCTATTTTAATCACTTCTGCGCCAAGATCTGCTAGGAGCAAACCACAAGTTGGTCCTGCCATAATCTGGGCTAGCTCAAGAACCTTAATGCCTTTAATAGGACCTGGCATGTTACTTATTTTTAAATTTAGGTTTTGTTTTGCTTAAGAATGATTTGTAACCTATTTGAAAGTCTTCAGTGTCATAGCACTTATAACCTAGGTTATTTAATTTATCAGTTATTTTAATGTTAGGTATTAATTGCTCGGCAAAAGCTTTGTGCCATCTTGCAACTAAAGGCGCTCCTTCACAAATTCTCTCAGCTGTAGCATATGCTTCTTGTTGCACATCTTGATCTGGAACTACTCTATTCACCATTCCTTTTTCATAAGCCTCTTTTGCATTAAATATTTTTCCCTCAAGTAAAATTTCCATCGTCACCGACCGTCCAACTAATTGGAGAAGAGCCTGTAATTCTCGTGGTGCCATGGTTAAACCTAATCGTTTAATCGGAACTCCAAACCTTGAAGAAGTGCCGCAAATTCTTAAATCACAACAAGCCGCAATTTCAAAACCACCACCCACACACAAACCTTCAATTAGTGCAATGGTTGGAACCGGGCATTCTTGAATTGCAGTTAAGGCTCCATGCAAAAATATTCCGTACTTTTTTGCTTGTTTGCTATTGGACCTAGATTTTTCAAATTCACCAATATCATTACCTGGTGAAAAAGATTTGCCACCTGCACCTCTAATGATGATGCAGCGTAGATGTTTATTTTTTTTCTTAGCAAAATCTCTAAACGTAGTCCCAAGTTTTTTCCACATGGGTTTGGTTAAGGCATTTAGTTTATTTGGTCTATTTAAAGACACCTCCACGGTGTGTTCATTAATTTTTTTAATAAGTACTAAATCGGTCATTTATCTATAAAAATATTCAACTAAACTCATAGGCACAGCTGGAATATAAGTCACTAGCATTAATACTGTAAACAATACTGCTACAAAAACAATATTCACTTTACTAACTTCCCAAATATCAGCTTTAGCAACCGAACAGGCAGTAACTAGAACGCTGGCAACTGGCGGAGTTTGTTGACCGATCGCTAAATTTAAAGTGACAATAATTCCAAAATGCACTGGATCAATTCCAGCAGCGATCACAAGCGGCATGACTATAGGAACTACTAAAATAATAGCTGCAGCAGAATGTAAAAACAAACCAATAATTAATAAAAAAACATTTAAGATTGCAAGGATCGCATACTTGTTACTAGTAAAATCTGTAATGGAAGTTGCAACTATTTGCGGGATTTGTTCAATGGTTAAAAACTCACCGATTAATACGGAAGCTGCAACTAACAACATGACAACTGCAGTTTGTGATCCTCCTTCAATCGTTGCTTCAAAAAATTGTTTAAAACTTGTCTCACGGTATACCGCCCCAATCACTAAAGCTGCTACCACCGCTAAACCTGCACCCTCTGTTGCGGTTACAAAGCCGCCAAATATTCCTCCTAAAATAACTACCGGTAAGACAAAGGCTAAAGCTGCATCTTTTGCAGTTCTTCTAACGTTAGCTAAATTAAATAACTCTTCGATTGGAAAATTTTTTCGTCTAGCGTAAATATAAGAAACTAGCATCATACCAAAGCCACCAATAATTCCTGGAACAATTCCAGCAACAAATAATTGAACAACTGAGGTTTGTGCCATCACCGCATATAAAATCATTGGAATGGATGGTGGAATAATAACTGCAAGCGATGCCGAAGAAGAAGTCACAGCTGCCGCAAAAGCTGCAGGATATCCTTTTTTCTTCATCGCCGGAATTAAAATGGATCCAAGTGCCGCCACATCCGCAACTGCAGAACCTGAAATTTCTGCAAAGAACATAGAGGTTGCAATATTAATCATACTAAGCCCGCCCTTAACAAAACCAACTAAGGCCGAGGCAAAAGCAATTAATCTTCTCGAAATACCAGAGGTATTCATAATAGCTCCAGCTAAAATAAATAAAGGGATAGCAATCAAAGGAAAATTTTTAGAGCCGCTATACATAATCAAAGCGGTATCCACTAAAAAGCTAGTGCCACTTTTCAGGATCATGGCGATAATAGTAGTCACCGCTAACCCAACTGCGATCGGAACATTGATCATTAACAATAACAATAAAATGACAAACATGCCGAGAATGATCATGCTTTATCCCCCATGACATTGGCATAATCTGTTTTTAGATAAAGTGTCTCCGAGATAAGAATAAGAACAGCGCACACCGGGATCACTGATTGCACAAATGATTGCGACACCCATTCTAAAGTTGTTAAGGTTTCGCCTTGAATAACAATAATGACTATGGTTCCATAATAAGCAAGTAACCCGTAAAAAGCATAAATTACTATTTTAGATAAAAAGAATAAATATTGTCTAATAGTAGGAGGAAAAGCTTTGATCATAGATGGCACCCCAATATGGGCGCCCTTTAAAGAAGCGTATGCTGCTCCATAATAAGTTAACCAAGCTAATTGAATAGCTGCAACTTCATCATACCAAACTAAAGATTGGCCAGCCCAACGATAACTAACTCCCACTACCACCGTCACGCTTAAGCCAACCATCATGATAAATATGATGTACTGTAAGAATTTATCGTAGATTTGATAGAAGGTTGTGTTCTGCATAATGAATTGTAAAAACTAAAACTTTTTTATACTACCGGTCTTAATTAAGACCGGTAGTATGGTACTATTAAATTACTTTGCTAAATCCAAAACTTGTTTGGTTAACGCAGCACCTGTTTTTACTTCATCTGCAAACTGTTTGTAGATTACATCGCTGGCTTTAACAAAGGCATCACGGTTAGCAATATTAACTGCCACACCAGCTTTTTTGATTACCTCAAGATCAGAGACATCTAGTTCTGCTGCACGTTTATAAACGTACGCTTGGCTTTCTTTAGCAGCTGCTTCTAATGCTGTACGCACATCCGCTGGCAATTTATTCCAGTGATCTTTGTGTACGGTTACATAGGCAGGTGTGTAGACGTGACTAGTGATCGATAAGTACTTTTGCACCTCTTGAAATTTACTACTTGCAATCTGCGCATATGGATTTTCTTGTCCATCCATCGTTCCAGTTTTTAAAGCAGTAAACACTTCAGACAGTCCCATTGGCGTAGGATTTGCACCGTAGGCTTGGAACATTTTTAAACGCCACTTTGATTGTGGAGTTCGTAGTTTAATTCCTTGTAAGTCCTCTGGTATATTGATGGGCTTTTTATTATTCGTGATATGACGAAAACCATTTTCCCATACTGCAAGAATTTTATATCCAGTTTTCTCTTCTAGATTCTTAGCAAGTATTGGACGCAGTACTTGTTGTTCAACTTTTGCCATGTGAGCTCGGTCTTTAATAATGTATGGCATTTCAAATACACCAAATTCATCATGAACTGATGCCATCACTGATGATGGTAATGTCATATCAATAGTTCCGAGTTTAATTTTTTGCATCATTTCTTTATCGCCGCCTAATTGGCTTGATCCAAAATTAGTCACTTTGGCTTTGCCGGCTAATTTTTGATTGGCTAATTTAACGAAATGTTCTGCTGAATCATTGAACAATGATCCTGGTGCACCAACGTGACCAAATTTTAGTTCGAGTGCATTTGCTGACATTGACACCATGCAAATGGATATCAAGGTTGCAAATACTTTAGTTATTTTCATAGTAGTCCCCCTGTTATTTTTAAAACAGTTTAGACAATTCTTGGAAAAAAATCTAATGAATATTATTTAGATAAATACTGAAGTGCAGCCATGATACCGCCTGCTTTAAAAGGAACTTTTGCTTTAGTAAGGCCCATTTCAACCCCTGATAATACGCCCATTAACATAATCTCGTTTAAATCACCAAGGTGGCCAATTCTAAATACTTTGCCTTTTACTTTATTAAAACTTGCACCAAGCGCCATATTATATTCATCTAAAATTGTTTTTCTCAAATTATCCGCATCATACCCCTCAGGGAGCAACACGGTTGTTAAAGTATTTGAATATTCAGCAGGATTTTTACATAATATTTCTAAACCCCAAGCTTTCACCGCAAGTCTTGTAGCTTCTGCTAATCTTGCGTGTCTTGAAAATACATTATCTAGTCCCTCTTCCATCAACATATCTAAAGCTTCATCAAGACCGTAGATTAAAGTTGTTGCAGGAGTATATGGATAAAAACCAGTTTTATTATTCTCTAACATTGCATGCCAGTCCCAATAATGTTTTGGCATAGTCGCTTTTTTTGAAGCCTCTAATGCTTTATGACTGATTGCATTAAAAGAAAGTCCTGGCGGAAGTAATAAGCCTTTTTGTGATCCTCCTACCGTTACATCTACCTTCCATTCTTCATGTCTATAATCAATGGAGGCAAGTGAAGAAATAACATCCACCATATATAAAGCTGGATGATTTACAGAATCAATTGCTTTTCTAATTTCTCCAATATTGTTTACAATTCCGGTTGAAGTTTCATTATGCAGTACACAAACTGCTTTAATTTTTTTATCTTTATCTGCAGCTAATCTCTCAGCTACAACTTTTGGATCAATGCCGTGCCTCCAATCACCTGGAACTATTTCTGCATCAATTTTTAATTGTTTCGCCTGATCATACCAGCGTATGGAAAATTCGCCGGTTTCAAAGAATAAAACTTTATCACCTACATTCAAAGTATTAACGATAGCAGATTCCCAGGCACCGGTGCCTGAACCTGGATACATAATAACTGGGGATGATGTTTTAAAAACACTTTTTAATTTCTCTAACACGCCTTTAGAAATCTCAGCAAATTCTGGTCCTCGATGATCAATAACTGCCCTATCCATAGCTCTTAACACTCGGTCTGGTAAATTAGTTGGGCCTGGAATTTGTAAAAAATGACGGCCGGCTTTGAATGAGTTAGATTTTGGCATAGCGATTTGTATATGTTATTGATACATCAAAATCAAATATGAAATTTAATCAAACTCAGATTAGCAAAATTGCCAAAGAAGTTGGGGGTATAGTTCGCGGTAAAGTTTTATTTGATGAGTTTGCAAGAGGAAGGTACAGCACCGACTCCTCTCTTTATCAAATCACTCCGCTTGGCGCTGTGCTGCCAAAAGATACCAATGATGTGTTGGAGTTAATGAATTACTCCCAAAAAAATAATATTCCATTACTTGCAAGAGGCGGTGGCAGTTCGCAGTGCGGACAAACGGTGGGTGAATGTATTGTGCTTGATTATTCAAGACACCAAAATAAAATTTTAGATTTAAATGTTGCTGAAAAAACTGTTTGGGTCGAACCTGGAATTGTTCTTGATCAACTTAACGCTCATTTAAAGCAATACGGCTTATGGTATCCAGTGGATGTATCCACTAGTAGCAGGGCAACCATTGGCGGCATGACGGCTAATAATAGTTGCGGCGCCCGCTCTTTATATTATGGAAATATGGTGAACAATGTCCTTGCGGTTGAGGCTATTTTAGATGATGGAACCATTCACACCTTTGATGAAATAGACAAACATTATCTAGCAATCACTAATAACCACAATAAAAAATATAATATCATTAAAAAATTTCTAGAAGTTCAAGAGCGCACTAAAGAGGAAATTAATCAGCACTTTCCCATCACCCAAAGAAGAGTGGGAGGTTATAATATCGATTTAATTAACCCGGATGGTTTTAATACTTCAAATATTCTAGTTGGATCGGAGGGCACTTTATCTTTATTTAATAAAATAAAATTAAAGTTATGGGAAATTCCTAAACAAAAAGTATTAGGCGTTTGTTTTTTCAAAAGTTTTCATGAAGCAATGTCTATTGTTCAAGAAATGGTAAAACTAAAACCAACCACGGTAGAATTACTCGATCATAATTTAATCAGTCTTGCCAAAGATATTCCGCTGTATGCGGGGGAAATACATAAATATATTAAAGGAAATCCGGAGGCGGTATTAATGGTTGAGTTTATTGACGATGATATCAATTTAATACGCAGTAAATTAAAAGATTTAGAACACTTAGTTAAAACAGATAATCCGCTTAATGATTTTGCCTCGCACGAAAATTTAAAAGACCAAAAAGCGATTTTTGAAATAAGAAAAGCTGGTCTTAATATTTTAATGTCGATGAAGGGTGATAAAAAAGCTGTGGCTTTTATTGAAGACTGCGCAGTAACGCTTGAACATTTAGCTGATTACACTGCTGGTTTAAAGGAAGTATTTGCAAAATATAATACAAGCGGCATGTTTTATGCGCATGCATCGGTTGGAACTTTGCATGTTAGACCTGTTCTTAACATGAAGACGGAAGCTGATGTAAAAAATATGAGATCTATTGCGGAAGAGGCTTTTGCAATGGTCAAACAATATAAAGGCTCTCATTCAGGCGAACATGGAGACGGGATTGTTAGATCCGAGTTTCATGAAATGATGTTTGGCACTAAAATCATAAGAGGCTTTGAAGAGATTAAAGATACCTTTGATCCTAAAGGATTATTAAATCCTGGAAAAATAGTAAGACCTTATAAATCAGATGATAGATCTTTGATGAGATATAAAGCTGATTATAAAGCTGAAAATATTTCAACTCATTATGATTGGTCGGAATGGGGCGAGTTTTCTGATGCGGTGGAGATGTGCAACAATAACGGCGCGTGTAGAAAATTAGATTCAGGCGTGATGTGTCCATCCTACAGAGTAACAATGGAAGAGAAAGATTTAGTAAGAGGAAGAGCTAATACTTTAAGACTTGCTCTTTCAAACCAGTTACCTGAAGGTTCATTTGCCTCTAAAGAAATGTTTGAGACCATGGAACTTTGCGTAAGCTGCAAAGCTTGTCAAAGAGAGTGCCCGATGAGCGTTGATATGGCTAAAATGAAAAGCGAGTTTTTATCTCATTATTACAAAAAATTTCAAATGAGTATTAAAGATAAAATTATATCTGATATGCCAAAACTCATTTGGCTACTAAAAATAGTAGCGCCCATGTTTAATACGGTCAAAAAAATTCCCTTACTTGATAAAGTGATAGAATTATTTGGTTTTTCAAGCAAAAGACAAATGCCAGTGGTGCAAAATATAGAGCCGCTCAAAGAAATTTATAAAACGCAAAATAAATCTACTAACAAAGTTATTTTATTAGCGGATACTTTTAATATTAATTTTGAAATTAAAAACCTGATGTATGCCATCAAGGTGTTAAATAAATTTGGCTATGAGGCCATTATCCCAAGTTTTGATGATGCTAATTTAACCAGACCTCTTTGTTGCGGCAGGACTTATATATCCTACGGCCAAATGGATAAGGCAAAATTTGAAATGAATAGAGTTACTAACTATTTATATGAGAATGGTTATGCCGAGATGCCGGTAGTTGGCATAGAGCCATCTTGTCTTCTTACTTTTAATGATGAATTTAAATCGATCAAAGGAATTGAGCATAGAGATAAATTAAAAAATAAATTTTATTTACTTGAGGAATTTATATTAGAGCAAATTAAATCTGGTAATTCGGCAAAATCACATGGCTATAAACCTAATGTATTAGTGCATGGGCATTGCCATCAAAAATCACAAGATAGATTTAAAGGTTTGCTCGAATTATTAGCAACTCTTAATATAAAGCACAAAGCTATTGATAGTAGTTGCTGCGGTATGGCTGGCTCTTTTGGTTATAGCTCAAAATACTATGATATCTCTAAAAAGATGGCTAACCTTTCATTAATTCCAACTATTAATGACCATCCTGAAGATGTGGTAGTTGCCAATGGCACAAGTTGCAGACAGCAAATTTTTGATTTCTCAAAAAGAGATGCAAAACACGTCTCTGAATTACTCTTTAATATCTTTGAGCGAGTTAATTAAATAATTAATCAAGCTTTGATAATTTCTCTTTAAGTTCTGCTGATAAGTTAGAAAACCATTCTGCTTCTTTTCCTGGTTCTGGTAAAATTTCTCCATATTCAAGCATTTGGGTGTGCTCTAGATCAATAAGATAAACCCAGATTTGGCTTTGCTTTAATTGCAAAACTTCTATCAGGCAATCTTTAAGACTTATTATTAACTTCTTCTTTATATCTTTTGTTCGTCCAGCTCTTATAAAACCTTGTACAAATATTTCGGGCGTTACCACTTCTTTACCGCCCATAAAATGATTACCTTTAGACGTTTCTTTAAACATCACTTGGGCAAAATATTTATTTGCGCCGGTCACTTCATGATGAGTTTTGGTAATACCACTTGCAATTATTTTTTTCTGCTCTTGGCTAATATTACAATTACTTGAAGTTACAATATAGGTTGGCATATAAAATCAGTTCTAACGTTTTTAATATATTTAAATTGTTTAAAGACGTAATAAGCAACAAAAATCACAAGTATATGGCTTACAAACATTCGAGGCCATGCGTAAACAAGCATACAAAGGGTACTTACAACAATTAAAATTTGCAGTTTTGTGGTTTTAGATAAAGTTTTCAAATCATTTTTTATATCATCAAACAATACTGTCGCAGTTTTGTACATTTATTTAGTAAAATGTATAAACATAATAAATTTCTATGTACACTATCTTGGTGACTGGAAAAATAATAATTGTTGGAGCAACAGGCTACACGGGTTCAGCGCTCGCTAAATCTTTTGCAAAGGATAATATTGATTGTCACTTAATTGCAAGAAATGAGGATGAGTTAAATAAATTATCAGCAGAAACTGGACAGACATTTTCACTATGCTCAGATGTGACCAACAGTCAAAGTGTTGATGAAAGTGTTAAAGCAATTGAAAATGATAAAATTTCGGGACTGGCTTACTGCGTAGGGTCTATTGTTTTAAAATCCTTCCAAACCACCAAACAAGATGATTTTATTAATACGTTTAATTTAAATGTGAGTGGTGCCATCCATTTTATAAAAAAATTACAAAAACAACTTTCTGAAAATAATGGATCAATTGTTCTATTTTCAACCGTTGCCGTGGATCGAGGTTTTAATATGCACTCGGTAATCTCAACTGCGAAAGGAGCTATACAAGGATTAACCACTTCTTTAGCTGCAGAATTTGCACCTAAAATTAGAGTAAACTGTATTGCGCCAAGTATTACCCAATCTAAAATGGCAAAACCTATTTTAGATAATGCAAGATTTGCAGAACAAATTCCACTTAAACATGCAATGAAAAGAGTTGGGCAACCTGAAGATCTAGCCGAAACTGCAAAATTTTTATTATCCTCAAAGAGTAGTTGGATCACTGGACAAATCATTCATGTGGATGGTGGCAAAATTAATTTAGAAACGTAATCAGTTTTTAAAAAAAATAATTTTTATTTACATTCGGCCATTTTATCTTGATCGTATTGGTGTGTGGTGATTAGGCTCCTTTAATAATGATCGCGTTCGCAACAGAATTATCTAACCTAATTTTTTTAACAGGCGCATATTCTTTAGAATGATACCAAGCTAAAGCTTTCTCATAACTTGGAAATTTTATAACTACCGTTCTTGGATAGGTCCAAGTTCCCTCCACCGTCACCGACTCCCCTCCTCGTACAATATATTCGCCGCCAAATTGTTCAGCGATTGGCTTTACTTGTGCAATATATTCTTTGTATTCTTCAGGATTAGTAACTTTAATATTAAAAATCGCGTAGCCTGACATTACCAATCAATTTCTTTTTGATTAAAGAAAAATTTTCCCGTCGGTCCGTCTTTAGGAAGGGTAGCTGCCCACACAACCCCAGGAACTGATTCTGCAATGGTTAAGGACGCTTCTTTTCCTCCCATATCTGTTTGCACCCAGCCTGGATGAATAGAATTAACTTTTATTCCTTTAAGTTCAGTTGCGCAAATTCTAGTCACGGCATTCAAAGCGCATTTACTAATACGGTACGATGGCATACCTGAACCCATATCGGTTAAGGATCCAAGAGTTGAACTAAAATTAACAATAATACCACTGCTACTTTTCTTTAGCATACCCGTAAAAGTTTGAATCATCATAATCGGTCCAACTAAATTAGTTTGAATCGTTGTTTCTAATTTATCTAATGGCATTGCTGAGATTTTATCATCGACTGCTTGTAGAGGATAATCTCGATCAATTAAAATTCCTGCGTTATTAATTAAGGTGTCAATATGCTGATGACGTTTTGCAACATCTTTGTGTAATTTCTGAATGGAGGTAAGCTTAGAGACATCTAATTCATAATATTCTGCCTTATAACCTTTATCGGTACATATTTGTTTAGTTGCATCTAAACTACTCAAAGTTCTAGCGGTAAAAAGAACGGTATGACCTAATTTACAAAGCTCTAAGCCAGTTGCATGACCAATGCCCCGATTAGAGCCAGTTATTAGAATTATTCTAGGTTTCATTTTTATAAGTTATAGTTTAGCAGAGATCGGCCAGATCGAATATACCTATTCAAATAGCTTCTTGATTTATGTTTGTTTGCAAATAGCTTAATTGGTCTTATAAGGCGAAATAATAGCAAGCCATGTTTTTTAAAGATTTATACATTGAAATTAAAGATGTGGTTGTTCCATTATTTAAAATTTTAATTCCTTTTGTATTCATCGTTAAATTCTTAGAAGAGATCGGCGCTGTTACTATTATCTCTCAATTTTTTGCACCTTTGATGGGAATTATTGGTTTACCGCCAGAGCTGGGAATTGTTTGGGTAACTGCGATTGTAGTTAATATTTATGCAGCCTTAGTTTTGTTTATCAATCTTATTCCAGGAATAGAAGTAAGTGTGGCCCAAGTTACTATTTTAAGTACAGCCATTTTAATTGCACATAATTTGCTCATTGAGTCTGCTATTTCTAAATCAGTTGGCGTGTCTTTTATGTACACTTTTTTCTTTCGCCTAATATCTGCTTTTCTTGTTTGTTTTATTTTAAAAGAAACCTACGAGTTTTTTAATTTTCTCAGTGAGCCCTATACTACTTTATTTACAATTGAGCCATTGCGTGATGGTTTTTATTATTGGCTGCAGGACCAGGCGGTACAACTCTTTTACATATTTATCATTGTGGCAGTGATGGTCACCATTTTACAAGTTTTAAAAGTTATAGGGGTTGAGGCTTTTTTAAAACGGATATTAGTGCCGGTGCTAAAAATGTTTGGTATTAGTAAAGAGGCAACCAGCATTATTATTGTTGGTATGACCATTGGTTTACAGTTTGGTGGTGGAATTTTAATTAAAGAAGTAAAAAGTGGCAAAATAGATAAGCAAAGCGTTTTTCTTGCAGTCTCTTTATTAAATGTAGTGCATGCTATTATTGAAGATACTATTTTATTACTAGCCGTAGGTGGTCATTATTCTGGAGTAGTGTTTGCAAGAATCTTTTTTGGTTTACTTATTTCTTTAATTATTTTTAAAATTTACCGCCAATACGATACAATAGTTGAGCGCTTTATTTTTAGTCCGAGTTTAAGAGCCTTACCAAAAATTAAAGATTGAATTTAAGTTCAAAAGCAATAAAATCTAATAATGGTTCAAGCAATTAAAATTCAAAAATTTGGTGGTGCAGAAGAGTTACAACTTGTTGATATTCAATTACCAAAATTACAAGCCAATGAAGTGTTGGTGAAAAATTTATCGATTGGTCTTAATTATATTGATGTCTATCACCGGACTGGTTTGTACCCTATTCCTCTTCCAAGTGGGATTGGACTGGAGGCATGCGGATTAGTTGAAGAGATTGGGTCTGGTGTTACTTTATTTAAAGTGGGAGATAGAGTTGCTCATTCTTCTATGCCGATTGGCTCTTATTCAGAAAAACAAGTATTTCCTCAAGAAAAATTAGTAATGGTGCCTGAGGGAATATCGAATGAAGTTGCATCAGTTGTGATGCTAAAAGGGATTACTGCAGAATATTTATTACACAGATCTTATCCTGCAAAAAAAGGCGATAAAATTTTATTTCATGCAGCCGCAGGAGGAGTTGGTCAAATTTTATGCCAATGGGCTAATGCTATTGGCTGCACGGTAATAGGAACTGTTGGTTCAAAAGAAAAAGAGGCTATTGCTAAAAAAAATGGTTGTCATCATGTGATCAATTACACCGATCATAATTTTGTTGAAGAGGTGGAAAAAATTGTTGGCAAAAATGGAATTGATGTGGTGTACGACGGGGTTGGTGCTTCCACTTTTGAAGGATCAATTGAAGTATTAAAAATTAGAGGAATGATGGTTGCCTTTGGTAACGCATCTGGTTACGTTAAAACCCTTGATATTAAAAAGCACATTAATACTAAAGGATTATTTTTCACTCGTCCCTCCATTGCCCACTACACAGTCACTAGAAAAGAATTAGAAGATTCAGCTGCCACAGTATTTAATGCGCTCTTAACGGGGAAATTTAAAGTTGATATTTTCAAAAAATATAAATTATCTGATGCAAAACAAGCTCATCAAGATCTTGAAGCAAGACTGCTTACAGGACCATCTGTTATCATTCCTTAAAAAAGAAAATATTCGTAAAAAGATCTTGCAGAAATAAGTAGAAGAAAAAATCCAAAAATTTTACTAAGTAGATCTTTATCAATTTTGTGCACCACTTTTGCACCAAGTGGCGCCATCATCATAGTCACTGGCACAAATACTAAAAAGCCAGGTAAATTAACATAGCCTAAACTCAAAGGAGTAGTCACCGTGTCAAAAAAATTACCACTCAAAGACATGCTAGAAGCTCCTACTACGGAAATTAAAAAACCGATTGCAGCTGAAGTACCAATGGCATTACGAATAGAATAACCAAACAAACGCATAAACGGCACGGATAAAGACCCGCCACCAATACCAAGTGGTACCGAGACAAATCCAATAATAGTCCCGATAATACTTTTAATACTATTTGGAATATTTCTTGGGGTGGCTCCCAATTTTTCTCTAAAGAAAATAAAAAATAATCCAACGCAGCCTGAGAAAATAGAAAAGATTAATAATAATTTTTTGGTCTCTAAATTTGAGGCAAGAAAAGTTCCAATCAATACCCCGGCTGCTACAAATAAACCAAAGGATTTAATTAATGTAAAATCAACTGCTTCATACTTCATATGAGTTCTGGTCGACATAACGCTGGTTGGAATAATGATCGCTAGCGATGTGCCAAGTGCTAAATGCATTTTAGTACTCTCATCATAACCAAGAACAGTAAAAGCATAATATAATGCCGGCACCATAATAATACCGCCGCCAACACCAAGTAAACCCGCCATAAAACCAGAAATAGATGCGGCCACTGCCATCACAGAAATAAGCGAGATGATTTGCGAGATATCTAAAAGATCAAACATGTTAGACCACAACGACTTCTAACGTCGTCAGGCCGGCAATACTTGCAACTAACTTATCGCCTTTTTGTACCGGACCAACTCCGGCTGGAGTTCCGGTCATTATAATATCGCCTGCTTCCAACTTATTAAAGCGCGATAAATATGCGATGATTTTTGGAACGCTCCAAATCATCATTTTTAAATCGCCTCGTTGTTTTTCAACGCCATTAATAGATAAAGCAATTACACCGGTTTGCATGGTACCAACTTGTGATAACGGACTAATTATTCCCATTGGCGCTGAATGTTCGAATGCTTTACCAATTTCCCACGGCTTACCATTTTTTTTAGCAGCACCTTGTAAATCTCGTCTGGTCATATCTAAAGCGGTAGCAAAACCATAAACATGCTTATAAGCATCCTGTTCTGAAATATTAGAACCACCACTTTGTAAAGCAACAATCATTTCTACTTCATGATGAACATTGCTGGTCTCGCTTGGATAAGGAAAGGTACCTGAGGTGTCTATGTTGTCTGGATTTTTTTGAAAAAAAATTGGACTTTCTTTACTTGGATCACTTCCCATTTCGCTAACGTGATCTGCATAATTTTGACCGATGCAATAAACTCTGCGAACTGGAAATTGTTTGTCAGTACCTGTAATTTTGATAGCTACAGGTTTTGCTGCTGGAATAATAAAATTACTCATGATTTATATTGCTAATTTTTCTTTTTCGTTATTTTGGACAATCTCTAGTATATGATTGACCTTTTGGAAATCAGAATCTCTTGCCATCATATTATTAGATAAATAACGCTTCCATTCCGTGGCTCCTTTTTGGCCATGATACAAACCAACGGTATGCCGCATAATTTGATTAACTCTAGTTCCTTTAGCAACTTCAGAAGATACATACTTTACTAACTCCTCGACAATTTCGGTTCTAGTTAAAATATCAGTATTGCCAAAAATTTCTCGCTCAATATCAGCAAGAAAATATGGAGCTTGATAAATAGCTCTGCCAATCATCACCCCGTCCACTTCACTTAAATGCTCTTTAATTTCTGAACACTTAGTGATGCCTCCATTAATAATAATTTCTAAATTAGGATTTTCTTTTTTGATTTGATGAACCATAGGATAATTTAATTTTGGTATTTTTAAATTTTCTCGTGGAGATAATCCCTTCAGCACCGCTTTTCTGGCATGCAAAATAATCGTTTTTGTTCCAGCTTCTGCCATTTTGTGAACAAAAGAATTAAGATAATCAAAATCTTCTACATCATCAAAACCTATTCTAGTTTTAGCAGTAACTGGAATAGTGCAAGCTTTAACCATAGCGTGGATGCATTCAGCAACTAGATCTGGCTCTTTAATTAAACAAGCTCCAAATTTATTTTTCTGAACTTTTTTACTAGGACAGCCTAAATTAATATTAATTTCATCATACCCCATATCTTCTGCAATTTTAGCAACTTCTGCTAAATCCTTAGGATTAGAGCCGCCTACTTGCAGAGCTAAGGGCTTTTCAAAATTATTAAATCCCAACACTTTTTGCCTATCGCCCTTTAAAGCAGCACCTGTTGCAACCATTTCGGTATAGAGCAAAACATGTTTGCTAATCAGTCTTAAAAAATAACGATCATGTCTATCCGTGCAGTCCATCATGGGTGCAACTGAGACCGTTCTATTGAGTTTAGACATATTTTTTTATTTTATCAGAATAAGAAATTTTATGCTGATTAATAAAATCTTCGTGGGTTTTTTCAAGCTTATCAAGATGATAAATATAATTAACCATCACACCAAAAGACTCTTGATATCCATAATCTGAAATATTCGCATTAATAGTTACATCTTCAATACTAGCACCATTTCCTAAATGAAATCTTGTAACAGAATTAATAGGTTTATGATTCACTTTTTCCTTAATTAAATAATGAATAGCTATTTTTTTAATAATTTTTTTATGTTCGGCTATTCTTGGATCTCCTACTTTAATTTGTGCATTATGTAAAAATTTAATCTTAGAAAAATCTTCTGCGCCAATGATATTAATAATACCCTGATCATTTAAGCTATTAAACCAATCAGCAAAACCAGGTAGTGGCGACAATGTTCCAAAGTTTTTAATTTTTGGATTTTCTTGCTGAATTTCATACACCACTCGTTTAATTAAAAAATTGCCAAGGGTAACACTGGTTAAACCTTGCTGACAGTTGCTGATAGAATAAAAAGTAGCTGTATCAGCTTTAACAGCTGTGCCAACTCCTGGCTTAATAATATCTTGAATGGATGTGGCAAGTCCCTGGGTAAAAGCAACTTGAACAAAAATTAAAGGCTCATCTTGTAAGACTGGATGAAAGTAAGCAAAAAAACGTCTATCTTCTTGCAGTCTTCTTTTTAAATCATCCATATCTTTTATTTTATGAACTTTTTCGTACTTAATAATTCTCTCAAGAATTGCAGCTTTCGTGTCCCAGGTTATTTTTTCTAACTTTAAAAAACCAGGATTAAACCAGGAACGAAACAAATGTTTAAAGTCATCATCTAAATCTTGTAAGCTTGGATCAGTTTCAATGCAGCGTAATAAATCTTCACGCATCGATACTAGAAAAGCCGTACCATTTGGCGCCATGTTCAAACGGCGAATAAATTCTTGTCTTCCCCCTTCTGCTAACGTAGCTAAGCTTTTTAAATGTTCCTTTGATTTATGTTTAATGAACTCTACAGCTTTTTGTTCCACTAAATCCATATTTGGCTTTAATTTTTTATCGATCGCTTGAAAAAAAAGTTTTTTATCTTCAAGGGTTAGTGCTTGATAGGTTACTGATAATTCTCTGGCGATAGCAATACCGCTAGCAATACCTTTATAAGAAATTAAATCATCGGATAATTCTAATAACGCCTCAACCGTGCGCTTGCCCGAGAAGGTTTTGGTCAGCAAGCTTTTGCCGACATCGGCAATTGAATCAATTATTTTTTTTAAAAACATTTATCCCAATAAGTAGTTTGGCAACCAGGTTGCAATTCCTGGAAATATACAAAGTATCACAATAGCCAATACCATACACATCATAAATGGCAGTGATCCTCGTAATATTTCAGGCAAACTAATGTCAGGCGATATTCCTTTGATAACGTACAAATTTAAACCTACCGGCGGAGTAATTAATCCAATTTCCATATTAATGGTTAAAATAACTGCAAACCAAATAGGATCAAAACCAACACCTTCAATAATCGGCAGTAAAATAGGCGCCGTCATTAAAATGATAGCAACTGGCGGTAAAAAGAAACCAGCCACTAATAAAAAAATATTAATAATAAAGAGTAGCACCCATTTATTCACTTCTAAACCTGTCATTACTTCTGCAATGGTTTGGGTGACGTAGAGATTAGAAAGAGTAAAACTAAATAAATAAGAACAAGCAATGATCATCATGATCATCACGCTTTCTTTCATCGAGCCCCTAAAAATAACCCAAAGTTTTCTCGGACTATAAATTTTATAAATAACTGCAACTAAAATAATACAAAAGAATGCTCCTATTCCAGCTGCTTCAGATGGCGTTGCAATACCACCGTACAATACATACAGCACCGCAACCACAATTGCTAGGAAGGGAAGTATTCTTGGTAAAATTTCAAAACGTTGTTTCCAGGTAAAAGGAGTAAAAACAACACTTACTAAATTAGCATCTTTATTCGTGCGCCACGTTTTAAAAATAGCCCACACCATAAATAAACCAGTCAGCATAATCCCTGGCAAAATACCTGCCATAAATAATTGGCCGATGGAATTTTCTGTAGAGATACCATAGACAATCATAGTGATGCTTGGTGGAATTAAAATGCCAAGGGTTCCGCCGGCTGCAATTGTACCAGCGCTTAATTCTTTAGAGTAACCGCGCTCTCGCATTTCTGGAATTCCCATTTTACCAATGGCAGCACAGGTTGCAGGAGATGATCCGCTCAATGCTGCAAACAAAGCGCAAGCTCCAAGGTTGGAAACCACTAATCCGCCCGGCACTCTATTTAACCAGCGGTCTAAGGCTGAATATAAATCTTTTCCGGCAGGAGACGATGCAACTGCCATGCCCATTACAATAAACATTGGAATAGAAACAATCGTAAATTCCAATAAGCCTTCCATAAAAGTATCGGCAATTACTTTGGTAACATTAAAGCCTTCAAAAATTACTAAGAAAGCAATCGAAACAAATCCCAGACCAAAAGATACAGGAATCCCTAAGGCAAAAATTCCAATGGTAACCACAGTAACTAATAAACCAATTAAAGCTGGATCCATTTATTTAATAACCTCGGCCAAGACCGGTGGTGGGAATGGCATTTCTCGTTTAGTTATTAAGGAAACAATGTCCGCCACATATTGTAAAATCATTACAAAAAAACCAATGGGCAAAGCTATATATAATTTCCACAAAGCAGCATTCCATAAGGTGCCGGTGGTGTGATTGTTGACAAAAGCATCAAGCCAAACTTCACAAGATAAAATAAAAATAACGATACAAAATATTAAAGATAAAACAGAGCAAATGATGGCTAATATTAATTTGCCCTTTGGCCCTAAATAATACGGTAATAACTCCACATTCACATGACCTTTTTCGAGCAAAACAAAAGGACTGCCAATAAAAGTCGACCCGGCAAGGGCATAAATAACGTATTCGGTTTGCCAAGAAGTACTAAGATTAAAAATATAGCGTTGCACCACCATATGAATAATCGCCATAATTGAGGTGATTAATAAAACAGTTGCAACCGTTCCGCATAGACGTGATAGCGAGTGGACAAATCTTATATAGGTATCCATAGGAGTAGTTTGTTAAGGCTAAAGTTTACAAACCCCTAGAACACTCTAGGGGTTTGTGGTTAACAGTTATTATTTAACTGCTAATGCTTTTTCCAGTAACGCTGCACCAGTTGGAACTTTGCTAGAAAAATCTTTAAAAGAAGTTTCTTTGGCAATCGCTAACCATGCATTGTAATCTTTTTCTGTTAGGTACGATAATTGAACGCCTTTAGCTTTATACGTATCTTCCATTGCTTTATCTAACTTAGCAACTTCACCGAACATATACTCTTCCGATTTTTTGCCAGCAGCTAGTAAAGCAGCTTTTTGTTTATCATTCAAAGCATTGAATGATTTTTTCGACATTAAAATTGGCTCGTACATAAACCACAGACCGTATTGGCCTGGAGGTGTAGCACATTTCACTTGCTCGTACAGTTTGAATGAAACAAAACTTCCTGAACTAGTGTTCACTCCTGTTAAGACTCCGCTTTGTAAACCAGAGTAAACTTCAGAACTTGCCATCGAAGAAATGGACGCGCCGGCCCCTTCCAGCATTCGGTCAAACATAGGACCTGCGGCTCTCATCACTTGGCCTTTGACTGTGTCTGGCGAAGTAATGCAATTTCTTTTCGATGCAAATCCACCACCCAGCCAAGCATCTGCTAAAACCAGAGCTCCTGCGCCATCAATAATTTTTCTGATGTCGTCCATGAATGGAGACTTGTTTAGTCTTTTCGCATGCTCGTGATTTTTAACAATTCCTGGCATCAGAGTAATAGAAAACTCTGGATGGAATTTGTTAGCATAATCTAATGGAAAAGCAGTCATATCTAATTCACCATCAACTAATGGTTTCCACTGTGCCATTGCTTTGTATAAAGACTGACCTGGATAGACTTGAATCTTAAAGTCCACATTTGCCTTCTCTACTTCTTTAGCAATGATTTGTACCATTTCATCTCGTGCATCACCTTTGCCGCCTGGAAATTGATGAGACGCTTTCCAAGTTACAGCAAATGAAGATGTAGTGATAAATGATAAAGTAATTAATGATAAAATTAATTTTTTAAACATTTTATTATCCCCTGTTAAGTTAATTTAAGTTTGCCAAACTTATCTGATAAATTTATCATTTCAAACAACTTATAATGCTCTTTAATATTGATTATTTATCTATAATTTTAAAGATTAGTTGTATAAATTAAAAATTATGAGCACCGGACCCTTACAAGGATTATTAGTTTTAGATTTAACTAGAGTGCTAGTTGGCCCTTATTGCACCATGGTATTGTCTGATCTTGGGGCTAGAGTCATTAAAGTAGAAGCACCAGAAGTTGGTGATGATTCAAGAAGTTTTGGTCCATTTATTGAGGATCAATCTGCTTATTTTATGTCTTTAAATAGAGGCAAAGAAAGTATCGCTCTTAATTTAAAAAATAGTGAAGATAAAAAAATATTTGAAAAAATTTTAGCCAAAGCTGATATTTTAGTTGAGAACTTTAAACCAGGCACCTTAGAAAAATGGGGTTATGGCTGGAATGATGTAAAAGATAAATATCCAAGATTAATTTACGCATCCGCATCTGGCTTTGGCCAAACAGGTCCTATGAATACTCTTCCTGCATACGATATGGTGGTTCAAGGAATGGGAGGATTAATGAGTGTAACCGGCCAACCAAATTCTGAACCAACCAGAGTTGGAACATCGATTGGTGATATTACTGCAGGATTATTTACTGCCATTGGAATTAATGCAGCATTATATGATCGACAAAAAACAGGTAAAGGCATGCAGATTGATGTCTCGATGCTCGACTGCCAAATTGCAATTTTAGAAAATGCTATTGCAAGATATTTATCCAAAGGCGAAATTCCAAAACCGATGGGATCAAGGCATCCATCGATTGCACCCTTTGAAGCGTTTAAAACTAAAAATAGCTACATCATCATAGCTGCAGGTAATGATAAATTATTTGATGGTATGTGCCAGACTTTAGGAATTTCAGAATGCGTCCAAGATCAAAGATTTAAAGATAATAATGCAAGAAATAAACACAACAACGATTTAAAAATAATTATTGAAGATAAATTACAACACAAAACTACTGAAGAATGGGTTAAGCTTTTTACCGATAAGAGCATTCCCTGTGGTCCTATTAATAATATTAAAGAGGCGGTAGAAAATCCGCAAATTCAATTTAGAAACATGATTGTCAGTGCCGAGCATGATAAAATTGGAACTTTTAAAATGGCAGGAAATCCTATTAAAATGTCAGCGTATAAAGATGAGAAAACAAGAGGTGATATACCTAATCTTGATCAACACCGCGCACAATTATTAAAGGAATTTGAATAAAAATTATTCTGCTTTTTCTTCAGCAGTTTCGTCAATTACTTCTTCTGATACATCATCTGTATCTGCATCATCATCGTCATCTGCTGCAGCATTGGCAGCTGGAACTTTTCTAGATCTTTTTGATGGTAGAATAGCTAAACCAGATTTAGATACTTCGCCTTTATAAATTTCTTCAAAAGCATCGCCTTCTGGTGCATCAAAATCTTCTTGAACCGTTGCATCCTCAGGATGATCACGGGCTCTATCAATTGTTGCCTCAGTTAATTTCTTAATATCAATTTTTTTATCACCAATTTCTCTTAAAGAAATTACAGTTTTTTTATCATTATCCTCTTCTACTAACGGAGCATCCCCTGCCCCGATTTGCAAAGTTCTCTCTTTAGCTAAGATGATCAGATCATATTGATTGTCGACTGCTTCTAAGCAATCTTCGACTGTGACTCGTGCCATAATTTTGAGCTCTTTTATTAAGTTCTAGCTGTAAAATCAAGTAGTTTGTACGGGTCTATAGTCCTTTAATTTGATCAAAAATAACCCATTTGCAAAAACAAGATAAGCAAGCATCAAGCCAAAAATTTGGTTCATGCTAAATTGATGATCAATTAAGTAACCAAATAAAACAGGCGCTATTGCAGTTGAGAACACAAAAAGAGAAACAGTAATCGATCTTATTCCTCCTAAATATTTAGTTCCATAAATCTCAGACCAGGTCGAGGTCAGTAAGACTGCAGAAGTTCCATTGGTCATCGCGATCAATATCATCATCATAATCGGTGTAAAATTCCAATCAATATAGATCACAAATAAATATGAAAACATGGTTGGCACTAAATAAAAGGGCAATACTTTAATCGCAGAAAATTTATCAATTAATAATCCTGATACCGCAAGTGCTATAACGCTAAAGACAGCATAAAAAGTAAAACCTTGGGCAAGTAGTAATAAAGACCAGTCTTTACTCTCAAAAATATAAACCTGATTAATAAAAATACCTGTGGTCAAAAAACCAGGCGCAAGCACAGCCGGCAGCAAAAAATAAAATTTAACATCGCGCAGAACTTCTTCCCTTGTCCAATTTTTAATATCATGCCGGATAACAGGTTTAAGTTCTGTTTTCTCGGTTGAGCCATCCACATAGGTTCTTAAATTAAAATAAACAAAGGGAACAACTACACACAATATAAAAATAGAAATTCCAAGCCAAATGGTTTTCCATGAAAATAAAGTTATAAGAAAAATAATTAGATAAGGCAAAAACCCCTCGCCTAAGGATAAACCAAGCCAAGACACGCTTAAAGCTTTACCGCGGTTATGATCAAAAAACTTTGCCATGGAGGTTGAAGAAGTGTGCACCATTAACCCTTGGCCTGATAACCTTAGAAAATAAAGAGCAAAAAATAATAAAACAACGCTTTCAACTAACGTTATAAAAAAACTAGCAAAGGCTAAAAAGACACAAGTAAAAATAGCAAAATAAAGAATTCTTACATCATCAATTTTTTTACCAATCCAAATTAAAGAAATAGCACTGGCAACGGTCGCTAAAGAATAAATTAGACCAAACTGGGAGTGGCTTAAATCAAGCTCTTGTCTGATAAAGGGATTAAAAATACCAATAAAAAAAGTTTGACCAAAGCTAGAACAAAATGTCAAAATGAAACCAAATAAAAGAAATCTAAAATTATTCTTAACAAATTGAAAATTAAACATTTACAAAAAATAAAGGAGAGACAGTAATGGCAAAAGTAACGTTCATAGGTTTAGGTGTGATGGGCTACCCCATGGCAGGATATATAGCAAAAGGTGGGCACGATGTAACGGTTTATAACCGAACGATTGCCAAAGCAGAAAAATGGGCAAAAGAATTTGGCGGAAAACATGCGCCAACTCCCAAAGAAGCTGCAAAAGATTCTGACTTTGTATTTAGCTGTGTTGGTAATGATAATGATTTAAGGGAAGTGACTATTGGTGAACACGGCGCATTTCATTCAGTTAAAGAAAATGCAATATTTATTGATAACACCACAGCATCTGCAAAAATTGCAAGAGAATTACACAGCGAAGCAAACAAAAGAAAATTTGGTTTTCTAGATGCACCTGTTTCAGGTGGTCAAGCTGGTGCTGAAAATGGTCAGTTAACCGTTATGGTGGGAGGAGATCAAAATCATTTTACAAAAGCAGAACCTGTGATTGATCACTATGCTAAAAAAATAAAATTATTAGGCCCATCTGGTGCAGGTCAATTAGCTAAAATGGTGAACCAAATTTGTATTGCTGGATTAGTTCAAGGTTTGTCAGAAGCTATTCGTTTTGGCCAAAACGCAGGTTTGAATATGGAAGATGTAATTGAAGTGATATCGAAAGGTGCAGCTCAATCTTGGCAAATGGAGAATAGATACAAAACCATGATTACCGATAAATTTGATTTTGGTTTTGCGGTAGATTGGATGAGAAAAGATTTATCTATTGCAATGGAGGAAGCAAAAGCAAATGGCTCAATCCTTCCAATTACTAAAATAATCGATGGTTATTATGCAGAAGTGCAAAATAAAGGCGGAAAAAGATTTGATACATCTAGCTTAATTACCCTTCTTCCTAAAAAAAAATAAAGCTGTGAGCTCAATTGAACCTGGATTTTATAACAACAAGGATCTGATCCTTGATAAAATCTGGGCTCTGCTCAGTAAAGGCGTGAAGGATAGAGAAGAAGATTTCAGATTACCGGTGGTTGTTACTAATTCAAAGCAAGGCCCTGATGCAAGGATTGTGGTACTACGCGGTGCTTATCCAGACAGAAATGTATTACGTTTTCACACTGATATAAGATCAGAAAAAATAGAGTCTTTAAAAAATAATAAGCAAATTTACTTTCTCTTTTATAACAAGGAAGAAAAAATTCAGGTTCGTGCCACAGGCACTGCTACTATTCATTATAAAGATGAGACCACAGCAGAATCTTGGAAAAAAATACAAAGCATGAGTAGAAAATGTTATCTTGCAACTACTGCACCAGGATCAGTAAGTGATAATCCAACTTCAGGAATACCAGAGCAATATAATGGAAAAACAGTTCCCATCGATGAAACGGAATTAGGTTATGAGCACTTTGCAATCATTGAAAGTACAATTCATTCCTTTGAATGGTTATATCTAGCCTCCAAAGGTCATAGACGAGCCAAGATCGAATTATCAGGCACAAGCCCAACAGTTACCTGGCTTACTCCTTAAGAAATATTAATAAATTTAAAAATTTAAAGATGCGGTAGAGGCCGATAAGGCCTCTACCCATCTATATGACTAGTTTATTTCAATAGTTCTTGCTTTTTTAGAGTCAGGAATAATTCTCTCTAAAGATATTTTTAATAAACCATCTTTTAGTTCAGCTCCTTTGATTTCTGTATCATCAGAAACTGTGAAGGTTTTGCTAAAATATCTTCTTGATATTCCTTGATGAATAACTTGATTGTTTTCATCTTGTCCCTCTGTTTTGCTTTCTTTAACTGATTTAATCTTCAACAGACCATCAGCATATTCGATGCTAATATCTTTTTTCGAAAAACCAGCTAATGCCACCTCAATATCGTAACTATTATCTCCAGTTTTTGTAATATTGTATGGCGGATAATTTTCAAAAGATGCAAAGTTACTATCTTCAAACATCCTCTCAAAACTATCGAACAAACTATCATAACCAATTGACATAGGTTTTAACTGGTTAAAGATAGATAGGCTTCCATTTAGTTTACTCATTTTTTTTCTCCTTGTTTAAGCGAGTTAGGTAAGTCCCCTAAGGCAACTTACAAAATATAGTTAAGTAGCAATGATAAATTTCCAATACGTAGAAAAATTTATTTTTACCCCTCTTGAAAAATAGGAAGTGAATTATTATATGTAATCTTTACACACTCTAAACGTCCTATCTATCAATAGTATTCATATTTCTTCGGACTCTTAAATTTCCAAGATTGTGAATGTCCGAGTTTCCCTTGATTAATCGAAGTAAAAGGATTGACCCAACCCATACCGCAGTTCGGATCTTTTTTTGGTGCTGCTGAAAATCTAAATTGATTTTGCATTTTCTTTTGTTTGTCCAGCTGTTCTTGTTTCTTTTTCTTCTGATCTTCTTGGTACTGATCTAACGGACTTAGAGGACCAGTCTGTTCTACTACCACTTCTTTAGTTGCTACTGGTTCTGCTTTGGCAACTGGTTGCGGAGTTGCTGCAGGTATATCTGCAGCAACTTTTCCTTGGTATTTTTTTGGAACTGGTTTATTTCGCATCGTATATAAAAGAGCCGGATTATGTTCTAACAAATAATCTTTATTTTCTGTTAGAAAATCTTCTGTCACTTCTTTTATCTTCGACATAAAATAATTATGAGTTGGTTCAGCAAATCTAAACTTTGTTTTACGATCCTTACCAAACCAATTTCGTTTATTAAGACGTATCAAACTTATTTTATCGTTGCTCATATTTTTCCTCCTTATATTGCTTCAATTGCTCAATTAGTTTTGTATAGCGATTAAGTAGTTTGGTTTCATACGAGCCTAGTTTGATAGTTGCATTTCCACTATTACAGTCTCTGATGAAAGCAAGACCCATAAGTAAATTTTGATAATTTACTTTTGTCTCATCTGTTTTTGCAAAATTAGAGTGACGAATCTCTGCTAGTTTATTTTTATATTCATCTGCCTCATAACTCTGCATCTCATAAGCAAGCAAACCACTTTGTATTTTATCGCAACGCCTTAAGTTCCAAGCCGTATAGACAATTTTGTTAGCAATTTGCATACTCAGCATATCGATGGGTTTAAGTTCTTTAATAAGTTGCTTATTAAATTCCTCAAATTGCAATTTGTTTTCACCAATAGTGACTACATCCATTGCAAACAACCCGTGCTTTACACTGTTGCGTCTTGACCAGGATTTACCTGCTATACTGACAGGCCCAGTACTCTTTTGGGCATTGCGTTGATTAGCTTTTATTTTTTTGATCGAAATGATCTTTTTTTCTGATGACATTATTTGCTACCTCCTTGTATTTTGCGAAGATCTTCATACAAATCAGCTAATAACTTTGCCTCCATTGGAGATAACAAACCTCCCTCAAGGACTGAAATTAAATACTGAATTTGATACAGATCATCATTGACAAAACCACCATTAGTAAAACTCGTTCTGAGCTTTTTAATAGTGGAACTAGTTAAAGATGGAACTGGTTGCATAAGGGGTGTGTCCATTAAAGATCCAATGGTACTCATTCCGCCTTTAGCAAAACCAGGTCTCAACCTTGCTTGTTCTAGTTTTTTTAATTGTTGTGTTAGTATCAAAATACATTGGTTAACAATGTTTTTTTGATTGTTTGTTTGTTTAGTCATAATTACTCCTATACATATTTGTGCCTTAGCACTGTCTGGTACTTGCTAAACGACCAAGCGATCCAAACGTTAAAATAAATTAGATACGACCATTCCAAACCTGGAATCCGTCTCTAATCGTTTAGTGCTCGTTTTTATTTGTAAGGAGTGTCTACGAATGACCTCGCATAGTTAGAAAGAACTATGACTTATGATTCGAGTATACCACAAATTGTATTATGGGATCAAGTATCTACCGAAAAAAAACTTATTACTCTAAATTACTCAGAATTAACGAAAAAAATAGCATATTTTAAAGATATTCTCGTCCCTATAAGGATCTCTTATCTAGAAAAATTTGTTGGTGAAAAAAATTTTAACACTCTTATTAATAAAAAATGTAAAATGTCGGTTAAAATAGAGACTTAGTGTAGCTTTATTAGCAAGCTCTACAATGTCAATATATCTCTAGTCTCAAATGAAGTTGCAACGAAAGTAAAAAAATTTTATAATAAGTCATCCGTGATTTAGAAAATACTCTACTTGCTGCGGATTAAAACAACAGCTAAAGGAGAAACAGATGGTAAAAATCATCATCCAACCACTACCAAAAAATGACCCCATATTTAAAAACAGTTTTTTAACTTATGGGAAAAAACCAATCAAAAAAGATGTGAAAACCG
>JAGYIF010000004.1 GCA_018402735.1 Pelagibacteraceae bacterium
GACGCTAAGCACAAAAAACATGTCGAAATTTGAAGAAAAATCTAAGTATAGTGAAAAAAGTAAGTACTAATTTTGATTTAAACTTTAGTTTTGTATAGAGTAAATTTTTAATAAGGTTGAAGTTATATTATGAGTATTAAGCAGCAGTTAACAGCAAGTGTTTTAGATTTGCCTCGTCCGGCAAAACAAACGATCGCTATGTTAAGCGATATGAGTTTGTGCGTAATTTGCGCAGTGGCTGCATTTTATTTAAGGTTAGAGCAATTTATTCCTTTAAAAGGACCGGTGATTACTGCAGCTTTGGTCTCGGTTGTTTTAGCTATCCCGATATTTTGGCTTAGCGGATTATACCGAACTATTTTTAGATATTCAGGATCAAGTATTATTTTCTCTGTCGCTATTGCTGTTATAATTTATGGCTTATTATATTTTTGTGTATTTGGATTGTACCGAGTTGATGGGGTTCCAAGATCTATCGGAATACTTCAACCTATGCTTTTATTTTTTGCAGTTAGTGGTTCAAGGTTATGTGTAAAATTTATTTTAGGAACCTCTATTTCCAAAAAAAATAAGTCAACAAAAACTACATTGATTTATGGTGCGGGCAGTGCAGGCCGTCAGTTAGCCAGTTCCTTAGATAATAGCATTGAATATAAAGTAGTTGGTTTTTTAGATGATGATGACAGATTACAGGGCCAAGTGTTACAAGGACTGTCCATTTACAATATAAATCAGTTAGAAGAACTTATTCAGTCAAAAAATATTGAACTTGTGTTACTTGCCTTGCCATTGATTAATCGTTTTAAGCGAAATCAGATTTTAGAAAAACTTCGCTCTTACAAATTAGCCGTTCAAACTTTGCCGTCGGTAACAGATATTATTGATGGGAAAGTGACTATGTCGGATATTAGAGAGCTTGATGTGAATGATATTTTAGACCGCGAACCTGTTGCGCCAAAACAAGAATTGTTATTAAAATATATTAACAATCAAGTGGTGTTAGTGACGGGAGCGGGTGGATCTATTGGTTCAGAACTTTGCCGGCAGATTGTAAGATGCAAACCTAAAGCACTAATTCTTTGTGAACTTAATGAATTTTATCTTTATAAAATTTATGAAGAATTAATAGCAATAAATCAAAAGATAAAAATTGTCCCGTTACTTGCAAATGTGCAAGATGAAAATAAAATGAATGAAATTTTACAAACATTTAATGTTGAAACCATTTATCATGCCGCAGCTTATAAACATGTACCTCTGGTTGAGGCTAATATTTGTGAAGGGATATTAAATAATGTTTTTGGAACTTATGCAGTTGTTAAAGCTGCAATCAAACAGCAAGTTTTAAATTTTGTTTTAATCTCAAGTGATAAGGCGGTACGGCCCACAAATATTATGGGGGCTTCAAAACGTTTAGCAGAACTTTGTGTTCAAGCTTTATATCATGAGCAGGCAAGTCATAAAATGAACATGTCAATGGTTCGCTTTGGTAATGTTTTAGAGTCTTCTGGTTCGGTAATCCCTAAATTTAAACAACAAATAAAACAAGGTGGCCCTATAACTTTAACTCATCCTGAAGTTACTCGTTATTTTATGACCATCACGGAGGCGGCTCAACTTGTTATTCAAGCAGGTGCTTTAAGTAATAATTGCGATGTTTTTGTCCTAGATATGGGAAAGAGTGTCAAAATTAAAGATTTAATTTATCGTATGATTCAATTATCAGGACTAAGCGTTAAAGATGAGGAGAATTCAGAAGGAGATATTGAAATTAAAGTTGTAGGCCTTAGAGCTGGTGAGAAATTATATGAAGAATTATTGTTAGGCGATAATCCTCAACCAACAATCCACGAAAAAATTAAAAAAGCACAAGATCCTTTCATTCCGTTCAATCAATTAGAAAAAGATTTAAATGCCCTGCAATCATTATTAGTTGCTCATAAAGTTGCGGAAGTAAAAGCGATGTTAGAGAAAATAATAGATACCTATCAATCTGAATATAAAATTGTTGATTATCTCTATACAGAGCAAGCGGGTTTAACAAAAGATGATGTTAAAAAAAGTCCTGAACTTAGTAGGTCCGGTAAAGTTATTAATATAAATAAATAGGCATAACCAATACTTCAGTTTAACAGCCGCTATATTTAATGTTTTGACTATTATCTTTTTTTTAGTATAAAACCTTGCCTGGTAATTATTGCGAAGAGGTCATACCCGATCCCATTCCGAACTCGGAAGTCAAGCTCTTCAGCGCCGATGGTACTTTGCCTTAAGGTATGGGAGAGTAGGTCGTTGCCAGGCTTAACAAACCTCTATACATAATTCTTAACATCATTTTCATGAAAAATATTCTTGTTGTCACAGGCGGAGCTGGTTTTGTTGGATCAAATTTAATCGAATTATTAATTCAAAAAACTAAATATAAGATTATCAGTATTGATAATTATTCTAGTGGGTCTAAACAAAATCATATTAGGAATAAGAGAGTAACTTACATTAACTCTAATACGACCAATATAGATTCAGTATTAAAAGCTTATAGAAAAAAAATAAATGCCATATTTCACTTTGGTGAGTTTGCAAGAATTTATCAAAGTTTTTTAAAGTTTAATGAATGCTTTCATTCTAATTCGATTGGAACCAAAGCAGTATTTAAATTTTGCTTAGATCATAAGATTAAATTAATTTATTCTGCAACTTCAGCAAGTTTAGGTAATGGCGGAATGGACAAAAATTTATCACCCTATGCTTTTACCAAAGCTAAAAATTTAGAACTTTTAGAAAATTTAAGAACATGGTTTGATTTTAAATTTGAAGTTATTTATTTTTATAATGTGTATGGACCAAGACAAATTTGTAAAGGTGATATGGCGACGGTGGTTGGTATTTTTGAAGATCATTATTTGCGTCAGCAACCATTACCGGTGGTTAGACCAGGAACACAAAGCAGAAAATTTACTCACGTCTTAGATACAGTTGAAGTATGTTATAAAGCATGGAAACAAAATAAAAATAAACATTATGCAATTGCTGCGGTGAAAAGTTATTCAATTATTAAGTTAGCAAAATTATTTCGCTCTAAGATTAAATATCTGCCTAAAAGACCAGGCGAGCGTTATGCTTCAGCACTTAATAGTATGAATTTAAATAATAAAATTCATAATAAAGTTGGTAGGATCACACTAGAGTCTTATGTAACAAACTTTTTACAAAAACATTCCTTTACAAAAAGTCGTTAATTATATAATTGATCAGCCTATGAAAGTTGTAAGTTCCTTAAAATCATTGAAAAAAAGAGATATTAATAACAAGGTCGTAAAACGCCGAGGCAAAATTTACGTTATTAATAAAAAAAATCCTCGTATGAAGGCAAGACAAGGTTAAGCAGCCTAGATGGATATAGAAGAACAAAAAAAAACTTGGTCTAATTTTACTAAGTTAGTAGTTTGGGCATCACTTGGGGTGATTGTGGTTCTGGTTTTAATGGCAATCTTTTTGTTATAGTTTTTTAATCAACAAAATATTTCATTTTTTTTTTGCGAATAGTTACATCTCAAGGTAATAAGTTTATATGATCGTCAGTTCAATTTTAGAAAATAATAAAGATGAAAAAAGAATTATATTTTCTCTTGATGTTATTAAAAAATATACCAAAAGCGGGATTGCTGTTCATTTACCTAAAGGTTATGGACTAGCTTCAAATATAAGTGATGAAGCTTTGCAACAAAGTGGAGCTAACATTGAATCCGAGGAGCAGATTTTAGCTAAAACGGATGTATTGCTCATGATCTCTTTAGATCAGGATAAGGTGAGCGATAAATTAAAAAAGAATGCAAGTATTGTAGTAACTGATTTTGATAAAAATAATAATAGCGTTATTAGTAAATTAAAAAATAAAGAAATTAATCTTTTTGCTCTTAATTATTTACCAAGAATTACCAGAGCGCAGTCTATGGATATTTTATCATCACAGGCAAATCTTGCAGGATATAAAGCGGTAATCGATTCAACGTATGAATTTAATAAAGCAGTGCCGATGATGATGACAGCTGCAGGAACAGTATCTCCTGCTAAATTTTTTGTGGTGGGGGCAGGGGTTGCAGGTTTACAGGCTATAGCAACGGCAAAAAGATTGGGCGGAGTTGTTTCCGCAACGGATGTAAGACTTGCATCAAAAGAGCAAGTTGAAAGTTTAGGGGGAAGATTTGTGTTTGTGGAAGGTTCAGAAAATTTAGAAACTGCAGGAGGTTATGCAAAAGAGGCAAGTGATGATTTTAAAAAGAAACAAGAAGCATTATTAAAAGAGACGGTTAAAAAACAAGATATTATTATCTGCACTGCTTTAATTCCTGGTAAAAAAGCGCCAAGAATAATTACGGAAGAAATGGTATTATCCATGCAACCAGGATCAATAATTTGTGATTTAGCAGCAGCGCAAGGTGGAAATTCTGCTTTTTCTGAGCCAGGAAAAATAGTTGAAAAACAAGGAGTAAGAATAATAGGTTATACTAATTTTGCCTCAAGAATTTCTGAAACAGCCTCAAATTTATTAGCAAAAAATATTTATAATTTTATTGAGCTTATGTACGATAAAGAGAATAAATCAATTAAGATTGATCAAGAAGATGAAATTATTAAAAACGTACTTATGACAGGAGCAATATAATGGACATCGACCCGTTTGTATTTAGATTTGCAATTTTTATACTTTCTATTTTTGTAGGTTATTACGTTGTATGGAGTGTTACTCCAGCATTACATACCCCTTTAATGTCGGTGACTAATGCTATTTCATCTGTGATTATTGTGGGTGCATTAGTTGCGGTTGCAGTTTCAAATTCTGCAAGTTCAAGCATTTCCATGTGGTCTGGTTTTTTTGGAATTTTACTTGCAGCTATTAATATTTTTGGTGGGTTTTTGGTTACAGCCCGAATGCTGAAAATGTACAAAAAAGGAAAGAAATAATTACCATGCTATCAGGAAATGTAACTGCCTCTTTATATTTAGTATCAGGCATATTTTTTATTTTAGCCCTTCGAGGTTTATCATCTCCTGAAACTTCAAGAACAGGTAATTTATTTGGTATTATCGGTATGGCGCTTGCAATAGTGGTCACCCTTCTATCTGTTAAAGATCTTACAATTTTAATTAATAATTCTTTTTATATTTTAGTGCCACTTGTCATAGGAGGTTTTATTGGCGCTATGATTGCTGCACGAATTGCCATGACTTCCATGCCGCAATTAGTTGCAGGGTTTCATAGTCTTGTCGGTTTAAGCGCAGTTTTAATTGCAGTTTCGGCATTTTATAATCCAGATTCTTTTGGTATTGGAACTTTTGGTAATATTAAATTTGCATCCCTTATTGAAATGTCCATTGGGGTTTCGATTGGTGCCATAACTTTTTCAGGCTCTTGTATTGCATTTTTAAAATTACAAGGACTAATGTCAGGATCACCAATTACTTTTAAAGGTCAGCATTTTATTAATTTATTAATTGGAATTACTATTATTGTTTTGATTGGATATTTAACAATCAATCAATCAGAAAATATATTTTGGACTTTAACCATACTCTCCATTGTTGTTGGTTTTTTAATTATCATTCCAATAGGCGGCGCTGATATGCCGGTCGTTGTTTCCATGTTAAATTCTTATTCAGGCTGGGCAGCAGCTGGAATTGGATTTACTTTAGAAAACACAGCTTTGATTATTACCGGTGCATTAGTAGGCTCATCTGGTGCAATTTTATCCTACATAATGTGCAAAGGTATGAATAGATCGTTATTCAATGTTATTTTAGGAGGATTTGGATCAGAAGGTGATACCGCAAGTGCATCTAAAAATAATCCAAACAAACCAGTTAAACAAGCAGGAGCAGAAGATGCAGCATTTTTAATGAAGAACGCGTCATCTGTTATTATTGTTCCAGGATACGGTATGGCAGTGGCGCAAGCGCAGCATGCTTTAAAAGAGATGGTTGATAAATTAAAAGCAAATGGTGTTAAAGTTTCTTACGCTATACATCCTGTTGCAGGACGAATGCCAGGTCACATGAATGTTTTATTGGCAGAAGCAAATGTTCCTTATGATGATGTATTTGAGTTAGAAAATATTAATAATGATTTTTCTAATACGGATGTAAGTTTTGTTATTGGTGCAAATGATGTGACTAATCCTGCAGCCAAAACTGATAAAACTAGTCCTATTTATGGCATGCCAATTCTTGATGTTGAGAAATCAAAATCGGTACTATTTGTTAAACGAAGTTTATCTTCTGGTTATGCCGGCGTAGATAATGAATTATTTTATAAAGATAATACGTTGATGTTATTTGCTGATGCCAAAAAAATGGTTGAAGAAATTTCTAAATCTTTAGATTAAATATTAAACTAGGGACTGTAGCTCAATAGTAGAGTACTGCATTGACATTGCAGGGGTAGTTGGAGCGTAACCAACCAGTCCCACCAATTCATTATTAAAAAAGTTTGGTTGCGGGGCTTGGATTTGAACCAAGGACCTTCAGGTTATGAGCCTGACGAGCTACCAGACTGCTCCACCCCGCGATATGAATTTATTATTAAATAGTAAAAAAAATTAAAATCTAGCCTTAAGTTTTCTTAACTTCTTAACTCGTGCCATATTATCTTCTAATTCTCTCTTTTTTCGTTCAGAGGGCTTTTCGTATGTACTTTTAATTTTTAATAAACGAAACGTTCCTTCACGCTGAAGCTTCTTTTTAAGAACTCTTAACGCTTGTTCCAGATTGTCGTTTTTTACTTCTATTTTAATAACCTACCTCCAAATAAGCGGCTGAATTAACATTTTGCAAAAAAAAAGTCCACCGTTATATTGGTTATTTAATGAAATATTTCACGCCATCACCCAAAAAAGGATCAGAAAGCAAGAGCAAACTCATCTCAAGAAGAGCATTTGTTTTAACTTCTTTTAAGTTTGTGTTTCTTGCAACGATTATTTCCAGATTATTTTATATGCAGGTTGTAAAGAAAGATGAATACACTATTCGTTCTGATAAAAATAGATTTCGCAGCTGGAAATTAACTCCTTCGCGCGGTGTGATCTTAGATAAACATGATCATGTGATTGCTGATAATTTTCAAGTGTATAAAATTGCTCTCATTCCAAAAGAAATTAAATCAATTAATAATTTTTTTTCATCTCTTTCAGAATTAATACCACTGAACCAGGATGAAATTGATTTGTATAAAAAAAAACTAGTTAAATTTAATAAATACCAACCATTTGTTTTAAATAAAAATTTAAACTGGAAAGAATTTTCTAAATTAAATTATAATATTCAAAATCTACAAGGCGCCCAACCTTTTATTTCATATGAGCGAACTTATAAGTACCCCTTTGAATTCTCACATATTATTGGTTACGTCAGTGCCCCAGATAAAAATGATCTGAATAGATTAGATTCTAATTTTAGAGAAGTGCCAAATTTGAAAATAGGAAAATTTGGTTTAGAAAAAAATTTAGATGATCAATTATTAGGCAGTCCAGGTTCAGCAACGTATGAAGTAAATGTGTTTGGCAAAAGAATTAAGCAAGTTGTGCATGAAGAAGGTGTAAATGGTAATCCGATAAAAATCACCATAGATAAAGATATTCAAACTTTTGCCCACCATAGGTTAAAAAATAATCCAGGTTCGATTGTTGTTATGGATATGCAAGGTAAAGTATTATGCTGCGCATCGAGCCCCTCTTTTGATTCAAATAAATTTACCTACGGCATGAGTGAAGATGAATTTAAAGCATTAAATAAAGATGAACAAAAACCTTTAATCAATAAAGCTTTAACTACTGCATATCCACCAGCATCCACAATAAAAATGCTAGTGGCTCTTTCTGCGTTAGAAAATAAAATTATTACCAAAGATTTTAAGCACACGTGTAAGGGCGATGTAGAATTATATGATCATAAATATCATTGCTGGAAAGAAAAAGGGCATGGCAGAATAGGTTTGCATGAAGCAATTAAACAATCGTGCGATATTTATTTTTATGAAGTGGCAAGACTTCTTGGTATTAACCGTTTGCAAGAAACGGCAATGAAATTTGGTTTAGGCGAAAAAGTGTTTCAAAATTTTATTGAAGAAAAAGAAGGTTTAATTCCTTCTACAACTTGGAAAAGAAAAGTATTAGGAAAACCTTGGTTTTTAGGAGAAACTATGATCGCTGGAATTGGTCAGGGTTATATGAAATCAACTAATGTGCAGTTGTGCAAAATGATGGCGCAGTTTGCTAATGGTGGTTACAAAATTTCTCCATCCTTTATAGAAAATGAACAAACTGTATTAACCGAAAAAATTGTTAATGATGATGAATATGTTGGGTTATTATTAAAAAGCTTAGATGCTGCAACTAATGAACCAGGAGGAACTTCCTATGCATCAAGAATTATTGGAGCTAGGCAGTTTGCTGGTAAAACCGGAACAGCCCAGGTGCGACGAATATCTCAATTAGAAAGAGATCAGGATATAAAAAATAAAGATCTGCCTTTAAAATATAGAGACCATTCTTTATTTGTTGGTTTTGGCCCAACCGACAAACCAAAATACGCTATCACTGTCATAATTGATCATGGTGGATCTGGATCTGCAGTGGCAGCACCAATTGCTAGAGATGTTATGAAAAACATTTTTGAAAAAGATGCAAAAGTAAATAATGTTTAGAACAATTAAAAAATCAATAATTCAACAAGCTAAAGAAAAATTTTTTATGTTTGATTGGTTATTTTTTTCACTAGTTGTTTTGCTTATTTGTGTTGGTTTGCTGACTATTTATTCAGTGGATAGGGTAGATACTAATTATTTAGTTAAGCACTCTTTGCGAATAGCTGTTTCGGTTAGTCTATTTTTTATAGTAGCTTTCACCAACATAAAATTTTGGTATCGCTATGCTTATGTATTTTATTTTATTGTATTAGGACTTCTTCTTTATGTTAGTTTGTTTGGTTTTTCTGCATTAGGAGCTAAAAGATGGATCAATCTTTATTTTTTTAATATTCAGCCCTCCGAATTAATGAAAGTTGCGGTTATCCTTGCTCTTGCAAGGTATTATCAGTTTATCAAAATTGAAGATATAGATCGTCTTTCTAATTTAATTATTCCTCTTTTTATTATTATTATTCCCTTTTTTCTGGTGGCGAACCAACCTGATCTAGGTACAGGAATATTTATTTTAATTGTGAGTATAGGAATGTTATGGCTGGCAGGATTAAATTTAAAAATTTTTCTTACAGGACTAGTCTCATTGTTTGTTTTAGCACCGTTTGTTATTTCTTTTTTAAAACCTTATCAGCAAAAAAGAATATTAACATTTTTAAATCCAGAAAATGATCCTTTAGGATCAGGATATCAAATTATTCAATCAAAAATTGCCATTGGCTCAGCTGGCTTTTTTGGTAAAGGTTTTAAACAAGGAACACAAAGTAATTTAGAATTTCTTCCTGAAAAACATACGGATTTTATTTTTACTGTTTTTGCCGAGCAGTTTGGGTTTCTTGGTTCTTTATTATTAATTTTTATTTTTTTTGGAATTATTTTAACTATTTTAACTATTTCATTACAATCTCAGAATAATTTTTCAAGACTAGTTTGTTTTGGAATAGGTTTTAATATTTTTGTGTATCTTGCTGTAAATCTTGGAATGGTAACGGGATTACTACCAGTGGTTGGTGTGCCACTACCTATTATTTCTTATGGTGGAACGGCAATGCTCACAACTATGTTTGCCCTTGGTATTGTGATGAGCGCAAAAATACATAAAGAATATAAGCTCTAAATTCATGCAACATCAAAATCAATTTAAGGCATATGTTATGCTGATTCTTTGTACTGCATTTTGGTCTGGAAATTTTATTGTGGGAAAAGTTGCAACTTTTTTTGAAATACCTCCAATTACACTTAATTTTTATAGATGGGTATTTGCCTGGATACTTTTAGCTCCTTTTACAATCAAAGAAGCTCTTAATCATCTTGGAATTATTAAAAATAATATGATCGCTATAATGATTATGGCATTCACTAGCATTTCTGTTTTTAATTCTGTCGTTTATTATGCTCTTAATTATACGCAGGCACTAAACGGGGTTTTGATGATTTCTACTATACCGGTACTAATTATTTGTCTTGGATCAATTTTTAAAACGGAAAAAGCAAGTATGTATCAGATAGTTGGAGTAACCACTTCCTTACTTGGCGTCATGATTATTATTACAAAAATGGATTTACAACGACTAATACACTTACAACTTAACAAGGGAGATTTGTGGATGTTAGTTGCGATGTTATCTTGGGCTATTTATTCTATAATAATAAAAGAAAAAAAAATTAACCTTAGGCCATTTGTATTACTCGAAGTATTGATCACATTTGGCGTTATATTTTTATTACCATTTTATGTATGGGAACTTATGTCAGGCAAACATTTGCCGATTAATATGCCAGTCCTGTTAACGATTGCCTATGTTGTATTATTTGCAGGTATTGGAGCTTATATTTTATGGAATGGGGCGGTGATGATTATTGGTGCAAATAGAGCAGGAACTTTTCTCCATCTAATGCCAGTATTTAGTTCAATAATGGCAATTACTTTACTCGGTGAGACTTTTGCAATGTTTCATATCGTTGGAGCTTTATTTATTATTTCAGGAATAATTTTATCCTCAAAAAAAAAACTATCATGAAACAATTTATTTTTATTTTAGCAATTCTATGTTTCACAAACCTGGCCAGAGCAGAAAATTTACAAAAAGTATATTTTGCTGGAGGTTGTTTTTGGTGCATGGAAGAAGCTTTTGACAAAGTTATGGGTGTTAAAAAAACCACCTCAGGTTATTCGGGTGGTCATATTAAAAATCCAACATACGAGCAAGTAGTAAATGAAAATACGGGTCATTTAGAAGTGGTGGAGATTGTGTACGATTCTGATGTTATTTCATACCCATCCATTATGGACATTTTTTTTAAAAATATAGACCCTTTTGATGCTGCAGGTCAGTTTTGCGACAAAGGCGAAAGTTATAGATCTGCAATTTTTTATCAAAATGAAACACAAAAAAAAATAGCAGAGCAAAGTATTGAACAAATAGAAAAAAAATTTGATAAAAAAACATTTATTTTATTAAAACCATTTCAAGAATTTTATGAAGCAGAAGAGTATCACCAAGACTATTATCAAAATAATTTTTTGAAGTATCTTGCTTATAAAAAAGCTTGTCAAAGAGAAGAAATTTTAAATAATATTTGGAAAAAGTAACATTATTTTTTAGTATTTATAAACTTAATTAATTGATAGATTTATAAGATGTTTTTGCACACCAAGCTTGAATCTAGAATTAACCCAATCAAAATAGCATTTATCGGATGTGGAAAATTTATTTCAATGTTTTTGTCTCAATACAACCACCTTCAAAAAATAGAAATTGACTCAATTGTAGATCTTAATATCGATCAGGCAAAAAAAAATTGCTTAAAAAGTGGATTGAGCACACTCACAGTAGAAAAAATTAATTTCGTAAACTCGTTAGATAAAATTATCGATAGGGATATTGAGATATTTATAGAAGCCACTGGTAATCCTGTACTTGGAACCGTTCATGCTTCTAAGATTATTAAAAAAAATAAACATATCATTTTAGTCAATGTGGAAGCGGATGTAACCTGCGGTAAGTATTTGGCTGACTTGGCCAAACAGCACAACGTCATCTGCTCGATGGCTTACGGTGATCAACCCTCGCTTATTGTGGAGCAAGTTGAGTGGGCAAGATTAAATGGATTTTTTGTTACTTGCGCCGGCAAAGGAACTAAGTATCACCCAACATTTGAATACTCAACTCCAGATACGGTTTGGGATCATTACGGTTTAACAAAAGAAAAAGCAGAAATAGAATCTGGAATGAATCCTAAAATGTTCAATTCATTTACCTGTGGTGATAAAAGCGCAATTGAAATGGCAGCGGTTAGCAATGCTACTAATTTAAAATGTCCAGAAGATGGCTTAACATTTCCGCCAGTTGGTGTTTATGATATTGCAAAAAAACTTATACCCCGTTCAGAAGGGGGGTTAATTGATTATGAAGGACAGGTAGAAGTTCTATCGAGTATGGATAGAAATAAAAAAGATATCCCTAATGATTTACGATGGGGAGTATACATAGTGATCAAAGCGCAAAATTCTTATGTTAAAAGTTGTTTTAGTGATTATGGAATGGTTACGGATCAATCAGGAACCTATTCCGCTATTTGGAGACCGTATCATTATATAGGTTTAGAACTTGCCCAATCTATATATTCTATTGCTCTTGATGCTAAAGCTACTGGTTATACTAAATATTATAATGCCGATGTAGCTTCGGTTGCTAAAAAAAATTTAAAGCGTGGAGAGGTTTTAGATGGAGAGGGAGGTTTTTGTGCACGAGGCCGATTAGTGACATCTAAAATATCTAAGGAGAAAAAAATATTATCCCTTGGCTTGTCAGATGGAGCAATCTTAAACAAAGACATACAAAAAGATGAAATCATTTGTTTACAGGATGTTGAGCTCAATCTTCCAGAAGAAGTTATAAAAGCTAGACAATATCAATACAGCCTTCTTTAGTGAAAAAAATAACAGTATTTAAAAAAGGTTTTATGGATGTAATTCCTTTAACGATTCCAGTTATTCCTTTTGGAATTATTTACGGTGTTGTTGGTGTTGAGCTTGGCCTAAGTCCATTGGTTACTTTTGCAATGTCTTTTCTAATATTTGCAGGATCATCACAAATTGCATTTGCCCAACTATATACCGCCGGAGCATCGCCATTAGTTATGATTAGTTCGGTGTTAGCGATTAATTCAAGACATTTTTTATATAGCGCAGTGTTAGCTCAATATTTAAATAAACTGAATTTGTACTGGAAGATTCTCCTTAGTTATTTAATGACAGATCAAGCTTTTAGTGTGTCGTTATCCTATTTTAAAAAAAATCAAAAAAAAACTTTCTCTCATTACCACATGCTTGGCTCTGGTTTTACTCTTTGGTTGTTATGGCAAATATCAACTTTATTAGGAATTGTTTTGGGAAATGTTATTCCAGAGGCTCTAGGTTTAGAGTTTGCGATACCTCTAACGTTTCTTTCTTTAATTATTGCTGAATTAAAAAAATATGATCATTTACTTATTATTATAATTTCCGGAGCTATTTCACTTGTAACTTACAATTTTCCATTGAAAGTTTATATCATTTTATCTGCATTTGTTGGCCTGGTAGCTGCTTTTATTTTAACCACGAAATATAAAGAAATATCAGAATGATTTGGTTTTGGATTTTAATAGCAGGACTAGTTACTTTTTTTACTAGATATTCAATGATTAGCTTTATTAATCCAGGATCTTTAAGTAATAAAACAAAAAAAATATTAACCTATGTTCCTTCAGCAGTATTTCCTGCAATTATTTTTCCAGCTGTTTTTTTGGATAAACAGGGACTGCTTGTTACTGTCGATAACCCACAAATCTGGGCTTTTGGTATTGCAATTATCGTAGGATATTATTCTAAAAATATTATTTTCATCATAACTTCTGGCTTAGTTAGTTTTTGGCTCTTTAGTTATTTTATGAATTAGCCAAGTTTTGCCAAAAAGGGAAAAAAATCTAGAATATAAAAGCCTAAAGTTTGTAATTTTGAAGTAAAGATTAAAACACCTGTAATGATTAATACCACTCCAGATATTTTTTGTATGGTCATAATAGATTTTCTAGCTTTTTTTGAAAAAAGTAAAAAGTTTCCCATATAGTATCCCGCCAGCATAAATGGAACTCCAAGGCCAATAGAGTACACTAGTAATAAAAAAATTCCCTGACTTAGAGAATTTTCTAAAGAGGCCAAGGCTAAAATAGAACCAAGAATTGGACCAATACAAGGGGTCCAGCCAAAAGCAAATCCCATGCCCACCACAAAAGGAAAAGAAAAATTATTGGAATATTTGGAAATATAAAATCTGAACTCATTATTAAAAAAATTAAAATTAATAATACCGGTTAAATACAAGCCAAAAATAATGATTATAACAGCAATAATATTAGAAAAAATTTGTGATTTTGCTAAGAAAAAAGATCCAAAAAAAGTTGATGATGCTCCAAGTAAAATAAAAATAAAAGAAAAACCAAGCACAAATAGAGCTGATTTTTGCAAAATAAAATATTTAGATTTTTTTTGTAAATTTTCTAGATCTGTTCCGCAAATAAATGAAAGGTAACCTGGTATTAAAGGTAGAACGCAGGGAGACAAAAAGCTTATCATTCCCGCAAAGAAACTTAAGAAAAAAAGAGACATCAATTATATTCCAAGTAACTTATCTAATTTTCCTTCAGAATTTAATTGATGGATAGTGTCGCAATCGCCAATGTAGTTATTCTTATAAAAAATTTGCGGAACGGTTCTGGCTCCATTTGATTTATTTACCATTTCCTCAAATTGCTCAGGATTATTATTTAGATTAATTTCATTAAACTTAATTTTTTTCATGGTTAGTAGCGATTTTGCTTTTACGCAATATGGACAGTAATCTTTAGTATAAATGGTAATGTTGCTCATTATAATTTATTTATCAAAAGCACATCTAAAACCAACATAAATCGCATAAAAATTTGATGGTTTATACTGAGCTCCAGATTTTTTTGTTTTTCCAGAATCGTACCACCAGGAAGCACCAGCTGTTAAAGAATCATTATTTTTTGTATCTGCAATCCATTCCCAAACATTACCTCCCATAGCAACTAATCCATTAATTCCCTCTGGCAATTTTGTTACATCAGCATGTTTGTTGAAGGCTAACAAATCTTGGGTATTCATATGTTCTGCTTTAGCTCCGCTTGGATAGGTGTAAATTTTGTTAGTTTCAAATTTTTTTGACGGAAGTAATTGTTGGTAAGCAGCTTTAGTCCACTCATCAAAAGTTGGAAGCCTTCCATTAATAGATTTGCAATATTGTTCAGCCTCAAATCTATTTATGTGCACCGCAGGTTCTAATAAACTTTCTGGAGTTGATCCATAAGGAGTTCTAAAGTTCCAGCCATTTCTTTTTTCCCAGCCAGCTCCCCATTCATAACCACCTCCATTTAGTTCCGCTAATGTTTTGTAATTATTAGTATCCGCGTATGCTTGGAATTCTTGAATCGTAATTTCGTATTTATTTATTAAAAAATTTCCAATTTTTATCTTTGTATTTTCAAATGAATGTACACCTGTGGATAAAAAAAGAAGAAAATAAAAACTAAAAAATATTTTCATATAGAATAAAATATATGAGCAATTTTACTAAAGTCAAAGAATTCATGGAAACATTTGGTCAAGAAGTAAAATCCAAAGCTGCTTTTCCAGATCCTAAAATACAAACTCTTAGATATGATCTTATACGAGAGGAGCTGGATGAATTAAAAGTTGCTCTTGATCAAAAAAATTTAAAAGAGGTGGCGGATGCACTTACTGACATTCTTTATGTCACTTATGGCGCGGGGCATGCATTTGGAATCGATTTAGATAAATGTTTTAATGAAGTTCAGCAGTCTAATATGAGCAAATTAGGAGAAGACGGAAAGCCGATTTATAATGAGCATGGAAAAGTAATGAAAGGACCTAATTATTTTCAGCCCAATCTTCAAAAATTTATTGAATAAATAGTGTAAGAAACAACTTATGAAAGAATATAAAATTGCATCCATAGCAGGCGATGGCATAGGAAAAGAAGTGGTGCCAGAGGGAATAAAAATATTAAAAAAAGTAGCTGAACAATATCAGTTCAAAATTCATTTTGATGAATTTGATTTTGCTTCTTGTGATTATTATGCAAAGCATGGAACAATGCTTCCAGATAATTGGAAAAATCAAATTGGAAAGCACGATGCTATATTTTTTGGCGCTGTGGGAATGCCAGATCAATTGCCAGACCATATTTCTTTATGGGGCTCTTTATTAAAATTTAGAAGAGAATTTGATCAATATATAAATTTACGACCTGTAAAATTAATGCCTGGAGTTCCTTGTCCATTAGCTAATAAAAAACCTGGAGATATAGACATGCTTATTGTTCGGGAAAATACCGAGGGAGAATACTCTTCAGTTGGCGGCAGAATGTATGCTGGCACAGATAGAGAAATTGCAATTCAGGAAACAATCATGTCCAGACAAGGTATTGACCGAGTTATGAAATATGCATTTGAATTGGCAAAAACTACAAAAAGAAAAAAAGTTACAAGCGCAACTAAATCAAACGGAATTTCAATTACAATGCCTTTTTGGGATGAAAGATTTAAAGAAATGAAAAAAAAATATCCAGAAATTACAACAGATGAATTTCATATAGATATTTTGGCTGCTAGATTTGTGTTAACTCCAGAATGGTTTGATGTTGTAGTTGCTTCTAATCTATTTGGAGACATACTTTCTGATCTAGGACCAGCATGCACTGGCACCATAGGAATTGCAGCGTCTGCAAATATAAATCCAGAAAAAAAATTTCCTTCTTTATTTGAACCGGTTCATGGCTCTGCACCAGATATTGCAGGAAAAGGAATTGCTAATCCAATCGGTCAAATCTGGTCTGGTGCAATGATGCTAGACTATCTTGGAGAAAAAGAAGCGGCAGATAATATTATCAAAGCAATTGAAAAAACATTATCTAACGAAGATACACGAACTAAAGATTTAAAAGGTAATAGCAACACAAAACAGTGTGCTGACGCGGTCTTGGCAAATTTATAAAATGAGAAGTGGGGCGTTCTGTTGCAAGGTGCCCCTGACCCCTGCTATTTAATTAACCGAAGTTAATTAAGCAGCAATAGCATAACTTTCGTTAGCATTTAAAATGTAGCCCGTCACAGCGGAACAATACTGAACGAAAGAAAAGCCTTTAGACATCTGTCGAGCCTATTTCACCCCCGTGAGTTGTACAATGGTGGAGGTGCAGGGTACCGCCCCCTGGTCCAAAATGTTTATTACGAATTTCGTTTATCGTTATAGTTGGAAAACCAACATCAATAATATAAAACTTTCAGAGACTGATTCAAACACAAATCTTAAATGAAACTTACAGAGCAACAAAATCAAGAAATAGCTGAACAAAAAGCACAAAAATTCGAGACAAAAAGAGTAACCTCTCCTGAATTAGAAAAAATTTTATATGACGCCATTCCTATTTTAGATCACGGATTTGTTCGGGTTGTAGATTATATGGGCGATGACTCTTCTATCGTTCAATCGGCCCGAGTTTCATACGGCAAAGGTACAAAAAAAGTTTCAACGGATGAAGGTTTAATTAGATATTTAATGAGGCATTGGCATAGCACCCCTTTTGAAATGTGCGAAATAAAATATCACGTCAAATTACCAATATTTATTGCCAGACAATGGATTAGACACAGAACAGCAAATGTAAATGAATACTCAGCTAGGTATTCAATATTAGATAAAGAGTTTTATATTCCGGCTAAAGAACAGCTATCAGCACAAGCAACCAATAATAGACAAGGTAGGGGGGACTTAATTACAGGTGCACAAGCTGATGAAGTTTTAAAAATTTTAAAAGACGATGCTGTTAGAACGTATGATAACTATGAAAAAATGCTTAATGAAAGATTTGACGGAACAGTAATTGATGAAAATAAATCTGGTTTAGCAAGAGAATTAGCAAGAATGAATTTGACTTTAAATTCATATACCCAGTGGTACTGGAAAACAGATCTACTTAATTTAATGAATTTTTTATTTCTGCGAGCAGATAGTCATGCTCAATACGAAATCAGAGTGTATGCAGAAGCAATGCTAGAAACTGTAAAAAAATGGGTTCCTATTACTCACGCTGCATTTCTAGATTATAGAGTAGGGGCCGCTCACGTTTCTGCTAAAGGATTAAAAATCGTAAAATCAATGATTAATGGCAAAAAAGTTTCTTATGAAGACTCTGGACTTGGAAAACGAGAATGGAATGAATTAATGGAGACCTTAGAATTAAAAGATAAAGTTATTTAATTTTTTCTGATATTTTTTTTGCAATATTTATAATCTCTTTTCCAGCCACACTATCTTCAAAAAATTCAGTATAGGGTTCTCCATGATCTGCTCCTTCTCTAAGCCCAATTTCAATGGGAATGGTACCCAGCAGATCAATATGTAAATTTTTAGACAAATTTTTTGCACCATCTTTTCCAAAAATAAAGTGCTCTGTCCCATCATCCGATGTAAAGCTACTCATGTTTTCAACTATACCAAGTATATTTACATTTAGTTTTTGAAACATTTTAATTCCTCGGTTTGCATCAAGTAATGCAATTTCTTGCGGAGTAGAAATAATAACCACACCATCAATTTGAATTTGCTGGGAAAAAGTCATTAAGGCATCGCCAGTTCCAGGAGGTAAATCAACAACTAAATAGTCCACATCTTTCCACAGAACGTTACTAGTAAAAGTTCTTATAGCGCTAGACACCATTGGGCCACGCCAAATCATTGCTGTGTCTTGATCTACTAAAAATCCGATAGACATGCATTGTATTCCAAATTTAGTAATAGGAATTAAATTTTTGCCATCTTCACTTTTAGGTTTTTCAGATATTCCCAGCATTTTTGGAATAGACGGTCCAAAAATATCTGCATCAAGAATTCCAACTGTGTATTTTAATTTTTTTAAGGCAATGGCTAAATTGACTGAGATTGTCGATTTACCAACTCCTCCTTTAGCACTAGAGACAGCAATAATTCTTTTAACACCTGCAATTGGCAGTTTTAATTTGGTTGTACCTGGAGAAATTTTATCTACAAATTCTTTGCTTAAATTAACTTCCTTTGCGTCCATTTGCTCTTGTTTTTTTCTTTTAAGTCCTTATCTTTATATGTATTACTTACATCAATAAATTATAAAACTATCAATGCTTAAAAATATATTAAATATGGTTCAATCGCCTTGGGGCAGCGGAGGAAATAGTGACAGTCCAAATCAAGGATCTGGCGGTGGTGGAAAAAGACCACCCAATATTGATGATTTAGCAGGCCAGTTTCAAGATTCTTTAAAAAAAATGTTTCGAGGAGGCGTTAATATTCCTGGTGGTAAAAAACCAATTGGATTATTTATCATTATTGCTGTCGCGCTTTACCTTGGTAGTGGATTTTATAGAGTTCTTCCCGATGAACAGGGTGTTGTTTTAAGATTTGGAAAATTTACCACTCTTACTCAACCTGGTCTAAATTATCATTTACCGTTTCCAATCGAGAGAGTTCTTACTCCTAAAGTTACTAGAATTAATAGAGTAGATGTGGGTTATAGATCTGCAGCAGATACGGGAAGAGCAATGACTACAGTTGATGTTATAGAAGAAAGTTTAATGCTAACCGGGGATGAAAATATAGTGGACATAGATTATTCTGTGTTTTGGTTAATTAAAGATGGAGGAAAGTTTCTTTTTAACATTCAAGATCCCGAAGAAACAGTAAAAAGTGTTGCTGAAACTGCAATGCGAGAAGTAATTGCTCGAAACACAATTCAAACAGCGTTAACGGGAGGCCGAGCTCAAATTGAAATAGACACGCAAAAAATTATGCAAGAAATTTTAGATAATTATCAATCTGGAATTGAGATTACTCAAGTTCAAACTCAAAAAGCAGATCCGCCAAAAGAAGTCATTGATTCTTTTAGAGACGTGCAGGCAGCAAAAGCTGACAAAGAACGTGCACAAAATGAAGCAGAGGCTTATGCTAACGATATTATTCCAAGAGCGCGAGGAGAAGCAGCGCAAATTCTTCAGCAGGCTGAAGGTTATAAAAATCAGGTAGTTGCTTCTGCGGAAGGAGAGGCAAGTAGATTCCTTGCAATTTATAATGAATACAAAAACGCCAAAGCTGTAACCCAAGAACGTATGTATCTAGAGACTATGGAAAAAGTATTAGCTGGAATTGATAAAATTATTATTGACAAGAATTCAGGTGGAGGAGTAGTTCCTTATTTGCCACTTCCTGAGCTGGGAAAAAAAACTGAAAAAGTAAATTAACAATGAGTGAAAAAACATTAAAAATATTAATACCTGTTTTGGCTTTGCTTGGCTTTGTAGCGTATTCAAGTTTATTTACTGTCAACGAGATTCAAAAGGCTATCGTCTTACAATTTGGAGATCCTAAAAGAGTGATACAACAACCAGGACTTAATATAAAAATTCCGTTCATCCAAAATGTAATATTAATTGATAAAAGAATTTTAAATTTAGATACTCCATCAGAAGAAGTTATTGCTAAAGATCAAAAAAGATTAATCGTTGATGCATTTGCAAGATTCATCATCAAAGATCCGTTAAAGTTTTATATTTCAGTAGGAAATGAACGAGTGGCCAGATCAAGACTTTCAACTATTATTAATTCTAGAATTCGAGGAGTTCTCGGTCAAGAAAATCTAGAAACTTTAGTTTCAAAAGAGCGATCAAGGTTGATGAATCAAATTACTAGAGATGTGAACACCGAAGCTGCCCAATTTGGTATTGAAATTATTGATGTTAGAATAAAGAGAGCGGATCTTCCCCAAGCTAATAGCGAGGCGATATATCAAAGAATGCAAACGGAACGGACGAGAGAAGCAAAAGAATTTAGAGCTCAAGGTGCGGAAATAGCTCAAACCATCAGATCAACTTCTGATAAAGAAGTAACTATTATTTTAGCTGAGGCCAATAAAAATTCAGAAATTACTAAAGGAGAAGGTGATGGAAGAAGAAATAAAATTTTTGCAGATGCTTTTGGTAAGGATCCTGAATTTTTTAGTTTCTACCGCGCTATGCAATCATACGAAAAATCTCTTATTGGTGGAGAAACATCTTTAATTTTATCTCCAGATAGTGACTTTTTTAGATTTTTTGGAAAATCTGGCTTAAGTTTAATAAAATAATTAACAATAAAAATGAAAGAGTTGGGAGTAGCTATTGGTCTACTTTTGGTAATAGAAGGTTTACTTTATGCAATGTTTCCAGGAGCTATGAAAAATATGTTAACTATAATGAAGGATATGCCGGCTCAAAAACTTAGGACCGGCGGACTTATTTTCGCCTTATTGGGGTTTATTATAGTTTGGTATATAAAAAGATAAAATCTAATGAGATCATTTTTAGTAACAAAGATTTTTATTGTCGTACTTTTCCTCTCTCAATTTATGTATTCGGGTGTTTTTGCCAAAGAGACACCAGCGAGCTTTGCAGATCTTGCAGAAAAATTAATGCCGTCCGTTGTAAATATTTCTGCCACTAGAGTTGTAGAAACAAGACCGCAAACACCTTTTCCATTTCAGTTTCCACCAGGCTCACCGTTCGAAGATTTTTTCAATGAATTTAATAGACAGCAACAAGCACCACAAAAAAGACAATCAACCGCCTTAGGCTCAGGTTTTGTCATTAGTGCTGATGGTATTGTTATCACTAATAACCATGTAATCCAGGGATCAGAGGGAATTTTTGTAAAATTTACCAATAATAAAGAATATGAAGCCAAAGTAATAGGAACAGATCCAGTTAGTGATATTGCTGTTTTGCAAATTCAATCAAAAGATAAATTTAAACCAGTTACATTTGCAGACTCTGATAAGGCAAGAGTGGGTGAGTGGGTTATGGCTATTGGCAATCCATTTGGTTTAGGTGGTACGGTCACCTCAGGAATTATTTCTGCAATTAATAGAGATATTCAAATGGGCAGATACGACAATTTTATTCAAACGGACGCTTCCATCAATCAGGGAAATTCAGGAGGCCCGTTATTTAATATGAATGGAGAAGTAGTTGGAATTAATACAGCAATTTTTTCTCAATCAGGAGGATCGGTTGGAATAGGATTTGCCATTCCTTCAACTTTTGCAAAAAATGTTATTGCACAGTTAAGGGAGTTTGGAGAAACGAGAAGAGGTTGGTTAGGCGTTAGAATTCAAGAAGTCACAAAAGAAATTGCAGAAAGTTTGGGGATGAAAGAAGCTATCGGTGCATTAGTAGCAGATGTTAATGACAAAAGTCCTGCAAAAACTTCTGGGGTGAAAGAGGGAGATGTGATTATTGAATTTAACGGAATAAAAATAGATACCATGAGAAAACTTCCAAAAGTAGTAGCAGATGCTCCAGTTGGAAAAAAAGCTATATTTAAAATTTGGAGAGATAAAAAAATTATTGAAAAAACAATTGTGCTCGGAAGACTTGAAGATTCAGAGGAATTTAAAGAAAAAGTAGAGCCAAAAAAATTAGAAAAACAAGAGGACCTTTTATTAAAAAGTTTAGGGGCAAAAGTAAGAAATGTTAACGATCAAGATGTTAGTAGTCGCAAATTGCCTACGGGAAAAAATGGAGTTATTATTCAAGAAATCATTGAAGACGGGGCCCTGTTCGATTCCACTATCCAAGTAGGAGATGTAGTGGTTGCTTTACAAAATATAAAAATTATTAATGTTGCAGACTTCTCGGAAAAACTAGAAAAATTAATAAAAGCAGGAAGCAAATCTTTATTATTAACTGTTATAGATTCTCAAAATAGAAGTAGGTATGTTGGAGTGAAAGTTAAGTAATGCACGCCACATGCAATCGAAAATTATCTTAATCTCCGGACCTACCGCATCAGGTAAATCAAAACTTGCAATTGATATTGCAAAAAAATTTAAAGGAGAGATTGTCAATGCGGACAGTATGCAAGTATATAAAGAAATAAAAATTTTATCAGCAAGACCAATTAGTTTCAAAAACATCAAGCATCATTTGTATGGATTTATTAGTGTTAAAAAAAAATTTTCAACTGGACATTGGATAAAATTAGTTAAAAAAAAAATTAAGCAAATTCAAAAAAAGAAAAAAATTCCTATTATTGTAGGAGGTACTGGTCTTTATTTTAAATCATTAGTTCATGGAATGGTTAGTATACCTAAAATTTCAAACACCATTAGAAATAAAATAATTTATTTACACAAAAAATTAGGTAATGATCTTTTTTATCAAAAGCTAATTTCTTTAGATCCTAAAAGCAAATTTTTAATAAAGCCTACCGATCCACAAAGAATGATAAGAGCTTATGAAGTTTTTTATAAAACAAAAAAATCTTTGCAAGATTGGCAACAAGAAACAAAGTCAAGTTTTGAAAATGATAATTTTATTAAAATTGCACTAAACCCAGACCGGGCATATTTGCATGAACGAATTGTGAAAAGATCTAAAACCTTAGTATCTACAAAATCTATTAGCGAAGTTAAAAAATTTATTAAACTGAACGTTAATAAAAAACTACCTTCTAATTTTATTATTGGAATTAAAGAAATTATTGAGTACTTAAGCAAAAAAATTACAAAAGAAGTATTAACAGAGACTATTATTATTCGCACAAGACAGTATGCAAAAAGACAATTTACCTGGCAAAGAGGGCAAATGCAGGATTGGAAACTCTTTGAAGAACAAAACTATTCAAAATTATTAAAAAAAGTTTCATTATTCATATCTAAAACTTGACCATCTCTTTTAGATAGATAAATTCAAGTTTCGGGAGATTTCTATGAACACGGAACTGACCGGTGCAGAGATAGTTTTCAAAGCTCTGTCCGATCATAATGTCGAATATATTTTTGGTTACCCAGGAGGTGCGGTGCTTCCTCTGTATGACCAGTTATTTAAGCAAAAAAAAATTAAACATATTCTGGTAAGACACGAACAAGGAGCGGGCCATGCCGCAGAAGGTTATGCAAGATCTTCAGGTAAGCCAGGAATTGTTTTGGTTACCTCAGGCCCGGGCGCAACCAATATGGTAACAGCGTTAACAGATGCGTACATGGATTCAATTCCTTTAGTGTGTATTACTGGACAAGTTCCCACGCATCTAATTGGTACGGATGCATTCCAAGAATGTGACACAACTGGAATTACTAGGCCATGCACAAAACATAATTGGTTAGTTAAAGATGTTAATCAATTAGCTGAAACAATTCACAAAGCTTTTCGTATTGCTACTACCGGCAGACCCGGACCAGTATTGATTGATATTCCAAAAGATATTCAGTTTAAAAAAGGAACTTATAAGTCTAGCGAAACAATACGGATCGACAGTTATCAAACAAACTTCAAAGGAGATCCAGTTCAAATTGAAAAAGCAGTAGAGCTTATTGCGAATTCTAAAAAACCAATTTTTTATACAGGAGGCGGCGTAATTAATGCAGGAGAAAAAGCATCCGAATCTCTAAGAGAATTGGTTGCGTTAACTGGATTTCCAATCACATCCACGCTTCAAGGATTGGGATGCTACCCAGGAGAAGATTCTCAATTTTTAGGAATGCTCGGAATGCACGGAACGTATGAAGCAAACAATGCAATGCATGACTGCGATTTAATGATTAACATTGGAGCACGATTTGATGATCGAATAACTGGAATGGTAAGCAAATTTTCTCCAGGATCAAAAAAAATTCACATTGATATAGACCCATCTTCGATCAATAAAGTTGTAAAAGTAGATGTGGCAGTTGTTGGTGACGCCCAAAGCACTATGAGTTCAATGATTGAAATTATCAAAAAAAAATATCCAGGCTTCAAAAGCTCTAATAAAGAAAAAATTAGTGACTGGTGGAAACAAATTGAAACTTGGAGAGAAAAAAAATCACTTTCATTTAATCAAGGAAAAAAAATTATTTTACCTCAGCATGCAGTTCATAGACTGTACGAGCTAACTAAAAATCAAGATACTTTTATTACAACAGAAGTAGGTCAGCATCAAATGTGGGCTGCGCAGCATTATAAATTTAGCAAACCTAATAGATGGATGACTTCTGGAGGTCTGGGAACTATGGGCTATGGTTTGCCGGCAGCAATTGGGGTGCAAATTGCTCATCCAAAAAAATTAGTTATTGATATTGCTGGTGAAGCTTCAATTTTAATGAATATGCAAGAGCTATCAACTGCCGTCCAATATAGACTTCCGGTTAAAATATTTATTTTAAACAACGAATATATGGGAATGGTAAGACAGTGGCAGGAGTTATTACATGATAAAAATTATTCAGAAAGTTATTCGGAAGCTTTACCAGATTTTGTGAAACTAGCGGAAGCCTATGGAGCAGTAGGAATCAGGGCTAATAAGCCAGAGGAGTTGGATGAAAAAATTAAAGAAATGATCAGTGTAGATAAGCCAGTTATTTTTGATTGTGTAGTTAAAAAAGAGGAAAATTGTTTTCCAATGATTCCTTCAGGCAAAGCTCATAATGAAATGATTTTAGGACCGGATGAAAAAGAAAGTATTTCTGAAGAAGGAAAGGTTTTGGTTTAATGTCAAAATCTGCTTACAGCGTAGATATTAGTGAAGAAAAACTCGAGAGAGTTATTATTGTAGCCTGGGTAGATAATGAAGCCGGTGTGCTCGCAAGAGTGTCAGGACTATTTTCTGGAAGAGGTTACAATATTGAATCTTTAGCTGTTGCTAAAGTAGATGAAGAAAGAAACATTTCTAGAATTACAATTTCTACTAATGGAACAAAATCTGTTATTGAACAAATCAAAGCACAATTGTTAAAACTAGTGCCTGTTCATAATGTAGCTGATTTTAAAATTGATGAAAATTCTATTTTTAAAGAATTAGCTTTAATAAAATTTGTTGCAGATTCTGAAAAACTAAAACAAGCAGAAAAAATTTGTATTGACTTTAAAGTAGAGTTTTTAGATAAAACCTCACAGTCTTTTATTGCACAAATAGTTAATACAAGAAGAGAGATTGATGATTTTATTAAGAAGGCAAAACCATTTGGTTTGGTCAGTATTACTAGAACTGGTCCTTTAGCCATGTCAAAAGGATCGGAAACCACAAGGGATAATAAAGGAAAAGTTTTATGAAAATGTTTTACGAAAAAGATGCTGATGTAAATTTAATTAAATCAAAAAAAGTAGCAATTATTGGATTTGGAAGTCAGGGACATGCGCATGCCCTTAATTTAAAAGATAGTGGCGTTAAAGAAATAGTGGTTGCCTTAAGAGAAGGTTCTCCTAGTATAAAAAAAGCAGAACAAGCTGGCTTAAAAGTAATGAGCATATCAGATGCTGCAGCATGGGCAGATGTAGTAATGATTTTAGCCCCAGATGAATTACAATCAGGTATTTACAAAAATCACATAGAGCAAAGAATGAAACAAGGATCAAGTTTAGCTTTCGCACATGGATTAAATATTCATTACGATCTTATTAAATCAAGAGATGATCTAGATGTGTTCATGGTAGCACCTAAAGGACCAGGCCACCTAGTAAGAACAGAATTTCAAAAAGGCGGAGGAGTTCCTTGTTTAATGGCAGTCCATAAAGACAGTTCAGGTAAAGCAAGAGATTTAGCATTGTCTTACGCATCAGCAATAGGCGGAGGAAAATCAGGCATTATAGAAACAACTTTTAAAGATGAGTGCGAAACAGATCTTTTTGGAGAGCAAGTTGTTTTGTGTGGAGGATTGGTAGAGTTAATTAAAAAAGGTTTTGAAACTCTTACAGAAGCAGGTTACCCGCCAGAAATGGCATATTTTGAGTGTCTACATGAAGTTAAACTAATTGTGGATTTAATCTATGAGGGCGGAATTGCAAATATGAATTATTCTATATCCAATACAGCAGAATATGGAGAGTACGTATCAGGAAAAAAAATTGTAGATGATAAAACTAAAGAAAGAATGAAAGAAGTATTGAAAGATATTCAGTCAGGAAAATTTACTAGAGACTGGATGAAGGAAAATGAGTCTGGGCAAAAAAACTTTCTTCAAATGAGAAAAGATCTTGCAGATCATCCAATTGAAAAGGTAGGAGAAAAGCTAAGGGCTCTTATGCCATGGATTTCCAAAAATAAGATTGTAGATAAGAGCAAAAACTAGATAAAATAAGACTTTTCTTTCTTTTTTTTATTAAAGTTGTAAAAGCAATTTACAATTAATGCGTTAAAAGTAGATTTCTGCTAGAAGCTTTATTAAATTAAAGACATGAATAAAAACCAAGTAATTATATTTGATACAACTCTTAGAGATGGAGAGCAATCTCCAGGGGCTTCTATGAGTTTAGAGGAAAAAGTTCAAATTGCAAAAGCTTTTCAGGATTTGGGGGTTGATATATTAGAAGCTGGGTTTCCAGCTGCATCACAAGGTGATTTTGAGTCAGTAGCAGCTATCAGTAAAATTTTAACTAAAACTATTCCTTGCGGATTAGCGAGGGCTGTTAAGAATGATTTAGATAAGTGTTATGAATCATTAAAGTATTCTAAAAATTTTAGAATTCATACATTCGTCTCAACTAGCGATCTTCACATGAAATTTAAGTTACAAAAAACTAGAGAAGAAGTTTTGGATTTGATTAAATTTAGCGTTGGGTATGCAAAAAAATTTACAACAGATGTGGAATGGTCTCCAGAAGATGCCACAAGAACGGAATCTGACTTTTTGTGCAAAACGGTAGAACTTGCAATTCAATCCGGCGCTACGACTATCAATATTCCTGATACAGTTGGATATGCAACTCCGTCAGACTACGAGAGAATTATTAAGGATTTATATAACCGCGTTCCGAATATAGACAAAGTTGTTGTTTCTACCCACACCCATAATGATTTGGGCTTAGCTGTTGCAAATGCATTGGCAGGTGTTTCTGCAGGGGCAAGACAAATCGAATGTACAATTAATGGAATTGGAGAAAGAGCAGGTAATGCTGCTTTAGAAGAAGTTGTGATGGCAATTAAGACAAGAAATGATTTAATGCCATTTACAACAAACATTGATACGACAAAAATAAGTTCTTGCTCTAAATTGTTATCTAGTACTATTGGATTTCCAGTTCAGTATAATAAAGCAATTGTAGGAAAAAACGCTTTTGCACATGAATCGGGCATACATCAGGATGGAATGTTAAAAAATAAAAATACTTATGAAATAATGACACCAGAAAGTGTTGGTGTGAGCAAATCTTCCCTTGTTATGGGCAAGCATTCTGGACGACACGCTTTTAAGGAGAAATTAATTGCATTAGGATATTTAAATTTTGACGAAAAAAAAATTGATGAATCATTTAAAAAATTTAAAGATCTTGCCGACAAGAAAAAACATGTTTTTGATGAGGATATAGCTGCATTAGTAGATGACGATTTAATGAAGGACAATAATGTTATTAAACTAGTTTCTCTAGATGTTTTTGCAGGTACCAATGGTCAAAAAGCTGTATTAGAACTTGATGTTTATGGAAAAGTATTAAAAACAGAACAGTCTGGTGATGGTCCAGTTGATTCTATATTTAAAAGCATTAAAGAAATTTTTCCACACGAGGCAAATTTGCAATTGTATCAAGTACATGCTGTAACAGAGGGTACCGACGCCCAAGCTACGGTAAGTGTACGAATTGAGGAAAAAGGAAAAATTTCTGTAGGCCAGGCAGCAGACACAGATACTTTGGTCGCATCTGCAAAAGCTTATATTAATGCGTTAAATAAACTGATAATCAAAAGAAAACGAACCGCTCCAAACGATGAGTTTTCAGCAGCAATTTAAGAAAAGAGGAAAAAATGTTTAATAAAATAATGTCAATGTGGTCAACAGATATGGCGATTGATCTTGGTACAGCAAATACTTTAGTTTACGTAAAAGGCAAAGGGATTGTTCTAAACGAGCCGTCGGTAGTTGCTATTATTAATGACAAAGGAAAAAATACAGTTTTGGCAGTTGGAGAAGATGCTAAACAAATGTTGGGAAGAACACCAGGAAGTATTCAAGCCATTCGTCCGTTAAGAGACGGTGTCATCGCTGATTTCGTTGTGACAGAGGAAATGATTAAACATTTTATTAAAAAAGTTCACAAACGCTCAGCTTTTGCAAACCCAAGAATTATTATTTGCGTACCAACAGGATCAACTCCAGTAGAAAGAAGAGCTATTCAAGAAGCTGCACACGCAGCAGGAGCAAGAAAGGTTCAATTAATTGAAGAACCAGTTGCGGCCGCAATAGGCGCAGGACTTCCTATTTCAGAACCAACAGGATCTATGATTGTAGACATTGGCGGAGGAACAACCGAAATTGCTGTTCTGTCATTAGGTGGTATTGTGTACTCAAAATCGTTACGACTAGCAGGTGATGCGCTTGATCAGGCTATTATTTCTTTTATGAGAAAAAGATTTAATTTATTGATTGGAGAATCTACAGCAGAAAAAATTAAAAAAGAAATTGGTACAGCTATTCCATCTAATAGTGAAAATACTTATATCATGAAGGGAAGAGATGTTAGAACAGGAGTGCCTAAGGAAGTAAAATTAACAGAAAAAGATACAGCTGAAGCTTTAGCTCCAGTAGTTAGTCAAATCGTGGGAGCAATTAGAGAAGCTTTAGAAAATACACCACCAGAATTAGCCGCAGATTTAGTTGATATGGGAATGGTTCTTGCTGGAGGAGGAGCGTATTTAAAAAATTTAGATAAGTTAATCGCCAAAGAAACTGGCTTACCAGTATCTATAGCTGAAGATCCATTGTCATGCGTTGCACTTGGAACTGGAAAGGCTTTGGAGCAAGAAGGAATATTCTCTGCGATGTTAACCGAATATTAAAAAGGTTAAATGCAAGCAGATAATAGTTGGTTTGATAAAAGTAATCTAAGAGTTTTTATAATTTTTCTTGTTTGTTTTGGTTTTATTTATTTAGACAGTATTAACCAAAAATTATTTAGTAAAACAAAATCTATCATAAACGACGCGGTAGCATATACATCTTATGGCGTCACTTACCCGCTTAAAAAAATTGTGGCATTTCCTAGTTTTATCAATGACACTATCAAACTCAAAGATCAACATCAGCAAATAAAAGTATTAGAAAATCAAATAGAAGAATTAACTGAACAAAATAAATTTTTAAAAAAAGATTTTAAGAAATTTGAAACTTTTTTAAGTGAAGAAGATTCTGTTAAATTTGAAACAGTTAAGGCAAAAGTGTTAATCGATGCTAAAAATTTTATTTCAGATTCATTTGTTATAAACAAAGGATCAGAGAGTGGATTGCAAATAGGAAATCCAGTAATAAAAAATAATTATCTCATAGGTCAAATAACGGAAGTTAACCAAAAAACATCAAGAGGAATATTTTTAACAGATATTAATAGTAGAGTCCCAGTTCTGGTGGGGGAGAATCTTTATCAGGCAATTTTAATAGGAAGTCCATTAGCAACAGGCAGATTATCATTAGAATTTTTACCAAAAAACTCCGAATTAAAAAATGGAGATATAATTTATACCTCAGAAATCGAGGGAATTCTGAAAAAAGGAATTATTGTAGGAAGTATAATCAAGAATACTGAAAATGAAAAAAATATGAAGAATGCCTATAGCGTACAACAACGCTATGAAAAACTTGAGGTAGATTATGTTTCTGTTTTTATTAAATAGTTATGTTGAGAGTTAAAAAGAATTATAACAATATAATAGCATTAAGTTTTTTTATTATATCAATTTTATTTAATTCTATTTTTAATGAATTTTCTTTCGATGTAAATTTAAATAAATACTTTAATATTCAGTATTTGCTTATTTATTTTTTTTCTTTCAATCGCTTTAGATTTTTTTCAATTACAACTTTATTTTTTTTAGGATTGCTAAATGATAGTATTGCGGGAAGCCCATTTGGAATGTCCTCTTGCATTTATATATTAATCTATAAAATAGCAGTCTACCAAAACACAATAAAACTAAGATCTATTTTTAAAGCAGAATGGATAGCCTTTGGTATTTCCATTTTTGCTGCATATATTTTAGTCTTCATTATTTATTCATTAATAGAAAATATTTATGACTTTAGAATGTTCATTTATAATTTTTTTGGAACATTTTTTATTTATCCAATAGCGTGGATTTTTTTAAAATATATATTTTTAAAGATAGAGGTAGTAGGAAATGAATAAGCTTGAAAAAAAAAAAATATTAAATTTTTTACTAAAGAATACAGAGCAATTTTCTTTTTCAGAAATTAAGCAAACTAAAATATTTAAAAAAAATAAAACTTTTCGATATTCCCAAGATAAAGAGATATCCGAATCAATCATATCGTATTTTTTTGAACAGAATATAGAGAATTTGCTATCTCAAAGTGTTGGAATTAAAGAGATTAAAAGCATAACACTGAAAATAAAAAATTTATTAGAATACCAGCTACAAAATGATTTTGAAAAAAAACAATTTTTAAAAAAAGTTTTTTTATTTTTGATAACAGAGAAGAAATTTTCACAAATATTAGATTATTTTTTTAAAACAAGTAGCACGATGTGGAATATTGCTGGCGATACTTCAGATGATATTAATTATTATACAAAAAGAATTATTCTATCATCTGTTTATTCTAAGATTTTTATAAAAATTATAAGCTGCTCTGGTTATGATAAAAAGGACATAATCAAAGATATTGATAATTCCTTAGACAAAGTTAGAAAATTTAATAATCTGAAATCAAAGCTCAACCTATCTAATATTCTTTCTGGATTGAAAAATTTTGACTTTGCTTCAAAAAAAACAGGACGAGGCTTTTAGATTTTTATAAGAAATTTACTGCTTACTTATTAATGTAGTAATGTGACCCATTTTTCTCTTACTTTTTATTTCTTTCTTCATATAATCAAAGAAAAATTCTTCATTCTTTAACTTTTTCTTTCTGTAGTTAGCAATATCAGCTCCTATAATATTAATCATTTGTGCATTTGATTTTTTTTGGAGAGGAATATTATCAAGGTTGCAAACAGCTCTAATATGATTTTCAAACTGGCTAACGTTAAAAGCATTTATTGTTAAATGACCTGAATTATGAACTCTTGGTGCAATTTCGTTTACGTATAGTTTATTATTATAGTCAATAAAGTATTCAACACACATAGTTCCAATGTATTGTAATTTTTCCGAAATAATTTTTGCTATATTGTGGGCTTGATTAAATAATTCTTTAGAAATGTTAGCAGGTATAGTTGAACTTCTTAATATTTGTTCTTTATGAATATTTTCTATTGGTTCATAAATAGAACACTCTCCATTTTGAAATCGAGTGATAATAACTGATATTTCTTGTTTCAAATTAACAAATTTTTCTAAAATAAAATCTCCGGACAGCGGTAATTCTTTTTTTATATCTTCCATTGTATTAATCACAGATTGGCCCTTGCCATCATAACCAAGAAGGCAAGTTTTGAGTATTCCCGGAAGTAATTCTTTATTTTTTTCTATATCATTTTTTGTTTTAATAAATGCAAATTCTGTAGTTGAAATTCCCAGTGAATTTATGAAGTTTTTTTCAGAAAATCTATTTTGAACTATTTTGTTAATTTTAGGATCAGGTCGAACTTGTTTGATATTCGAGATTTCTTGTAATATTTCAAAAGGTATATTTTCAAATTCAAATGTAATAAAATTGCAAGAATGAGCAAATTTTTCAACCTCGCTCTTATTGCTATAGTTTGTGCATATAAAATCATTACAAAAATTTTGAGCAGGAGCGTCAGGATCGTCCGTTAGTATTATGGTGTAAATATCTAATTTTTTAGCAGCGTGGCAAAGCATGCTACCTAGTTGTCCTCCACCAATAATTCCAAGTATTGGCTTCATGTTACCCATCCGTTAATTAGGTTTTTTTTTAACAGATTGTGTTTGTTTGTTTCTCCATCTTATTAAATTAGCTTTAATTTTTTTATTATTAAGAGCAATAATAGAGGCAGCTATAATACCCGCATTAATAGCTCCATCTTCGCCAATCGCAACTGTACCAACCGGTATCCCTTTTGGCATTTGCACAATAGACAATAAGCTATCCAGACCTTTTAATTTTTTACTTTCAATAGGTACACCAATAACTGGAAGCGTGCTCATGGACGCTATCATTCCTGGTAGATGTGCAGCTCCTCCAGCTCCGGCTATAATGACAGAGTAATTTTCTTTTTCGGCAGTTTTTGCAAATTTGAACATTCGATCTGGAGTTCTATGAGCTGAAATAATTTTAGCATCAAACCTAACTTGAAGCTTTTTAAGAGTGTCAGCACACCATTTCATGGTTGGCCAATCAGATTTGCTACCCATGACAATAGCTACTTTTTGCTGTGTGTTAGTTTTTTTTTTCACTAGAAAAATTTATTATTCAGCGAGATTTGCTTGTTTTGCTTTTTCTTTTTTTTTCTCTTTTTCGACTCTCTCTTGTTTTCTCTTAGCTTTTTCAATTGCCTTAACAAGGTCGGTCTGTGTGCACAAATTAGCTGCAACAGGATCTTTAGGTGAAATATTTGACATATTCCAATGTTTTCTAGTTCTAATACCGACTACTGTATTTTTAGTAGTTCCAACTAGTTTGCATATTTGGCTATCAGCTAATTGAGGATAGTTTTTTGTCAACCATGCTATAGCATTTGGACGATCTTCTCTTTTTGCTATAGGAGTATATTTAGTTCCGACCATTTTTTTAACCTCAATATCCATATTTTTTTGATTCATTTTGAGAGGTCTAGAAGGATCTTCGGAAGATAATTGAATCTCTTCTCTTGTAAGCTGGTTAGACAAAATAGGATTATATGCTTTAATTCCTACCGCAACATCTCCATCAGCTATCCCTTTAACTTCAAGTTCGTGTAAACCACAAAAATCTGCAATCTGTTTAAAAGTTAAAGTAGAATTGTCTATTAACCAAACAGCTGTCGCTTTTGGCATTAGTGGTTGATTCATAAAAACTACGCCTTTTGTAAATTTGCAAATCGCTTATTAAATTTGCTTACTCGTCCTTTGTCTTGAAGTTTTTGAGTAACTCCCGTCCAAGCAGGATGTGATTTTGGATCGATATCAAGTTTCATAACATCACCCTCTTTACCCCATGTTGACATAGTTTCGAACTCCGTGCCATCAGTCATTTGCACAGTAATTTTATGTAGGTTTGGGTGAACGTTTTTTTTCATAGTAAGATGGCTTTTATAGCAAATAAGTCAAAATAAACAAGGAACTATAATAATTCCCTATTAAAGGGTTTTTTCTTGTTTGAGGTTGTTTAAAAAATAAAAAAAGCCCAAAACAAACAAAAAAACAATATCAAAATAAAAAGGGTAATTTTTTCCCAAATGCAAAAACATAAGACCAGCTAAAGGTTGTCCAATAAACCTAGCGGCTGCCTGGGATGAGTAAGCCGAACCCATGGCAAGCCCCCTTATTTCAGAAGGTGAATTTTTAGATATGAGACTATTTAAGCACGGATTGGTAACGCCAATACCATAACACAAAAGAATTATGGCAACTGGCATAAGATAAATATTTGAAAAAGGAATTGTTAGAAATCCAAATATTAAAGATACGTAACCACTTCTTATCAGCTGTTTTTCATTATAGTATTTTAATAAAAATCTTAATAAACCACCTTGGACAAGTATTTGAGTTAAACCAGCTAATAGCATAACAAAGCCAATTTCTTTAGGACCCCACTCAAACGTTTCTCTTCCCCACATTGCAATGGTTCCTTCCATTCCAGAAAAAGTTAAATGAATACAAAATATTAATATGAAAAAAGGAAAAAGACTTTTATTTGCTACAATTTCTAGCTGAGACTTAAATTGTTCAATTGAGTATTTGATTTTATAATCTTTTTTATTTTTTAAACTTTCATCTAAAAAGAACAAAACAAAAAAAAGATTGATTAAATTGATTATACAAGCAAACCAAGCAACATTGCTTAATGATTTAAGCGTAAAATCAGAACCTGCAATCAAACCACCCATCAATGGACCCAAAGTAAAGCCTAAACCAAAGGCAACACCAAACATCCCCATCCCTTTTGCTCTATTTTTATCATCTGTGATATCAGCGATGTAGGCTGTTCCAACAGAAACGTTAGTTTTAAATAACCCAGCTATTATTCTAGATATAAAAATAACTATTAGAGATCCGCTTAGTGCCAAAATAGTATTAGCAACTAATTCTGCAATACAATTCATGATTAATAATGGTTTTCTTCCTAATTTATCTGACAAACCACCCCAAAACGGAGACACAAAAAATTGAAAGAAGGAAAAAGAACCAAATGCTAGAGTAATGATAAATATGTCACCTCCATAACTATGAATTAGGAATGGCAAGGTTGCTATAAGAATTCCACTAAATGCAACTACATCTAGGAATAGAAAAAAAACAAATTTTATCATTAAATTGATGATAAAATTTTCACTGTCTCAGAATCAAGCCTTGAATTAGTTGCGAGCAATTCTTTATTGTTTAAATCGAATGTTTTACCTTTAAAGTCAGTAATTGTGCCACCTGCTTCTTTGACAATAATCAACCCTGCAGCAATATCCCAATATTTTAAATTTTTATGCCAAAAAATTTCAGCTCTTCCAGCTGCGACATATGCCAAATCTAAAGCAGCACTGCCTAATTTTCTTACTTGATGACAATGATTACTCATTGCTATGTATTCATTATAGAAATTTTGTTTATTCTCTTCTGCAAAAGCAGGACCACCTGTTAAGGCTACCGAGTCACCTATAGTATTGCGAGAAGATACTCTAATTCTTGTGTTGTTTAAATAAGCGCCCCTACCTTTTTCTGCGTAAAACATTTCATTTTTAATAGGATCAAAAATAATTCCGACAATTATTTCTCCATTTTTTTCTAGTCCTATAGAGATAGCGAAATGAGGAATACCATGCATAAAATTAGCAGTTCCATCGATTGGATCAATAATCCATGTAAATTCACTTTTTTTTTCTTTAGTAGTTCCCCCTTCTTCAGCTAAAAAATTATAACCAGGCCTTGCTCTCTCTAATTCTTCAATAATAATTTCTTCAACTTTTTGATCTGTTTTAGTAACGAAGTCACCAGGTCCTTTTTTGGACACTTGAAGTTTTTCTATTTCTCCAAAATCTCTAATAATAGTTTTAGATGCTTTAATGCATATTTTTTCTAAAACGTTAATTTCTGGCGATAGTAGAGGCATTTAATTTGCCTTCTTCACATACTCTCGAGTTTCAGAATCGATCACAATTTTATCACCCTGATTGATGAACGGTGGAACTTGAATTTTTATATTATTTTTAATGACGGCTGGCTTGTAAGAACTTGATGCTGTTTGTCCTTTTACTACTGCATCTGTTTCTAAAACGTCAAATTCTAGGTGTTTTGGCAAAGTAACTTTTAAAGGTTTTTCATCATAAAATTCTATAACCACGTCTAAATTTTCTGTCATTAAATGCTCATCTTCACCCACCAATTCTTTAGAAATAGTAATTTGTTCATAGTCTTTAGTATCCATAAAAAATAAACTTTGATCGTCGCTATAAAGATATTGATAGTTTCGTTCATCAAGAGATGCTTTCTCAACAGTCTCGTCTGATCTGAAACGTTCGTTTAATTTTGTACCTTTGGTAATACTTTTTAATTCTACCTGGTTGAACGCCCCACCTTTTCCTGGCTTAACATGCTGTGCTTTAAGACAAAGCCACAAATCTTTCTCATGTTCAATTATTGTACCTGGCTTAATTTCGATAGCTGTAATTTTCATATCGCAGGGTAATACACCTTTTTTGACATGAAATAAATTACTTTAATTTTTTTAACGCTTGTAATGGGTTATATTTCTTATTTTTCCATACAAAACTTGAGCAAGCTATTAAGTTAGCTCCATTATTCAACAAGGTTTTGTAGTTTTCGTCGTTAATTCCTCCTATGGCAACAACTGGCTTTTTAATTTTATTTTTAGCCCATCTTAATAATGATAGATTTGCTTTAAATTTTACTTTTTTTGTTGAAGTTTTAAAAAAAGATCCAAAGGCAACATAAGAGGCTCCTTTTTTAATAGAGTTTAAGGCTAGCTTCTTTGAGTTGTGGCAAGTGGCTCCTATAATTTTAAGATTCTTAAATTTATTTTTAACCAATTGTAATTGAGGATCTTCTTGACCAAGATGACATCCGTCGCATTTCAGTAAATCAGCAATGTCTGGAAAATCATTAATAATAACTTTTGTTTTATTACGTACAATTTTGTTTATTTTTTTAATTTCTTTAATTAGTTTATTCCTTGAAAGGTTTTTTAAGCGCACCTGAAGATAAGCAATTCGGTTTAATTTTAATAATTTGGGAAGAAAATGATAAAATGATCTATCTAGAGTATTTGGCGTGATTAAATAGATATTTTTCTTCGGCAATCTAAATGGTCACTTCTTTATTACTATCCCATTTGCCCATAGCAGCAAGACTATTCATCCATGCTCTTTGATCAAATACAGCTTGGGCAGACTCTGTATCTTCAATATTTTGCGCCCATTTTTTTAAAGCGCTTTGTTGCAAAGCTCTTCCATAAGAAAAAGTAAATACAAATTTAGTATCATTAATTTTGTTAATTTCATTTAGGTTTTTAGTAGCATCAAGCTCGCTTTGACCACCAGAAAGGAATGCAATACCAGGAACTTCTTTAGGGACATTATGTGTTAAGCATTTTAAGGTTTTTGCTGCTACTTCAGAAGTTTCGTTCGTTATTCCAGACTCAGAACCATTTAAGATCATATTTGGCTTTAAAACAATACCTTTAAGATTTACTCCTGCAATTTCTAATTGATGAAAGCATTCTTGCAATACGGAGGAGGTTGCATCAAAGCATTTATTTATGTCGTGTGCTCCATCCATCAAAACTTCTGGCTCAACAATTGGAACCATATTAGCATCTTGAACTAGTTTTGCATATTTAGCTAGGGCAATAGCATTTTCCATGATTGCGGCTGTGCTTGGAAAATTTTTAGATATTTTATAAACTCCGCGCCATTTTGTAAATCTTGCACCCAATTGGTAGTACTCTTTTAATCGTTCTTGAAGTCCGCTTAATCCTTCAGTAATTAATTCATCAGGAGAACTTATGAGTGGCTTGGTACCGGCATCCACTTTAATTCCTGGTAATATATTTTGTTTATTTAAAAGTTCAGGAATGGAAGACCCTCTGCTAGATTTTTGTCTAAGTGTTTCGTCGTATAAAATTACACCACTAATATAAGTGCCCACTTTTTTTGAAGTAAATAAAGCTTCTCTAAAACCCAATCTATTTTTTTCTGTTGATGAAATCTTAACAGAATCAAGTCTCTTAGTCATAGTGCCAGTGCTTTCATCAGCTGCAAGAATGCCCTTACCGCTAGCAAGCATTTGAAGTGCAATTTTTTCAATACTCATGAAAATAAGTTATAATTTTAATTTTTAATTTCAAGAACTTTTAGGCCAGGAAGTATTTTTCCCTCTAACCATTCTAAAAAAGCTCCTCCTGCTGTGGATATGTAAGTAAAGTCATTTTCTTTTTTAGATTTTTTAATAGCAGCAAAAGTATCGCCACCGCCAGCAATCGATATTAATTGCCCTTGCTTTGTTAATTCAGAAATAACCATTGATATTTGATTAGTACCTATTGCAAAGTTATCTTTTTCAAAAAAACCAAAAGGACCGTTCCAAAAAACAGTTTTGGACTTTTTAAGTATATTAGAGATATTTTTTATTGTTTCATTTCCAATATCAAGAATCATATCGTCATCTTCAATTTGATCTAGTTGCTTATTAATTCCTTTATCTTCAAAAGTTTTTGCAGTGACCACATCTACGGGTAGGATTAATTCACAGTTATTTTGTATTGCTGAATTTAAAATACTTTTTACGGTTGAATCTATGTTGTTTTCAATTTTAGATTTGCCTACTTTGAAGTTTTTATATTTTAAGAAATTATTAGCCATGGCGCCGCCGATAATCATATAGTTTACCTTGGGCAATAGATTGGTTATTAGATCGATTTTTGTGGAAATCTTTGATCCACCAATTAAGCAAGCAACTGGTTTTTGAGTGTCAGAAATAATAGAGTTTAACGCCATTAACTCCTCGTAGATAGTTTCTCCTGCGTAAGAGTCTATAAATTTTGTAATTCCATGAATTGAAGCGTGTTGACGATGTGAGCAAGAAAACGCTTCGTTAATATACAGTTCACCTAGGTCAGCAAGTGTTTTTGAAAAATAGTCGCTATCCTTTTCTTCTCCAGCGTCAAAACGCAAATTTTCTAACAAAAAAAGTTTTTTTCCTTTTTGTATTTTATCCTCAATATTTTTTTTAAAATTTTCATTAATAAAAGTAATTTCTTGTCCTATAATTTTCTCAGCTGCTATTTTAATTGGCTCTAGCGAAAAACCAGCTTTACCTTTTACTTGTGGTCTTCCTAGGTGAGAACAAAGAATGACCACGGCGCCTCTGTGCAAAAGATTTATTATAATTTTTTTAACTTTGGTAATTTTAGTTGAATCCGAGACTACTTGGTTCTGAAGAGGAACATTAAAGTCTACTCTGAGTAAAATTTTAAGATTATTAAGGTCTTTGTTTTTATCTAGGAGTCTTAGTTGGCGCATTACTCTTGAGTTATTTTTTTAAGAACAGCGCTAGGTCGACCATTCGATTAGAAAATCCCCACTCATTATCATACCAGGCAAATACAGTTGCAATTTTTCCATCTACTACTTTAGTTAGTAATGTATCTGCAATAGACGATCTTGGATCATGGTTAAAATCAGATGAAACAAGAGGCTGTTCGCTAATTCCTAAGATATTTTTTAAGTAAGTTTTGCTAGCTTTCTCTAAAGCTAAATTAATTAGTCGTTCATTCATTTTTTTTTTAGCTGTAAAAGAAAGTTGAACCAAAGAAACGTTTGGCGTTGGAACTCTTATAGATATTCCGTCTACTTTATTTTTTAGATTAGGTAATATTATTCCTAACGAAGTAGCAGCACCAGTGCTTGTTGGTACTATAGAGCTTGGTGCGCTACGTGCTCTACGTAAATCTTTATGTGAATTATCCAATAATCTTTGGTCGCTTGTGTAAGAGTGAATGGTCGTCATGTAGCCTCTTTCTATGGAAAAATTTTTATCCATTACATATGCGATAGGTGCTAAACAATTTGTCGTACAGGATGCAACAGAAATAATTTTATCTTTTGGGGCTATTTTTTTTTCATTAACGCCATAAACGATTGTTTGATCTGCGTTTTTGCAAGGTGCAGAAACTAGGACTCTTTTTGCTCCTGCCAATAAGTGCTTACTAGATTTTTCTTTAGAATTAAATTTGCCAGTGCATTCAAAAACAATATCAATCCCCAGTTTTTTCCAAGGTAAATTTTCTGGATCATTTTCGTTAAAACAAAGAATATTTTGACCTGCTACCTTGATACTTTTTTTATCAAAGTGTACAGGCACATTAAGATTTCCATGAATGGTGTCTTTTTCCAATAAAAAAGCACTTGTTCCTGTGTCAGCCCTATTATTTATAGCAACAACTTTAATAGATTTAATTTTATTTTCAATAATAGATCTTAGAACCATTCTTCCAATTCTTCCAAATCCATTAATTGCTACTTTAATCATTATTTTCCTAAAATTTCTTTTGCCTGCTGGACTATATTATTACTAGTTAATTTAAAATGTTCATATATTTTTTTATAGGGAGCACTTTTTCCAAAACTATCGATACCTAGCTCCCTTCCTTCATTTCCAGTATATTTTTTCCATCCCATAGTAGAGGCGGCCTCTATAGAAATTTTTGTAGTTGTTTCGTTTAGAATTTTGTTTTTATAAAATTCTGATTGTTGATCAAACAGTTCTTGGCAGGGCATAGAAATAACTTTGCAATAAATTTTGTTTCTAACTAACTCATGACTTGCTTCAATTGCTATTTCTACTTCTGATCCTGTTGCAATTAGAGTTAGATCTATTGTTGAATTCGTTCGAAGAATTTCATAAGCACCAAACGAACATTTATTTTCTTTATTAAATTCTTTTCGTACAGGAATTAAATTTTGCCTAGTAAGAGACAGGACACTCGGAGTTTTTTTTTGTTGTAACGCCAACTCCCAACATTCAATAGTTTCGGTAGTATCAGCTGGCCTAAACACATTCAGGTTTGGTATAGCTCTTAACCCAGCGAGTTGTTCTATAGGTTGATGGGTTGGCCCATCCTCACCAAGACCGATGGAATCGTGAGTCATTACGTATACCACTCTTTGCTTCATTAAAGCAGATAACCTGATAGCTGGTTTACAATAGTCGCTAAAAATTAAAAAAGTTCCACCATATGGAATTAAATTATCGTGCAAAGCAATTCCGTTCATGATGGCGGCCATAGCATGTTCTCGGACTCCGTAATGAATATAAGTTCCAGAAAAATCTCCTGGTTTAATAATTTTTTGACTTTTTGTTTTAGTGTTGTTGGATCCAGCCAGGTCCGCAGATCCTCCAATCAGCTCTGATATTTCTGTGGTTAATAACGTTAGAATATCTTCCGAAGATTTTCTAGTAGCTGTTGGTTTTGCATCTTTAACAGCAGTAATTTTTGCATTTGTAAAAATATTATTGAGTAGTTTTGAATTATCTTGAGATAATTTATTTATTTTATTACCTGCTTTTTTTTGCCATTGTAATCTTGATTTTTTCCCCTGTTCACCAATCGCTCTCCAAGCACTTAATATTTCTTTTGGTATATCAAATGGGGCATGTTTCCATTTTAATTTTTTTCTTACTAAATTAATCTCATCTTCACCAAGCGGGCTTCCATGAACAGAAGACGTTCCTGATTTGTTAGGAGACCCAAATCCAATAACAGTTTTACACGAAATGACCGTTGGTTTTTTTGCTTTTTGAGTTTTTTTTATGGCTTTAAATATTTGTTTTTCATTGTGACCGTTTATATCGATGTACTCCCAGCCATATGCTTCAAATCTTTTTTTATAATTATCAGAAACAGCAAGGCTTGTTGGACCATCAATAGAGACGGAGTTATTATCAAAAAACATGATTAAATTTCTTAGTTTTAAGTGACCAGCCAAACTTAAAGCTTCGTGACTTATTCCTTCCATAAGACAGCCATCGCCAGCAATCACATACGTTTTGTGGTCATAAATATCTTTACCTTTTTTTGCTTTTAATATTTGTTCAGAAATTGCAAAGCCAACAGCATTTGCAATACCTTGTCCCAAAGGACCAGTGGTTGTTTCAATACCCGTGCCCTGTTCATATTCAGGATGACCAGCACAAATAGAATCTAATTGCCTAAAATTTTTAATGTCTTCTAGAGAAACACTTTTGTAGCCAGTTAAATATAAAAGAGAGTATAGCAGCATTGAGCCGTGACCAGCAGACAAAACGAATCGATCTCGATTAATCCATTCCGGATCACTTGGATCAAATTTTAAAAAATACTTGAATAGTACAGCGCATACATCCGCCATTCCCATGGGCATTCCAGGGTGACCAGAATTTGCTTTTTGCACAGCATCTATTGATAAAAAACGAATTGCATTTGCAATATCGGCGTGGGTAACTTTTTTCATTAAAACCTTTTTAGACTTTGCTTCTCGAAATTAATAATACTTTGTTATATAAATAAAAAGATAAATAAATAATAGATAATAGAATAAATGAATAAGCTTAAAGACAAAGAAGAGCACCTCTTTAATTCACTGTCCAAATTGGATTCAATTAGCGATTTAGTTCATAATTCAAAAAAAAAGATTGTAGATCTTGAACAATTAAAATTAGATTTGGAGCAGGAAAAATCAAGTTTACGTTTAAAGTTATCCACACTTGAGACAGAAAACATTTCTTTGAAACAAAATTTACAAAATCTTCATGATAAAGTTAATTTAGAAGATAAATCTTCACTCAATTTAAGATCTAAAATTGAAGAAATTGAAAGTGAAAATATAAAATTAAAAAACGAAATTTTGTCGATGGAAAGAGATCTTCAAAATTCAAGGTACCAATTAGCAGAAGCAAAAGAACGAAAAGAAGCGGTAGTGAAAAAAATTGATGAGCTCAGTCAAGAAACGGACGAACTATTGGATGGTCAGCCATGGTAAATGTAAACGTACGTTTTAATGGTAGGGATTATTTATTGGCTTGTGAAGATGGACAAGAGCAAGAATTAGAAAAGCTAACGATAGAACTTAATAAAAAATACGAACAATTAAAATCAGATCTTGGAAATCTTGGAGAAGGAAAATTATTACTAATTACCGCAATTCAAGTTGTAGATGAAGTTTACACTTTGAAAGCAAGTTTGGAAAAATTCAAACAGCACAACAAAGAGTTGGAAGCAAAATTTAAAGAAATTAAAGATTTATCTATTCAGTATAAAAATGACAGAGATAGAGAAGTAAGAAATTTAAATGAAGAATTGGCAAATCTTAAAGCTATGATTTCTCAAAATGAAAATAGTTATTCCGAGGTATTAACCAAAGTTAACAATTCAATTAATAATTTTTTATCCAAAGCTAATTAGCTTTAATGAAAGATAAGCTAAGAAAAAAGTTTAGTAAGTTGCGTGGAAAAAAATACGCAGAATTAACAGAATCGCAAATTAGCATCATTGTTTCTTTCTTATTTAAAATTATCAAGCGGCATAAAATTAAAACAATAGGAGCGTACCAACCTATTAATTTTGAACTTAATATGAATCCGGTCCTGCAAATATTAAAAAAAAAATATACAATCGCTCTACCTGTAGTTCTTAAAAAAAATAAAATGGAATTTAAAGTATGGAATGAACATGAGCCACTTTATGTAAATAAATTTGGAATTTTGGAACCATCTTTAAAAAACAAAAAAATTATTCCTCAATTATTTTTAACACCATTACTTGCTTTTGATTCGAACTTTAACCGTCTTGGTTATGGCAGGGGCTATTATGATAGATATCTATCTAAAAATAAAAAATTTTTAACTTTTGGAGTAGCTTTTTCGTTTCAACAAACAAAAGCAATTCCTGTTAACAAAGACGACGTTCCGTTAAAAGGAATTATTACTGAGCAAGGCAGTATTATTAAAGAATGAATTTTTTGTTTTTAGGCGACATCATGGGCAGAGCTGGAAGAAATGTAGTTATTGATAAGTTGCCAGATATTATCAAGACACGCAACATAGATTTTGTAATTGCCAATGGAGAAAATGCAGCTGGTGGTTATGGAATTACGCAAGCTATTTGTGAAGAGCTATTCGCAGTTGGTGTTGATGTCATTACTACCGGAAACCATATTTGGGATCAAAAAGAAACAATAGATTTTATTGCAAAAGAAAAAAGATTGTTACGTCCGTGGAATTATGGAGAAGGAACCCCAGGAAATGGATTTGAAATTTACGAAAATAATAATTGTAAAATTGGAGTGATGAATTTAATGGGCAATGTATATATGAAAAAAAATACAGATCCCGTCTTTCCTTTTATAGAAAAAAAAATGAAGAAAATTATTTTAAAAAAAGATTTAGATTTTTTATTTGTAGACATTCATGCTGAGATAACGAGCGAAAAACAAGCCATGGGTTATTTTTTAGACGGAAAAGCTACCTTAGTTGTGGGTACCCATACCCATACTCCAACAGCAGATTTTAGAATATTAGAAAATGGAACCGCATATCAAACTGATGCTGGTATGTGTGGAGATTATAATTCAATAATAGGAATGGAAAGCGATAAAGCTTTAAAACGTTTTTTCACGCAAGAAAGAACTGAAAGATTAAGCCCGGCTAATGGAGAAGCAACTTTATCTGGAGTTGTGGTTGTAGGTGACATTGATACAGGACTAGCAAAAAAAATTGAACCTATTATTATTGGCGGACGTCTAACAAATAAATTTACATAACATGGCAGGTCATTCGCATTGGGCAGGTATTAAGCACAAAAAAGGAAAAGCAGATAAACAACGTTCCAAGTTATTTTCTAAATTAAGCAGAGAAATAACGGTCTCAGCCAGATTGGGACTTCCTGAGGTTGATTTTAATCCAAGATTAAGATCTGCAGTTCAGGCTGCACGCGAAGCCAACATGCCAAAAGATAATATTGTAAGAGCAATTAAAAAAGCACAAGGTCCAAATGACGATGCTAATTATGAAAAAAGTCAATATGAAGGATTTGGACCGGGAGGAGTTGCTTTTATTATTGAAGCATTAACAGATAATAAAAATAGAACAGTTACTAACCTAAGAATTTTATTTGAAAAAAGTGGTTCTTCTCTAGGTGTAGAAGGTTCTGTTTCGTATCAGTTCGAAGAAATGGGTCAAATCAAAATTAGAAAAGAATTAATTTCTGAAGAGGAGGTATTTGCGCTTGCGTTAGAAGCGGGAGTAGAAGATTGTATTAGTGGTGACAAATACCACGAAATTTTTTCTAAAAAAGAAAATTTTAATGATGTTAGAACCGTAGTAGAAAAAAAAATTAAAGATCTTAGTTTTGCTGGAATTATTTGGAAACCAAAGAATACAGTTTCAATTAATAAAGAAACATTTGAAAAAATTATCGATTTTATTGATTTGTTAGAAGATGATGAAGATGTTCAAAATGTTTATACAAATTTTGATGTGGATGAAAATATTTTAAAGGAGATGCAAGCTTGATCGTATTTGGAATAGATCCAGGAGTAAGTGGAGCTATCAGTGTATTTGAAAATAAAAAAATTATCACATTTTTTGATATGCCGACGATGATTGAAGGTAAAAAAAATAAGAGACAGGTCAATGCCGCTCAGTTAGCCCACGAAATTAAATCTAGAATAACGGATCGTGAGGCAACCTCAGTTATTATAGAGCAGGTAAGTGCGATGCCAGGACAGGGCGTAACCAGCATGTTCAATTTCGGTCAATCTTTTGGCGTTATTAAAGGAATATGCTCAGCTCTTGGAATCTCTATTTATTTTATTAGACCAGTAAAATGGAAAAAGCATTTTAATTTAATAGGATCTGAAAAAGATGCTAGCAGAACCAAAGTGATTGAAATGTTTCCCGATTTATCACCTCAGTTAAATAAAAAAAAAGATTCTAACAAATCAGACGCTATTTTAATTGGAAAGTATTTTGTAGATCATTATTCTAACGAAAGTTTTCATGGCTAAATATTTTGAGCACAATGTTCGTGTTTACTATGAAGATACTGATGCTGGTGGAATTGTTTATTACGCAAATTATTTAAAATACTTAGAGCGGGCAAGAACTGAAATGATTTATAGTCTTGGCTTAAATCACAATATGCTAGTGGATAAATATGGATTTCAAATAGTAGTGTCCCATCTTGATATTGCTTTTAAAAAGTCAGCTCATTTTGAAGACTTTTTAATTATTAAAACGGAATTAAAGTACTTGTCGGCTATAAAATTGGGAATGAATCAAAAAGTGTTTAAAGTTGATTGCTGGACTGCAAAAAAATCAGAAGAACTCTTGGTTGGAGCAGAAATTATATTAGCATGCGTTAATAAGCAGGGTAAGCCTAAAAAAATGCCTTTAGAGACCATGGATCTTTTCAAAAGTTGCCTTTAATAACGAATTTATATAATTCTAAAAAGACAAATTAATGACAACATTAGAAAGTACAAAATATTTATGGATCCAGTTACAGCAACAGCAACAACAAGCCTAGCAAGCACTGATTTTTCTATTTTCACTCTTTTTCTTCGGGCAGATATTGTAGTGAAGCTCGTCATGCTCTCTCTTTTGGTAGCTTCTATTTTTTCTTGGGCTCTTATTTTTGATAAATTTAAAATTTTTAAAAAATTATTTAAAGAAACAGCTTTAGTTGAAGACCAGTTTTGGTCATCTAGATCAGCAAGTGACTTTTATAAAAAAACAGATAGCTCTTCTGACAATCCTTTAATTGTGGTTTTTAGAGCTGGCATGGAATGCGCACAAGATAGCAAAAGCAAAGGACAATTAACGGAAAGAACTAAAAGAGTAATGGATGTTGCGATTGATAAAGAAATAGAAAAATATGAAAAGAATCTCTCTTTTCTTGCAACAGTAGGTTCAGTTGCCCCATTTATTGGATTGTTCGGGACGGTTTGGGGAATTATGAACTCTTTTCAATCTATAGCTATTTCAAGAAATACAAGTCTTGCAATTGTAGCGCCTGGAATTGCGGAAGCTTTATTTGCTACAGCACTGGGTTTGCTTGCAGCAATACCGGCAGTTGTTGCTTACAATAAGTTTTCAAGCGATTCTAGAAAATATACGCAAAAATTAGAAAATTTTACACAAAGTTTTTTAACAATAATATAAATGGCTTTTTTGTTTTCAAAATCCAGATCTCGTTCTAGATCTTTAATGAGCGAGATTAACGTTACTCCATTTGTAGACGTTATGTTAGTTTTATTAATCGTATTTATGGTGTCAGCACCCATGTTAACGGTTGGGGTTCCGGTTAATTTACCAAATAGTGACGCAGACTCTTTACCTGATGATAATGAACCTTTAACATTATCAATTAATTCTAAAGGAGAGATTTTTATTCAAGATACTAAAATTGGATTTAATGAATTAATTCCAAAAATTTTAGCAGTTTCTAAAAACAGAACTGACACAAGAATTTATGTACGAGGAGATAAAAATATTAACTACGGAAGGGTCATGGAGATCATGGGTAAATTATCAGGATCTGGATTTTCTAAAGTAGCGCTTCTTTCTGAAACAAAAAGGTAGTTCATGTACAAAAGTGTTTCGCAGTCCGTCCTTTTTCATGTTATTTTTGGATTATTTGCAGTTATCTCCTTACCTTTTGTAAAAAAAGAAGCTATTACTTCTCAACAGTTAATTACGGTAGACATTATTCAAATTTCTGAAAAAACCCAATTACCTTTTGCACCAAAAGCTAGAGAAATCATTGAAAAAATTAAAAAAGAACAAGAAGAAAGAGTTGTAACTAAACAGGCGCCTCCAAAAATTATTCCCAAAGAAAAGTTAGATGCAGTACCGCTTCCAGATCAAGTAAAGAATAAAAAAAAGGAAGAAAAAACAAAACAAAATCCAGAAGAGATCAAAGAGCTGAATAGACAGACGTCCGAATTTGAAAAAAAGGAACTGTTTGATCCTAATAAAATAGCTGCACTTATTGACAAGTCCAAGGAAGAAACTGCTGATATTCAAAAAAAACAAAATTTAGAATTGACTCAAAACCAAGACAGCTCAGTTAATTTAAATAAAGGAATTACATTGAGTCAAGAAGATGCAATTAAAGCACAAATTTATAAATGCTGGAATATTCCTTTGGGACTTCCATTTGACCAAGATTTATTGGTGCGCGTAAGATTAAAATTAAAACAAGATGGGTCTATTTTGTCCTCAGAAATATTAGATCATGCTAGAATGAATCAGCCAGGCCAGGGATATTATAAAGTGTTGGCAGAAAGTACTTTGCGAGCGGTTAAATTGTGCGATCCTTTAAAAATGCCAGCAACAGGATATGAAAAATGGAAAGACCTTCAGCTTAATTTTGATGCAAAGGAAATGTTAAGAGGGTAATAAATCAATCATGAAAAATTTTTTCATAACTTTTTTTTCCATTCTTTTTTTTAGTCAAGCAAGTTTTGCATTAGTAAAAATTGATATTACCAGAGGTAATCTAGAACCTTTGCCGACTGCTGTTTCTAAGTTTTATATTGAAGACCCATCTAAATTTTCGGAGGAATTAAAAAAATTAAATTTAGAAAAGAAAATATCAGAGACAATTTCTAATAACCTAAAACGATCTGGTCTTTTTTATATTATTGATCCCAAGTCTTACATTCAGTCACCAAACATTGCTCATGTAAAACCAACATTTCAAGATTGGGCCCTGATTAAAGCGCAGATCATGGTTTCCGGAAAATTAGTAATTGATGAACAAAAAAGATTACGAGTAGAATTTAGACTGTGGGATGTTGTTGGAGGAAAAGAAATTGAAGGTTTGGCATTATTTGCAACGCCGCAAAGCTGGAGAAGAATTGCTCATATTATTTCTGATAAAATTTATGAACGAATGACGGGAGAGTCCGGTTATTTTGACACTAGAATTATCTATGTTGCAGAGTCTGGACCTAAAGATCAGAGAGTAAAAAAATTAGCTATTATGGATCAAGATGGATCTAACAATAAATATTTAACATTAGGAAATGAACTTGTTTTGACTCCAAGATTTAGTCCAACGGCTCAAATGATTACATACATGTCTTATTTTAAAAATTTACCTAGAGTTTATTTGCTTAATATAGAAACTGGATTGCAAGAAGTAGTTGGTGACTTTCCCGGCATGACCTTTGCTCCAAGGTTTTCTCCTGATGGAAAAAAAATTATCATGAGTTTTGCTAAAGATGGAAATTCAGATATTTATACAATGGATTTGTCTTCAAGAGTGGTTGAGCAATTAACAACCCATCCATCTATCGATACATCTCCTTCCTATTCTTCCGATGGAAAGTATATTACCTTTAATTCTGACCGAAGTGGTTCACAACAAATTTATGTTATGCGAAGCGATGGCTCCAATGTGAACAGAATATCCTTTGGTGAAGGTCTGTACGGAACACCCGTCTGGTCGCCAAGAGGAGATTTGATTGCATTTACTAAAATTTTTAAGGGAAACTTTTATATCGGTGTGATGCGAAGCGATGGATCTGGAGAAAGATTGCTTACACAAAATTTTTATCAAGAAGCCCCTTCCTGGTCTCCCAATGGAAGAGTGTTGATTTTTTATAGAGAAAAAAAATCAGGAAAATCAGGCACTGGTGGAGAATCTTCTTTATGGTCCATAGATTTGACTGGTTATAATGAGAGAAAAATTAATACCCCAACAGACGCATCGGATCCAGCCTGGTCTGGATTATTATCTAAATAAGTAAAAAATAACCTTATTAATTGTCAAATTAGGTATCTTAATTGTTGCTAAAAAAACACTAATTATATAGAACACACCTTAAGATTAACCATATTGTAAGAGGTATATAAATGTTAACAAAAAGTTTAAAAAATGCTTTTCTAGTAATTGCTTTAGGAATTTTTATTTCAGCGTGTTCAACAACTGCTCAAAAAAAAACCGATGATGCTGATGTGTACACTGGAACTGATACAGTAAAATTTTTAGCGACAGGTGTTGCGGATAGAGTGTTTTTCGGAACAAATAGTTCAAGATTGACTACTGCTGCAAAAGCAACTTTAGATAAGCAAGCTGATTACATTAAGAGCAGTAAAATTTCTGTAGTGATCGAAGGTCATGCTGACGAACGAGGAACTAGAGAATATAACTTAGCTCTTGGTGAAAGACGAGCAAACACTGTGAGCGACTACTTGATGACTAAAGGAATTGCAAAAACTAGCATTAAAGTAATTAGCTATGGAAAAGAAAGACCGGTAAACACCGATTCTTCAGCATTAGCTTGGTCTCAAAATAGAAGATCAGTTACTGTAAAAAGCAACTAATAATTTTAAAAAATAAAGACCCTGAACGATAATAATCTTCAGGGTCTTTTTTTTGCCTAAATTTATTGTAGTAATGCAATTAACAATATGAACAAAATATTTACATTTTTATTATTAAGCACATTTGCTTTTAATGTTTATGCAGATGAAAAGCTTGATAAAGTTTTGCAAGAAATTCAAGCTTTAAATAAAGATTTAAAAACTTTAGAAAAAGCAGTTTATAGCAAAAGTTTTTCAGTTCAATCTACAGGATCATCCGAAGGTATTCCGGCTTCTTTAGAGGGAGCTTTAACACGGCAACTTGTGAAGCTTTCTGAATTAGAAGAGCAGATCCAAAAAATTACAGCAGGCCACGAAGAAACATTATTTAATTTGCAAAAAGTATCTGAACGATTGGAGAAGATGCAAAAAGATACAGAGCTAAGATTTAGTGAACTTGGAGTTAAAACTACAACTCAATCTAAGTCAAATAATCAGCAAAACAGCAATTTTAATACGAGCCAGGCACAGGCTGCACCTGCAAAACAATTTCCTGGCACAAGTAAAATGCAAGATTTTGGCAATGTTATAGATAAGACAGATTCTAATAATTTAACAAGTGCTGAGAAGCAAGAAACTAGAGCAATCAGCCCAGCTCCAGTTGTAAAAACAGCAACTGTTTCAAAAGAACAGATGTTGCCCAAAGGAAATCCTGGAGAGCAATACAAGTTCGCTACGGACCTAATTAGAATTGGTGACTATGATAAAGCAGAATTAGCGTTGAAAGAATTTGTAGATAAAAATCCTACGCACCCATTAGCAGGTAGTGCACAATATTGGTTTGCAGAAACTTATTATATTAGACAATTGTATCACGATGCTGCCGCAGCTTACTTAGATGGATATCAAAAATTTCCAAAAAGTGATAAAGCTCCACAAAATCTTCTAAAGCTTGGCATTACACTTGCTGAACTTGGAGAAAAAGAACAAGGTTGTTTAATGCTAGTTGGTGTAGAAAAACAATATCCTAAAGCAGACAAGTCTATTATTCAGAAAGCCAAATATGAAACAAGCAAGTTTAAATGCAAAACTTAGTGGCTTTTTACAAGACAAAGTAATTTCTAAAATCTATCTTTCTTTTCAACAATTCCTAAATAAATATGTTGGAACTAAGAAATTTGTCACGTGCGTTTCTGGCGGGCCAGACAGTCTTGCTCTTGCTTTTTGTTCAAAATTATATTCAGAGCATACAAAAAATAAAGTTTTTTATTTAATTGTTGATCACAACATTAGAATAAATAGTGCTAAAGAAGCAAAATCTGTCCAAAAAAATCTTCTAAAAATTTATATCAAATCTAATATTTTAACTATTAAAAAGTCTATTTCAAAAAGCATTCAGAAAAACGCTAGAGATCATAGATACGATCTTGTGAGTAAATTTTGTAAAACAAATAAAATTTCATTTATGCTTACAGCGCATCATTTGGATGACCAAATTGAAAATTTTTATATTCGTCTGACCAGAGGTAGTGGTCTGTACGGACTTTCCTCTATGAGCATACATAGCCAAAATAAACAAGGCATTTTTGTGCTAAGACCATTTTTAAATATTCCAAAAAAAGACTTAATGTATGTAGCAAAAAAGATATTCAAGACATTTGTGAAAGATCCCTCTAATACAAATGATAAATTTTTACGATCAAGAATTAGAAAATTAAAATCCAGTCTTGCTAGTGAAGGATTTGATCAATCTAGAATTTTAAAAACAATTAGTAATTTAAATATAGCAAAGGAAGCAATTGATTTTTACGTGAAGAAATTTCAAAAAAAATATATTCATCCCGGACATAAAGATAAAGTGCACATTGATCTTAAGTTGTTTTTGGAACAACCAGCCGAAATTATTTATAGAGTAATGGCTGAACTTATTCAAAAAAGATCAGGAAAAGATTACCCTCCTAGAGCAAAAAGCCTTGAATATTTAATTTCTTCTATTCAAGCAAATAATTTTATCAAAACAACTTTGGGTGGTTTTACGTTTAGTTTGAACAAACAAAAAATCATAATGAGTAAAGAAAACAGAAATGCTTGATAATTTTAACAATTTAATTGGTTTTTGTGCTATTTTGCGCCTTGTAAGATTAATTTAAGTAATTATTTTATATTGTATGAATTTAAAAAATTTGACCATGTGGGGAATTATAGCCCTTTTAGTGCTTGGACTGTTTAATCTATTTCAAAACCCCGCAACAATTTCTGCTTCAAAAGATTTGCCTTTCTCAACTTTTCTTGAAGAATTAGAAAAAGGAAATGTTGTTTCAGTTGATATCAAGGGAAATAATATTGAAGGCAGTTTTGCTAATGCAACAAAATTTAAAACCTACTCACCAAATTATCCTAACTTAGTAGAAAAACTTTCTTCTAAAGGAGTTTCTTTTTCAGCGGGACCCATAGAAGATAAAATGCCATCTTTTTTTGGTGTGCTTTTGTCATGGTTTCCAATGTTGTTACTTATTGGTGTCTGGATATTTTTTATGCGCCAGATGCAAGGAGGAAAAGGTGGAGCAATGGGTTTTGGAAAATCCAAAGCAAAATTATTAACGGAAGCGCATGGTAGAGTTACATTTCAAGATGTTGCGGGCGTTGACGAAGCCAAAGAAGAATTAGAAGAAATAGTAGAGTTTTTAAAAGACCCAAGAAAATACCAAAAACTTGGAGGAAAAATACCAAAGGGTGCTTTATTAATTGGACCTCCTGGTACAGGAAAAACATTGATCGCAAGAGCAGTGGCTGGAGAAGCAAATGTTCCTTTCTTTACTATTTCAGGATCAGATTTTGTTGAGATGTTTGTGGGAGTAGGTGCTTCACGTGTAAGAGACATGTTTGAACAAGGAAAGAAAAATGCACCGTGCATTATTTTTATTGATGAGATCGATGCTGTAGGACGAAGCAGAGGAGCAGGTCTTGGCGGTGGTAATGACGAGCGTGAACAAACGCTAAACCAATTATTAGTAGAGATGGATGGTTTTGAGACTAATGAAGGAGTAATATTAATAGCAGCAACCAACCGACCAGACGTATTAGATCCTGCATTATTAAGACCAGGTAGATTTGATAGACAAGTAGTTGTTCCTAATCCTGATATCATAGGTAGAGAAGCTATTTTGAAAGTTCACTTAAAAAAAATTACAACAGGACCAGATGTGATTGCTAGAACGATCGCAAGAGGAACGCCTGGTTTTTCAGGAGCAGATTTGGCAAACATTTGTAATGAAGGTGCATTACTAGCAGCAAGAAAAAATAAAAGAATTGTAACAATGTCTGACTTGGAAGAGGCAAAAGATAAAGTCATGATGGGAGCAGAACGCAGATCAATGGTGATGTCGGAAGATGAAAAAAAATTAACTGCTTATCATGAAGGTGGGCACGCAATTGTAGCTTTATATGAAAAAGCATCAGATCCAATTCATAAAGCAACTATTATTCCAAGAGGTAGAGCATTGGGAATGGTGATGAGACTTCCTGAGCGAGATCAGCTTTCAATGACTAGAGAAAAAATGTACGCAGATATTTCAGTTGCAATGGGAGGGCGTATTGCTGAAGAGATTATTTTTGGGCATGAAAAAGTAACCTCAGGCGCATCATCCGACATAGAGATGGTAACTAAAATGGCAAAAAATATGGTGACCAGATGGGGAATGAGCGAATTGATGGGTCCTGTTTCGTATCAGGAAAATGAAGAAGAAGTTTTTTTAGGCAGATCGGTTGCTCGAACACAAAACGTGTCTGAAGAGACCGCAAAAAAAATAGATTCTGAGGTGAGAAAAATTGTAGATGCTGGCTATAACCGTGCTAAAAAAATTCTTACAGAAAAACTAGATGACCTTCATAAAATTTCTAAAGCACTATTAGAATATGAAACTTTAAATGGAGATGAGATTAGAAATTTAATTTATAAAAATATTTTTCCTAATCGTGGAATAACTAAAGATGAAGAAAGCTCATCTTCACCAGATAGCGCCCTAGGCTCCATCGGTTTAAAACCAAAATTACAAAACTAATTTTCCTACATGCGGTCTGTGTATATTAGGCCACTTAACTTTATTTATGGAAGTGATGCTAAATATCAAATAAAAAAAAAATTAGCCTTACCCTTATGTGGTATCAATGAAATTGCATTTTCTAATATTGAAATTATTTATAAAAAAAAGAAACAAAAAAAAATTATTGCTGTTTCAAATATTTCGAAATTACATAAGGCCGATAGAAATCAAGTTCTCAAAGATCTAAATAAAATTAAAAAAAAAAGAGAATCTGTTTTAAATTTAAGCTTATCAAAACCTGTGATTATGGGAGTCTTAAATATAACACCAGATAGTTTTTCTGATGGTGGAAAATTTTACCAATCTAAGAAAGCAATTCAGCATGCAAAAATGATGGTTATGCATGGAGCGCAAATCATTGATGTTGGAGGTGAATCTACAAGACCTGGTGCCAAATTAATTCCCGAACAGCAAGAATGTAAAAGAGTTATTGCTATCATTCAGAAAATAAAAAATTTAAAAAATAGTATTGTTTCGATTGATACAAGAAAAGCTATTGTTATGAAAAAAGCAGTTGAGGCTGGAGCTAAAATTATTAATGATGTATCTGCTCTAGATTTTGATCCGTACTCTGAAGAGGTAGTAATTAAATTGAAAAAGCCAATTATACTGAATCATTCTCAAGGAACACCTGAAATAATGCAAAAAAATCCAACTTATAGAAATGTATTAATAGATATTTATGATTATTTTGAAGATAAAATAAAACGGCTCGAGCAAAAAGGACTAAAAAGAAAAAAAATTATTCTTGATCCAGGAATTGGATTTGGAAAAAATGTTAAGCACAATTTAACTTTAATTAGTAATATTTCTTTTTTTCACTCTCTTGGATGCCCGTTAATGCTGGGACCATCTAGGAAAAGTTTTATTGGAAAGATAATGGAAAAAAAAGATACTATTTCGAGACTAGGCGGTACGATATCATCAGTAATAATTGGTGCAAATCAAGGAGTTCAGTTTTTTAGGGTGCATGATATAAAAGAAATTAACGAGGCGTTATCTATTAATTCAGCATTACGAAGCATTTAATGAAAAAATATTTTGGCACAGATGGTATTAGAGGAACGGTTAATGAAGGTAACATTACCGGACAACATTTTTATAAATTTGGATTAGCCGCTGGAAGTTTTTTTAAAATTAAAGATAAAAAAAAACATTTAGCTATTATTGCTAAAGACACCAGAATATCCGGATATATGTTAGAGCCAGCTTTGGTATCCGGTTTAACTTCTGCTGGAATGCACGTAATTACTTTTGGACCCATTCCTACTAATGCTTTAGCAATGTTAACTAGGTCTATGAAGGCAGATATGGGAATCATGATTACAGCATCTCACAATCCCTATCATGATAATGGTCTTAAATTATTTGGACCAGATGGACTAAAATTGTCAGACAAAGTAGAAAAAAAAATTGAAAAATTAATTGATCAAAAACAATCTAAATTATTAGTACCTGTAGAAGAGCTTGGACGAGTTACAAGACTAGAAGATGGAAATGAAAGATATATTGAAATTTTAAAAGGTAATTTTCCAGAAAGTTTCACTCTTAACGGAATGAAAGTAGTTATCGATTGTGCAAATGGAGCTGGGTATAAATCTGCTCCAAAAATATTAAGGGAACTAGGGGCCACTGTTTTTTCTTTAGGAGTAAATCCAGATGGAATAAATATTAATGAAAATTGTGGGTCTACTCATCCCGAAACTATGCGTCAAGCTGTTAAAAAACACAAGGCAGACCTTGGTATTGCATTGGATGGAGATGCAGATCGATTAATACTATGTGATGAGCAAGGAACCATAATCGATGGTGATCAAATCATAGGAATGATAGCAACTAGATGGAATAAGAAAAAAATTTTAGAAGGTGGAGTGGTGGGAACTTTAATGAGTAATTTAGGTCTAGAACAGCATTTCAAAAAAAATAATATTAAATTTGCCAGATCAGATGTTGGCGACCGATATGTAAAAGAAAAAATGCAAAAATTAGAATATAATTTAGGAGGAGAGCAATCTGGCCATATTATTCTTGGTGATTTTACAACCACTGGCGATGGACTTTTAGTTGCTTTAGAAGTTTTATTCTCTATGCGAAAAGGATCAAAAGCAAGCAAGATACTTAAAGTATTTAAAGCTGTTCCGCAAATATTAGAAAACAAAACAGTAAAAGATAAAAATATTATTAAAAGTAAATCATGTATCTCCGCAATTAAAAAAGCCGAAAAATTATTGGGAGACAAAGGAAGATTGTTAGTACGAAAATCTGGAACAGAACCAAAGATCAGAATCATGGGAGAATCTCATGATAAAAAATTGTTAGCAAAAGCTATTAGCATTGTATCAAAATCAATTTAGTGAAACCAAGAACTAAAATTCTAATTATTGCAGGCTCAGATTCCTCGGGTGGTGCGGGAATTCAAGCTGATATTAAAACGGTCACGGCTCTGGGCGGTTATGCTATGACAGCAGTGACAGCTATTACTGCTCAAAATACAACGGGTGTATCTTCTATTGTTTCAATTCCTCCCAAAGAAATTTCCAAACAAATATTATTTACTGCAAAAGACATAAAGCCTGATGCTATCAAAATCGGGATGTTGCATTCAAAAGAAGTTATTAAAGAAGTAATCAAATCTTTGGCAAATATAAAAAATAATAAAATAGTTTTAGATCCTGTCATGATTGCCAAAAGTGGAACCAAGCTTATTGATGATCAGGCAATATCAATTTTAAGAAATAGGTTAATAAGTAAAGTTTTTTTAATTACACCTAATATTCCAGAAGCAGAGGTCTTAATTGGTAAAAAAATTAAAACTTTGGATGAAATGATTCTTGCAGCTTATGATCTTATTCAAATGGGAGCAAATAATGTTTTAATCAAAGGAGGTCATCTAAAGAGTAGATGGGTTCAAGATATTTTAGTTAATACAAAAGAACTACATCTGTTTAAAAATAAAAAAATTACGACAAAAAACACTCATGGAACTGGTTGCACTTTATCCTCAGCTATAGCAACCTTTTTGGGCTGTGGAAAACCTCTACACAAATCGTGTGAACTTGGGATCAGTTATGTTAATAATGCAATTAGATCTAATCTTAATTATGGAAAGGGTCATGGACCAGTGAACCATTTAATCTCTATAGAACTAAATAACAAATTTAAATAAATGAAAAATATAGTTGTTGTAGGCTCTCAATGGGGAGATGAGGGTAAAGGGAAAATTGTTGATTGGCTGTCCGAGCAGGCAGACATAATCGTTAGATTTCAAGGCGGACACAATGCTGGGCATACGTTAGTCATTGAGGGAAAAGTTTACAAATTAAAATTATTACCATCAGGAATTGTCAGACAAGATAAAATATCAGTAATTGGAAATGGTGTAGTGGTTGATCCGTGGGCCCTACTTGATGAAATTATACAAATAGAAAAACAGGGAATTAAGGTTACAGAAGACAATTTAATTTTAGCAGAAACAGCAAATTTAATTATGCCATTTCATAGAGAGATGGATGAAATCAGAGAAGATTCAGCAGGAAAAGGAAAAATAGGAACTACACGAAGAGGTATTGGTCCAGCATACGAAGATAAAGTAGGCAGACGCTCTATTCGTGTTATGGATTTAAAATCAAAAACTAATCTAGCAAATCGATTAGAGATAGTGCTTGAACATCACAACGCAATTCGAAAAGGCTTAAAGAAAAAAGTATTTAAAAAAGATGATTTAATGAAAGATCTTCTAAAAATTGCACCAGAAATTTTAAAGTTTTCTCAACCTGTGTGGAGAAAAATGGATCAATTTAGAAAAGAGGGAAAAAAAATATTATTTGAAGGGGCCCAGGGAATACTATTAGATGTGGATCATGGAACTTACCCTTATGTAACCTCATCCAATACTGTAGCGGGAGCAGCAGCAATTGGAACTGGTTGCGGTCCTAATGTTATTGATTATGTGCTTGGAATTACAAAGGCCTATACAACCAGAGTTGGAGAAGGACCTTTTCCTACGGAACTAAAAGATGCAACGGGGGAATTACTTGGAAAACGAGGAAATGAATTTGGAACTGTAACAGGAAGAAAAAGACGATGCGGTTGGTTTGATGCTGTTCTTGTTAGACAAACAGTTAAAGTTTCCGGCATTAATGGTATCGCACTTACGAAATTGGATGTGTTGGATGCATGCGATGAGATTAAAATGTGCGTAGAGTATGATTTGGATGGAGAAAAATTAGATTACTTACCAGCTTCAGCGGAAGATCAGGCAAGAGTAAAACCAATTTACAAAACATTTAAGGGCTGGATGAAAAGTACCCTTGGCACAAGAAATTATGATGAATTACCTCAGCAAGCTAAAATATATTTAAGTGAACTAGAAGATTTTATAGGAGCTAAAATTTCAAGTATTTCCACAAGCCCAGAACGGGATGATACAATACTCGTTGAAAATCCTTTTAAACTTTAATTAATTGATAGTTGTTTAGGTTGCTTGATATTTTCAAGCATAGCTTTTTGAACTTTTTCAAAAGCTCTATTTTCAATTTGACGAATTCGTTCTCTGCTAACTTTATATTTTTGGCTTAACTCTTCCAAAGTTTTTGGCTCATCAATTAGTCTTCGGTCGTATAAAATTTCTTTTTCTCTTTCATCTAAAACATGTAGAGCATTTTTTAATAATGCCTGTCTTTGGTTTAGTTCTTGTTTTTGTGAAATTTGTAATTCTTGATCAGCTTCTTCATCTACTACCCAATCTTGCCATTCCGCATCACCTTCTTCATTGCCCACATGTGCATTAAGTGAATGTTCATGTCCTGCAAGACGCTGATTCATAGAAACAACCTCATCTTCTCTAACATTTAATTGATTAGCAATTTCTGTAACATGTTCAGGTAAAAGATCTCCTTGTTCCGCAGCAAAAATTTGGTTTTTTATTTTTTTTAAATTAAAAAATAATTTTTTTTGAGCAGATGTAGTTCCAATTTTAACCAAACTCCAAGAACGCAAAACATATTCCTGAATAGAAGCTTTAATCCACCATATTGCATACGTTGTTAGTCTAAATCCTTTTTCAGGATCAAATTTTTTAACAGCTTGCATTAGTCCAATATTACCTTCAGAAACAAGCTCGCTTACTGGTAGGCCGTAACCACGGTAGCCCATTGCAATTTTTGCAACTAATCGTAAATGACTTGTAACTAATTTATGTGCAGCTTCCTTATCTCCTTTATCTCTCCAATTTTTGGCAAGCACATACTCTTCTGCTGCATCAAGCATTGGAAATTTTCTAATTTTAGATAAATAGGAGGCGAAACTTCCCTCGGGTGTAAGTACAGGTACATTTGTTGGTGCAAGGTCTTTGCTCATATTTAAATAATTATTTAATTTCTAAAATAAAAAAAACAAGGGATTAATTTCCAAGTCTTTTTAACATTTTTTGTAGTTTTAACAAATCTTTAGGCAATTCTGTGGTAAAAAATAATTCTTCTCTAGTTTTGGGATGAATAAAGCCTAATGATTGGGCGTGCAGTGCTTGAAAATTTATTTCTTCAATTATTTTTTGTAATTCTGGATCAATATCTCTAATTTTTCTCATTTTGCTTCCATACATTTGATCACCTAAAATAGGATTTTTTTTATGGGCTAGGTGAACCCGTATTTGATGGGTTCTTCCAGTTTCTAATTGACACTCAATCAAACTAATATCGGGAATTAATTTTCCTTTAAAAATTTCTAAAGTTTTATAATTAGTAATTGCATCCTTACCGCTAGCAACATCAGCGCTCATTTTTTGCCTGTTGTACCTACTTCGTCCTATTAAAGTTTCTATTCTTCCGTGTATCGGCTTCATCATTCCCCAGACAAAAGCTAGATAAGTTCTTTGCGTTGTATGTTCTTCAAATTGTTTAGCTAGTTCATTATGAGCAATATCGTTTTTTGCTACCACCAATAATCCGGAAGTGTCTTTATCAATTCTATGAACAATGCCAGGCCTAAGTTCCCCATTAATTCCAGACAAGTTTCCTTTGCAGTGATGAAGGAGAGCATTTACCAAAGTACCATCAGGATTGCCGGCACCAGGGTGCACCACCATGCCGATCGGTTTATTTACTACAAGCAAATCATAGTCTTCATAGACAATATCTATTGGAATTTTTTGAGGTTTTATATCTGCTGTTATAGCTTCCGGAACAACTAGTTCTACTTGATCGCCAAAAATTACCTTTTTTGAACCCTCATCAATCGGCTTTCCGTTTACAAAAAGTCCTCCTTCTTTTATTAATTTATTAATTTTAGTTCTGCTAAATGAAGGTAATTCCTCGACAATAAAGTGATCGACGCGCTTAGCATTTTGTTCTTCCGAAACAGTAAAGTTGTATTTTTTATTTGGCATTATCTTGTTATAATATCTTAATGGTCTTGTAGTGAAATGGATATCATGCTTGTCTTCGAAACAAGCGTTTTAGGTTCGAATCCTAACAAGACCACCAAATACTTGCTGTCTTTTAAATTATTCACCAACATTAATTAAACTACCTTTTATCTTTGCGTTTTTGAAAGAATAATAAAAGGTACAAATAGCTAAAATTAAATAAATCATATTTAGCATCAATGCATAATAAATATTTGAGTAGTGCACCGTATTTGTAATTAATATTGATCTGGTTTCTTCAAAAATGTGAGCGAGTGGTAATGCAAGTGCAATGGGTTGTAGCCAATTCGGCAAAATCTCAACTGGATAATAAATACAACCAATCGGCGCGATAAAAAATAAACTTGCCCATGCAATATTTTCAAAAGAGGGACCAAATCTAACTAGACCAGCAGTAACAAGTAACCCTAAAGTAATTCCAAAAATGTATAGGCTGAGCAATAGTAAAATAAGCGGATATCCAAGCTCAAGAAGCGATATACCAAAAAGAGGAATGGCAATTAATACTGCAGGCACAAGTCCTATTAATGTTCTTAAAAGCGCAGTGCATGTTAAGGCAATTACAATTTCATTAACTTTTAAAGGGGATACAAATAGATTAATTAAGTTTCTGCTCCAAATTTCCTCTAAAAAAAGCATGTTATAACTAATGCTAGATCTAAATAAAAAATCATAGAGTATTGCAGCGCTCAATATAATTCCTGCGGTGTTGTTAAAATAGGTGCTGTGCATGGTAAAAAACTTCGAAACAAAACCCCACAAAATAATCTGGACTGTTGGCCAGTAGATCAAATCGACAATTCTAGGCAGAGATGCTTTGATCAAATAGAAGTGTCTAAGCATTAAAGATAAAATTCTTCTAATTTTCATTTTGTCTCGCTAATTTAAGAAACACTTCTTCTAAATCATGTCTCCCATGTTTTTTAATTAATTCGCCTGTTGTTCCTTCGTCAATAATAGACCCTTCTTTCATCATTAAAACGTAATCGCTCAATCTTGTGACCTCATCCATGTTGTGAGAAGCTAGCAAAATAGCCATAGAGTTTTTCTTTTTATAAGTTTCTAAAAATGTTCTAATAAAATCTCCAGTGTCAGGATCTAGACTGGCAGTAGGCTCATCCAAGAGAAGTATTTTTGGGTCATTAATAATAGATTTGGCAAGTGAAACTCTATTTCTTTGACCAGAAGAAAGTTCACCAGTTTTTTTATATAAAATAGGAGCTAAATTTAATTCTTCTACTAGCTGTTCAATTTTTGCTTTAGCATTAGAAATTTCATACATCATTGCATACACTTTTAAGTTTTCGATTACCTTTAATTTTTTTGGTAACTCCACATAAGGAGAGGCAAAATTCATTTTTGCTAAATAATGATGATTGTTAGTTAATATTTTATTATTAATAGTAATACTTCCTGAGGTAGGTGTGATTAATCCAAGTATCATAGCGATCGTAGTTGTTTTTCCGCATCCATTAGGACCTAGTAACGCAACCGTTTGATTTTCCGAAATAGAAAAATTAATTTTTTTTACTGCTTCAAATGTACCGAATATTTTTTGTAAATTATTAATTTCTAATTGTTTCATCTTGATGCTCGGATCAGTCTGTCATTGATTGCTTTACCAATTCCTTTATTAGGAATTTTTGTGATAGAAACAGAGCTATATCCTAATTCTTTAGCTTTACGTAGATAAACATAAAGATTACTTGCTGCTTCTTGTAGGGATGATTGTTTACTAAGAAAAAAAATATTTTTAGCGATTTTATGTTTACCAAATACCAATAAAGCTCCATCTTTTTTTGCCTTTGTTTTATTTAGATAAACGGGAATACCTGGTGAATAGTGTTTCTTAAATTGACCAGGGGCAACAACATCTCCTTTATGTTTTTTTTCAAACACTCTTTTGTTCAAAACTTTAGAAATCATCTCAGCAGTGATCGCTCCTGGTCTTAAAATATTGATTGTAGATCCAAGTGATATAACCGTCGATTCTAATCCTATGTTTATTTTTTTTGAATGTAATATGAAAGGAAGTTTGTTGCCAAATTCTTTATGAACATCAATAGCCCTAGTCGTGCTAACTTGATTACTAAGATTGGCACTAGGAGCAGCTATAGGAACCCCCGATTGTTTTAGAACAGATAAAAAAGTTTTATTATTAGGAATTCTACAAGCAATTTGTTTTTTACTATTTAATACTAATTTGGAAATCTTAGATCCTTTTTTTAATGGAAGTATGTACGTTAATGGGCCTGGAGAAAAGTGTTTTGCCAATGTGATCAACTGATCATTTATTACTGCTTCCCTCAGCATTGCTGCAAGACTTGGAAAATGGACAATCAGAGGATTATTTCTGGGTCTGTTTTTTAAAGCATATATTTTTTTGACAGAATCGTTTCGGTACGCATTTCCAGCTAGGCCATAAACTGTTTCTGTGGGTATCGCTATAACAGCACCAGATTTTATAAGCTTAGAGGCTTTTGCTAAATTTTCTTTATTCGCTTTGTAAATATTTGAATAGAATTTCATTGTTAAATATTTATTATGCTTTTGATGAAAAAAAACAATATTCCAGCTGACATAGAAAAGCTATCTTTTGAACAGGCTTTAGAGCAATTGGAGCAGATTGTCTCTAAATTAGAAGACGGCAGTGCGCAGTTAGAGGAGTCTATTGATGAATACACAAGAGGTATTCAATTGAAAAAACATTGTGAGTCTAAATTAAAAGAAGCCACCATGAAGGTGGAGCAGATTAGTATCGATAAAGAAGGTAACATAAGTAAAAAAGATTTTGTTAGGGAGTAATAAGTATGCCCTCGTTTGCTACTGACATCAAATCTGTTGCAGATCAAACAGATAATTATTTAAAAAATTATTTTTCAAAACAAAAACAATCTAATCATTTATATGATGCGATGGCTTATGGATTGTTTGCTGGCGGAAAAAAAATTAGATCTTATTTAACAGTTGCTGCTTTTGATTTATTTGATTTAGAAAAAGAGACAGCAATCGTAGTTGCTGCTGCCATAGAGTGTGTTCATAGTTATTCTCTAATTCACGATGATCTTCCAGCAATGGATAATGATGATTTTAGAAGAGGCAAACAAAGTACACATAAAAAATTTGGAGAGTCGACAGCTATCCTTGCAGGCAATTCACTTCTAACCATTGCATTTGAAATATTAACTAATGACCAACTTAATTTAGACAAATCTATTAAAAGCGATTTAGTATTTGCTCTTGCGTCTTGTTCAGGCCATTTAGGAATTGCAGGTGGCCAGTTTCTCGATTTATCATTTGAAGGAAAATCCCAGAATCAGAAAACAATTATTGATATGCAAAATAAAAAAACTGGAGAATTGATGGGATTTTGCATTGAAGCTGCAGCTATTGTAGCAAAAAAAAATGACGCAAGATCAGAATTAAAACATATCGGACTAGATATAGGATTGTTATTTCAAATTGCAGATGATCTACTTGATGAGTATGGAGAGGAGGACAAATTAGGTAAACCCTCTAAGCAGGATAATAAAAAAGGAAAAGCAACTTTATTGTCCACTCTTGGTTTAGAAAAAACCAATATGTTAACTAAAGACTTGCTTATCAAAATTAAGAATTCTTTAAAAAAATATGGATCGAAAGCAGATAGGCTGATATCTTCAGCTGAATTTATATTGCAAAGGGACCATTGATGCCAAATACACCTTTATTAGATCAGATTAATTACCCAGCAGATTTAAAGAAATTAAAAGAAGAGCAGTTACCACATCTGGCAAAAGAATTGAGAGAAGAATTAGTAGATGCAGTATCAGTAACTGGTGGACATCTTGGTGCAGGTCTTGGTGTGGTAGAGCTTACTATTGCTATTCATTATTTATTCGACACTCCCAATGATAGATTAATCTGGGATGTTGGACATCAAGCTTATCCTCATAAAATTTTAACTGGCAGACGTAATAAAATTAGAACTTTGAGACAGGGCGGTGGTTTGTCTGGATTTACTAAAAGATCTGAAAGTCAGTATGATCCATTTGGAGCTGCGCATAGTTCAACTTCTATTTCTGCAGGATTGGGAATGGCCGTTGCAAGAGATTTAGAAGGAAAAAAAAATAATATTATAAGCGTGATAGGTGATGGAGCTATGAGTGCTGGCATGGCTTATGAAGCTATGAATAATGCTGGCGCTATGGATTCTAGATTAATTGTTATTTTAAATGATAATGAAATGTCGATTGCCCCTCCTGTAGGAGCAATGAGCTCTTATCTAGCCAAATTATTATCTGGAAAAAAATATATTGGATTTAGAAATTTCTTTAAAAAGTTAGCAAATAAATTTCCAGGAAGATTGAAACAAAGAATTGGCCTAGCAGAGGAATATTTGAGAGGAATGGCGGTTGGCGGTACGTTATTTGAAGAAATGGGTTTCTTTTATGTTGGATCTGTCGATGGCCATAATTTTGATCAACTACTTCCTGTATTAAAAAATGTGAAGAATTCAACTCATGAAGGACCATTCTTAATTCATGCGATCACACAAAAAGGAAAAGGATATCAACCCGCTGAAGAATCGAAAGATAAGTATCACGGTGTAACAAAATTTGACATCACAACGGGTGAACAATCAAAAAGTTCATCTAACAAACCTTCCTACACAAATGTATTTGGAGAAACATTAACTGCACATGCTATGCGAGATAATAAAATTGTTGCAATCACTGGTGCCATGCCATCGGGAACTGGTATTAATATCTTTCAAAAACAATTTCCAAAACGAACGTTTGATGTTGGCATTGCAGAACAACACGCTGTAACTTTTGCCGCAGGACTTGCAACAGAGGGATACAAGCCATTCGCTGCAATTTATTCTACTTTTTTACAACGAGCGTATGACCAAGTTGTGCATGACGTGGCAATTCAAAAATTACCAGTTCGATTTGCAATTGATAGAGCAGGATTAGTAGGAGCTGATGGCCCTACTCATGCCGGTTCTTTTGATATTACCTATCTTGCAACTCTTCCTAATTTTGTTGTGATGGCACCAAGTGATGAGGCAGAATTAGTACGAATGATTAATACATCGATTGATATTAACGATAGACCTAGCGCTTTTAGATATCCAAGGGGTAATGGCACAGGAATAGAACTTCCCTCCATTGATGAAAAATTAGAAATTGGAAAAGGCAGAGTAGTAAGAGAAGGAAAACAAGTTTGCATTGTTAGTTTAGGTACAAGATTAGAAGAATGCAAAATCGCAGCTAATAATTTAGACAGCAAAGGAATTACAACAACAATTATTGATGCAAGATTTGCAAAACCACTAGACGAAGAACTGATTACCCGCTGCGCAAGAAAACACGATATGATGATTACCATTGAAGAGGGATCTATCGGAGGTTTCGGATCTCATGTTGCAAATTTGCTTGCAGAAAAAGGAATTTTTGACAAAGGATTAAAGTTCAGGTCGATGATGTTACCAGATGTATTTATTGAGCAAGATACCCCTGAAAAAATGTACGATGTTGCAGGTTTGAATGCCAAGCAGATTACTGAAAAAATTTTAGATGTTTTTTTTAGTAAAGAAGGCATTAAGATTATTAAATAATATTTAAATAATGACCATTATTGATAAGTCTCACTTCAATACTATCATTGTAGGAGCTGGAAGTTCAGGTTGTTTACTTGCAAACAGACTATCAGCAAATCCCAATCATAAAGTGTTATTAATTGAAGCTGGCGGAAAAGATGATTGGATTTGGATTAAGATTCCGGTTGGTTATTTATTTACTATTAACAATCCAAGAACTGATTGGTGTTTTAAAACAGAACCTGATCCTGGACTAAACGGCAGATCTATTCATTACGCCAGAGGAAGAGTGCTTGGCGGTTCATCATCTATTAATGCTATGATTTATATGCGTGGACAGGAAAGTGATTATCAGAAATGGATTGAAAGAACTGGAGATACTATTTGGGACTGGAAACATTCTTTGGATACATACAAATCTATAGAAAGTTATTTTGGTGGATATAATCTGTGGCATGGCTCTGACGGAGAAATGAGAGTTGAACAACCACGGGTGCAGTGGCCAATTTTAGATTCATGGAGAATGGCTGCATCTGAGCAAGGCATACCGAGTATTGAAGAATTTAATAGAGGAGACAATGAAGGTTGTGCATATTTTCATATGAATCAAAAAAAAGGAATTCGCTGGTCTATGTCGGATGCTTTTTTAAAGCCAATTAAGCATAGAAAAAATTTAACCATTATGACGAATACCCAGGTATTAAAAGTATTAACCAAAACCATAACTAACGAAACACTCAATCAGTCCAAAAATAGAGAACGAGCTTGGGCTAATGCAAAATTAGAAGCTTATGGGCTAAAAATTCTTCACAAAGAAGAACAGAAAATTGTTACAGCCTCTGATCAAGTGATTTTAGCAGCAGGAGCAGTAAGTTCCCCTCATCTGCTTCAGGTGTCAGGAATAGGACCGGTTTCTTTAATAAATAGTATAGGAGTAGAGCCAGTATATGATCTACCAGGGGTTGGAGAGAATTTACAAGATCATTTACAAATTAGAACTGTTTATAAAGTCTCAAATTGCGAGACAGTTAATACTTTATATAAAAATATATTTAGCAGAATAAAAATGGTTCTCGAATATGCTTTATTCAGAACAGGGCCCATGACCATGCCCCCATCCACACTAGGTGCTTTTGCTAAAAGTGATGAGACACAAACTAGTGCTAATTTAGAGTGGCATGTTCAGCCCTTATCCCTTCCAAAATTTGGAGATCCATTGCATCCATTTAATGCCATTACTCCAAGCGTTACCAATATTAGACCTACATCGCGTGGTTGGATTAGGGCTACCAGTTCAGATCCTTTAGTTTATCCGAATATTTTATGCAATTATTTATCTACTCAAGAAGATTTGGATGTAGCGGTAGCAGGACTAAAAAAAACAAGACAGATTATGCAAAGTAAAGCCTTACAACCTTTTGCACCTGAGGAGATGTTGCCAGGTACTACTATCCAAACCGATAAAGATTTAGAACACGCGGCAAGAGATTTGGGAACTACAATTTTTCATCCCATCGGAACTTGTGCCATGGGCAAAGTAAATAGTACTGGAATTGCAGAGCACCCCATGACAGTTTTAGACTCTGAATGCAGAGTCAGAGGTATTTCTAAATTGAGAGTCATAGATGCATCTTCTATGCCTGTTATTACATCAGGTAATACCAACGCTCCGGTTATGTTGATTGCTGAGACGATTGCAAAAAAAATATTGAGGGCTAATTAAAATTTTTAAATTCCAAAAGTTGATTTTAATCCATTAATTATAAATTGGATAGCAAGCGATGCTAATACCAAAGCCATGATTCGTGAAAATACATTTAGTAAATTTTTACTAGTATAGTTGGCAACCACAGCAGAAAATAACATATGCAGAAAAGTAGCTAGCATAGCTGCTACTAGTGCGGCATAAACCATGAGTAGACTTTCGGTAGAGGAAGAATTTGCATTAACCAAGAGTACTACGGAAGTTAACGCAGCAGGACCGGCTATTAATGGGATGGATAACGGAAAAACAACAATATCATCCAAAGTTTTATCGTTGATTGCTTGATTAGCGCTTTCTTCTTTTCTAACTCTTCGTTTATCGAGCAACATTTCAATGGCAATGATGAATAAAATAATTCCGCCAGCTATTTTTAAAGAATTTAAAGAAACGCCAATCCAATTGAAAAAGAATTGTCCACCATAGGCAAAAATAGCCAAGATAATAAAAGCAGTTAAGGAAGCCTTAGCTGCAATTCGAAATCGTTGTTGTCTAGAAGCACCATCAGTTAACATTAGATATAAAGGACCAACACCAATCGCATCAATCGCAATAAATAATATAGCAAAGGAGTTTAAAAATACTTCGTACATAGCCAGTTACTATAGCAATAATTTTTAATCTAATAATCTAATCTATCCACATACACCCTTTCAGGTTGTATTTTTGAATCAAAAGGGAATCAAAACGGAATCAAAAGGTGAACATCTGGACTTTGTCTTCTTAAAAATGTGGATAAATGTTCTACTTTAGTTGTCCCAAGGATTGCGAATGGTTGTTTTGTTTATCCTAGTTTTGACGGATAATTTGTTAAAAAACAAAATAGCTACAGCTCCAAATATAAAGCCACCAATGTGAGCGCCATACGCAACTCCGCCACCAGAAGAGGAGGAAAGAGAAGAGCTTATGAATTGTAGGACAAACCAAAAACCCAAAACAAACAACGCTGGAATTCTTACTATTTGAGAAAAAAATCCAAGCGGGATGAGTACCAGCACTTTAGCTCTCGGGTGATTAACTATATAAGCTCCCAATACACCGCCGATAGCACCGCTCGCACCAATCATTGGAATAGTTGAATCGGTATTCATAAATACCTGGGTTAAAGCTGCAGCGATCCCTGACAAAATGTAGAATATAATAAATTTAACTCGTCCTAATTCATCTTCAATATTGTCCGCAAAAATCCACATATATAACATGTTACCAATTAGATGCATGAATCCACCGTGCATAAACATGGAAGTAAATAAAGTTAATTCTGAAGGAATTGCAGCAAGATGATCCGGTAATTCTGCTTTACCAGTTAGCACTGACGGTATTAAACCGTAGGAATAAAAAAGCCGTCCATCACTATAACTTGAAGAACTTACTTGTAAAATAAATACAAAAACACAAATTGCGATAATTGTGTAAGTAATAACTGGAGTGGTACTTGTTGGATTATCGTCTTTTAAAGGGATCAAGGCCTAGCCACACTGAGCACGGTTAAGTAAATAATGATCAAGAAGCACGCACGCAAGCATTGCTTCACCAATTGGTACAGCTCTAATTCCAACGCAAGGATCATGTCTTCCATGCACAGAAATATTTGTATTTTTCCCGGATTTGTTAATGGTCTCTCTAGAATTTAAAATAGAAGAAGTTGGTTTTACTGCAAATGAGCAAACAATATCTTGACCAGAAGAAATGCCGCCCAAAATTCCACCGGCATTATTTGTTTTAAAGCTTATTTTTCCTTTATTGCTTCTAATTTCATCAGAATTAGTTTCACCAGTTAAACTTGCAGCATCCATACCTGCACCAATATTTACAGCCTTAACTGCATTGATACTCATTAAAGCAGATGCAATATCTGCATCTAGCTTGGAGTAAATAGGAGCACCTAGGCCAACAGGAATTCCACGCGCACGTAATTCAATTAATGCACCACACGAACTTCCTTTCTTTCGAATGTTTAATAAGTAGTCAGCAAAAACTTCAACAATATCTTTATCCGCAGAAAAGAAAGGATTTTTTCTAATTTGCTTTTCATCCCAGTTATTAGGATCGCTCATGACCGGACCAATTTGAGTAACAGCTCCAATAATTGCAAATTTTTTACCTAATAATTGGCTCAATACTTTTTTAGCTATAGCACCAGCTGCAACACGTGATGCAGTTTCTCTAGCAGAAGATCTACCACCACCACGGTAATCGCGAATTCCATATTTTTTGAAATAAGTATAATCAGCATGGCCGGGACGAAATTTATCTTTGATATTCCCGTAATCTTTAGACTTCATATCTTCATTATAAATAATAAGAGAAATAGGAGTTCCGGTAGTCTTACCTTCAAATACACCTGATAAAATTTGTACTAAATCTCTCTCTTTTCGTTGGGTTGTGAATTTAGATTGACCAGGCTTTCGCAAATTCAAATCAGCTTGAATATCTTTTTCGGACAATGCAATATTAGGTGGACAACCATCCACTATGCAACCAATCGCAGGTCCATGGGATTCGCCCCAAGTGGTAAATCTAAAAACTTTTCCAAATGTATTAAATGACATATAGCTAATATATAAGTTAATTTGACTAAATTATGAACGATAAATTAGGATTAGATAAAGCTTTTTTAGATAAAGAGAACCCATACGATCTATTCAACATATGGATGGCGGAAGCAGAAAAGTCTGAAATCAATGACCCAAATGCTTTATCAGTTGCAACGGTTGATGCGTCTGGACAACCAGATAACCGAATGGTTTTACTCAAAGGATTAACAAGTGAAGGTTTTGTTTTTTATACTAACCTTGAGGGTAAAAAAGGTAAAGATTTAAAAGCTAATCCAAAAGCTTCTATGTGTTTTCATTGGAAATCACTTCGAAGACAGGTTCGTGTTCAAGGCTCTGTTACTTTAGTCGATAACAAAACAGCAGATGAATATTATGCAACAAGACCATATGAAAGTAGAATAGGTGCGTGGGCTTCTAGCCAATCAGAAGTAATGCAAACTAGAGGTGAATTTGAAAAAAAAATTGAAGAATTTAAAAAACGATATCCAGATCCAAATAACGTGCCCAGACCTCCACATTGGTCAGGCTGGTTACTTAGTCCCTATAAAATCGAGTTTTGGATGGATGTAGAAAACCGGTTGCATCAAAGACTGTGTTATTCCAAAATTGGTAAAGCTTGGCACCAAGAAATTTTATATCCTTAATAATTCTTTTTTAGAGTAGTTAATTTAAACAATTTCAATCCAATAACCATCAGGATCTTTTATGAAGGCGATACTTTTCATAGTACCATCGCTTGGTTTTTTTTGAAAAGTAACACCTAATTTTTCAAATCGTTCGCATGCTTTTAAGACATCTGGAACTTTAAAGGCGATGTGGCCAAATCCTCGCGGTTCTTTATTACCATCGTGATAAGTGAAATTAGGATCATTTTCTGTTCCCCAATTATGAGTTAATTCCAAAATAGATTTCTGATTTAACACCCAACCTCTTTTTTCTTCATTATCTTTTGGCAGATCTTTTGTTTCTTCTTCATTAAAAGTTCCCAAAAAATAAAGAGAAAACTTTGCATTAGGAAAATCATTTTTTCTAACTAATTTCATTCCCATTACTCTAGTGTAAAAATCCAAAGAAGCTTTTGGATCTTTGATACGGATCATGGTGTGATTGAAGGTGTAGTGACCTGTTTCTGAATCTGGCTTGGTGCAATTGCCCTCTATATCTTTAAAATCAGTCATTAGCTTTTGTAATTCTTTCTAAGATTTTAGTTAAAGCCCCATTCATCTTAGTAAAGACACCAGCTTTTTTTAGACGCAGCAACAACTCTTCATTAATACCCTTTTTAGTTTGATATTCTTTGATTAAGTCTTTGGTTTTTGTTTTCGACATTAGCATGGTGTGGGAAAGACCAAACATCAAACTAGCAACCATCGCTCTAGCTTTATCTGCTTTCACTTTCTTGTTCACTAACCACATTTCGAGCGTATTACAAAATTCAAAGTAGATCGCCATGGTCGATGCAATCGTCCATAACTGATTATTTTCTTTTTCAGTACTTGCAACCACAGCTTTACCAAGTTGATTAAAAAAATTTGTCACTTTCTTATTATTTGGAAACAAAACAATAGGTCCAAGTTTATGTTTAATAGTTGGGAGTGGTGCTGCTTTGATTATGTTAGTTGCAGGATATAATGTTTTTTTCAAATACGTCATGTTTGCAGTAGAAATAAAACTAACGATAGTTTGGTTTTTTCTAAATCGAAGATTTTGCAATATACTTTTTGCAACTTTTGGAACCACTGCAATAAATATCCAAGATGATTTATTAATAATTTCTTGATTATTATTCATAACCTTAACTCGTTTAAATTTTCTAGATAAGGCTGTAGAATTCTTCTTACTTCGTTCTGAAATTAGAATTTGCTTAACTTTAATCTTTGATCTAAACAAACCTTCAATAACCGAAGTAGTGATAGTACCAGTGCCTATAAATCCTATGTTCATTATTGTAATTTTTAACGGAAAACAAAAGAATGTCTATTTATAAAATTCCAGGTCCTTTACTGATCGCGATGGGAGGTTTGTTTTTAAGTTCTGGCGGAGCTATCTTTAGATCCTTTGAAATGGCAGATCCTTGGGCTATCTATTTTTGGCGTTCTGTTTTTTTTACACCTTCTGTTTTATTATTTATTTTTCTTACCAGCACATCAAACGTTACTGAAAAATTTAAAAGTCTAGGCTGGGTTGGATTATTATGTGCAGCATTATATGCAACTGGCAGCGGCGCTTATATGTTTGCATTAAAATACACAACGGTTGCCAACGTTGTATTTATTATTAGTGTTCAAACCTTTTTTTTAGCGATCATGGGTTATTTTTTTTTAAAAGAAAAAATTAATATCAGTACAGGTATTGCGATTATGTTAGCTGCCATTGGGCTATATATTATGATTGGAACTAAGATTTCCGGTGGTAGCGCTCTTGGCAATGCTTTTGCTTTTGTGATTCCAGTTGCATTTACAGCAGTCGTTATTTTAATTAGAACCTTTAAGCATATTGATATGGTGCCAGCTGTTGCTTTATCAGGAATATTTGCTGCATCTGTTGGTTTTATTTTTAGTGGTCCTATTGCAATTTCTCTTCATGATTTAATTTTAGTATTTTTTTTTGGAGCATTACAATATGCACCAGGCTTTATTTGTTTAACTCTAGGCTCACAAACAACTCCAGCTGCTAAAATTGGTATCTTTACTTTTACCGAAGCATTAGCAGGACCTATTTGGGCTTGGCTAGTGGTTAGTGAGGTTCCACCGCTCGGAGTATTTGTTGGTGGCGGGATCATCTTTCTTGCTATTTTGCTTAAAACTTTTAAAGCATAAACTAATAGTTTCGTTAATCTTACGGAATCAGTATAACCTCCAATAATGGACAATTTGTTAAAAAATATTCAATTAGGTGGAGCCATAATTGTGTTCATTGCAACTATTTTTGCTTTTGGCATAGAAGTTCAGAAAATACTTGTCCTCCGATCTGTTGATCTTGGTGATTTATTATTATTATTTATTTATTTAGAAGTATTAGGAATGGTAGCTAGTTATTGGGGTTCGCAACGAATTCAGCTTACTTATCCTCTATTTATCGCAATTACTGCTATCGCTCGTTTAATCATTTTACAAAGTAAAGATTTACAGGCAATCACTTTAATTTATGAGTCGGCTGCAATTTTGATTATATCTATTTCTATTTTGGTTTTAAGAATAAGAAGAAGTAAATTAATTCAAGTTGCTCTGGATAAAAACGACCTTTAATTATTGTCGATTATACGCTCAAGGTGTACTAAATTTGTATAAATGAAAAAGCCTTCCGTAAAAAATAAATTTGACTACATTGTTATTGGAGCAGGTTCAGCCGGAGTTCGATTTTGCCGGCTTATGTCGTCTAAAGGCAAGAGCGTCTGTATTATTGAAAAAAGCAGGGTAGGTGGAACCTGTGTCATTAGAGGCTGTGTTCCTAAAAAACTTTATGTTTACGCCTCCAACTTTTCTGACCAGATGTATGACGCGGAAAGTTTTGGCTGGAAGATACCAGGGCGTGCTACGCATAATTGGAGCAAATTAGTTCAAAGTAAAAATAAAGAAATTAAAAGATTAAATGAAATTTATATTCGTAATTTATCTAAAGTAGGCGTTACTATTATACAGGAAGAAGCTTCTTTTCATTCTAAAAATTCTATTGTTTTAAAACAATCGGGAAGAATACTTCAAGCAAAAAAAATTATCATCACCACAGGCTCGACACCTGTCATACCTAACATTCCTGGCAAAGAATTAGCCATATCTTCAGATCAGTTTTTTGAAATGAAACAATTACCTAAAAATATTAGTATTGTTGGCAGCGGCTATATTGCTGTAGAGTTTGCATTTTTACTCGCTAACTTAAATTACAAGGTAAGTTTAATCATTAGAAAAAAAACTATTCTTAATGAGTTTGATACAGATATTGGAAAGAAAATATTAGAGTCAGCGATTAGAAAAAAGATAAAGATTTATGATGAACGAACAGTTCATGCATTGTCTAAAAAAAATAAATCAATCATCATTCATACTAACAAAAGTACGGTAGTATCCCAGTTAGTTATTTTTGCAACAGGTAGAACTCCCAGCATTCACAGTCTTGATTTAGAAAAAGCAAGCGTGCAATTAACTAAAAGCCATTCAATAAAAGTGAATGCATTATCTCAAACCACTAATAAAAATATTTTTGCACTAGGAGATGTTACTAATAGAAAAAACCTAACTCCAGTTGCAATTAGAGAAGCTGTTTATTTAGTAGATTATTTAACCACTGGTAGAAAAAAAACTTTAAATTACAATAGAATAGCTTCTGCTATTTTTACCCAGCCAGAAGTTGGACATATTGGTTTAGGGGAACAAGATCTGCAAAATAAAAAGATTAAATACAAAGTTTTGCAAACAGAATTTAGACCGATGAAGTATTCTTTTTCTAAAAAAATAAACCCAGTTTTTATTAAAGTATTATACCAACCTCAAACAGAAAATATTTTTGGTATTATTTATATTGGTGAAGGTGCAGCTGAGATTATTCAGTCCCTAGCATTAGCATTTGCTAAAAAAGTTACCCTACAGGATTTGCGAAATACCGTGCCAGTGCACCCAACTTCTTCAGAAGAACTGATCACGCTTGTTTAAATTTTAATAAGATGATGGAAAACAAAGCTTTTATTATTTTGGGAAATCAACTCTTTCCTAAAGAGCATCTTAAAGCATTTTCTAAACATCATTTCTTTATGGCAGAAGACTTAGAGTTGTGCAGTTACGTTAAGCACCATAAGCAAAAAATTCTAATGTACTTATCTGCGATGCGTTCGTACGCAGATGATCTCACTTCTTATAAATACAAGCTGACTTATTATGATCTAGAGCATGCATTGTTTACAAAAAGCTATGAACAAAAATTATTAGCATTTGTAAAACAATATAAAATTAAAGAAATTTATACTTTTGAAATAGAAGATAAATTTTTTGAAAAAAGAATGACAGATTTTTGTAAGCACAATAATTTAAATTATACAGTAGTTACTTCCCCAATGTTTGTTACTAGCCGAGGTGAATTTGCAAACTATCTTAGCTCTAATAACAAGCCATTTATGGCAACTTTTTATAAAACACAAAGAATTAGACTAAATGTTTTATTGGTTGACAAAAACAAACCCCAAGGAGGCAAATGGTCTTTTGATGAGGACAACCGAAAAAAATTAGCGACTAGTGTTATTGTTCCAAAAATAAGATCGTTTAAACCAACAACGCACACCACAACTCTAAAACCCAAAATAGAAAAATACTTTGCATCTCATCCAGGAACGCTTGCTCATTTTAATCATCCAACTACTAGAAAAGATGCTGTTTTATTATTTTTAGATTTTTTAAAAGAAAAACTTGCTTTATTTGGAGATTATGAAGATTCTATTACTAGTAAATCGCATACGGTATTTCATAGTATATTGAGTCCAGCAATTAATTTAGGATTGTTGACGCCAGATATTATTATTCAGGAAACTTTAGCTTTCGCAAAAAAGAAACGGATACCTATGAACTCACTTGAAGGTTATGTGCGTCAGGTAATTGGCTGGCGAGAATTTATGCGGGGTATTTATCAACATTATGAGGACAAATTATTAAAAGGAAATTTTTTTAAACACAAAAGAAAATTAAAAGACAGTTGGTATGAAGGTACTACGGGAATTGTTCCTCTTGACCACTCGATAAAAAATTGTCTTACCTATGGCTATACTCATCACATTGAACGCTTGATGGTCATTTGTAATATTATGAACTTATCAGGCATTCATCCTTTAGAAGTGTATAAATGGTTTATGGAGATGTATGTTGACTCATCCGACTGGGTAATGGCTCCAAACGTTATGGGAATGGGTTTGTTTAGTGACGGAGGAATTTTTGCAACTAAGCCTTATATTTGTGGTTCTAGTTATATTTTAAAAATGAGCGATCATCCCAAAGGAGATTGGTGTGAAGTTATGGACGGATTATACTGGAAATTTATTGATACTAACAAAGCATTCTTTCTAAAAAACTACCGCTTAGCGATGATGGCTAAATTACTTGAAAAAATGGATCTAAGCCGAAAAAAAAGAATTTTTGCAAAAGCTGACGAGTTTATCAACAAGCATACCCGTCATTAAGATTTGGCCAGCTCCAAGTATTTCTTAGCAACAAAACTTAATATTAACTCAACCGATATCGACTTAAACACGCCACAAAAATAGTTACTTAAATATAATTGTGGGGGTAACCCCCACAATTAATTCTTTGCCTTTTTATCCACACAAATAATACAAGTAAAAAAAAGTTTTTCTCAATAATGAGACCATCTGTAGCGTTCTAAAACATAAACTTTATTTGAATTATTCTTGACTATGATAATTATTCGCAATAACTTACTTTCCATAAGAAACTACAAATTTTTTAACTATAATTTAAAATCACAGATTAAATAAAGGAGTAATAATGAGCACAGAAATAAAAAAAACAAATGGTTCAGGTAAGTGCCCGGTTATGCACGGAGGTATTACAAAAGCTGGTGAATCCAATACCTCCCGCTTATGGCCAAATTCTTTAAACTTAGATATTTTACATCAACACGATACAAAAACAAATCCCCTTCCAAAATTTGATTACAAAAAAGAAGTTAAAAAATTAAATTTTAAAAAATTAAAAAAAGATTTATTAAAATTAATGACAGACAGTCAGGAATGGTGGCCAGCAGATTTAGGAAATTACAATGGTTTGATGGTTAGACTTACTTGGCATCAAGTAGGAACTTACAGAGAATTTGATGGTCGACCAAATGTTGGTTCGCACAGATTTTCACCACAAGACTCATGGCCAGATAATACAAACTTAGATAAGGCAAGACGTCTTCTTTGGCCAATTAAAAAGAAATACGGTAACAAACTAAGCTGGTCAGATTTGATGTGTTTAGCAGGTACGATGGCTTACGAACAAGCTGGATTTAAAACTTTTGGTTTTTCTTTTGGAAGAGAAGATATCTGGGAACCTGAAAAAGATGTGTATTGGGGTAAAGAGACGGTGCCACTTGCTGTTGATAGGTATAGTGATCCACAAGATCGTTCTTCTTTAGAAGCTCCGTTGGCAGCTTCTCATTTTCAACTTGTCTATGTTAATCCTCAAGGTGTGGATGGAAAACCAGATCCAATTAGAACTGCAATGGATGTCCGAGAAACATTTGGTCGAATGGGAATGAATGATGTGGAGACTGCAGCACTGACAATAGGAGGTCATTCAATTGGAAGAGCTCATGGTAATGGTAATCCTGATAACTTAGGACCAGAACCTGCAGGCGCCGATATTCACGAGCAAGGTTTTGGATGGAATCAAGAAAATGGAACAGGTGCAAACCAAATAACTTCTGGTTTGGAAGGTGCTTGGACAACTAATCCTGACAAGTGGGACCATCAATATTTAGATTTATTACTAAACTATAAGTGGGAAAGCAGAAAAAGTCCTGCTGGCGCTTGGCAATGGGAGCCTATCAATCTTGAAGAGGAAAAAAAACCAGTTGATTTAGCCGATCCTAAAAAGAAAGCTAGATTAATGTTTACTGATGCGGACATGGCTATGGCGATGGATCCAGAATATAGAAAAATATCAGAACAATTTTACAATGATCCAAAGTTTTTTGAGGACTCGTTTGCGCGTGCTTGGTTTAAGTTGACCCACAGAACTATGGGCAGCAAACAAAATTATATCGGACCTTGGGCGCCAAAGGAAGATTTGATCTGGCAAGGTAATGTTAAGCCTGCAAAGAAGAAATATAATATTAAAAAAGTAAAAAAAATGATCGCAGCGACTAGCTTAAGCACAAGTGATTTAATCATAACAGCTTGGGATAGCGCTAGAACTTATAGAAAAACTGATAAAAGAGGAGGAGCTAATGGCGCAAGAATACGTTTAGCACCTATGAAGGATTGGGACGGCAATGAACCGAAACGTCTTTCGAAAGTTTTAAAAGTTCTTGAAAAAATAGCAAAAAAAACTGGAGCGAGTATTGCGGATACAATTATTCTAGCCGGTACAGTTGGACTTGAAAAAGCAATAAAAAAAGGTGGGTTTAAAGTTAAAGTTCCATTTAGACCTGGTAGAGGAGATGCTTCGCAAGAGCAAACCGAAGTTAAAAGTTTCAAATGGCTTGAACCTTATCATGATGGGTTTAGAAATTATGTAAAAACTGATTATTCTGCAATGCCAGAAGAACTTTTATTAGAGCGTGCGTCTTTGATGGGTTTGACTGCAAAAGAAATGACAGTGTTGATTGGCGGCATGAGAGTTCTAGGAACTAATCATGGCGGTACTCAGCATGGAGTGTTTACAGATAATGTAGGTGCTTTAACTAATGACTTTTTTGTAAATTTAACTGACATGAAATATATATGGAAGCCTACCGGAAAAAATAGTTATGATGTTATTTCTAGAAAATCTGGAAAAACTAAATTTACAGCAACACGTGCTGATCTTGTATTAGGTTCTAACTCCATCTTAAGATCTTATGCAGAAGTATATGCACAAGATGATAACAAAAAGAAATTTGTAAATGACTTCGTTGAAGTCTGGACTAAGATCATGAACGCAGATCTTCCACAATTACATTAATTATTTAATTAGATAATTATCATCAAAAGCCATTTTCATATTAATGTTAATGGCTTTTGTTTTTTTTATTCATATAGACAAATATCATACATAATATTTGTAATCACAAATGTCATTTGACTATCATCATGTTTTATTATTAAATTGTATTAGATAAGAAACTATTAATGAAAAAAAATATTGTAAATAAAAAAAGAAAAATTTCTAAAAAAATTGCTAAGTATTCAAAAAAAATATCTAAATTAGAGAAAAAAAAAGTACAGTTAGAAAAAAAATTACAATCCTTATCAACTAAATCAGCTCGTACTGACAAAAAAATAAAAGTAAAAGTAAAAAAAATTAAAAAGAAAAATAGGCCCGATCCCAGCAAAGTGATTAACGTTAAGGCGATTAATTAATAAACTAGCCAAAAATTGAAATAAGTCCCAAAGGGGCCGAAGCCCCCAAGGAAAACTTTATCAAAAATTAATTAAGTTAAAATTGCTCTGCTTCAGTTGAACCAGACATTGCTGTTGTCGATGACTTTCCAGCACTAATAATTTGAGAAATATTATCAAAGTAGGTTGTGCCAACTTCACGTTGATGTTTGACGGCGGTATATCCATCTTTTTCTGCATCAAATTCTTGTTGTTGAATTTGAGAATAAGCAGCCATTCCATCTTTTTTATAGCTTTGTGCAAATTTAAACACAGAGTAGTTTTGAACGTGAAAACCAGCCAAGGTAATAAATTGGAATTTATAACCTAGATCTCCAAGTTTTTGTTGAAATGTTTGCATTTCGCTTTCTGTTAAATATTTTTTCCAGTTAAACGAAGGTGAACAATTGTAAGCAAGTAATTTACCAGGAAATTTTGCATGAATAGCTTCAGCAAACTTTTTAGCTTCTGCTAGATCAGGCTTATCTGTTTCACACCATATTAAATCACAGTAAGGAGCGTAGGCTAATCCTCTTGAGATTGCTTGCTCAATACCATTGCGTACATAGTAAAAACCCTCTGCAGATCGTTCCCCAGTTAAAAAAGGCTTATCGTTTGTATCGCAATCACTGGTAATTAGTTTGGCAGCATTGGCATCTGTTCTAGCGAGAATTACCAATGGTACATTCATCACATTAGCCGCTAAGCGAGCTGCTTTTAAATTACGAATTGCATTTTGAGTTGGGATCAAAACTTTTCCACCCATATGTCCGCATTTTTTTTCTGATGCGAGTTGATCTTCAAAGTGAACACCAGCAGCACCTGCTTTTATAAACTTTTTAGTAAGTTCATATACGTTAAGAGGACCACCAAATCCTGCCTCACCATCCGCAATAATAGGCATATGATAATCCACACTATCTTTTGGATTCATCTTGCCTTCTAAAATTTCCATGTATTGAATTTGATCAGCCCGCATTAAAGCATTAATCATACTCTCTACTAATTTCGGTGCACTATCGTAGGGATATAAGCTTTGGTCCGGATACATTTCTCCAGCTGAATTTGCATCAGCAGCAACCTGCCAACCTGACAAATATATTGCGCGCAATCCTGCTTTGGCATGCTGTACAGCGTGATTACCAGAAAGACCTCCTAGGGTATTAATATATTTTTCAGTATGTAATAATTTCCAAAGTTTTTTAGACAATTGTTTAGACACTGTATATTCGACATTAAATGTGCCTCTTAGCTTTTCGACATCTTCTTCTGAAAAATGATTATTAGTACTTTCAATTCTTTTCTTTTCGATAGTTTCCAATATTGCTTCTGCATTAGGCATTCGAGATCTCCTTATTATTAGTTTGCATATCGTTTATGCCTGAATTCCCCCAATCTTGATCATCGTCTCGCACGTAGACCCCATTTTGCTGGAATTGACATTCTTTATTTTCATGATTCTCATGGCCATTTAGTCCAAGTTTTTCCTCTAGATATTTAATAAAAAGTGCTCCTTTTTTATTGGTCATGCAGTAACTCCTAGTTGGTTATATAATTTACAATATTTTCAAATAATAAATAATGAAAGAAAATTGTTGATTATACTTGTAAATATGAAATTAAATATTGACTAATAAATTTGCAAATTGTAAATTTTGTAAATTATATGACTACACAAATTGGTTTCAAAATCAAAACTGCACGGCGAAAACTTGGTATGAATCAATTAGAATTAGCCAAAACGTTAAATATTTCACCAAGTTATTTAAATTTAATCGAGTCTGGAAAAAGAAAAGTTAGCGTTGATTTATTAATAAAAGCTTCGGAAGAACTTAATTTAGATCTAACAAAACTCTCCTCCAAAAATGATGCAGGCTTATTGCATGATTTACAAGATTTATTGGGAGATAATTTATTTGAAGATCTAGATATTACCAACCTCGAAGTTAAAGATTTAATTGAAAATAACCCACTTATCTCCAAAGCGCTTATTCGTTTAGGTGATATCTACCGAAAAAAAAATACAGAATTACATGATCAAATAGAAGTTATTTCAGGCGGAAATGTTGCCAATGACAAAACTACTTTTCCAGGCGAATCTGTTTCAGATTTTTTACAAGAACACCAAAATTATTTTCCAAAGCTAGAAGAGTATGCCAATAAATTATTTGTAAAAGTTAATCGCAAAGATAAAACGCGTTATGTTTTATTAGTTGAATATTTAAAAAAACATCACAACATTGAAGTCGAAGATATTGTACCAAAGCACGAAGCCCTGTTTTCTAAAAAATATATTCCTGAACAAAAGAAACTATATTTATCAGATTACCTTACCTTAGAGTCCAAAAAGATTTTTTGTGCTGCCCAAATTGTTCAAATGGAATGCATGCACCTAATTAAAGAATATTTAGAAAATTATAATTTTCCATCAGATACTGCCAAGCAACTTACCACTATCACTTTAATTAATTATACGGCAGCAGCTATTTTGATGCCGTACAAATTATTTTATGATGAGTGTAAAAAATATCGTTATGATCTTGAATTATTACAACATACCTTTGCCGTTTCTTTTGAGCAAGTAGCGCACCGTGTCACTTGTTTGCAACATCCTAAAATGACCGGCATACCTTTTCATATGTTACGAGCAGACATCGCTGGTAATATTTCAAAGCGTCTTTCTCTATCAGGTATTCAGATACCACGTTACGGTGGCGCCTGCCCAAGATGGAACATTCATTCTTCTTTTATGTTACCAGGAAAAATTCATTGCGCTTTATCTAAAATGCCAGATGGTGAGGTGTACGTTTGTATTGCTAAAACGATTGAAAAGGGAATTGGCCGGCACGGTATTTATCGAAGTATTTTAAGTATTGGTCTTGGCTGCCAATTAAAATATGCAAAAGATTTTATTTATGCGGATACGTTGAATTTAAAGGATGAAAATGCTGCTATTCCAATCGGGGTTAATTGCAGGACTTGCCCTAGAATGGATTGTCAGCAAAGAGCCTTCCCACCTATTAATAGAAATCTTAATATCAATTTAAATAATAGAGGTGTTTCAGCTTATGTTAGTGAGACTTCTTAACGCGTTTTAAGTGTTATGTTTGGTATCTTGCATTAAGATTGTGTTACTTTGTAATCTTCATGAAAAAACAAAATATTAATATTGGTATAAGCGAAGAGCACAGAACAGTTATTGCTCATGGATTGTCTAAAGTATTAGCAGATAGTTACACATTATATTTAATGACACATAACTTTCATTGGAATGTAACCGGACCCATGTTTAATACTTTGCATCAGATGTTTATGGCGCAGTACACAGAACAATGGAGCGCGCTTGATTTAATTGCGGAGCGAATTCGTGCTCTAGGTTTTCCGGCACCAGGTACTTATAAAGAGTATATAAAATTATCCTCCGTACAAGAAGTGGAGGGAACACCCGAAGCTTTAGATATGGTTCGTTTATTAGTAGACGCTCAAGAAGCAACCGCTCGAACCGCCAGAAGTTTGTTACCAATATTAGAAAAAGCAGGGGATGAACCTACCTCGGATCTAATTACCCAACGTTTAGACATTCATGAAAAAACTGCCTGGATGTTACGTTCCATTCTAGAATAAATAAGGAGATGGGTGTGGCAAAAATATTTATTACTTCTTTTATAACTTTTTTCTTCTACTCCTTTGTTTCTTTTGCAACTATTCAATTTACTAAATTAACAGATCAGCTGCAGTCTCCATGGTCACTAACTAGTTTAGGAAAAGATCGGTACGTTATTACCGAAAAATCAGGAAAATTTATTTTATTCGATAAAGTAAATAATCGTAAAACGAACATTGAGCATAATTTAAATATTTTAGAAGATGGTCAAGGTGGACTAATGGATGTTTTGTATCATGATAACTATCTTTATGTTTCTTATTCTAAAAATAGAGGTGGCGGCACTTCTAGTACTTCTGCGGCGCGAGCTGTTTTTAACGAACAGAAATTAATCTTTAATAATTTATTTCAGGCTGAACCACCAATTGCTAGTGGATATCATTTTGGTTCACGTCTGGTAATACAAGATACATATTTATTTATTTCTGCAGGTGAGAGAGCAGGAAATAGTATTGGCCAAGATCCAAAGGCTCATCCTGGAAGCATTATTCGAATTCATTTAGATGGTAGCATTCCTCAAGATAATCCAAAATTTACCAGTCAACCAACCTGGTTACCGGAATTATATCAAATCGGCGTTCGCAATGTTCAAGGTATGGCTTTATCGCCATTTGATAACGAGGTGTATATGACTAATCATGGAGCACGCGGCGGAGATTGGTTTGGCAAAGTATATTACGCTGGTAATTATGGTTGGGATACTTTGTATTGGGGCGGTACTAAGTATTCAGGTTTAACCGGCGGACCACAATGGTTACCTGGTTTTGATAAGCCAATTACTTATTATGTACCATCGATTGCGCCATCGGCTTGTTTAATTTATCAAGGACAAGAATTTCCAGAATGGAATGGTCATGCTCTGATTGGGTCTTTGCGCGAACAATCATTACGAAAATTAATATTTAAAGATAATGCGCTAATCAGTGAAGAGATTATTTTTGAGAAAAAAATAGGGCGAATTCGTGATGTTAAATTAGATGAAAGTGGAAAAATATTGTTACTGACTGATCAAGGAATGTTGTGGTCATTAAGTCGTCAAAAATAGAATTAAAAACAAACTAAGTGGTCAATAAAGATAGGTTGCTTGATTCCAAATTTTTCCTGTTCAGCATGCAGGTGTTCATGATGAGAGTGAACAAACACCGGTAATTGTAAAGTCGAAGGAGTTTGCAATGTATAAATTAAATTTGTTCCTCTAAATTTTTTATCAACTACTTCAAATTTTAAAGTACTAGAATCATCGTGCTCCAAATCTTCAGGCTGAATTAATAAATTAACTTGCTCACCTTTTTCGTATTTTTTTACCAGTTTCCCTTTAATCTCGCCCAGATCTTTATTGAACAGAGTATCATCAGAGACTACTTCGACAGGAATGAGCACGCCGCGGTTAAAAAACTCCACCACCTCTTTGCTATTGGGAATGTGATGAATATTGTATGGGCTATCAAACTGGACAATTCCGCCCTGTAATAAAATTCCACAATAGTCCGATAAATAAAACGCTTCATATTTATCATGGGTGACTAAAATTGTAGTAATACCGGTTGATTTTAATATTTCTTTTAAGTTTTTTTGCGTCTTATCTTTTAAATTTTGATCTAAATTTGCAAAGGGTTCATCAAGCAAAAGTAAATCAGGATTATGAATAATCGAACGAACTAATCCTACTCGTTGAGCTTGACCAGTACTGATTTCGTGTGGATATTTATTTTTTAATTCTGGTACAAAAAACAATTCCAACAAATCTTCCATCGAATATTTCAAAGGACCATTTTTATTCTTTGAACAAAACAAAGATTTTTGAATACCAAAGCGTATATTTTCTTCTACTGTATAATGGGGAAACAAAGCATTATCTTGAAAACTTAAAGCAATATTTCGTTCTTCAGGATCAATGTAGGTATGGGCATCATGTAGTATTTTATTTTTTAACAGAATAGTTCCCTGATCAATTTTACGAACTCCTGAAATACACTTTAAAATTGTCGTTTTGCCAATACCTGAGGGACCCAAAATAGACACCGTATCGCCCTGGCGAGGTATAATGAATGAAACATTAGTTAAAATATGTTCATTATTTTTGGAGTAGGAGACATTGTTGAATTCAAAATAATGAGCCATTTAAAAACCTTTAAGAATATATTTTTTAGATAATAAAATAAAAATAGCAGAAAAAATAATTAAAAATAAACTAGGCCCAGCCGCATGTTCTAGCATATCTTGGGAGGCAAAGGTATAAGCTTGGGTTGCAAAGGTTTCAAAATTAAATGGTCGTAAGATAAGAGTGATGGGAAGTTCTTTTAAAATATCAATAGCAACTAACATAGCAATCAGTAACAAATTAGGTTGTAGAAATGGTAAATGAATTTTAATAAAAGTTCCAAACTTAGTATAGCCTAGTAAATAGCTAGCATCATCAAGATTAGTATTTAGTTTTTCATAACCAGATTTAATCCCGTTAATAGCAAGAGAGTAAAAGCGAACACAATAAGCAATAACTAATCCTATAATTGAGCCAGAAAATAAAAAACTAATCCAATTACTATTCGTATACTCGGAGACAAACGATAGAAAACTAAGTAAGGTTACTGCTAAGATAACACCTGGTATGACGTAACCACTCACAGAAAAATTAGTTACCGCATTTAAAAATTTACTTTTAGATATTCGCATCCCATAGTTTGTAAAAAAAGCTAATGCAATTAAACATAAAGTGGTTAGGATAACGATGGATACTGTATTAACACTAAGCTCAATTAATTGGGCTAGATTTATATTATCTGGAAATTGTATAATCCAAAGTAGTATTTGTGAAATGGGAAATAAAAAAGAACAAGTAAATAATAGTAGACAAAAAGCAGATGCATAAGCAGCAGAAGCTCCTTGTAATTGTATTTTGTTAATTGCTTCATAGCCACGAGTTGGCATATAAAATTTAGATCTACTTCTTGACATTCGCTCTAACCAAAAAAATATTAAAACAATCACAATTAGAAAAAAAGACAACTGGTACGCGGTTGCAATATCATCAAATATTATCCAGCTATCATAAATAGCGGTAGTTAAGGTTTGAATATTAAAAAAAGAAACAGTTCCAAAATCTGAAATTGACTCCATCGCAACTAGGGAAAGGCCCACTACAATCCCCGGACGAGCTGATGGAAAAATAATTTTCTTAAAGGTTTGGTAATTGCTAAACCCCATAATTTTACCAGCATCAACTAAGTTTTGGGACTGATAAATAAAACTGGCTCTGGTAATTAGATAGACATAGATAAATAAAGAAAAAGACATGGATAAGATGCTGCCCAGCAAACCATCTACTTTTGGAATTAGCGTGTGATAATCGGATGGTCCAAATAAATAGGTAAGAAATGAATATAAGTTACCAAAATAGCCAAAAAATGCAGTTAAAGAGTAAGCGTAGATATAACTTGGAACTGCAAAGGATAAAATAAGAGCCCAGGTAAAAAAAGTTGATCCAGGAAATTGGTAGAAGGAAGTAAGATAAGCAGCACCCACACCGAAGACAAAAGTAAGTATCAACACACCTGTTAAAACCAATAAGGTGTTGGCAATGTAAGTATATACATAAGTTTCTCTTAATAATTGGTAATAGCCAGACACGTCGTGAAATAAACTTGCGCCGATTACAATCAGCGGGATACAGACAAAGCAAGAAATAAGCAGAGAACTGAGAAACCAGTAATTTATTTTAAAAGTATGCATGGTTTAATTAGGTGTGAGTATAAAATTGGTATGAACACTTTACCGCCAGCCTGCTTTTTTCATAATTGCTAAAGCTTGTGCCTGATTATTATAATAGGTTGCAACTGAAGTAGTGTCCTGCTTAAAGGACGTTCCAAAAGCAGCCATAATAGTATTCGGCATAACTTGATCGATGATTGGATATTCAAATGAAGTATTAACTATATGTTGCTGCGCTTCTGTACTAAGTAAAAATTCTATAAAGCGAATAGCATGTTCTTTATTCGGGGCATATGCAGTAACACCAGCACCACTTATGTTCATATGAGTGCCTCTATTATTTTGATTAGGAAAAACTAGCTTTACTTTTTTTGCGGCTGCTTGTTGCTCCGGTCCTTTTTGGCCTGACAACATTAAGGAGAGATAATAAGAATTAGCAATAGCAATATCTGCCTTGCCGGCTGCAACCGCTAAAATCTGGTCTCTATCATTACCCTCGGGGGCTCTAGCCATATTTTCAACTAATGCTTTTGCCCATTTAGAAGTTTGTTCTATTCCATTATTTTCAATTAAGGAGGCAACCCAGGATTTATTGTACGTGCTACTAGAAGAACGGATTACAATCTTTCCTTTGTAATTAGCAGATGCTAAATCTTCATAATTAAGTTGTTTTGCAATAGTCTCAGATATTTTTTCTGGATTATAAAATATAATTCTAGCCCGTTTTGAAATGCCATACCAATAATCCGTTCGAAGATAGGCAGGAATTTTTTCTATTAATAGAGGAGATGAAACTTTTTGAAAAATTCCCTTGCGTTGAGCTGCACCTAAATTACCAGCATCCACATCTATAAACACATCAGCTTGAGACCTGGTTCCTTCCGTGACAATTCTTTTTTCCAACGCTTTGGCATCTCCGCTAATCACATTGACTTTAATTCCAGTTTGTTTGGTAAACTTAGCGTAGAGTTCAACGTCTGAACTGTAGTGTCTTGCAGTAAACACATTAACTTCTGCAGCGTGAACGCTTGCAGTGCTTAAAGCGATAGTAAGCAATAGGATTATTTTTTTTAGCATGATAATTTGGGTATTAATAACTAGTTGAGAATTATTCTTAACTAGACAGTTATGGTTTATACTATTTGAGAATTATTCGCAAATAATCAGATAACATATATAAATCAAGCTTTTTTCTGTATATAAAGATGTATTAAAATTCAAATAATTGTCAAATTACTTTCATTATAAATGAGTGTTAGATTGAATTAAATAAACATACTTTAAAAACAAAATAATTAATAACTAAAGCTTATGATACCGACAAAAACCTACGCAGCCTTAGATCCAAAAAAACCGTTAACCGCATTTACCATCCAGCGAAGAAAACCGGGAAAGAATGATGTACATATCAAAATTTTATTTTGTGGAATTTGCCATACGGATATTCACCAAGCACGTAATGAATGGGGCCATTCCATATTTCCCATGGTTCCAGGGCATGAGATTGTTGGCCAAGTAGTAGCAGCTGGAGCTTCAGTTAAAAAATTTAAAAAGGGAGATTATGTAGGGGTCGGCTGTATGGTTGATTCATGCGGAACCTGCAAAGATTGTAAAGATCATGTCGAGCAATTTTGTAATACTGTGTCGTACACCTACAACAGCCAAGATCCAAAAACGAAAGAAGTAACTTATGGTGGTTATGCAGACTCAATCGTTGTTAATCAAAAATTTGTATTGAGAGTTTCTAAAACAGCAAAGTTAGCAGCAGTTGCTCCTTTGTTGTGTGCAGGCATTACGACTTATTCTCCACTTAAAAAATGGAAGGTTCAACCAGGACAAAAAGTAGGAGTGGTTGGACTGGGAGGACTTGGTCATATGGCGGTTAAAATTGCTAAAGCAATGAAAGCACATGTAGTTGTATTCACGACATCTAACAATAAATCAGCAGATGCAAAAAGACTTGGAGCAAAAGAAGTAATTATTTCTAACAATGCTAACGAAATGGCAAAGCATGCTTTAAGTTTTGATTTTATTTTAGATACGGTTGCAGCATCTCATGACATTGATCAATATTTAAACTTATTAAAAAGAGATGGAACCATGTGTTTAGTTGGAGTACCGAATGCTCCGCATCCAGCAGTTAACCCTGGAAACTTAGTATTAAAAAGAAGACAACTAGTAGGTTCTTTAATCGGCGGAATTAAAGAAACACAAGAAATGTTAGATTTTTGTGCAAAGCATAAGATTGTCTCTGATATTGAAACTATACCAATAAATTATATCAATACGGCCTATGAGCGTATGCTTAAAAGTGATGTGAAGTATCGTTTTGTCATCGATATGCAAACGATTTAGTTTTATAAAATTTTCAATTAGTACCAGAAACTATAGCTAAAAAAATTACTAGTTAACTATTGACTAGGTACAAAGTGTTATGTTATAACATAACATATGAACAATACTGATATGGTTCTTAATATTATTAAGCAATCATCACAACCATTAACTGCTTATGCAATTTTAGAATTGTGTAAAAAAAAGAAAAAAGTTCAGGCAATGACTATTTATAGAGCGTTGAACAATTTGATGGATAAGGGTGTCATTCATAAATCTAATCAACACAAAACTTTTTTGTTATGCAATCATAATCATAACAAAGCGCATAATCCAGCAATCGCTATTTGTAAAAAGTGTGGTGATAGTGAGGAACTTAAATCAGAGTTATTTACTAATTTGTTAAAAAAAATTCCTTTAAAAAAGTACTCTTTTTCAAGTTATGAAGTAGAAGTTGCAACCGTTTGCAGAGGTTGCGCATAATGGAGCATACACACCAACTTCCTGAATTTTTGCATTTTGTCCTAGAAATAGATTGGTTACGAGGATTTATTTTTGGTTTTGTCCATACCATTATTCCGTTAGTCGGTTTTTATTCTGGCTGGAGTATCAATCGTTTTTTAAAATTTGCATCGAATGGTTATGTAGCTGGAATTTTTGGCGTGGTGGTTGCGCATGTTATAGCAGATTTTATTGCATCCGTCCTCGACCCGAATTTGCGGTCAGCTGCTTTCGGTATTGTCTTAGGAGGGTTAATTCCTTTAGCATTTATTCCTATTCTTGATAAATATATTGTTAAATCCAAACACCACATTGTAGTTGGTGATCACGAAGATATTAAAAAAGATCTAAAAGACGATCATCAGCATTAATTTAAGTTATCTAGAAAAATTTTTTTTAGAAAAAAATGTCCATATCTTCCATTTAAAATAATCAAAACACAAAATATAGTAAAATATACTTTCTGGTTGTATTGCGGTTACATAGCAAGTTCATTCGTGTTAATAATTTAATCAAAAATCAATATATAACGAAAGGAACCCAGTGAAAACACTAAGAGCATTTATTTATTTGTCGATAGCCTTATTAATATCGACTTTTGCTCAGGCAAAAGAAATTAAAATGGCCAAAGCAAATTGGGATACAGGATATTTCCAAGCTGAGGTATATAAGTTAGCTTTAGAAAAATTAGGCTATAAAATAAAAAAATTAAAAGCAATCAAACCATCTGTTTTTTACGTAGCGGCAGCACAAGGTGATCTAGATTTATGGGTCAACGGTTGGTTTTCAGGGCACGACCCTTTTCTTGCTGAAACTAAAGGCAAAGTAAAACCTGTTGGTTATGTAATGCCAAAAGGGGGTCTGCAAGGTTATCTGATTGATAAAAAAACTGCAGATCGTCTTAATATAAAGAGCGTATTGGACATTAAAAAGCATGCCAAAGAATTTGATGCAAATAATGACGGCAAAGCCGATATGGTTGCTTGTCCTCCAGGATGGGGTTGTGAAATACAAATAACTAAACATTTTGCTGAATTAAATTTGGGTGAATTTATTAATCCCATACAGGCAGAATATGGAGCGTCTATGGCCGATGCGTTGGCTAGGTATAAAAATGGGGAACCAATTTTATTTTATACTTGGACACCCAACTGGACCGTTGGAGCCTTTAAATTAGGAACAGACGTGGTTTGGATAGAAGTGCCTTACTCCAAAACAAGTGTAACCACAGTAGCTAATGCGACTAAAGCATCGATCAACTTAGGATTTGATGCTGATGATATTCGGCCTGCTGCTAATACTGATTTTCTAAAAAAAAATCCAAAGGTAGAAAAGCTTTTAAAAGCAGCTTCTATCCCTTTAGCTGATGTTGCAGAGCAAAATATGCTTATGAATCAAGGTGAGAAAAGTGAACGAGAAGTGAGGGCGCATGCTAAGGCTTGGGTTAAAAAAAATCAAAAAACCTTTGATCGTTGGATTGCAGCCGCCCAATAATCTTGAGTATTTTAAATCCATCGACTTACGCTTACATTCCAGTATCGGAATGGATAGAAAAATATGTGAAAGAGTGGTTGTTTGAACAGCGACCACTCTTTAAGCAAATCTCTGTTCCAATTGACAATGTACTTAATGGATTAGATTTTTTGTTTAATTTAGTTCCCCTGCCATTAGTGATATTATTTTTTGTAATAGCAGCCTTAAAAACCAATGGAAAGGGTTTTGCTCTGTTTACTTTTGCAAGTTTAGTCTTCATTGATCTAGTTGATGTTTGGGAAGAGACCATGACTACCATGGCAATGATTATTACTGCTGTATTATTTTGCTCTCTTATTGGAATTCCTATTGGAATTATTGCATCACGAAATAAACTATTTGAAAAAATATTAAGACCAGTACTTGATGTTATGCAAACTATTCCAAGTTTTGTTTATTTAATTCCTGTAGTAATGTTGTTCGGAATTGGGATTACCCCAGGGGTTATAGCGATTATTATTTTTTCGATTGCACCAGTTATTCGCCTAACCAATTTAGGATTACGGCAAGTGGAGCAGCGATTTATTAATGCAGCAAAAGCATTGGGTCTTAATAAATGGACTATATTATACAAAATTGAATTACCGCTTGCCCTCAAAACCATCATGGCAGGTGTTAATCAAACGCTAATGTTATCTTTATCCATGGCCGTGATTGCAGCATTGATTGGTGCGGGCGGACTTGGTCTAACGGTATATGTTGGTTTAGGTAGATTAGATATTGGGCAGGCTTTTGTTGGTGGAGTAGGCATTGTACTAATTGCAATTATTTTTGATCGAATTTCTCAAAAATTTATTTAGTTCTTAATTTAGCTCTATAGTCCCAAGGATATTCAAACATCATAGACCACAAACCAAGTTTATTCTGTTTTGCATATTCTTCATCTTTTATAAATTTGCCCGAGTACTTTCGGTAGGCAACCGCGTAACCATTTTTTACTAAATATTGGGATAAACTTTCTTTCCCAACAAAACACTCAGCAATTATTCTTCGATAACGATCTAACCCTTCTTCTTTACATGTAACGTTCTGATTATTAATTTTTCTTTCTAAAGCATCTTTTGCCAGAACGCCGCACAAAATAGTGACATTATCTTGTTGGCAGGTTTGTTTTATTTCAGGGGCATCAATTGCTGAAAATCTATATTTTTTTTGACCAATATGAATGGTGTCTCCATCAATTATAGCGACAACGGGTTTAGCAAGAGCTTGACCACTTAAGATAAAGAGACAGCAAAGAAAATAATAAATACCTTGCATACTCAGTTAAGCTTAAACATTAAATAAAAAATATAAATACACAACGTAACCAGCTAACATACTAGCTCCCATCCACCTTCCGATTTGTGGACGAAATAAGAGTAATAAAGAAAATATAATCGATGCTGCAAGCATTTCGATCATGCCGGCATGGAGCATTGCGGGGCTAATGGGAATGGGTTTGATGATAATAGCAATTCCCAAAATTCCCAAGATATTGAAAATATTGCTGCCGATGATATTTCCTATAATGACGTCATTTTGTTTTTTGATCGATGCTAAAATGGCAGTGGTAAGCTCAGGCAAAGAAGTTCCCACCGCAACTACAGTTAAACCAATAACCGCCTCAGAAATATTAAAAGATCTAGCAATAGTTACTGCTGTATCAATGAGTAAGTGACCACCTGAAATTAATAAAAACAAACCACCGAGGCAATACAATATAATTTTGATGGTCGTTTCACTGACCACACTACTATCTTCTGTATTATCAGCTACATCAGAGCGGTAGGATAAAACGACGTATAACAACAGCAGTATTAAAAATATAATTCCCGTAATAGCGTTCAATACATCAAATAATTTACAAATATAAAGAGCAAAGCTAGCCAGCAACATTACTGCGACATTGGTAATTGGCCTTGAACCTTTAATCAGAACCGGACTTAAAATAGCAGCAATAGATACAATTAATAAAATATTTGCAATGTTACTGCCAATAATATTGCCAAGGGCAATATCTGCATAGTCAGTTAACACCGCTTCAACGGTAACGGCTAGCTCTGGTAAGCTGGTGCCAAAACCAATAATGACAATGCTGACGAGCATTTTTGAAACTTGAAATTTGTAAGCTAAGGCTAATGTTCCGTGAAGAATACTTTTTCCACCAAAGTACAAAAGCACTAAGCTAATACAAAATATAATATAAGTGATCACTTCACTATTTTAGCTTATTTGACTTAATATAAAATAATTATATTTAAAACCTCTAACTATCAGGCTTAATAAAAAAAAGTTTGCTTCTTTCGTCAAGAACCGCTTTATAAGTATCAAGCGAATAAATAATGAAATTGTCTAAAAAGACTTTTATAAAAGCAGCCATTGCCGGCATCTGCTCTACGGGTACCATTGGTATTTTGGCAGTGATCACCTATCAAACACCACTGGGTATTTTTTTAGCGGCTTCTTTTGGTTCTTCTATGGTTTTGTTATTTGCTTATCCTGAAAGTCCTTTTGCCCAGCCCAAAAATGTTTTTTTTGGACATTTGATAACTGCATTAGTTGGAGTGGTGTTTGCAGAATATATTGATTTACCTATGTACGTTAATATTTCAATGGCAGTTGGGGCTGGAGTATTTTTAATGGTCTTTTGTAATGTGGTGCATCCACCAGCAGGGGGTAATCCAATTATAGTAATTGTAGCAGGGGTATCTTATGAATATCTAATTAATCCAATTATTCTTGGATCTTTTATTATGTTAGCATTAGCTATTATAATAAATAAATTTTTATTAAAAAAAAATTATCCAGTCAGCTAATAATAAACAATTATTAGATATTTAATTTCCGCACTTGCAAAATATTTTCAATAAAGCAAAAGTTAAATCAGAGTTTGCGATTATTAAACTTATATAAAAAAATCCACCTCAAGTTGTATAGGCAGCTCTCTTTGTTTAATATTGTGGATTGTTATTAATTAAAAGATTTTAATTAATTTGAATAAAATTTTTTCCTCCATATACTATTTAAAAAATAGGGGAGGAAAATAAGTATATGATTAAATCATGCATGCGCAAAATTCTGTCTACTCTTTCAGTAGTCTGTCTTCTGGGTTCAACAATAGTTTTGCCACAAAATTCTTTTGGGGCTGAGACGCAATACTTTCCTGTAGCAAGTAGCCGAGTAGGACCTTACTCAGCAATGGGCACAGGGTACTATGGTGCGCAAATTGACTACATGAATTATGTAAATATGACCGGTGGCGTTAATGGTGTGATGCTAACTTGGCAAGAATGTGAAACGGAATACAATGCTGTGAAGACAGTGGAGTGTTATCAGAGACTAATGCAAAAAGATGGTCAGAAAATTGTAGTGTTCGATACACTTGGAACTCCAGGTGCGTATGCTGTTATCAACCGAATGGCTGCTGACAATGTAGTGTTAGCTCAGTATGGTTACGGTAGAACGGATGCTGCAGATGGTAGAGTATGGCCTTGGGTATTTAACGCAGCAAGTCACTACTGGTCACAAATTGGTGTGAAATTAAGATGGATGGCTGAAATGGAAGGTGGAATTCCTAACATGAAGGGTAAGAAAATTGTTCACCTGCACATTGATTCTGCATATGGCCGCGAACCATTACCTGCGATGAGAAAAATTGCTACAGACTGGGGTTTTACTTTAATAGAAATTGCTATCGCACCTCCAGGACTTGAGCAACAATCACAGTGGTTACAAATTAGAAGAGAAAAACCTGATTGGGTTACTTTTTGGGGTGCTGGTTCTGGTATGAATTCAACGGCCATGACTAATGCTGCTCGAATTAATTTTCCAAGGACTAAAATGATGTACGTTACATTCGGCGGAGCTGAGGAAGACATGGTTCCTGCTGGCGATTCTGCAAAAGGAACGTATGTGGTTGCAAATGCTCTGCCTGGTACTGACTTTCCTTTAGTAAAAGATATTAAAGATAAAGTGTATGGAGCTGGCAAAGGAAACTTAAGCGACACAAGCCGAGTAGGTACGGTGTACTGGAACAGAGGACTAGGTTCTGCAGTTATGTGGGTCGAGGCAATGCGTAATGCACAAAAAATACATAACAAAGTTGGTAAAGCAGTAACTGGAGCTGAGTTCCGAGATGGATACGAAGCATTAAACATGACAGACGCACGCTTAGCCGAGATTGGCGTTAAAGGAATGGTTGCGCCTTTTGCTATCTCTTGTGCCAATCATGAGGGTGCAGGAAAATTTGCCTTAATGCAATGGGACGGTAAAAAGTTTGATAAAGTGAAGGATTGGACGGAACCGAATGATCCTAAATTTATTAGACAGCTTATTGAAGATTCTGCAGCAAAATTTGCAAAGGAAAACAATATCACACCTAAAAAGTGTAGCTAATTCATTTTTAATTAGGGGAGGTAAATTGTTTAGCAGTTTACACCTCCCCTATTTATAATTAAATGATTTCAGGAGATTTAAAATAATTACATGGGTGTTGACTCAAATAACATTTTAGAAGTTAAAAATATTGAAGTTGTCTATGACAATGTCATATTAGCACTGCATGATGTATCGCTAGTAGTCCCTAAAGGAAAAATTGTTGCTTTATTAGGAGCAAATGGTGCTGGAAAAAGCACAACCCTAAAATCTATTTCTACGATGTTAGCCTCGGAAAGAGGAAAGGTTACTAAAGGAACTATTAATTATAATGGCAAAAGTATCGATGGTGAAATACCTTCACAAATGGTTCACCGCGGCATGGTCCAGGTACTAGAAGGCAGACGATGCTTTGGCCATTTAACGGTTGAAGAAAATATTATTGCAGGTGCTTATTCTCGCCAATTATCAAAAGGCGACTTGAGTGCTGAGCTTGAAAAAATTTACACGTACTTTACCAGGCTAAAGGATCGAAGAGGTAGTCAGGCTGGTTTTACGTCTGGTGGTGAACAACAAATGATAGCTGTAGCCAGAGCGATGATGGCAAAACCAACTATGTTATTGCTGGATGAACCATCTATGGGTTTAGCCCCACAACTGGTTGCGGAAATTTTTAATATTGTAAAAGAATTAAATCAAAAAGAAGGGGTAAGTATTTTGTTAGCTGAACAAAATACCAATATCGCCCTTAAAAATGCAGACTATGGCTACATTTTAGAAACAGGCAGAGTGATGCTTGAGGGTACTGCTCAGAGTTTAAGTAATGATGAAAAAGTAAAAGAATTATATTTAGGAATTTCTAAAGGTGAACGAAAAAACTTTAGAGATGCATTATTTGATGATGCGCAGAAAAAAAATACTACAGCGCCATCGCCTACGGGCAGAAAATTTAAGATTGGCGGGCCTATTTTAGAAGTAAAAAATATTTCTCTATATTTTGGTGGGGTCAAAGCAATTACTAATATTTCCTTTAATATTTTAAAACATGAAATCAGAGCCATCATTGGCCCAAACGGTGCAGGCAAAAGCTCAATGCTGAATTGCATTAATGGTATTTATCAGCCGCAAGAGGGAACTATTTGGTACAAAGGAGCTGTGCTTGACCAAATCACTCCCAATCTTATTTCCCGGATGGGAATTTCCCGAACTTTTCAAAATCTTGCATTGTTTAAACGAATGTCGGTACTGGATAATATTTTGGTTGGACGAAAGTTACACACTAAATCTAATTTTATGCAGGTTGGTTTTCAGTTCCCACAAGCGGTTAAGGAAGAAAAAGCAAATAGGCAAAAGTGTGAAGAAATTATTAGTTTCTTAGAAATCGAAGATATTAAAAATACACAGGTTGGCAAACTTCCTTATGGATTACAAAAGAAAGTAGAATTAGGCCGAGCACTAGCAACCCAAGCAGAAATTTTATTATTGGATGAGCCGATGGCTGGAATGAATGTTGAAGAAAAAAGAGATATGTGCAGATTTATTTTAAAAGTAAATGATGAATTAGGAACCACTATTGTTTTGATCGAACATGATATGGGGGTGGTGATGGATATTTCCGACCGAGTGGTGGTGCTTGATTACGGCAAAAGTATTGGTGATGGAACACCAGACGTGGTGCGAGCTAATCCTAAAGTTATTGATGCATATCTAGGAGTGGCGCATGATTAGCGAATTACTATTCTTTATGGAAGTGTTGGTAGCCGGATTATTATCTGGCACCATGTATTCTTTGGTCGCTTTAGGGTTTGTTCTTATTTATAAAGCCTCTTCTACTTTTAACTTTGCCCAAGGAGCTATGGTGTTTTTTGCCGTGCTAAGCTTTGTTGGTCTGATGGAATTTGGTATTCCATTTTTCGTTGCCTTTATCATTACCGTTGTGTTGATGATTGGTGTTGGTTTAGCAACCGAGCGATTAGTATTAAGACCATTGATGAACCAAAGTGAAGATACTTTATTAATGGCAACCATTGGTTTAGGATTTGTCTTAGAAGGATTAGCCCAAGCAGTCTGGGGTGTGGAGGTGCGAAGATTAGATTTAGGAATTAAAGATTCTCCTATTCCATGGATTGCAGATAATTTACAATTGTTTATTAGCGCTTTAGATGTGACCGCTGGTTTAGTCGCCACGGCAATGATTGTTGGTTTAACCCTTTTATTTAAATATACCAAAATTGGTTTGGGCCTGCGTTCAGTTGCAGATGATGCGGGTGCTGCAAGTTCAATTGGAATTCCGTTAAAGCACATTATGTTATTAGTTTGGTCGGCTGCCGGCGTGGTGGCATTAGTTGCTGGAATGATGTGGGGCGCCAGAGCCGGAGTGCAGTTTGCTCTTATTGATTTAGCATTAAAAGCATTACCAGTGTTAATTATTGGAGGATTTTCTTCTATCCCAGGTGCAATCATTGGCGGATTACTTATAGGAGCAAGCGAGAAAATTTTAGAAGTTTATATAGGACCTTATTTTGGTGGCGGGATTGAAGGCTGGGCTCCGTACGTATTAGCAATTTTTTTCTTACTGTATAGACCCGAGGGTTTATTCGGAGAAAAAATTATTAGGAGAGTGTAATTGATGAAGCCAGTAATCATGACGTTTACTAAGCGCGATATCGTTAATTTTATTGTTTTGATGGTATTAGCTTTCTTAGTCATTCCGATGACGGTGACGAACAGTTATTGGTATAGCTCTATTTTAATACCATGGTTATGTTTAGCCCTGGCCGCAGTTGGTCAGCAAATTGTCATGGGTTATGCTGGACAGTTATCATTGGGTGCAGCAGGATTTATGGCTGCAGGTGCTTTTGCTTGCTTTAATTTAATTTTAAGAATTCCTGATCTTCCTTTCGTTGGAGCCTTAATTATTTCAGGATTAATCGCAGCAGCCTTTGGAATATTATTTGGTCTTCCAAGTTTACGCGTACGTGGAATTTATTTAATGGTGGCAACACTTGCTTCACAATTTTTTATTGTTTGGATGATCGATAAATTCGGTTGGTTTAAAAATTACGATACATCAGGAATTATTACTGCGCAAAATATTGTGATCCTCGGTAAATCATTTACCTCACCCATCGCTATGTATTTTGTCGTCGTCTTTGTTGTCGCTATTCTTACCTTACTAGCTATGAATATGGTGCGGGGTAGTGCTGGGCGAAATTGGATGGCGGTACGGGATATGGATATTGCAGCAGAATCTATGGGTGTGTCGTTATTAAAAACAAAATTAGAAGCATTTGCCATCAGTGCATTTTATTGCGGTGTGGCGGGAGCTTTATTTGCATTTACTTACTTAAAATCTTTAGAGCCAATAGCCTTTGATATTAAATTATCTTTCAAGATCTTGTTTATGGTTATCTTAGGAGGTTTAGGAACTATTAACGGCGCATTTATTGGCGCTGCTTTTATTTTATTATTTCCAGTTGTCCTCAACTTTATTGGTAACACGGTATTCCACGGTTCGATTGATGCAACGATCATTTCATCTATCGAGCAAGTAGTGTTTGGCGCCTTGATGATTATATTTATGATTTATGAACCCCTTGGCATGGCCAAGTTATGGGAAAGTATAAAATCTAAAATAGGTTTTAACAAAAAAAAATAAACACCAGACATCCAATAGGTATGTTGAAAAAAATATCTCTAGTTTTATTTCTCATTACATTATCTACTAGTGTTGCATTGGCAGAAACGATTACTCTTGCTAATCAGGGAACTTATGTTGGGGATGTGAAAGACGGCAAACCCAATGGCCAAGGCACTTTAACTTATCTAGATGGTGAGAAATATATTGGTCAATGGAAAGATGGTTACCGTGATGGAAAAGGAAAATTAACCTATGTCGATGGTTCTGTATATGTTGGAGAATTTAAAGATAATAAAATCCACGGCCAAGGTGTGTTTACCTCTAAAAGTGGCTCAAGATATCAAGGCGAATATAAATACGGCAAAATGGATGGCCAAGGAACGTATACGTACCCAAATGGAAAAAAAATAACTGGAACCTGGGTCAATGATAGTCCAGTTCAGTAATAAATTATCTATAACTAATAAAGATTTTTAAGTTTAGCCAAAGCTACATCAATATTTTCATCATACGTAATAGTGCCAACTAAATTTGTATTTTTATCAATTAAAATTAAAGACGAAGTATGATCCATGGTGTAATTATTATTTTCTAGAGGAACTTTTTTTGCATAAATAGAATAGGATTTAATTAATACATCTAGTTGTTTTGGATCACCGGTTAAAGCTTTAATAGCAGGATGAAAAGAATTTAAATACTGTTTTAGTGCTTCTGGAGTATCTCGTTCAGGATCAACGCTTATAAAATAAAATTTTAATTGTTTACTACCCTTACCTAGTTGACCAATTAATACTGATAAAGATTGTAAGGTAGTAGGGCAAACATCAGGACAATAAGTAAAACCAAAAAAAAGAACGGAAGGCGATCCTAGTATATCAGCTTTAGTTACTTTTTTATTATCTTGATCATATAATTCAAAATCAGAGGTAATAATAATATCTTTAGCATTAGTATTTTGGAAAGTCTTGTTTTGACTACCAATGAATATGGATACAATAAACAAAATGAGCAAAACAATAATTGGGACAATAATGTAATAAATAATGCTACGACTAAATGTATTCATGTTAATTCCCGTGTATTAATGTTTGTGCTTTTCTTGGTAATAACCTTTAGCTTCTTCTGCATCAAATTCAATTGTAATAGATCCTGATTGTTCAAAGTTAAGTGATGCTTTATATTTTTTATCTTTAACGATTGGCTCTGTAAGACCCATAAACATAATATGGTATGAGCCAGGCTTTAATTGAACTTTGCTTTTAGCTGGTATGGTTAGACCTTGATTAAGCGGACGCATTTTCATGACATTATTATCCATAGTTGTCTCATGGATCTCTACTTGTTTTGCAAAAGATACATTAGTTACTGATAATAATTTATCAGGTTGATCTCCTTCATTTTCAATAGTCATAAATCCAGCACTGACATTAGTTCCAGTAGTTACTCTGATATAGAGATGATCTATTTCTAATTTTCCAATTTTATATTCATAAGCAAGCACAGAACTAGAAATGGTTATTAGACTTAAGGTGATTAGTATTTTTTTAAGCATGAACTATAATTATAGTTAGTAGAGCCAAAAACTTCTCTGCTATTTCTAGGATGAAGTTACTGTACCATTCGTTTAATCATAAAATATTGCGACATTTTCGGAATATTAAGAAAAAATATTAGCTACACTCTTTATATACACATCTCCCTTTCTTCATTGACTCCAGGTAGATCAATCGAGTATTTAGAACAAAACAAGAACATTATATTTATGAAAATACCACTTATTCTCCAAAAAGTTTCAGCAGGTTTTCCATCTCCTGCCACCGATTATATTCAGGAAGAAATAGATTTAAATAGCGAGCTGATTAAAAATGCTCCTGCAACTTTTGTCATTAGAGTACAGGGTAATTCCATGAACGATCATAAAATTGCAAGTGGCGATTTATTAGTGGTGGATAGAAGTTTGGGTCTTAGCAATGACTGCATTGCCATTGTTAATTTTAATAATGAGCTAGTGGTTAAAAATATTATAAAAAAAAGTAATCATTTTTATATTAAGCACGCTAAAGAATACATCCCGATCACAGAACATTCTGATATTAATGTGTGGGGGATTGTAACCTACATTATTCATGCAACCCATTAACAAACGTATTATCGCTCTTGTTGATTGCAATTCTTTTTATGTTTCTTGTGAGCGTTTATTCAGACCAGATCTAGCAAAAAGACCAGTCGTCGTATTATCTAATAATGATGGTTGTATCATTTCAAGATCCACAGAGGCTAAACAGGTGGGAATTAAAATGGGCGAGCCTTATTTTAAAGCAAAGCCATTAATAAACAAATATAAAGTAGCAGTTTTTTCTTCTAACTATGAACTGTACGGAGATCTCTCACGCAGGGTCATGAAAATCTTAAAGAACTTTTCATCCGATATTGAATTTTATTCTATCGATGAAGCCTTTCTGGACCTTACCCATATCACAATGGAGAGTGTGGAAGATTATATTTCCAAGATTAGAAAAACTATTTTGCAATGGACAGGTATCCCGGTATCCATTGGTGCAGCTAATACCAAAACCCTAGCCAAGGTTGCTAATCATATTGCAAAGAAAAAGAAGATGGGAATTGAAGAATTTATTTCTAAAGATCAGAATTATATTGATAAAGAGTTAAAAGAGTTTCCGGTAGCAGAGGTTTGGGGTATAGGCAGACAGCTCTCTGCTTTCTTTCATAACAATCATTTTCATAATACTTACCAATTAAAAAACGCTGATAATTATTGGGTGAGAAAAAATAGTAGTGTGGTTGTGTTGAAAACAATTCATGAATTACAAGGCACATGTTGCTTCCCACTAAATTGTACACCTACGGTTAGAAAAAATTGCTGTGTTTCCAGATCCTTTGGAACATCGATTACAGATATGTATGATCTACAAGAAGCTCTGGTTAATCATTGCATTACAGCCGCAGAACGTATTCGATCGGAGGGATTAATAGCGAAAACTATTTATGTCTTTATCAAAACAAGTAGATTCAAGAAGAATTATCTATCAAGGGTGGAGAAAATAGATATTCCCATGCCAACCAATAATACGCTTGAGCTTGTTGATTTAGCAATTAAAGCTTTGGAGAGGATTTATAGCAAAGGCCACTATTATAGTAAGGCCGGTGTATTGTTGTCAGGATTACAGCCTAGAGCCGATTATACAAATAATTTATTTTCTGATCTGAACCGTAATCTAGATCACTTAATGAACATTATTGATCAAACTAATAATAAATTTGGCAGAGGATCGATTACCTTAGCTGCGGCCAGACATAACAATCAATTTAAGTTAAGACGCCAACACTCCTCTAAAATAGATACTTCTTTTATTCAAAGAGCGCCCGTTGTTAAAGCTGGTTAATAATTTAAGTATTGTACCATGTTATTTTTATTTTTTTTCTTAAAATATGGATAAAAATTTAGGATTATAAAATTAGACAAATTACTGTACAAGATATTGCATTATGAAAAAAGATTTTCGAGATTGGATGCATAGCGTTGCTTTAGTATTGTTTGATGATACTAAAAATGATTTGCGAGCATTACCAAAAACAGTTCGTTTACAAATTTTAATTGTATTAAGCGGTTTGTGGTCCACAGCTTTTAGTATCTGGGTATTTACAGTTCCGATGTTTGTCTACGGTTGGCTTGGAGTGTTAATCGGACATTTTTTAGTTATTTTTGCTGCGTATTATACTTTTAGGCAATTTAAAGATATCAGGGGATTTAGAACAGATCCCAATTATCATACACAAACACGCTCCAGACAAAATTTATGGGTGAATGGCAAACAAACAGAGCTGCCAAAAAATGATCCAGGCGGAGAACACGAATAAATAGTGCCCTGGTTTAGGACGCTACTTGATTATTCTTATCTACAACTAAGCAGTTTTTATGAACAGTGTATTAATTGTTGGTAGTGCACCTGATGCGGTACGAATTCAGTCGGTGGACTGCTCTATGTTTTCCCATGTAGTTGCCATCAATAATGCATGGCGATTAAGAACGGATTGGGATTATATTATTTATCCTGAAGATTTTCCCAAAGCACAACAACCAACAACTATTAGTGCAAAAAAAATAATTACAGCAGAGCATTATGTTCCCGAACAAAATTCTTTTGGTGGTTTTATTTATGCAGGAGGAACGATGGCATTTACAGCTGGTTACTGGGCTTTGGGCGCTTTGCAACCGGATGTGATTGCTTATCTTGGGTGCGATATGATTTATCCAAAACAAACAGAAGAGCAAAGTCATTTTTATGGTAACGGTATGGCTGATCCATTACGTCCAGATATTACTTTGCAATCTTTAGAGGCAAAATCAGCAAGATTACTGGCATTTGCAAAGTCTCATGATTGCAGAGTGGTTAATATATCAGAACAAGATCAGTCGAGATTATTATTTCCTAAAATGCCTCTAACTGAATTTGCAACGCCTAATAATGTATCCCATTATTTACAAGAGAATGAAGTTGCCTTGAATACTAAAGCTATGCAACAAGCGTTAGCAAAGGAAGAAGAATTATCTTATATGGCGCCATCCGGCAGATATTGGGAGATGTTAGCTGAATTAGATCCTGAGCAACTGCGAAGTGTGGATGATCTGTGGCTGCAAACTGTATCTTATTCGTAAAACATTACTTAAAGATACCGCGTCAAGATTTGTCTTGTATAAATCTTATCTAATAATCTAATATAAAAATATGAAAAAAATTATTATTACTCTTGGCGTGTTATTCATTTCTTCAACAGTTGCATGGTCGATGCATCATCAAACCCATGGCAAACATACCGATATACCATTTAAACAAGCTATGGATGCGATGCATAAAAATATGATGGTACCTTCCACAGGCAATATTGATATTGATTATTTACAAGGAATGATCCCTCATCACCAAGGGGCGATTGATATGTCGGAGGAATTAATCAAAAAAACCAAAGATCCTCAATTAAAATTGTTAGCTGAAAAAATTATTCAAGAGCAAAAAGCAGAAATAAAATTGATGCAAGATTTGCTCCAAGCTAAAAAAACTAATTAAGATACGTAGTTAAGCTAGTCGTCGCGGTACTGTTTGTTGGTCTGAATTGTCAGAACGGCGGTAATACCAATGATTAAAAAAACCACAGATGAAATTAAAATAATATTTTTTTTTTCAAACAAATCAAAAAAAGCACCAAGGAAGGTTGCGCTGATTAATAATACTGAAGTGATTACTTGGTAGCGAACTACATTTTTATGTTTTTGCGTGACATTTAAATTTGATTGTATTTCCGCACTTAAAAAATCACGAATTGAAAAAAAATCTGTTAAATGCCCATCTTGATCCGTTACTGGCATGTGCCTGATATTTTTACTCTTCATTAAGCCAATGATATAATTAATTTCATCATTCAAATTAGCGCTAATAATTTTTGTAGTCATAATATCGCTGGCTGTGGTTAGATCTGCATCTCTGGCTTCCACCACCATTTTCGTTACAATATCGCGTTCTGAGACAATTCCAATAAGACGCATTTGATCATCAACAATCGGCACAGCGCCAATGTTTTTTTCCTTTAAAGCAATGGCAATTTCGCTGATAGGAGTTCCTGATGTAAAAGAAAAATTTTCTTTAATATTTTTTAGATTTCGTAGTGTCGATATCTTCATGATAAATCAATATAGCTAAAATATTAAAAAAAAATAGGCTAAAAAAAATCTAAAATTACCAGTCTTGTATACGTAATTATAATTTCTTTTTTTTTATTAGGATAAATCCATAAATAATCGCATTAAGTATCACTAACGCTACACCAAGATTGATTTGTATTTCTGGAGTAAGATGGGCTGGGTAGATAATTGGATATAGGTAATGTTGGATAAAAGTTGTGGAATACATCTGACTTTGCGCTTTTAATAAAAAATAATTTTCCACATTCGTCAGCGGGCAAATACTTTGCGTAAATTCTACATAAGCCCCATAGCAGAGAGCTGGAATATGAAAATAGACCGCCCAACGTTTCACAAAGAATAAAAGACCGCCAAAAATCACAAATAAGATAAAGAGAAAATGCAGGATCAGAGTAAGGCTGGCTAAGAATTGATACATTGTACAATCCTATCTAAAGATAGGGTTGAAGATAACAAAAAAAGTAAGGATTATTCGTTTGTATTGAGCTTTGATTGTTGAATAATCCAAACAGTAAGAATTGGAATTGTTAAAGTTAGCAAAGTGACAATGATAAGAATTATTCCAAGTTCAGAATAATCGGCAGTTGATTGAAGAACTCCTGTAACTTTATCTTTAACTTCTCTGGTAATGGTAAAAATCTGATTAAGATATTTGGTACCTAAGGCATTGGCAGATAAAGCAAGGTTGGTAAAGGAGGCAAACACTGCAAAAAAAGTTGCCTTTAAATGAGACGGAGCATTTTTAGCAATCCAAGCTAAGAGCGGGATCATAGCTACTTGGCCAAGAGGAGATTCAAGCGCGGTATTTATAATTGCAATAAATCTAGCATCGATAATTCCATTTGTCAGAGAAGCGGTCCATTGATGAAGGCCGTAATACATCCCCACACTTGGCAAAAATAAAATAGATCCAACAACAGATAAAACAACCACAATGGTTGCTATGGAATTTTTAGCCATAAAAGGTCTGAGAAAAATAATTCCCAGCAAAGTTAAAACAGAAGCAATTAATGACAGAGTTGATAAAAACCGCTCATCAAATTGCAAAACATCAATTTCAAACCAAGTTAATCCAGGTCCTGGTCCTGGCATAGCTCTAAAGATAAAAATAATAATAGCGGTGCCGACAATGGTTGAACGAAGGTTCTCTGGAATTTCTTGCAGCAGTTTACTCATTAAAAAAATGACGATGCACATTGAGCCGATAAACACAATTTCTTGAGCAAGCGGTACTTGGAGTGAGCCTATGGTTAACGTGAATAAAACAAAAATTAATGATCCACCTAAAATCCACCAATTTACTTTAGTGATCAGAATAGTTTCGGAAATTGTTTTATCTAGCTTTTTGAATAAAGCTTGTTGTTGTCGGTGTAAGTAGAAGGAAAAACAAACACCTAGTATAGAAATACCAGGAATGATCAGGGCATATAAATAAACAGATCCATATAAAGACACTTTTTCAATCTGGGCTAAGCCTTGCGTATTACTAAAAATAATAATGTTGGCAGCAGCAACTAAAATAGTGCCAGTGATAATTGCAAAGCGTCCCAGTGTTTGCATAGTGGTATGCATCGCTTTGATTACTTGGGGAGAATAGTTTTTGCCCTCGGCATCAAACTGCGGGACTGCTTCAACTGTCATAGCATCTGCCACCACATCTTGAATGACATAACCAACTGGGGAGAGTAATACGCTGATCACAAACCATGTTTCAACAGATAAAATCTCTGCCATAAGTTTGGTGTGTATAATTAGGCCATACATAATGATAATGCTGGCAGCAATAAAACCAGCGCCTAAAAACACTAAATAATTTTTTTTCTTCCAAATTAAATCAAC
>JAGYIF010000005.1 GCA_018402735.1 Pelagibacteraceae bacterium
CCTTCTATTAAATTAAAATGTGGGGTAGTAGTTAAAACACAAACCTCGTATCCTTTTTTTTGAAATCCTAAGGCAAGATCGTTATACAAATAGGCCGTAGAAACTCCATCGGGACTAAATACAAGGGAATAAATTAAGATGCGTTTTTTTTTTACTGCTTCTGCCAAACCACCCTATTTATATATGAAGTATAGGATAAAATAATTCTAACCACCTTAGAAGAAACATTGGGTTTGCTATAGTCTGAAACCCTATTGAAATTTCTTTCGCCTCCAACTTGCTGTGATTGCGCCTCTGAAACGCCTCTTAAAATATTGTCTGAATCTAAGCCTACCATCATTACAGAAGCCTCTTCCATGGCCTCTGGCCTTTCATGGGCTTCTCTAATGTTGAGGGCTCTAAAGTTTAATATTGATGACTCTTCTGAAATTGTGCCACTATCTGACAACACCACAAACGCATTTTTTTGCAACGCATTATAGTCTATAAAACCTAAGGGCTCTGAAAATTGAATGAGTGGATCCGTTTTGAGATTTAATTCGTTTAGTTTATTTCTAGTTCTAGGATGTGTGCTTACAATAATGGGGTACTTAAATTTTACAGCCAACTGATTTAAACTATCGATAAGGTTATTAAAATTCCTTTCACTAGAAATATTCTCTTCTCTGTGAGCAGAGACTAAAAAATACTTCCCCTTATTTAATGATAGGTCTTCAATAACAGAAGAAGCATTGATCAGATCCGAATAAAATGAAAGCACCTCAAACATTGGAGAGCCAGTTTTAATAATTCTATCTGCAGGAAGACCCTCTCTGAGCAAGTATTCTCTTGCAATATCGCTATAAGTAAGATTCACATCTGCTATATGGTCTACTATTTTCCTATTGGTCTCTTCAGGAACCCTTTGGTCAAAACACCTGTTTCCCGCTTCCATGTGAAAAATAGGAATCTTTCTTTTCTTGGCAGGAATAGCACATAAACAACTATTGGTATCTCCTAATACTAAAAAAGCATCTGGCTTAATAGCCTCTAGAAGTGGATCTATTTTAATTAAAATAGTGCCAATGGTTTCACTAGCAGTCTTCCCCGCGGCTTCTAAAAAATGATCAGGGGTTCTTATTTCTAATTCTTTAAAGAAAATTTCGTTTAAAGTGTAATCATAATTTTGACCAGTATGTATCAAAACATGGTCAATGGCTTCAGAAGCATCTAATGCGGCTATTACCCTAGACAATCTAATAATCTCTGGTCTCGTACCTACTACGGTAACAACTTTTAAAGGGACTGTACTTTCCATGTGGTGAAATTACACATTTTCAAAATAAGTGTCTGCATCTTCTGAATTATAAGGTTCATTAATCCAAAAAGCGGTGATTAAAGGAGTTGTTCCAATATTTGTAATATTGTGCGTATACCAAATAGGCATATCTACATAGCTAGGGTTTTCTCCGTCTAGCAAATACTCATGAACTTCCGTACTTCCAATTTTACGCAAGGAGATTTTTGCTTTACCACCAATCACCATAAAACGCTCAATTTTTCTGGTGTGAAAGTGATTGCCTCTCGTGATTCCAGGTAAAGTAGTAGAGTATGAAAATTGACCTCCTATTTCTGTTCTAATGAGTTCAGAAAAGAAACCTCTTTCATCTGTATGCTGAACAATGGGTACAGGATTTATTCTATCCATATCTATATAAGAACGAAAGGTATTATAGAGTTGAGTTTCAAAAGCAGATTTCAAACTTGGAATAGTATTCTTATCCAAATATGAAGACTTAAATAAATTTAATAGCCTTAATACCTCTGTGACTTTAACTTCAACATTTGGCTGAATTTCAACTAATGGGTCTTTTGGCTTTTTAATTTTTTCTAGGATCTGATCTACAAGATTTCCAACATACAATAGAGGCACATTAGCATCATTAATAACCTCTGGAGATTCATGATTGACAATTTTTGAACAAAAAGTAGCTACAAATGAATTATAATTAGGCTTACAGAAAGGCCCAAATATATTAGGGATAATTAATCCTGTAAATCTTCCTCCAAGAGTACTCATAGTATCTTCTAAAAGAACTCTAGCATCCTTTTTAGCTTTCCCGTAAGTACTATCTCCTTTTTCTTGAGAGGATGACGCAAACAACAAGTGACCTTGAAAATTAGTAGCTACTAAGGCCGTCTTTAACGCATTGGCAAGCTGCATATTCCCATCGTAAACCTCCTGATCCGTTTGAGCCCTATTTACCCCTGCTAAATGAACAATCACATCACAAGAAGAAAAAAATACTGCTAATGCACTTTCCTCCTGAAATAAAGACTTATGAAATGGAACTAATGTATAGTCGTTATGCTTATGCTTTATAGTTTGCGTAAGATGATACCCAATAAATCCATTCTGACCTGTAATACCAATTCTCAAATCTTATTGCTTTATGGATAGATCATTTTTAATCTCTGGAAGCTGTAGTAGTAGTTCTTTCATTTGTGCCACATTTAAGCGCTCTGTATTGTCAGAATTGTATTCACCACTTAAAACAGCTTTCTTTTTACCTTCAGAAAAGTACGGTGCATAGTTCAAGTCTCTATTATCTGCCGCAATTGAATAATAACCCCCAAGATCAGTGGCCTTTACCATTTCCTCTGCGGTAACCAACGTTTCATACTTCTTTTCACCATGTCTAATACCAATTTCTTGAATTGATGATTTAGAAGCATATAATTCAATAAGGGCCTGAGCTAATACAGAAACGGTGGCTGCTGGTGATTTTTGAACAAACATATCTCCTTGCTTACCGTTTTTAAAAGCATATAGAACCAATTCTACTGCATGATCTAAAGTCATCATAAAACGGGTCATCTCTGGATCTGTAACGGTTAAATCCTTACCGGCTTTTATTTGCTCTATAAAAAGTGGAATCACAGAACCTCTAGAGGCCATTACATTTCCATACCTTGTTCCACAAAAAATAGTTTTAGAATCATCTAAATTGCGAGATTTAGCCACCATCACTTTTTCCATGAGGGCTTTTGTCATTCCCATAGCATTAATTGGATAAGCTGCCTTATCTGTACTAAGAATCACCACTTTTTTAACTTCAAATGTTTCAGCGGCAGCTAGCACATTTTCAGTTCCTAAGACATTTGTTTTAATAGCCTCTAATGGAAAAAACTCACAAGAAGGTACCTGCTTTAAGGCAGCTGCATGAAATATATAGTCTACTCCTTTAACTGCATTGGAAACTGATGCAGAGTCTCTAACATCGCCAATATAAAACTTAACTCTAAAATCATTTAACGATTTTCGAAGATCATCTTGCTTTTTCTCATCTCTAGAAAATATTCTTATTTCAGAAAACTCATTATTAGCTACCGCCTTTTTCAAAAAAGCGGTTCCAAAAGATCCTGTGCCTCCGGTAATTAAGAGTTTATTCATCATATGTTATTATGTATTTTATATATATAAAAATCTGCATATGAAGTATCACCTGAATTTAATAAAGATAGCTCTACTGGATATGGATTAGGTATATGCTCTACCAGTTTAAAAGAACTAGAAATATCATTTGTGAATTTTCTATGTCTTATGTGCGCATTTATATAATCTAAATCATCAAAATTACTTGAATAAATAATCACATAATTTGAACTAGAATTAAATAGTTTATTTAAATAGTCTTTATAAATTTTATCATCTGTTAAATGATAAATAACATCTAAACTTAAAGTTAAATCAAATTTAGTTTTGGTGTTAACGTTTGAAAATAAGTCAAATATATATTTTTACTACTAAATTTAACTTTATTTTGTTCAATTACAGTTTTTGATACATCATATCCAATATATTTCGAAGTTGTATAATTTGAGATTTCACCATCTCCACAACCAAATTCAGCGATAGTTTCTACTCTATTTTTTTCTATAAAATCATTTATAATTTTAGCCTTAAATCCCGCTAAACGTCCATAGGAACCAGACCCTGAATTATCGCCAGAATTGTATCTTTTTTCCCAATATTGGTCTGATTTAAAAAAGTACTTTTTATAAAATGGGTATAATAATTGATCTGATTTTGTGATTTTTATTAATAAAGTCTTTAATTTTTCTTACAAGCATTTCAAATTATTTTTTTAGTTACGGAACATTATTTTCAACAACACAAAATAATGGGCATAAATATGAGAAAATTCATTATCTCATTGTTTAAAATATTCTTATAAATTTTGAGAATTTTTAGAGAATTTTTAGGATCAAAATTTTTTTGCAAGATCAAAAGCATTTTCCCCATTTTTTTTAATTTTTCTTTATTATTTATACAAAAAATAATCGCTTCTGCAAGCTTCTCAGCATCTCTAATAGGGACTGCAATTCCTGTTTTATGCTGAACCAACGTATCACTTTTTGGCTTAGAAATAGCTAAAATCACTGGAACTTTAGAAAATGATGCTTCGATTAATTGTCTCCAGGAGCATCCGTAAACCAGGTATACAAACTATATCCAATATATTATATACTTTTCAACGTTATTAACATGACCAAAAAACTTATATAATTTTCAATATCAGAAGCTTTAATTTTATTTGTTAATTCTTCAAGTTGATATTGCCTTATGCCTAATTTATTTAAAATTCTATTAATAGGATTTAATACGTTTGTTGGCTCACCTCCAACATAAATTAATTGTGAAAATAACCTTTAGAAATAACAATTCTTAAATGCTTCAAATAACTCAAGAATCCCCTTTGATTTGTGCATTGAACCTATAAAACTATTTTAAAGATGTTAGAGTCAAGTTGAGAATCTTTTGATCTATGTTTAAATCATTATCACTGATATTTTTTTTTAGTATATGAATTATGTATTACAATTGATTTTAATCTGGGATTTAAACTTTCTTTTACAGTTTCATCAATACATATTATTTGATTCTACAAACGTTCTAAGATTCTTTTGTTATTAGTCTAGTTCTAAAAGATTTGAAATTTAACCTAGAAACAGATCTAACATGGATAACTATCGGGACTTTAAAATTAGTTTTGCAAATACTAATGGAAAAATTGCAACAAAATCGTTAATATGAATGATGTCAATTTTTTTGAATTTTTCTTTACTCTATAAAGAGTAATTATTGTAAGTGGTAAATAGTATAATTCCCGCAGAATAACTAACCAACGAAAACCTTTGTAGAAACTATATTGTGTATTGTCAAAACGAGAAAGGCCTTGACGCTAATTAAATTTTTTGAAATATTTTTAAAAAAAACTCAGAAGTACCTTTTACTGACAAAAAATAGGGGTCTAAACTTTTATCTGGAAAATTTTTAATTGTTTCATATAAACTTCCTAGGAGGACCCTCCCAAGGACCTACAACATGTATATAAAGTACATTCAAGGCAATGGTTTTTTATTAAAGATTATTTTTACTTTTTATTTAATTCCTTCCGTGGTTTCTATTATAGTTTGATCCCTCTTTAACATCTTTTAAAACAACAGCCCCATTCCAACTACAGAATTATTACCAATACTTTTTTATTTAAAATTGAACTTGAAGGAGACACCCATACATTCTCTCCAATAATTGAGCTGCCTGCAATCATTGTGTTTGCGATTATTAGAGAGTTAGCCCCTAAACTTACTCCATGTGAAATATGAACAAGATTATCAATTTTAACATTTTCATTTATAATTGTGCTTCCTAATACAGCTCTATCAATACAAGTATTGTTTCCAATCTCTACCTGATTTTTAATTACTACATTACCCATGTGAGGGATTATAGAGTACTTCCCCTCTTCATTTTTCATATCCAAAACCAACACCGCCAATAGTATTATTACAGCCAATAACAACATTTCCACCTATTATAGTATTCCTCTTAATTATTGAGCCAGCCCCTATTTTAGTAAAATCTCCAATTTTTGAACCTTCCTCAATAACAACAAAATCTTCAATTGTTACATTTTGACCTATTATTACTGATGGGTGAATAGTTGAGGATTTAGAAATATATGGTTTCTCTTCTATTACAAAAATTTAGATAATATTTCACTAAATGTTAATCTTGGATTTTTTGTTAAAACATAAGTGCAAGTTTTATATTCAATTGGTGAGTCTATATCACAAACTATTACTCCTTTATTTATTTTTTTTAAATAAGTGAGAATTTTTTTACTAATCCATGTTATAGTATTAGAATCAAAATTGTTAGTGTTTGCTTGTACAGGTTTTCAATATCTAAATTTAAATTACCTTCACACTTAACATATGAGATGGAATTTAAAATTTGTTTTAAATCTATCATAATTTATAAAAATAGTCTAATTACTTCAAAGGATTCTGCATATTCACTGCCAATTTGTGTACCTCTTATTTTTCCTAATGATCTAATAAATTCAGGTGACATATAATCTCTAAACTTTTGAGATTTATATGCATCAAGGGCATATATTTTTTTTCTAAATCCTCTTCCGAAAGTTTAATAAAACAATTTGAAACTGATTTTATATTATTCCAGATAAGCCTCGTAGCCTAATATAGTTGTATTTTTAAATACCCTTAATCCCTCTAATGAAATAGTAGAATGATCTTGATGAATATCATTTAGATTTGGAATTAAAACTAAATCAAAAGTATTCTGATTCCTAATTTTAATTAAATCTTCAAGAATATGTTGTCTCTTAAAATTTAGGTTTCTTACCTTATAATTGAAGATTATTAAATTTTCTTTTTATTCCCAAACGCTTAGTTGCCTCTTTTAATTCAACGGTTAAAACATCTTTAGGGAACCCTTCTGGGACAGACTCTATAGCTTAGTTGAAAAGCAACATATGTAACGCATGAACCTAGGCTTATACTTTTAGATATAAAACCTCACAAACCAAGTTCACCATCATCAGCATTGAGGAGCTAATACAAGAATATTTTTATAATTATTAAACATTAATACTATATTTATTTATGATTTTTTTTATTAACAATAATGTATCGCGATTATTTTTGTAATCCATAAAAGTTTTTGGCTTATTATTTAAAATTAAATCAAATTCATTTTTGTTAAGCTAAACTTTTAAGAAAATAATCTAAATCTTTACTCACCAAATCTGATGGATATGTATCTTTTTTTAGCTCTTCTAATGCAGAAGTCTCTAGAGATTTGATTTGAACATATTAGATTTGAGTAATGAGCAATTCTCTTATCTATATTAAATTTTTTAGGTAAGATATATGATTGTATAAACAGGTGTAAATTGATTCGTAGTGTTTTCCACCTATAATAAACCCAATCTAACTTCTCCTCTATCACTCTCATAGCGTCCTCTTTAACATAATCCACGTAGTTTAAAAATGGAACAAATTTTATCTTCTTAACTTTTGAAAAATAAAAAGTTTCAAAGAGAAAGGGTTGGTAGAGATTTTATTTTTTATTACCAAACTTCATTTGAATACTTTTAATGTAAGTTAGATCATAATAACCATACCCCCACTTTTCAGGTAAAATAGATTCTGTTTGAACATTTGTGCCATTTAAAATATATTTTACCCCATACTTTGAAGCAGTTTTATAAAGTAACGATATTATACCGTGATCTGTAGGTATTTCTAAATCTGGTGTTGAAGCTTTTAAAGGACATCTGAATATCTCTAAACTCTTGCCAATCAACAACATAAGTGAACAAATCAATTTCTAATTTTTCTAAAGTATTTTCAATATTTTTAACAGCTAATCTGCTATCTCCAGCCATTATCAAAGATGAACAGCTAGAGGTCTTAAACCCAAGTCTTTGACTAAGAAGGCTAAATAAGTACTGTCTACTCCTCCACTTACACCAATAATACAATCATATTTCTTATTCTTACCGCTCTTTTATGTCTTTGATTAGTTGTTCTAATTTTAACTCTCTTTCGTAGTCATTAAGTAAATGCTCTTTTGCTTTTTTGGTATGTATACCAATGGTTAGATATACCATCATTATCAAATACTATATCAGGATCTGTGAGTATCCACATAACTGTTTTTGTGCAAATTTGATAGTTAGCTATTGACATTGTTTTATTTTTAAAATATTTTCTAGAGTTTTATAAGTTGGATAATTAATTATATATCCCTCTTTATTTGGTCCATAATACCAATCAAACTTCCAACTGCTATTGCAGAAATAGATGTGTCTTCAATTAATTTTTAAAATGTTTTTAAACTTCCAGCTCCACCACAAGCAGTACAACTGGTATGCTAAGGGAATAAACAGCGTTTTTAATAAAAGTAGTATCAAATCTTATGACATAGTTCCTTCCTTTCAATCGAGTTAAGCATACTTCACCCATCCCAATTCTTACATCTTTTTAGCTTAAAGAGAGGCCTAATATGTCACTGAAAAGATCCGTTTTAGTGTAAATTGATGGCTTTTAGAAAAATTATTTTTATAATCGATAGAAATCACAATTTGTGGAACTCCCAAAATTTAACAGCACTTTGTACAAATGAGAATTCCTTATTGCTGCTATATGATAATTACTTTCTCAACCCCTAAGCCTAAATAGTTTTATATCCTCCAAAGTATTAGTTCCTCCCATAGCTTAATGGCATAAAAACATTCTCAGTATATTCTCTTCAATTAACTTAAAGTTTGAGTTTTTATTTAATCAATGTTGAATGCAATATCTAATAAAATTAACTCATCAACTTCTTTTCATTAAATAATTTTAATTGCATTTATAGGATCGCCAATATAATTAGGCTTGGAAAACTTTACGGTTTTAACTAAACCACCCGAACTTAGCAATAATATGGGAACTATTCTAACTGCTAGCATAATTAAAGTTTTGCAAAGTTATCTAATAATTCAAATCCAAATTTATGACTCTTCTCTGGATGAAATTGAACACCAAAAATATTTTCATTTTGAAAAGAAGAAGTAAAGGAAATACCATAATTTGTATAAGCTATTTCTTGACTAGCATCAGTGAGTTCTACATAATAAGAGTGAACATGGTAGAATCTTAAGCTGGAATTATAACTAAAAATAGATGATTGCTTGGAGGGAACCACAGTATTCCAACCCATATGAGGAACTTTAAGATGATTATTTTCAAATGTAAAACGTTTCACTTTAGCGTCAATCCAAGATAGACCTTTCATCTTTCCCTCTTCACTTTCATTGCACACAGTTTGCGATTCCTCAGACCAGAGTTCTGAAAGGCACTTATATCAATCACAGCTTTTACATTTAATACCTGTAATAATCCAGAGATACGTTAATATTTCTCATTTTGACAGTATCAAGGTCCTACACCGAGGTGGGAGTGTTTTGCCAGATTTGGCTATTTTTCAGTAACCAGAAGCGAGTTTCGGGATCCAAAGCCCAATATTTTAGCGCCATGCAGTCTGGGTAGTTTTAAGATTCCCAAGACCGTGATCTGACAATTGCTATCATAGAGGTTTTATAATGACCCAATTAGATCACCTCACATCAGAAAAAATATAGCCTTTCTCCATTTTGAGATAATATCTTTACAAGATTGGGCCCATTTTCAGATGAGCCCTAGATTTTGCTTGGGTGAAAGAGTGTATTATGGAGGAGGGTAAAATATCTTTGAGCATCAGCAATTATTATAATGCCACTACGGTTTTCTGATTTATTTAAAACTTCAAGAGAAATCTCATCCCTGTATGGCACAATCGAAGCGGAACGACAATCGATGAATTGTATCATCTAAATTTGGGTCAGAATAATCTCTACTTATCTTTTTAAGGTTTAAAATTTAAAATTTTGCTTGTTTAGAGTTATTACTGATTTTTCCTAAACCATTCATAATCATGCTCTATAGATGTTAAAAATTTGACTCTTTTTGCTATCCAAATTGAACTATACGGATCCAAATTTGAACAAACCATTTCTTCATTTAATTTGGCATCACAAAAACTGATTGCATTTTTACTTAACCAAGGAACATTTTTATTTGAGAAAAATAAATATAATTTTTATCCTGTTGTAATCTCTCTTAATGTCCAGTGCTTTCTCATTAAAGTTTTTTTTTTAATTTATATTTTGTTGTTGTTTTAAAATTAATATTCTGGCTTTTGATTAAATATTAATCTAGAAAGAATTTTGATTGATTTTTGGATTGTAATATTTATCAATAAAATATCTACAATTATTTTGTGATGAATCAGATTTATGGAATGCATGACAAATAAAAATCTATTTTAACATGTCAAATCTCAATATCATTTTCTTTCTGAAAAAACCTCCATTAAAGCCATCCTTTGTAATCTCGCTTTCAGGTTACCTGATTATTGGAGCTATTGTAGCCAGTTGGTTACTCACTGGGTGTGCCATATGAGAGGCTCTGAACAGCCTTGGATCCGACCAAGCATTCCCTGGGAAACACATAAACTTGAGTTGAAAATTAATTGACTTAGAGACTAACTTCATCATAAACTGCACCATAAAAAATATGTACTTTTATGATTCATCCTGAGTAATTTTTCCAATTTACTTTACTCCTCTGGCCCGTCTCCTACAATTAATAAGTTATATTTAAATTTTAAGTCTATAGCATTTATCAAAGGTCAATTTTTTAGATGAAGTTAGTCTACCTATAAAATTATAATTGGTTTAGTGCTGTTGTCCGTAAATAAATTTAGCTCTTTTTCTTTTGGACAATAGCCTATTGTAAATGGAAGATTGAAGATCATAGTTTAATGAATTAAAAACACATATATTTTGTCTGAAGAAAAATTATATTTAATTAAGCTGCTTTTTTACTTCTCCGCTCGTATACCTAGTAATTTATTTGCTAACCTATAAAATAATAATCTAATAACTAATTTTTATTTATTCTCATTCCCGTAAATTCCATGTGTTGCAAAAACTACTTCAATCCCGCGAAACCTACATATAAGTGTTGCACACCATGTTGACAATACTTTCATGTCTCTAAAAATGGCAACATCAAATTTTTCAGAAATACAGCTGACTTATAACGCAGGTGGAAAAATTAATTTACATTTTTAAAAACATAAACAATGTTTTTAATTAAAAAATCTATTATGATGAATTGGGTCTATTTCATCAGTAATATTAACTAATTTAATTCCTCTTTTGTCAAATTCATCAAACCCGAAAATGAATTTTATAATCCAGTTGAATTGACAAACTCTCTAACCAACTTGGCTTTGAATAGCTGTGGAAATATATATTTGAAAAATTAAAAACTGTCTTATTGTTCATTCCAAAGATATTATAGACATTGTCAATTTTATTTAGAAAAGTAGCGTGACCATATTTGTCTCTAGCATGATCACTGCAATTTTTCTGGAACTAGTTGATTTTTCTCTTTTGACTCTTTCAAAGCCTTAACCATTTGTCCTAAATTATTTTTTTCCACTAATAACCCGCAACTTTGATTTAATATATCTTCAGGTCCAAAGCATTTTGTTGATATTACAGGTAAACCGCATGCCATTGCTTCAATTACCACAACACCAAATGTTTCAAAGTTAGAGCTTAAAACAAAACAGTCACAACTCAAGAGTAGTTCTTTGATTTCTTCTTGATTTAAATAATCGTAAAATTCAAATTGATGTTTTCTCCCACTTATTTGCACTAATTCATCTAATCTTTTCTTTCGGGACCTTTACCAACTAAAATTAATTTTACATTATCTGATGGTCTAAAGGCCTTTAAAAACTATTAATTATTAATTTTTGATTCTTATTTTTGTGTTGAGGTTTCCTATATTTATGAATTTAAATATTTTTTCATCTTTTTGTATTCACACGGCTTTAAAAAAGTAGAATTCAGTTACACATTATTTATCACACCAACATTAGATAAATTAAATAATTTCTTTAATACTACAGAGGATTTATATAAGAAACTGCAAAGAGGTTACTTATCAAGACCATTTCCTTATAAATTAACTTGGCAAATATTTTTTATGTTGGCATCTCATAAAAATAGTAGAATGCTCAGTAATAATATATGGAATATCATACTTCTCCTTTATTTTTGTGCAACTAAGCCAGAATAAATGATATTATGAGCATATGTGAATAATATCAGGCTTACCATAAATTAAAAATATACCGTTTCAAATTGATTAAGTGCAATTTAATATATAGTTTACTTACTAAATCAACCGGAAATAATCTTTTAGGAAGATACAATTTTTTATAGTCTCTCTAAAAATTTTAAGCCTTTTATGAAATTCTTCATTTTTGTACGAAAATTTCTAAATCTCGTTAGGGAAAGTTAAAAATCCTGCAACTTAAAAGCCCTACTTTTTTTCATATGCAGTTACTTAACATTATACAGTGTTGGATATTTAAAAATTTCGATAATTTAGCTTCTAACTCTAGCACTTTAATCCCTTGAACTAAATTACCCGAACGAAGTACAGACACTACGGCTTCAATATCTGTCTCTCTAATGTCTGGTGAAGCCAAAGGAATAAAATTTTGCATTTTACTATTAATTATTATTTAATTTGCTATTTCTAATTTGACTAACTATTTCTATAGAGTTTTTGGCGGCTTTTAGGCCGTATCCCTGACCTTCAATGATTTTTTGATAACTAACAGTATGAAGGTCGGTAAAGCCTTTGCTGAATTCAATTTCCTTGTCTTCAATAGTAAGTGTCCTGAAAGTTGATTGGCCTTTAGATTTAATATCTGGTGGAAGATTTTCTGCATTTATACTTAAATACCAATTTACATTGGCTTGTTTAAATTTCAGTGTCCCTGAGTTTGTGTCTTTAGTTTTGATAGCTACTGTTGCATCCTCAAAAGATCCAAAAATCCATTGTAACATATCAAAAAAATGAACACCAATATTTGTTGCAATACCACCTGATTTATCCTCATTCCCTTTCCAAGAAGTATAATACCAATTTCCTCTAGAAGTGATATAGGTTAGATCTATATCATAAATTTTATCTTTAGGTCCTTTTTCTATTTTCTCTTTTAATTCTAGAATAGCTTCGTGGTGTCTAAGCTGTAGTATTGTGTGAACTTTATTTTTGTATTCCTGCTCCAATTCTATTAATGCATCTACATTCCAGGGGTTTAAAACGAGGGGTTTTTCACAAATAACATCGGCGCCAATACGTAAACCATAACGAATATGTGAATCGTGAAGGTAGTTAGGAGAACATATTGAAACATAATCAATTTTAGTCCCTGCTCTTTTTATTTTTTCTATATGTCTATCAAATCTTTCAAACTCAGTAAAAAAATGAGCATTTGGAAAATGGCTATCCATAATTCCCACCCCATCATAAGGATCATAAGCAGCAATTAAGTTGTTGCCTGTTTCTTTAATTGCTTTCATATGTCTTGGAGCTATGTAACCTGCAGCTCCTATTAAAACGAAATTCTTCATAATTTATAGACAGAATTATTTTCTAATTTATATTCTTGATTACTCTCTGGACATGAAGCCCTATTGTTATTATCGAAATTTAACCGGTGACCATATTCACTTACCCAACCTAATTGTTTACCCGGGTTTCCAACCATTAATGCATAAGGCTTAACTGGTTTAGTGATAACTGTTCCTGCGCCAATTAAAGCATAACTTCCAATGGTATTACCACAGATAATAGTAGCATTTGCTCCTACAGAAGCACCTTTTTCTACTTTAGTTTCAATGTACTGATCTCTTCTTATAATTGCAGATCGTGGATTTGTAATATTTGTAAAGACCATAGAAGGTCCAAGAAATACATCATCTTCACAAATTACACCGGTATAAATAGATACGTTATTTTGAACCTTAACATTATTCCCTAAAACCACTCTAGGGGATACTACTACATTTTGTCCTAAATTGCAGTTTTCTCCCAAAGTGGCGCCACTCATAATATGGCTAAAATGCCAAATCTTTGTGCCTTTACCTATAGAACACCCTTTGTCTATAACAGCAGTTTCATGTGAAAAATAACTCATAGTATTTTAAAATAATTATTAAAGTCTTCCGTCTACTAGTTCTTTATCTAAAAATCCTTTTGTATCAAAAATGATGGTATTGTCTTTAGATTTTACATTTTTAAAATCTAAAGCTCTAAATTCATTATGAGCTACTGCAATTATAATAGAATCATAATCTTGAATATTAATGTCATTATTTAAAATAACGTTATATAGATTTTTAACTTCTTCCTTGTTTGCCAAAGGATCATGAATGTCTACATGTAATCCAAATTGGGATAGCTCTCTATAAATATCAATTACTCTAGTGTTTCTTATATCAGGGCAATTTTCTTTGAAGGTAAAGCCTAGTATTAGAGATTTAGCTCCTTTAATTATTATCCCTTTTTCAATCATCAATTTTATAACCTTGTTGGCAACAAACATTCCCATGTTGTCATTTACCCGCCTCCCTGAGAGAATTACTTGAGGATGATAACCAAGACTTTCTGCTTTGTGAGCTAAATAATAAGGGTCTACCCCTATACAATGCCCTCCCACTAAACCTGGTTTATATTTAAGGAAATTCCATTTTGTGCCTGCAGCTTCTAAAACATCATTAGTGTCTATTCCTATTCTATCAAAAATTAAAGCTAATTCATTAACAAATGAAATATTCACATCTCGCTGAGCATTTTCAATAGATTTTGAGGCCTCAGCTACTTTAATGCTAGGTGCTTTATGAGTCCCTGCCACTATAATACTAGCATATAGTTTATCAACCCTTTCTGCAATTTCTGGCGTAGAACCAGAAGTTACTTTCACAATTTTGGTTAAAGTATTGATTTTATCTCCGGGATTAATACGCTCTGGTGAATAGCCACAGAAAAAGTCCCTATTAAATATTAAACCAGAGAATTTTTCTAATACTGGTACGCAATCTTCTTCTGTACAGCCTGGGTATACTGTCGACTCATAAATAACAATATCTCCTTTTTTAATTATCCCTCCAAGCATTTCAGATGCCATAAGTAAAGGCTTTAAATCTGGAGATTTAAATTTATTTATAGGTGTTGGAACAGTAACAATATAAATATTACACCCTTTTAAATCTGAAATATTAGATGAAAAAAATAACCCAACATTTCCCTGAGTTGAATTCCCTTTTACAGCTTCTCTTAAATCTTCTAAATTTGCTTCATTAGTTTTGTCAATGATTTTTGATAGTTCAGAAACACGAATCTTATCAATATCAAATCCAACGACTTTATTTTTCTTTGAAAATTCTATTGCAAGGGGTAATCCTACATACCCTAAACCAATAATTCCAATTTTATTTATTTCCATTACGATTTAATTGATTAAAATTCCTTTGTCCTGAATCTTATATATTTTATCACAATCTACCAAAGTTGAAATCCGATGTGCAATCATAATTATTGTTTTATCTCCTTTTAAATTCTTTATAGACTCCATTACTTCTTCCTCTGTTTCGGAGTCTAGTGCCGAAGTAGCCTCATCTAAAATGAGTAATTGTGGATCGTGATAAAGAGCTCTAGCTATTCCTATTCTTTGTCTTTGACCACCCGAAAGCTGTACTCCTCTCTCACCAACTTTTGTGTTTATTCCTAATTCTAAGTTATTTATAAATTTTTCTAATTGCACTTGTTTTAATAGTTCAATTATTTTTGAGTCGTTGATTTTATTTTCTGGAACTCCTAGAGCTATATTCTTTTTAATAGTATCATCAGTTAAGTAAATAGTCTGAGAAACATATCCAATATTATTTCTCCATGATTGGTTCATTTGAAAGCCACTAATTCCATCTATTAAAATTTCACCTGAAGTTGGTTTGTGAAGACCTATGAGTAAGTCTACTAAAGTACTTTTTCCTGATCCAGACTCTCCTATAATACCTATAGTTTGCCCTTTTTTAATTATCAGATTAATGTTTTTTAATACACTTAAATCCTTTGTAAAACCGAAGTCCACACTTCTAAATTCAATATCATTTTTAAAATTACAATCATTTGAGTTATTATCCTCAATTACAATATTATCTTTAATTTCTTTATGAATAATATCTACTGAAGGTCTATAGTATTTCATTGACTGTGTTGCTGCAATAATTCTGTTTAAAGAAGGAATCATTCTAAAAGTGGCAGCAACAAAAACTCCTAATATAGTAACTAGGCTTGCAGAATCTTTACCTTGTAGCAAGAGTAGAATTATAAAACTCACTAATCCAATAATTGAAATAAGTTCAAGATAAAACCTTGGAATTTGAGAAACAGTTCCTTGGTTTGCATTTAGTCTGGCCTTAAAAAAGTTTTTATTTGAATATTCTTCTATGAAAAAAGCTGTTTTACCAAGAATTAATAAATCTTTAATTCCCCCTAAACCTTCTAATGCTGTTTTAGATACCTGAGCGTCTAGGGACTCTCTCAAATTACCCCAGGTATTTAGTTTTCTCTTCGTGAATTGCAAAAATATTATGGACAAAAACCCATAAAACACTCCAATAGAGATAGCTCCAATTGGTTCAATATAAATAAGAGTGGCTAAAACAGAAATAACAAAGCCTCCCTCTATAAAAAGAGTGATTAATGAAAGCAAAAAAGTATGCAAATAATAAATCTCAATTTGAATGTTTTTAATGAGCTCAGACGCGTTTCGATTTAAATGAAAACTATAAGGCTGACTCATATAACTATAGAATAGTTTATTTGATATGTAAGCCGTAATGTTACTTAAAAATCTATTTTGTTTGTGTGTCAAAAAAACTAGAAACAAAGACTTTAAAAAATATACTGTCACAATAGTTCCTAAGACTATAAAAAGAAAATTTTGGTTAGAATATTCTAAGAAAAAACTTCGCACAAGTGACACTATAGAATTAGTTTCAATCATCTCAGGGTCCAACAAAATAGACAATGCGGGAATTAAAATCCCTAATCCAAACACCTCTAAAATCATCCCAACAAATAGTAACAATGTAAGGATAACTAATCCTTTCCTTTGTCTTTTAGTTATTAGAAAATTTATCTTTTTAAGTGTGCTTAACATCTATAATTTCTTAAGCAGCCAACTAGATGACTGAATTTTATCTCCTAGGCCATCGATGAGTGCCACATTCATGTCTTCGCAAACAGATCTCTCTGGAATTGTATCGTTATTTTGATCTCCTCCGTTTGCAAAACCTAATTCAAATTCCCCGCCATACTGCTCGGCGATCATTTTAATGGTAGCGCATACGGTTCTATCGGTATCAATAGAAAGTATTGCCTTATCTACCGCTTTAATGTTAGAAACGATGATCATGCGCTCTTTCTCATCCTGAAACTCCCTACTGCCTTTTAACTCCCTTTGATGGTCGTTATTTACGATCACAAAAAGCTGATCTGCCATAGCCTTAGCATTATTAAAATACTCTAGGTGTCCTTTATGAATGGGGTTAAAGTATCCTGAAACGATGATGGCTTTTTGTTTTTTCAAATTAAAAAAGATTATTAATGATGTTTACTACTGCTGGTAGGTGACTACAATGATTAAAGACGCTTCTACTCATTTTTATTGAATAAAATGATTTCATCGGCGCTTAGCGAGTGGCTTGCAGATAAAAAGAAAGCAACCTTCCTAGAAATAAGCTTTTCTAGTTTTTCCTCAAGGTTTCTTACATAAGATGTATTTAAATCCTGACCTACTATGATTATTTCTATTTTGCCACTATCTATTCCTTTGGCATAATCACCAATCAAAATAATCTGATCCACGTCTCCCATTCGCTCTAGGACAATCTCTACAGCGTCTTCTAGGCCTAGGTGCTTAAGTATTACCTTTTGAAGCACAGAGAACATAGGGTGCTTTGTGTTGGCTTTATATTGTATTTTATTGTTGGCTTTTTCTTTTTGAAGGTACCCTGCGTCGTGAAGGTGATTTAGTTCCTTACGGATGGCGTTTGTAGATTCGCCCATCTCTGTAGCTAGACCATTTAAATAACCTCGATTGGCCTGTGATACAAAGAATTTGATCAACAGGCGCAATCTTGTTTTTGAGGTTATCAATTCACCTAGCACTTACTTATTATTTGATTACTTAATTTCAAGTAATAAAAGTACTTAATTATGCTTAATAAAAGAAATATTAATCGGTTTTTTTAAAAAATTGATTTTGATATTTATTTTGTTCAAACATTACATTATTGAACAATAAGGCATTTCTACTTGGTGAGAAATAAATATTTATTTTTTGAAATAATTTAGGGGGATTTGTAATAGAAAGAATATTTAAACTGTCATTGGATAATGTATATTTAAAACTATTACCTGAGGGATTTATAAAGTAATCATCTTTAAAATTATATACTAAAGAACTATCTGAAACAACTTCACCGTTTTCAAAAAAATAAGATCTAGTCCAAGACCCTCTGAGTTTATCTTTTGTAACTGAAACCTTATCTTCAAAATTGTTTAAAAGATATTGGATTTTAATTTCATTATAACTTTTTATAAAATCGTCTTTATAAGTTGGATCTAATTTTCTAGTACTATCGAGGTAATCAAAAGCAGCAAGGAGAGATGTGCTGTCTTTTAATATAACTAACACCTCATTAAAAGTTTTATAATGTTGTGGGTTTTTGGGCCACTTATAAAAAGATCTGAAGGAATAATACAATGCACTATCTAATTTGTTTTCAGCTAGATAAAGTCTTGCATATAAATATTCACCAACGTACGTATGTGGATTTACTTTAATTGATTTTTTAATTAATTCTTTAGCAAGTTCATAATCACCTTCTTTAATTGAATATAAGGCCCTATGCATATCTATTGGTGTAGAGGAGAGTCCAAGATTTGGGAAAAAAGGTAAAATACTATCCACCTCATTATATGACAATAGCTCGTTAGGATCCTCAGCAATAATTCTTTGAGCCACTAAAGACTTATAGGTAAAAAATGTACATATAAAGAAAAAAACTAATAAAATAAGAAGAAAAAATCTAATCATTTTGATGTGTTTTTAAATTGTAAATGTTTGTGAAATATGCAGCAAAAATCGCTAATGGAAGTTGCAATATAGGTCTCTCAAGTGGAAAATTCAACATCATATCTATTGAATAGCTTGTTAAATATAACAATGCAAGAAGATATATAATACTCTTAGTTTTAAGAAATATTTTAAATAGAAAAAGAGCAATTGCTACGAAAAAACCAAAATATAACAATCCTCCTAAAATGCCTAATTCAGTGGATAATTCAAGAATATCATTATGTGCATGATATGGAATCAAATAATAATCGCCAATATTACCCCAATATTTAATTGATTCAACCTTCCAGTTACCAAGACCTGATCCTAGTAATGGATTATTACTAATATGATCAAGAGCATTAGACCATAATTCAAATCTATTACTACTAGATTCGTTAGAAAAATTAATACTACTTGTACGATTTGAAACAGATAAATTAGAAGGTAGAATCTTAGATGATAATAAATATGCAAATAAAGTTGAAACAATGATTAAAAAAATAGAAAATATATTATGTTTTTGACCCTTATATATTTTGTACATTAAATAAACTAGAAAGATTAAAATCGAAATTGAAAGGGATAGAAATGAAGCTCTTGCGCTTAAAAAAAAGATAGATAAACATTGAAAAAACAAAAATATTGATGCAAACAATTTATAAGAAATATTCTTTTTAGTAAGCAAATAAAGAGATAATGGAAGCTTAGTGACTATTGAAGCAGCTGTTATATTTTTATTTCCAGCATTACCTTTAAATATAGAAAGATTAATTTCTTCAATATTAAAAATATCTAATTCATTAAAAAAGAAATCAAAAAAAAGAGGTTTTAAAGAGAGATATATTTCAATTAAAGAAATAAATACAAATGAAATATAGATTTGTTTAAGGTTTAAAATATCATTTTTAAATAATAGAAAAAAAAGAAACAATGAAAGAAAAAATGTTCCAAACCTAGATAAATCATGAATAACAAGAAACACATTATTCGCGTAAATTAAAGATAAAAAACAGAGTAAAAAGAAAAAAGATAAAAACCTTATGTGGGTTGGTTTAAAAAATTCTTTTAAAGATGAAAAGGAAATATGCTTTAAAAGGAAAATAAACAATAGGAGATTAATAATAGAATAAAACAACCACTGCGGACCAATAATATCGTAAGACCCAAAATAGGGTGTAAAAAAAACTAATCCAATAAATACTAGAAAAGGAACAGTTGTAAAAGTAAATGATTTAAGCATATCTGAAAATAAAAAAACCCCTTACAAAAGTAAGGGGTTTTAAAATATAAATTATAAAATTATGAAGCTAAATGATCTGCCTCATAAACACTTGCATCTAAAATAGCTTGAGCATTTGTTTGAGCTGTACCATCTTTGGCAGCAACAACATTTTCGTTATCACCAGATACTGGAGAAACAGAGTAACCTTCTGATACTAATACAGTAGCAGATACTGTACCTCCTAAAACATCTGCATTAGCAATACCAGCAGCAACTAAACCTGCTGTATTATTAACAACTCTGATGTAACCTGAAGAGTTATCTCTAAGCCATGGATTAGCTGTACTAGTAGCAAGAGTAGGTGTGGCTGCAGTACTAGTACCATTATAAGCTGTTACTTTACCAATAGGGTAGGCTTTAGAGGCTGAACCAACAGCTACACTTGCAAAATCAAGATCAGCAGCAGTTGCAGTTACAGCAAAATGAGCGTTAGTAACATCAACATTACCTCTAATTTCAGTTTCTAAAGCAGCCATAATAGCTGTTTTGTTTGCTGCTGAATTATTAAATGGTCCATTGATTGTAGTTGAGTAAGTTTTACCATTAACAGAAACTGCGTAAGTAATAGGAGACGCCAATACAGTAGTTGAAATTGCAGTTAAAGAAATTTTACCTTTGTAAGGACTAGCTCCAGTAGTAACAGATACACCTGCTGCGTTTAATCCTGCAACAACACTAGCTGTTGACGCCCATTCAGCTAAATCATAAGCTAAAGCAGATGGTCCATTAGCAATAACACTAGTGAAACCATTAACTGTAAATTGATAGTTGTTATCGCTATTATCTTGTAACCAAAATTCTTTTACTTGAGCAGTACCACCAACCATGTTAGAAGTTCTAGCAGCAGCATTTAAGAAGTTAGCGATAGTCTTATCACCAGGTACAACTGTTGCAGCAGTTCCGTCAGCATTCAATTTTTCTGTTACAGTATCTGCAACAACAATGATAGAACCTGTAGTTCCAACCTTAGCCTTAGCAGCTTCTATATAAGTCTTTAATGGACCTAAATCTGCAGATTTAATTGTTTTTGCAACAACTGGTAATGCACCAGAAGCAGAAGGCAACTGAATAGACTCTACAGTGAAATCATTTAATTGAATATCTACTTTAGCGGCAGTAGCAGTTCCAACAGAGTTAAGAGCAGCCATGCTAATTGAAGCAAGCTCAACGTTGTTCTTAATAGTTAAAGATGTAATGTCATCTAATTTATCAGCAGTTAAAGATGTTAAATCAGCATTTAATTCGATTGTTAAACCTCCATTAATAGCAGCAGCATTAGTAGCGCCAGAAGTACCAGCTGTATAACCAAGATCAAGTGATGTTAATCCTGTTGATTTGTAGGTAACATTAACAGCAGTACCAGTATGAGTAACAGAAGTAAGATCAGTAGCTCCATTAATAGTTACAGTATCTAAAACACCATCTAAAATTAAAGTCTCTAAATTGTTTTGACCAACAGATGTAAAAGAAGGAATTGCTGTTGTTGTAGTTGATGTAGCTTTAGAAGCTCCAATCATATGAAATTTAACAGCGTCTGGGGCAAAATCTATTAAGTTATAAGCATCCTTAGAACCATTTGCTTCAATCCCAGGCAAAACAACAGTTGTAGCTTCATCAAAAATTGAATCTGAATTTCCTTTCCAAACAGGGAAGTTAGGCGCTAAAACAGAATCCATTAACAATTTACCACCAGTAATTAGTGGAGCAACTACTTCTTCAGCACCATCAATGTGAATAAGGTGACCTGATTCAGGAGCACTAGCTGTAGTAGTAGTAGTAACAAAAGCGTCTAAATTAACTTTTCCACTTTTAATACTAATAACTAAATCGTCAGCATACCTTTCTAAAGAAGATAAATCTAATGAAGTAGCTTTAGCAAATGTTAAGTTAGATAAAGTAGTTACAGTTTTTAAAGCTGGTAAAGAAACAGAAGTAACTTTAGTATTATCTTTAATATCTACTACTGAAGCAGAAGCTAAAACTGGAAGAGAAACGTCTCCGTCAACATCTATTGTGATTGTTGCAACACCTGTTAAAGCAGTAAAACCTGCAGTTGGAACAACACCTGTAGCTTTAGCAGTATAACTTGCATCTCCAGTTACAGAAACCATTTTAGCCATTAAAGCAGCTAATTGAGTAGCGTCCATTGAAGTATTTTGAGTAATTACTACAGACCCATTAATAATTGCCACTTTATCTGCTAATGCAGTAGCAAAGTCTAAAGTAGATTGAGAGTTAATAGTTAATGTACCACCTGTAGGCGCATAAATGTTGTTAGAAGCTAACAAATCAGTTAAATCTGATTGCGCAGCAGCTAGAGCAGTTTGTAAAGCAGCAACTTCAGCAGCAGTAGCAGCCCCTTCTAATTTAGTTTGCAACGCAGCAACTGCATCAGCTAAAGAAGTTAATCCAGCTTGTAATGCAGCCTGAGTTGACTCTAGACCAGAGATGTCAGTTGCAGGAGTTACAGGAATGTTAGCAATAGCAGTCTGTAAAGATGCTACAGTCCCTTGTAATGCAGTTAAACCTGAAGACAAAGAAGAGAATCCTTCTATTTGAGTCTTCAATGTATTAATCTGTGTGTTAAGATCATCGAATTGATCATCGTAGTTTGTACATGATGACAAAACCACCATGGACGAAATTAATAAGTAAGAAAATAGTTTTTTCATGTTTGAAATGTTAAATAAGTAATTAAGTGTTGAATTTAAAGTGTAATTCGTTTGATTTAAAATCTGATTAGTAATACGTTTTTGGTTCATAGTCGTTTAATAAATGCGTGTACAGTGCAATTTGGAAACATCTATACCGTGCAAAAGTGTGAAACTAACCGCTGGTCGTTTTCACTTTTTCGACGAAATATTATATATCTATAGACTAATGGTATTTATCCATCGGCTAAAGATACAGTAGTTTCGCTGTATTAAATTTACAAATAAGGTCGTACACCCTATTATTATTCAAATTTACAATTTTATTTAATTTCATAAAAATTTTAGTTCAAATAAATTTATTTAATACTCAGTCTAATAAATCCTTAGGCAAGATTTTCCAAGAAAGATTGGAGACCGTTGTTTTAACCGCTATATGAAAGAGGTGTGCCGTGAAGCAGGCATCGACCAGCAGGTCAAAGG
>JAGYIF010000006.1 GCA_018402735.1 Pelagibacteraceae bacterium
AAGGCTTTAGGACTTCCTACTGAAATATCAACAATACATTTGGGAAAAACACCTCTAACTGAAAAGATTAAAGAGCATCATATAAAAAAGGAAGAAGAGAAAGAGATTATAAAAAAGAAATAATATTGAAATTTAATTTAGTCCAATATTAATTTCTTTGCATGCTGTGTCTAACTTATCTTTATCCTTTGGTGATTTATACACGCAAGAAATAGTGAAGGTATTAATTTCATATTTAATATTCTTCTCTATTAGATAATTTCTTAATTTATCACTTCGAAAATTATCATCTTCTGGTATTTGTTTTTTTAAAAATTCCAATAACTCATCAAATGACATGGTGAATTCTGGCTGGGTAAAGATATGAATGCTATATTCTAGCTGATTTCCCTTATCAGGACCTTGTTTTGGAGTAGTAAACTCTGAATAAGTAAATCCTCCCTCCTTTGCCTCGGATAACATATCTTTATAGATTCCAAGATCATCTTCTTTTTCAAGAAGAAATTCGCATCTTCTTTGCATCATGCTCTAGCCTTTCTGTGAGTGTGTTTTGATTTTTTGATTAGGATTAACAATTATGAATATAACAAAAGATTGTGGTGAAAAAATGTTGCTTAACCTATATCTCAAAGTAGTTGCCTTACTGTAATATGGGAATATATTAAATTGATGCTTACTGTGGGACAGTTTATAGAGCAGACAAAAAGACCAACCTGGGCACTCAGTTCCAATAATACGGTGCGCCAAGCCTTGCAGTTAATGGCAGATAAAAATATCGGCGCCATTGTGATTAAGGATCAAAATAAGCTTACAGGAATTTTTTCAGAAAGAGATTACGCTAGAAAAGTAGTGTTAGAGGGAAAAAATAGTGCGGACACAAAACTTGCTGAAGTCATGAGTAAAGAAGTAATCACTATATCCTCCCATATGCAGATTGATGCTTGTATGCAATTAATGACAGATAAACGGGTTAGACATTTGCCGGTGATGGATAATGGTACATCGATCGGAATTATATCCATTGGCGATGTGGTCCGTCTTATGATCGATGAGCAAAAGTATTTAATAGAACAACTACAAAAATTTATAACTAGCTAGACCACTTAGTTAATACTTTTACATCCATAAGCTAGCAGATTTAGACAATTGTAAGTTTAGATAATAATAATTATGTATGAATATAACTTTAAAGATTTATTAGGCTAAAATGACTGAAGAATTAGTGACTTTAAAAACTGGAAATACCTCTTGGTGGAAAAATAGGAAATATAGATGGGAAGCTGCTTTGAGTATTAGAGAATTTAGAAAGTCAGGATTTAAAGTTAAGCGAATTAAAACGTATAGATCAGATGGTGCGAATACTTTGATTTACTCTGATTACTTATTGAATAAAGAATAAAAATTACATGAAATGAGAACAAAATTTTTCATTATTTTATTTTTATTCTTCATCCTCATCTCGCCAACCTTTTTGATACATTAAATAGGTTGCAAGAATAATACAAATTGTTCCAACCACCATTCCAAAATTAAAAGCAATTTTCATTCCATATAAATACCACCCCAACTGTGTGGCTCCAATTGGCACTATAGTCGTAATTGCTAGAATAATAGCAATCCTATATTCATAAGGTGGTTTTTTCATAATAATAGATTAACAAAGTATAAGAATAATTAAAACTTTAATACTTATAAGGCTAGTTGTCTTATTTTTAAGGGATATTCTCCAAATTTTTTGTTAGCAGGTAACAGATTTAAACTACCAGTCTCAAAACACTTGCTTTGTTCTATCTATTATCAATGAAATGCATTATAGTTTTTTTTGATACTGCTAAGTAAAGCTAAAGCACTCGATTAGGTAAGTATTTTTGAAAAGTATCCATTTAATATCATGAATTAACTCATGATCACCCACGTCCGATTTTTATGATTACAAAAGATATTACAGAGCACAAAGGAAAAAAGACCAATGTAATTGTACCGTTTAAAAATAATATTTTTAAAATTAAAATAAATAAATCAATAGAGATAGTCATTGTGCATAATCCTGGAGAGAAAAATTTTCATCAAGATAATGTAGGTATCATTCTTGAAGAAAATAAAATTTTAAAGATTTTATCTCAACGATATTCTGAAGTGGTCATCACGAAAATTCAACATAAGAAAGATTTAGATAGATTATTAAAGCGAAAACCAGATTTAGTTTTTTCTGGTGTTAAATATTTTAATTTTAATAATGACAAAGTTTGGCTGAATGATTGTTTAGAGGCTTATGGTATTCGTTATATTGCCTCTAGTCGAGCGGCTTTAGATAATGAAAGTGATAAAAATAAAGCTAAAAAACTTATAGTAAAAGCTAACATTAAAACAGCCGACTTCTTTGTAGCTACTCCAGACCAACATGAACATAGTTCTTCTATACCCATACCATTTCCTTTATTTATTAAGCCAGTGAAGGGAGGGGACAGTAGAGGCATAGACTCAAATTCTGTGGCTTATAATTTTGCAAGTTTTAAAAAGAAAGTTTTAGAAATTAAAACGAAACATAACCTGTCGTCTCTTGTGGAAACCTATTTGCCAGGAAAAGAATATAGTGTTGGTATTTTTCAAGATAGTATTAAAGGTACGTTGCGAGCTATGCCTATCCAGATTATTGTAAAGAAAAATATTAACGGACACCGCATACTTGATTTTAATGTAAAAAAAGATGATGAAGAAAAAGTAATTGCTGTGACTGATGTAAAAATATTTAAAAAAATATCTAAATTAGCTAAAGAAGCTTTTAAAGCGCTTGGCGGAAAATCTTTAGGAAGAATTGATATTAAAATGAATGAACGAGGTGTTCCCCATTTCATGGAAGCTAATCTTATGCCTGGTCTGCGAAAAGGATATTTTTATAGATCTTGTTTATTAAATCTTGATATGAATTATGATGATATGATTTTGAATATAGCAAACACTGGTTTATCATCTTCATAACTCCTATGATGCTTGAGCCATTAAGGAATAAAGTGGTAAAAATTTTTTCATTTACCTTTTAATTTACAAATATTGTTTTACCAAACTCTTAAGAAGGGTAGATCATGTTATGGATAAACCTGTCTTTATTCTGAGCAATGAACGTTAATTATGTAGAAAAAAAGTCTCCAGGGACATTAGTATTCTTTCTTCCAACAATAGCGTAGTAATAAAGATGCACTCCGCCAACTGATACTCGGTGACGATATCGTTCTAAATTATAAATATCTAAATACTCTGAAAAAATTAATTCTTTAATGATTTTGGAAAAACCGGTGTTGTCTTTAGTATCGAGAAAAGTTTCTTTAATGTTAAAGGCAATCCAGCCATTATTATCAATCATGTTAAAGGCATTGATAAAAGCTTTTGGAGGAATATCGCCAAATCCTAAAGCTGCTACTGTCACTAAGCAATTACAGTTCCAGGCTTTAATGTTTTGGTTAGTTTTATTGTCTATGTTTTCAAAATCACAAATATAGTAATTATCATAAAGACCAGGACGATCTCGAAGCGTAGCCTCTTTGGCTTCTGGAACAATATCAATACCCACCAATCTTGATACTCCGTGTGTTTTTAACTCCTCCCCCATCATACCGTTGCCAGCTCCAAAATCTAATACTCGTAGTTCAGATATATTCTCTTGGGATTGACTAAGAGCATTTTTGAGTAGTGTTGAAATTTTAGCCGGTGACGTGCATTTTAAGCGCTCATAAAACAATTGTTCATACAAACCAGGTTCTTTATAAATTTCAGCATAGTCATGAAATCTTAATTTAACTTTTTCATCTGGATCTTCTTTCCAATAATGAAAATACACCTCGTTCTGATGCAAATGATCAACATTTTCTTGTGGGAACGCAATATGATATTTATTTCTCATAATATTTTTTTTCAGCGATGTTCAGAATTTGTAAGCAAAACTAAATTAATTATAGAACATAAGGTCCATCGATGCAAATTAAGATAAGTTTTTATAAATTATTACTGAATACAGCCATATCTTACTTATAAAAATAACGTGATTATTATATATTTAAAACTAAAGTGAAGATTTTAGTTTTTGCTTACTCCGCATCTCAAAGTATTTACCTTTTTGCTATAATAAATTTTGTTTGTACCTTACCTAATAATAACCGCGTTCAACTACAAGCAAGGCGGTCAAAGCTTGATGCTTGATTGAATAAGACTTAAGGCTTTATGCAACCTACTTTTTTGGGTTCCAAAGTTTAGCCTGACAAACTTATCTTGACCAAATTGGCTGCCTGGAGAGGTAGCTAAACCGGCTTCTAAAAATAATTGGTAGGGATACTGATGATTAAGTTTAGTGCAATCAATCCAAGCAAGGTAGCTACCCTCCATTGTTGCAACGCTCAAATCTTGAAATGTATCAAACTTTTTATAAATTAAATCTCGGTTAGCTCTTAGATATAAAATTAACTCCTGCCGCCAGGGCTCTCCCTCTTTCATAGCTGCCATGGTGGCTGTGTAAGCCAATAACGATGGAGGAGCAATTGTTTGGTCAAGACCAGTTTGAATTACCTTACGTAGCACCGGAGTTTCTGCTACAGCCCAAGCAAGGCCAATTCCTGGAAAGTTAAATGTTTTATTTAACGACATTAATGTGATGGTTTTTTCTGAAATTTCTTTGCTGATACTTGCAAGTGGGATATGTTTTTTATTCTCATCCAAGATAAGACCCGCATGAATTTCATCAGAGCAAATCCATAAATTATTCTCAACACAAAAATTTCCAAACTCTTGTAATTCTTTATTGGTACATACTGTTGAACCTGGATTTTGAGGATTACAGAATAAAGCTAACTTTGTTTTATTTGAAATTAGATGTTGCAATTTGTTGCTAGGTAATACCCAGCGTCCATCCTGTTCTTCAAGTTGCATTTCTTTAAAAGCACGATGAGAGCTTGTGCATGCAAGGCGAAGATGATGGTACACAGGGTTTGGAATTAAAGTTTCTTCATCAGTAGTAGTTAGCTGTTGAACGGTTGTGTAAAGCCCAGATACAACGCTTGGAAGAATGACAATCCAATCAGGATCTACTTTCCATTCATAGTGCTCTAATAAGTATTGAGCGATAGTGTGTTTGAGGTGATTGGGGCTGTGCGTATATCCATAAATCCCCTCTTGAATACGATTGTTTAAAGCATTGATTACACATGGCGGTGATTGAAAGTCCATATCTGCAACCCACAATGGCAACACTTTATTATGATCAAAGGTATCCCAGCGAATAGAATCGGTATCAAGACGATTAGTTAGAGTGTCAAAATCAAATGCCATCTTTGGCTAATCTCAACCCAGACATTTGCCAACGTGCGTTAGTTGGAAGGAAATTACGATAAGTTACTCTAGAGTGACCAGATGCTGTATAGGCAGAGCTGCCTCTAAGAACCATCTGATTAACCATAAACTTCCCGTTGTACTCCCCAGCAATTCCAGCCCAGGGTTGATAACCAGGATAAGCAGTGTAATTGCTACTCGTCCACTGCCAGACTTTGCCAAATAGATCATGATCAACTTTAGAATTTGATGTAGCAAAAGTCTCCCACTCAAATTCAGTTGGCAGACGAGCACCAGCCAGTTCCGGAATATTGTGACTGGCCCAACGCGCAAAGGCATCTGCTTCAAAATAGCTGATATTTGATACTGGCTCATGCATATCAAGTGGAGAATTGCCATAAAGCGAAAAGCGGAGCATTTTATTTTGAGAATCTTTGCTCCAATACAAGGGAGAGGAAATCTTTTCTGCCTGTAGCCATGCCCAACCTGCATCTAACCACCATCGATAATCTTGGTAACCACCATCGTTAATAAATTGAAGCCACTCTGAATTACTCACGAGTCGGTTGGCTATGGAGTGAACCTGATTAAGGACGGAATGTTTTGGCCCTTCATTATCAAAATAAAATTCATCATCTGCATGACCAATTTTGACTAAACCATCAATACCTTGAATCCATTTAAATGATTTCTCAACAGCCAATGGCTGCTTAAGGTCGGAATAGTAGACTGGAAAAAGTGAGTTGTTTGAGAAAAGATGCTGAATATCCGTTAAGAGAAGTTCTTGGTGCTGTTGTTCATGATTGATTCCAAGCTTTATTAACCATAACAGTTCTGGGGAGGTTTTTTCGTCTAAAAGTGCGTACACTCTGGCTTCTATATTTTTACGCCACTCAAGCACTTCTTTTAATGAAGGCCGCGTTAACAGACCCCGTTTACTGCGCGGATGTTTATCGCCGATCCCGTTGTAATAGCTATTAAATAAAACAGCAAACTCCGAATTCCAATAAGCAAAATTTTTCTCAAAAGGCTTTAATACCATTACCTCGTAAAGCCAAGTGATATGGGCTAAATGCCATTTAGCGGGACTAGCATCTTCCATGGACTGCGCTTGACAGTCTTCAGTCGTTAGATTGCGGATGAGATCTATTGACCGCTTTCTAGAAAGATAAAATTGCTCTCGTAACTTTTCTACTGCAGGCAATAGGTATGAAGTTTTATTTAGCATAGATTACTGCATAATAGTTTTTAGGATCTGTCCATATTTGGCTCGTTTCGAAACCTACATTTTTTAATAATCGCTTGAAAGAATCAATAGTAAATTTATGAGAATTCTCAGTATGAATAAGGTCACCCTTTTTGAATGTTCTGGAATTACCTGGCCATAAAACTGTCAAGTCTTCAAGAACTTCTAGATAAAGCTCAACCCTACTGTCTTTATGATTAATTCTGACGGTATGACTAAATTGTTCAACCTTAAAATTAGATCCTAAATACAAATTAGCTGATCTTAGAATATTAAGATTAAAAGCAGCTGATACTTTTAAAGGGTCATCGTAAGCTGCCATTAGAATAGAATCATCCTTTATTAAATCAACACCAATAAGTAAGCCGCCACCTTTAGCCTGGCTTTTAATTTGACTGAGAAGCTGCATTGCTTCAGAGTTACTAAAATTTCCTATGCTAGAGCCTGGATAAAAAAAAGTTCTTTTTGTGCTGGTAAGGGAATTGGGAATGATGAGTTGTTTAGAAAAATCCGTGGCAAGGCATTGCATAAAAATATGAGGATATTTTCCTTTAAGTTTATTTACTGCGTCTTGAAGATGTTCTGCAGAAAAATCAATCGCCAGATAATGTTTAGGCTGTAAAGAATCAAAAAAGGATTCTGCTTTCTTGCAATTTCCAGCACCTAAATCAATTAGAGTGCCGCCTACTCCTACTACTTTGGCAATTTGATCTCGATATCGCTTAAAAATGTTTTGTTCAATATTGGTTGGGTAGTATTCAGGTAGCAAAGTAATTGCTGTAAAAAGCTGTGAGCCTAAAGCATCATATAAAAATTTCGGAGAAATATAAGCGGATTGAGAAAGTAGGCCTATTTCAATCTCCGCTGCAAAGTGATTATCAACTGTTAGGTTATGTTTAAAAGTAAACGATGTTTGCATGAATGTTATAAGTCATTGTTTGCTTCAAGCTGTGATTCTTTATATAACATAAAAATGGAATTTAGTTTGTGCTAAATCTTCACAGGGAAATAAGATGAAAGCTATTTGGAATAATGAGATTTTGGCGGATGCAAGCGAAACTATTATAGTAGACGGAAATCATTACTTTCCACCCGCGAGCTTACATAAGCAGTTTTTTAAAAAGTCAGAAAAACAAACAGTTTGCTCTTGGAAAGGCACCGCTAGTTATTATGATATCGAGGTGAATGGCCAATCTAATAAGGAGGCGGCTTGGTTTTATCCTGAGCCTAAATCCGCTGCAAATAATATTGCAGGTTTTGTTGCCTTTTGGAAAGGCGTACAAATAATCAATTAATTAGTACTATGCATCTAAAATCGGAAAGCTTAGTTACTAAAAATAGGTTTAAAAAAATATTAAAACAAAAGAAATATACATCTAACGTTAATTGATCAGCATTTGCAGCTACCAGATTTAGACAAGTATTTAAGAATCTGTTATGGTCAAAAAAAATTAGATAAAAGTATTATAAATGAAATCAACAATTGCAGTGATAATAGGCGCCGTCATTATATATGCGGTAATACTTAGGATCACTGAAGATTCTGGAGTATCGAAAAATGCACCAGAAGGTTTCATCTCACCTAAACTGGAAGACAATAGAAACACAGAACAACGATGGAAAGATGCATCGGAGTGGCAGAAGAACAGAAAACAATAATTTTAAAACTCTATTTACTCTAAAGATTTAGGCTTTTGCTTACCCCACATCTCATAGTATTTACCTTTTAGAGATAATAAGCTCTCATGCGTTCCTTGTTCAATAATAACTCCCTTATCAAGCACAATGATATTATCCGCATTTGCTGCGGTGGAGAGACGGTGAGCAATAATAAGAGTTGTTTTGTTTTTAGAAATATTTTCTAAATTTTTCTGAATTTCTTTTTCTGTACTAGTATCAAGCGCAGAAGTTGCCTCATCAAAGAAGAATATTTTAGGATTTTTTAAAATCGTTCTAGCGATCGCAACTCTTTGTTTTTCACCGCCCGATAATTTTAAACCTCTCTCACCTACTATGGTTTGATAGCCATCTGGTAAAATGGATATGAAATCATGGATATCTGCATTTTTTGCAGCATTAATTACCTCTTCTTTACTCGCGCCAGTTTTACCGTAAGCAATGTTGTAATAAATAGTATCGTTAAATAGAACAGTATCCTGCGGCACCACACCAATTATTTCTCTTAAAGATTCTTGTGAAATTTTATTAATATTAATATTATTAATATAAATTCCTCCTTCTTTAGGTTCATAAAATTTAAACAATAATCTGCTGATAGTTGATTTACCGGCACCAGTTGGCCCGACGATTGCAACTTTTTTGCCGTTTGGAACTACAAAGGAGATATTTTTAATGATGGTTCGTCTAATATCATAATCAAAACTTACCCCATCAAATTTTATTTCAGCACTATCGCTCTCTGGCACCTTGTTGGTTGAGATTTGAGAGGTTGGTGCAATTTCTAATAAGCTAAACATATTTTCCATGTCAGTTAAGGCCTGTCTTATTTCTCTATAAACAGATCCAAGCCAATTTAGTGGCTGATAAAGCTGCAACATATAAGCGTTAATGACAACAAAGCCTCCCACATCAATGTCTCCTTTTTTAATGCCGTAGGCAGACATAACTAACATGATGGTAATACCGGTCATGATGATAAATGTTTGGGCGATATTTAATAAAGACAATGAATGCCGGCTTTGATTAGCGGCTAATTCATAATCTGCCAATGATTTATCTAATCTATCAAATTCAAATTGCTCATTATTAAAATATTTAACCGTCTCATAATTTAATAAGCTATCAATCATTTTTGTGCTGACATCATTATCAGCTTGGTTCATTCTTTTTCTAAATACATTTCTCCATTCAGTGATTTGAAAAGTAAGATAAGAATAAAGACCAATGGTGGTAAGCGTTATGACCGCATACCAAGGCCCATAGAGATAAAACAAAATTGCTGAAACAAGAAAAATTTCAAAAAAGGTTGGAACAATATTAAATAGCACATAGCGTAGCAGAAAATCTATGCCTTTAGTTCCCCTGTCAATAAATTTTGCAAGTGCTCCGGTTTGCCTATTTAAATGAAATTGCAGCGATAAATTATGCAGATGCTTGAACATGGATAAGGATATTTGCCGGACCGAGTGCTGGGATACTTTTGAAAATAAAGCGTCTCTTACTTCAACAAATGCAAAAGAGATTATTTTTGCAACACCATAACCAACAATTAAAGCAACTGGCACCAGCATGAATAAATTAATGCCTGAACTCAGCTCTGCTAATGAATTAACCGAGGCACCTAGTACTAAAGGAGTTGAAACGCTTGCAAATTTTGCAAGGACAAGAGCAATCACGGCAAAGCTAACTCTTGTCTTTAAATCCCTTCGTTTATCTGGCCATAAATAGGGAAGTAATAATTTAAAGGTTTTAATATATTTTCCTTGCTGCATTTACTCAGTATAACTGATTACTCAAATTTTGTTATGGGCAAAAAAGCAGTTGGAGTTAGCACAGCTACTATGAATAGCTGGATGATATTTTGTCTACTTTAAACATTATTAAAATAAACTATATTAATCTTATGAAATTAGACACTCACCATAAACCAGAAAATATTAGTGACCGCATTGCATTTGGATTTACTAAATTTTTAAGATTTGTTGCAGATACCTTCTTTAAAAAAAGATATGGGCACCGTGCCGTGGTATTGGAAACGGTCGCAGCAGTTCCTGGTATGGTGGCGGGTATGCTTACTCATTTAAAGTCCATTAGAAAAATTGAGGATGATAAAGGTTGGATCAAAACGCTACTTGATGAAGCGGAGAATGAAAGAATGCATCTGATGATTTTTGTTAACATTGCAAAACCAACCACTATTGAGCGATTTGTCATTTTAATTGCTCAGTTCACATTTATTCTATTGTATTTGTTGATTTATATTATCTCAAAAAGAACAGCCCACCGAATTGTTGGCTATTTTGAAGAAGAAGCTGTGTTTAGTTATACCGAATTCTTAAACGAAATTGATAGCGGTAAAATTAAAAATGAACCTGCCCCTGAGATTGCAATTAATTATTATAACCTTCCACTTCACGCAACTTTAAGAGATGTGGTGTTAAGAGTAAGAGAAGATGAGGCGGGCCACAGAGATGTTAATCATTCCTATGCAAATATTTTAAACGATAAATCAGACCCTAACGAAGAACAGCAAGTAAGTTTAAAAAAACCAAATTAAGAATAACATAAGTTGTTTACCCCATTATAACTTTGCTACGCCTGCTCTATTTTAAAGCATGCTCTTTAGTACGATGATGTAGGTATCAGTCAGGTAGATGCTATTTAGTGATCCGTGTAATATTTTTTTATTTTACTCAAAGCTAACTGATAAGCGCAATCTCTTAAGGATTTATTATTTATTTTCTGAATATTTCTAATCTGATTAAAAGAGTCACGCATCGTATCTTCTAGGCCTGAATAAGTTAAATCTAATTCATCAGCACCTTGAATGAGGGTAGTTTTTTGTTGATCCGTCAGGCTAACCCCTTGCTGATGCTCAAGCATGGCTAATAGTTGTTGCATTTTCTGTTCTTGAAATCTTTTTTCTAATCTACCAAAACGCATATGTTGTAAATTTTTGACCCATTCAAAATAACTAACCACTACCCCGCCAGCATTTGCATAAATATCTGGAATAATTAAAACGCCGCGTTGATGCAAATATTCATCAGCTTCATAAGCAATAGGCCCGTTGGCAGCTTCAATAATCACTGCTGCTTTAATCCTGCTAACATTAGCTTGATGAATAACTTGTTCGGTTGCAGCTGGAATTAAAATATCACAATCCAGTTCTAATAATTCCTCTGGATGATGTTTAAATTCTCCAAGTTCCTTACATTGAATGGATTTGTTGTGAATGTGATAATCCTTGAGTTTTGTAATATGGATACCCTTAGCATTATATAAATATCCATTATGATCACCGATGGCGATAATGGTTGCCGCATCTTGCTTATATAATGTACTGGCTAAATGCGAACCTACATTGCCAAACCCTTGAATAACAATCCTGTTTTGTTGCAAGTTAGGTTTAAGCTTATATTGCTTTAGTAAATCAGGATGCCTAAATAATTCTCTTATCACTTCAGCAACGCCTCGTCCTGTTGCCTCAGCCCGTCCCTTGATGCCGCCTCTGGCAACTGATTTTCCAGTAACACAACCTCGATAATTAATATCAGTAGGCTTTAGTGTTTTATAAAGATCAACGATCCAGTCCATTTCTCGCTCACTCGTTCCCATATCTGGTGCTGGCACATTTAAGGCCGGCGATAAAAATTCTTTAGTAATCAGTTTGGTTGCAAAAAATCTGGTGATTAAACGTAGCTGTTCTTCTGTATATAATTTTGGATCAATGCAAAGCCCGCCTTTAGCGCCGCCAAAGGGCACATCCACCACCGCGCATTTGTAACTCATTAATGCAGCTAACGCCTCTGTTTCATTTTGATTAACCAGAAGCGAATATCTAATTCCTCCCTTAGTCGGTAAAATATGTTCCGAGTGAACAACCCGCCATCCAGTAAAATTTTGTAACACCCCGTTAATGGGAACGCCAACATTGACTTGTAATAAAGAATGAGTGGATTTGATATGTTCGATTACTTCATGCTTAATCCCAAGATCTAGGGCAGCCCGGTCGACATATAAGTCCACATTTTCTTTAAAGGATTTCACAGATTATTTATAACTCTTTCCTGATCCAAATATATTAAATTCACTAACTACTTATTAGTGTTTTTTACTAGGTATGCAAAATAACTAAAAATCTACTCAGCTTACTTAAAGCTATTGTACTATTCTTACATCTAATCATTACTTGCGCTTCTTACTCTTTTTCTTTTTATTTTTTTTTTTTTGCATCTGCCTGGTTAAGGCTCGTTGTTTTTTTTCAACCTGGTCTTTAAATAAATATAAGACACCAAAAACAATGAGGGCGCCGCCTGCTAGAAATAAGTAGGATACTAAATTTTCAATTGGTAATGGGCTTATCATGGTCGTCCTGTAAAATTATAAAGTAGCAACATTAAAACTCCAACTAAAACAACTAGCTGGATTAGTTCATTCGGAGTTAAGTTTAGCATTCTTTTGAAAATGCTATAATATTTTTTTATTGATGTCATGGATACAATTTTGTTCTAATTTATTTATTAAAATTAAAATAAAATACTAGTTTTTATCTTTAAAAAGCTAATTTTTGACTTATTTTTCTACTATTATTGAATTAAATAGAAATAAATACTAAATCAAGCCGCAAAACAATATTAGAAAAGGAAATACACAATGAAATTAATTAAAAAAGCTGTTTTATTATGGGCCTTGTTAGTTACAGCGCCAGCAATTGCAGCTCCAAATAATTTTTTAGTCAGCACTGATTGGTTAGAAAAAAATCTTAATGATCCTAAACTTCGAATAATTGAAGTAAGCGTTGATACAGGAGTTTATGAACGAGGTCATATTCAAAATGCGGTAAATTTTAAATGGCACTCTGATTTAGTAGACCCAGTGCAAAGAGATATCGCTAGCAAAGAAAAGTTTGAAACATTACTACGCCAAGCCGGCATCAATAACGACAGCACCATTGTAATCTATGGCGATAACAATAACTGGTTTGCTGCTTGGGGTGCTTGGGTATTTGATGTGTACGGAGTACAAAATGTTAAATTACTTGATGGTGGTAGAAAAAAATGGGAGGCAGAAAAAAGACCGTTAACTCCTCTTGCAACCAAAGTTAATCCTGGAACTATAAAAATTGCTGATGCTAATAACGCTATACGAGCAAAATTAGCTGAGGTGGTTGTGATTGCTAATAAAAAATCTGACATAGCATTAGTAGATATTAGATCTAATGATGAATTTACGGGAAAGATTTTTGCACCAGCAGGTTTTCAAGAAACAGCTATTCGAGCTGGTCATATTCCAGGTGCAGTAAATGTGCCTTGGAGCCAAGCGGTGGCTGAAGATGGAACTTTTAAATCAGCAGATGAGCTTCGAAAAATATATGCAGCAGCTGGCATTGATGGAACAAAACCAATTGTCACTTATTGCAGAATTGGTGAACGTTCTAGTCATACCTGGTTCGCTCTCAGTAAAATTTTAGGCTATGATGTTAAAAATTATGATGGTTCTTGGACAGAGTATGGAAACTCGGTTGGTAACCCAGTGATCAATACTGCAGGAACTGTTTGGGGCGGAAAATAATAAGAGGATAAGTCAATTAATTTGCTTCTTGTTATCTTTTTTTAATTTAGTAAATTTTCTCTCATAATAATAGCGGCACAAATTTGTGTCGCTATTGTTAATTTAGGAACGTACATGGCAAAAATAAAAATCATCTATAATACTGTTCCCTCTTTTAAAGATTATTTGGGAATAATTATAGTTCTTGCACTTTCCTTTAGTGTGAATGCAAGTATTGAAGATGTGCAAGGAGGCACTGCCCTTTCTTTATCTTTGTGGCTTGGCCTTGCTTTTGGGGCTGTTTTGCAAAGAAGTAGATTTTGTTTTTATTGCGTAAGCCGTGATTTTATTGAATTAAAAGATGCTAAAGGTTTACTTGGTATCATTACTGCTCTTATTGTTGGAACAATCGGCTATCACTTAATATTTGGAGCATTTTTACTAGAACCTGTTGCACCAAGACTTCCCCCAAATGCGCACATTGCACCGGTTAGCTGGGTATTAATATTAGGCTCATTAAGTTTTGGCTTTGGTATGGCGATTGCTGGCTCTTGCATCAGCGCTCAGCTTTACCGCTTAGGTGAGGGACTTTTGTCAGCGATATTTGCCTTCCTTGGAATCATTATTGGCTTTGTCTTAGCTTTTTTAAGTTGGAATTATCTTTATCTCTCCTCTATTCAGCAAGCACCTCTCATTTGGTTTCCCCATTATTTTGGTTATCAAGGCTCTATAATAGTGCAAATTCTTTTATTAACGATGTTAGCTTTGGTGCTTGTTAAGCTACATAAACAACAAAAAGAAAAAAAAATAATTCAGCAGTGGTGGAACGTAAAGTGGCATACCTATGTGGGCGGAATCTTAGTTGCCTTGATTGCAATTATTGCATTTCTTAGAGTAAGTCCCTTAGGGGTAACAGCTGAGATTGGAAGTATTGCACGAACTAGTGCGGGTTACTTTAATATATTACCTGTTCGCCTCGAGGGTTTGGATACTTTAAGGGGCTGCATTACTATTATTAAAGAAACATTTTGGTCCAATAATGGTTTATTTATTTTTGGAGTAGTGCTTGGCTCCTTTGCCCTTGCAACCTTTTCAGGTGATTTTAAAATTCAAATTCCAAAAATAAAAGAAAGTATCAGATCTTTTGTTGGCGGTATCTTAATGGGTTTTGGTTCTATGCTTGCTTTGGGTTGCACCGTTGGAACTTTATTATCAGGCATTATGGCAGCTTCTTTGTCAGGCTGGATATTTTTACTCTTCTGCGGGATAGGTTTATATTTAGGCTGGTTATTTAGGAACAAATATAAACTAACATAAAGCCTAATTACTATTAGATTGCTTTGTTAAATTTGAGGAACCAAACTATTGCCTTCATAAAAGATTCACATTTTAGAAAGAAAAATTTAACAATATGAATGTACTAAAACCTCGTATGAAATTAGCTATGTTAGTTTTGTTTATCCCTTGGGACCCGGAAGAGCTGTACTCTAAGCCTAAACCTGTTCCTAAACCCGCTGCTTAATTTCATATTAGTAAGGCTGATATAAGTTATTTTCCCCATCTCTAACTATAGTATCAGCCTTATTACAAAAAAATTAAG
>JAGYIF010000007.1:0-7500 GCA_018402735.1 Pelagibacteraceae bacterium
CACCTCAAGATAAGTATTCTCATCACGTAAGTGAGTAAGATCACGGTAAGACTAACCGTTTGATAGGCATTAAGTGTAAGTACAGTAATGTATGTGCTAAGATGTCCTAACAGATCGAGGACTTGAATTTTTAAAATCTTTAAAATATTTTATTATTTTAAAGATTTTCTGCTTTGGTGTTTTTAGTGTACTGAGCGGAACCACACTGATCCATCTCGAACTCAGTTGTGAAACGTTATAAATCGACGACAATACTTGGGGGGAGACCTCCTGGGAAGATAGTTCAATGCCAAAGTTTTAAACATATAATAAATAACATTGTTACCACTATGGAACTTTTTATTTTTTGGAATAAAAAAATTATTCCTAAAAAATATTTAAAGTTTTGTATATAATATTAGATATAATACTAATCATTAATATTATTTTCTGTATTTAAATTTTTAACATTTCTAAAGGACTATCACTTATGGATACTCGTTTACTAGTAATTGCTGCTCCTGTTTTAGTCGCAGCATCATGGGCTTTATTTAATATTGGTCGTTTAGCAATTCAACAAATCCAACGTCTATCACGTTAAAAAAATATTGCAAGACTATTTTTACCTTTTTTAGTCTTGTAATATTTTGTAACTGTTCTAGAAATAATATTTTTTAATTCAATTAATGAACTACTTTCGTTTAATTTAGTTAACTTTTCTACGAGGGCTTTAGACAAATATAGACAAATTAAATTGGATTGTGTACAATCTATTTAAACTAAAAAAATATAGTAAACGAAGACAAAAAAATTATGGCTGTACCTAAAAAACGGACATCAAAGGCGAAGAAAAATAGTCGCAAAGCTAATTGGAAAAGGAAAGCACAAAAATCAGCGCAAAAATCTTTATCACTAGCAAAATCGATCTTACGAGGTAAAACAACGAGTTTTGTTTATCGGTTATATGTTGAAGAATAACTGTAATCATTTCTTGATAAAATTTGAGATTTTATCAAGAAATAATTACAGTTATTCTTCAACATATAGTAATTAAAAGTTAGCGGATGTGGCGAAATTGGTAGACGCGCTAGATTTAGGTCCTAGTAACTTTTGTTTTGAGAGTTCGAGTCTCTCCATCCGCAATTGTAAAAATTATTTTATTAATTATTCAAATAGTATTTGTATGGTTCTTCCCTTTACTTTACAACAATTACGCATTTTTAAAGCTATTGCATCTGAAAAAAATTTTACCCAAGCTGCTGAAATTCTATTTGTTTCACAACCTTCATTAAGTAAACAAGTTAAAACTTTAGAAAATCATTTAGGAATTTTATTATTATATCGCGCTGGTAATCAAATAGTATTAACTGAAGCTGGAATTGTGTTTCTTCAATATTCCGAACGGATTTTGGCCTTGTGCGAAGAAAGTTGTCGAGCTTTAAATGATTTAAAAGATGGTGAACGGGGTAATTTAAAGATTGGAGCAAGTCAAATTATTGGTACCTATTTTATTCCTCGGATTATAACGTTATTTAATCAAAGTTACCCTCAAATTAACCTACACATTGATATTGATTCAACCCAAATTATTGCAAAAAAAATTGCTAACCAAAATCTTGATATCGCTATTGTAGGAGGGGATATTCCTGTTAATTTGAAAAAAAATTTAGAGATTGAAAGTTTTATTCAAGATGAACTCATTTTAATAATTTCAAAATCTCATCCATTGACAAAAAAGAGAATTAATAAAGAAGATCTTTACCATTTAAACTTTATCACATTAAAATCGAATTCGATAATTTGTAAATTGATAAATAATATTTTAATTCAAAACCACATTCAAACGAAACAGTTTAATATCATTATGGAATTAAATTCTCTCGAAGCTATCAAAACAGCTGTAAGCTTAGGCTTAGGAGCTGCTTTTATTTTCTCATCAGCACTAGAAAAAGAATTAAAGTTAGAAACGATTGAAATTATACCAATCGAAAATATTAAAATAGCTCGAACATTCTCTATTATTACGAATCCATATTTAGAACGATCAAAGGCTTTTGATTTCTTTTACCGTGAATTATGGTTAATTAAAAATTTATAAATTTATCTATTTCTAATTTAAGTTGACTTAAATAAAATTAATTTTGTAATATTATTTAATAGGGGGAGGAAATAAATATGAGTACAGTCAATGAAATTAAGAAGGAAATAGTTATGACCAGAGTCAATGAAATTAATTATGTAATAGTCGAAATTAGTGGAAGACAATTTTGGATCGAACCATCAAGATGGTATGATGTCAATCGTATCCCAACAGAAGTTGGTAAAGAAATTGTTTTAAACCGGGTTTTACTAGCAAGTGAAAAGTCTGGGTATGTAAAAATAGGAATACCTTATTTAGATGGAGTAAAAGTCAAAGCAAAAATTTTAAAACATTTGCGCGGACCTAAAACAATTGTTTACAAAATGAGACCTAAGAAGAAAACCCGTAAAAAACAAGGTCACCGTCAAAATTTAACTCGGATTCTTATTGATTCAATAAACGTTACAAAAAGTTAAATAGACAGTTAAATTAAAAGAATAAATTTTATTTGTAAGTATTAAACTTTAAGGAAGATATAAATATGGCACATAAAAAAGGGGCAGGAAGTACAAAAAATGGTCGTGATTCAAATGCTAAACGATTAGGGGTTAAAAGATTTGGAGGTGAAAAAGTAAAAGCAGGAAATATCTTAATCCGCCAAAGAGGGATGAAATTTAAACCAGGTTCTAATGTTGGGTATGGAAAAGATTTTACTTTATTCGCATTAATTGATGGTACTGTAAAATTTGATTATAAAGATTCTCAACATAAACGAATAAATATTATTGCTTAGTCGACTTTTCGAAGTTCTTAAAAATGATAAAAAATCCATTTATTAAAAATTCGGTTATAAATAAATATCAAACTTTAATCAATCAAATTAATTCACTTGAAACAAATTTAAAAACATTAACTGATACAGAATTAAGAAATAAAACTTTTCAATTAAAAAAACAATATCACGAAACTCAAGATTTAAGTGAATTGATTGCTGAATCATTTGCACTTACACGAGAAGCAAGTTTTCGAACATTAGGGCTTCGTCATTTTGATGTTCAATTAATTGGAGGTCTTGTTTTAAATAGTGGGAAAATTAGTGAAATGCGAACTGGTGAAGGAAAAACATTAGTTGCAACTTTGCCAGCTGTTTTGAATGCGTTAACAAATAAAGGTGTTCATATTGTTACGGTAAATGATTATTTAGCAAGTCGTGATCAAATTTCAATGGGACAAATTTATAGGTTTTTAGGCTTAAATACAGGTTTAATCCAAGAAGATATGTCTTTTAAAGAACGACAACAAAACTATCAAGCTGATATTACATATGTTACAAATAATGAATTAGCTTTTGATTATTTACGTGATAATATGGCTTCTAATCTTAATCAAGTCGTTTTACCACCTTTCAATTATTGTATAGTCGATGAAGTTGATTCAATTTTTATTGATGAAGCACAAGTTCCGTTAATAATTTCGCAAGCTATTGAGACTTGTATTGATAAATATATTGTATCCGCAGAGGTTGCAGAATATTTAGAAGTTAATGTTCATTTTAAAGTTGACGAAAAAAATAGAAATATTGTTTTAACTGAACAAGGAACAGCTCAAATTGAAAAGATTCTACAGATTGAAGATTTATATAATCCTAACGACCCTTGGATTCCTTATATTTTGAGCGCTATCAAAGCTACTGCTTTATTTTTCCGAAATGTACATTATATTGTTCAAAATAATCAAATTGTTATTATTGATGAGTTTACAGGACGAATAATGCCTGATCGTCGATGGAATGAAGGTTTACATCAAGCTGTTGAAGCAAAAGAAGGGGTTCCGATTCGACAAAACACTGAAACAGCTGCATCTATTACTTATCAGAATTTTTTCTTGTTATATCCAAAATTATCAGGTATGACGGGGACAGCAAAAACTTCTGAAATAGAATTTGAAAAAATTTATAGTTTACCAGTTGAAGAGATACCAACTGCCCGAACAAATCTTCGTAAAGATTTACCAGACTTTGTTTTTAAAGATAGTTTAACAAAATGGACTGCAGTTGCGAAAGAATGCAAATCTCTTGCAAAAACAAAACAACCTGTTTTAATTGGAACCACAACTGTTGAAAATTCTGAAATGCTAGCAGATTTATTAGGAGAATATCAATTATCTTATAAATTATTAAATGCAAAACCAGAAAATGTAAAGCGAGAATCAGAGATTGTGGCTCAAGCTGGGGAAATAGGCAGTATAACAATTGCAACTAATATGGCAGGGAGAGGAACCGATATTATTTTAGGGGGAAATATTGTATTTAAAATTCGAAAACAACTTTATAAAATAATAGTATATTATAAAAGTCAAAAAGTATTAACCCGAGATACTAATTTTACTTCACAAAAAGTTCTAAGTGTTTTAAAATCATTATTTACTGAATCACAATTTTTAAATTTATCCTCAATTAGAATTTTAAAGTTTTTAAATGAAATTGATCAAATTCGAATTCCCAAAACTCCTTATGAATGTTCAATTAAGTTTTTATTAACTCAATTAAGTCAATTCGAAAAGAAAACTCAAACTCTTAACAATAAAATTGTTAAAAATTTAGGAGGCCTTTATATTATTGGAACCGAAAGAAACAATTCTCGTCGGATCGATAATCAATTACGAGGTCGATGTGGTCGTCAAGGTGATCCAGGGACTTCTCGATTTTTCTTAAGTTTAGAAGACTCATTATTTCGGAATTTTGGGAGTACAAACCTTCAAAATTTTATGCAAAGTCAATTTTTAGATGATTCGCCACTAGAATCAAACTTATTAACTAAAAGTTTAGATGCTGCTCAAAAAAGGGTTGAAGAAAGAGATTATGATGGACGAAAATATTTATTTGATTATGATGATATCTTAAATAAACAACGAAATATAGTATATTATGAACGTAGAAAACTTTTAGAAAGTCAATCTCTTCGTGAAACTATTTTAGCGTATGGTGAGCAAGTTATTAAAGATATCATAAACTTAGTACAAAATACTCAATTTAATAAAGAGCATTCTGGGATTGAAGAACTTTTTAAAACAAGATTGATAAGTTTAAATAATAATTTAAATAGTTTAAATTCATTTCAATTAAAAACTTATTTATTTCAAGAATTTTGGCTATCTTATGAAACAAAAGTTCTTGAATTTGAAATCTGTCAAATTGGTTTAATCAGATCTTTTGAACGAACAATTATTTTATATTATACAGATATTGCCTGGAAAGAACACTTACAAAAAATCTCTTTACTGAGAGATGCTGTAGGATGGAGAAGTTATGGACAACGGAATCCATTGTTTGAGTTTAAAGAAGAAGCCTACAATCTATTTCAGAATCGAAACATAACAATAAGACATTTATTAATTCGTGATTTTTTACATTCCTTTATTTTGTAAAGGTTAAATTAGTTTTTTAGTAAAAAAAATATATATATATAATTATGACAAAACGTACATTATCGAACAAAACTCGTTCTTCGGTTTTAAAAGTATCAGGATTTCGTGCACGTATGGCAACCCCTGAAGGAAAAAAAATAATCAGAAATCGAAGAAAAAAAGGACGAAAAAATTTAACAATTCAGCGTTAATTAAAGAAATTATTAGAGTTAATAAGGATCATTTACTCTAATAATAAATCATTTTTTATGTAGAATTAATATAATAAGAATTTATTAAACAAAATTTCGATAGACTGATCTTATGAAATTTACTGACGAATTAGCACTTTTATTAAAAGCGCGATATCCCATTATCTATATTACTACTATTGAAGAAGATCGAGTAGAATACATTATCCGTAAATCTATTAAAACAAATTTAAATCGAAGTATTTATAGTTGGGATTTTATTGATGGATATACAAATAATCCAAATAATGAAGGATTTGCAAAACGAAATCCCGTACAGGCTCTTGAACTAATTGAACGTTTAACACCCCAAACTCCCGCATTATTTTTATTAAAAGATTTTAATAGATTTTTAACCGATATTTCAATTTCACGAAAGTTAAAAAATCTAGGGAGAATTTTGAAACTTCAACCCAAAACAATTATTATTATCGGTTCAGAATTAAATATACCAAAAGAATTATATGATTTAATTACAATTTTACAGTTTCAATTACCGATTGATAATGAAATTAATTATGAATTAAAACGATTAGTTGAATCATTGAATATTGAAATTGATCAACAGATATTAGAAAGTTTAACACGAGCATGTCAAGGTTTGTCTTTAGAACGTATTCGACGTGTATTATCAAAAATTATCGCTACTTATAAAACAATTGACGAAAATAGTATCCAACTTTTATTAAATGAAAAAAAACAACTTATTAGTCAAACGGAAATTTTAGAATATTGGTCTGTAAATGAAACAATTTCTAAAATTGGTGGAGTAGATAATTTGAAAGAATGGTTAAAAAAACGAAAAATCTCTTTTGGGGTTCAAGCATCAAATTATGGATTACCTACTCCACGTGGATTATTACTTGTCGGTATTCAAGGAACTGGAAAATCTTTAACGGCGAAAGCCATAGCGACTGAATGGCAATTACCGTTGTTAAAGTTAGATGTTGGTAAACTTTTTGGAGGTATTGTTGGTGAATCAGAATCTCGCCTTAGACAAATGATAGAATTAGCAGAAACAATTTCGCCTTGTATTTTATGGATTGATGAAATTGATAAAGCGTTTACTAAAAATGATAGCAAAGGAGATGGGGGTACAAGTAATCGAATATTAGCAACGTTTATAAGTTGGTTATCAGAAAAAAGTAAACCAGTTTTTGTGGTTGCGACCGCTAATAATGTAGAACTTCTACCTTTAGAAATTATTCGAAAAGGGCGCTTTGACGAAATTTTTTTTCTCGATTTACCCCAAAAGCAAGAGCGAGAAGAAATTTTCAAAATTCATATACAAGAGTTTAGACCAAAAAGTTGGAAATCATTTGATTATTCAAAACTAGGTCAACTTTCTGAATCATTTTCAGGTGCGGAAATTCGTCAAAGTATTATAGAAGGCATGTATCATGCTTTTTATGAAAAAAGAGAATTCACAACAGAAGATATTTGTTTAGCGTTAACTCAATTAATTCCACTTTCTCAATTAGAGAATAACCAAACAATAAAATTAAAAAATTGGGCAGCTTCTGGCCGTATCCGTCTTGCTTCGTCAAAATCTATTTCTATAAATTAAAATTTTCATGAAACAAAATATTTTTAAATCAATTGCAGATTTAAGATTTGCGATATTCATTTTACTAATAATTGCGTCTTTTAGCGTAATTGGAACAGTTATTGAGCAAGATCAATCAATTGAAACGTATAAAATAAATTATCCTTTAACAAATAAAATATTTGGTTTTTTATCCTGGGACCTTATTATTCAATTTGGATTTGATCATATTTATAAAA
>JAGYIF010000007.1:12500-14180 GCA_018402735.1 Pelagibacteraceae bacterium
ATTTAAAGAGTCAAAAAATATCATACAAATCGGAAAATTGAGTGCCATAATTGCAAATATTTTATTGTTTTTTATTCTTTGTTCAAGATGGATCGTTGCTGGTTATTTTCCATTAAGTAATCTTTATGAATCATTGTTATTTTTAACTTGGATATTATTAACTATTTACTTGTATATAGAATTTAAAACAAAGAGTAAATTACTTGGTGCAGTTTTATTACCGATTGCCTTATTGGTTAATGGATTTGCAAATTTAACTCTTTCTGCAGAGATGCAAAAATCAAGTCCCTTAGTCCCGGCTTTACAATCAAACTGGTTAATGATGCATGTTAGTATGATGATGTTAAGTTATGCAACATTAATCATTGGCTCATTATTCTGTATTTTGTTTCTTGTTATTTCAAAACTGCAAGATGTTGATTTACAATTAGTTGATGAATACACATCTTTAGTTTTTTATAATAATATATTTGATTACTATGAGGCAAAAATTTTCTCAAAAGAAAAAAAACTATCTCAGGCGTCAGAGATAACGTTTGATGAAGATATTCAGGAAATTGCTTTTTTAAAACTTTTAAAAAGTTTAGATAATTGGAGTTATCGAATTATTGGCTTAGGATTTCCATTTTTAACTATTGGAATTATTGCTGGTGGGGTTTGGGCCAATGAAGCTTGGGGTTCCTATTGGAGTTGGGATCCAAAAGAAACATGGGCATTGATTACTTGGCTAGTATTTGCTACTTATTTACATTCACGCATTACAAAAGGATGGAAAGGTAAAAAAACAGCAATTTTAGGGGGATTAGGCTTTTTTGTTATTTGGATTTGTTACTTAGGGGTTAATTTTTTAGGAAAAGGTTTACATAGTTACGGCTGGCTATCTTAAAGCTAGGTTATTTATTTATTTTTATTAAAAATAATATATAATATATATTAGAAAATTAATAAAATTATAATAAAAATTATGTCTCATACAGTTAAAATATATGATACGTGTATCGGCTGTACGCAATGTGTTAGAGCATGTCCTACTGATGTGTTAGAAATGGTTCCTTGGGATGGATGTAAATCAGGTCAAATCGCTTCTTCACCCCGAGTAGAAGATTGTGTTGGGTGTAAACGTTGTGAAACGGCATGTCCTACTGATTTCTTAAGTGTAAGAGTATATTTAGGAGCAGAAACGACGCGAAGTTTAGGATTAGCTTATTAAAAGTAAAGCTTACTAAATCAGTTTATAAGATTTTTCGTTTAACCATCGGCAATTTTATAAACTGATTCCTATTCATTTTTTTATCTTAAACTCCCCAGTACCGCATAAAAATCTCCGTCTTGCTGAATTTTCAATAACATTTAATCTTAAAGATTAAATGTTTATCCTGAGAAAATAGAGAAATGACACCATTTTATTAGGCCTGAAAAATCTGTTGTTCATTTATAAATTATAATTGTACGCAAGTCTCTAAAACAAAGTATAAATTTTCATCAAAGCTTAAATATATAACCCACGGCTTAGTTCACTTATTATTACAATCTTTAATTATACGTAAATAATAAATTAAGTGGTATTAGAACTAATATATTTACGTACCATATTTTTTAGAAAAAAAAATGATAAAAGTGTCAAACCGATTTTTTTTGATTTAGTTTAGTGCTAAATAAATATTCCTAACACTCTTAACA
>JAGYIF010000008.1 GCA_018402735.1 Pelagibacteraceae bacterium
GGACTCATTCATTAATTTTCCAAGGTCATCTGAGTACATCACTAAAGCTTTAAAGTAATTATCTGTGTTAGCAGCTTCTGCGGCATACTTGATAATTGCTTGGTGCTCTGGTGCTAGACTTTTTAGTTTTGCAGTATTAAACATCATTTCGAACATCTCTTGAGATTGGTGAAAGCTTCCTAAGTGATAATGCTTAGAAACATCTTGCATACCAAAATTTCTATCAGATGAAGGATTGTTAAACTCAGCTGCATCAATCAAACCAGTTTTCATAGCTGGCTGGATTTCACCGCCTGGTAATTGTCTTACGACCATTCCCATTGCTTGAAGAACGTTTGTAGCAAGTCCAACGGTTCTGTATTTCAAACCTTTGCAATCCGCAACCGTTTTGACATTCTTTTTGAACCAACCAAAAGGCTGTGCAGGCATAGGCATACAGAAGTAACCTGTTACGTTAAGACCGGTAGCTTTAAGAAGCTTTTCATACAATGCTCTTCCACCGCCGTACTCGATGTATCCCATTAATTCCTGAGATGAGAAACCATATGAAGGACCTGTTCCGAATAAAGAAGAAGCAGGGTTTTTTCCATACCAATAAGCTGACACTGAGTGAGAAGCGTCTACCACTCCTGTACTTACACCGTCCGCGATTTCGGCTGTTTTTAATATTGCTCCAACTGGTAATAATTCAATCTTTAAACTACCACCCGACATAGAGTTAACTCTAGTTACATAATCAGCAGCCATAATAAAGAACGGATCGTTTCCTGATGGCCACGCTGCTTGCATTTTCAACGTCACAGTTTTTGCATGTGCCGCTGACCAAGCACCAACGTTAGGCATCGCTACAGTAGCTACTGCTGCTGCTCCCGTTACCGCTGCTGCTTTAAAGAATTTACGTCTTGATTGAGACGTAACTTTTTTTTTTGACATGTTTATTTTCTCCCGTGTTAGTTAGTTATTTATAATAAACTAAATTTATTTAATCAAAAAAAGAGCTTTGAGTCTTCTAAATTATTTTAAAATTATAAAAATAATTTATTAGTTTGCTGTTATTTATGCAAATTATACAACTTTAAATTGTATATTAATTTACTTGATCTTTTGGCCTCTTATTTAAAAAAAAATCTTGAAGATTATCAATAGCTCTATCACCCATGCCTATTCTAGTCACTTTAGTAGCGCTACCAAGATGTGGCAATAAAAAAAGATTATTTAATTTTAAATACTCCTCATTTATTTTGGGCTCTCCATTATATACATCCAACCCCAAAGCAAAAATCTTTCCACTTTTCATTGCTTTAATCATTGCATTATCATCAATCACATCGCCTCTAGCAGCATTTGCTACTACGGCTCCGTCTGGCAAATATTTTATTGTCTCTTCATTTAATAGATTAATTGTATCAGGGGTTGCAGGACAATTGATTGATAAAAATTCACTTTGCCTAAAAAGAGATTTTATATCTGGATGATAAATTGCTCCATGTTCTAAATCTGAAGTCAGTTTGCTTCGATTGTGATAATGAATTTTCATTCCAAATCCTCTTGCTCTCTGTGCAACTGCTCTTCCAATTCTGCCCATTCCCAATATTCCTAATTTTTGATTAGACATTTGTTTGCCTAATAAAAGATTTGATGACCAAACCCAGTTCTGTAGTTCTGCTGCTTTTCTTCCTTCGTAAGCTCTTCTTGATGCTCCTAACAAAAGTAGGATTGAAATATCTGCAGTAGAATCTGTTAATACTTCGGGAGTATTAGTTACTACAATTCCTCTTTTTTTCGCAGAAGCTATATCTATATTTCCAAAGCCTACAGCATAATTTGCTATAATTTTAACACTATCCGAAAGTTTGTTTATAGTCTCACGATTTAACACAGAAGTTGTAAAAGATAATATTCCATCACAATTTTCGGACAAAGCTATTACCTCTTCGGGAGAATATAATTTATCTTCTTTATTTAAATTAGCATCAAATAGTTGAAGAATTCTTTTTTCATTTTCTTCTAATAAATTTCTTGTAACTAATATTTTTTTCATAATTAATTAATTTCTTTTGGTTTGCTACCGCCTGTAAACCAGTCTAACAACTCAATCGTATGAACAATGGGAACAGATATCCCAGATGCAATTTGTGTTATACAACCAATATTTCCTGCTGCTATAAAATCTGGTTTTACTTTGTCAATATTTTCTACTTTTCTGTGCAACAGTTCTTTTGCCATTTCTCCCTGCAACAAATTATAAGTACCGGCAGATCCACAACATAAATGTCCGTCTGGTATTTCTAGAATTTGGTGTCCGCTTTGTTTTAGTAAATTAATTGGCTGTTGATGAACGTTTTGACCGTGCTGCATAGAACATGCGGAATGATAAGCTATTTTATGTACTGTAGATGCCTTTGTAAAATTTAACTTAATATTTTTTCCCAAGTATTCAGTTATATCTTTGGACATATCAGAAATTATCTTTGCTTTTTTACTTAATTCTTTATCTGGATGATGTTCAAAAATAAAACCATAGTCTTTGAGCGTTGTTCCGCATCCAGAAGTATTAACTAAAATTGCGTCTATCGGTTTTTTTGAACAAATGTCATACCAGGCATTAATATTTTTTATAAAAGACTCTTTTGCTAACTCTTCTTTTCCAAGATGATGATTTAAAGATCCACAGCAACCCACTTCTTTAGCAACATAAACTTCTACCCCATGTCTATTTAAAATATGTATTGTCGATTCATTTATTTGTGGTGAAATGACTTTTTGAACACAACCAGTTAACAATATAACTCTAGCAACAACTTTATTTTTAGGTTTATATACTTTTTTATTTTTTAAATTTTGTTTTGGAAAACTACTTGGCATTAAGTGAATCATGTTTTTTATTTTTTCTGGCATTAAAAAAGATAATGGTTTGACAAGTCTTGTCATCCAACCTAAAAATAAAAAAACATTAGCTCTTGGTAAAATGTAAGAAAGCAAGTTCCTTATTGCTCTATCAAAAAAAGTTCTTTTATAGTTTTTTTCAATATAATTTCTGCCGTGGTCTATAATATGCATATAATTTACACCTGAAGGGCAAGTAGTCATACAAGCATAACAAGATAGACATCGATCAATGTGTTTGACTACTTTTTCGGTTGGAACCTTCTGATTTTCAATCATATCTTTGATCAGATAAATTCTTCCTCTAGGACCGTCTAACTCGTCTCCCAATACTTGAAAGGTTGGGCATGTGGAATTACACATTCCACAGTGTACACATTTTCTCAAGATTCCTTCGGTATTTTTTATTTCTGGATCTTGTAATTGTTTTTTTGTAAAATTAGTTTGCATTAAATACCTGCGTATATTTTTCCTGGGTTCAAAATACTCCTGGGATCAAAACTTTGTTTAATTTTAGCTGCTAAAATTTTGATATTTTCATCAGAAGTTGATACAAAAAATCCCGTTCTTCTTAAATTAGCATTGGCCTTGATAATTGTAATATGAGATCCTTTTTCCTTACAAAACTTCTTAATTTTTTCCAAAATTAGATAAGATGGATCTTTATCATTAATTTCTAAAAAAACTAACCCACCAGCCCAGTCTACAAAATATTTGTTATTAATGTCCATTATATCATCCTCGCAAAATTGGCCAATAAATCCAGCAGTTTCTGTTGGTGGTAAAGATATTTTCGCAACTAGGTTTTGTGAATTACTAAAACATTCTAGATTTGCTGTTATTTTCCAAAATAAATTTGATTGATAAAATTCTAAAACTGTTTTTTCTTTTATCTCTTTAAAAATTTTAGTTAAACTTACAATTCTTTCTTGAACGGATTTTTTTGGTCCCTCCATTCTAAATGCAGTAACGGATTTGGAGCTATCTATATCATTTAATCTTAAAAATTCTGTATTTTTTTTAGAATAATAACATGCTCCGGATACTTCTAGAGATGTTTTCATTGCTACAGAAAAAGCTTCCATGGCTTTTTTTGGATTAAGATCATACAAAATAAAAGTCTCTGCATACTCAGGTTCTGGAACTACTTTAAAAATTAACTCTGTCAAAACAGATAATGTACCGTACGACCCTGCTAATAATTTGCTTAAATCATATCCCGTTACATTTTTAACAACTGTTCCCCCAGATTTAATACATTCTCCTTTTCCATTCACTGCTGTAAATCCAAGCAAATGATCTCGTAACGCTCCTGACTTAAATCTTCTTGGTCCTGATAAATTACAAGATGTAATACCGCCGATCGATCCATAATTTGATTTTCCATTATATAAATACCCTAAATCTACAGGCTCAAATCCTAAACTTTGTTTTTTTGATTTTAAAATTTCCAAAATGTCAATTAATGGTGTACCTGCTTTTACTTTAATAAAAAGCTCCTCAGGAGCATATTCTATAACTCCACTATTTTTTCGTAAATCTAATGTTTGCGAGCACTGTATGCTTCTGCCAATTGGCTTAGAATTAAGTGTTACAATTTCTAGAGGTTTATTTGCTTGATACGAATCATAAATAAACTGAGAAATTTCTTCTTGGTTATTTGGTGTATAAGTCCCAGACATTAAAACCTTGGAAGGTCTGGATGTCTTGTTTTTCCTTTATGAATATGAACCCTGCCTTCTTCAGCACATCTATGCAAAACCGGAAAAACTTTTCCAGGATTTAAAAGACTTTTCTCATCAAAAGCTTTTTTGAGGCTAAGTTGTTGTTGAATATCATCATTATTAAACATTTCACACATCAGATCTCTTTTTTCAATTCCAACACCATGCTCTCCAGTAAGAACACCTCCAACCTTAACGCAATATTTTAAAATATCTGCACCAAATGCCTCGGCTTTTTTAAGTTCTTTTGCATTATTGGAATCAAACATAATTAAGGGATGCAAATTACCATCTCCAGCATGAAAACAATTTGCAACCGCTAATCCATATTTTTTAGATAAACTTGCAATTTCATTTAATACATTCCCTAATTTTTTTCTCGGAATAGATCCATCCATACAAATGTAGTCTGGGGAAATCACACCTAGCGCAGTGAATGCCGCTTTTCTCCCCTTCCAAAAACGAAGTCTTTCTTCATCACTTTCGCTCGCTCTATTGTATGAAGCTTTATTTTTTTTTGCTATTTCCAAAACTCTATTAATTAAAGTATCCACTTCGGATTCAGTTCCATCCAATTCTACAATTAATAATATTTCAACATCTCTGGGGTAGCCTGCTTTTGCAAAATTATCTGTTGCAATAATTAATGGCTTATCCATAATTTCCATTCCAGCAGGAATAATTCCTGAACTTATAATCTCAGCGACACAATTTCCTGCATCATTATTAGTATTAAATCCGATCAATACTGCTCTAACAGATTGAGGTTTTTTTAAAATTCTAACTGTTATTTCTGTAATCACAGCAAGTAAACCTTCGGAGCCAGTCATAATACCTAGTAAATCATAGCCCTCTGCATCTAAATTTTTTCCTCCTAATCGAATAATTGTTCCATCTATTAATACCATCTCAATACCGAGAACATTATTTGTAGTGACCCCATATTTTAATGAATGAACACCGCCAGCATTAGTAGAAATATTTCCGCCAATAGAACATGCTAATTGACTAGAGGGGTCTGGAGCATAATAAAAACCTTCGTGTTGAACGGCACCAGTAATTGCCAGGTTAGTTACGCCTGGTTGAGTAACTACGCATCTATTATCAAAATCTATATCTAAAATTTTATTAAATTTTCCTAAACTAACTAATACTGAATCTTTTAAAGGTAGCGCACCTCCAGATAAACCGGTACCAGCACCTCTTGGGACAACCTTTACATTATTACGATAACAATATTTTAAAATTTCGCTCACTTCTTTCGCTGTCTCTGGTAGAACAACTGCGATCGGCCTTTGACGATGTACACTCAATCCATCTGTTTCGTAGGCTGCTTTTTCTTCTTCTTCTGACAACACATTCTTAGAAATTTTTCTTAAGTCAGCTATGATAGATTCAGAATTATCTAACGTTAATTGGTCAGGCTCTGGCATAATTAAAGACATGATCTAAAACTATAATAAATTTAACACTATTTACAGTTAATTATTTAATTTATTTGGGGAAAACTAAAGAATTTTTTTAATTTTTTCTAAGGCTTTTTCTATATTTTCATAAGAATTTGCAAAACTAAATCGAACAAAATCACTAGCAGATTTTCCAAAACTAGTTCCTGGAACAATTGCAACTCCAGCTTCGTATAAACACTTATCAGTGAATTTTGATCCGCCCAAACCAGTTCCGCTTACATTTGGGAAAACATAAAAAGCGCCTCCAGGATTATTGCAAGTAATTCCCTTAATAGAATTTAAACCATCAACAATTAATTTTCTTCTTTTGCTAAATTTCTCCATCATGTCATCTAAAAAGTCATGTGGTCCATCTAATGCAGCCATTGCAGCAACTTGATTGGCTGCTGATACGCAAGAATAACTATTGATGGCCATTCTCGTTACTAGTTCGATAAATTGTTCAGGCCAAACACTCCAGCCCAATCTCCATCCGGTCATTGCATACGTTTTACTCCAACCATCTAAAACTATAAGTCGATCATACAGTTCGGGGTAATAAAAAAATGAGGGCATTTTTTGATTGTCATAAATTTGTCTACTATAAATTTCATCACTCAAAATCGCTACATGCGGATATTTTTTTAATCCTTTTGCAAGTTCATCTATTTGTTCTTTTGGTATCAATCCTCCAGTAGGATTTTGAGGGTTATTTAAAATTAATAGCCTTGTTTTTTCACTTATTAATGAGAGAACCTCTTTGCAGTTAAATGAAAAATTATTTTTATCTGATAAATACATCGGTACTGCCTTTGCACCGGAATATTTAATCATAGACTCATAGATAGGGAATCCTGGCTCTGGATAAATAATTTCTGCACCAGGCTCACCAAAAAGCATGATGGCAAAATACATTGTTGGTTTTCCTCCGGGAGTAATTAGTATTCTAGAAGAATCAACACTTGCTCCATACATACGTTCAATATGTGAAGATACACTTTGGCGAAGTTCAAGCATACCATTAGCTGCTGTATAACCATGGTGCCCATCCTCTAATGCTTTTTTTCCTGCGTCCACTATATGCTGAGGAGTTCTAAAATCTGGCTGACCAATTCCAAGATTTATTATATCTTTGCCCTCTGCCTCTAATTTTTTTGCTTTTGCAAGTACCACAAAGGCGGATTCCGTTCCTAATCTAGAAAAATTTTCTGCTATCTTCATTACCGGTAGGCAATTTTATCTTTGGTCAATTCTTGAACTTTTCTTGTACCCATTAAAGTCATACCTCTTGTAATTTCATCTTTCATTTTTTGCAAAACTCTTTCAACTCCGGCTTGTCCACCCGCACTTAATCCATACAAATATGCTTTTCCCATTGAGCACGCCTTTGCTCCTAAAGCCAAAGCTTTAAGCACATGTGTCCCTCTTCTAATTCCACCATCAAGAATAATCTCTATTTTGTCGCCAACTGCATCTACTAACGTTTCTAACTGATCAAATGGAGCTCTTGAACCATCCAATTGTCTTCCTCCATGATTAGAAACCATGATTGCGGTTGCTCCGATATCAATCGCTCTTTTTGCATCTCCAACTGACATCACACCCTTTAGAGCAAAAGGTCCATTCCATTTTTTAGCTGCATACTCGGCGTGTTTCCAATTCATTGTTCTATCAAATTGAGAATTAATATATGACATAACCGAGCTTTCTATGCTTGTTTGATTTTTAGAAAGATGCTCTACATTTGCTAATCTAAATTTTGGACCCATTAAATATTTTAAACTCCATTGTGGATGCATTGCAAAACTTAGTAAGCTAGCCAATGTTAGTTTTGGTGGTGTTGTAAAACCAGTTCTATGATCTTTCTCCCGATTACCAGCTACAATTGTGTCCACAGTTAAACACATTGCTTTAAATCCAGACCGTTGACATCTTTCAATTAAATTATCTGTGAGACCTTGATCTTTGTGAATGTATAATTGAAACATCTTTGGGCCTCCAGAAATGTTTGAAACTTCTTCAATGCTTTTCGTGCCCATGGTTGATAAACTAAAAAATGTTCCAAACTTTTCAGCCGCTCTAGCTGTCGCTTGCTCTCCTTCATGATGATACATTTGATGCATTGCAGTCGGTGATAGAAAAAGAGGAAAATCTATTTTTTGCCCAAGTACCGTGGTTGATGTATCGACGTTACTTACATCGGTTAAAACACTTGGAACTAAATCGCATTTATCAAAAGACTCTGTATTTCTTTTTAAAGTAGTCTCATCATCTGCACCTCCGTCAATGTAGTGAAATATTGGAGAGGGTAATTTTTTTTTTGCGAGTTTGCGAAAATCATCGACATTATGGCAGTCGCTGAGTTTCATTTAAATTTAAAATTGTTTAGAAAAATTAAAAGTATAACTATTTGCACCTGGATTTTTATCCCCTAAGCTAGCATTCGATACATGACTATATCCAGCGGAAAGAACAGAGCTTGTTCCTAAATTTAAACCTATGTTAACTTGAGATTTAAACTCAACTGCGTGACCCAAATCTTTTCCGTCTCCCTGATTATAAAGACCTGGGGTAAAACTTGGTGTAATAGTAAACATACCCAATTTATAATCTATTTTTGCGCCAACATATGCCATCCCAGCAGAGTCTGCGGTAAAGAACGCTCCAACAATTGGCTGAATGGTTCCAATTTTTGTATCTACATTCTTTTCAGTAAATCCATAAGTTAACTCAAGCATTGCTGCGCTTTTACCTTTGTCACTATAATCAAAATTTCCAACCGCTAGATTAAAATCGCCAGCATATAGACTAGAAGAAGTTGCAAATATTACAGCCGTAGTTATTGATGCTATTAATTTCATGTTTTAAATGACTATTTATAATAAATATAAGAAAAAAAATATAGAGAATTAGTCTTCTTTAGAAAATGGCAAATTATCCCCATTTTTATAGGATTTATAAAACTCAAAAATCCATCTTACACTCGGAAAAGCCATCTCATTCCAAGGTAAATTTTTATATTCGAACAATTTGACATCTAGGCTTTCAATGCCTGGAGCAAAATAATTATCATTTAAATGCGCAAGATAAATAATTTGAATTTGGTTAATTTTTTTTAGTGAGAAAATAGAAAATAAATGATCAATGATAATTTTTGCCCTTGCTTCTTCATAAGCTTCTCGTAACGCACCGGTTTCAACTGTTTCATTTTCTTCTAGATATCCTGCAGGAATCGTCCACAAACCTTTGCCTGGTTCAATAGCTCTTTTGCATAATAAAAATTTATTTTCGTGTAAGATTAAAGATCCAGTTACTATTTTTGGATTTTTATAATTTATTTCACCACAATTTAAACATACTAATCTTTGGTGCTCGTCACCATTGATGGATTGTAATTCAAAATTATGACAATTTAGATTTTCCAAAAACTGTCCTTTTATATAAAATAAGAAGTCCAATGACTAAAATGAAAACTGGAAAAAACCACAGTAGCAAAGTAGATTGTTTTACTGGAGGATTAAATAATATCCAGTCGCCATATCTTGCCGTAAGATAAGAATAAATTTGTTGGTCTGTTTCATTATTATCTAGTTTTCTTTTAATAACTTTTTTTAAGTCATTGGCGAAATCAGAATTAGAATCGTTTAATGTTTGGCCCTGACAAGCTAAGCATCTAATATTTTTATAAATTTTAACTTCACGATCTTGAGAAGGTAGCGCAAAAGAATCTTGTTGATAAAGAAAAAAAATAATTAATAAAAATAATAAATTTTTCATTTAATAACAGCAACTATCTTTTCATAAGTTGTAATATTAATTGGACCAACATGTTTAAAAACGATTATACCATCTGAATTTATTACATATGTTTCTGGTACACCATAACCACCAATTTCAATAGATTTGCTGCCATCAGAATCAACACCGACATAATAAAATGGATCTCCTAATTTTGAAAGAAAATCTAACGCATTACTTGTTTTATCTTTATAATTAATGCCAAAAATTTTAATTTGATTATCATTCTTCAGTTTGACTAAAAAAGGATGTTCGTCTCTGCACGGCACGCACCAAGAAGACCAAATATTAATTAAATAAAAATTCTCGTTTTCAGTACTTGGTAGACTAATTTTTTGTGCTGGATTGAAGAGAGATGATAATTGAATGTTTGGTAACTTACTACCAACCATAATTTGTGTATTATTTTTGGTATCCGATTGTAATGCATAATAAAAAATAACAAAAAAAGAAATAAATAACAAAAATATACTTGTAGATTTTAATTTATTTTTCATTTTTCCTTTGCACAAAACTCAAAAGACCACCGATGGTAATTAAAATATAAGATAACCAAATAAGTCTAATACTGTAATTGTAATAAAATCGTATACCGATACCGCTTGATGCGTCGCTTGTATAATCCATGGCAATATACATATCGCTAAGCCATTCACCCCTTATGCTCGTTTCCGATGTAAATTGTTGCGGATGGCTATACTTTCTGATGCTTGGCTTTAAAATAACTTTTTCTCCATTTTTTTGAATTTCATACTCACCGATTAGTTCCTGATAATTTTTACCTTGCTTAGAAAAATAATTAGAAAACTTTATGGCAAATTCTTGATATGATGAAGTTTCACCTAATTGTATTTTAGTTGTAAATTCTTTGGAAAAAAAATAATGCAATGTGATTGCTAATATTAAAAAACCAAATCCAGCGTGGGAGAAAAGTCTGGCAAAATTAAATTGCTTTAGCTTAATATGTTTAAAATAAGCAAATTCATACACAACAGAAATAATCAAAAATAATGAACACGCAACCCCCAAGATAAAAATAAAATTTTGATTTTTAAGAATCAGGCTGACTAATGCAGTAACAATTAAAGAAGATAGAACAAAGCTAGTTAATTTATTTCGATTAATAGCAAAAGAGTTTTTATTCCATTTCATATAAGGACCAATTCCCATTAAAATTAAAAATATAAAAACAAAGGGAGCTAAGATTGTATTATAATATTGTGGTCCTACCGATATACTTTCCTCAGTGAATACAGATAATAATATGGGATAAGTAGTTCCGATGGTTACAACTGTTAAAGCAAAAATTAATAAATAATTATTAACAACTATTGAAAATTCTCGGCTGAATAAAATGAAACCATTTTCATCTCCTGTTTGTTTTGCTGACTTTAAAATATAAATAACTAAAGCGGACAAAGTAATTAAAGAAATAATAAAAAGTATATAAAGCCCTCTCTCTGGATCATTAGCAAAAGCATGAACTGAATTTAGTATACCAGATCGAACTAAAAAAGTTCCAAATAAACTAAGCACAAAAGTTAAAATGGTTAATATAGCTGTCCAATTAAATAGTTTTTTTGTTTTATCCATGACTAATACCGAATGAATTAATGCAGTAGAAGCAATCCACGGCATTAGCGATGCATTTTCAACTGGGTCCCAAAACCAATATCCACCCCAACCTAATTCGTAGTATGCCCAAAAAGATCCCAAACCAATTCCGAAAGTTAAGAATGTCCAGGGCAAAAAAATCCATCGCTTTGCTAAGCCTGCCCAGTTTTGGTTATACTGATTGGTAACTAAACCTCCCAATAGCAAGCTAAATACTAGAGAAAAACCGACATATCCTAAATATAAAAATGGTGGATGCAGAACCAATAATGGATCTTGTAAAATTGGATTTAATCCCAATCCTTGATTTGGAATTGGAAAAATTTTTTCAAAAGGGTTAGATGTCAAAATTAAAAATAAAAGAAAAACAAATTGAAGTGAAGTTTGAAAAAAAATAGTAGTAAACCTTAGAGAAAAGTTGAGTTGCTTAGTAAATATTAAGAATAGATAACCATATAAAGAAATAATCAATATAAATAAAAGCATACTGCCCTCATGATTTCCCCAGGTCCCTGCAAATTTATAAAAAAATGGCTTGTCGGTATGTGAGTTTTCGTAGACTGCGACTATAGAAAAATCTGAAACAACAAATGAGATGACTAGCAAAACAAAAGATACTGCAATTAAAAAAAAGCTCGCATTATACAATGCAAAAAATTTTGAATGTAAAGGACCGCCAAACAAAACATGTTTAAAAAATAAAATAAGAATAAATAAACTTAGAATGGAGGAAATAATAAGACTTATAAGGCCGATATTACTGGTCATAATTTTTATTCCAATTACCACTTTTTTTTAAAGCCTCAGCTACTTCCGGTGGCATATAATTTTCATCATGCTTTGCTAAAATTTTTTGACCCAATAAAAATTTTTTATCTTTTAATACTCCTTCAATCACAGCGCCTTTTCCTTCTTGGAATAAATTTGGTAACAAACCTTCATATTCTACGTAAGTATCATATTTAAGATCTGTAATAACAAAAGTATAGCTGGCGTTTTTTTGTTTTTCCTGAATAGAATTTATTTTGACCAAACCACCGACTCTTATTAATCCATTTGGTTTTTCACTTAAATTAGAGAGGTCTGTAGGTGAAAAAAAATACACCGTATTTCCTTGTAAAGAATTATAAATAAATTTTCCTACAATTAAAAACATGATCGTAGAAATTAAGAAAAAACTTAATCTTTTTTTTGTTGCCGGGCTCATTTTATAATTACTGCTTCAATATATTGATTAATTTGGTTTGTTTTAATTTTAAAATTTCCATCTTGTAACGAATAAAAAAAACAAATAAGGAAAATAATGAAAAACCAATAAACATAACAACCAAAGGCATAAGCATTGAGCTATGAATAGCAGGCGCTTCTGTCAACCTAATGCTTGCGGGTTGGTGCAAAGTATTCCACCACTCAACTGAAAACTTGATAATCGGAATATTAGCTAATCCAATAATGGCTATAATAGATGAATATTTTTCAGCACTAAAAAAATTTTTATTTAACTTCCAGCTCAAAATATAAAAAATATAAAAAAAAACCAAAATTAACATCGATGTTAATCGGGCATCCCAAGTCCAAAACGTTCCCCAGGTAGGTTGCCCCCACAAAGATCCTGTAAAAATAGAAATTAAAGAAAAAGTAAGCCCGATTGGGGCTAAACTTTTTGCATAAATAGTAAAAACTCTAATTTTAAAAATTAATGTAATAATAGAAGAGATGCCCATGGCTGAAAAAATAATTAACGATAACCATGAAGCTGGTACGTGCACATACATGATGCGAACTGTATCACCTTGCAAATAATCTTTAGGGGATACAAACAATGATAAGATAAGTCCAAAAATAATTATGGACATAAATAAAATTTTTAGCCAATAAAAAAAATTATCGCCTAGCTGAAAAATTTTTTTTAATTGAAATAAATCTTGCATAAAAACAAAGTTATATAGAAAAAAATTGAGAAGAAATGTGACAAAGTTTGTCTGACTTGGTTTAGGGAGATCTTGGGACAATCAATCCAAGTCAGACAATAATTATTTAATATAAAGATAATCTGTCCGTAAATTGAGCTAATCTTGTTGTATTTGAGGCAAC
>JAGYIF010000009.1 GCA_018402735.1 Pelagibacteraceae bacterium
AGACTGGCTTATACTAAAGCTTTCGGAGCTCCTGAAACAGTAAAATTATAATCTATATAAATTTAAAAGGGGGGTGTTATTTACACCCCCCTTTTTTTTGTAGATTTTAAAAATTTAAATTATAAAAACGATCACGTGGATCTGCTTAAAAAGTACATACATTTTTCTGATACACTTAGCATTTGGGTAGGAAAGAGTTTTGCCTGGTCAATTGTTATTTTGTGCTTTTCTACTATTTATGAAGTAACCATGGCCTACGTATTTAATGCGCCTACTTTGTGGGCATTTGACTTTAGTATGCAAATGTACGGAGCACTCTTCCTTATGGCCGGTGCTTATGCCTTGGCAAATGCAGCACATGTCAGGGGAGATGTTATATACAGACTTTTTCCAATTAAAGTTCAAGCTTCAATTGATATCGTTTTATATTTTTTATTTTTTTTCCCTGGAATTTGTGCACTAGCGTTTGCAGGTATTGAATACGCCGGCAAAGCTTGGATGCAAGGAGAAACAAGTTGGAGTAGTCCAGCTCAAATTCAAATATATATGATTAAAACTTTAATACCTGTATCTGGTTTCTTACTAATCATTGCTGGAATTAGTGAAGTATTTAGATCCATCATTGCTCTTCAAACTGGACAATGGCCAGAGCGATTAGTTGCAGCTGAAGAAACAGAGAAAATTTTAATGAGAAAAAATTCAGAAGGAGTTTTGGTTGAAGACATAAAGGAAGGTAGCAAATAATGTTTGGACTGACAGATCCGCAGGTAGCTATATTCATGATGGGGATTTTTTTAATCTTAGTCTTGTTAGGATTTCCTATTGCTTTTACATTGTTAGCGATGGGCGTGGGTTTTGGTTATTATGCTTATTATGATTCAACAAAATTAGTAAGTTTATTTGATAATAGAATTTTTGATCTTGTAGTCCAAAATACTTATTCGGTAATGGACAATAATGTCTTAACAGCAGTCCCCTTATTTTTGTTTATGGGTTATTTGGTGGAGAGGGCTGGAATTGTCTCAAAATTATTTTTCGCACTTCGTTTAGCAACTTACAAACTTCCAGCATCAATGGCAGTTGCAGCGTTATTTACGTGTGTTATTTTTTCGACAGCTACAGGAATTGTCGGAGCAGTGGTAACGTTAATGGGATTACTGGCTTGGCCAGCCATGATTAAAGCTGGGTATGATAAAAAATTTGCCTCAGGAATTATTTGCGCTGGAGGTTGTCTTGGAATTTTAATACCGCCCAGCATTATGTTAATTGTTTTCGCGGTGATTGCCCAATTATCTCCATTAAGATTATTTGCTGCAGCTATGTTTCCAGGTTTGTTGTTAGCTGGTCTTTATGTAATCTATGCAATTGGTTATGCAATGATAAAGCCAGAAATGGCTCCAAAACCACGCGCAGAGGAAATACCTCCGGTTGGAAAAGTTTTAAAAGAAGTATTTTATTCTTTTATTCCTTTATTTGTTCTTATCATGTTAGTCCTTGGAAGTATTCTGGGTGGATTTGCCACCCCTGCAGAAGCTGCTGGAGTAGGTGCTTTCGGTGCTTTGGTAATGGCTTATTTTTATAAAACTTTAAAATGGAAATCTTTTAAAGAATCAGTTTTTTTAACTGCTAAGACTACCGCCATGATTATGTGGCTGTTTGTTGGCTCTTGGACTTTTGCTTCTGTATTTTCATTATTAGGTGGACACCATGTTTTTGAGGAATTCTTTTTAGGATTAAATCTAGAACCTTGGCAGTTTTTAGTGATTACCCAAATTATTATTTTTTTACTAGGCTGGCCTTTAGAATGGACAGAAATTTTAATTATTTTTGTTCCTATATTTTTACCTTTGTTAGAACAATTTGGCATCAATCCTTACTTTTTTGCAATGTTGATTGCATTAAATTTGCAAACATCTTTTTTAACTCCGCCGATGGCAATGTCGGCATATTACTTAAAGGGAGTTCAGTCTAAAAATGTCGAACTAATGGATATCTTCAAAGGTATTATGCCTTTTCTAGCAATTGTAATAATAGCAATGGTCATTATGTATAACTTCCAAGGTCTAGCATTATGGTTGCCTGATAAATTGTTTGGTCCAGCATAAAGACATATGTCTGAACTTTGTTTTTTAAGTGCAGTAGAGTTAAGCAAACTTATTCACGAAGGAAAAATATCATCAGAAGAATTAGTTAAAAGCTATATTAAAAGAATAGAAGAAGTAGATAAGAATATTCATGCTTGGGCGCATTTTGATAAAGAAGCGTTATTAGCTGCAGCTGAAGAGTCTGACAATTTCAGAATAAGTGGAAAACCAATTGGTCCTTTGCATGGGATTCCTATTGGTATTAAAGATATTTTTGGAACAGATTCAATGCCAACGCAATGTGGTACAATTCTTAGAGAAGGTGTTAGATCTAAAGAGGATTGTGAAGTAGTCAACTTACTAAAAAATTCTGGAGCGCTTGTAATGGGAAAGACGGTGACGACAGAGTTTGCTTATTTTGATCCTGGAAAAACTTCTAATCCTCACGATTCTACCCGAACGCCAGGAGGATCTTCAAGTGGTTCAGCAGCGGTTGTCGCCTCTTTTATGGCACCCGTAGCTATAGGATCGCAAACTAACGGATCGGTAATCAGACCAGCTTCCTACTGTGGCGTGATTGGCTATAAACCAACGTATGGCTTGATTAGTAGACACGGTGTAATGAAGCAATCCCATCTTCTTGATCATGTTGGAATATTTTCTAGAAGCATTGAGGATCTTGCCTTAGTTGCTAGGGAAATAATTAAAAAAGACTTGCAAGACAAATCTACCATTGCCTATTCAGCAAATAATATAATGGAAATTGTAAAATCAAAGCCTCCCTTTGATCCAAAATTTGTATTTTTTAAAACGTCAAAATGGAAAAATTTAGACAAAGAATCGATTAAAAGTTTTGAAAGTTTTATTAAAAAATTAGAAGCCAATATTAAAGTAATTGATGCACCAGCTCATTTCGACAAAATTTTTGAGTATCATCAAATTATTCATGAAACTGATATGGCTTATAGCTTTTCTGATTTTTATGAAAAAAGAAAAACGAAATTAGGAAAAAAATTAGTAGAAGCTATTGAACGAGGCCAAAAATATAAGGCCAGAGATTACACAGAAGCATGCGAAAATAGAGATTATTTTTATCAACAATTTCAAGAGGTTTTTCACGAGTACCATGCTGTATTATCTCCTGCAGCAACTGGTGTTGCACCTAAGGGTTTAGAATATACTGGAAGTCCAGAATTTTCTACAATCTGGACATATTTGGGGATGCCATCTATTTCATTGCCATTACTTGAGGGATCTAATAATCTACCCCTAGGAGTTCAAATTATTGGTGAAAAGTTTGATGATCCAAGATTAATGAGAACTGCGAGTTGGTTAATTAAAAATTTTAAAAAAGGGAAAAAATGATTAATAAAATAAATTCAGTTATAGGTACTCTTGCTGCAATCATTTTTTTTAGTGGAATCACATATACATTAAATAAATCTAATATGATTACTTTTTTAGATGTTCTTCCTGTTTATATAATCATGTTTGCTACTTTTTGTATGATGGGCGTTGAGGTATATCAATGTCTTACAGAGGATACTGAAAAAAAGAAAAAATAGTTCTTTAAGACTTTGACCAATTCATCAGAGAAGTTTTTTCATTTTTTATTGTTATTTATTCAACCTATCTTTATGACGAGTAACATCGCCATAGCAAAAGGCGCTTTTGGTAACATTCCTCCAGTATCATTAGCTTTTTGGAGATGGTTCTTTGTGTTTTTATTTATTCTTCCTTTTGTATATGCAGAATTAAAAAAAAATAAAAAATATATAATTCCAGAATTGCCTAGATTAGCCTTTCTGGGCTTAACAGGCTTTTCTGTGTGTGGTGCCTTTCCTTATATTTCGGGTCTAACAACAACTGTAACTAATATGAGTATTATTTATGCGCTAGCTCCAATTATTATAGTTCTTTTGTCTGCTATTTTTTTTAGTGAAAAATTAAAAATAATCCAACTGGTAGGGATTTTAATAAGTTTTGTGGGTGTGGCTTACGTCATATTTAAAGGAGAACTTACCAATGCTATTAATTTAATTTTTACATATGGAGATTTATGGATGGTTGTTTCTGCAACTAGCTGGGCTTTGTTTTCAATATATTTGCTTAATTGGAAAAGCCAATTTTCTATTTTTGCTAGATTTGCACTAATGAGCTGCATGGGCGCTATCATCCTTTTTCCATTTTTTTTAATTGAAGAGGTCTATTTTTTACAAACAAGCCTTAATCAAAATTTTGTAATATTTGTTTTACTTGCTTCTATTTTCCCAGGAGTTGTAGCTTTTACTATGTACACTAAATTACAACAGCTCATAGGCGCATCTCTTGCTGGCTTGACCGTGTATCTAATGCCAATTTATGGATCTATTTATGGAATGATTTTGTTTAGTGAAACTTTGAAATCATTTCATTTTTATGGAGCTGCTCTTGTTTTATTCGGTATTTTTTTGGCTAATAAAAAATACCGATCATGAAAAAAATTTTTTATTATTTTTTCTCTTCTATATTCGTATCTTATATAATTCTCCTTTTGTGTATGTTTATTTTTCAAAGAAGTTTGATGTATAGACCGGATATTAATAACCATGATTTGACCCCAATTACATTTCAATTTGAAAAAGTAAAAATACCATCTGGTGATCGTATCGAGCTAAATTCTTGGTTTTCTTTTAAAGACTCTAAAAAGAAAACTTTAGTTTTTTTTCATGGTAACGCAGGAAATCTTAGAAACCGTATTTATAAACTTAATGAGATTGATAAAATGAATGTAAATTTTTTACTAATTTCATGGAGGGGTTTCAGTAACAATCTTGGAAAACCAACCGAAGATGGTTTGTATGAAGATGCTGCCAGTGCAATTAGATGGCTAGAAAAAAGAAATATAAAAAAATCAGATATTATTTTGTATGGAGAATCCTTAGGTACAGGTGTTGCACTTGAACTTGCTAAAAGAGATATTTATGCAGGCATAATTTTAGAATCTCCCTACACCTCAATGGTTGATATGGCGGAAATATTGTATCCCTATTTACCAGTTAGTATTTTATTAAAAGATCGATATGTCTCGATTGAAAAAATTAAAGAAAATAAATCTCCCATTTTAGTTATGCATGGAAAAATGGATATGCTTGTTCCCTTTTTTATGGGTAAGAAAATATATGAAGAGGCAAATAATCCAAAATATTCTTATTTTCCAAGCGGTAGCGGACATATGATGCGCTACGATCTTTATTTGGTAGATGCTTTACAAAAATTTATTAACTCTCTTTAAAGATCTTTTATTAGGGCTTGGCTATATTCTTCCGCAACAAACTGATTAAGATCATGTTCTTTTTCACCAATGCCGATTGCAACAATTGGTATTTTAAAACGATCAGCAACAGCTACTAATATACCGCCCTTAGCAGTACCATCTAATTTAGTCATAATAATCCCGGTGATAGAAGTAATTTTTTGAAATTCTTCTATCTGTGTAATAGCGTTTTGTCCCGTTGTTGCATCTAAAACAACCCAAGTTTCTTGGGGAGCATTAGGATCAATTTTTTTTATTACTCTTATAATTTTTGCAAACTCCTCCATTAAATTTTTTTTATTATGAAGTCTTCCTGCAGTATCAATAACGCATATGTCTTTGCCATTATTTTTAGCGTATTCAATTGTTTTAAAGGCAACAGAAGCTGGATCCGATCCAACTTCAGACTGGATCATGTCGGTACTGTTTCTATCGCACCATATTTTTAATTGATCAATAGCCGCGGCTCTGAAAGTATCTGCCGCACCAATCACAACCTTTTTATTATTTTCTTTGAATAATTTGCATAGCTTTCCAATAGTTGTTGTTTTTCCAGTTCCATTCACACCGCATATAATGATTGTTTGGAGCGTAGCTTCGTTGCTAATAATATTTTTTTCTAAAGGTTTTAAAATCTTAGATATTTCTTCAGAAAATATCTTATAAAAATTATCTTTTTTTAGTTCTTCTTCAGAAAATTTTTTACTAGCCAGTAAGGATTTAAACTTTTGTGAAACATGCACGCCAAAATCTGCTTGAATCATAAAATCTTCAATTTCATTTAACAAAACGTCATTAGGTTTTGTTTTGGTGAAAATATTAGAAATACCTTCCGATAAATTTTTTGAAGATTTAAATAAACCTTCTTTTAAATTATTAAAAAAACTCATTTATTTAAATATCAATGCTTATTAATTTAATGTCCGATACAGGACCTGTCATGTAAATGTGATTATTGGTTTTCCAATCAATGAGCAATCGACCATTGTCAAAATGAACATTTACTACTCTGTTCGTTAATCCTTTTTTATATGCAGCAACCAATGTTGCACAGGCAGCTGTGCCGCACGCCTTTGTTAAGCCGGCGCCTCTTTCCCATACTTTTATTTTTATATTTTCTTTATCGATTATACTTGCAAAAGTCACATTACATCGTTCGGGGAAATAACTATGATGTTCAATGATAGGACCTATTACTTTTAATTTATTAATTTCAATTTCTTCAAAAAAAATTATATGGGGATTTCCGACGCTAAGCGAATAACCATTAAACGTTCCATGTTCTTTAAGATCTATTGTGATATTGGAAGTATCCTTATTTTTTACAAGAGGAATTTTATTCCATTCAAACACAGGCTTTCCCATATTAATGGTAATATTTTTGTTTCCATTATGAAAGGACTCTAAAATACCACTTTTTGTGTTTAGGGAAACTGTCTTTGATTTTTGCTCTTCCATCAATAAATAGGCCACACATCTACTTCCGTTTCCGCAAGCAGCCGATTCTCCACCATCTGAATTATAAAATAAAATATTGGGTATAGAATTGTTACCAGGCTCTATATAAATTAACTGATCAAACCCAAGATTATTTCTGTCAGCTAGTTTTTTGATCTGGGCCGAAGTTAGAACCACTGGGTTTTGTCTTTGATCGATGATTAAAAAATCATTTCCCAAACCATCCATTTTATAACCTTTAATATTCATAGCTTTTACTATTACCCCAGTTTCCTTGACTTTTAAATTGTTACTATATAGCTTCAGGCTACTTCCACAATTTATTACAATTTTGTGGTGTCCTCTTCGGAGGAGATCAACACTAGTCAGCGAGAATTCGCCCACTAGTGCAATTGTTGTTGGAAGAGGGGAAAAATATGTTTGAAAGTTTAACAGATAAAATTGAAAGTGCTTTTTCTTTTTTTAATCGAATTACCCGATTAGATGAAAATCAAGCTGATGAAGGATTAAGAAAAATTAGACAAGCTTTACTAGAGTCGGATGTATCACTTTCTGTCGCAAAAGACTTTATTAATAATGTTAAACCAAAAATTATTGGTCAAGAAGTTTTAAAATCAGTCACCCCAGGGCAGATGATAGTCAAAATAGTTTTTGACGAATTAGTAAATATATTAGGAAGTGAACAAAAAGAAATTAATTTAAATGCAGTACCACCTGTAAAAATTTTAATTGTAGGTTTGCAAGGATCAGGAAAAACCACAACAACTGCAAAACTGGCAAAATATTTAGAGAAACATTATTCAAAAAAAAGCATGTTAGTCAGTTTAGATGTTTATAGGCCAGCTGCTCAAAAACAATTGGAAATTCTGGGAGAAAAAAATGCAATTAAGACACTGCCTATTATGGAGGGCCAATTTCCTCTAGAAATTTCAAAAAGAGCAATAAATGCGGCATCCTTATCTGGAGAAGACATTATTATTTTTGATACTGCCGGACGAACCCAAATTGATCAGCAAATGATGATGGAATTAAAACAATTAGAAAATGATATTAAGCCTACAGAAATTATATTGGTTGCCGATTCTTTAACAGGACAGGATGCGGTCAATATTGCCACCGAATTTAAAAAAACAGTTTCCTTAAGCTCAATCATACTTACCCGTATAGATGGAGATGGCAAGGGTGGTGCTGCATTGAGCATGAAAGCAGTTACAGGTTGCCCAATAAAGTTTTTGGGGATGGGCGAAGGCATCAATGAGTTAGAAGTGTTTCACCCAGATCGAATTGCAAATAGAATACTCGGAATGGGAGATGTGGTCTCTCTCGTGGAAAAAGTCTCTGAAGGTTTGGAGCAAGAAAAAATTGATGAATTAGAAGAAAATTTTAAAAAAGGAAGCTTTACTTTTAATGATTATTTAAAACAAATTAGACAAATGAAAAAAGTAGGGGGCATGAGCGGAGTGCTAAGCATGCTTCCAGGTGTATCTAAAATAAAAAAACAGATTGATGAATCTAATTTAGACGAAAGCATACTTGCAAAACAGGAGGCGATTATTTTGTCTATGACTGGAAAAGAAAGAGACAATCCGAAAGTGATTGATGGGTCGAGAAAAAAAAGAATTGCGAATGGATCGGGAACGGACATCTCAATGGTAAACAAGCTTCTAAAGCAACATAAAATGATGACAACGATGATGAAAAGAATGTCAAATGGCGGTAGAGGCGCTCTAGATGGAATGGATCAGATTCCTCCAGAGTTTTTAAACAACTTAAAATGAAAGGAAGCAAATGTTAAAAATAAGAATGTCTAGAGGGGGAGCTAAAAAAAGACCCTTCTATAAAATAGTAGTAGCAGATTCTCGAAGGCCAAGAGATGGAAAATTTATTGAGAAAGTAGGATTTTTTAATCCCCTATTACCAAAAGATAAGACTGAAAGATTAAGTCTTGATATTGAAAGAATCAAGTATTGGCTAGGTCAGGGAGCTCAACCTTCAGAAAGAATTGCAAGATTTTTAGGAGAGGCAAAACTTATTCCTATGCCAAAACAAAGAAACAACCCAATTAAGGCGTTACCAAAAAAGAAAGCCCAGGAAAAACTAAAAAAAGCTGAAGATGCTAAAAAAGCAGCGGAAGCAGCAGCAGCTCAACCTGCGCCAGTAGAGGTAGCACCAGCAGAAACTGCACCAGTAGCCGAATCTGCTCCAGTGGAGGAAATTAAAGAGGAGAACCAATAAATCTTAATGTGGTCAGCAAAAATATTTACACTGTACCCAGAGTTCTTTCCAGGTTTGCTTGATATGGGAATGTATAAGAGAGCCAGAGAAAAAAATATTTGGAAACTTGATATTGTAAATATCAGAGATTACGCTCTAGATAAGCATGGATCAGTTGATGACAAACCTTTTGGTGGCGGAAGAGGAATGTTAATGCGTGCAGATGTTATTGATCATTGTTTGATAAATAATCAAAATAATAATCCTACTATTTATCTTTCTCCTAAAGGCAAAACTTTAAACCAAGATATGGTAAAAAATTTTTCTTTGCAAAATGGGTTAAATATTTTGTGTGGTCATTTCGAAGGAGTTGATCAAAGAGTAATAGAAAAAAACAATATTGAAGAAATAAGCATAGGCGATTATGTTTTGTCAGGAGGTGAGACGGCGGCAACAGTTTTGTTAGATAGTGTTCTAAGACTTTTACCAGGCGTTTTAGGAGCAGAAGGATCTCTTCAAGAAGAAAGTTTTAACGATAATTTATTAGAATATCCTCAGTATACTCAGCCAAGAGAATGGGAGGGAAAAAAAGTTCCAGACGTTCTATTATCGGGAAACCATGCGGAAATAAAGCACTGGCGTTTAGAACAGTCCAGGAGTATAACACAGCGCCTAAGACCAGATATGTGGCAAAAGTATAATAAAAACAAAAATTAGAATGAATTTAGTCATGAAAAATATTGAAGATATTAATAAAGAGCAAATTAAAAAATTAACTGAAAATAAAAAAATCGTTAACTTTAATCCAGGTGATACGGTTAAAGTAAATGTAAGAATTATTGAAGGTAAAAAACAAAGAATTCAGGCATACGAAGGTGTTTGTATTGCAAAAAAAAACCGAGGAATTAATTCTGCATTTACAGTACGAAAAATTTCATTTGGTGAAGGTGTTGAGAGAGTATTTCAACTATATAGTCCAAACGTAGATTCTGTTGAACTAATCAGATCAGGAAAAGTTAGAAGAGCAAAACTTTATTATTTAAGAGACAGAAAAGGTAAATCGGCTAGAATTAACGAAAAGATTAAAAAGAAAATTGGTCTTGATGTTGCAGCTAAAAAAGTTATGACTAAGAAAAAAGGGGCCCCAGAATCAGCGGCTGTTAGTGAAGACACGAGCAATTAATAAGTAAGTTGTAATGTCGAAAACTCTTTACGATAAAATATTTGATAATCATTTAATTGATAAGCAAGAAGATGGCACTTGCCTTCTTTTTATTGATAGACATCTTGTTCATGAAGTAACAAGTCCCCAAGCATTTGAAGGACTTCGCATGAGTGGAAGAAAAGTTAAATTTCCAGAGTTTACTCTTGCTGTTGCAGATCATAACGTTCCTACCACAGACAGAAGTAAACCAATCGAAAATAAAGATTCTGCATTACAATACGAAACGTTAGAGAAAAACTGTAAAGATTTTAATATTAATTTTTTTGGTTTGCACGATATTAGGCAGGGAATTGTTCATGTGATTGGACCAGAGCAAGGCCTAACTCAACCAGGCATGACGATTGTGTGTGGTGATAGCCATACAGCAACTCATGGTGCTTTTGGTGCTTTGGCTTTTGGAATTGGAACATCAGAAGTTGAACATGTTTTAGCTACTCAAACCTTAATACAAAGAAAAGCTAAAAATATGAAAATTGAAGTTCAAGGAAAACTTCCATTAGGGGTTACAGCAAAAGATATCATTCTCACTATTATTGGAAAAATCGGTACAGCCGGAGGCACTGGCTACGTAATAGAGTATAGTGGTGAAGTAATCAAAAATTTGTCTATGGAAGAAAGAATGACCATATGTAATATGAGCATTGAAGCTGGAGCGAGAGCAGGACTTATTCAGCCAGATGAAAAAACAATAGAATTTATTAAAGATAAGCCATTAGCACCTAAAGGAGAAAATTGGGAAAAGGCTAAAAATTTTTGGTTAAGTTTGCATTCAGATACAGATGCAAAATATGACGAAACAATAATTTTAAAAGCAGAAGATATAGTCCCTTCTGTTACTTGGGGCACAAGTCCGGAAGACGTTTTGCCTATTACTGGAAGTGTTCCGCACCCAGATACCTTTTCCGATCCTGATAAAAAAAATGCAGTGATTAGATCACTCGAATATATGGGATTAGAAGCAAATAAAAAATTAGATTCTATTGTAATAGATAAAGTTTTTATAGGGTCTTGTACTAACGGAAGAATACAAGATTTAAGAGCAGCAGCAGCTATCTTAAAGGGAAGAAAAATTGCTGCAAATGTTACTGGCTTTGTAGTTCCAGGATCTGGATTAATAAAAAAGCAAGCGGAAGAAGAGGGCCTAGATAAAATTTTTATAGCTTCAGGGTTAGAATGGAGAGAACCAGGTTGCTCTATGTGTCTAGGAATGAA